>JABFGK010000002.1 GCA_013112555.1 Planctomycetota bacterium | reverse complement strand
TCTACGCGACCGTGCAGCGGCTGGGATCTGGTCGATGACGGCTATCCGCGCCCACTGTGCGTCATGCGCGTGCAGGTGGTGGATGCCGTCAATGGGACCGTCATGTGGCCGGAGGCAGGCGGCCCGTTCGTCATGACGGCCCAGATGGGGACCAAAACAAGCACCCGGTACGACACGGCTTCAGCCGTCGCTCAGTTGGAGGACACGCTGGCCAACTATGCCGGCCTGCGTCTCGCCCAATTGTTCTTCAAGCACGAAGTCAATCCGCTCGATGCCGAGATCAACTACTAGCCTCTTACAGAGTTGCCAACTCGGGGACTCAGGCGGAATATCAGGTGGCTGTGGTTGATTCAAACGCAACATCCGGCGATGCGGTCTCCCGACGATTGCAGGTTCTGCACATCGCCGATCCGCTCAATCCGTCCGTCGGGACCTGCGGGTGTGCCCTGATTGCCTGTGCCGATGGCACGTCCTCCCGTCAGGCCCGAATCCTGACGCACATCCTGCTGATCGGGCCGGCTGCCTCGGAACGGCTCGCATCGGTGGCCGGAGTCAGCACCCACGATCGCATCAGCCCACCCCATGGCAGCCAATGGGCCGGTCTCTCAGCCTTCCGCCGATATGTTCGTCGTGTCTCCGGCTCCGGGAAGATTGACCTGGTCCATGCCTGGTCACTGCGATCGTTGTCGTTGGCAACGATCGGGCTGCCGACGACCCCCACCGTAATCACCCTCACACACGGGCCGGACAGCCACGAATCCGCTCGATGGCTGGCCGCAGTGGTCACCGCGCAGAGTCGCTCGGCACGGACGACGGCCCTGGCCATCAGCAACTCGGTCAAGCGGGAGTGGGTGCAGTCCGGCGTCCCGCAGGCGTCTGTCCATGTCGTGCGACCCGGGATCGACCTCGCACACGTCCGACATACCCATCGGGACACGTTGCGTAAGCAATGGTCAGACTGGGCAGTGCAACACGGGGCGGCTTCCTGGTCTGACGACACCCAGGTCGTCGGCGTGTTGGCCGACGACGTGCGTCGCCTTGACCTCTTGCGCGCTGCACGAGTTCTCGGCCTCTCCCGGCTGGCAGGACCTGATGTTGCGATGATCGTCCCGGCCGGCCGGCTCAAGCCGGCGTATCGCCTGGTTCGAGGACTCGAGCGCAGTGATGGGACGGCCGGAATCAGTGCCGGCCATTTCATTGTGGACGACCGCATTCGCACCGAACCGTGGAACGTGCTGCCGGCCGTCGATGCAGCCCTCATACTTGGCGACGATACACACGAACCGGCCACAGACTCTCGCCCGCGAGCGCTCGGCCTGCGGGCCCTGATGGGCACTTCATCGTCTCGACAGGTCGGGATTGGCACACCTCGGCAAATCGAGACCACCTCTCCGGGTGCCCTGCCGATGCTGTGGGCGGCAGCGGCCGGCGTGCCGATTGTCGGGGAAGCGTGCTATGCCGTCAGTGAAATGATCGAAAGCGGGCATTCCGGCCTGCTGACGATCCCCGGAGATGATCGAGGCCTCATTCGCCGATTGACTGAACTGCGAACCGATGCTCAGGCCCACTGGAGGCTCGCGGATACCGCACGCTCCGAGGCATTCAGTTTCTTTTCTCCGAGTCGCTATCGGCGTGATCTGGAGATCGTGTACGAACAGATTGTGCAGGGGCAGACGGTGGACGTGCCGGACTTGCCCATGACGGGCGGGCTGGCGTTTTCTGGTCGAATGTAACACAGATGCGATGGCGCTGACTGACGGGCGAGACGCCTTGCTCCCTCCATCTGACGATTCATTCGGCTTGATCCGAAGCGCTCCCCCGAAACCGGTGAATCATCTCGTCCGTGATGCGGCAGGGACGATGCGTCGTCCGATCGACAAAGACCCACCGGGTCATCCCGGCTGCCACATGCCGGCCATCTGAGGGGCGATGGATCAGATATCGCCGCGTCGATGAGATCTTGTCAAACGACTCGACCCAGGTCGCCATGAGCAGCCGATCCCCGTTGCAGACTTCAGCGAGATAGTCGATTTCCGTGCGATGAACGAACCAGATCCGATTGTGCTGTTGGTACCACTGATCGGTATAGCCCAGTGCGGTGGCGTGGGCCGTGGCCAGGATTTCAAACCAGCGGACGTACTCGGTGTTCGGCACATGGTTGATGATGAATCCCATGTGCGAGTCATTGATATCCAGTCGCATGAGAAACGGCCTGAAGCCGGTCGGCACGCCGAGTTGCGCCCAGTCGATTCCCTGACCCATCGGATCATCATCCGCCACCACAACCGGGTCGGCCGGGTTCTGCAGACACGGGGCGATCGAGTCGTTTTGGGCAGGACGCGGGCCGGTCATGCTGTGCCTGCCTTGTCGGGTCCTGTCGGCTCGGGCAACTGCGCTTCAATTTCGCGCAGGTACTCCCAGGAATAGATGCCGGTATCGTGCCCGTCTGAAAAGATGATCTTGATCGCATAGTGCCCGACGAACTCAGCATTGGCGATCGTGATCGGCTCGGCACTCGACGCCGCTGCCGGGCCCGACAGGATATGCAACGGGTTCGACGACATTTCTTCGAGCAACTTCTTCTGCTCGGCCGACGGCGACAGTCGGCGCAGGAAGGCGACCGGGTAGAACACGCTCTTGCCGTCCGACCAGCGCACGGTCAGGCCCCGGTCACGCTTGATATCAAGATGCTCGGGTTTCAGGGGCTGATCGTTCATGGTTGTGGTACTCAACAATCACGCAGAGAGCGAATCCGCCAATTCGCAGAGGGCTTCGTAGTAGGCATCGACCTCGAGGCCGAGCAGGGTCGCACCGAACAGTTCCGCGTCCTCTGAGGTGGCCAGTGTCCCGTAGTTGATCACTACCAGGTGATAGGCAATCAGCAACGGCAGGATATCCGGTTGATCTTCGAACGCCGGATGAATGAAGATACAGAAGCCGTCGCGCGGGTGTTCACCGATCTGACAGGCAAAGGCAAACTCGCCGGCCTGAAGCGGTTCGGCATCAAAACGGATGCCGGTGGGATACCGCACAACCTCGCGATCATCAAGCATGCGAGTGATCGTCTCGTAGTCGATGTACAGCCCATAGCGCAGGCGGGCATTCATCGCCTTCTCGACGATGTGATCGCGCAGTGCCTGCTTGCCTTCCTCGGCGGTCGGCTGGTGTCGCTTCGGCTTTTTCGTGTCGTCAGGCATGTCGACTCAAGGGGTGTCACTCAGTTCGTAGTCTTGAATGCTGCCAACGCTCGCGCTCGACCAGCAGCATGGGCAATAATCGGCACGCGCGGGTAGTCAGCGATCTGCTCAGATTCTAGGACGGCAGCGAGTTTGAGTGGATCATGCAGCGCAGCGGCCGGCACATCGCGAAGTTCCGACACGTTCGCCTTGATGAACACCCCCTCGGGATCAAAACGCTTTGACTGTGACCAGGGATTGAAGATGCGGAAGTACGGGGCTGCATCAACCCCGGTTGAGGCCGACCACTGCCACCCGCCGTTGTTGTTGGCCAGATCACCGTCGATCAGGTGCTGCATGAAATACCGTTCCCCGATGCGCCAGTCGATGAGCAGGTGCTTGGTGAGGAACATGGAGACGATCATGCGCAATCGGTTGTGGAGCCAGGCATGTTCATTCAAGGAGCGCATTGCGGCATCGACGATCGGATACCCGGTTCGGCCTTCGGCCCATGCAGCACAGTCATGCGCATCATCACGCCAGGCAATACGCTCCGTTTCGCGCTTGAACGCCCGGTTCATGCTGACGCGCGGGAAACCGACCAGGACATGTCGATAGAACTCACGCCAGGCCAGTTGGCGGAGCCATGTATCGTCCTCGGGAACATGGCCGGCTTTTTGAATCGCACCCAGGCACTGACGTGCTGAAAGACTCCCAACGGCAAGGTACGGCGAGAGCCGACTGGTGGCGTCGAGGTCAGGCCGATCACGATGATCCGGATAGCCATCAACTGTATCGTTGATAAACCGTTTCAGTCGCCTGCCCATGGCTCGCGGCCCCGCCGGCCAGGCACGACGGATGGAATCGGAGACTCCCGGCATCATGATCCCGCTGACGTCCAGTGCCGGGATGCCCGGGATTGAGGCAGTCTGCTTCTTCGGGAGCCCCAGCGGTGACGGGATGTCGGTGTCTGTCAGATGTCGAACCCAGGCCTTGTAGAACGGCGTGAATACAGAGTAGGGCCGGCCGGCCGATGCAGTGCGAAGTGCGTATGGATTCACAATCGTCTGATCGTGAAACGTGTGGGCCTGATACCCATCGCGCGCCATTCGAGCCATCACCATCTCGTCGCGTCGCTGCTCGTTCACTTCGTACTCGTGGTTGAAGTACAACGCATCGCACTCGTACTGCTTCATGAGTTTCGCAAGGAGTCCGGGTACACGACGAAAGGTCGGCGTGTGCTGCACTGTCAAGGGAATCCCGCGTTTGTCCAACTCGGCAGCCAGTTCCTCGAGGGTCCGCGCGATCAGGTCGATCCGTGCCGGCGACCAATCGTGTTTCTTGATCCACTGGCCGAGGCTTGAAATGAAGACCGCCACCACGCCGCGGGTGGCCCGTCGCGCCGCCTCGTACAGCGCCGGATTGTCCCGGATGCGCAAATCGGATCGTAACCAGACAAGTGGGCGCATGTTCGACTCTCTGACTCACCGTCCGACAAGCCGGACTTGGCGTCTTCGACAAGTCCGGGTCAGGCGTGGCTGCTGCATCATAGTGTCAGAATGCAAAAAGCAACCGATGCCGACCCTCGTGGGGATCGGCATCGGCCAGATAGGAGGATATGACTCAGACCGTCCCGGGGGGGTGGTAGGTCGATTCGTCGATCGACCGCCCGGCGGGAGGAGGCAGGGGCCCGGTCAGTTCTTGTAGCGAGACTTGAACTCGTCGGCCGCCTGGGATCGGCGTGCCTTCTCCTCCTCGCTCATGCCGCCGACGAACCAACGGTGATCCGGCGAGTTGAGGACCTGGTTCAGTTTCTCTTCGAGCGCCTGGGCTGCCTTGATCTTCTCATCATCACCCGATGCCAAGCCGTCCTCGACCATCTCACGAAGGGCCGGGACGTAATGGGTGTAAAACGTCTTGGCCACGTCATAGGTACCGTGCCAGTGCGTGTAATCCGGGGCCATCATGGAGGCACCGTGTCGGGCACGTCGACCTTCATGGTGCCACAGCTCCCAGTAGGCCCAGTCCGCCTCGGTCGTAAAGGCAAACTGGACGTCCTTGAGCGGCTGTGCCAGGGCATAGAGATCGCCGGCCGGCTTGGCAAACTTCGTGTTGTACAACTCGATGAGTGCGTCATACTGGGTGTAGAACCCATCGACCCAGTTCTTGTTGTGACAGTTCAGGCACACGTCCTGCATGTTGTCACGCCGAACCTGCCACGGGATAGCAGCCCCGCGCAGCCCCATCTTCGCGTCCGACACTTCCGGCCGAATTGAGATCGGCGGTCGATTGTTCCAACTGATGCGCTCGCCCACGTCGTGGGTGACGTCTTGAGTGCGTGTGGCCGACATGTGGCACGTCGCACAGGTCGGGGCCGCCCAATAGTCCTCACCGACGACCCACTTCTCGTTGGCGAGGTTCATCTTGTCCTCGTTCGAGAAGAAGAGGATGCCGTGCTTGGACTCTTCGTAGATTTCTTTTTGCGGGTGATCGGGCCCGAGGTGGCACTTGCCGCAGGTATCCGGATGCCGGGCCTGGGCAGCCGAGAAGGAGTGCCGCGTATGACAGGCATGGCAGGAGCCTTCCGTCCCGTCGGGATTGAGCCGACCGATCCCGCTGTTCGGATATGTTGCCGGGTCGAGTCTTCCGCCGGGCAGCACCTTCACCTGCGAGCCGTGGCACTGCCAGCAGCCGTTGACCGCAGCAGCCGAGTTGCCCTGGGGGAATCCCGGCGTGCGGAAGGCATTGTTGCCCTCTACCACTTCAGCGAGCACATTGTCAAGCGAGCCGAGAATGCGTCCCGCTTTGGCGTGGTGCGATTCGACAAACTCACCGACTTCACGTGAGTGGCATCGTGAACAGTCCTTCGGCGTCACCAACACGGAGATCCACTGCTCATAGTGATTGAACGCATCGGGATCGTTCTTGTCGGCCGAGTGACACTCGTAACAGGCCACATTGGCACGGAAGTGCTTGGACGATCCCCATTGCTGGTAGATCACCAGGTTCTGCTTCTTATGGCACTCGATGCATTCCTTGGATTCCTTGCTGATCTCGGATAGGCCGAACGCCTGTCCCCGAGCTGCCGGGGCGGTCGACAACAGGAGTAGCGCTGCGGCCGGGGCCAGCAGGACGGCGAGAGTACGCATGACGACCTCCTTTAGTGACGCGAATCGGTGTGTCTTGTTCATCTTCACCTTCATGGGTTTGGTCATTCTCATTATGGAGTGGGTGCGGTGGACTCGAGTGATGCCGGTGCCGACGGGCCGTCCGGCTTGTACACATAGTCCGTGTCATAGGTCAGTTTACCGGCAAGTACCGGGATCGTGATTCGGACAAAGATGGTGTACAGCAACAGGCCGAACGCCCAGATCCCGAGACAGATCAGCGTCTCATTCCAGGTCGGCCAGTACTCGACGACTTCGCCAAGCGGGGTGGGGATAAACGCCGGGATAATCAGCCCGGCCCCCTTCTCAATCCAGATGCCGAAAATGATCAGCAGGCAGGCAATGTTGAAGAAGCGGAGCGAGCGTGCCAGCGGCAGGTACAGGATGATCAGCGCGATCGAGCTCATGCACAAAGCCGTCCAGATCCACGGCACGAGTGTGTTGTAGCCGCCGGCCAGACCGAAGTAGAGATACCGTGTTGAGGCAATGTGCTCCGACCCGGTGTAAAACTCGGTGAACAACTCGCTGACGAGCAGGAACACGTTGATCGTCAGGGCAACCAGGATGATCTGCCGCAACGTCAACAATGCCTGGCGTGGGATCTTGTAATGGGAGAACCGATTGATCACCTGCAAGGTCAGCACGATGAAGGCCGGTCCCGCTGAGAACGCCGACGCCAGGAAGCGCGGGGCAATGATCGCTGAGTTCCAGAACGGCCGGCCCCCGAGACCGACGTACAGGAAGGCCGTCACCGTGTGAATGCTCACGGCCCAGACGATGGCGACCAACACGAACGGCACGACGAACAGCATTTTCCGCGGTTCGCGCTTCATGTAGTCACAGAAGATGAGGTAACCGGTGATATGACAGTTCAGCAGCAAATAGCCGTTGAGCACGATGACGTCCCAGGTCAGCATGGAGATCGGGAAATTGAATCGCCGCATCAGGTGGGAGAAGTTCTGCGGCCGGCCGAGGTCGACCGTCACGAACAAGAGACACATGACGATCACTGCCACGGCGAGCAACTCGCCGAAGATGACCAGATCGTGCAGTTCCTTGTTCCGGTAGATGTAGACCGGGATGACGAGCATGACGGCGGCTGCAGCCATGCCGACGAGGAAGGTGAAGTTGGCAATATACATGCCCCACGACACCTGGTCTGTCATGCCGGTGGTCATCAGTCCGTTGACCAGCTGCTTGCAATAGGCGTTCAGGCCGAGCAGTGAAATGACCGTCAGGACGGTCATCCAGGCGTAGTAGCGCCAGTCGCCGACGAAACTGATCCGGAAGCATCGCCATAGGAATCGTGCATACTCGTTCAATGGCCACCTCCCGTCCTGCCGCCGGGTTCCAGACCCTCAATCGTGACCGTTGGGGCCGACGTCTTGGTCTGGGGATGCCGTTCATCGAAGTAGTAGAAGAAGCGGGGTTCGGTCCCGACTTCCTTCTTGAGGACAAAGATTCGTTTGGAACGCAGAATCTGTGAGACCTCGCTTTCCGGGTCCGTGACGTCCCCGAACTTCCGGGCCCCGACCGGGCACACTTCGAGACAGGCCGGCAGTCTCCCGACCCGTGTCCGTTGCAGGCAGAAGTGGCACTTCTCCATGACCCCCTGCTGACGAGGGCGATTCGAGAGATAGGTCATCGTGTGATTCAGCAGATAGTTGCCCTCGTCGTCCTGGGCGTAGGTCGGCTTGGCAAAGTTGAAGCGTCGGGCCCAGTACGGGCAGGCCGCTTCGCAGTACCGGCAGCCGATGCACCAGTCGTAGTCAATCACCGTGATGCCGTCAGCCTCCTGCCACGTTGCCTCGATCGGGCACACCTTGACACACGGCGGCTTCTTGCACTGGTGACATTGCACCGGCATGTAGAAACTGTCCGGATCGGGAACTTCCTTCCGGTCGTAGTAGTGGTTGCTGTGCTCGATGTCGATCGTGCCGCGAGGAATCTCAAGCACTCGGATGTACTGAATCTCCGGGGAGCGGCTCTGGTTGTTCTCTTTGACACAGGCATGCACACAGCGCCGACAGCCGATGCAGCGACTCAGATTCAGCCCGTACACGAACTGCACGCCCTCGGTCGCTTTGATATCCTTGAGTTCCGGGCGGAACTTGTAGTCGCGCTCGACCTGGGCCCGGATGCGTTCAAGCACCTTTTCCAATTCCTCCGGCGAGAGTTCCTTGTAGTGCTTCTGGAGGAAGCGCTCGACGGAGAACATGTCCTCGACATCAAGGTCCTTCAACGGGCTCAGCGCTGCCACGAGTGCTGCCATCCCGCCGACGGCGGCCGTTGACCGCCTCAGAAAACTCCGTCGAGTCAGCCCGGCCCGATACGGCGTCGGTGTTCCCGACGAGGTCCCGACGTGCCGCTGATCATGCTGCGAGGAGCAGTCGGTGTGATCCATCATCCGCCCTCCTCTGGGGTATGGCTTTCCTGGTCCTGGTCGTGGTCGTCCTCGGTCCCATCATGGGATGATGCATCCGGCTCCGGATCGTCATATGGGTCCGCTTCGTGCGACGACTCGGCATCGGCGGCTTCGGCGGCATGCCCGTGCATTCCGGTTCGCCACATCCGCAGCGGATTCACATGCTCCGCATCCTCCGGGGCATGGATCGGCTGATGGTTGTCGGGGTCGGTCCGAAGCATGTACGGGCCTGGAAGCGGCTGATACGGCGGGTAGGCCGGCCGATGCGGTTCATGGCACTCGGCACAGAGCAAGCGCTTCTGCGGGCCGCGACTCGTATCCCAGTACCCGTTTGTGCGCCCGTGGGTGCCGGCCTGCCAGTCTCGATACGTCGTGCCGTGACACTTGGCACACAGCCTCGGGGACTCCGTGAAGGGAATCTTTTCGCCGCCAAGCATGGTCAGTTTCGAGCGATCCTCAGCATCATGGCAGTAGAGACAGCGATCGTTCATCCCGTGTTGCAGGACAATGTGGGTGTGCTGCGTCAAGGTGCGCGGCAGCACCTCCACCGTCGACTTCAACAAGTCGTGACACTCGTTGCAGGTTCGAATGTACCCATTGATCTCGATTCGCGGAGGGTCAGCCAACGTCTGGCGACGCGGCTCTGTGGTCAACGCAGCCTCCGGGATGAGGGCGATGTCCTGAGACTGTGTCTCGATGATCTGCTGGACGACCGGGTCGCGGTCGTCGACCGTGTAAACGAAGTAGGCAGCCAGCGCGATGAAGATGATCGCCATCAGCCAGGTGGCAATGACCTGTCCTGATCGGAATCCGTCATGTGGCCCACGGGCAGCCGCGCGTCTCATCGGCGGCGGACCGGTCGTGGGGTGGACACGGGCAGGGTGTCGTGCTCGACCTGAGGCTGCCATGCGTACCTCTCCTTTGGCTTCCCGGCGAAATACAGGTTCACATTCATGCCATTGAGATCGCAAGGTCAACAATTATCGTCAAATAACCCTGTGACACATTTGCGATCCCACCGTTCTTTTCAGCCGCATTCTCCTCAATGCACGCCTCAGTCCCTGGCTCACTCATGGAATCAGAAGGTGTACTGCAACTGGGTGAACCAGAAGTCAACATCGTCATCCGAGCCGGTATCGCTCACAAATGAACCGGTAAACAGGTGGCTGTAGCCGCCGACGAGGTTCAGATGATGATCGAACGTGTACCCGGCCGTCAGGTCAATCTCCGTTCCGACATAGGAATCGGCCGTCGCGCTGCCGCCACGGATAGCAGCCCCGCCGGCGTTGTACAGTGAATCCTCGTTCTCGGCCAGCCAGAAGTTGTGCAGGTCAGCCTTGATCCACAGTTTGTCCATCGGCTTGACCTTGGCCGACAGCCGCAGGTCCATGATGTTCTGACGCCCGACATGATCGATGAAGCCGAGGTAGGCGTGCCCGAGCGGGTACAGGTGGTTGAAGGTGTGGCTGTTGCCATCGCCGGGATTGTCATCGCCGGAGGCATAATCAAAACCGGCTGCGACCCAGGGGGTCCAGGCCGTGTCTGCAAACGTGTACGACAGTTCCGAAGCAAAGAACCATGCACTGATGTCCGTCGTGCCCATGTCGCCGTACTGGTAGCCGGCTTCGACTTCGTAGTTGATGCCTGAGTCGCCGCAGGCCCCCCAGAAGCGGGTACCGACCGTGTAGCGGTCTGTGTCGGACGCATCGAGATCCTGGCCGAGCCAGTACGCATCCATCTGCACGCCGGCATCACAGAGGTTTTCCAGCGTCGCATAGACGCCGAAGAACTCGTGATGGTCATCGGTATCGTTGAACGAGTACTTCTGCACCGGGGCGAACCAGGTCCAGAAGCCGTCCACCGTCCAGTTGTCGCCGCTGACGCGGACCAGCCCGCCATCCCATGAACGCCTGGTATTGGACCAGTCCAGCGGGCTGACGAGGCGTTGCTTGCCGTACAGCAGTTCCATGCGGCCGCCGCGAAGCATGATGTTGATGCCGGAATCCGTGGGAAGGGTGAATTCGGCAAAGCCGTCAAGCAGGTCAATCGAATCGGCTTCGAGGCCGCGTCGCCCGCCGGGCAGATCGCGATCCTCAGCAGATGCTGCCTTGCCCTGGGCAAACACACGGAAATTCTCGCCGACGTTCAGGCTGCCCCACAGGAAGTAGCGGTGCAGGAAATAGAAACTGTCATCGTCGTTGGTTGGGGTGCCGAAGTTGAAGTTGCCGAACCCCTCAGCCCGGAAACGCACCTGACCGCCGAAGCTGAGCCAGACATCGCCCTCGTCATTGATCGGGATGTACTTGAGATTGTCTGCCCAGTCCCGAGCCGGGACCTCGCTCATGCCAACCAGCCCGGAATAGTCCTCATTGAACCGGAGCCCGCTGTACTTGGGCCAGTTGAATGAGTCGGCCTGTCCGCTGTCATCCTGTGCCAGGGCCGGGGTCGCCATGCTCAACGCCGCAACGGATACTGCAACCGCTGCTCCTGCTGAAATCCCCACATGCCTGTTCCATCCACCGCTTGATCTTGTCATCGCTTGTCACTCCTGCCGACCACGTAGGTCTGTGTATTGTTGCCACGCTCTGAGAAGCAATCGCGCTCACGAAATAGCATATCTATATGCTATATAACTCACAATCAAAGGACGATCAAGTACGGAATCAACCTGTGTCTCAGAAGTGGGGCGCAAAACAGGGCAATGAGTCAGCAGTTGGGGTCGAACACTGCAGACATCAACTGCCGGAACACTGAATCTGCCAACAGCAATCCTTGCTCCGTCAGGCACAGATGTTTGTGCTGATCAACGATCACGTGTTCAGCGTCGATCAATGGCCCCAAAGCCGCCACGAATGATACCCGCGCGCCGATTGCTTCGGCATCGGCCAGGAGCGACTCGTACGGCAGCCCGCGAGCGAGGCGCAGTCCCATCATGAGCCGCTCTGCCAGCGCCCGGGCTGGCTGTGGCATCTCCAGATCCGTGATCGTTGGCCAAGGCGTCGACGTGTGCAGGTATTCCGAGAGGCTGGCCCGGTTCTTCCAGCGGATACCGGCCACGTGTCCCGAGGCCGACGGCCCGCATGCCATCCAGTCCATGTTGAGCCAGTAGGCCAGGTTGTGCCTGGACTCCCGGCCGGCCCGGGCAAAGTTGCTGACCTCGTAGGCACAAAAGCCGCTGTCAATGAGCAGCCGTCGTGTCAGCGTGAACATATCCGCTTCGAGATCCGCATCTGCGGTGTCAATCAGCCCACGGGACAGTTTGACGGCCAAAGGCGTCCCCGGCTCGAAGGTTAGGGCATAGCAACTCAGGTGCTGTGGGTGCAGGGCCAAGGCCTGAGACAAGTCGTCCTCCCACTGACCGAGGGTCTGTCCCGGGATCGCATAAATCAGGTCCAGACTGATGTTTTCAATCCCGGCGTCACGGGCTGATTCGACGGCAGCCACCACCGACGACGGCTCATGCCATCGCTCCAGTGTCTTGAGGTGCGTCGGCGAGAAGGTCTGGCAGCCGATACTGACTCGGTTGACGCCGCCTGCTGCGAGTACCGCCATGAGATCCGGTGTCACCGTCTCGGGGTTTGCCTCGACGGTCCATTCCGTGTCCGGGGCCAGATGGACGTGTGAGTGGATGTGTCGGATCAGCGATCGCCAGAGGTCAGGCCCGAGCAACGTCGGTGTCCCACCCCCGATGTAGAGGGTGTCCAGCGGGCGGCTCAGGTAGCGGCCGGCAGCCTCCAACTCCTGCCCCATGCGGGCCACGAACCCGACGAAGTCCTCGTGATTCGTGTTGGCCAGGCTGTAGAAGTCGCAGTAGTGGCACTTATGGAAGCAAAACGGGATGTGGAGGTACAGGCTGGAGACGGATGGGGCAGGTTCGACCTTCAGGAGTACCGATGCTATGGTACCGTCCGATTTGGCCTGCTGGATTGGCAATTTGTGGTCCATTGGCATCATGGTGGGTTGCCCCGGCCTAACGGAAAGCCCCGAAGTGCGTGGGTCGCTTGCGAGTGATGACGGCTGACCGAAAATCAGCCTGATCCGTCCGGCACCAGATGACACGGCAGTCATCCTTGACGGTATATGTGTACGGATGCCGTGAAGCGAAGAATAGTCTTCAGGCCCGACCTCAGCGTAGACTGCTGCCCCAAACCATACCCCCAGCGATAACCGGTCTCAGGACGATGAAAGCACAACTGGTCATGTTCAAGCCCGACGGTACCCGTCGGGACTTCCCGATCCTGCCTGCCAAGAAGTACATTATTGGTCGGAAGGAGTCGTGCGATCTCAGGATACCGCTGTCGAGCGTATCCCGCGAGCACGCTGCCGTGTACTACGACCAGGAAGACGAGGAACTGGTCATTGAGGATCTGGGATCAAGTAACGGTACGTTCGTGAATAATGAGCGAGTCGAGAATTTCGACTTATGCCCCGGGGATGTCATCGTCGTGGGCAACGTCCCGTTCCAGGTCGTCATCGACGGCCAGCCGAAGAACATCAAGCCAATCCACCTCAGCCCGGATGAGCCGGATAACGGCCAGGGGCATGGGGATGGAGAGGGCAGCAGCGGAGGCGGCGGTGGCGGCGAGCCGGTCACGCGCGTGGTGGCGCCGAGCGCCGAGGCTGATGCTCTGTCACCGGACAACGTTGATCTGTCAGCAGAAGATGAAAGCAGCCTGGGCGAGGAGATCGCCATGCCCGACGAGAGCGGCAGCTTCTTCGAGTTTGATCCGAATGCTGAAGATGACGATGAAGACTGATTGACATGCCAAGCCGGCCCCCCCGTGGCCGGCAAGCATGTCAGACGATCGGCACGCGCGAACGCCGAAATCCAAGAACAACACAGCAGCCCGCCCGGGCATATCCCGTTGCTGCGAGCATGCAACCGTGTGTCGTTACGCTCGTTTCGGCTTCGGCGCAGGCGGGGTGTCGGCGCCTGCTGGCACGCGAATGTTTTTGCGGCATCCGGAGCATCGGACAACCTTGCCTCGGGCCGATGCCGGGACCACGAGGATACGGCGACAACCAAGGTTCGGGCACATGATTCGAATTACCTGCTCGGACACGTGTTGCTCCTCATCCAGCCTCCGACCGAGTGCTGTTTCCAGAGACCGTTGCCTTCATTCAATCGTCCTGAGCCTCCCAGTACTTGATTTCGAATCACTCCCCACGGGTCGGCGGATGCGGATCCTGACGGTCACCGGTTTGACCCGTCCTGATTTCGGCTGGATGATGAACGTGGTCTTATGAGATGAACCCAGCCGACGAGGCTGCGTCCGATCATCTCACGTCGTCCGATACCTGTGTCCAAGCGAGGAAGTGATTGTGAAGCAGGATCGAAGTACCGCCGTGATCGGTCTGCATTGGGGGGACGAGGGCAAGGGGAAGATCGTCGATCTTCTGACGGCCGACCACGATCTGGTCGTGCGCTACAACGGGGGGGCCAACGCCGGCCACACCGTCAAGATCGGTACGGATCGCTACGCCTTGCACCTCCTGCCGTCCGGAGTCCTGTCTCCCGGCACACTCAGTGTGATCGGCAACGGCGTCGTCGTTGACCCTGAGCAGGTGCTGGCCGAGATTGACACCCTGGCCACACAAGGCGTGAATGCCCTTGAACAACTGCGCATCTCGGATCGTGCCCACGTCGTCATGCCCTGGCACCAGCCGCTTGATGCCGCCTACGAATGGGCGCTGTCACACGCAGGGGATCAGGCCACCCAGCAGGCCCTGGGAACGACGGGACGCGGCATTGGACCGGCCTACGCCGATCGTGCCACGCGCTCCACAGCCGTCCGGATGGGTGACCTGCTCGACCCCGATCATCTGCAGGCACTTGTCTCCAGAATCGCGCCCTTGAAAAAGAGAGTGTTTGAATCGATCTGCAACGGCCACACCCTGGACCGGATCGATGTGAAGTCCGCTTTTGACGTTGATCGGATCGTGACCCGATACGCTGCCTGCGGCCAACGTCTCACATCATGCATCACCGACACGACCTACCTGCTCCACGATCAGGTGGCAGCCGATCGGCGCATCCTGTTTGAGGGAGCCAACGCCTGTCTGCTCGACGTCGATCATGGGACGTTTCCGTATGTCACGAGCAGCAACTGCTCGGCCCTGGGCATCACGGCCGGCACCGGCCTGCCTGCCGCTGCCATCGGCAACGTCATCGGGGTCGTGAAGGCCTACTGCACCCGCGTCGGCAGCGGCCCCTTCCCGACCGAGGAGACCGGTGCCGTCGGCAATACGATTCGCGAGCGCGCGGGCATGAGTACGGCACCACGACCGGGCGACCACGTCGATGTGGCTGGCTTGACCTGGTTGCCACTCGGTATGCTGCCATGCTGACCGGTGCCACCGGGCTTGCCATCACACTGCTGGATGTCCTGGAAGCGCTGGATGAGATCAACGTGTGCGTCGGCTACCGGCTCGATGACCGAGGCGATCTGACCGATCGGTTTATCCCGGATGCGCATCGGCTGGCCCGGATCCAACCGGTCTACGAGACCCTGCCGGGCTTCGGCGGCCCGGTGAGTACCGCCCGATCGGCGGATTCGCTCCCCCAAGGCGCACGAGACTATCTGGATTTCATCGAGCAGTTTGTCGGGGTCCCGATCCGGATCGTCAGCGTCGGCCCGGAACGAACGGAAACGCTGCGGGTCTGATCGAGACGATGGGCTGTGAATCGTGTCAGATGGCAGAATCGACTCCCGACCCCTTTTCCAACTACGGGTTGATCCATTGCGGGTGCCAGATTGTGGCGGTTGCTGCTGCGTCTGAAGATCGCGAATAGAGCACCCGCTCGTGAATCCGCCCATCACGGCCATGCCAGAACTCGATCGTCTGCGGGATGACCCGATACCCACCCCAGTATGGCGGGCGCGGGACCGGCTTGTCGGCAAACTCGGTCGCGTACCCGATTACCTTCTCCAGCAGCGCTTCCCACCCCTCCAACGGCTGAGATTGATCGCTGGCCCAGGCCCCGATCTGACTCTCACGAACGCGGGTGGCAAAATACGCGTCGGAGACGGCCGGCTCGACTTTCGAGGCCGTCCCTTCGATCCGAACTTGTCGCTGCAACGCATCCCAGTGCCAGGTCAGCGCCACTGACGGATTCGCATCGATGTCGCGGGCTTTGCGACTCGAGTAGTTCGTATAGAACGTGACGGACCCGTCGGACGGGTCAAAGTTCTTGTGCAGCACCGCTCGTGCCGATGGCATTCCGCCGGCCCCGACGGTGGCCAGCATGACCGTGTTCCAGTTGGTGGCGCCACTGTGCGCTCTGGCGTAATCAAACCACTTGGCCAACTCGGCACAGGGATCATCCGGGAGGTGATCGGCAAACAGGCAGTCATCCATGCTCATGGTCATTGCGGAAACCATCCTCGTTCAACGGATACGACAGTGTGAACCGAAGTGTAGCCGCGCATGTGAAAAGGGGTCGGAGGTCGATTCCGATTGCAGAAACGACACCCGACCCCTTTTCTCTCGTCCGTACCTGACCCCGCTGAATCAACCGCCGTCGGACTCGGTTTCGGATTCCGTCGACTCCGTCGCCTGGGCTTCACCTTCCGAAGCCGCTGTTTCTGCTGATGTTGATGATTCGGCTGCCTCGCGGCGCTCGGCTTTTGCCTTGACCTCGCCGTAGTAGTGCTGCACGGTCGGGCTGTAGTCTGGGGGGGTGATATTCTGTTCGAGCGACTCCTGGGCCCGCTCGCTGGCAGTCTTGACCGCTTCACGGAGGACGAATTCCGAATCGCCACGGATGATGGCAAACCCGTCAACGACCTGCTCGCCGATGATCGGTCCTTCCATGGTCTTTGAGGTGGCATTCTCGTTCTTCTCTTTGGCAGCCGTGGGCAGGCGCGTGCCGAAGCCGCCGGCTCCCTGGCCCGGCCTGTTTCCCATCCCGGGGCCGGGACCCATACCGTTCCTCTGCATCCACTGCATTTGCTGGGCCATTGCCTGACTCAGCCCACCGGACTCCCCATTGCCCTGGCCCTGGCCGGCCTTGTTGCACATCCCGCCGAGTTTGTCCATCTGCTGGTTGAGCGACTGCATGGTGGCTGCTGCCATCTCCATCTGCGACAGTTGATCGCCAAGATTCTGACCGGCAGCCATGTTGCCGCCCTGGAGGCCTTGACATGCCTGAGCCATGTTCTGGCACATGCTGTTGGCCTGCATCATCGCCTGAGCCATCTGCTGAAGCTGCTGCTTCTGATCCTGGGTCAGGTTCTGGGCGTTCTGAATCGCCTGCTGGGCAGCCTTCGGATCGGCTGCCAGATCAGGATTCAGGCCTGCCTGCTTCAGTGCGTTTGCCAGGGCCTGGTTATTGGCAGCGAGTTGCTCCAACTGCTTGGCCAGATTCTCCAGCGCGCGCTGGTCTGCCTGCGACAGGCCTTTTTGCCCGGCCTGCTGCATCAGTTTGTCAAGCGCTTTGCGTGCCGCATCAAAGTCACCCTTGGCCATCGCCTGCGCTATCTCACCGGTCTGCCCGTCGTCGCTCTTGTTCAACTGCGCGAGTTTGTTGAGCATGGCCTCCATCGCAGCGTTTTCCGGCGACATGGCGGCCTTCTCAAGTTCCTCACGCATCGCAGTCAGTTTCTTGAACTGCTGGAGTTTGGCCTGCTCGTGGTTCGGATTCTCAGGCTGATTGTTCCCCTCGGCCGCCTCCTCCAACAACTCCTCAATCTCGGAAACGTCCTTGTTGAGTTGTTCTGCGACCTCGATCTTTGCCTGCTCAATCTGCTCTTCCATGGCGAGCAGTTCCTGACGCTGCTCATCGGTCATCTGTTCGCGTTCTCGTGCAAACAAATCGCCATCCTGAAGCGTCAGGGAGCACACGACGGCTGCAATCAGGATCAACGGGCTGATCCACCAACGGTTCGGCATGTGGACGGCAAATGCACGCTTGACCCGCTCATGGGTCTGCGGGCTGCGGGCTACATTGACGGCATCGTCCACGGCTGCCTGGGCAAAGCCGTCATCGCGGCCTCGGAGCATCATGGCAGTGCTGAGTTTCTCACGCAGTTCGAGACGTTCATCGACGAGGATGGCCACATGCACCGGCTCGGGGCGACGATTGATCCACCACAACCAGGCAGCACCACAGGCTGCCAGCACCACGGCCCCGCCGACCAGACTCGGGCTGACCGACTCGCGCACCATGGGGGTTGCCTTGCCGGCCAGAATCAATAACAGCACGATTGAAGCGGCCCCAAGCAACACCACGTGAAGCCGGGTCAGAAAATCTGAGATGCCTAAACGCACACCGGCACGTCGAATAATGGCTCGGATGTCGTCCATTCGCGCTGCTCCTTGTTCGTTCCCACTGGATACAACAGCCTGAAAGCAACTGCCATCCTGCAGGCCTCACCAATCAGTGCTCGGCGAGATACATACAACGACGCGATGAATCTGCCTGCCACGCAGTCCCCTCGGACAATCCATCACGATATGATAAATTACGGGAATCCGACAGGTTCGCTTCGCAGTTTTGCTATTTTTTTGCATGGTCAGCGGTAAGAACGTCAGATTTCCATCGTGAGTACTGCGTTTTGCACAAAAACGCACAGCACAGCGGAGGTTATTGGATGAATCGGACCCGTTTTACTGTTTATCCTCTGGTACTGGTCCTGGCAGTCGGGGGGCTGTATCTCCCGGCTGAACCAACCGTCACGGGCCGCTTAGCCGGCCTGTGGTCGGCAGTCGCCTGGGGGCAGCCTGGGACCCAGGAGCAGACCTCGCAGGATCAGGCCAAAGACGCTGAAATCACCCGGCTGCGTGAGCAGGTCGCAGCGCTTGAGGCAGAGTTAGCCGACGCCCAGGCACGGATTGCTGAACTCGAGGACCGGCTCGGTCTCGTGCGCCCGGATGACCCGGTCTTGTCGTCCGATCCCATGGTGATCCTTGATGACCGGCCGATGGCCTCGCCGGATGCCATGCTCAAAGCCATCCAGGACTCCTATGCCGAGATAACCGACGGGCTGACCCACGATGGCGAGCGCGATCGAGCACTGTACCTGCGTCGGCTGCGGCAATGGATTACGCGGATCGACAAGGAGTTCACCGGACCGGTCGAGTGGGTGGTCGAACTGGTGCGCTTCGAGCAGACCGGCGAGCGGACCGACCTGGCCATCCTCGTGGTGCGCGATGCGGAGACCGGGTATCGGTTGAGTCGCGACTTTGACATTCCCGTGACCAAGCGACTCAGCCGACGGTTGATCGATATCCCGGCCGGTGCCCTTCTCGAGTTACACGGGATCATGCGCTGCCGCCTGAATCTGAACGAGGCTCGGCCTGAAGTCGGCCCGTTCAATGAACCGCGTTTTGTCGGCGCGTTCGTCGAGTACGACTACGAGATCACTATCCAGTCTCTCACCCGCCTGGAGATCATCCCGTGGGAGCAGGTAGAGATACCGGAGCCGGAAGACGGCAGCGATCGCTAACGCAGCGCCAGCCATCAACATAACTGAGAGCAAGGGGATGCGCATCAGCGCGGGGATGTCGTTGTCGACTGCTCGCGTTGTAAAAAACACCATCCCATTGCTGGCCTGGGCAGCCAAGACTCGATACAACTCAATCGACCTGCACGTCGTCTGCAGGTGAACGATTACTGGCGGCGCTCTGCCGTTTCCGGGCTGTGTGGGAAGAGCGATCCGATTCTGACAACCCAACTGATCCGTGACTGCGTGTCATGGCGTGGTACAGGTGACTGTGCTGAGCGGTGACATCAGAGAGCGGAGAAACGACAGCGACGTGTTATGCTGCTGCTGCGCGCGAGCAACCAGCCCAGTGCACTCACCGTTCTGATCACGAACCGGACCGCTGTCGGTGCGATGTTGGTACTGAGCGGCCTGGCACTGGGTCAGGCTCCGGTTGTTGCGCAGGCAATCGCGACCGAATGGTGGTTGGCTGCTTCGCTCGGGGCGCTGTGCTTGTGGTTGCTCGTGCGTCGATACGCGATATTCAAAGACGCCCACTGGCCATCGGCTGTCTGCATGGCTGTCGCGCTGATGACGCTGGCCGTCGGCCGGGCCACCGTCACGAGTAGTTTACATGCACAGCGGGAACTGACGCGAATCGTTGAAGACGATCCGAGGCCGCGCATCTGGCACCTTCGGGGGACGATCCGCAGTGATCCCGTGATACGCCGGAGTCGCAGAGGGGCGATGGCTCGCTTCATGCACGTTGGGACGGTGACGACATTCACGCTCGAAGTGGATGCTGCCGTCGGAAGGGCATGGCGGGATGCTGTTGCTTCAGTCACACCTGCACTGCCATCGGATGACGAAGTCGCCCTCCCGCTTGACGGGGCTGTCATGGTTCGATTGAAGGATGCCGACGATCGCTGGCAGGTCGGAGACCGCGTCAGCGTCACCGGGCTCCTGCGCGGCTTCGCACCGCCATTGAATCCGGGTGAGTTCGACTGGCGCACCTCGGCACAGCGTCAGGGGCTGGGCGGGACGCTCACTGTGGCCCACCGTGCCAATATCCGTCTGATCTCCCACGTACCGACAATGACGGATCGGTTCCTCCGGGTGCGATCACAGGTCCGTCGCTGGGTGTCACGTGCGCTGCTGGCAGACGTCACACTGCCGGACGAAGGGCCGGAGGAGTCGCTGTTGGTCGCCCTGATCCTGGGAGATCGGGGGATTGGACTGGATGGCGTTGACCAGACATTCCGGCGTGTCGGGCTCGCCCATCTGCTGGCCATCAGCGGTCTGCACCTGGGAATTCTGGCGCTGCTGGTTGCAGGTGCCTGCCGAGTGGTCGGTGTGTCACCGCAGACTGAGCGGCTTCTGATCGTCCTGCTGGTCCTGCTCTATGTGTTCATCGTTCCGGTGCGGGTCCCGATCTGGCGGGCAGCGGTCATGTTGCTCGTGGCCATGAGTGCTCAACTGAGCGGCCGGCGCATCAGCGGGTTGAGCGTCCTGGCCTTTGCGGCCATGCTCGTGGCCGTGTGGAAACCGGAGGAGGTGTACGCACCCGGCTTCCAACTGAGTTTCGGCGTGGTCACCGGCCTGGTGCTGCTGACGCCGATGTCCCGATCTCGATGGTTCGGCCCCGGCCCGGACGATCCCGAAACGCTCACGTGGCACGAGGTGGTGCTCGAATCAACGAAGTCGATGGCAACGGCCGTCATGGTGGCCTGGCTCATCAGCACCCCGCTGGTGGCCTACCACTTCGCGTATGTCTGCCCGCTGGCACCGGTGGCTTCACTGCCGGCCTTCCTGTTCGTGACAGCCATCCTGGGCCTCGGATTTGTCAAGATCGCGACTGCTGCCCTGGTACCCGTGGCCGGCGCAGCCCTCTCCCCCCTGCTCGGACATGCGAGTGCCGGGCTGATCGCGATGACGCAACGTCTGGACCAGTTGCCGTTTTCGAGCGTAGTCGTCGGCCATCCTTCGCGCTGGTGGGCAGTCGTCACACTGGCGCTGCTCGTCTGGTGGCTGGGATCAGCAAACGCCCAACGAAGACGATTGAGCAAACATGCAGGACTGCTGTGTCTTGCGATCGCAGCCGTGTGGCTGATGGCAGAGGCAAACCGATGGGGCTCCCGGCTGCTTGACCGCCGCCCGCCGCCGGTACGGCTGATCAGTCTGGCAGTCGGCAACGGATCGTGTCATGTGATCGACACCGGCACCGGGCCGACCGGCACGGTTTTATTTGACTGCGGCTCAGGCGACTATGCGGGGGCCGGACTTGGCATCATCGTGCCATCGTTGCGACGGTCCGGCATCCGACACGCTTGCACACTGATTATCAGCCATGATGACGTCGACCACTTTTCATCGGCCATCGACGTAATGCGGGAAATGCAGATTCAACGTCTGATGATCACCCCGCAGATGCAACGCGCTGCCACCGAACGGCCCTGGGGGGCTGCCTCATACCTCCTGAGCACAGCGATCGAGATGGGCGTCGATGTGCAAACAGTGTCGGCCGGGGACAGCATCACACTCAGCCACGGCATCCGACTCGACTGGCTGCACCCGCAGTCAGACGACCGGTTCAGCGTCGACAATGATGCCTCATCGGTCATCCAGGTGACGCTCGGCCCCTCGTATGAAGACCGGAGCATTCTCCTGACCGGCGATGCTCAAGGACCGGCTGCAGACCTGCTGCAACTGCGCCATCACCCGGAAGTACTGCGCGCTGACGTCATGGAACTGCCGCACCACGGGGCCTGGGCCAATGGGGTGGTTGAAGAGTTCGTCCGGCTGGTCGATCCGAAACTGGTGATTCAAAGTACTGGGCCGGCACGGCTCATCGATGACCCGTGGGATACCTCACCGGCGCTGTTTGATTGCCGGCGCATGGTGACCGCTCGGGATGGGTGTGTCGTGACCACATTCCACTGTGACGGCACCATCGAGACTTGGTCGTTTGTGAATCCGGAGTCAGGCCGAGTCGATTCGCAACAGGCTTACTGATCGGGATCCGATTGGGAGGTCGCAGGCACTTTCCACTCTCCGGTGACGTAGACACACTGTTCCGGATCAACATCATACAGATGGGGTAATTGTGATGGGTCAATGACGGCGCGCGGGCGACCATGATCGAGTGCAAACTGCTGCGACCATGATGCGCTCGTACCCGAGAGCAGGGCGACTTCGATTTCGATCTGTTGTCGCTCCTGTTCGACCGACAGTGCCGGCCCGGGCAACCCGCTGCAGGAAGGACACAGAATGAAGTCATGATCGTCGCAGACCGTGCAGTGGCCTGGATCAGCACCGCCATGACATGCCGGGCACTTCTGCACCACTTCATTGTGGCATACTTCACACCGCGGATTGCTGCCGCACCAGTTGATGACATCGGCCAACAGCGACCGCAGCGACTGCTCGTACCTGGTAATGACGGCCTCGATGGTCGCATCAAGTTCGAGTGCATTGAGCGCTCGCGCCCCTTCGCCGCGCCGATAGAAGCCGAGACAGGCAGTAATGCGGGTCGGCACATCGCCGAGGCTGAATCGATCAGCCTGGACGGTTGCCCCGAGTTGCTCATCCGGGCTAGCCGGCGACGGGCTGTACATCCGTGCCATCCCGGTCAGCAGGCGGCTCAAGTCCACGTGGCCCCGGCGTCGCTCGACTTCAGCCAATCCGAGGCAACTGCTCGCCCCATGCGCTTCCGGGCTCAAGTGTGCACTGATCACGAACAACCGCGCTGCCAGATCGAGTCGAGTCTCATCGACTGCCTCCTCGGCCAGTGCGAAGTAGGCGTCCGGCCGATCGGGCGTGAGGGCCTCCAATCGCCCGACCCAATCCGCATCGAGTACCTGTGCCGTGGCCCTCGTCCCGATGACCGGGATCAGGGTCAACAGCGCCATGACCGTGAAGCATGAGACTGAGTTGCCGTGCCTACGCATTGCGCTCTCCTCTCGGATGACTCTGGAGGAGTCGGATCATCCATACTTCCGTGATGGCCTGCTCGACCACCATGAGTTGCCTGATCACACTGTCTGCCTGAGCGCGGTCGCGCAAGGCGGTGGCCAGGATCTCCATCAGCGAATCAGAGACGGCCGGCCGCTCGGCAGCCGTGACATAGGCCATCAACTCCAACAACCCATATTGCTGTGCCGCAAAGACGCTGATCGGGTCCTCTGCCAGTTGCAGGCGTGCTTCCTGTCGGGATTGCACGGTGCCCAGTTCGGCAGGGATCGGCCGGGTTGGAGAGAGTCGGCGTGCGCGCATCATCCAGGAATCTCTGCACGACGAGACGGACGTGGCCGGGTCCGGTGCCTCGGTTGCTGCCGAGTCGGTTCCGGCCGACGCTGTGCCCTCTGACTGGGGCCCGCGTTCAGTATCAGACTTGCTGCCGGTTGAAGACGGCTGAGTCGGTTGCCGGCGACGTTGGGACTTCGGGTCGGCTGCGTCGATTTGCTGTTGGCTCCGGGGCGAGGTGGAAGCCCGGAGTGATGACGGCGTATCGCTGACCGGCAGTCCGTAGCCGATCGCGGTCCACTCAGCAGACGCTGCTGTGCGGGCGTCGTAGCAGAAGCCAAGGTGCCGTGCCAGCCCGTCAATCCGAGCGGCTGTCACGGTCGGACCGCGCAGATTCAAGGCATGGGACAAGAGGCCGGCTCGGCAGGCCCCATACCAGTCAGGCGAACCCGGGACCGGCAGCGAGGCCTGGATGATCTCCTCCACCGTGCGACTCAGAGCCGAATCCTTCCGATCGGGAGGAATCGCATCGGCCAGCGCGAGAACGACGGTGTAGCCGTCGGCATACTGCTCCTCAATGGCTGACAGAGCCTCGGCCCGGATCACCCGGTTCAACCCGTACACGGCCAGATTGACAAGTTTGGCAGCATCGACCGGGCCCAAGTCCGACAGGCCGAGCCGAGAGTTCCCGGCTTCGATGCTCAGCCATTGAATCAAGTCGATGGTTCGTTGCCGGTCGTTGCGTCGCAGTGCCTGCTCGACCAGAATGGTCCACTGGCCGTCCGCCCCGAAACTGACATTCGGGCGTTCTGTTGCCTGATTCCCGCTGCCTCCTCGCTGCGATCCGCCACCGCCGGCGCGTCTCCCAGATCGCAACAGATTCTGTGCCCCGGCCGACGCACTGACTCGCCGACTGTCTGCCAGCACGGTCTCTGCCAGATCAGTCCGCCCGAGTTCGAGCCAGGCGGCTGCCTCATTCAGGTGAGCCATCTGCAACACTTCAGCCAACTGCTGCTCCGGGGCCTGACCGGATGACGATCGCAACAACGAACGCTCCGCACGTACGAGCCAGTCCGCTATGGCCGGCCCGACATTGCTCTGGTCAGAGCCCGTCGACGGCCAGGCAGCAAGCAGTTGCTCACGATACCGTGAACGCTCACTCGAGTTCGCGTTCGTATCGACGATGTGGGTCGTATCCAGACCCGAGATTCGCTGCGATGAAACGAGGTACGACGTCACCAGGTTCAGATCCGAAGGACTGACTCGCGGGTCCGAAAACCAGCGGGCGATCTCCGTGCGCACCCAGAGCGTCCCGATCAGGTCGGCTTCTGACAACAAGGCAACGAGCACCCGGTTTGCTGTTTCATTGGCACGCAGTTCCGGCCCTTCGCTCAGTAGTTCATAGGCTGTCCCGATCAGCACGCGGCTGACCGCTTCCGGGTGCTGATGCAAGGCCCGGTTGGTTTGGATCCAGGCATTCCACAGCAGAACGCGAGCATCGTCAACTGAGTCGGCCTGCATCCCGGTCATCAAGTCGGCAGCCACGAGTTGCAGCCCATGCTGAGCAGCCTGAGAGAAGTCCTGCTGTGTATTGGTCTGCTCAGAACGCGCGCTCCGGCCGGTCAAGCGCTGCCAGCGGCTTTCGGTCTGCTGTCTGGCCGGGCCGGGCAGGGCGACGTCACCCATCAGCATGCCTAACACACCGACCGACCAGGCATACTCTGGAACCGATGCAGCATCCCAGGGGGTCGGCGGATCAGGCGCAATGCGCTCGATCAATGCAGCCGCAGCATTGCCGTCATCGCCCTTGTCACACATCACGTCCAGGACAAATCGCAGGACTCGAGTTCGACTTGAACTGTCATACTGCACCCACGAGGCACGGGCCTGCAACAGAATACTTCCGAACTGCTCGAGCAAATGATCCGGCAGGCCGGCCTCGGCACGGAAGTCATCATCCAACCGGTCGAGTGCCTGGGACAGTGTCAGCGGCAGCGGCCGGGTTGATTGCGTGCTCTGCTGAGCCCTGGTTGATGAATCCCCTGAGGCACCGGATCCCGCCCGATTTGAACCACCGCCGGCGACATCATCTGCCCCGCCGGTGCTGCCCTGAACATCCGTGTCGACGAGTGCGGCCGTGTCGGATTCAGCACGGGCCTGCCGCCCTGCCTCCGATGCATCTCTGATCTCTGACATCACCCAGAGACCGAACGGGATGGTCAGCATGAGCCCGAGGAAAAACGTCACGGCTGCGACGACCAGATTCCGCTGGGCCACCAGATCGGAATACGCCTCGTCCTGCTCCTGGTCACCATTGGACGCACCGGTGCCGGCGCCGGCGGGGGTGGCTGCAGCGACGGGCTGCTGTTGCGGTGCCGGGGGCTGGGCCGGCACGGGCCTGGATAGTGGTGAGGCAGCCGATCGAACCGGGGCAGCAACCACCGTCGGTCCGGGATGCCGCATCGATCCGGATGACATTCCGGAGACAACGGCCAGTAGTTCTGCACTCAGGTGCCGGGGAGACAGCCCGTGTGATGCAGCGATCGCCACGGCCCGTGACTTCGTCCGCCGATTCCAGCCGCCGCCGGTCATCAGTGCGAGTCGCAACTGCGCGCGAATCTCAGTGTCGTGAACGTGCTGTGATCGACCGGTCAGTGCCGGTGCCGTCGCCGGAGTAGTCCCGGCCGTCATCCTCGTCGCAGGATTCGGACGAGCCGATTTCGATGATTCGGGATCTGACCTGGTCGGAAAAGCAGATGGCAACGCCGGCCGTCTGGTCTCGATCTTACCGCCTGCCAGCGCCTGATGGAGTTGTGTCTGTCGATGTTGCTGGTGCTTCAGCGCTTCCCGCCGGGCTGCCTGATACTGCTGTCGGAGCGCTTCGAGTGTTGTTGGATCGAGCAGGAGATCCGCAGCACGCCGCAGCCGTCGTCGGAGCTCTTCGGCTTCCGTTGTCCGGGTGGCAGGATGGGCATCAATGCGGGCCAACTGCCCACGCAGCGCCTTGAGAACATCAGTCCGTTCACACCGTTCCGGCGACAGCCCGAGCAGGCCGAACGGGCCGACTCGGTCGCCGTTGATCCCGAGGATTCGGTACGGGTTGGCACGATCCGGAGTCGGAGTCATCCGCCGTCGCCCTCCCCTGTCTCGCTCTCGGCACCCGATGAGTCGTCAGAGTCCGGTTGGGGATCACCCGCATGGGATAGCCGCTCACTGATTTCGGCAATGAGACTCCCCCAGGGCTCCGGCCCGAAACCGGGGTACAGCAGTTGATGCTGGCGCATCACTTCGCGCGCATAGGTCGGGTCGGCATCGGCCAGCAATCGGATGACATGGTACTTCGCTTCATACCAGGCGGTGGTGGACGGATCCAGCCCGGACAGGCAGGTGCGCCAATGCTGCAGTGCCTTTTCATTGTCTCCCTCGTGCTCGGCCACCCGGGCACTGCCTTTGAGGAAGTTCACATTGCGAGGCCGCTGGGTCAGCAGTTGCGCATACAGCGTGGAGGCCTGCTTCAAATACTCCCCGGTCTCATCCTGTTGACGGTCTGTCAACTCGAGCGACGCCTCGGCCACCACCGCAGCCAGCGCAATGACATCCTGATCCGACAGATCCAGAGGCAACGGCTCGGCATCCAGCAGACGCTGCCCGTAGGAGTACGCCCGCAAGAGGGTCCCCACCAGGCGCGGGTCAGCCGGGTAAGCACGCCAGTCCTGGACAGCCAGTGCAAACAATTCACGGATGGCCAGCCGTGCATATCGATTGTCCTTGTCCTCGGTCCAGAGCCGTTCGGCCCATTCGGCACCGCTTTCCCAGTCGCCGGACAGGATCTGTATCTGGATTTGTCGGTACTGGAATTCGGCATCAAGAGCCGTCAGGTCGATCAGGCCGGCCGCCTCGGCAGTACGGAGACGATCAAGCAACGCCCGGGCATCCGACAACCGGGCAACACCGCGCGTCAACTGGACATCGAGCACCCGGCGAGCCCGATCGAGGTAGCGCTTTGTGTCCGCATCGTTCAGTGCGGTGGCAAACACGAGGCGATGCTCATTCGTGAGGATCGGTCGTGCCAGGTTGAGGTATTCGAGTGCGCGTTCACTCCGGTCGGCTGCGGTCGCTGCGCGGAACAGCGAATAGAGCATGCGCTCGGCCTCGTGGCGGGCGGCCTTGTAGTCCGGGCTATCAGGCGGGACAGCCAGCAGCAGGTCCACCCGCTCCCGGGTCGCAGGCCCAGTATCATTGGCGGCCAGTCGATATCGAATCCGACCGGCCCGGCTGCTGGAGGGGTACGCATCCAGAAACAGGCGCATGGATTGATCGAGTTCAGCCTCCCAATCGCCTGCCTGTTCCATGTCGCCGGCTGCAGCCGCATCGGTTCGCAAGTGGTCCAGCGCGACAATCCACATCCAGTGGGCTGACTCGGCTTCATCACGGGCCGCCCCCATGGACAGGACGGCATAGGCATCGGCCGCTTCGCGGTAGTGCCCCTGGAAGTACGCCACGCCGGCCAGCAGTAACCGTGCCTGGGCCACTGATTCTCGGTACTGCGCCGAGCCGTCTCGATGGTCCAGCACCGCCTGCAATCGTCGTTCCGCTTCGGCGTACAGCGCCAGGATCTGCGGGTCCTGTGTCGGCGACTCTGATCCGTGGGCCGCTCTGGCTCGTTCGTGCGCCTGCAGGCCGAGGACATAGGTAATGATGAAGTCATCGTTGCGCAGCGCTTCGAGGTCGTATTGCTCCGCCAGGTCAATGACCTGGGACAGCTGGCCCTGCTGCGTCAGTTCTGTGATCCCGCGTGCAGCCAGTGCGGTGGCCTCGTCATTGGAGGAGCGGGCTACCTGCTCGAGGGCACACACCGTGATGAGGCGCGCAGCCGGAACACTGACCTGGTCGCCGGCGCTCGTCTCATCCATCCAGAGATTGATCTCGTCATACCCGCGATGGAGAAACAGGACCCAGAGGCGGTAGGCATCGAGTTGCTCCAGTACGCCGGCTGCAGTCTCGGGCGTATCGAGTTGGTCGAGCCAATCGAGGGCCGTGTTGGTTTCGCCCCGTAGTGCATAGCACAAGGCAACGCCCAGTGCGGCCCGGGCCACGTGCTCAAACGCCAGCAGCGATTCCGGCAGTTCCTCAAGCCGTGGCTGTGAATAATCAGATTGCAAGGTATGCCCGAACAAACGGAGGGCTTCATTGACGTCGCCGTGGGGATCCGATAGTTCGGCACGGTAGTAATGGGCCCAGGCTGCGTAGTAGGCCGCCTGTGACGCGAGTGCATCGAGGGTGCGTAACTCGGAGGAGGCCTGCTCATATTCTGCACGGGGTGCCTCGGTGAAGTCGCGTTGCTCCAGACGCAAGACGCGCATCATGATGTCGCGATAGGTGGAAGCAAGCGAGGATGACACTTCGGTCATCATGCGCCGTGCCTGCAGTCGTTGCTCATCCCCCACGGCTCGGAGCCGATACTTCTCTGCAAGCCGCTCGGCCCGGAGATAGGTCGCCTTGAGTATGTTGATCTGCAGCGCTTCGGTATTCGCGCCGGGCACGAGGTCGAGCAGTTCGGCGCTCTTTTCTTCCCACACGCTGCGTTGGTCATCGGTCTTTGAGGCGTCAAGCAGCCGCCCGTACATCAGTGCGAGTCGGCCGGCCAGTTGCACGCGCTCCTCCTCAAGCAGCGTCTGCCGGAGTTGCATTTCCAGATGCGTGACGATCAGGTCTTCGAGCCCGTGAGCCGACAGATAGCCCTCGAGCGGATCATCGGGATCGACGGCCGTTTGGGCGCTCAGTTGATCGACAGCAAGGCCCAGAACGACCATCAGGATGCACCCGAGTCGCACCACCAGCCGGCCGGCTGTTCGAGCGTGTCGGGTTTTATAACTCTGACGGCACATAGGTAACCTTATCAAATCCGGCATCGCGCGCGCACTGCAGGGCCGAGGCGGCAAACCCGATCGGGACGGAATCATCAACCGTGACCAGTAAACCCGGTTCCTTCGGCAGTTGCTCAAGCAATGCCACGAGTTCATGGCGATCAGTGACGACTCGGCTCCCGACGACGTACACCGGTCGGCCGTCCATCGGCCTCGCTTCGAGTACCTGCGGCGTCATATCCTGCTCGGACCCGATGCCGTCGCTTGACTGCTGCGTCTCGAGAGCCGGGCTGAGGCGTGACTCCGGCAGCGTCATGGCCGTCGTGGTCAGAAAAAAGATCAGCAGCAGAAACACGATGTCGATCATCGGCGCAAACTGCAACTCGAGGCGCGAGTCGCGTCGGCCTTCGGGGGAACCGGATTGATCATCGGTGAAGTCCATCGTGTGTACCCACTACGGCTGTTGTGTCGACAAGCGCCAGCGTGTGATCCCTCGATCACGGAACGCAGCCCCGAGATCGTTGAGCACCTGGCTCGCTGCACTGCGATCCGCCCGGATGTTAATTTCGAAGTCCTCGATGCGGCCGCCGCCGATCAGGAACCGATCGAGTTCCGAGTCTACCAGTTCAAGCAGTTCGTTGCGGCCGATCCGGTTCTGACCGACGACGAACGGTTGATACGGTTCGTTGAGGATATTAATAACCATCGGCGGGGTGGCCAGTTCGCTCTCTTTCTCCCCCACTTCCACCGGCAGTTCGAGGCTGGCACGGGCGCGCTGCACGAACTGGGCCGTTGTCATAAAGAAGATGATCAGCAGGAAGACGACGTCAATCATGGCCGTCAGTTCCAGGCGCACGAGATGGGATCGTTTCGGGGTTGAAAACCTCACTTGGCCGGCCCTCCTGCTGCTCCGGCAGTTGGTGCCGTCGGCTGCGGTGCCGCCCGCTTCGGTGCCGGCCCACCACCGGCGGCCCGTGCAGGAGTCGCTCCGGCCGCAGCCCCGGGCGTCGGATGGCCGGCCGGCTCAATCGGCTCGATCAACTGTTCGATCTGCTGGGCCGCCTCGGCTGCATAGTGATCAATGCGATTGCGAAAATACGTAAACGCAGCCATTGTCGGGATCGCCAGCAGCAGCCCCATGAGCGTCGTCACGAGGGCCTGGGAGATGTTGCCGGCCAGCAGTTCCGGGCGCGTGTCAGCCTGGGAGATCGTATCGAAGGCACCGACCATGCCGATGACCGTGCCCAGCAGGCCGAGCATCGGGGCTATTGCACCAATCAGGCCGAGTGCATCGGTTGCTCGATACAGTCTCGCCACCTGGTCCGCGCCGGCTCGTTCGAGTGCCTCCTTGAACTCAAACGGGCCGAAGGCCGTGCGTGCATAACGTGACAGGCCGCGTTCCATGATTCGGCTCAGGAAGCACTGGTTCTCAGGACGCTGGCAGGCCTCGATGGCGGCTTTGACATCACGCCGACCCAGCAGGTCCTCCAACTGCGAGATGACATGCGGTGGCAGCAGCCGTTGCGGCCGGATGGAGAGGAAGTGGATGATTGCCAAAGCCAACGCCACCACGCTCAGGCCGATGATGAGGTAGCCGACGACGCCGCCGTTTTGAATCTGCTGCAGCAATGTTAAAGCCGGCCCCGTCGCCGCCACCGCCGTCCGGTGAACCGCCACCGCCGCCCGTGCCGGCCTGACCGATGATTGAGTACAAAATGACTTCACAGGATCCAATCACGATCCGTTCTCCGTGTCTGGGCCTTTGTTGGAAGCGGTTATGTCGGTTCGACGGTGAACCGGATGGTCCGGGTATATGGCTATCAACTCGGTGCGCAGCGATGCAGCCTCTTGCGAGCGGCCGTCCTGTGCGAGCACCTCGGCTGCCTGTTCGAGTGCCAGCCCGGCCAGTATTCGATCGACGTTCTTCTCGCCGGCCGTCACCAGCGCGGGAAGTGAGAGTAAATCAACCAGCCCTTCGAGCCGCTGATCGGCACCCGGCTGACGCACTTTCGCCAACCCGGTGGCATACCGCGCCCACTGGCCGAAGCGGCCCGGTTCGCGCGTCATGCGAGACAGTATCCGGATCGCCGTGGCGCGCTGGCTGTCAAGCGACTTCGTGTCGATCGCCATCACGAGGCTCAAGACGAACGTCCCGGCATCACGCACATCTGCATTTGCCAATGCCTCGAGCGATTCGAACAGCGAATCGGCCGTCACGCGATCGCGTCGAGTCGGGTCCGCCAGCGCCCCCCGGGCAGCACTCAGGTACAACACAGCCAGATGACGCGATTCGGAATCCGATTCCGTCTCCGGTACGGCCACCAGGTATCGGCCAAGTTCGTCGGCGGCCCGGTCGGCATTCGGGTCACCCGGCGTCCAGATCGGAGGCAGCGCGAGACACAAACCGGTTCGCCCGTCAAGCACCGGCGATAACGATGCGTACGCAGTCTGCACAAGACCGGCCTGACGCAAGCGGACACACTCGAGCCACGGGACGAGTGCCGCGGCCCGGTCTCCGCGTGCCAGATGACAGCGCAACAATCCTTCGGCCACAATCAAGGCAACGGCATCAGTGCGGCCTCGCGTTGTTTCAAACAGGGGGATCAACAGCGGTTCGGCCATGACCGAATCGCCCCGCTCGACCCGGCTGCGCGCCCGCCACAGTGTCTCGGCCATCGCAGCCTGAGCCTGATACGCTGCCTGGTTCGTTTCATCCTCAGCCGACAGCGAGCGCACCCGATCCCAGGTGATCCACTGTGCCTGGTCGTGCCCGACCCGAAACAGAATGCCACTGTCATCCATGTCAAGCGAGAGACCGATCAGCGTGCCGCCCCCGTCGCGCAGCACCAGTTCATCAGGGGAGGCGGTCGACACCATGACCGTCGACACCATGAGTGCTACGGCAACCAGACTCCGAATGTCGGCGCATCTGCGCATGTGGTACTACTGCCTTAGTGGGACGTATCGGAAGGTCCCGCCTGAATCCCGTGCGATCTCGCGCATGATCTCTTCACTGCCGTCGGAGCCGAAGGAAATTGTATGAATGACGGTCTTGCGCACCCCGCCGTTGAGATTCGAGACGAACTCGCCCATCCCGGCCAGGTCCTTGGCATCGGTCATGAAATAGATGACATCCGGCTGCGGCTTGAACTCGAACGCCCGGCGGAAGGAACTGGTGGAATCGGTCCCGCCGTCGGCTGAACGCGAGTCGATCCACTTGTCGGCGTACAACTTGTTCTGCTTGCTGGCCCGACGCCACTTGTCTTCTTTGGTCATCGGGATCGTTTTCGTGTTGTACGCCATGATGTAGAAGGAGGTGTAATCCGGCAGGGCGTTGACGGAGGCTTTGAGTTCATCCTTGAGGATGTCAAGGGGGGTGCCGCGCATGGAGCCGGAGACATCGACAATGTAGATGAAGCGCCGGCCGCGGCTTTCAATGCCGAAGAAACTCGTCCCGCCCACGCCGCCGGCACCGAGCATGCTGTCGGGCGTCATTTCCTCGCCTGAGCCGCCCAGGGTCTCGACGTCGCCGGCATCATCAAAGGTCAAATCCGAGACCGGCAGATCCGGATTGAACTCCGATGGTACGACTTCGTCCGGGGACATGTCAGCCAGCGGCTCGGTGACCTGGAACGGGATATCCGGCAGCGAGGTGAGTTCCTCGTGCTGCACGGTGGCGTACTCCACCGAGGTGAAGGCTTTGAAGTCGGGTGTCCCGACCGGCCGTATCACGAGCCAGGCAGCCACCATGAGGAAAACGATGTGCAGCCAGACGGAGACGAGCGGGCCGAATGCGAGTTCAGCACGCCAGCCGCGTGCCAACCGCTTTCGATTCAGAGGGTTGCGGGACCGGCGCACGGTATCGGAGACGCCCCCGGCCTGTTCGGGAACCGACGGCTCATGGTTCCGGCGATCTGAATTCGCCGGCCCTGACCGCCCCGCTCGGGTTGCGCGCGTTTCATCCGATTTCATTGGCCATCACTGGGTACGTGTATCGCTCGGATCGGTCGACCTGAAAGCCAACATTGTCCCACTTTAACGGTCATTGCCGCAAGGGAGGGACGGCTCTCGACCGGATGCATGGAGCATGGCACCTGACATACTCGACCGATTCCTGTGCATCCTCAGGTATCATCGGACACGCAGGGGGTACGCGTCGATGATTCACTTCGTGATTATATGTCCAAAACGGCCTTCTGGTTCCATCTCATTGGCCGGTTCTGACTTGACCGCCCGATTCGAACCGGCTCCAATGGCACCGCATACATCACCAGACCCTTGGGCGCACAGACCGAATTCACGGCCGGGATGCTGCCCTCAGCCAGCCGGATGCCCTCATGAACGACCTCAAACAGTACCGTCGTGTCCTCCTCAAGGTGTCGGGCGAGAGTCTGGCTCACGCCGGCCATACGGGTATCGACGCCGAGCCGCTGCTGTCGCTGGCACGCGAAATCATGGTCGCTGCAGAAACCGGGACCCAGATTGCCGTGGTGGTGGGCGGGGGCAACATTGTCCGTGGGGCCACCCTGGCAGCCCAGGGCATCATCCCCAAGACCTCAGCCGATTTCATGGGCATGCTCGGCACGAATATCAACGGGGTTGCCCTCCTCGAAGCGCTTGGGCACCTCAACGCCCCGGCCGCTTTGCTGTCTGCCCTGCGAGTCCCGAGAGTCGCCGACCCGTTCGTCCGCCGCGTCGCACTCGGCCACCTCGAAGCCGGCCGAATCCTCATCCTGGCAGGCGGCACCGGGAACCCGCTGTGTACGACCGACACGGCCGCGGCCCTGCGTGCAGCCGAACTCGAATGCGAAGTTATCCTCAAAGCAACCAAAGTCGATGGGGTCTATACCGATGACCCGATCACCAACCCGGAGGCCACGCGATACGACTCGCTCACCTACCAGCAGGCCATCAACGAACGACTCGGCATCATGGACTTGACGGCCTTTTCCATGTGCATGGATCACGAGATCCCGATCCTCGTGTTTGACTACAAGATTGCCGGGCACATCCGCGATGCGGTGTCAGGCAAACGGATCGGGACGCTCGTTCATGCCGATGAATCCGGAGCGGCCGACCAATGATGGAACTCTGGCACGCCGTCATCCTCGGGCTCGTCGAAGGCATTACCGAATATCTCCCGGTCAGTTCCACCGGCCACCTGATCATCACCAAGTCACTGCTCGGGCTGAACAGTGAAGAGACCCGAGCGTCGGTCGATGCGTTTCTGGTCGTCATTCAGGGCGGCGCGATCCTGGCAGTTCTCGGGTTATACTGGAAGCGCATCAAGCAAATGCTGCTCGGCCTGATCGGGCGCGATCCGGTCGGCCTGCGGCTGGCAATCAACATCGTGATTGCGTTCATCCCGGCAGCGATTCTCGGCGTGTTGCTCGATGAGAAAATCGAGTACTACTTGTTTCACACCTGGCCGGTGATTGCAGCGCTGGCGCTTGGTGGTGTGTGGATGATCTGGCTCGATTACAGCCAGAGGAAGCGGGCGGAGGTCCAGGATACCGCGCCGACGGTCACTATCGAAACACTCACACCGCTGCGGGCGCTTGCCATCGGGTTGCTGCAATGTGTGGCCATGTGGCCGGGTACGAGTCGATCCATGATGACGATCGCCGGCGGGACGATGCTCGGCCTGAAGCCGAAAGAGGCTGCCGAGTTCAGTTTCCTGTTGGGATTGCCAACGCTCGGCGGCGCGTGTTGCTTCAAACTGTATAAGAATCTGATGGAGACGTCAGGACCCGACTCGCAGAACATGTTTGAGCAACTCGGGTGGGTCCCGACGATCGTCGGGATCGCAGTGGCCACCGTTTCCGCAGCGCTGGCCGTCAAGTGGCTCGTGTCATTCCTGACCAAACACGGCCTGGCACCGTTTGGATGGTACCGGCTGGTGCTGTCGGCTGTGTTGCTGGTGCTGATCCTGACCAAAGTGGTGTCGATCACGGGTGCGTCATGAGAATGGGCAGTAGGAATTAATTCCTACTGCCTGTTTCATCTGAATGACTGCGCCACGCCCCCCCCGGTGTATTCGAGGATTATGCGCGTTCGGCGTATGTTAGGTGGCGCGAGCCAAAAGTCGCGCCCATACTCATGCCTTCAAAAACCCCTATTTCCATAGGAGCATGAGCATGGAACGCGAACTTTGGTGCCTCATTGTAGCCACTCTCCGCAGGCTGCCACGTCGTCGACACGCACAACTGACCTACTCCGACCCTCAGATACTGGCCGTCCTGTTCTGGGCCGCACTGCACGATCGATCCATCAACTGGGCCTGCCAACGCAACCACTGGCCGGGACAGGCATGGCGGCGACTCCTGCCGAATCAGTCCACCATGAGCCGACGCCTGCGTGATCCATCGACCATTCAACTCATACAACAGGTGCTCGACCGATTGCAGGTCGTCCACCACATACCCACGCGGCTGATCCTGGACGGCAAACCGTTGTCACTTCGATCACACACCGGCGATCCAGATGCGACCTATGGCTGGGCTGATGGAGGCAAGCGGCGCGGCTATAAGTTACATCTTGTCATCGATGATCAGCAGTGCGTCCGACAATGGATTGTCAAGCCAATGCACGAATCGGAGCCGGTCGTTGCCCGGGAGGACCTGGTTCCCGCATTGGGACAAACCCCGACGCTCAATGGACTGCCGGTCTTGGCGGATGCCAACTACGATCGTAATCCCCTCTATGCTGCGACGGCTGATGCGGGTCTTGTGTTGCTGGCTCCACGACAACGCCCTGGCACGGAACTCGGACATCGAACGCACCATCCGGATCGACTGACGAGCATGTATTTCCTGGAACACTGTTCCGGCCTTCGGAAGCACCTGTTTGTGATGCGCGGTGACATCGAGCGGTTCTTTGGCGCGATGGCCAGCTTCGGGGGTGGCCTGATCTCCTTGCCCGCCTGGGCACGCCGCCTGCACCGCGTCCGCTACTGGGTCGGTGCCAAACTCGCCATCAACGCCGCTCGAATCGCGCGAAACCGAACGCTTCATGCATAATCCTCGTATTCACCGGGGGCTAACATCGTGCCCCCGGTACCCAAAGATTAGCCCCGGGGCAACGCACTCGTGCTCCTATTCAAACACAAACGGCAGCAGGTTGCTCACCTGGCAGGTGCCGCGCTCAACGCCCTGCAGGTAGATCGTTCGGCCGCCGGCATTGCCGGGAACAAACAGGCCGAGTGATGCAATGCCGCTTGCATCGGCAACGGCACTGCCCATAATGGTCGGGTTCCGAACGCTGACGGTCAGACCCGAGCAACCCGGCACGTTCACCGACCCCTGTCGCAGGCCATAGACGAAGTGAACCGCTTCGCCGGGTGTCGCGTTGTGTACTTCAAACGTGTTATCCTGGCCGGAGACACCCGGGATCGGCTTCATCATTTCCAGCACGGGCAGCGTAATGACATGCGAAAACGTATCCGAATCACCGTTCTGGGTGGAGAGGTAACATGGGTACACCTTGTTGCCCCCCACTGCGAGGCCGAGGTAGTCGCCGAGGAACTGGGAAGACCCACGGTCGAGGCCGTCGTAATAACTGTCAAATGAGTTGGGCGTCAGGCGATACTCACGCCAGGTGTCACCGCCATCGGTACTCAGGGCGTAGTAGGCATCAAACATCCCGTGGGGGGCATTATCTGCCTGCACGGTATGGCGTGTGTCATAAAACACCATGTGAATCCAGCCGCGCTCGTCCACTTCGATCCACGGGAAGAACTGGTCACCGGCCGGGTTGCTGTCGGAGTTAATAACACGCGGCGTCGTCCAGTTGGCACCCTGGTCGGTTGACTTCGAGAAGTAGAGATCGACATTGCGATACCCGCCGGACCAGTCCGTCGTGTCAAAATACACGCTGTACACTGTGCCGTTGTTCGGATCCACAGCGAGCGAGTTGAGCGGTGGGACACGGAATGAGCCGGGGAAGCGCGAGCCGTCCTGGGTGCTCCATGTATCCATGCGGGTGGCAATCCGTACTGCCGGCTCAAATGACTGCCCGCCGTCGAAACTCCGCGCGAGCATGACGCCCGAGCCGTAATCCCAGTAGGCGACGTACAGTTCACCGTTGGGGCCGACACGCGGCAGGAACCCGATGCCGGAGCCGAGTGAGCGCGGATTCGTCCACGTCTGGCCCATGTCGGTCGAGTACTGGTTCCCGAGGTTGTACGTTACATAGACGCGCGTGGCGTTCGGATCGAACGGATCGACGCCGGCTGCCATCCAGCCCTTATCGATTCCGCCGTAGACGTAGGTCATGACCGGGTCATCAAACGTGTTTTCGCCGGGTCGCTTGCGTGCGACATACACGCCGCCGCTTCCTGTCCAGGACATGGCGCCTGCCCAGAGTGTGCCGGTGCGGTTGTCGTAGCAGGTCATCGGATCGCCTTCGACGGTGGATTGGTGACCGGAGGGTGCCCGCAGCAAGAAGTCCTCCCACGTCTGGCCGCCGTCATTGCTGACAGCGACACCCATTCGGATGATCTCACTGAATCCGGTGCTTTCGCGCCAGTCGTTCCAGCCGGCGACGACCTCATTCGGGTTCATATGAATCGAGGAAATGGTGGTTTCGTTGGCTGCTTCTACGCCGCCGTTCACATCGATCCGGATCTGCGGGCCGATGATCGGTTCCTGAGCGAAACCCGTGCTGCTGAGTATCAAGCACGCGGTGGATATGGCAGTGCCGGTAGCGGCTGCTCTCGAACGTGTTCTGGTGCAGTGGCGATTATGCATATCGGTATCTCCCGGGCAATGGTGTCTCTGTGCCCTGTTCTGCCTGTGGTCGCACCGTGTGTCTCAACGACATGCGGCCGGCAGCCAGTCGGTGCCTTCATCTGGGATCATGCTGTGTTAGCGAGTCGGTTCAGCCATCTTGGCTGCCAACAACGGGCGGAACTGAGGCGGGACGGCATATCCCATGGCCTCCGCCTGGTGCACATGTTCCCACGATTCGGCATAGTCACCTGTGTAGTACAAGAGCGCTGCGAGGCGCCCGTGGGCTTCGTCATACGATGGGTCCAGTGCCAGCACACGCTGCCAGGCCACGATCGCATCTTCGTACTCTCCCCCACCCATCTGCATCGCCTCAGCCAAGCCGAGTTGGGCATCGAAGTCGTCGGGATCGATCAGCAATGCGGTGCGAAAGGCAGCCAGTGACTCGGCCATCTTGCCTTTGAACAGCAACGCCCGGCCCAGGCCGTTGTAATGCTCGATGCGATCCGGATTGAGTAGCACGGCCCGGGTGAAGGATGCGATGGCGGCCACACGGTCGTTGACCACATAGAGCATCCGCAGGCCTTCCTCATACTCGGCCACGGCCGCGTCCGGATTCCGATCGCCGACCACATCGGCCGCCACGACGGGATCAACCTCAACCAGACCGGAGTCGTAGATCAGGCCCTGCATCGCTTGTCGCATGCGCTCGTGCTTGTAGTCCGGCGAGGCGGTCCCAGCGATCCCCGCCGTTGTGGACGCACCGAGCGAGGCCTTGCCCCTGGTGTGGCTGCAACCGGGCAGCAATGCACATGAACCCGCCAACAGCATCGCTGAGACGGTCGGAATTAGGGTCGATCGGCATATCTGACGTGCAGATGACGACATGACAGGCCTCCTCGCATTCAAAAAGGGGGCAGTTTCGTGACTTTTGAAAACAATCCCGTACCTCAGGTTCTTGTTCCCCGGCCTTGGTCGGTTGCTCCGAGACTACCCGAATGGTCGCCGGTTTGTCAAGAGGGAACTGATCGGCACAGCAAGAATCTCGATCGACCCACCGGCGCCACCAGTCGCCGGTGAATGGACGGACCGGCGCCCCGGCGCCCGGCCTGGCGCGTGCTTCTGCCCGGCGATCATCGAACTAGGCCGATGGGCTACTGAACCTTCAAAACCAGCGTGGTACGGCAGGTTTCGACATCGAGCGCCTGAATGTATGCCTGGCCGCAGGCCTTCAAGGGTACCTGGGTCGAGAATGAGGCGATCCCGCTGGCATCGGCGGTCGCCACGTGTGCCAGCCGGTAGCCCTCACGCAATCCGAGCAGCGTGACGGCACAGGGGTAGCCCGATGGAATCCGTGCTTCGCCGGTCTCCAGGGCATACAGGAACGCGACGGTGCCTCCCGACGCCGCCCCGTGCACCTCAAATGTCATGCGGCCCGGGCAACTTCCGTTGATCTGGAACGACAAATCAAGTTGATTGAACAGAATGTGACTGCCTGTGGCCAGGTCCATCAGATTGTCGTCATTGATGTCCGCCGCGACAATGTTCTGCCAGGACTCACCGAAGTATTCGATCTCCTGCACGAAGTCGAGGTTGCCGTCGCCGTCGTTGACAAAGATGGACGTTTCCTCGTGACTCCACCCATTGCCGTATAGCGTGCTGCTGACCATCACATCCGGCACATCATTCCCTGTCACATCTGCCACAGTCAGAACGTACGACTCGTAGTAGCCCGGCGCGTGCCCGAGGAAGCGTTTCGGGCTGTCAAAGGTCCCGTCGCCATGCCCCAGGACGACAGCGACTTCATCCGTTTCCAGGTTGAGCGTGACGAGATCGATGTGCCCGTCAACGTTCATGTCGGCGGCATACACGGCATTCGGCCGGGCACCTCCGACACCCACGTCATACGGCGGCCCGGGATTGCCCTGCCCGTCTCCCAGACCGAGTTGGATGCGAGCCACCGAGGCGAAGCCATCCACGGTGACGATGTCGAGCACCTGATCTTCGTTGACATCGCACAGCGCCACGCCGATTCCGCCCTCGACGTCACTGCCGACAAAGTTCGTGTAGAACGAACCGGTGCCGTCGTTGAGCAGTACATGGCCCCCGTTCGGGACCACGATATCCAGATCGTTATCGTTGTCCATGTCGCCCAGCGCCAGCGCCCTCACCGAACCTTGTCCGTTGTCATACGAGCCGCCGACCACGAACGAACCGTCTCCGTTCCCCAGCAGAACCACGCCGTTGTCATCAACCGCGTCAACCGCTTTGTCGCCATTCAGATCGCCGACGACCAGTGTCCACGTTCCGTAGTCTGCATCAATGGTGACATCTTCGAATGATCCCTGCCCATCCCGGTTGAGATAGATGGTGTAGTTGCCGTACTCAATCAGCTGCCCGAAACTGTCGTATCGTGGCGGGCGCGTGGTGAGCAGATCGACCGTGCCGTTGCCGTCAAAGTCGCCGGGCGCCGTTGCGTACCCCCGGCCCCCGTACCAATCCGGATTGCCGAAGATGCGCTCATCGGCATGGCTCGTGGCTGACGACAGCGACAAGACCATGAAGGCCAGGCCGGCCAGAGTACGAGGCGCTGATCCCGTGGTATACCGTGAAATCATGATTCTTCTCCCTGGTGAGCAACACCCGACGAATCTGTGGCGGGCTCGGAAGGCAGTATATGGCGGTCGAAGCACGGCTGCGAACGCCGTCAACGTGCCTCATGGGTCGCCTCAGATGGGTCAACATCACGGTTCATTTCAAAAAGACCGGCGTTTTCGGCCCTCGCCTGCGCAACATCTTCATTGGCACCGACTTGAATGACACGGGCCCATCCATCGCCTTCCCGAAGTATGTGCCTGGTCGCACCAGCGACAAAAACAGACCGCTCCGATGTGTATTCGCACACACCGGAGCAGTTGAAAGTTCAATCATGGAATATCCGGGTCTTACCGACGGCGGCGACGAGGCACGAAGCAGAGGCCGGCCACGCCCAGGATCATTGCTGAACCTGGAGTCGGGATGACGTGCGCCGTCCAGCGGCCGTTGACCAAGTCGAGGACAAATTCGACTTGGGAGTCCTCAGCCAGAAAGATCTCGTTATTGCCGGCCGAGTTACCGAAATCATCGCCGATGTTGAAGTCCCAGGATCCCTGCTGGCGGAACTTGAACTGATAGGTGCCAGCCGAGAGGGAAACAATGCGCCAATGCCAGCCGCCGCCGTAGTCAGCAAGGTGCCAGTCGGACCCGCCACCCCATCCGTTCATATCGCCCACAATTTCCCAATCAAAGGCACCACCATCGGCATAGCCGAGACGCCACTTGCCTTCCGGATTCCATCCATCGCCATGCGAGTCCGTGTCAAACAGGGTGACAAACAGTTCGCCATTCGCATCAGCCACGTGCTTCGCGTTGCTGCCGGGGGCGCTCATTGACCAGTCATCGACGGTCGCCTTGAACTCGTAGGCCTGTCCGGGTGTCAGGCCTGTCACAAGATACTCGTAACTGTTCGGGCCGGTCTGCACCATCGGGTCAGCGTTGTTGCTCCACCCGTTGAAATCACCACGGACGTAGTAGGTGTCCGCCATTGCTGACGTGGCCATCGCTGCCACGGCCGCGGCGCATACAAACAGAGACTTCTTCATCAGATCCCTCCTGAAATGTCTGAAATCAATCACGTTCAGTATCAGCAAGAGCGGGAGATTCCGCCTGCTGATCTGTACAGGATAGACAGGGCAGGAATCGAACACAAGCCAAGAACTGGAGAGTACTTGGGAGATTGTGCTGATTGATGAAAAAGACCCATCTGCCCCTCTTTATGGGACGAAGAAGTGGCTGATAACCCGCAATCAACCACAACGCCCTCTCACACGCACGCTGCTCGCACCTACCGCTTCTTGCATGCCAGGTAGTCCAGGCAGATCATCGGGGTGCTCACGGAGTCCGGTGCTCCCGCAAACGTGACGGTCAGCCCATGCTCGCCGGCCGTCAGGTTCATCACCGGTGTTGCGAACTGCCGCTCCAATGTGCGGTATGGCACATACAGATCAACCTGCTCGCCGTGTCCTTCAATGTTGATGGGGTTCTCGTCCATCGCAAACGTGATCCGGCCTGCCCCGGGGGTCAGACCGCAGCCGAGGTACAGTTGATACTTCCCGTCCTCCGGCACGGTGATCCTGATGTGCAGCGAGTCGCCGACCCTCGGCGGCTGCCAGGCCAGCACCTGCCCACCGGCCCAGAAGTGGTCGCGGATAATCCGCATGGCCGGCGTGATCGAGAGCAAGTCCTCGACGCTGTAAATCGTCGCATCCTGCAGGATGTATGAAGCCGCAGGTTGCCAGTTCTCCGGTCGCTCGAGGATGCGTACATCCTCATCGGTAATGATCACGTGATCGTCATAACAACCAGGCCGGGCATAGTGATAGCCGATCCGCGCATAGGACATCCCCGGCACGCGCGAGTGCGGGAACAGTTCCATATAGAAGGCGATGCGGCTGGCAAACGGCAGATCGTCGATGATGTGCCATCGGTTGTTCGTCACAAAGCCGCGATTGCCCGGCCCGTCGTTGCGCGGCTGACCACAGTAGGCAAACGTGAAGATCTCGGGGACCGACCAGGCATAATTGTAATAGTCCTCAGACCCCGTTCCGAATGTCGACGGCACCCGGTCGTCATCAACAAAGATCTTCTCATCGCCCTCGCCCCACCAACTACCCCAGGGGGTCGTGATATTCGTTGGATTCAGAAGCATGGAGGACGTGCCGACATAGCGGCCGGCCCCGTTGGCCAGCAGAAACGGCAAATCCTGCGGGGCCTGGCTCCACCCGACGACATCGTGATCCACCCGCCAGCGGGCGCGGAAGTGCAGTGACCGATCCGTCCATTCATACGACATCGGTGCCACTGAACCGGTCACGGTCACCGGCTGATCGCCGTGATTGCTCAAGGCTACGCGTACCGACGATGCAAATGGCATGACATAGCGACAGGTCATGGTTCCATCAGGCTCGACGGTGAACGGCATCGAGTCCAGCGGGTTGATGCCGGGAGCAGCACCAAAAAAGTCACCGACCGGGGCTTCGACCTGTGGCCAGGGATAGCCGTCGAAGTAGATTTCGAGAACGACCTGTCGCAAGGCATGCTCCACGTTGGCAGCACTGACCTTGAGTGTGAGCCGTTCGATGGCACCCGGGCCGTCCAGATTCAACACATCGATCTTCTCATGCCCGTTGATGTTCACCGCCATCGAATGGATCGGCTGATCATCGGCGTAGGCGTATTCCGCCCCCGGTGCGTTGAGTATTCGCTGTGCCGTTTCGAGATCATCTGCATACGTCGTGAGATCGCTGAGTTGGAATGTCTGAACGTCGGCGTCCGGTTCATATTCCCGGATCTGAATTTGATAGAAATGAACTTCTCTTAGTTTCCCGGTCCATGTAATACGGCATCCTTCAGCAAACGGGATCGGGCAATACGATGCTTCGTGCTGTTGGAAGGTGCCGGGGGCTGCGAGGGATTCATCTTGGCTGTGTGCGTTGGCCAGCGCGTGATATGGGGAGAACAGGAAGTCGGCCGTCGGCCCTTCGTAAAGTGGTGTTTCGTTGCCGTCGAGTGTGACTTTGAGTGTGCCGCCCATCGCAGCGGTCCAGGTTCGGACGATGACGCCGGGCGTTTGTACATCACAGATCAGGTACTCACCGATGCCTTGTTCATTCGGCTCGGACACGACCGACAGGAATCCCGGGATCGGTTCGCCGCCGAAGCCGTCGGCATTGGCAAACCAGCCGGGCCCATTCGGGACGCTGCTGCGCCGGTCATAGGAGGAATACTGGACCGTCTTGTAGGCCGGTGACGGCAACTCGGTGAGTCGCTGCATGTCGTACATTTCGCGCAGGAGGCTGCCGGTGTTGATGGCAGGCTGGGCATCAGCGGTGTTGTTTGAATGTGCCATGGTGGCAACAGCGATCAGCACGAGCAGCATTCGAGGGGTGGTAGTCGTCATTGCATGGATCTCCGCTCAGTTTGGATGAACAGATCGAGCGATGGTGAGGGTGCGTTGGTTGGTGTGATCATGCTAGGCAGGCAAAGGGATGGCGAGGTCTGGGAATGGGGGTTGGTCGGTGGGGTCAGGTGTCACACATGACGTCCGGCGAATCTGACGATGCGAGGACGCATCGACGCCCCGGCAGAGCCGGGGGCTTACTGGGAGGCGAAGAAACACGGGTTCTCACTCGCTGCGTTCGGGGTAACCGGTGCCACCGTCGATTCGGGACATTGTCAGGGGGGCGTGCGTGGCCTACTGTTGGCCCACATGAAGTCTGTACGGCATACAGTTCGGCCCTTTTCGATCCGCCCCGCCAGGTGCGCCGTCGATCGTCGCCGACTGAGGCATTGTTTCTGCTGATTCGCCGTTTGTCACCGTTTACAATCACCCAACAGGTTCTCGATACTGCTGCGGATGCGTCCGGCCGGTTGTCGCCGCAATCTGCGTTCTGATGCCGGGCAGCAATGGCAGGCAGTATTTCAGCGATGACGGCAGCACGCTTGACGGCGGTGCAGATCCCCGCCCTCCCCGGAGACTCGATGACATGAAACACTTCATCACCACCCAGGAATGGGACAAGACTGAGCTGGATGCGATTCTGGATTCGGCGACCCGGCTCAAGGCCGACCCGATTCAGCACCATCTCCTCAAGGGCAAAAGCATTGCCCTCCTGTTCTTCAATCCGTCGCTGCGAACGAGAACCTCGTTCGAACTCGGGGCCGATCAACTTGGGGCCCATGCCGTCGTCCTCGAACCGGGTAAGGGTGCCTGGGGCATCTCCTTTGAAGATGGGGCCATCATGGACGGGAGCGAGGAGGAGCACGTCAAGGAAGCGGCCGGCGTCCTGTCCCGGTACTGCGATCTCATTGCCATCCGGGCCTTCCCCCGCTTCGTCAATTGGGCCGAGGATCGTCAGGACACCGTCATCCGCCAGTTTGCACGATACAGCAGCGTCCCGGTTATTAATATGGAAACGATCACCCATCCATGTCAGGAACTGGCCCATATCCTGGCACTCAAAGAACACGTCGGCGGCGATCTGGTCGGCAAGCGCTATCTGCTCACCTGGACCTGGCATCCCAAGCCGCTCAACACGGCGGTCGCCAACTCGGCTGCCATGATTGCCACCCGCTTCGGGATGAACGTGACCCTGCTGTGCCCCAACGAGCAGTATCACCTTGACGACCGGTACCTTGATGCTGCCAAGTCCAATGCGGACGAGACCGGCGGGTCATTTGACATCACCTACGATATCGAGCAGGCCTATGACGGGGCTGAGATCGTGTATACCAAGAGTTGGGGGGCGCTGCCTTACTTCGGCCGATGGGAGGACGAAGCACCCATGCGACAGCACCTCCAGCACTTCATCGTCGATCAACCGAAAATGAACCGAACCGACAATGCCGTATTCAGCCACTGTCTGCCTGTTCGCCGCAATGTGAAAGTGACCGATGATGTCCTCGATTCCCCACGATGTATCGCGTTGGATGAAGCGGAGAATCGGCTGCATGTTCAGAAGGCACTGATGGCTCATCTGCTCAACGCATCCGCCTGACCCACACACACCACCTCCCACCTCACATGAGGGAACGAGCCCGTCATGACTACCGACAATCAACAACCTCAGACGGTCGTGCTTGCCTTCTCCGGCGGGCTTGATACGAGTTTCTGTGTGCCATATCTCATTGAAAAGGGCTACCGGGTCGTGACCGTTTTCGGTGACTCCGGCGGCGTGACTGATGAACAACGAGAGGCAATCAAGCAGCGTGCGCTCGAACTCGGGGCTGCCGAGCATCGAACGGTTGATCTGAGCGATGACCTGTGGGCGGACTTCGTCATCCCATTCATTCGGGCCGGTCACCCGTACCAGGATCAGTACCCGCTGCTGTGCTCCGATCGGTATCTGATTGTCAAACGGTCACTCGAACTCTGCCGGGAACTCGGCACGCACCTGTTTTCGCACGGCTGCACCGGGATGGGGAACGATCAGGTCCGCTTCGATCTGACGGCCCGCATGCTTGGTGACTTTGAAATCCTCGCACCGATCCGCGACATTCAATCGCAGCATACCCATGTTCGCGCTTATGAAATCGACTATCTGAAACAGCGTGGGTTTGAAGTGGCAGGCAAGCCGTCACGCTATACGGTGAACGAGAACATACTCGGCGTCACAATATCGGGTGCCGAGATCGACCGGTTCGAAGCGCCGGGTGAGGCCACCTGGCAACTCTGTGCCCCGCCGGCCGATCGACCGGCCGAGCCAATGCAATGTTGTATCGGGTTTGAACAAGGAGTGCCGATCACACTGGACGGCGGCACGATATCAGGCCCTGACATGCTGCGTGAACTTAATACACGGTTCGGTGCCTATGGCGTCGGGCGCGGCATCTATACCGGCGATACCGTCATCGGGCTCAAGGGACGGATCGTGTTTGAATGCCCTGCCTTGACAGCCCTCCTGACAGCCCACCGGGCACTTGAGGAGCCGATCCTGACACGACATCAGAATCAGTTCAAACCGCTGGCAGCACGCATGTGGGCCGAACTTGTCTATCAGGGCTTCTTCTACGAGCCGCTCAAGGCAGACCTGCAGCAGTTTGTTGAGAGTACGCAGCGCTTTGTCACGGGTGAGGTCACCGTGCAGGCGCACAACGGAGTCTGCCAGGCAACCGGGGTCCGTTCCGATCATCTGCTTCGACATGAGCATGCTGAGTATGCACAATCGGCTGACTGGGGTCGTCAGGAGGCTGAAGGGTTTATCAGGCTGCTCGGCCATAGTTCCGTCATCTCCTCGCGCGTCAACCCCACTGAGTTGCAACTGCAGGCATCGCCTGCCTCACCGGCCCTGCTGCACGGAGGCTGACCATTATGTCGCAGTCGCACAGTGAGGTGCTGACACATCTCGAAGCACTCGTCGGCTCCGACACGCGCAATCCCCCGCGTGCCATCGCTGCCGGCAGCATTGATGCATACATCACACGAGTCCTCGAACCGGCCGGCTTTGTGATTGCGATCGACGAGGTGGGCCCGGGCTGCCTGAACATCCTGGCAACCAGGGGCACGCCGCGAGCCCTCTTCAATGTGCATCTCGATACCGTGCCCGAGAGCGAAGGATGGTCACACGACCCGCTCCGCTTGCAGTTGACGGATGGCAAGGCGTTCGGATTGGGGGCCTGTGATGTCAAGGGATCGGCTGCTGCGCTCATCACGGCTGCCGTATGCACTCCCGCCGATGTACCTGCTGCCATTTTGTTCACGACGGATGAGGAGCATGGTTCGAGCGCCTGTGTCCGCACGTTTCTCACGTCCTGCCCCGACTATCGTCTGGTGGTTGTTGCCGAACCGACTGAGAACCGGGCGGTGTGTGCACACCGGGGACTGGTAACGGCCACCTTTGTGGCCCGCGGCACGGCCGGTCATACTTCACAGGCCGGCGCGACAGCCGGCAGTGCCATCCACCGCCTGACGCAATGGTGTGCCCAGGCACTCGACTTCGTCAACGCATTCGAAGCCGAGCGATCCGGCTCGACCATGTCGGGGATTCGATTCAACATCGGCCGAATCGAAGGCGGCACCAAGCCGAACATGGTGGCACCAACTGCTTCGGCAGCCATCGGATTTCGACCACTACCTGATCAGGCTATCGAGGACGTGCTCACCCCACTTCGTGACGCTGCCCAGGCGATCGGAGCGATTGACTATCACCCCGGTTTTCTCGGCCCGCCGCTGAAGGAGCACCGTTTCGTCTGCGACCTGATCCAACAGGCCGAGATCCCGGTGTCTGATCCCGTCGACTTCTGGACCGAGGCAGCATTGTTTGCAGAAGCAGGACTTCCTGCATGCGTACTCGGGCCGGGATCGATTCAGCAGGCGCACGCGGTCGACGAATGGATCGCGATCTCCCAACTGGAGCACGCTGTAGATCAGTATGCCCGGCTGATGTCAACGTTCGCCACAATGAACATGCCGCCCCTGGAGACCTGAGTGATGGACAGTGTCCGAGATGTCATCGTCACCCTGCTGCGAAACTTCGGCAGTGCCAAAGAGATTAGACAGTATCTCCGCGATTACTCGAACGTCGAGTCGACGCGATTTGCAGTCATCAAAGTCGGCGGGGGCATCATGTCAGAGCGCCGACATGAACTCGCTTCGGCCTTGTCATTTCTCAGCAAGGTCGGCCTGCGCCCGGTCATCGTCCACGGTGGCGGACCGCAACTAAATACAGCACTCGAAGCAGCCGGCGTGACCACCGAACGCATTGAAGGACTCCGCGTCACAACGCCGGAAGTGCTTGAGATTGCGCGCAAGGTGTTTCAGCAGGAGAACCTGAATCTGGTCGAAGCGCTGGAGGCTCGAGGGGTGCGCGCCCGCCCGATCCCGTCCGGTGTCTTTGAAGCCGATATGATTGACTCCCAGCAGTTCGGCCTGGTCGGGCAGGTGACACGGGTGCACATCGAGCAGATCGAGTCGGCCATCCGATCGCAGCACGTTCCAGTCCTCTCCTGTCTCGGCACCACGGCTGCCGGCCAGATACTCAACATTAATGCCGACACGGCTGCCCGGGAACTCTCCGTGGCACTGCAACCCAGCAAAGTCATCTTCCTGACACCGACCGGCGGCCTGCTCGACCAGGATGGGTCCATCATTTCAGCCATCAATCTTGCAGAGGACTTCGATCTGCTCATGAGTCGGCCGTGGGTGCATTCCGGCATGCGTCTCAAGCTGCAGGAAATCAAGGAACTGCTCGATCGCCTGCCACCCACGTCATCCGTGTCGATCACGTCGCCGGATCACCTCGCGCGCGAACTCTTTACCCACCGCGGCTCCGGGACGCTGGTCCGCATCGGCGAGCGCATCCGCCGCTACGACGCAGCCACCGAGGTCGATCAATCCGCTGTCCGCACACTCATTACCGAGTCATTTGGGCGTGACCTGGTCCCGGAATATTTTGAGAGCAAGGCGATTGAGGCACTATATCTGGCCGACTCATGTCGTGCGGCTGCCATCATTACGCGCGAGGATGGGATGCCATACCTCGACAAATTCGCGGTGACCCAGGAAGCGCAAGGCGCCGGAGTCGGTGCCTCCCTCTGGGAACGCATCCGCAGTGAGTATGACACCCTCTACTGGCGGGCCAGAAGCGACAATCCAATCAATGCCTGGTACTTCGCACGAGCGGACGGGACCCGGCGACAAGGTGAGTGGATCGTGTTCTGGTACGGCATTCACGAGCCCGGTGCCATTCACCGCTGCATCGAGCGAGCCACATCAATCAAACCGACCCTGACAGACCGAGACCAGCACTGCGAGGAGTGTACCGTCAATGGCACGACCTGAGAAAAGGCGCCCGAATGCACGCGTGGCACTCATCGGCGCACGGGGATACGTGGGGGCCGAACTGATCCGACTGCTGGCGCATCACCCATCATTCGATCACGTGTGCGCTTCATCCCGCACCCATGCCGGCAAGCCGGTACGTAAGATCGTCAGCAACGCCGATTCGTGCTCACTTGTCTTTGAGGATCTCTCGCCAGCTGATGTCTGCAATCGCGATGACCTTGATGTGCTCATCCTGGCCCTGCCCAACGGCCTGGCAGCCGAGTATGTCAGTGCCGTCAAGGCCGGGCCTCGTCCCGGCGTCATCATCATCGACATGAGTGCGGACTACCGCTTTGACGACGGGTGGGTCTATGGCCAGACCGAAGCCTACCGGCAACAACTTCGCAACGCGAAACGTATCAGCAATCCCGGTTGCTATGCCACCATCATGCAGCTGATCATTCGCCCGTTGGTGTCGCTGCTCGCTGAACCCCCGTTCTGCTTTGGCGTCTCGGGGTACAGCGGGGCCGGTACGACTCCATCCCCGAAGAATGACCCTGAGCAACTGCGCGACAATCTCATGCCCTATGCGCTGACCGATCACATCCATGAGCGCGAGGTGTCACGCCATCTCGGGGTACCGGTTCGCTTCATGCCGCATGTGGCCCCGTTCTTTCGTGGCATTTCCATGACCGTCGGCATATCGCTTCATGAGCCGACTGATGTTGCAACAATCGCAGCGCTCTATGCACACGCCTATGCCAATGAACCGCTGATACGATTGACCGCCGGAGAGCACCCGCCGCTCGTGCGTGACAATGCAATGAAGCACCATGCTGCGATCGGCGGGTGGTCGGTAAGTGCAGCCGACCCGCAGCAACTGACCGTAGTCGGCACCCTCGACAATCTCCTCAAGGGGGCAGCCACGCAAGCGATCCAGAATATTAATATTGCCTGCGGATTCGACGAACTGGAAGGGATCGAGCCATGGCTCACAACCGACACCTGATCTGGGACAAGGGCAGCAGTTCCGTCGATGAGCGCATCCAGCAATTCCTGGCCGGCGAGGATATTCGCCTGGATGCCGTTCTTCTGTCCTATGACATCAAAGCCTCGATCGCCCATGTGCACGGCTTGGCACGAATCGGCATCCTGACGGCCGCGGAGTCCGACCGACTCGGGCAGGCACTTGACGATCTGGAGGCACGCCGGGCGTCCGGTGACTTTGTGCTTGATGACCGCTTCGAGGATGGGCACTCAGCAATCGAATCCGACCTGATCGAGCACCTCGGCGACCTCGGCAAGAAGGTACATACCGGGCGCAGCCGCAATGATCAGATTCAGGTCGCTCTGCGTTTGTACATGAAGGAGGCGCTGGCCGGCATGACGGGACCGGTGTCCGATGCAGCCGGCGCGTGTCTTGATCTCGCTGAGCGCGAACAAATGACGCCCATGCCGGGCTACACACACTTGCAACGGGCAGTGCCCTCATCGGTCGGGCTGTGGATGGCTGCCTATGCCGAGGCATTCATTGATAACCTGCACTTGCTGAAGATGACGGCACGCTGGATCGACACCTGCCCGCTGGGTACCGCGGCCGGCTTCGGTGTGAATCTCCCGCTGGATCGAGACGCAGTCAGCGAGGAACTGGGCTTTGCCCGTCTCCAGGTTAATCCGATGTATGCTCAGAACTCCCGCGGCTCGCACGAGATTCAGGTACTCAGTGCCCTCGGCCAGGTCATGCTGACGATTCGGCGACTCGCATGGGATCTGAGTCTCTTCACAACCTCGGAGTTCAACTTCATCACCTTGCCTGACACGATGACCACCGGGTCGTCGATCATGCCGAACAAACGGAATCCGGACGTCGTGGAACTGCTGCGCACGCCATGCGGGGTCGTCTGGGCTGCACTGATGGAAATCCAGAACGTCCTCGCTTTGCCGGCCGGCTACCACCGTGACCTGCAGGCCACCAAGCCGCCGCTTGTCCGGGGGATTACGGCCGCGCTTCAGGCGGCAGCAATCATCCCGGATTTGGTCGGCAACCTGACCCTGGACCGGCAGCGAATGGCCGATGCGATCGACCAATCGATGTACCAGACGGACCGGGCGGTCGAGGCAGCACGGAGCGGCATTCCTTTCCGCGATGCCTATCGCTCCGCTGCTGCTGCGACTGCAGGCGGCGAGGCAGCCACTGACAGCCGAACACCCGCACAGAGCCTCGAGGCACGGATGTCACCCGGGGCATGTGCCGATCTGCGGCTCGATGTGCTGCGACAGCGGCTTGGCGCTCCGTGTTGAGCGGGCGGATGATCTCTCACACGCACATCGACCACCCCCCGCGTCCTTCGAACGCACCCAGCGGAACGGACACCTTGTACAAACAGGCTATAATGGGCCGCAAACCGCGATGCGCACCCAAGCCGGAGTGGCGGAATTGGTAGACGCGACGGATTCAAAATCCGTTGCCCGTATAGGGCGTGAGGGTTCGAGTCCCTCCTCCGGCATTCACAAGCGGCAGATGCTCAATCGGGCCGCTCCCGTAACCCTCCCGTCTCACGGCAACTTCTCCACCCCCCCGCTCTCCCCCGGCTCCCCCCTCCCCCTTCCTCCCCCTTGCTCATGCAGGCGGTTGACCGATCGCCACACACACACAGGCCGGGGGCAGTTGCCGAAACACCCAGGCCGGCGATGACACTGGTCACTCACAACTATCTTGGATATAAGAATGAGTATATCAGTACTTATAATGCCGCCTCGCCCCTCTGTATGACTTGGAACGAAGTCTGTGCGCTGCGTAGCATGATTCGTGGGTATCACTCAGCACAATTCGTGCACGAACACAGTTGTGCAGCGCCTTGCATTCGCATGATACAGCATCACCAGGGCTCGAAGTTAGTCCGAGCCGGCTTCGTGGCGTGATGCGCTCCTACCTTACTGATCGCACTCGAACAGGAGCGAGCGCAACGAAAACTCGTCGGAATTCCCCGAACACACCGCTGCTATTTTGCGGATCACATTGGGAAGTGAGAGGGAGCGGGTATGGACGGCCAGGCGGAACACCCAAACTCTGAGCGTATCAACCAATGGATCGTCGCGCTCTATCCGGAGCTGAAGCGGATTGCCTCGTCGATCCTGAATGCAAACTCATGCCGATCCCCGACCCTGCGCCCAACGGCCGTCGTCAACGAAGCCTATATCAAACTTTGCAACGGCCGCAACAAACTCAATATTGAAACGCAGGCCCAGTTCCTCGCACTCGCAGCCACCGTCATACGGCGCTTCCTCTGCTCCCACATCCGCAAGCGCACGGCACAGAAACGCGGGGGGAAAGGGGCCCGCTGTCTCGTGCTGGCGGATACGATCGAGGATGCCCGGCAGCCGATGATCATCGACATCCTCATCCTGGATGAGGCGCTCGGCATGCTCAAGCGACAACGCCCCAGATACGAACGCGTTGCCGTGATGAAAATCTTTGCGGGCATGTCGGATGCTCATATCTCCACCTACCTCGGCGTCTCGCCAAGGACCGTCAGTGAGGACTGGCATTACGCGAAGGGCTGGATCGCCAACCATCTTTCCGCCGACGGGGAGCGTGCTCCATGATCCGGAAGGATTCACTCTCTTTCGAGCAGATTCGCCACGCCTTCGACCGCCTGGCCGAGTTGTCGGGCACGCAGCGCGACGAGGCAATCAAATCGCTCAGGGCAGAGAATCCACACCTGGCAGAAACGGTCCTGACACTGCTCGCGGCAGCCGACTCGCTCTCCATTTGTATCAACCGCATCACGATCACCGAGAGCGGCGGATACAGTGCTGACGCCATGGCATCCGGGCTCAGCTCCCTGCCACCTGACGATGACACTACAGCGTACTTCGGCTCGTATCGCGTCACCGGCCTGCTCGGCTATGGCGGGATGGGGATCGTCTACGAAGCCCTTCAAACCAATCCACACCGTACCGTCGCCATCAAGAAACTTAATACGACTTTTTCACCGGGGGATACCCGATCGAAACTCATCGACGAGGCCCAGAAAATCGCTATGGCACAGCACCCGTCGGTGGTGCATGTCTATGAAGTCGGAATCCTTGAGCATGACGACGGGACGCAGCAGCCATACCTGGTGATGGAGCACATTGACGGCCTGTCGCTCCATGAACATATAACACAAAATAACCTGACCACCGCGCAACTGGTCGCCCTGCTCGCGTCCACTGCTGAGATCGTTCACCAGATCCACGACTGCGGCATCATCCACCGGGACCTGAAGCCTGAAAACATCATCGTTGACCGAAAGGGGCTGGTTCGCCTGCTCGATTTCGGTATTGCATCGCTCTTGTCGCACAGTGGTGTGGACTCAGCCTCTAATGAGGCTGTTCACGATCAGGTTGAGGGGACGCTTCAATACATGAGCCCCGAGCAGCTGGCCCTGCAGTCCGACAGCCTCGAACCCGCCACGCGGCGCAGTGACGTCTACTCGCTCGGTGCGGTGGCCTACGAAGTGCTCTCCGGCCGACCCCCACACGACATCGACGGGCTGAGCGTTCGGGAGGCTCTTGCGAGCCGATCGACGACCCTGGCGCGAGAACTCAGCCAGGACGCGCCATCACTCCCGATCGATCTGGTGTTCGTCATTATGAAGGCGCTCGCGCAAGAGCCACAGCATCGATATGCAACTGCCGCCGACTTTGCCGCAGACCTCAGACGCTTCCTGTCCGGTGCGCCGGTTCACGCACGCCCGTTCATCGGCTGCTACCGCGCCAAGCATTTGCTGCGTCGACATACAACGATGGCCGCAGTCATGGGGATCGTACTCGCGCTTCTCGTCCTGGTCGGATGGCGGGTGGCCGAGCACACGACCAACGTCAAGAAGTTTGAGAGCGACGGATGGAAGACGGCTGCGGAGGTCGGCGGCCAATTCGCTCTAACCTATATGATCGACTCCCCGAGCCGAGCGAACCTGAGTTTGCACGATGAACTCGTGATGGCAGAGGGGCTGATCGAGAAGAAGGTGGCCGATTGGACGGGCAAGAACCCGGAGATGACCCCCTTCGTCGACGGGCTGAGGTATAACTTCTGTACCGTCGTCGGCCAGAAGTACTATCAATACTACTCCCCGGACCGTGCAGAGGTGTTCATACGAATGGCCTTTGACGCACAGGAGATACCGCGGGAGGGGCCCGGGCGCCAGTGGCTCTACGACATTTACGGCGACATCCTCATCGGCACCAAGAAGTATGAGGAAGCACTGCAGCTGGCCACCGAGGCCATCGCATCGACCGAACACGGCCGATTTGCCGAGTTGATCCATCAAGGCAATGAGGCCGCCTTGCAACGTGAGATCAGCCTCAGAAAGAACTATGCCGACGCCCTGTTTTATTGCGACCGCTTTGATGAAGCGTCGTCGATCGTGTCTGGCGTCGTCAATGACCTCCAGGCGCTCGAGGTCGAACCGACTCACTCACTGCTGATCGAGGCCATCGAACTCCGCGGTCGAGCCTACGAGAAGTTGAACCGGCACGATGAAGCGATCGCAGCATTTGAGCGTGCGCTGGAACTTCGGCATCTCGCCGACGGGCCGTCAAGCCCGCTCACTTGGCGTGATCTGTACCTCCTGCTGCTGGCCAAAGGGGACAGCGAGCGTGCCGAGGAGGCACACAAGACCATGCAGCTGCTCCGGATGGGGCAGCGGATCATTGTCTGGAATAATCTGTACGAGGCGATTGACCCGGCACGTATCAACGGCGACTTGCTGCTGGCGCACGTGAAAGACCGGTAAACGCCGAGCACGGTAGCATCCCCCGGACTCATTCATCCCGACCCCGATCACGACTGGATCGACGCCACGAACATGGAACAAGATGGCCTCGGTCCAGAGCGCTCGGCTTGCCGGACTTTCTCCGGCGTCATGTCTCTATGTATTGATTGTTACATGCTGATCACACCTGGTGCTGCCGGCTCCAGCCGAAAGCGAAGCCGGTGATTCGCACCCTCCGGGGGGTAGCGCAGATCAACCACCCCGTTCAGGTCGAAGCGGACCAGCCCTTCGATGATCTTGGTACCGCTTCCGGGTGACGCTGCATCCGGTTGATTCATCCCGCCCTGCTCGCGCCACCAGATACACACTTCCGGCCTTGCATCGTGTTGCTGCTCGATGTGCCATTGAATTGAGACCGTGCCGCCGCGGATCCCCAGTGTCCCGTACTCAAGACTGTTCGTCATCAACTCATTGGTGATGAGGCCGATCTTGTCAGCCTGAGACGGATTCAGTCTGACCTCCGGGCCGTTGATATCAATCGTGCCTTTGCAATCGCGCGGTACGAAAGCCATCAATATGGCTCGAAGTTCAACCGTCCGATCACCGCTGCGCGTCAGGAGTGAGTGAATTGTGGCCATCGTCTGCGCGCGGGCCCGAATTGAGCCGGCGCACTCATTGGCATCGCGGGCCGTCTGGCCGGCCAGGTCGATCAATGTGATCAGCGACGTCAAATTGTTCCGTACCCGGTGATCCAGTTCGCGTCGAAGCCCCCGCTCCAACTCGACCAGTTCCTCGACTCGCTCACGCGCATCGCGCGCATCGTGCACGTCCGTCCCCGTCCCAAACCACCGATTGATCTCTCCGCTCGCATTCCGAACCGGGACAAAGCGCACGAGTTGCCAGCGATACGCCTGGTCGCCGGCTCGGAGGAGACGGCACTCTGCCACATATTCGTGCCCGGTACTCAGGCAGCGTTTCCAGGCCGGCCGCTGGGTGGTCGCATCATCCGGGTGCAAATGGACATGCCACTCCGGAAGATCGGCGGGCTGCCCTGATGTCCCGTAATACTCAAAGACACGGGTGTTGCAATACTCCGGGAGCCCTGCAGCATCCAGCGACCAGACGAGATGCGGGATGGACTCTGCCAGTGCCCGGAATCCCTCCTCGGTATCTCGCAGTATTGCCTCGGCCCGACGTTGGGCACTGATATCCGTGATCATGTACAGCACGAGTGAGTCCGTGCTGCCCGAGGCCGATGCTTCTCCACTGCCAGGCAACAAGGATGCGGTCACGCCTGCCCAGTAGTATGATCCATCACGGCGACGCAGCCGGACGTGCAACTGCACTCTTGGCCGCACCCGCTTTTGCAGCCGACCGATCTGGCGGTGAAAGCGGCGCTGATCCGAGCGATGCAGCAGGTCGAAGATATTAAGTTCTCTCGTATCACCATCGTCATACCCACCAAACCTGCAAAACGCAGGGTTCGTGCGCAGCATCGAGCCGTTGCCGTGTGCCAACAGGATCCCAATTCCGCTGTGCTCAAAGACAGCACGAAAACGCTTCTCGCTGGCTGTGAGCCCGCCTTCAGCACGCTTCCGATCGGAAATATCCCGCACGAATGCGAGGACGGCTGTGTCCCCATCAACCACAGCCCGCACGAGCGTGACCTCCACCCAGAACAGGTCGCCGTCAAGCCGCCTGGCATGCCACTCAAAGGAGTGCCGCCCCTGTTCAAACGCCCGTCGGACCATCTGGACGGCTTGCTCCTGTGAGTAATGCGGCCCGCCCTCGCTGATGTCCTCGATCTTAAGTCGGAGCAGATCCTCACGCTGCCCGCGAAACATCTCACAGACGGCCTTGTTGACGTCGGTAATCTCTCCACTCGAGGCATCGTGAACGAAGATGGCACTGGTTGAGCAATCGAAAATCTCGCGGTAGTTCTGCTCGGAGCGACGCAGGGCTTCGATCGCCTGTCTGCTGGAGGTCGTGTCGCTGAACGTAAGCGCGACCCGATCGTGAATTCGGCTGACCGTCATCGAAAGCCACTGTGAATTCACGCCATCGACACAGACGATCTGCTCAAACCCGCTTCCCTGACCGGTCGATGCAACGGTGTCGATCCGCTCGGCCAGGCCGTATTGCCAACTGTCAGCAAACAGATCGGACAGGAGCAGCGCAGCGGTGTTGTCGGCGGGGAGTCCCAGCATCGAGCGTGCTGCCTGATTCGAATGCACAACCCGGTAATCCTGCGCGGTATCACCGGGGCGACGGGCTGTGATTGGCTCCATAATGAGAATGCCGATCGGGACGGCATCCAGCGCACCACGCAGCGTCTTCTTCGAGTCAGTCATCGCATGCTTCAGCCGCCTCGAATCCGTAACATTGATCCCGATTCCGGCAACACCGACAACCTCATCTTCGCTGTTCCGCACCGGAACGCGATGCAGCGTATGGAACGAGCCGGTTGAGGCACTGCCTGATGCATGCTCCGTGACGGCCGGATTCCCGTCCAAGGCGCTCCGGTCGGCCTCTAGAGACCGCAGCGCATCAGCCTCGGGCAAGAGCGCATCATCCCGTTGCCCGACTGGCGACCCCTTCGGAAGACCCAACACCCGCTGTGCGTGTTCATTGATGTGCGTGTAGCGAAGGGCCTCATCCTTGAGAAACATCGGGGCCGGGCTTGAGGCAATCAGTGATGCAACGCACGACTCTGCAGCGAGCCGTTGCTCCTGTTCCACAGCGCGGTCCGTAACATCGTGAAATGAGATGGCCAGCGCGGGACGCCCACGATAGGCCGTGCGGATCGAGTTAATATCAAGCATTCGATAGGAGCCGTTCTTATGTACGACTCGGACGAGCTGCACATTGTTCGAATCATCGTTTGGGACAACGAAGGCGGCTCGATCATCAGGATGAATCAGGGTCGATGAATCAGTCGATTCCAGATCGGCGGCCGTGTACCCCAGGATATCGGCAAATGCAGGGTTGATCAGCGCGAACCGATGGCCCTGGATCAACGCCATCCCCTGAGCGGAGTGAGTCAGCAGGTGCTTGTACGCCGCCGAGGCCCCGGCCTCATCCGTCAGGAGTCGCATGGTACCGATACTGACAGGCGTGCCGTCCAGGTCTGCGAGCCCGACGTGCATGCGCACGGGAATCCGGGTCACCCCATCCTTATGAAGCAGTTGAAACTCATACTTCGCCGGCGGATTCCCTCCCCGGATCCGGTCCTCGTAGCGATGCTCGACCACTTCGCAGTCCTCGGGAGCCACGAGTCGACGATAGTCCACCCCGTCCAACTCAGACACCGTGTACCCGAGCGGGTCGGCAAACGCACGATTCACCGAGACGAGCCGCCCATCACGAATCATGAACACCCCGTCCTGACTCTGCTCGATGAGAACGCGAAACCGATGCCGTTCCTCGTGAGAGCGATGCGCCGCCGCTCGCTCGGTCGTCACATCACGAACCGTACCGGCGACCACCAGACTCCCATCGCTCGGCTGCGTGTGTGATCGCGCCTCGACAAGAACCCACCGGAACTCATCACCCGACAATCGGACTCGAAAGCGGACCTGGCCCGGGGATGTGGACGATCCATCCAAGCGTCGCAACCAGCGTATGACTGCACGATGATCAGACCGACGAATGGCACGCCGCCAATACCACACAGACGCCGGCGGTGGCTCCTCCGAGTCGAGTTGAAAGATGGCTGACGCCTGAGGCGACCACCAACGATTCGTGCCACCCGATTCGTCAACGATGAAGTACCAGGTCCCAACCCGTGAGGCCTGCAGTGCCAGGTCGAGGAACTCGCTGTGCGCATGTGGCACGGACCTGGGAGACGATGAGTCCTGTTGGATATTCTGCCGGCCCGCTTTCGGCTCAGAAATAACGTGTGACTCTCGTCCGATCGCTTCCGGATCGTCGACACGGCCATCGGTCGAGTGCGGGACATCGTCGGGACGAGTCTCGTTCGACAAACGTCTGTCACGATCAGAGCCTGCTGCCATCGATTCACTTCTCCATCTCGGCAGTCACTACGCAGCGCGGAGCGTGCGCCTCCGCGCGATTGCAGGCATCAGAACATCGGAGCAAACGGATTCAAGAATGGTGGAGTACAGCCAACGTTACCACGCGAATTACGGATCGCTGTAAACAGGAGTAGCCGCTATCCAGCCGGACAATACTCAGACTCTCGAACTGTTCCCTCCGGTGCACCGTGTCAATCAACTCAGCCGGAAACAACTTCGGTGAGATGATCCACGGGTCGACGGCCGCATTGCACCTGAACGTCGACCCGCCTCAGCACAGGTCTCCCTGCACTGCTCACAATCTAGCAATCACCTGGCCGAAACGCAAGACAAGATGGGCGAATCTCTGTGATAACGGTAACTGAACCGTACCTTTTTCTGCGACACGTCACTCAGCCATCGACCCGCGGGCAGCCTACCACAATCCGATGGCTTTCGTGAACCCGAGAAGCGCAAGAATTGCTCCCCAGGCCCACAGCCACGGGTACTTTCCAAAGAGACCAACATGTCCTGTGGGGCTGCGCGATCCCGGTAGATCCAGCTGGTAGGCCCCGCACGACGGGCAGACATCGGCGTCGTCGTACAGCACACGACCGCACTCCTGACACCGGCACTCACCGCGCAACAGCCACTCGGAATCCTCATCGTCCTCACGGCTGAAGCGCTCGATGTCCTCGTCGCTCGGGTATTCGTCAATCACGCTCGGTACACCATGATTCGAACAGGTTGGCCAGAAGTCGGACGCCGAAGCCGGTCGGGCCGGCCTCAAACGGCGGACGCGGCTTGTCCGTCGCCGACGTGCCGGCAATATCGATGTGAGCCCAGGGGATCCCGCTGTCAACGAAGTAACTCAGGAACGCCGCACCCTGGATCGGGTGGGCATGCCGCACGGGAGCACTGTTCCAGATGTCAGCATGCTGGCTCTTCATCATGTCGCGGTACGGCTCAGTCAACGGGAGCCGCCACACACGCTCGCCCGCAGTCTCACCGGCCTGCTCGACCCGGCCGCGCAATGTGGCATCGTCGCACCAGTACCCGGCATAGGCCTGCCCCAGCGCCACCACCACCCCGCCGGTCAATGTGGCCATGTCGATAATGGCAGTCGGCTTATGCACCTTGCAGCCATAGGCCAACCCGTCGGCCAGCACGAGTCGACCTTCGGCGTCAGTGTTGGTCACCTCGACCGTGACCCCGTTCAGATAGGTGAGGATGTCGTCCGGGCGATAGGCCTCGTCTGAAATGCTGTTCTCCGCGGCCGGCAGCAGGGCAACAATCCGGCAGCATGGCTTGAGCCATGTACTGACAGCATGCATGGCACCCAACACGGCCATCCCGCCGTTCTTGTCGTACTTCATCCCCTTCATGCCGTTGCTGATCTTGAGTGACAGCCCGCCGGTGTCGTAGCAGATCGTCTTGCCGACCAGCAGGACCGTCCCGTCGCAGCACCCTTTCACGCCGGCCGACTTCGGCTCATACGTCAGTTCGATCATGCACGGCGGGTTCTCGGAGGCCTTGCCGACATTGATCAACCCGACCAGTCCCTTGTCTTCGAGTGCCTTGCCCTTGATGACCTTGCACTTCATGGTACCGCCGGACTGCTTGGCCAGATCCTGAGCACAGGCAGCGATGTGGGTTGTGGTCGCCACATTCGGGGGGGTGGCTGCCAGACGCCGCGCGAAGTTGGCCGACTCAGCCAGATTCAACCCGTGGCTGAGCCCGTCATTGGCAACACCGGAGCCGTCAGAGCGCTCGACCGAAGCGGTCAGGGCAGTGGGCCCGCTGCCTTTGCCGTTCTTGATGGTTGCCTTGAAATCGTCAAAGCGAAACGCTCCCAGGCCGAGCCCTTCCCCGACGGCACGGGCAAACGGCTCATCGCCCAGCGCCTCACAGATGCCGGCACTGGCTCGAACGGTCACCCGCTTCACGGCCATGGCGTGGAGTGGAGACGCCAGCGACCCGAACGCCCGGCGGACGACATCGGCGTTGACCTGTCCTGAAGCACCCAGGCCGAGGATGATGGTTCGTGTTGCCTTCTTGCCGGATCCCGTGTAGACCACGGTTGCTTCGCCGGCCGCTCCCGTACACTCTTTTCGGGTCTTGAGTGCATCGCTGAGGGCACCGCGTACCGATTTGTCATACGCCTTGTCAGCCTTGTCCAACCCGCGTGAGTTGGAAAAGTGCAGGCATACGGTCGCCTCGGGGGATTTGATCGCACGTGAAGCCGCCTTGATGGTCTGATACATGATGCTCAATCTCCGAGTCTGAGTCACGATTTGCCCCACGGGGCAAAAACAGGTGTCAATTTGCCGCTCAAACGGCCAACAGTCTACACACGGGCGATGCCCCTGTCAGGGCGATCCGGCGACGGCCTCTCGCATCGGCAGCCGCTTCTCCCGGGTTGGGCGTGATTCGGCATCGCTCCTACCATTGATGCATGAGCAGAAAGAACCTCTGGGCACCCTGGCGCATGCAGTACATGCTTTCGTTGGCCGAAGCGGAGCGGGCCGAGTTGGCCGGGACCGACGACGATCAGGCTCCCTCTCCCGGGGCCTCGCCGCCGGGTGCCCCGGAGCGCCGCTGACGACCCGTGCTTTCTGCATGACTACTGGACCCACCCGGAACTCGATGAACAGCATCTGATCGTTCATCGTACCGAACACGGGTTCATTCTGCTCAACAGATACCCATACAGCAATGGCCACTTGCTTGTTGCACTTGGCGAAGGACGGCCGCGACTTCTGGACTACTCGCAGGCCGAGCGCGCAGCCCTCTGGGCTCTCATCGAACTGGCAACGGACCTCATGGAGCGCGCCCTGAATCCGCAAGGCATCAACATCGGGATCAATCAGGGGCGCGCAGCCGGGGCCGGCGTGCCGCAGCATCTTCATGTGCACCTCGTCCCGCGGTGGTCCGGCGATACGAACTTCATCACCGTGGTCGGCGACGTCCGTGTCATCCCGGATTCACTCGATGCCATGTACAGCCGCTATCGAGAGGTCGCCGCCGGCACCGATTACTCGGCATAATCTTGTCTCGATTTACTTCACCCTCTGAAACACGTACCGGACTCTGATGACCAGCGAACAGAACAATGCCGTGCCCGATTCGAAGAAGCCGGAAGGGCGGCTTGCCGATATGCAGCGACTGATCCTCGATACGGCCGATGAGGCGTTCTGCCTTTTTTCTGCCGGCGATGAACGCGTCATTACCTACAACCAACGCTTCGCCGACTTCTTTGACCTCAGTTCCGACTGGCTCGAGACGCAGCCGACCGTCACAGACGTGGCCCGAGTCATGTATCAGATTGAGCGCTCACCGGAGCCGGATGAGCCGTCCTATGTCAACAAGGTTCTCGATCGCCACCATCGACCGGGACGTCACGAGATCGAACTGCGCTTGCACGACGGCCGCGTCCTCGTCGGCCGATCGCAGGACGCCCCCAGCGGCGAGCGGCTTTATACATTTACCGATGTGACCAACGAGCGGCGCTTCCTGTGGCAACTGCAGGCTGAGCGCGAGCGATTGATGAGCATGGTGGAACATGCCCCGGTCGCGTACTACATCATCGACTGCAAGAGCGGCACCGTCACCGAGATCAGCCGATCCGTCCACTACCTGACGGGCCTGTCGAGTCCCAGTTTTCTTGATCGCCCGCACGAGTCCGATGAACAGATTCACCCGGAGGACCAGCAGTTCGTGGCCGACGTCATCGGCAAAGCGGTGATCAATCGCGAGTCATATGACATCCAGTATCGCCGCTATCACCGGGATGAATCCATCCGGTGGTTTCGCGATATGGCCGAGCCGATTCCGGACCCGGACCTCGATGAGGCGTTGGGTCGACCGCAGCAGATGGCCGGCGTCATCATTGACATCACGCGCCAAAAGGCTGCGGAACGGAAACTGCGCGAGAGTGAGCGGCGCTTCCGGGAACTCATCGAGGGCATTTCCGACCTCATCTTCTACGAGCATGACACGGACCGGCAACTGACGTATCTCAGCCCCAGCGTGCAGCACGTACTCGGCTATCAGCCGCGCGACTTGCTCGGCTCACGATTCGGGGAACAGAAGAAGGACAAGACGCGCTGGGCGCTCGAGCCGGCGCTCGAAGCCGTACAGACGGCCATCCGGACACGGAGCCGACAACCGCAGTACGAAGTGACGATGGTTCACAAGAACGGCCGAACCGTCACACTCGAAGTCATGGAGTACCCCGTGATCTCCGGGACGGACGTGGTCGGATTCCGCGGGGTGGGGCGGGACGTGACCACGTTACGGGGCATTCAGCGCGCGTTGCGCGAGCGTGAGCGGCTTGCGATCCTCGGCACGTTTGCCGGAGGCATCGCCCACGATCTGAACAATCTCCTGCTCCCGATCCATGCCGGGCTTGACACGCTGGAACGGGATCCCACGCCGGAACGGGTTCGATCCCGAGTCGCGGCCATCCGTCGTGCCACCGAGCACATTGCCGAGTTGACGACGAAACTCCTCATCTGGACACGCAATGAGACGGCCGACGACACCGGCCAGATTACGCGCGATGTGCCCAACTGGATCAAAGAGGCGCTCACGTTCTTCCGGGAGTCCATTCGATCCGATGATGACAGGCACCCGTCGCTCGTGCGAGTCCAACTCGTGGTCGACGATCCGCCGAGTGAGGCTCGTATTGACCCCGACCTGCTCAAGCAGGCGTTGCTCAATCTGATCCTGAATGCGCGCGATGCGATGGCGACCGGCGGCTCGATCGAACTTCGCGTGGAACAAAGCCCGCCGGACTGGCTGCATGACCCGGCCGGGGTGCAGCACGATGATCGCCTGCTGGACTTTCCCGACAGTGAGGACGCCGATGATGACACGGTCGATCGAGCCGGCGTCCGGTTTACGGTCACCGATGACGGGTGCGGGATGGATGAGTCGACCCGGGAGCGCGCCTTTGACCCGTTCTTTTCGACGAAGCCGCGCGGCAAGTCGACGGGACTCGGCCTGGCACTGGTTCGCAGCATCGTGCAATCCGTGAGCGGGGTTATGCGCATCAACAGCGAGTTGGGTGAGGGCACGTCGATCACGCTCGATTTCCCGGTACCCGACGAGGACACCGATCTGAAGACATTCGAGGATGAGCGTTCACGGATTATTGAGGGCGATGCGCTGGTGAGTCTGCGCGATCCGTGGATCGCAGCATTCGTGAACAACTGTGTCCAGAAGGCGGGTTTGGCGGTCCGGGTTGATATTTCGGATCGCCCACAACCGCGCGACGTGATCTGGGTGACGGAGCCGGACGTGACGACGCCGGAGGAGGCCCGGCAGGTGGTCGATGGGCACCCGGGACTGACTCTGCTGTGTATTGGTGCCCGGGACTCCCACGAGCCGTGGCCGGATGGTATACTGTGGCTGGAAGGATCGCTCGATGCGGCTGCCGTGCAGCGAGCGCTACGCCGGGCTGACGTCACGGGATGATCGATATCAGGAGGTATCTCCCGATGTCGTTTCTCTCTCCGTGAGCCCAGGATATTGAACGGAAGGATCCAGTACGATGAGGAAACCCAGGGTCATCGGCGTCGTCGTCGTCGACGATCACGAAATCGCTCGTGAAGGCGTCCGCTCCCGTCTCGAACTTGAAACGGATTTCGAAGTGCTCGCCGAGCTGCCTTCCGCAGACGATCTGATCCCGACCTGTGAGCAGCATCAGCCGCAAGTTGTGCTGATGGATATCGACATGCCGGGCTCCGATCCGTTTACCATGATCCAGGACTTGAAAAGGCTTCAGCCCGATGTCCGTGTGCTGATCCTCTCGGCCTACGTGCGGGACGGCTATGTGGATGCAGCCGTGCAGGCGGGTGCCTGGGGCTACCTGTCGAAGAACCAATCGTTTGACGACATCGTGCGCTCCGTGCGGCGTGTGGTGGCCGGCGAACTGGCCTACCCGCCGGAGATTCTCGATCGATTCGAGTATTCGCATGGGCAGCTCCGTCGGCGTGACGATGCCTCGTGCAACCCAATCAGCACGTTGACGCCGCGCGAACTGGAAGTCATGCGCCTGATTGCCAAGGGATTGAGCACCAAGGAAATCGCCGGCATCCTGCATCGCAGCCCGAAGACGATCGATGCCCACCGCACGAGCCTCATGCGCAAACTCAGCATTGACGACCGGGTAGAACTGACGCGCTACGCCATCCGTGAAGGCATCGTCGAACCATAAGGTACGTCGCTGCCCAGTCAGCAAGTGTCAATCGTGGCCTCAGATTCGATCAACTCCTGCCCCGATGCCCAGTTCGTACTCGATCTGTGCACGCATCTCGGTTTTGCAGCCGCGGGTATCACTCCGGCACGCCCCATCACCTACCACCATGAACTTCGCCAGTGGCTGGCCGACGGCCAGCACGGCGAAATGGAATACCTCGCGCGGCACGTCGATCTCCGCATCGACCCGTCGGTCCTCATGCCCGGCTGCAAGTCGATCATTGTCGTGGCTGATCGTCATGGCCCACCGGATGAACTCGGGGATTCGCCGCGCTCCCCCACCGGTCGAATCGCTCGCTATGCACAGGGTGCCGACTATCACACCGTCATGAAGAAGCGGCTCCATCAGTTGTGTGATGCGTTGCGTGCCCGGTGGCCGGGCTTCGAGTACCGGGCCGCAGTCGATACCGCACCGATCATGGAACGGGAACATGCGGCTCGGGCCGGGTTAGGCTATATTGGCAAGAACACGCTGCTGATACAACCCGGTATCGGTTCCTACCTGATGCTGGGCGAGGTGCTCACGACGCTCGAAGTGCCACAGGCAGGCCAGCCGGTGATTGCGGACCATTGCGGGTCGTGTACGCGCTGTATCGATGCCTGCCCGACGACCGCGATCACGCCGTACTCCGTTGATGCGCACAAGTGCATATCCTATCTGACCATTGAACATCGAAGTGGGATCGACCCGCAGTACTACCAGGCAATGGGGGACTGGATATTCGGTTGCGATATCTGCCAGCAGGTGTGCCCGCATAACGGTGATACGGGACCGACGCAACTCGCCCCGACCAATCCGGCGTATGACTCACGGCTGACCGGATTCAATCTGATGGAGATTCTGAAGTGGTCCGATGAGGATCGGCGGCAGGCGTTTGCCGGTTCCGCAATGAAACGGGCGAAACTCGATATGATGAAGCGCAACGCGATCATTGCAGCGGGCAATGGCGGACTGGCCGACAGACTCGGCCCGTTGGTGTGTGATAAATCGGAACCCGAAGTGGTCCGACAGACGGCCCGGCATGTCATTGGAACGTAAGGTGGGGTGAGCGAGGCCCTTCGACATCGCTCTGGGTCTGCGACGAAAGCCCACCGGCAAATGGTTACTGACTCCATGTCTTGTCAGGCAGTAGGAATTAATTCCTACTGCCGGATCACTCAACGTGAGCGCATTTGCTGAGTCTCGCCTGGATTCCCGCGCCCGCGGGCAATGGCGGATAAAGCGATCACTCCCCCCACTCCTCCTTGATCACGTTCTTCATCGCATCGGATGCCATGGCGAAGTCACCATGCGGCCGGCTGCCGGGGAACCACTTCCAGAGAAACGCGCCGCGGATGACATCGTGATGTTGCTCGATCGCATCAAGCGCTGCAGCCATGCACATGCGCTGCACGCGCTCTGCTGGATTCACTTGCGCCCCTTCCTCCTCCTGCTGCCCATCACCGTCACTCATCCCGATCATGCGGGCATCCCAGGGGATGTAAGGAGCGAGGATCGAGCAGTTGTATCCGAGTTCAGTGAACACGATCGGCTTGCCGTACTTCGCGCTCGCTGTGTGCAGGTCATTCATAATGCGCTTCCAGGCAGCCGCCATCTGCTCGGGGGTCGGCTCGGCATACTTCTCAATATCCGGCACGGTCGCGCTGCGCGCCTGCCAGTGTTCGACCAGACCGGGGACTTCAACGCCGGCGGGCATGTCAACCAATGGGAAGTATGCCTGGATGCCGATGACGTCGAGCACGTCCCAGAACGGTACGGTGTCGTAGGTGTTCCAGTTTGCCGCATACGTCAGAACACCTGTTGGATACTGGCCACGCACTTGAGCCACCACCTCGCGCCATTGGGCGTCGTGGCCGGCCAGGGTTGCATCCAGTTCAGTGCCGACTACAAAGGCGTCAGCGCTTTTGCAGATACCGGCGAGTTGTGCGACCCAGGTACCATACGTTTCAAAGAAGCGCTCCCATTGCTCCTGTGTCTCGAATCTAATATCGCCGCGCCAGGAGAAGCCGCTGCCCCAGTAGGCCAGGTGGGGCTTGATCATGATCTTCATCCCGAGATCGTGGGCCTCGTCGATCGGGCGCTGCAGCCAGGTCGGCACTTCACCTTCGGGCACTTCCTGCCCGCGCCGGCCATAGCGCCAGGAGACGGTGCCATCGTCTCGAATCGAGGCATATGGGTGAATGGCGATCCAGTTGACGCCGAGCGCTCTGAGGTCCTCCATCGACTGAACCATGTCATCGGTGCCCCACTCCCAGCCCCAGGATTGGCAGGAGATGGTCATGCCTTTGACAAACGCATGCGGGTCGTGGGATGATGGGGTGTCTGCAGCAGAAAGAGGAGGAACGCGAGGTTCGTCGGCGGTTGCAACCTCGGGCGTGGTCGTGTTGGTTACTGCGGCAACTGCTTGCGTCTCATCAGGTGCGGCAATGTGATCGGTCCCAAGAATACGGACGCCGATGAATGCAACGGCTGCTACGCCGACTGCCAGTAGCAGCAGCCCGGCGACAGCCTGGCCGACTGCCAGGCCGGCCGGATGGCGACCGGAGGATCGGCGCATTCGACGCATCATACGAACGCTGCCAGTTGCGTCTTGAGTGGTTCGAGTTGTTGGGCGAAGCGCTCATGCCGATTCATCGCGGACTTGTACATGGGTTTGCGTACCTGGTCCATGCTGAGCGTATGAACCACACGTTTCGATTCGTGGAAGTTGAGACACGCATCGTCCCACTCGAGTCCGGCAAACTCGACCAACTCACGACTCACGCGTTCCTGATCGTTGACCAGATCCTCGTACACAACATCCATGATCGGAATCGGCAGCACAGCCTTCCAGTGGTCCATCATGCGTCGGTACTGTTTGTAATATACAGCCAGTCCGTCGAGGCTGTTGGAAAACGTATGCACCGGCGGCAGTTGACTCCCATAGCACGACATGCAGGTATCCAGCGGGTTCCGCACGCAGTGGATGATGTGCGCGTTCGGGAACAGCAGTGCGATGAGCCCGAGGTGCAGGAAGTTGTTTGGCATCTTGTCGGTAACTCGGGTCAGCGGTCCCTCGGTTTCGCCGGCCATTTGCGTCAGTGCTTCAATGTGTTTCTCAGCGAGTTCGGTCAGTTGCTCGGCGGTCACCGAGTTCACGCCGTCGAAATACGACGTATCGGAATCGGCACCGCCGAGTCGTGCGACGGCTGCCACCATTCGCTCCATGTGCGGCAACTCGCCGGCACCGAACACCTGCGGGTGGCTGGCTAGAATCTGCTCGGTCAGGCTCGTGCCGGAGCGCGGCATGCCGACGATAAAGATCGGGAGATCGCTGTCCACCGTTGAGCGGGGCGCTTCGGCTGCCAGGCGCTTGGAGTCGAACACGGTGATAGTCGTGTCAATCTGTTTCGTGAAGGCGTCCGGGTCGAACGGCTGCGGATGCATGTCGTTGGCCAGCCGGTATTGCTCGAAGGCATCGTCAAACTCACCGGCATCTTCAAGCAGGGCCCCGAGCCTGAAGTGAAGGATGATCTGCTCGATGGGCTGCAAGTTGTCTCGTGTGAGCATTTTCCTGATCAGGGCGGTCGGCCGATCGGGACAGCCGGCCCGTTTGGCAATCCGTTCATAGGCGACGGCCACCTGGACCTGCTCGCCCTTTTCGCTGGCGGCACACTGCTCAATCAGTGCGAGGGCCTCGTCTGTCTTCCCTTGTGATTCGAGGATCTGGGCCTTGCCGGCCATCGCTTCGGTATTGGTTGCATCGATCGACAGTGCCTTTTCGAACAGTTCCATCGCCTCGTCATATTCGTCCATTCGGCGGAGGGCGGTGGCCAGCTGGCAGAGCATCGCCGGATTCTGCGGTTGTACCTGGAGCACGCCGCGTGTGTGTTTGACGGACTGTTCAAGGAGTCCCTGTCGAAGATAGAGATAGCCAAGGAAGGCATGGTACTCGACGTTTCCGGGCTTGATAGTGAGGGCTTGGCGGGTCCAGTAGATGGCGGTCTCGAAGTCGTACATCGCACCATGTGCCCGGCCGAGGTGGTACATGGCATCGGCGCTCTTCGGGTCGAGTTCGAGGACCTTGTGGCTGCACTGCACACTCTCTCCGATGCGGCCTGCCATGAGCAGTGCGACGCCGAGTTCCCCCTGGCAACCGAGGTCGTTGGGCATGATACGGACGGCGTTTTGCAGGAGTTTGATGGCCTCGTCGATTCGGCCGGTCTGGCGCTTGAGCATGCCCAGCATGCGCATGATGGTGGGGTTGTTCGGCTGCATCTTGAGCATCTGCTTGTACATCTGCTCAGCCTGCTGGAATCGGCCGGCCCGGTGCATCTGCCAAGCCTGGGCCAGCATATTCTGGGCCTGACCGCCACCGCCGCCGGGACCACCCGCCGCGCCTGGCTGCTGGTACTGGATATTTGGCCGCTGTGGCGGTTGCGGGCCTTGTGGTCCTTGTTGCTGCTGCATAATCGGAAGTCGCTTTCGATTTGGCGTTCTGTGCAGAATCAGGGAGCGGTATGGTAGCAGGGATGGCCGGGAGGGCACGGAGGGGAGGTGGGCATGCCATGCCGGGCGAGACGCCTGCCCCACTGCGCTCCTCCAATCCGTGCCAGCCATCATGTGTCCCCGTGGCCCCATGTGCATTCACGTGGGACTGATCTGGTGTTACGGATGTACATGCCGGTGGGCCGTCGCGTTGCTCCGCCCACCCTACGTTCTCACGTGCTCTCGCACGGTCACGGCTCGTCCGAATCCTCGAGTGCGTTGCAGATCAGGTCGCAACTGGTGCATTGCTTGCCCTGGGTCCAGTCGCCGGCCAGGATGCCGTCGATGGCCTTGTTGATCTGCTTCTTCACCTTGCCGAGATCAATCGCATCGAGCCCGATGATGCCGCGCTGCCCGAGTGAGGTCAGCCAGTATTCGGCTGTGCCGGCCACATCCTCGGTCTCGGCCCAGTGCTGCAGGGCCATCAGGTAGATGCCGAACTGGAGATCCTTCTTCGGGGGTTTGAGGAGGTCCTTCTTTTCCTTGCCGGTCTTGTAATCGATGAGGTGGTAGCCGGCATCGTCCACATCGATCCGGTCGATGCGCGAGTCGATCAGATGGGTGTGCCCGTCATGCTCGTAATCGAACTTGATCGATTCCTCGACGGCGACCGGGTTCAGGTCCGGCCGATGCAGGTCTTTATAATACAGCTCGAGGGCAGCACGCAGGCGTGTCCGGAAGGAGGACTTCCCTTCGTCATCCGGGCTGCGCAACTCGTTGTACATCTGGAGACCGATCTGTATTAACTCCGGAAGGCCGGGTGCTTTCACGTCCGGCAAGTCGCCGGACTCGGCCAGCATCTGTGTCAGGTAGAACTTCTCCAGTGTTTCATGGATGACCGAACCGAAGGTGATCGCCCCCGACGGCGGTGCGGTCAGTTTCACGACGTACCGCAGCCAGTAACATCGCGGGCATCGAAGGTATTGGTTGATGGAGGTATAACTGAGTCGCAGCGGGGCCCTGGGCGGGGCAAGCGTCGTCGTCAGCGGATCGGCCAGGGCATCGACATCTTCGAGTGCCTGGTTCAACTCGGCTTCATCGTCAAACCACTGGGCCGACGACTCAAGAATCGCATGAGCCTGTGACTTGCCTGGCACGTTGAGCGCAGCAAGGCGGGCACTGACGGCACAGAGGCGGCGCTGGAGATCGGGGACGGCGGCCGGGCTCAAGTCGGGATCGCGCAACGCGTGCAGCACACGGGCCAACTCGTGGCCGGCCTGAACGCGGCGCGTGTGTCGAACCGGGCAGGCACCGGTCAATGCCAGGCCCACGGAGGTCGATGACGTGTCGGCCTCGGCGTCGGCTGATGTGTCTGCCTCGTCAGCCCGTGTCATTAACTCGTCGGCTGGGCACGACTCGACCGGGATCACGCCAGACTCGGCAGCCTCCTCGATCTCGCGCCAGAAGGAGGACGGGCTGGTCTTTCGTCCTCGCGCATCACGACATTGGGAGAGCAACACGAGCCGGCGTTTGGAACGGGTCATGGCCACGAAGAACAGGCGACGTTCCTCTTCGGATTGGTCAAACACTTCGTTCTGGCGAAGGGCAGCCGGGAAATCGGACTCGTCGTCATCCCCCTCACTGACGGAACTGGTACTCTTGCCGCCGGGATCAAACCCGTTACGCACATTAATGCGGGGAATGAAGACGGTGTCGAATTCGAGCCCCTTGCTCTTGTGGGCGGTCAGAATACGGACCGCATCAATCTCGGATTCGTCGCCGGCAATGCCGTCGTTTTCCATACGCGACTCGACGGAGGTTCCATACGCGCCGTCGTACTGCCCTTTGAGATCATCGAGATACGCCAGCAACTGTGCCAATCGGCGGGGCGGCTCAATGTGGCCCAAGCGTTCGCGCACGAGCCCGAGGAACTCAGCCAGTTGTTCAAGCCGAGTCTGGCGCATGGCATCGCTCTCAGCCTCGACCACAAGCAGGCCGGCCTCATGAATCACCTGACCGACGATCGCGTCGGCCGGCTCCGTCAGAGATGCCTCTTTCAGATGCCGGTAGACGGCCGCGAAGCGCTCCAGCACGGGATCGAGTTGCTGCTGGATCGCATACTCGATAAACGGCAGCGGCTGACTGTGGGCGCGGGCTACCGACGACGGTTCGCCGTTCTCCTCGGCTGCCTGCTTCATCGAGTCCACATACTGTCGGTAGTCACGCTGCCATTGGGTGACGGTCAGGAGTTCGAGGCCATAGGGAGGACGGACTAGCAGACGGACCGCTTGCTCGTCCTCATGTGGGTCGGCCAACAGATGCAGCCAGCACAGGACGTCGCGGACGGCCGGGTGGGTCAAGGCGACCGGTTGCTCGGGCGCAATGAAGGGGATCTCGTGGACATCGAGGGCTGCACTGATGCGCGGGATGTCGACGTTATTCCGAATCAGAACGGCAAAGTCGGACCAGTTGAGTTGTCCCTCGGCCCCTTTCTGAGGAGCCTGCCGGGCTGTCAGGATTTGCCGGGCCACAACTCGCCCGGCTCCGTCGAGTCCTTCGTAGGTGATCATCTCAATCGAGTTGGCCACGGCGGCCAGCGGGCCGGATGCAACCGTGCGTTTGTCCGGGCGAAAGCGTGTCTCACTCTCCTCAATGATCTGGTGCGCAGCATCGAGGATGATCTGAGTCGAGCGGTAGTTCTCCGACAGTTCGACAACCGTGGTCGTCGGCCAGTTGTCGGCAAAGCGACGGAAGCCGGTCTGGACCGAGCCGCGGAAGCCGTAGATGGCCTGATCGTCATCGCCAACGACGCAGAGGTCGTGATCGGGGCCGGCGATGCACTTGAGCAACTCGAGCTGAGCAATATTAACATCCTGAAACTCATCAACCAGGATGTGCGGGAAGTCATTACGAATCAGGCTGCGCAAGCCGGGGTGCTCGTTGAGCAATCGGATCGGCAATGACTGGTAGTCGTCAAAGGTGACGAAATTGCGTCGGCGGCAGGCTTCATCGAAATGGTGGTACAGTTCCGCCAGCTGCTCAAACACCCGATGGCGAACTTCCTCGGCTTCACGCTGCTGGTCCGTGAGATCTGATTGATCCTCCAATCGCGTCTTCCAGTCCTGTGCATGCTGCACGGCTGCGGTCGGTGTAACGGCAAAGTTACGGGCCTGGCTGACAAAGTCGAGCGCCCGGGGCACGAGTGCATAGGGATTGTACAACTGGTGCAGTTGGCCGATGCCGGTCTCATCGATGAGTTTCCGCATCAGTGCTCTTTGCTGAGGTTCGTCCATCAACTGTGGGTGCGCACTGAGGCCGCCCAAATGCCCATAGCGTCTGATGAGCCAGCGCCCGAATCCATGAAACGTCGCAGCATGAACCCGGTCGGCACGTGCCGACGACTTGAGAAGGCGGACAAGCCGTGTTCGGAGCTCTGTTGCAGCCTTATTGGTAAACGTCAAGGCCAACACGTGGTCCGGCCTCACCCCGGCATCAAGCACCAGGTGGGCAATGCGATGAATGATGACCCGCGTCTTTCCGGTTCCGGGGCCGGCAAGGATGATGAGGGGCGAACCCTCATGCACGACCGCCTGACGCTGCGCATCGTTCAGCGCTTCGGTCTGTGGTGGTGTTGCTGCTGATGCTGATTGCGTGTCATAATCATTCATTTGAAGAGATATTTCCTCTGTCTGTGTCAGCGTTCAGACCATACTTGCCTTACGAAACACCGTGAACGAGCATGGCAGGATATCAGGATAATGAAACAAAGTCCGCAACAATATGTACGCAATGGTGTACCCATCCATTGTATTCCTCATGTCAGAGCCGCTCACGGGAGCAGGAATGCTCGCATGAACACCAGAGCGAGCCGAAGCACCGGCAGGTGGATCGGGCGGGAGTCTGCGCCCTCTGTTCGGCGCTCTGCGAGGGCGGCGGCGATCTCGGCCCGAGCGGCGTTGGCAGCCTCGTAGTCGTATGAAGCATCGGGAGCGGGCCGGCCGTGGCTGATCGACGTGATTCGGGAGCGTGCCCGGTGCATGATGGCACGGGCCTCGGCGTCGGCATTCTCGTATCGATCCAGACGGCGAATCAGTTGGGTGATGACTGCCTGGTCGGCTGCGATGTGGTCGAAGGCAGCGAGGATGAGTTTTGATTGCTCGACTGTGAGTGTGGCCGTTGGTGTGTTGGTCGTGATCGACTCGTGGAGGGTATCAAGAAGGGACGGGGCGGTATCGGGTCCGTTCGTGGTCTTTGACATGGCGATACTCATTTCGGTGAGCGTGTAATGGGTATGAGAGAAAGTGCGCGCTCCGCTCCGCGTCGCGGCTAACTATTCGGTGCCGGGCGTTGGTTTGGCTGTCATCGTGTCGAGGACCGTCTGGGCAGCGCGGCGTATATCGGTGTCGTGGATGGTCTGGATGGCAGCGGCGATCGTGGCATACAGCAGTGCCTGGTCGTCGATGGGCATCAGGGCTCGGATTGAAGCCAGGTGAGCCGGTGGGAGTATTGTTGCATCGAGCGATTGCTGCAGATCCATGAGCATGCGCGTGACGGCTTGTCGCCGGGCGTTGATCGTGTTCAGTGTCTCCATTGTGTCTCTATTAAGTTCTGCAATGGCACTGAAGTTGGACAGGAGGTGGCTCTCGATCCTATCTCGGATATTGAGTGACAGTGACGCAGCGGCAGCATGATCATCAAGGATGCGGTGAGCCTGCGGGCGGGTCAGATGTTGCGACCAGACTTCGGCAGCGAGTGCGTTGGTAGTCGATTGATCCTCGATGAGCGAGTCCAGGAGTGTGTGATCCGGTTGGCCGGCTGCATCGAGCAGTGCATCGAGGTCGAGCAGAATGTCGCGCCTGAGATTGACCGCAGCGATGTCCATGAGTTGTCGGGCAAGATCGTGCTCCGTGTCGATGTCGTCGATCCAGGCAGCGGTGATGGAGTGATACGTCTGTGCAAGTTGTGCCTGATATTGCGGGGGAATGGAGATCGGAGCGGATGTCTGTGGAGGATTCACGCAGCCGGCGAGTGTGGTGACGAGTCCGAGGGTGATGAGTGTGGCGATGGTGAGGGGGTGTCGTCGTTTCATTGAGGTGGCCTCCCTTGTCGAGTTTGCGAGTGTTAGTTGTGTGGCAGTGTGAGTGATTGGCGTACAAATGCAAGGGATTCCGCCGGGGATTCTGAGAGATGAGGGTAGAATGCCTGTGATGCGCCTGAAATGTGCACAAGAGTGTGGCGGTCAGCACAGGGATGAAGTAGGGGCACGCTGCGGCGTGCCCTCTCAACGGACGGAGGGAAAAGGTGGTGGGTGTCGTAGGGGCACGCTGCGGCGTGCCCTCTCAACGGAGGCGGGAGGATAGAGGTGATCCGGCCCTCACCCCCCGGCCCCTCTCCCAGCGGGAGAGGGGAGAAGGAGGAGCACCTCCCCTATTGGTATCCTTGTGCTTGTTCAGACAGGACGGCGGCGGCTGTCAGGACGGACGTACTGACCTACATTCAGTTGCCGCTCGAATTGGCGAGGCCGAGTGTGGCGATGATGAGGGCCAGGTCGAGGATGGGGCCACGGTGGGCGATGTAGGCCAGGTCGTATTCGATGTGTTCGTGGATCGGGTCGTTGCGGTGGGGTGAGACCTGCCACAGGCCGGTGATGCCGGGTGTGACGCGCAGACGGGCACGGTGGGTATCATCGTACTTCTCCACGATGAACGGCATTTCCGGGCGTGGCCCGACGAGCCGCATATCGCCGAGCAGAACGTTAATAATCTGCGGCAGTTCATCGAGCGAGAGTTTGCGCATCCAGCGTCCGATGCGAGTGACGCGCGGGTCGTCGCCGTTCGGGTGGACGGCATACTTCGGTGCATCAACGCGCATGGTGCGGAACTTATAGAGTTGGAAAACCGTTCCATCTTTGCCGACCCGGTCTTGGGTAAAGAAGACGGGCCCGCCGTCGTCGAATTTGATCAGGATTGCCAGCAGCAGCGCGGGCGGCCAAAGCGTGAGGGCTGCGATGCAGGCCAGGACTCGGTTGAATCCTGCCAGCACAGCATCCATCGTCTTGCCGGCCGGGTGAACGATCGGGGTAAACAGCAGACAGTCTTCAGCGAAAATGACGTCGCCGAGCGGCTGAAGTTGCGATGCGATGGGGCGAAGGCGAGGTTCGAGGACGAGCACAGTCTCGCCACGATTAAGCCAGGCCCGGATCCGGCGTGCCCAGGCTTCGGGCTGGGGTCGGTCGGCACGGAATGGGGCAAAGCGGCAGCCGTCACGGCCGAGCAAGTCCATACATTGGTCGAATGTCCCAACCGCAGCGCCGAGGTTGGACGGGCTGCCGATTATGCGGACCCAGGAGCGCGGCCGGCCTCGGAGGAACAAAGTCTGCAGACACAACAGGGACAGGGCCATCGTGTTCACGACCAACGGCCCCAGGAGTGACAGGCCCAGCACCGAGGCACAGAAGCAGGTGACGGTCGTGATGGGGACACAGGCACGCAGGAGATCGGCCACGACCTCGGCCGGCAATCGAACCGACCAGCCGCGCAATGCATGGCTTCGGACTACGGCGAGGATCCAGGAGAACATGGCAATGGCCAGGATGAGACTCAGCAGCGGTTGGTGACCTGCTGCCACCCACCCGATAGCCGGCAAGTGTGCGAGACTGATCAGGCTGACGGCCAGTTTCCGCCGTCGCCAATATCCAAAGGGCCGATCCCGCCCTGCCTCGACGGCACACCACGGATTGCACCAGCGCGCAAACAGGCGGAGGCGCAGGATGGCACGCCGAGCATGGATGCGCCGGGCTCGCGCCCGTCTGGCACGACCAACGGCTGCTTCACCGGGCCTGGTGGTGTTGATCGAGAGTGGGGAACGGTGTGTATCCGGCATGAAGGTCGACCCCTGGAGTAGGTGGTATCAATCAGTCAGTCTCTTTCTCTGACAGGGCCGGTACACACATAGAAACACATGCTCGAGATGGTGCGATTCAGTTTGCCTCCGGCACGCACCGTGTGCCACCCTGTCGTGATGTCAATGCACTTCAAGTGGAACATATGAGAGCGGGTGAAGCGAGCGGATGGCGCTTGCATGTCCGGGAGACGACATGCGCAATCGATACAGACGGTACAGATGGAAGGGGGAGGAGCAGAAGGCCGCTCCCGGTGGGAACGAGGACGAACAACGCCAATCGGGAGATTGGCGAACCGGCGTTATCGGCGAAGCACAGTCCTCATCCGTCATCCCGGTGCGAAGCACAGTCCTCACTCGTCATTCCCGCGCAGGCGGGAATCCAGTGGGGACGGGGTGGTGTACTCGACCTGCAGCCACTTCGTGCGACACGTCAGTAGACCTGGGATGAATCTCACTGGATGCCTGCGTTCGCAGGCATGACGAACGGGAGGAGCACCCACGCCGACCAAGGCCCCCCGCATCGGGACTGGGGAAGGAGTAAGAAGTGCCAATCGGGAGATTGGCGATCCGGAGGGGAGGATGGACAGGAGGGGGATGACGGGGGAGGAAACAGGAGGGCTCTTCGGCAGCGTGCTCTACCGCACGCGTGCTAATCGCCCATGTCGGAGAAGTCGCCGCCGTCCATGTCGCCGTCGCTGAAATCGACTTCTCGGACGCGCTTCTGCATGCGCATGGTTTCGACGGCTTCGCGCAGCTCATCGAGGAGGTGGCGCGGGTCCCGGACGGCCTGCACCGTGACGGTCGGCGTCGTGCGGTCCGAGGTATCCAGGACCACGTTGCCGAGTTTGAACAGTCGCATGAAGAATGGCTGAACGAGCGTGATGTCCTTGACGCGATAGAGTTCGAGTTCATCGGTCCGTTTTGACAGGATCCCTTTGGTAATCCGCATGCGCTGAGAGGTCAGCTCGTAGACGTAGAACTTGACGTTGAGCCATTGCTTGGCAGCGAACAGGAACGGCAGGCCGAACCAGACGGCTGTCAGAATAAGCGACCACTTGGCCCCGAGCTTCTCCCAGAGGAACCACAGGGTCGGGATCAGCAAGATCCAGATGACCAAGCAGACAAGGAATGACTTGATGTTGGTCAGTTGGGACGATCGGCCGGTCCAGATGACTGATTCTGCCATGATGCTGCGTCTTTCCGCTGGTGAGGAACGGTGCACGTCGTCACGTGACGGGCTCGTGCCACATTGTAAACATTGGAGATCGGCCCGTCACGATTTCTTGCAGGAGTATTGGGTGTCGGGTGCGGGTCGGCCCGGGACAGGTCCGGCAACCGCTTCCACGAGTGATCAAAAAGGGAGAATGTGGCCGATGCAACGGTGTATCGACGCTGCGATTCCAGTACGATGAGAGCGGCAAATACGGGTGGGCACGGCTGGTTTGACAGGAGTGCAGGACTCATGATGATGATGATGATGACGACAGCATCAAGAACAGGCAGTACCGGGCTGGCCGGCTCACGACTCCCGGTCCCGGGCGGCATCGGCGGCGGTGATATTGACGGCCTGTTCGGGCTGCTGGTGGATAATCTGATTCAGTTGCTCGTGATCCTGGCACTGCTCAAGACGCTGGTGCACATGCCGGGAGATCAGGTGCTGCACCACGTCATCCCGGCCGTCGGCGTGAGCGTCATATTCGGGAATCTGTTTTACGCAGTGCAGGCATGGTGGGGGGCGCGGCGTGAAGGCGTACACAAGACGGCCCTGCCCTACGGCATCAATACGCCGAGCGTGTTTGCCTACATTCTGTTCATCATGCTCCCGGTGTACTACCTGAAGTTCGATGGGAGCAATACGGACGAGGCCTGGCAGGCCGCGTATGCAGCCGGCATGATCGCGTGTATCGGCAGCGGCCTGATTGAGTTCTTCGGGTCGTTTGTTGCACAGTGGATTCGGGCCTCGACACCTCGGGCTGCGCTACTGGCAGCACTGGCCGGGATTGCACTCACATTCATCTCCATGGATTTCGTCGTGCGGCTGTTTGCCGACCCGCTGATCGGGCTCGTGCCGCTGGTGATTCTGCTGGCCGGCTATTTCGGTCGGGCGCGCATGCCGTTCGGGTTGCCGGCCGGCCTGGTGGCCGTGATTGTGGGGGCCGCACTGGCGTGGGCCTTGACGGCGTTGCGGCATGTCACCGGCGTGACGTGGCTCGTCAATGATGCGGCAAATCTCCGTGAGGTGGCAGCCGTGACGGAGAGCGTCGGCAAGGGCGGCTGGTTTCTGCCGGACCCGAGATATGTCTGGCCCATGATTGTTGATGCGTTCGTCTCGCGCGAGTGGTTGACCTATCTCGGCGTGATCATCCCGATGGGATTGTTCAATCTTGTCGGGTCATTGCAGAATCTCGAGTCGGCTGAGGCAGCAGGCGACAAGTATGCAACGGCCCCGTCGTTGATGGTGAACGGGATCGGTTCGATTCTTGGCGGCTTTCTCGGGTCCTGTTTCCCGACGACGATCTATATCGGGCACCCGGGTTGGAAGGGCATGGGAGCCGGCTGGGCCTACAGCCTCATGAATGCACTGGCCATCGGGTTGCTGTGCCTGACGGGCCTGACGGCTGCAGTGGAAGCGGTGATCCCGATCACGGCCGGGGCAGCGATCCTGCTGTGGATCGGTGTGATCATTACGGCCCAGTCGTTTACGGCTTCGCCGAAGCCGCATGCCGGTGCGGTCGCCGTCGGGTTATTCCCGGCGTTGGCGGCATTGATGGTGATGGTCGGCCAGGCACCGTATGGGCCGGGCTCCGGCGCGATCGAGATGGCGCCGACGACACCGATCACTGAAGTGGCCCAGCAGGGACTCGAAGTGGACATCGAGCCGGACATAGAGACTCCTGCTGCTGGTCAAGCGGCGCCGGCAGAACCGACGCACCGCATCTCGACGATTCAAGAGCAGTTGAAACGGCCGGACGTACCGGATCGAAACACGCGGACCTGGCTCGGGTTTTCAATTCACGGCCTGTTCCGACTGGAGCGGGGGATGCTGCTGCTGTCCATGATCTGGGCTGCGATGACGGCCTTCCTCGTCGACCGGCGGTGGGTCGCAGCCGGTGCCTGGTCATTGGTAGCGTGCGCGCTGAGTTTGCTGGGTGTGATTCACGGATATGCGATCGAGGGGAATGCACTGCATTACCTGATCCCGGGACTTGATGTGCCGGCCGGTGCGGACCGGTACCCGGCGTGGGATTTTGCGATCGCGTACTTCATCATCGGGCTGATCTTGATACTGCCGACGATGCTGAAGGGCGACGGGTCGGGGATGCCGCTGCTCCCGCCTCAGATTCCGCCGAAGGGCTCGGGCACCAAGGGGCTCCGCTGGTCGGGCGAGTCGCCACCGCCAAAATCGGTGATGGACGATGACGCATCAACGAGCGTATCGCCGCTGCACTCGGAGGATCAGGCAGCGCGCTTGCGCAAACAGGCACTGGATGGTGAGGATCTCGAGGATGAAGGAGAACAAGAGGATCGGGTGCGGCTGGATGACTGACAGCGGAGCCAACTCGCCGCCTGAACCCCTGCCCACCGAAGTTCGTCTGGGCCGGTGTCCGGAGTGCCGGTATATCCTCAATGGCCTGCCCGCCAGAGGCAACTGTCCGGAATGTGGCTGGGCGTATGACGAGCAGACGCATGTATGGCACTGCCGCACACATGTCCTGTTCATGCTTATGTCGAGATCCACGATCGTCCTTCTCTTCCTGGTCTGGCTGATCGCCGTCGGGAACGACCGTCCGATCCTCAGCAGTTTTCTGTTCGGCGCACTGGCATTGGATATCGCGTTCCATGCATATAACTACCATCTCCGTCGCAGTCGAGTTGATACCCGCTACCCAATCCGCACGGTGATTGCCCGCACAGATACCGTTGAGATCATTCGCCGGTACACGATACGACAGAGACGTTGCTCTTATTTGTGGGCAGAGATTGCTCACGCTGAACTATGCTGGTCATTGCTCATCCCCCGTGTCTACATCAGGCTTGCCGATGACAACAGCACCGTCATCCGCGTGCGGCCAAAGAATGGGCGAGACGGTGACCGCATGGCGCGGGTGGTGCAGGAGCGTGGCTGCGAGAAGCGCAGAGGAGCCGAAAAAGGGACTCACACCTCATGTGAGTGAGGATGATGCCATGACTTCTCCGGGTGAACACACCTTGGGAGGACCTGTTGCATACCCCACGGATAGAAATCCGTGGGCTTGTTAATCACTATGCGGAGATCATCACCTCGAGTGACTGTCCTGCATTGATCACGAGCGCGCTGTCATTGATGCGCAGCGACAGCCAGCCGGGTGTTTGCCTCTCATCCGGAACCACGGCCGTCACGCCATTAACATCCATGCCATCGATCTTGACTGATATGCCGGCACGGGTTGGGCTGATCGGGTGGTCAAACAGATGGAGATTCAACTCCGTCAACCGGAGACTCCCCCACTTCACGGTGATACTCGCGGTACGCGGTGTGGATCGGGTGTCCTGTTCAAACGTACCCCAGCCCTGTGCCGTGGTGAAGGCAGCACGGAACCGGCCGTTCTCACTGAGGCGCGGGTCGAAAGCGAGTTTGCCGGCCGGCCCGTCGTACTCGTACCCGCATAACGCAAGGTAGCATCCCCACGAAGCGAGCGCGCGGGCATAGTGGTCGCCGCACTCGACTTCATTATATGGATTGTGCTTCTCCGGCTGATAGCGGACATGTACGCCGCGGATGATGGACAGGCCCTCGGTGAGCATATCCTCCCAGATCATGTGGCCGGCCACCTGGTATTCGATCCCGGTCCAGACTTCATTCTTGTACCGCACGCCCTGTTCGAGAAACGCGCTGCGCGGCCAGGTGCAGGTAAACAGCCCGGGCTCACCGGGTGCTGCAAACCAACGCTCGGGCGTATGGGCCTCGTTCTGCGGGCCGATGTCCGGCGCCCAGTTATACTTCCAGACCGAGTTCAGCGCGATGCGCACCTGCTCGGTCGGGTAGACGTACCCGAGGCCGAGTTGATGCGCCCAGCCCTGCCCGAAGAGTTGGTCGGAGAGACACCCGTCCCCGTACTGGTATCGCGGGTGGGCTTCGAGATCGACGAGTTGAATATAATACTCACCGTTGAACAGGCGTTGAGAACTCAAACGCTTGCCGGATTCGAAGACGCGATGTGCCCGCTCGGCAAACTCGGTATCGGCCATGCAACGTGCCATCTCCTCCCCGGCCCGGACTGCGGCCAGATACAGCGAGCCGACCATCGTGTTCGGGCCTTCGAAGTTGATGTCATAGGTATTATGTTGGCTGTTCTCGATGAGGCCGTCGTCGTTCTCATCCTGCGTCATCGAATACTCAAGGGCTTTCTTAATCGCCGGCCAGTTCTGCATGAGGAACCCATCGTCGGGTGACATCAGGTGCTCGCGGTAGCACTTGAGGATCGTGCCGGCCTGGCCGTCGGCTGCATACCAACCATTGGTCAGGCCGCGGAAGCCGACGAGGCCGTCCTCATGCAGTGCGACGCCGAGGTCCTGCCCGATGCGAACGGATCGTTCGAGTTCCGGGAACAGACGAGCACAGGCATGCTCATAGTTCCAGACGTGGGTACATGTGCCGGAGCAACACCCGACGCCCTCCCAGGCCCAGAAACGGCCGTCAGCATGGCGGAGGCAGGTGCCGGTCGCGAGATTGGAGACGGGCCAGTGCAGCCGTTCGAGCAGCCAGTGCGGGAGTGTGCTCTGTTCGTAATAGGTGTCAACCCAGCGATGCGTTTCGCTGCTGAGCCGATCAAAGTGCTCATCAATGTGTCTCACGACTGCGGCAGCATCGGCATAACGAGTAGCATACTCATTGCCGACTTCCGGCCTGTTCGGGAAGTGCCAGGCCAGCACAAAGCGGAAGGTGCGCTGCTCCCGGGTGTCGAGTGCGACGGTCGGCGTTTCGACATACCCGAGTGGGCGCTCGCGCCCGCAGCGGCATTCGATCCCGGAGGCGCGCCCGAGTGTATCGGAAAACAGGGCTGCCTTCGGGTCACGGATGTAGGCGGTCGTCCCGGAATCGAGGCTGGCCAGTGCCATCGTGCCGAAGTCGGGAAGCCGATTGACCGGCCCACCGGGGCCGCGTTTCGGCGTATCGGCAAATTCCACCTGATCAATATTAACATGCCCCCACCCACCGGAATGTCGATCGACGATGACGATGGCTGCCTCACGGCCCTCCAGGTGCTCAACGTTCCACGAGCGCCACTGAAGTTGCTCGCTATTCTGCCCGGTTTCGGTTTCGACGATTCGGCCGTCGACAATCAGATTAATGCAGGTGTCCGTCGGATGATCGCCGCCGCCGATGAGGAAATTAATATACCGCCGTTTGATCGTAAAGGTGGGCGAGGACAGTGTGCCGGTCGGGCGATCCCCATTGAGGAATGAGTTGACCAGCCCCTCCCCTTCAAAGCCGGTGACGGCCTGCTGATTCGGGAGCGCCCCGGCAGCAGGTTTGTCTCCGAATGCGGAGCCGGTGGTGATCCACTGGCCATAGTTCTCGCCTTCGAAGTCGGCAAAGATGATCGGATCGCGCTGTTGTCGATTTGCCCCGTCCGGCAACGGACCGGCTGAATGGAGCATCATGGCCGGTGCGAGGTCTGTCCCGCCAAGGCGGGTGCTGTTGCTGTACAGATTCGCTTCAAGGTACTGGCCGTTGTCGAGCAGGACGGCGTTTTCCAGCCACCCGATCAGAGCGATCTCGACGAACCTGTCAGTATCATTGGCAACCGTGATTTCGAAAACCGTGGCCGGGAGGGTACTCGCATCCGTATCAAGCGGGATGAACGGCGAGTAGGCACGCATGGTGACATGAACCGGCTCGCCATCGCGCTGATATGAGACGGTCCCGACCGGGTAGCGGCCCTGGAATGTAATCTCGTTGCCGGGACGATAGCCGGCTCGGTTGAGCGGCCGCCAGGCGCTGTCGCCGTGCTCGGGGCCGATTCGTATGGCAAAGCCCTGCCGGACCGGGCTGTCGGGCGTGCGGTACTGGTAGTTATCCCGGCCGTATCCGGTGTTCACATGGCGATTGAAAATCTGCCAGCACCCGAGGGAGCCATCGCCGCGCAAATACAACTGGCCGGCTGCGATGCCCCCGACCGGCATGCCGATCGTACTGAGTTGGCTGCCACTGTAGACCGACGGCTCGCCGCGACGAATGAGTGTGTGTATCCAGTCGCTGGACAGTGTCTTGTCAGCAGGGACGAAGTGGCGAACGGACGGATCCTGTGGGCTGCAACAGGATGAGCCGGGCGCACAGGATGATGTCGCCTGGGCAGCGGCCGACGTCAGCCCGGCAACTGTGCCTGCGGCTGACACCTGGAGGAACTGTCGGCGGTTGAGCGCATTGGAGGAGGACTGGTCAGAGTTACTGCCTGATGTGGTCATGGCTCATCTCGCGTTCATGCTGTTGCCTGCATGGCATCCCCCCCATCGGTGTATTCACCGGGGCGCACCGGAGGTGCCCTGTGTTCAGCCGCCGATGGGTTCGCCGCCGGCATCGACATTGTCCTTCGTGAAGAACAGCGAATCGAGGGTAATCTCCTTCGGGACCCGCTCACCGGAAAGGATCTTGAGCGCAATATCAATCGCTTCCGACCCACCGGTGGGGTATTGGAAGGTGGCGTCGAGGATTCCACTGCGGACATAGGCCACGCCTTCATGGGGCAAGGCGTCGATGCCGACGAACAGAATCTCATCGGCTCGGCCGGCAGCCTCGGCGGCAATGTAGGCCCCATGGGCACCCGGATCATTGTGTGCATAGACGAGATCAATCACGGGGAAACTGGTCAGAGCCGATTCCATTTCGCCTCGCGCCAGGTTTTCGAGCCACTTGGTATCACCTTCATAGATAACTTCGATCTGGGAGCCGGCAATCCCGCGACGAAAGCCGGCTTGGCGATCAGCGCCGGGTGTTGATGTCATCAAGCCGGTCAGTTCGACGACCTTCCCCGTGCCACCCAGGCGATTGACGATCCACTTGCCGGCCTCATATCCAATGCGCACATTGTCAGCACCGATGAAACATGCGTAGTTGTTCCCGAGGACGCGCCGGTCGAGGACGATGACGGGGATGCCTGCTTCCATGGCTTGGGCCACCGGCTCGGTCAGCGGGGCTGTCTCCTTCGGGCTGATGATGAGCAGGTCGATGGCAGAACTGATGTACTCCTCCACGTGCGCCTGCTGGATGATGGGGTCGTTCTGGGCATCTTTGAATGAGATATCGATGTTTGAAAATTGGGCAGCAGCGTTTCGTAGATCCTCGTTCATCTGGACACGCCACGGCTCACCGAGGTTACATTGGCTCATGCCAATGCGATAGGGCACCCCTTCAGGCTTCTTGTTCGCGGGAGCCTGGAACCACTCGTCCTGTGATGAGGCAGTCTCATCGGCCGGCTGTGAAGTGGCTGATTGCTCCGATTGCGATTCGCCATGGGCAGTGGTATCCGCCGGCGGCTGCTCGCTCGATTCCTTGCAGGCGGGCAGCAACACGAAGGCACTGAAGAGTCCCAGGATAAGGAGGTGTGTTCGCAAGCGTGACAATGTGCATGCATCAGACGTCATAGCAGCGCTCCATTCGGAGTGAGAGACTAGGGAGAGAAAGATCGGTTCTCGTTCGAGCCGTCATGCCCGACGGCGTTGTACGAGAACGGCAGCCACGATGATTATTCCTGTCAGCATAAGGCGCCATGCTTCGGGGACCTGGTTGATACTGAGTATTTTCTGAATGTAGCCGATGGTCAATGCACCGAGGACGGTCAGACCGATGCCGCCGGACCCACCCATCAGATTTGTCCCGCCGATGACGACGATGGCAATGGCCGTCAGTTCGTAGGTCGCCCCGGCTTCCGGGTCGCCGTTGGTTTCCTGGGCTGCCTGGCAGATGCCGGCCACTGCTGAGAAGAGTCCGGCAAGCGCGTAGGCCAGTATCTTCGAGGCAGCCACCGGGACTCCGGAGAGTCGGGCTGCCTGCTCGTTCCCGCCGATGGCGTAGAGGTAGCGTCCCCAACGGAGCCGCGACAGTAGAATCCAGGTGATCAGAGCCGAGATGAGAAAGACGACGGTGACCACGGCGAGATTGTCATCGAACCAGCGGGTTCGGATTGCCTGGACCACCGGCGGGTAGTGGATGGTGCCGTCTTCCGACTGGATATACAGAGGAGCCTTCTTGCCGCCGGTGACGGCTTTGGCCAACCCGCGCGCAAAAACCATCATGGCGAGCGTCACGATAAACGGTTGGATGCGAAAGACCGCGGTGATCCCTCCCGAGACGAGGCCGCACACGGTCCCGATGGCCAGCGTGCCGCAGACGGCCAGCACCGGAGGCCAGTGGAAGTACATCAGCAACAGCGGGAAGCAGACAGCCGTCAGGCCGAGCACACTGCCGACGGACAAGTCGATCCCGGCCGTGATGATGACGACGGTCATGCCACAGGCCAGTATGCCGTAGACCGAAACGAGTCGAAGCGTATCGCGATGCGTCGTCCACTTGTGAAAGGCAGCCGGAAGTTGCATCTCCTGGCCGTCGTCGCCGTACACGATCGGCTTCTCGCCGGGGAACGTGAGGCCGATGCACAGCACGAGCACGAGCGCCATGATCGCGGGCGTGACCGGGTAGGCCCAGACGCGACGCCACAGTACGCGCAGGTCGTGCAGGCGCTCTCGGATATGCGTTTCACTCAGCGATGCCATTGATTTCTCCACCCATGGCTGCATGGATGATACGCTCGGCGTCGGCCTGGTTGCGCGTCATCACATCCATGACGCGCCCGCGGTGCATGACCACGATGCGATCGGCCATGGCGAGCAACTCGGGCATTTCGGAGGTAATGAGGAGGATGCCCATCCCCTGCTCGGTCCACTGGTTCATGAGTTCGTAGATTTCGTGCTTTGCCCCGACATCGACGCCGCGCGTCGGCTCGTCCAACAGAAGCAAACGCGGGCTGGTACACATCCACTTGGCCAGCACGATCTTCTGCTGATTCCCACCCGACAGCGTGGTAATCGGGACGGTCATCGCCTGCGCGCGGACGCGGAGCGTCTGGATGACCGCATCGGCCAGTGCTCGTTCACGTGCCATCAACAGCCAGCCGAGCGGCGAGACGGTCTGCAGTGCCGCGAGACTCGTATTGGCACGGATACTCATGGCCGGGACGAATCCGGTTCGATGGCGGTCGCTGGTCAGGAGGGCCACGCCATTGGCAATCGCGCGCCCGGGCGACTGTGGGATATAGGATCGGCCGGCAAGCGTCATCGAGCCGTGCACGGCATACCGGCTATCGAGCGCCCCGAAGACGGCAGCCAGGACATCGCCGGCCCCGGAACCCTGCAGGCCTGCCAGACCGACAATCTCGCCGGCCCGGACGGTCAGGTTCATGGGAGAGACACGGACGCGACGGGTGCCGTCGGGTGAGGCAGCGGCGTCGGAGTGAACCGTTCGATCAATGACGGTCAATCCCAGCGCCGTCAGCACGGTCACCCCCGGCAGCGGCGCTCGGCGTTTGATCTGTTCGGCCAGCGGTCGACCGACCATGTGGCGGATCAACTCGTTGGCCGGCATCGCATCAACCGGGGCTGTGATGACGTGCTGCCCGTCGCGAAGGACCGTGATGCGGTCGGCAATGCGGTAGACCTCTTCAAGTTTGTGCGTGATGTAGATGATGCCGCACCCGTCAGCCTTCAAGCCGGCAATCGCAGTAAACAGGCGTTCGACTTCCGGTTCGGTCAGCGCGCTGGTCGGCTCATCCATGATGATGAGTCGGGAGCCGGACCCGGTCGACAGGGCCTTGCAGATTTCGATCATCTGCTGGGCCCCGACGGGAAGGGAGCCGAGGAGTCGATCGGGATCGATGGCCAGCCCGATGCGAGCCAGGGCGCCATCCACGAACGCACGCTGCGATTCCCGAGTCATGAAGCCGAGTACGCTGTGCTCGCGGCCAAGCATGATGTTGTCCATCACACTCATGGTCGGGATGAGCGAGAGTTCCTGATGGATGACGGACACGCCGGCTGCCATCGCCTCGCGCGGCGATCGGAACGAGATCGGGGCCCCGTCGCGACACACCGTACCGGCATCAGGCCGATGCACGCCGCCCAGGATCTTGATCAGCGTACTCTTGCCGGCCCCGTTTTCGCCGGCCAGCACATGGACCTCCCCGGGTCGCACATCGAAGTTCCCTTTGATCAGCGCCCGAGTAGCGCCGAATGACTTACTCACGCCGCGCACATCAACCAAGGATGTTGACGCGGCCGGAGCCAAATCGGTCTCGGTGAGGGAAGTCATGGCAGGATGATCATACAACACCGACCGGGTGCAGGCTGGCAAGCCGGTTTGCCCGCAACACAGGCGTTGACCAGCGGTACGCGCTACACTGGATCAGGTTTCCGAGTTCTTTCTGTGTTCACAGATCGGAAGAAGAGAGACAACTGAACATGCTGATGTCCAGTGCATTTTGGCCGCTCATCATTGGGGGGGCCGCCCTTCTCATGCCCGGCGTCACACAGGAGTTGTCGATTGATGCAGTCGGCCGCATCGGGCTGAGTTCCGACGGCACCGGGGCCGGCGAGTTGAGCGCGATCACCTGGATAGACGATGCACTATTCCACATCGTGTCGGATACGAACGCGACCGTGTATCCGACGAGCATCGAGATCAATCGGCGGACCGGGGCCGTAACCCACACGAACATGCAATCCGGGTACGTCCTGGCCAACGGCGTCGATGTCGAGGGGCTTGCATTCAGTGATGACATCGGCACGCTGTATGCCGGCGACGAAGTCGGGCCGGCGGTTCGAGCGCACGTTGTGGGCGATGGCTCATTGCTTGAGCCCGTCACGGTTCCCGATGTGTTTGGCTCCGTTCGGGCGAACTTCGGGATCGAGAGTCTGGCACTGCAGGACGGGCATCGATCGCTCTGGTTCTGCAACGAGGAGGCACTGACGGTTGACGGCCCGCTCTCGACCACAACGATGGGGACGGTGATTCGTATTCAGCGGCTTGATGCGGATTTGCAGCCGGGTGGGCAATGGGCGTACCGCACGGATGCGATTACTAATGACAGTCCGCTTATTGATGAGGAGCGGAGTGGCGTATCGGATCTGCTGGTGCTGCCCGACGGTCGCGTCCTCGTGCTCGAACGAGAACTCGGTGGCGTCGGTTTTCTGAAACGGCCGGAGTTTCGTTCGCGCATCTATGAAGTCGACTTCACAACAGCCACCGACACCTCTGCAATCGGGGCACTTGATGGGGCGCAGTACGCGCCCGCGGACAAGCATCTGCTGTGGGAAGGGCGGTTCTCATTTGAGAACTACGAGGGGATAACCCTCGGGCCGCAGTTGGATGACGGCTCGTTCTGTGTGCTGCTTGTTTCAGATGACGGCGGGGGGCTGCTTCAATCCGTGTATGCACTGCGACTGTACGGGGCCGGGCCGCGGCTGACTCAGGACGATCTGGTCCGTGGCATGACGACGACATTCCACATCGAGCCGATTCGGCCGGGAGAAACGGCATATCTGCTGTACTCAACCAACGGGGTAGGCCCCGGGCCCAGGCCGTCACAGATCGGGGGACTCCGCCTCGATCTCGTGACACCGGTGACGGTGGCTGGGAGTGCCGAAGCCGATACCGATGGGCTGGTCACGATACAGATGCGGATCCCGGCCAACGCACCGCTCATTGACGTATCAACACAGGCGATCGTGATGCGCGGTTTGAACGGTGCGAGATCGGTGAAGACGAATACGGTAACCGCTCCCACACTGCCATAGGCAATGGGGTCGCCGAGTGGCGGCTCTGCTGGATGGAGGCCTCATGAGACGAATCTGGATGCTCGGAATCGTGCTGCTGCTGAGTGTGTGTGCGCAATCGGCACATGGGCAGCAAGGGAAACCGTTTCGTATTCTTGTCCGAGATGCTCAGACGAAGCGCGGCGTGCCGATGGTCAAACTGACGACCACCAACAACATCACATTCATCACTGACAGCGCCGGCATGATTGCGTTCGATGAGCCGGGCATGATGAACACGCGCGTTCACTTCACCGTGGAAAGTCACGGCTACCTGTTCCCGGAAGATGGCTTCAAGATACGCGGTAAAGCGGTGAACATCACCCCCGGCGGATCGGCGACGTTTGACATTCAACGAGTTAATATTGCCGAACGGCTCTATCGAGTCACCGGGGGTGGGCAATATCGAGACAGCCTGATGCTGGGTGATGATGCGCCGATCGAGGCCCCGGTCATCAACGGCCTGGTCTCCGGTCAGGATTCGGTGCAGACGATCGTGTATGACGGCCTGATCCGGTGGTTCTGGGGTGATACCGGCAGGCCGGCGTACCCACTGGGGAACTTCGAGGCTTCCGGGGCAGTCTCGGAACTGCCGGGAAAAGGCGGGCTGGACCCATCGGCCGGAATCAATCTGCAGTACTTCGTCGGCACCGACGGGTTTTCACGCCCGATGATCCCGATCGACGGCCCCGGCCCCGTCTGGCTGGATGGGCTCATGACCGTGCCGGATCAAACGCATCCCGGCAGGGAACTGCTGCTGTGTCACTGGGTACGGGTCAAGACGCTGGGTGAAATGCATGAGCGTGGGCTGGCAGCCTATGACGATGCGACCGATCGCTTCAAGCCGATCGCCTCCTACCCGACGGACTCCGAGGTACACCCGTCAGGCCATCCCATCGCCCTGATGACCGACGGGAAACGGATGTACTACTTCGGTGCCCCGTTCCCGTTCATGCGCGTCCCGGCCACGCTCGAAGCAATCAAGGACCAGGATTCCTACACGACTTTGACGGCCTACAAGGAGGGGACCCACGACATCCAGCGGGATGCAGACGGCCACATCGTGTACGACTGGAAAGCAAATACTGAAGGGCTGCACACACTGCGCCTGGCGCGGGCTGAACAGGACCGGGAGATTGGTCCCGATGAGTGGTGGTTTGACATTCGAGATGTTGAGACCGGCGATCGTGTCCTGCCTCACGGCGGGTCGGTTGCCTGGAATCCGTATCGGCAGCGCTGGGTGGCCATCATCCTGCAGACATTCGGTGAGCCGTCGTTCCTCGGGGAGATCTGGTACGCCGAGGCTGACACACCGCTCGGGCCGTGGGTGTGGGCCAGACGCGTCGTGACGCATGATCACTATTCGTTCTACAACCCGAAGCACCACCCGTTTCTCGACCAGGACGGCGGGCGGCTCATTTACTTCGAGGGGACGTACACCTCCACCTTCTCGGCCACGGATACAAAGACGCCGCGGTACGACTACAACCAGATCATGTATCGTCTGTCGCTGGATGACTCCCGCACCCATCTTCCGGCCCCGGTCTATGTCCTGGAAGAAGGCGATTTCTCGTTGCGCCGGGGCATTGGCAATGACGTTAATGAGGTGAGGGGGGTTGCATTTTTCGCTATCTCGCCGCAGGACACGACGAATGGGTACATCGCGGTCTATGGGAACGGCTCGGGACAATCATTCTCATTGTCACTCGAAGGGGCAGGCAATGAGGCATTGTTCTACGCCATGCCGGCAAACGACGCAGACGCAGGAGAACGTCCCTCGTATGCAATCGGCCTCTACGCGTATCGTCGAGGTGACGGGGCCGTCCGCTATGCGGTGGATGGTGCAGGACCGGGCACCGGGTGGAAGCGGGGCGAAGACCCGCTGTGTTTCGTCTGGCCGAACCCACTCAACTCGGCCGTGTGCGGCGTACTGGCGCGTGAAGGACTCCCGCTGCATTTTGAGAATACCGACCACTAGCGCAGCCCATCGGCTGCACAACTCCACAGGACACTGACATGACCAGTCGTATCGACTTGAACAGACGTGCATTCCTGGCTACCGGCACCGGCCTGGCAGCCTTCGCTGCGACCGGCCGCCGCACCTGGGCCGACGTGATCACTGAGTTTGCTGCGCGACAGGAACAGCAAGATCAAAACGATGGGAGTGCCCAGGTGGATCACGACGATCCCTATGCCGGGTCATCCCACCGTGGTGCCTGTGCTGTGGCATCCGGCAACGGCCGGCATGCGGTCACTCGGGCACTGGATCTCATTCACCAAGGCGCGGATCCGGCAGATGCCGTGGTGGCCGGCGTGAACCTTGTCGAGAGTGACCCTTCGGACATGTCCGTCGGGTACGGTGGACTCCCGAACGAGGACGGCGTGGTCGAACTCGATTCCTCGGTGATGCACGGGCCGACGCACAAGGCTGGGGCTGTCGCAGCGCTGCGAAATATCATGAACCCGGCCTCGGTCGCACTCAAGGTCCTGCGCACGACCGATCACGTCATGCTGGTCGGTGAAGGGGCGCTGCGCTTTGCTCGGGCGCACGGATTTGAAGAAATGAACTTGCTGACGCCGGAGGCGCGGGAGGTCTGGCTGAAGTGGAAGTCAAACCTGAATCCGAATGACGACTGGCTCGATGAGTCACAGCGCGATGCCCTGAGCGGGGAGACGGTTGATGATGAGCGAATTGGGATGGACCATCTCCTGCAGTTTACCTATGGGACGATCAACTGTTGCGCCGTGACTGACGCGGGGGATGTCGCAGGAGTCACAACGACCAGTGGGCTGAGTTTCAAGATTCCCGGGCGTGTCGGCGACTCACCGATTATCGGGGCCGGGCTCTTTGTGGACAATGAGATCGGGGCGGCCGGGGCGACCGGGCGCGGGGAAGCCGTGATCCAGAACTGCAGTTCATACGCAGCGGTCCAGGCCATGAAAGATGGCAAAGACCCGACGGCTGCGTGTCTGGAAGCGCTGCAGCGTATCGTCGATAACACGAAGCAGAAGCGTCTGCGCGGCCCGGATGGCCGGCCGAGTTTCAATGTGTCGATGTACGCCGTCCGAAAAGACGGAGCCTACGGAAGCGCCAGCATCTGGGGACCGACCCGCTTTGCCGTCAACACGGGCAACGGTGGGATTCCGGCTACCGGCGATTGCCTGTATACGCGTCCCAATGACGGTCGATAACTGCCACGTTCACACCGAGTCGCGCGGTGCAGGTCGCCCGGTGTTGCCCATTTCCTGACAATCAACTCTTCTGATGCTGCCGATCGTGACAGTTGTGTCTGCCATGAGGACGGGCCGGGTGCCTGACTTGTGTTGATGTCCACAGACGCTCGCATGTTGGGGCGATGAATTGCATAAGTAAGTGAGTTGCCCCATGAGATACAGCACGATCCCCGTACATTCCGACGGCCTGGCAACAGGCTTCCTTCATGGTCCCACACCGCTTCGATCCGGGAGCAGGTGTATTACTGGACATCCACGTGGGAGCCTGGGTTTTACATTGATCGAGTCGCTCACAGCCTCGGTCGTTTTGTTATTGGCAGTGGTCGCTGCCTCGATGGCCCTGCACGCCGGACGTCAGCACACACTCGAGTCAGAGGATCAACTCCAGGCTGCACTGGCGGCCGAAGCGAAACTCTCCCAGATCCTGGCTGACGATTATCTGAACATGAAAGAGTACAACGGCGACGATGAGCCTCCGGGTGCCATGGTCACAACCAACGGGACGTCGTATCCGAACGAAGCGTATCGGATCGGACGGCGTGTCACCGTCGAGGACCACCAGCAGAAGTTCCCCGGCCTTGGGGTCGTGATTGATGGGCTGCAGATCACCGTGACTGCCTACGACCAGGACGAACGACGGGTGTGTACGCTGACCCGGTTCGTACCGAAGCCAAGCCAATAACAAACAGGATCGGGGGGACCACGGCGTGACGCCGATAACGGGAACATCTCGAACGATCGCAGCCGGGCAGCAAGGACGCTGTGCCGGTCGTGCTGCTGTCCGCAGAAGGTGCATCCGCCCGCGCTATGGCGTGACGGCACTTGAATTCCTTCTGGCCATTTCCATCACTGCACTGATCGCCTTAGCCACCGGCAGTCTGTTGCTCGCCGTTGCCCAGAGCTCGGACTACGACCGATACATGCGGGAGTTTGTCGTCCGGTCGCAAGCGTTGAGCGTGCGGTTGAGCAGTTACATTTTGCCGAGCCTGTGCATTCTCGAAACAGGGGCCAGTACGATGGTTCTCTGGCTCGATGACTCAACAGCGAGTGAAACGGTCCATGTGTCGGAACTCCGGTGGGTCGATCACGACCCCGTCTCAAAGACCGTGCGGCTGTACTACATCAGTTTCCCGGACACCTGGTCGGAGGCTGAACGAAGCCTGTACGACATCGAACTGCCGGCTGCGAGTGACTGGTGGGCGGTCCTGGATAGCTACAAGACACTTGGCTATATCGAGAGTACTCGACTCTCGGATGCGGTGACGTCGTTTACGATCGAGCGCAGCGTCGGCACCGAACGCGACAAGCGCATCGCGACGTTTGTCGTTCAGTTTGACGCGAAGACGAACAATCAGACGGCCGTCTTCGAGTCCAGTGTTCGAGAGTACAAGGAGCCGATTTCATGATGGTGCCCAGACGGCAGATGATTCGTGTACCCGGTTCGGCAACTTCCTCACCGACATCCCCCCTCGTGGCATGGAGATGTATCATGCAACGACCTGTTCAATCGTTCAACTCTCTGGCGGCTGCCCGACCGACCTCGCACCGCCCCGGCATCGCCCTGATGCTGGTCTTGATCAGCGTCGGCGTCGTTACAGTGGCGTCGATCGGATTCCTCGCAGCCAGCGGCAACGCGCCGGAGATCGGCAGCAATGCCGTGCTCGGGGCGCGCGCACGCGCTGCGGCAGATACAGGAATCGATCTGGCCGAAGCGATCATGCAATGCTCAAACATCGATTGGCGCTCGGCAGCCACCGACGGCGTTCTCGTTGAGAACTTCGATTACGGCGGCGAGACCATCACCATCACGGTCACCGACCTTGACGGGAATCTCCCGGCTGCCGACTGTGAATACGTCACCGTGACGGCCAATGGGAAGAGCAACAAGATGGTGCAGGGCGTGATGGCAGACGTCTACACGCCTCAGCAAGTGAATGCTGTCGGTGTCGATATGCGCGAGTTTGCCGTGTTCGTACGTGACTGGCTGAAGGTGACTGACAGTGCCATCCTCAGGTGGCAGGCTTCTCCGAGATTCCGATTCCGTGAGCCGATACGAATCGGAACGAACTCCCTGTCAGGGGGCAACGTGGCGCTCAGCGGCAACACCTGTCTGGTGGACACCAGTCTGTATGTCATGGGAGTCGCACCAAAAACGATTCTCGCCGATAACAGCGCCGGAGACACGAAGCTGCAGCGCGTGGACATGACAGCCGATCAGCCGCTCCCGCTGTTCCTCAGTCCTGCCGTCGATGTCAGCGGCCTGCCCCCGGCGATAATGTACAAAACGAACATCGCATCAGGAACATGGTATCTGTCCGCATCCAAGATGTTTGAATCAATTACCGTCACCGATACGGCGAATCTGAAACCGGCTAATGCCGGAATGACTGCCTATATTCTGAGAGACCTCAAATTGGACAATGGTGGCAGAATCACGATTGATCACGACATGACAATTGTGGTGGAAGGCGATGTAAGTCTCGATCACGAATCCCACATCCTTGTGGAGAATGGTGCCCGACTTGACCTGCACGTGGGCGGCAATTTCGACGTCAACCACGGGTCCAGCATTGGACTGAGCGCGACCGAAATCACAGCCTGCGGCAACCCGTACACAGGACTGAAGACCTACTCCGACCCACGGCATGTCAGAGTACTCAAGCTCAGGGGCAGTACGGCAAAGCCCTGGGTCCTTGACAACAATTCGGCGATGCGCGGCATCATGTATGGTGCTGAGGCGAAGGTCAAGTTAGACCACATGTCATTCATAGCCGGATGCATCATTGCACTCGAAGCTGACATCATGGGAGACTCCGTACTGCATTACGATCACGCGCTCGATGATCGAATCGGGTACACGAACCCAAACAGCCTCCTGTTCTCATCGACTCAGGTTCTAGACTCACGCATCGGAGGCTATGCCTCAAAAGCAGGAATCGGAACGGGGACGTACTACGTTGCCGTCGACGGTTCAACGGTGACTATCTCCAAAACACCGAGTGCTACCGATGTGCTGAGTGGTCCGGATCTCTCCACGCCCGCCCCGCGTAAACGGGAAGTGAAACGTCGGCTGAAGATGATGAAGCAACTCCTGCGTAATAAGTAGCTCGAAGCCGACACGGGCCGCTCTGGCGGCGATCCCAGGCGTGAGTCTCGTGAAGTTGGAGTACGATGAACCATCGAGCCTTCACATTAATCGAGGTCATGGTGGTCACGGTATTGATGGTGATCACGACCGTCATGATCATCCCGACCATGGACAGCCCTGAGCGGTCCTATCTGCAAGCCGGCCTCGGGCTCGTGATTTCAGACCTTGACTATGCGCAGGCGACGGCCATCAGCAACCCGGATCAACTGACGCTTGTCCGGTTTGATCCCACGGCATCACATTGGTGGGTGGCCCCGGAATCGGCACCGGACACGCCGTATGTCAAAGAGTACACGGGAGAGCCGTTTGACACGTACATGGGAGAGGGTCGGGCCAGCATGGCACAGCGCGTGACGTTTGTCGTCACGGGCATGGTCAACAATCAGATCGAATACGATGCCTTCGGCCGGCTGAATCAGCAGACGATCGCCTCAATCGTGCTGACGTGCGACACCGAGCAAGCCATGATCACGATTGATCCTGAGACCGGTTTCCTGTGCGCAACCACCCCGTGAGGGGTACACCCCGCAGTAGCAGTACGCGTCCGATGAGCCAACGATCACGACTCGCGACGTCGTCTGCCCCCGAAACACGTGAGGGCAATGGCCAACGGCCAGAGCGCCTGCGGGGTCGGGATCGGCGGCAGTGAGTCGTCCCGGAAGCCGCCACCCAGCCCATCGCCGAGCGTGATCCCGGTTGCCGCGAACGGGGCGGTAAAGGTTCCGTTGTCTTCAATCTGGTTGTCCCAGAGTGATTTCCCGCCGTCAAACTCACTCGGGATCACGTTGAATTCGAATCCCGGCAATGCCCCTCCTCCGATCGGGGTAAACATCTGATCCGGGTCACCCGGCATGATCGCACCTTTTGTCTCATCATCGTCACCCGGGATGATCCAATTCCCGTGGCCGATCAGATTCTCGTACGGTTCAGGGTGGAAGAAATCCCCGAACCCATCATACCCGAGGCCCTTGGGATCACCCATTGGGTTGATGATCAGTTCCTGAATCTGCAATTGGGAATCGGTGATCAGGTCTGCGCTGGCCGTTGGTGCCAACAGTCCTGCCAAAGCGATTCCACCGGCCAATACCACTGCATTGATACATGCTGATGAACGAGTCATCACCTTCATCTCCTCCGGACGCTGTTGCCCACGCTGTATTGTGTTGTTCTGTGTCTTGAACATGGTGCCTCTCACAGAGCAGTCGTTGCCTTCGAGCGTTTCTCAGTCACGAATCACGTTGGCGGATTCGATAATCGACCAACCGACTTTGCGGAAGTGTGGGAAGCGACCCATCGTGCCACTGATCACACGAACTTCGCTCGGATGGAGTACCCACTCCTCCATCGCCTTCCCTGCATCATCCAGCGCCTGCCTTCGGAAGTGATCCAGCGTGAACAAGCGCTCACGCATCGACCAGTTCTCCAGCCGGTCTGCCACCTCATACCCCTTCATGGTGAACTGGGCCAGGAATCGCTGCTTCTCCGGGCCGTCCATGTGGCGATGGGCTATATTGCACCCGAATATGCACCACCACCCGTAACTCTCAAGCAGGTCGTTTCGTGGATAGCTATCGACCTCCACAATATCGTCGAGCCCACTCTCAATGATCCGCAATACTTCAATCGCCAGTCGGCGACCGAGCACGACCTCAAGTTCCATGATCGCGCCTCGGCAGGTCCGAATCACGCCGTCAGCCGTCTGCGAGGCATCAACATCAGACCGAAGTGTATCGTACAGACTGATGCAGCGCTGCAGGTACTCGATGCCGGTTTCAGCCAGGGAGGTCGCATGAGCATCGTCAAGGCCAACCTGGCGGCGGATCGTGTTCCCGCACACATAGTGTGCAAACGCTTCGGACGACCGGTCGTAGCGGTCAGCCGACTCAAGCCGGCCGATGGTCTCAATCAACTCGGCCGACAGGGCCCGCGCTTCAGGCAAGCGCCACAGCGAGTAGTAGCATTCGCTGACATTGCTCTGCAAAGTGCGTGACAATGTGGCCGACACATTCTGCTGAGCCATTGCCTGGTTCAGGAGGTCAAGGGCAATGGTAGATCGCCCGAGGTACTGCCATCCGGTCGCAGCATACTGCAGGGCTACGGCGACCTGCTGTCCTGACTTTGCCAAGTTGGTCGCACGCTGAGCGTATCTGATCACGGCCGGGTAGCTGCCGGCCCGCTGGGACTCAAGTGCATTGGCAATCGCCTGTTGATACTCGAGCCCGCCAAGTTCCTCCATCGTTGGCTGACAGTCATCGCGATCAGGCAACAGCGGATCGAGCCCAGGGCCATTCAAGACGGCAGCAACTTCGCCGACCGGCCACTCCAAAACGTCTGCCAGTCGCGTCAGGTAGTCGAGTTTCGGGTTGCCGCTCCGAGGCAAAACACTCCCTGGATCGCGCTGCAGCGCGTTGGCCAGTTGCATCTTGGTCCAGCCTCTGTAGTCGCAGGCAACCTCGATCAACTGGCTGAGCCGTTGGTACTGCTCGGACTGGTTGTTCATGTCCTACCTTTCCTCCAACGGAGCAACAGCAACGGAGCAAAACTCAATTGCATATTGCCCAATCCCAGCATTATCGAGATTGCAGGAATTGAGTCAAGGCCCATTCCTTCTCTTACTGGGTAAAAGCCGCACACCTCTGGAATTTGCAAAAACGCGTAAACTGCCTGACCAGTTCCGTATGCAAATACCCAATGCCGCAGATAACAAAACACTTACGAGGGTTTTCCCTTAGAAGCATATGCGACTTACAGGTCACTTTGTGTTCCATCAAATACTGCGAATTAAATTACATTTTTCACACGATATGCGGGTCGGTAGCCTGAATTGTGCCCCCCAAAGGCGCTCACACAGAGGATTCCGCGCGCACTGAACCAAGCCGCCGCCTCGTGAGCGAAAGCCGAAAGTGAGCATCAGGAGTGGAATGGGATAACCAGACACCATCAGGAGGTCATAGCGGTGCCAACAGCGAGATGGGGGCTGCAAGAATGGGACCGGTGAGCGTCGGTGCTATTGCCCAGGTGAATCGTGCGACAGTGGATCGTCATACGACGCGTATTCCGTGCCGTCACGGATCGTCAGTTCCACCCTCCGGCTCGTATCGGCAGGAACGCTGATGGACGACCGGAGTTGGCCGTAGGACCGGCCTTCATCAAACAGGCTGTACTCAAGCAGATCAGGCCGATACACCTCATCATTGCCGAGACCGGTACGAAAACGGGTGGCCAGCCACTTGCCGGGCGGAACGTCGATCGACCAGACCGCTTCGCCGGTACGCGTGTCGTACAACGTGACAGTAGCCGGCTGATGCTCCTGGCTGGTCCAGATGTGAACCGACTTCTCAAACCCCTGGTCCCCGGGCTGGTACCACGGGACACACCCAGTGGTGCCAACCAGCAAAACCGTACTGGCAAGCCACACGAGGATCAGACGCCCGATCGACACGAGCATGGTGGTAACGTGACCTTCCGGATGATGTCCTGACATGGTGCCAGTCCCTATCTATCTTCAGTTGATACTTCAAGAACCCGTTCTCTGCCTGATCAGTGAGCGCCGACAAGCCTTCAAGGCCGACCGTCTGCGCTGTACATCCCGTCTCATAGGCTATTTCGGTCCGAACCACAGCACAAGTCCAGAGCAAGGCCGGCAGGCAGGGTCGGATCATGCATTTCTGCCGTCCGATAAGAGACAAAGGCATTCTAGCACGCAGGCAGGGAGTTGAGTACACTCACCCAGCATGGCTGAAAACGGACATTCTGAGCCCCTCCCCTACCGCATCGGGCATGGATTCGACCTGCACCGGCTGGAGCCGGTTCCTGCCGATGCGCCATCGGGGGCCGGCCTCGTGGTCTGTGGGGTCAGAATGTCGACAGACGTGACGGCCGTCGGCCACAGCGACGGCGATGCCGTGTATCACGCAGTGACCGATGCCATACTGGGAGCCATCGCTGAGCCGGATATCGGGCAACTGTTTCCTGATACGTCGCCGAAGTGGAAAGGTGCCGATTCATCGATCTTTGTCACTGAAGCCGTGGCACGAGCCGGCGCAGCCGGGTATGGCCTCGGAAACATTGATGTGACCGTTGTCCTTGAACGCCCCCGGCTCAGCACACACAAGGATCGAATGCGGACGAACCTGGCAGCCTTGCTTCGCGTTGGGGCGGATCGAGTCAATCTCAAGGGCAAAACACATGAGTCAGTCGATGCGATCGGCACTGGGCAGGCGATTGCCGTCCATGCGGTCGTTCTCATGATCCGACGCAACACGTAAGCGGTTTCGAGCATACAGAAAGCGAGTGCACGAGTGTCATCAGCGGATCGGGACGTGGTCGTCGACGGCAACATTCACCTGTGGCAACGGGCGGCATCATTGGCAGCGCGCTGTCATGCCGGGCAACTTCGAAAGGACGGCTGCACGCCGTATATCACACACCCCTACCGCGTCGCGATGGTGATCCGGGAGATCTTCGGCGTGGACGATCCGGTCATCCTGGCGGCTGCGCTCTTGCATGACGTGATCGAGGATTCGCCGGCCGATTACGACGATATTGCACAAGAGTGCGGCACGGAGGTGGCCGACTATGTCGCCTGCATGACCAAAGACATGCGGATGGTCGAGTCGGAACGAGAAGAGGCGTATGACCGGCAACTGACTGCCGGCCCCTGGCAGGCACGACTCGTCAAACTGGCTGACGTCTACGACAATATCTGTGACTCGGCCCCCGGCGCATCACGCCGAAAGACAACGAGTAAGGCACCGCGTGCCATCGCCTGTGCCGGAAATGATCCCCGGCTTTCCACGGCGATCCGCATCGTGCAGGAACTCGTTGATAAAATGGGTGAGTTCGAGAGTGCACGTATCCAGCCCTGACACACCGCTTGGTACAAGGTACGGCCGCCTATGTCTCGCCTCGTTGCACAGATTCTACTTGCAATGATCATGATGCCGCTGGCAGGGCTCGTGTACTTCATCACAGCCATATTCGGCTTCGAAATCCCCGGGTGGGACTGGGAGTACAACCGAGTCTTTATGCTGGCCAATGGCGTCACCTTCGTCTTTGTGGTGTGCTATTGGTGGCTCCTCTGGAAACCTCGCACGAACTGGACGGCGATGCGGGCACTCGCAACAGGCGCTGCCACACTCGTCATCCTGATCATATCAGCCATTGCCGGGGCCGGAATCCACTTCGGCATCGGCGATGATCTCGGAGTGTTCTCAGGAGGCTGTATTGCGATCGCGCTCTGGCTGTTTGCGACCGTGTTCATTTGGCGAGAAACGGCCGGGGAACGAATCGCGCGACTGCGCGCCACCGGGCGTAATCCGGTCTGCTGCCCGAACTGCGGCTACAACATGACCGGTCTGGGCGTCTCGCTCTGCCCGGAATGCGGCGCGAAGTACACCCTCGACGAGTTGTTCACGCAGCAGCAGAACTTCGACTCAGCGGAACTGACCTGATCAGAACCTGCCGGGCCTTAGGTCAAAGGCGGCGGCGTCGGGTGGCGGAACTGGGAAAAGTCCACATCCTGGAAGTAGGCGATCGTCTTTTCCAGGCCTTCACGGAGTTTGACCTTCGGCTCCCAGCCGAGTTTGTCTTTGGCCAGGTCGATGATGGGTTGCCGCTGAGTCGGGTCGTCGGCCGGCAGCGGCTCAAAGATCAACTTCGACTTCGTCCCGGTCATTTCGATCACCATCTCAGCCAGTTCCTTAATGGTGAACTCATCGGGATTCCCAAGGTTGACCGGGCCGATGAAGTCGTCGTGGCCCGTGTTCATCATCCGAATCATGCCTTCCACCAGATCGTCGCAGTAACAGAACGAGCGGGTTTGCGAGCCGTCGCCGTAGATGGTGAGGTCTTCACCGACCAGTGCCTGCCGGATGAAGTTGGACACGACCCGGCCGTCGTAGGGGTGCATCCGCGGGCCGTAGGTGTTGAAAATGCGGATGACCTTGATCGGCATGTGATGCCGGCGGTGATAGTCGAAGCAGAGCGTCTCGGCAGCCCGTTTGCCCTCGTCATAGCAGGCACGGGGGCCGATCGGGTTCACGTTGCCGCGATAGGACTCCGGCTGGGGGTGGACCTCCGGGTCGCCGTAGACCTCGCTCGTGGAGGCATGGAGAATGCGGGCCTGGGTGCGCTTGGCAATGCCCAGGACGTTGATGATGCCCAGCACGGAGCACTTCATGGTCTTGATGGGGTTCCACTGGTAGTGGATGGGGCTGGCCGGGCAGGCCAGGTTGTAGACCTCATCGACTTCGAGCCAGAGGGGGTGCGTGATGTCGTGACGGATCAGTTCGAAGTTCGGCTCACTCAGGAGATGGGTGACGTTGGACTTCTGGCTCGTGAAGAAGTTGTCGAGGCAGATGACGTCATGGCCCTGGTCGATCAGGCGGTCACAGAGGTGTGAGCCGAGAAAACCGGCCCCGCCGGTGACGAGTATTCGCTTCATTTTCGGGATGGACACGTGAATGGCTCCGTCCGTGTTCGTGTATCAGAGTTCAATGAATCGGGCAAGGATAGGAGGGGAAACCGGGGGGTGCGAGGGGCCTTCGAGTAGGGGCACGCTGCGGCGTGCCCTGAATGATTCGTCATGCCTGCGAACGCACGCCAGCCCTGAAGGGGCACAGACAATCCAGGAGTAGGTCAGGACGAGGTCCCCCGAGTCCTGACAGCAGGACTGACGTCCTGACCTACGCCTATCAGAACGCGATCCGACACAGCACCGTGGTCAGCAGCACGCCGATCACTCCGATCATGATGCCGAGCCGCACCATGTCGGACACCTGGATGCGACCGGTGGAAAACGCGATCGCGTTCGGCGGAGTCGAAACCGGCAGCGCCATCGCCAGGCTCGCGCCCAGGGCCACGCTCACACCCGCAGCCAGCGGAGTCAGTGACGATGCATTGCCACCGACAACGGCATCGGCCGCCCCCACTGCTGCCAGCCCCAACGCGATCGGCATCAACAGGTTCGCCACGGCCGTGTTCGACATGAACGTCGACATTAACATCGTGGCACCACATAACACGACCACCATGCCCGACTGACCAAGTGAATCAAGCGGCACGCTCTCGACCATCCATTCAGCCAGCCCGGTCGCAGACATGCCGGCGCCGAGTGCCAGGCCGCCGGCCATCAGCAACAGAATGTCCCAGTCAAGATTGTTAATATCATTCCGATCGACCAGCCGCGTCGCCGTAAACACCATCACGGGAATGATCGCCACCGGGGCGATCGGGATGCCGGTCCAGGTGGAAGTCATCCACAGGCCGATCGTCACAAAGAACGTGAGGTACACAATCCACTGCCGCCAGCCGGGCGATTCAACGTGCTCGGACCATTCGATCTGGAAGTGATCCTTCTTGAACGGGTACCACCACAACAGCAGCAACCAGGCAATGACGAGCATGATGAGGACGACCGGGATCGCAAACAGCATCCATTGAAAAAACGTAATCTCGATGCCCATTGCATGCAGCGCCCCGAACGCGATCGCGTTGGGCGGCGTGCCGATCGGGGTGCCGATCCCGCCGATGTTGGCAGCCAATGGGATAGCAAGCGTAAACGAGCGGCGAGCCGGCGAGTTGGGATCGGACTTATCAAGCAGCGGGGCAATCAGCGTGATCATGAACGCGGCAGTGGCCGTGTTGCTCATCCACATGCTGAAGTTCGCGGTGATGAGCATCATGCCAAGCAGCACGATGGGCCGGCGGCTGCCGAACGGTTTCAGGAACGTGACGGCCATCACGCGATCGAGGCCGTGCTTATGGGCTGCCGCACTGAGCACGAACCCGCCGAACATCAGGATGATGATCGGGGCAGCGGCCACACCGACAAAATCTTTCCAACTGTCAACCGTGGTATGGCCCAGGATGTCCGGCTGGCCGTTGCCGTGTGCGGGCAAACCGACCAGGAAGACCGACAATCCGATGGCCAGGATGCCGGTGGCAAAAGGTGGGATGGCCCCGGTGACCCAGTAGGTGGCCGTCAGCACGAAGATGGCCAGCATGACTTTCGCATCGCCGCCGAGGACGGATTCGGCGATATGGTCTTCTGCAAGCCGGAAGGTGATGGCTGCCAGCACCGGGCCGAGCGCGACGATGAAGATCGACCACCAGTGCGTGTGGCGCAATACTTCGAATATGGAGGGGTCACGGTTCTCACGTGCCCATTGCCTGACGGTTTCCAAGCCAATCATGCCTGACCACCCTGATCATGCTGAGTCTGAAAAGTGTTGATGCACCGATAATCAATCAGTGCACGGTACAGCAATTTCGGGTGGATTGCAGGGCAGGATTACTCAGAGTCGGAGATCGGGTTCGGGTTAGCGACCTTCATACAGGCGATCGCCGAGCCAGTCGTTGAGTTCCGGGATGGCCTTGATGGCATCGGCCACCACATCGATGTTATAGGGCAATCGGTAGAACGAGACGCCCTCATCATCGAGCACGGCATAACACGCGCGTGGGTCGTTGTCGCGCGGCTGACCGACGGAGCCGACATTAATGATGACCTTTTCTTCGGGCTGGAATGTGAAGCGGCCCTTGAGTTCATCCGGGGAGTAGAAGTCCGGCTCATCGGTGAACACACCGGGGACGTGCGTGTGACCGACGACGGCACAGGTCTCGACCCGTTCGAAAATCTGCTGGATCTTCAGCGAGCCGCCGATCGCATCATCGGGGAAGATGTACTCGTTGACCGGTCGGCGCGGCGAGCCGTGCACCGCAATGATCTTGTCGTCCGGCCCGAAGCGGACACGCACGCGGAGCCGGGAAAAGAAACTGAACCGCTCCTTGCGAACGTCCGCATCCTCTTCCTGTTCGAACTGGGTGCGGGTCCACCAGGCAGCCTGTTCGGCACCGGGGTTGAAGTTCGTGGGTTCGTACAACACGGAGAAGTCATGGTTGCCCATGAGTGACCACATGCAGTGCTCGGAGACGAGACTGACGCAGGTGGCCGGGTCCGGGCCGTAGCCGACGATATCGCCCAGGCAGATGATGCCCTCGACGTCGCGCTGCTTGATGTCCTCCAGCACGGTGCGCAAGGCTTCGGAGTTGCCGTGGATATCGGAAATGATGGCCAACTTCACCGTAAAGTCCCTTCGTCCGCCAATGGGGCAGCCGTATCGGCAGTGCGGATCCTGCCCAGGCTGCGAAAACCGCGTTCATGCGCGGTTGCGATGCTAGATTGTGCGAGCAACCCCGTCAATCAGTGATGGCCGGCCAGAGGCCGATTGTCCCGGCTTCTCCGTCTGAGCGACAGCACGCCGGCTGTTTGTATCGGAAGACTGCTGTTCTCACGCTACAATCCCGGCCGGATGGCAGGGATATCAGCGAACATCCCGACGACTTGGGTCGTGTGGGATGGGAACCTGAAGCCCTTATTTGTAACCGGGACATTCAACTTTCATTCTGACCGAAGCGCGACGAGGAGGTCGCTGTGGCTGATACACACTTTGATTTGATCGTTATCGGGGGCGGACCCGGCGGGTATGTCGGGGCGATCCGTGCGGCCCAACTTGGCATGAAAACAGCCTGTATCGAGCGGGATCGGCTCGGCGGCGTCTGTCTGAACTGGGGCTGCATCCCCACCAAGGCGCTGCTGCGGAACGCAGAACTCTACACCGAGGTGGCCAAACATGGGGCAGACTGGGGCATTGAAGCCGACGGCCTGAGTTTCAAATGGGACCAAGTGATCGGCCGATCCCGAGGTGTGGCCGACACCCTGAACAAGGGGATCGGATTCCTGTTCAAGAAGAATGGGATTACCCATCTTGACGGGCACGCTCGAATCACGAAGGGGGCCGGTGGACCGAATCAGCCGTGCGAAGTGGTCGTCATGGACAAACCGGGCGGCACGATTCGCCAGTCATTGACGGCTGATCGCATTCTCATCGCCACCGGTGCTGAACCACGTGAGTTACCAAGTGCACCGTTCGACGGCCAGGTTGTGATTGCTGCCAAAGAGGCAATGACGTTGCCCACACGACCGGAGCGCCTCGTCATCGTCGGGGGCGGGGCGATCGGGGTTGAGTTTGCGTACTTCTACAACGCGTTCGGAACACAAGTCACGATCGTCGAGATGCTCGACCACCTCCTGCCGATCGAGGATGCCGACATAGCCAAGGTGCTCGAACGAGAGTTCAAGAAGAGCAAGATCAGCGTCAAGACCGGATACACCGTCAATGCCGTCGATGTGAAGAAGGGTTCAGGAAAGTCCAAGAAGCCGGCGTCGGCGTCGGTGGCTATCTCCAAGGCTTCGGATGGCTCGAAGTCTGAGACGATCGAGGCAGATGCCGTGCTCGTCGCCATCGGGGTGCGCGGTCGGTTTGATGGGCTATTTGCCGACTCGCTGAACGTCGAGACCGTCAAGGACCACATCAAGGTGAACTACATTGACGTCGACAATCCGACGTATGCGACTTCGGTGCCTGGCGTTTATGCGATCGGCGATGTCATCGGCCCGCCGTGGCTGGCACACGTGGCTTCAGAGGAAGCGGTGGCCTGTGTCGAGCGGATGGCCGGCCACGAATGCCTCGGGATCGATTACACCCTGATTCCCGGCTGTACCTACTGCCACCCGCAGGTTGCCTCCATCGGACGCAACGAGCAGAAACTGAAGGATGCCGGACTGTCCAAGGGCACTGACTACGAAGTTGGATCATACCAACTCAAGGCCCACGGCAAGGCGATCGCAGCCGGGGCGAACGTCGGGATGGTGAAGGTGCTGACGGCAATACCGAACGGCGAGATCCTAGGGGCCCACATCATTGGCGACCAGGCAACCGAGTTGATCTCGGAATTCGGCCTGGCCATGCATCTGGAAGCGACCATCGATGACGTGATCAACACCCTGCACGCGCACCCCACGATGTACGAGGCGAACCACGAGGCTGCACTCGCTGCACGCGGGCGGTTGATTCACGGTTGATCTGACGAGGACTGCAGCAGCATTCGGCGAGCAAGCGGTTCAAAAGGGCGAGCGTTATCCTGCGCGCAGATTGGGCACTTGTACCCATTTACATCACTCTCAAATACTATAACTTGATGTGCATGAAGTCTTTTGGAGCGCCTCTGACGGTGTGGTTCACCGGGCGCAGTCGTCCCTTGGTGTGAAGAAACACACTCACAATCAGGAAAATGGAGCGAGCAATGTCACGGAGAAGGTGCATACGGAAGGCAGCACAGGCTGTCATCGCGACTCTGGCGGTCACGAACCTGTTGTCGGTCTCAGCATATGGGGCAGATCTGACGCCGCTGGAGGCGCTGGGGAAAGCAGTCTTTTTCGATGCGGACCTGTCGACACCCGTAGGGCAGGCGTGTGCAGCATGTCACGATCCATCCGTTGGCTTTACCGGCCCGAACTCAAGAATTAACGACGTACTGGCCATCTACCCGGGAGCGATCCACAAGCGCTTCGGCAATCGAAAGCCACCAACCGCTGCCTATGGCGGCGAAAGTCCCGTCATGTACTTCGACGAAGTGGAAGGAATCTTCATCGGTGGCATGTTCTGGGATGGCAGGGCGACCGGCTGGCGACTCGGAGACCCTCTGGCAGAACAGGCCCAGGGCCCCTTCCTGAATCCGCTTGAGCAAAACACGCCGGGCGCTCGCCAGATCCTGCGCAGGATTGCGAAGTCCGACTATGCCCACCTGTACGAGGAAGTGTTCGGCGAACCGCTCGACTGGCGGAAAGACGTGGCTGAGTCATACGAGAATATCGCACACGCGATTGCTGCCTATGAACGATCGTCTGAGGTCAACCCCTTTGATTCGAAGTATGACTACTACCTGGACGGGCAGGTGGAACTGACGGACCTGGAGATGTGGGGGCTGGAGTTGTTTGAGGATCCGGAAAAGGGGAACTGCGCAGCCTGCCACCCCTCGGCACCCGGGCCCAACGGCGAACCGCCACTGTTGACGGATTTCACGTATGACAATCTGGGAGTCCCGAGGAACCCCGACAACCCGTTCTACCGGATGCCGCCCAAGTGGAATCCCATGGGCACCGACTGGGTGGACCCGGGTCTCGGCGGCTTTCTCCTGACGGTCCCGGAGTACGCACATCTGGCACAGGAGAACTGGGGGAAACACAAGGTCCCCACATTGCGCAATGTTGATGCGAGACCGTACCCTGAATTCGTCAAGGCCTACGCGCATAATGGCGTTTTCAAGTCACTTGAAGCGATTGTGCACTTCTACAACACCCGTGATGTAGAGGAGTGGCCCGAGCCGGAGGTAGCCGTCAATGTCAACAGTGACGAACTCGGCGACCTCGGTCTGAATGCAGAAGAAGAAGCAGCCATCGTTGCATTCCTGAAAACGCTGACGGATGGGTTCAAGCCGTAAGCAGTGGTTGTCCGTCGGTAAGCGCACCTGTGACCTCGAGGCTGCATTCGCTGCCTCGAGGTCGTTTTTCAGCCGGCCGGCCGCTCTAGAAGCGTGCCCTTGGATCGGTCGGCCCTGAGTCCGTGCCGTTGAGTCTGCACAGGACATGACCGTCAACCACGCGGCACTCGTGCTTACGGACTGTGATCACCTCGTTATCCGGGCACTTGCCGTCACTGAGCCTGAACTCCCATGCGTGCCAGGGGCAGACGAGGCACTGGTCATAGACGCGACCGCCTGCCAATGAGGCCCCGGCATGGGGGCAGGCATCATCAAAGATGACGACGTCCGACTCACTCGCACGGGCGACGCAGACTCCCCTCCCGGCAACCTCTGCATACGTCGCGTGCCCGATTTGAATATCGGACAGCAGGCCGAGGTCGTGCCAATCGGGGCCGATCAGATCGCCGCTCTCAGCGCCGGGTTGATCCTCATTGGATGGCACCATGATCGCCTGTATGTCAGTGGGATAAGGGTGGTTACTCGTCAAACCCGCGGTCAACCAGTTCGGCCAGACTGTCGAGTGCCTGCTTGGCGTCCGGGCCGTCGGCCTCGATTTCGAGTTCGGTGCCTCTTGTGGCCCCGAGGGTCATCATCAGGAGCGTCGACTTGCCGTCAACTTCCTGGTTTCTGCCGCGGACGGTAATACGACACTCGAATGTTGAAGCCAACTCAACGAACGTCATCACCGGTCGGGCATGGAGCCCGAGCCGATTTGAGATAACGACCGTTCTCTTGAGAAGTTGGCTCACCGTCTGTGCTCGCATTCCTTCTGCACGTGCCTGCCGGGGGGTGGAAATCGTGGCGTGATGGGAGCGACGTCCCTGCCCGTGCGTTGGCATTGGGTCCGATGCCGCCGTGGTGGAATCAGGCAGGAGGTCGTATCGTTGTTTTGTTCGCAGTGTCCAGGGTTGCAGGACACACCCACCCATGTCAGACGACCTCCCGCAATCCAAGATCGGTCGGCCGGCATCTCGTTCTCCTCGGGTCAGGCCCGTACTGATTCGCAGTCAGCCTGATGCCCGCAGGAGGCTCGTCAATGGACCAGTTGCTGGCTATCCGCTTCCCGGATCAGAGTCACGATGTCATCCACCGTGGTGGCCTGTCGCAGAAAACGGCGGAACGTATCCTGGCTCAGATTACCGAAGATAATTTCCATCGCCCGAAGGTGTTCCTCCGGCTGATTGTCGGGTGACAGGAGCAGGACGACGGAGTGGACCGGTTGTCGATCCAGTGCATGGAAGTCCACGCCTTTCGGGCTGACGCCGATGGTGGCGACCATTTTCGTGATCCCGGCATGTTTGACGTGCGGCACGGCCACGCCTTTGCCGAACCCGGTTGACCCGCGGCGCTCGCGAGCGAGGACGGCATCGACGAGTTCATCACGCAGTGATGAATCGACGGCCTTGGCAGAAACAAGCGAATCGACCATTTCAGCAATCACTTCATCTCGCCCAACCGCTTCGAGCGCCGGAATAAGGGCTGATTCAACAACAATGTCTTGCAATTTCATGCTAGCAATGACTCCTCACGCTATCTCCCCGTGCCGGCCGACAGGGCCGCCTGGGACCAGCAAGTGTAGACCCACTTCGCACCTGATGCCTTAATCCGGGTGGTTACGGATGCTTGCGATTTCTGATTCGATCTTTGTGTTCGGACAGTTGCCGAGTCAATTTGTCCACTACGTTATCCACACAACCGTAAAAGTCTTCTCCGCCACAGGACGCAATGAATGGATCGTGGTTAGCGACATGCGCGATCACTTCGACCTCGAACTCGCGCGACGGCCGATCGACGACGACATTGACTTCCTGCAATCGGTCATAAAACCGGGGCAACCGATCGCATTTTTTCTGCGCGTACTCCTCCATCGCGGGGGTGAGATTGATGTGCTTGCCACTGATGTTGATTTCCATGGTCGCTTTACCCTTTTGGAATCGGTGGAAGGCAGATAACTGGCCTGGGTGTCAGGATTCGCCTGCTGACGTCCGGATCTGCTGTCGGTTCAGGCGACATACCGACAGCCACGGGGCATATTCACGCTGCCCCGCCCGACAAGTGGCCTGGTGTGGTCACGGTTCCTTCTCCTTCTGCTTCTGCTTCTTCCCGGGATCAGCAGGATCAGGCGACGATTGCTTGTCGGCTGCCGGCACATCCTCGGTTCGAGTCTCGATGAGCGTCGCATATTGCTCGCCGATACCTCCCGGCGTCAGCACGCCACCGCTGACCGTGAATCGGAACGCCTCCTCGGGCGTGATGTCCAACTCCACTACGTCTTGCCGTGGTACCGTGATCGTATAACCGGTGATGGGGGTCGGTGAACTCGGGATGAACAATGTGAGCAGTTCCTGGCCGGCCGCATCCTGCCAGGGCTGGGCCGGCTTGCCGGTAATAAACCCCAGCGACCAGATGCCGGACCGCGGGTATTCAACGAGCCCGACCCGCTTCAGCTCGATTTTCGGCTCGCCCAGGAGGAACTCAACGACTTGCTTCACATATGGATAGACCTGTTTAAAGATCGGGAGACGGCTCAGGATCCGCTCCACCCGGTGTGTGAGTTTGCGCCCGAGGAAGCCTCCCAAGATGCGGCCTGCCAGATAGAACAGGATAACGGCCACCCCGAGACCGATCAGGTTGAGCCACCAGTGCAGCTGCCACCATGCCGAGAGTGCTCTCTTGCGAATGTCGGCATCGAGGTCCTTATCCTCAAGTTTCGGTTGCTTGTTTGCCCGCCGACGGTCACGTTCTGCCAGTCGCTCCTCATCGTTGACGTTGTACCAGTCCGGGCGTTTCGTCTCGTCGCGATAGATCAGTGGCATGGAGCGGATGACGACCACGCGGCAGATGCCGTTGATCGGTTGGGCAATATTCTGATCGACAAAGCGATAGGCCTGGAAGAGTATCCAAATTGTGAGCACGGACGGCAGTAGGACGGTCAGACCGCGATAGAAGAACTGCCGAAAGTCGCTCATGAACGTCCGACTGGACGTGCCGCTCATGCCTACCCCGTCATGTCAGGAGTGGTGACTGGTCCGCTACACACACACTGAATTCGGGTGATTCCGATACACAGCCGGCCACCGTGGCTTGGGCTGCAGTACGGCACCCTCCATCTGTACTTAGTCTATCGTGTTTACGAGGCAGCATCCATTCGCTTTCTTGCCGCAGCCGAGCACGTCCCCCCCCACAGCCGATTTCCTCGTCAACATTCGGTCTTTGCACGCCTGTCAACTGACAGCGTGGTGACATGCCTCAACGACCGTCTGGCAGAGCATGGCAAGTTGCGCAGACGGCTCGGCATCCAGCGGCATCGGGTTCGGCGTGTTGAACACATGGTCAGCCCCGGGCACAATGATCTGCCGTGTGCGACCATCGACCCCGCCGGCTGAACCGAGCAGATCGTGAGCACATGAGGCGGGCACCGTTGGATCACGCTCGCCATGCACAATGGTCAGCGGGCAGGTGATTGCCTTGACATGGGCTGACAGATCGTGAGCCTGCGGATGCTCGATTTGCTCATCCAGCCAGCCGCGATCGATCCGGAGTGTCTGACCCGTGCGGTTACTGACGACCTCAACAAAGCCATCGTGGGCCAGTTGTTCTTTCTGGCCGGGGCTGAGGCGATATGTGAAGGATGGGGCAGCAGCCGTCACCACGGCAGCCGGCGGCGCGAGTTTGGCAAACAACGGGTCCACCGTCCCGACCTGGTCGGTCGTGCCTGTGGCAGCTGCACAGAGCCGGCCGGAGGTGAGCAGCACCGTCACGCCGCCTCGGCTGTGGCCATACAGAATGCACGGCAACCCGGCCGGGCACCCGGGAATCCGACCCGCTTCGGCTGCGCTCATCACGGACATGACGTCAAACACCTGCTTTGACCACGTGTCTTTCTCAAAAAGGTCCGGGCGTTCGAACGTCTCGATCCGGTTCGTCATACCCGAATGCGACAGGTTGAATCGGAGCGAGGCGTAGCCGTGCGAGGCAGTATGATGGGCCAGGTACGGGAACATGCCGTAATCCTTGTACCCGAGAAAACCGTGTACGAACAGGACGACTGCTGACGGCTCACCCTCGCTGCAGTGTGTATTCCCGATGATGGCCTGCTTCTCAGCGCCGGTGATTTCCCACGGTGTATCGGTGATGGTGCTCACGACTGCTGTACTCCTTCGTGTATCACTTCGCGTTGGAACAGTACTTCCGGCAGATGGTATCATCGCTGCAGGCCGCCCCGCGCGCCTTGCAGACGCGCCGGCCATGGAAGATCAGCAGGTGCGACAACAGTCCCCAGTGTTTGCGAGGAAACAATGCCATCAGATCGAGTTCGATCTTGCCGGGATCCTTGTGTTTCGTCAATCCGAATCGCTGCGAGAGTCGCATGACATGGGTATCCACAACAACACCCATGTTGATGTCATACGCATTGCCGAGTACCACATTGGCAGTCTTGCGTGCCACGCCTCGGAGTTGCAGGAGTTCGTCCATCGTGTTCGGCACCCGGCCGTCATGCTCATTGGTCACGGCCGTCATAGCAGCATGAACGGACTTCGCCTTGTTGCGGAAAAACCCCAGTGAGCGGACATAGGGCTCGATCTCCTCGGGCGTTGCCTTCGCATAATCGGCAGGGGCGGGGAATTGTTTGAACAACGCCGGGGTCGCTTTGTTGACACCCACGTCGGTCGCCTGTGCGCTCAGGATGGTTGCGATGAGGAGTTCATGCGGGGAAGAGTAGTCGAGTTCGCAGTGGGCATCGGGATAGCGCTTGGCGAGCGCCCTGAAGATCTGCATGGCTCGCTTTTTCTGGGCATCCGACTTGCGGGGCGTTTTGGGCAAACCATCGGTTTTCGTTGATGATCGTGGCAATGGGATTTCCAATCCGATCGTTTTCGTGCATGGTTTCTCAACGGAAGCATGATACGTCACGGACGGAGTTGTTGATCACTTTGATACGCGGTGAATGCGCAATGGGTCGTGATGCGAGGATCACGGCCTGCGCGGAATGGCGACAGGACCGCGACCAACGGTCGCGGCTTTGTGTCACACTCCCAGTTTGCGCAGGAGTTCCGGTTCTTGAATGCCTGAGCCCTTCTTTGCGGTGGCTGTCCCGGAGTGTCCCGGATCATCCTCCATTTCCGAAGCCGGTTTCAACGGCACCACCCCGGCGGCAGAGGTGATGATGACCACGGCCACAAGCACGGCCGTCGATCCCAGCAGGCGCGAGGCAGTCGGGTGGGCCGACTCAAAGGCCTGCTGATGCACATCGGCAGCAGCGAAGTCGCCGGCCCGGGCTGCCTCCCAGTAGGCACGAAGGTCGCGGTTCATCTGCGGACTGAGCATAAACACATGCCAGCAGACGCAGCCCGAAGCGATGAGAATGGCAAAGATCCGAGTGACATGCGTAAACCGGCGGAGTGACACGCCCAACACGGTAAACTGGAGCGCCGTGACCAGCAATGCAACGGTCATGCAGATCAGTTGCGTGAAGTCGAGGACGAGAAACAGAATCTCCATGACATGGCCGGCTGCGATGCGCCAGTGATCGCCGGTGTATCCGGCCTCGGCGAACTCAGGGATCGTCACGTCCAGATCGCGCATCGTCGGGAAGATGACGGCTGCGGTGAGGGCGACCATGACCAGGGCCCCGAGCCAGAGGGACAGTGCCAACCAGTAGATGCTGTTGAAGAATCGGAAGCCGGTGAGGTTGAATTTCATGCCAGAGTATATGGCCTGACGATTCGGACTCCCGCTTCATCTGCATACGACCGGGCCATCCGGTCATACAATGATGCCATGACTGACGATCAGGCTCTCAACCTCCCGAGTTTGCCGCTCAGCGCTGCACTGGGTGTGCTGCTGGATGATGCGCCCAGCGGGCTTTCAGATCCGAAGGTGGCACTGCGACAGGTGGCGGCGTGCGGGCTGCGATGGGTGCAGTTGCCGGCCACCAGGCCGGGTCTGAGGCCGCGCGACCTCGACCGGTCGGCCCGGCGTGATCTGCTGGCTACCCTCCGGCGCAACGGCTTGTCACTCAGTGGGTTGGATCTCTGGATACCGGTGGACCACTTCACGGACTCGCTGTATGTCGATCGAGCCGTGGCGGCGGTTGCCGGCGCGATCGAACTGGCCGGCGATCTGGGCCGCGTGCCCGTCTCACTCGCATTACCGGGTGATGAAGATGACGATACTGGTGATGCCGTCGCACTCGACGCGGATGCGGTCGAGCAGATGCGTGCCACCGGCGAAGCGTACGGGGTACGGCTGGCCGTCTACCGGGCTGACACATCGGCACCGTCAGGGCTGTCTGTCGGCTTTGATCCGGCCGTCTGCTACTGGCATGGCGATGATCCACTCGAGGCACTCGGTCGCATCGAGAGTGATCGCCTCGCAGGCGTCAGACTGACGGATGTGGATGGGCAGGGGCTGCGCGTGTGCCCGGGATCGGGCCGCCTTGATCTGTGTGCATTTCAAGGTGTCCTGCTGACCATCGGGTACTCGAAACCGGTCGTCCTCGACTTGAAACAGGTCAACGGGCCATGGCAGTGCTTGCAGCGAGCGCTGGCACAATGGAAACAGTCGGGTTTGTCGGGGGCATCATTTCTATAATGGCCTGACACAGCACATGAGTGGTTTGAATCTTCGTGTATTGGTGATGACGACGTATGAGCAAGCAGCGAGACTACTACCAGGTTCTCGGGGTATCCCGGACTGCAACCGACGGCGAGATCAAGGCTGCCTATCGCGCGTTGGCACGGAAGTGGCATCCGGATGTCAACAAGGCATCGGATGCGGCCGAGAAGTTCAACGAGATTCAGCAGGCCTACGACATTCTGTCGGACAAGGAGAAGCGACAGGCCTACGACCGGTTCGGGCACGTCGGCGTCGAAGGCGGCGGGGAGCCGGGGGCCGGCAGTATCGCTGGTCATCGGGCGGCGGGCCCGGGGGGCGGCGGCGGCGGTTTTCGGGATTCGAAGGCGGGGAGGACCTCGGATCGATCTTCGAACAGTTATTCGGGGGAGGCGGGCTCGGCGGGTCGGGCAGGGGAGGGCAGCGGCGGGGGTCGAGTGCCGGCTACAAGACTCGGCCGACCCAAGGGCGTGACCTGGAACACACGATTACCGTGACCTTTCTCACGGCCGTGCATGGCGGCGTTGAGAAACTCCGGGTGCACAACGGCGGGCGTGAACAGTCGATTGATCTGACGATCCCGGCAGGGATCGAGGACGGCAAGAAACTCCGGTTACGAGGCAAGGGGGCCCCGAGCGATTCGTCGTCGGGCCAGGCCGGCGATCTGATCATCAAGGTACAGGTCGGCAAGCACCCGTACTACCGGCGCGAGGGGCGGAACATCCTGATGGATGTACCGATCTCGATCACCGAGGCCGCACTGGGCGCTTCGATCATCGTCCCGACTCTGAAGGGTGAGGTGACGATCAAGGTCCCGCCGGGAACGAGCAGCGGTCGAAAACTCCGGGTGCCGGGGCATGGGATAAAGCCGCCTGACAACCCGGCCGGTGACTTCCTGGCAGTCATACAGATCGCAGCCCCGACCGACCTTGATGACCAGGGGCAGGCAGCGCTCGAGGACCTGGCCGACAAGATCAAAAACCCGCGGACCGGCTCCCCGCCGTGGGCCTAAAGTGGCTGTCCGGCTGCCTTCACGATGATGAACCGATAGACGCGGTCGCCAGATCGACTGCTCGGGGTATGCATGACCTCAGGATCGATATCAACTTCCACCACACTCGCGCGCAGCGAGTTACTTCGCCGACTGATGGACGATCCCTCGTTCGGGGCCGTTGCTGACCGCGTGCGCAGCGGGCGCAAGACGTGGTGTGAGTATTCAGCCGGCGGGTCGCCCTCGGCAGGCGTGCTCGTGGCAGCAGCCATGTCAGCACGGTTTGATGATTCAACGCTCGTGTACGTCACGGCCCATCTGGATGAAGCAGACGATGCCGTCGAGGAACTGAACTGCCTGGGAATCGAGGCACTCCGGTTCCCGGCACTTGAGATTCTGCCGGGCGAAACGAATGTCAGCCCGGAACTGCTGGGCGAGCGGGTCGGTGTCGCTCGGCGATTGCTGGCCAGACAAAGCGGGGTCAACGGGTCTGCGGCAGGGACTCTGGTGATCGCGGCCGCCATTCCAGCGCTGATGCAGGGCATGCCCGACCCTGCCCGTCTCGACGAAGTCTGCCTTGATCTGGAGGCAGGACGGGATGCCCGTGGGCCGGGGAGTCTGCTCTCATGGTTGGAAGCAGCCGGCTATGACCGAGTGGAGTCGATCGAGTCGCCGGGCGAGTTTGCCGTGCGTGGCGGGATCATCGACGTCTTCCCGGCCGCAGGCAGCATGACCGAACTGACCACTGATGACACGGTCCCCATTCGCCTCGATTTCTTTGGTGACGATCTCGAATCCATCCGTGAGATTGACGTGGACACGATGGCCGGTGATCGAATGGTGCGGACGGCCAGGATCATCGGGGCGGCACCTGAGAAACTGCTCTCGGACCAGGGAGCGGTCGGGTTGTGGTCGCTGTTGCCCGACGAATCGGTTGTGATTCTACACGAGTTGATGGAGATCAACGAGCAGGGGCGTGGGTATTACGAACGAGCAGTGTCCGGGGCCGGCATCTTCGGCACGCCTGAAGTGCTCCGGAACCTGTCGGCCTGTCGCCTGTTACACGCGGATCAGCACCCGGTCGGAGCCTCCGACCCGGACTCGACCTTTCATTTGCCGTTTGCCGCCCTCCCGCCGTTTCACGAAGAGGCCAAACAGGCCGTGCAGGAACTCGCTGAGTTGGCACACAATGGGACGGTGCTCGTCACGTGTAACAACGATGCGGAGCGTGAGCGCTTCATCGAGTTGTTACACGAGAACGTGGAGTCGGCACCGCCAACCGTTGAAGCGGTGGTGACGTTTGTGCACCGCGGGTACAGATGGGATCCGACCCACGGCGAGCCGGCAACCGGCGCCGGATCGCTGTCGGTCGTGCCGTACCACGAACTGTTGCACCGGTATCACATGCGACGGCGGACGCGCCGGCTGCGGGCCGGCCGGGCAATCGATACGTTTCTCGATCTGAAGTCGGGCGATTATGTCGTGCATCGGGATCACGGGATCGCCAAGTTCGTCGCCTTCGGCGCCAAGGATCTGAAGAGCCGGAAGCGCCGTGGCCGTCACAGCGATGACGGGTCGGGCGATGAACAGGAGTATCTGACGCTTGAGTTTGACGGCGGGGCCAAGCTGCATGTCCCGGCAACGCGCGTTGATCTCGTGCAACGGTATGTCGGCGGGTTTCAGGGCCGGCCGCCGCTGTCGAAACTGGGTGGCAAGAAGTGGACCCGGCAAAAGGAGAAGGTGAGCGAGGCGGTCCGCGATCTGGCAGCCGAAATGCTCCGCCTGCAAGCGGTCCGGGATCACCTGCCGGGCATCCGCTACCCGCATGATACGGAGTGGCAACACCAGTTCGAGGCTGAGTTTCCCTATGAGGAAACCGACGACCAGTTGGGCAGCCTCGCTGAGATTAAAAAGGACATGCTCTGTGATCGGCCGATGGATCGGCTGCTGTGCGGCGATGTCGGTTTCGGGAAAACGGAACTGGCAATCCGAGCGGCGTTCAAGGCCGTCGAGTTTGGCAAGCAGGTCGCCATTCTCGTGCCGACCACCGTACTCGCTGAACAACACGGCCGCACCTTCCGGCAGCGCTTTGCAGACTACCCGTTCCGCATTGAAGTCCTGTCACGATTCCAGACCGACAGCCAGGTGGCCAAGGCGCTTGACCAGTTGGCAATCGGCCGGGTGGACATTGTCATCGGTACGCATCGGTTATTATCGCGTGATGTTAAGTTTGCCGATCTCGGGCTGGTCGTGATTGATGAAGAACAGCGCTTCGGCGTCGAGCACAAGCAGCACCTCCTGCAGTTCCGAATGACGGCCGACGTGCTGACGTTGTCAGCAACCCCGATCCCGCGCACGCTGCATATGTCGATGCTGGGCCTGCGTGACATTTCATCACTGACGACAGCCCCGCTGGACCGGCGCGCCGTGGTCACCGAAGTCATCCCGTATAACGAACTGCGTATCAAGCGAGCCATCGAGCGTGAGTTGGCCCGCGAGGGGCAGGTGTTCTTCGTCCATAACCGGGTGTACAACATCCAGACCGTCGCAGACCGGATTCAAAGCATGGTCCCTGATGCCCGAATCGTCGTCGGGCACGGGCAGATGGCTGATCGGGAACTCGAACGGGTGATGGTGAAGTTCATCCGGGGGCAGGCCGACATTCTCGTGTCGACGACGATCATCGAATCCGGGATCGACATCCCCAACGCGAACACGATGTTCATTCACGATGCCCATCGATTCGGGCTGGCCGATCTTCACCAACTGCGGGGTCGGGTGGGTCGATACAAGCACCGGGCGTATTGCTATCTCCTGTTGCCGCAGGATGCGACGGTGACGGCGATTGCCACCAAGCGGCTCAAGGCCATCGAGGAGTACTCGATGCTGGGGGCCGGCTTCCGGATTGCCATGCGCGATCTTGAAATTCGCGGGGCCGGCAACCTGCTGGGGGCCGAGCAATCGGGTCATATTGCAGCCGTCGGGTACGAGATGTACTGTCGGCTGCTCGAAGAGGCTGTGCACGACATGAAGAATGAGCGGGTCGTGTCACCGATTGACACCGAGGTCGAGATCGGGATTACCGGCTCGATCCCACGCGGGTACATCCCATCGGAATTGCGACGGCTCGAAGCGTATCGGCGAATCAGTCAGGCGCGCACGGTGGGCGAGATCGAGACGATCGGCCGTGAGTTAGGCGATGCCTACGGCGAGCCGCCGGCCGAGACGGATCGGCTGTTACAGTTGGCAGAAGTCCGCATCCGGGCCGCAGAGATGGATATTAAGTCGGTCACGGTTCATGCACCGGATGTGGTGTTTACATCCACACAACCGGAGGCGGTCGCGCGGGCCTTTGACACGGCCACCGGATCGGTGCGGGTGATCGAGCCACGCTTCCCGGGGAACCCGATGGAGATTTACTTCCGGCCACCGGCACAGTATCTGGAAGCAGCGACGCTGCTGGCGATCCTGCGGCAGCGGTTGAAGGCGGAGGAGTAGGCCGGGGCGGAGGCGGAGACGGGTGTCACGGCTCACGTAGAGGCATCGACAGATGGCGATGCGTGTGACCCGTGGGGGCAATCTACACCGCCGTCAGCGTTCGTGCGCCCTGATGGGTGAGGAATGGATCAAACTATAGCAACCCCCTTCGTCATGCTCGCGAACGCGGGCATCCAAGGGGGGTTCAGCAATTGCGCTCTGACCGTCGCACGCATCGGATGTGGGTCAGCATCCGTAATGACGTCTCCCTGGATTCCCGCGTGCGCGGGAATGACGGACTGAGCAGCCCGCTTACTTACGTGCGCGGCTCGTCGGAGTGTGGAAGCAGCCCGCTTACTTACGTGCGCGGCTCGTCGGAGGTCGGCAATTGCAGCGGCTCACGTCCAGCCTTCGCACGGATCCAGTTCATACTGCGATGCACGCTCTTCTTTGATACCAACCATCGCTCAAGTCGACGGCGGCCGGGGAACTGAAGAAACCCGAGCCCGATGAGGATCGTCAAGATCCCCTGACCCGGCAGGACGAGCATTGCGAAACCGAGCAGCACCAGCACGAGTCCGACGAGGTTTCGAAATACCAGCACGCCCCAGGCGCCGATGGTCAGATCGCGTGCATGGCGACGTGGTCGAATGAAGTAATCGCAGGGGAGCCGGGCAATGAGCCAGGGGATTGCTGCCAGTGTCACGACAAACAGGACGAGGGCTGCCCCCCACAGCCACCACAGTTCAATCCCGTACTGTTGAAGCCGGTCGATCATCGCAGATGATACGCGTGGTTATGAGGCGACCTCGATGGCCCGAGTCTCGCGGATGACGGTCACCTTGATTTCGCCCGGGAATGTCATTTCCTCGGACACGCGCTGGGCAATCGAGCGTGCCATCCCAAAAGCATCGGAGTCGCTGGCCTTGCCGGCATCGAGGATGACGCGGACCTCACGACCGGCCTGCACGGCATAGGCCTCCTGCACGCCCTGATGCTCCATGGCAATCGACTCGAGTTGTTCGAGGCGCTGAATGTAATGTTCCATCGACTCGCGCCGGGCGCCGGGGCGTGCCCCGCTGACGGCATCGGCTGCCATGACGATCGGTGTGTACGGGCTCGTCGACGGGATGTCGGCATGGTGCCCGCCGATCGCATTGAGTACCTCGTCCCGCTCGCCGAACTTCGTGCAGAAGTCCATACCGATTTTCGGGTGCCCACCTTCCATGTCATGGTCCATGGCTTTGCCGATATCGTGCAGGAACCCACAGCGCCGTGCCAGCGTGCCGTCCAGCCCGAGTTGATCGGCAATGATCTGGCTCAGATAGGCAACCTCAATCGAGTGCTGGAGAATGTTCTGGCCGAACGAAGTACGGAAGTACAGTTTGCCGACGGCTTCGATCACCTTCGGATGGAGGCCTCGAATTTTTGCTTCGGTGGCTGCTTCCTTCCCGTGTCGGACGATTCGTTCGTGGACGTCGTTGGTGACGTTCTGGACGACTTCCTCGATTCGGGTGGGATGCACGCGACCGTCCTCGACGAGTTTCTGCAGGGCTTCGACGGCAATGGTCTGACGAACCTTGTCAAAACAGGAGACGGAGATCAACCCCGGCGTGTCATCAACCATGACATCAACGCCGGTGGCCCGCTCGATGGCCCGGATGTTGCGCCCCTCACGGCCGATGATGCGACCCTTCATGTCGTCTGACGGGATCTGGATAGATCGGACGGTTGACTCGACGGCAAACTCGCCGGCATAGCGCTGGATGGCCGACAGAACCAGTTCGCGGCTGCGGCTCTTGGATTCCTCTTCGGCTTCCTGGTAGATCTTCATGGCCAGCGCATTGACTTCGGTCCGGCTCTCATCCTCCACCCGGCGCAGGAGTTCATCGCGTGCCTGGTCCGCCGTCATATCAGCGATGTGACGGAGTTTTTCCCGCTGCTGCTCAACCAACTCCTCGATTTCGGTCTGCTGCTGGGCCAATTGCCGCTCGCGCTTCTCGATGTCCCTAGCCCGGCTGTCCAGGTGCCGCTCCTTGAGGATCAGCGCATCCATCTTGCGATCATGGTTATCTTCGCGTTTTGTGAGGCGCCGCTCGTTCTCCTTGAGTTCGTCACGGGTGCTGGCAAACTCGGCCTCCATTTTCTCCCGACGATCGAGTGCCTTCTTCTCAGCCTCCAACTCTGCTTTTTCGCCAATGGTCTCTGCCTGCCGGCGGGCATCCTCCAGGATGCGGTCACGTTCGCTGTTGGCCTGCCGAATCGTCGTGCCGGCCAGCACGCGGATCAGCAGGATGCCAAGAACAATGCCGGCCACGCCGGCCCCGGCTGCGGTCAGTGTTACCCCGAGGGCTTCCAACCCGAGAACGAGGAATGATGTCATATCGGCCACCACGAGTCCTTTCTATATATGACCGGCCTGCACGATTTCCCGGCCCGGGCTCGCTGCGGCGTCGGTCGGCTGACGCCGTACCGATGCACAAAGCGCGTGTCCGGGACCATGACGTGGCCGGCGTGTCGGCAGGACCCATCTCAAGGCGTGCAAGGGTTGCAAGGGACTCGTCATCGCACCCGAGGCGGCGGACCCGATATCAAACGGGCCGACGAACGGATGGCTGGATGTCCCTGCACGCATGGGTGTCGCGCACAACAACGTCAGGCCGGTGTCAATGCCGGGTGGTCAAAAAGGGAGTGCCGAGGTGTACTTCCGCCGCTGGTGGACGATCAGCAAACACAGCGCTCGAGCTCATGCTCGACGCGCGTACCGTGCCCCCAGAGTGCTGGAAGTACACAAAGAGAACCGATCGGCTGGTGCCGAGCAACGCGCAGACAGGTGTGGCGAATCTATTCGTGTGCTGATCTGTATTGAGCGCACTGCATGACTGCCGGGCGGCAGTCTGTGAACGCCGGGGATGTCGCACACGGGGTGAGATTTGCCTGGTACCAAGTCGTACACGCTCATTTCAAAAATCACAAATGCTGTCAAAAATACCAGCCATCGGGTTATTCAACGAATCATCATATCTATCCACAGGCGTCGCGCTGCCAGTCGGTATTCATGCGTCCCTTTTCAACTGAGACGTCAGAAAAACCCATGCAGCCGACCGCCACCTGGGGCCGCTCGAAACTCCCTGCGTCCGAGCGACTTGAATCGGCCGCCCATCCCGAACCTGACCACCGGGCGGGCCGTATGTCAACAACTACCTTTCGGGCGATCATGGTCGCCAAGTCGGCAGCGAGGAACATCCTCAACTGCACGGGCTGTGTCATCCTATCCGCTTTCCGATGTGTATCAGGCACAAGCAGTCCATCGGATCGCTGTCAACCGACTGAAAAACCTGAACTCAGGTCTGCAAAGCCGGAAACGGTAATACACCCTATGGTAAGTCCGGGCTGGCTGCGCGGTCAACAATTATGCGCGCCAGTCTCTGATTGATTCGGTCATCAGCACACGAAACCGACACAAGAAAGAGCAAGTCGCGCCGTGAATGCCAACACCACCACACCCGAGGATGCTCGATCACCCTGGTTTGACGGCCATCTTGATCTGGCATGCATTGCAGTCGAAGGGCGCGATCTGTCGGTCCCGCTGGCTGAGGCCGTCGGCCCGCCGCAGCCGGCCTCGATCACGTTTCCGAGTCTGGCAGAGGGCAGAGTCATCGCGGCGATGGGGACGATCTTCACCGGCCCGGGGATCGGCGGCCCATGCGGCTACCCGAAACTGGAGGGCCTGGCCGAGGCTGAACAGGCCGGCGTGAAGCAACTGGAGCAGTATCACCATTGGGAGCAGGCCGGTCTGATACGCCTGGTTCGATCTGCGGCCGATCTGCCGAAATCTGACACGGCCGACGGTGGGCCGATCTCGATTTGCCTGCTCATGGAGGGCGCCGACCCGATTCGGGAGCCGGATGATCTGCAACGGTGGTACGACGCCGGGCTCCGAGTCATCGGCATGAGTTGGTCCTGCGGGACGACGTATGCCGGGGGCAATCTCCCGCCATACCTCCCACTGACCACTCGCGGCGAGCAACTCGTGATGGGGATGGATCGGCTCGGCATGATCCACGATGTGTCCCACCTCTGCGAACGGGCCACCTGGAGGCTTCTTGAAGTGTCCGATGGACCCGTGATTGCGAGTCATAGCAACTGCCGGGCACTCATTCAGGAACCGGACTGGCATCAGCAGCGACACCTGCCGGACGAGTTGATCCGGGCGCTCGGAGATCGGGGGGCCGTCATCGGCGTGAATCTGTGTTCTGCGTTTCTGGAGTCGGACGAATCGAAGCGGGCATCGATCACGCAGGTGGCTGATCATGTTGAACGAGTGTGCCAGGTGACGCAGCGAATCACGGCGACGGCGTTAGGCAGCGACATGGACGGGGGATTCCCGGCAAACCGGCTGCCCGAGGGGATCAACCGGCCGGCCGATCTGCATCGGATTACCGATGAGTTGTCAGCGCGGGGGTTTTCAGATGACGACCTGTCAGCCTTCGCGTTCGGGAACTGGCACGCGTTCCTGAAGGCGCACTTGCCGTAAGATTTTGTCTGGCCGACAATTGCGCGGCACTTCCCCTGGCGCGCTCGGGCAATCTCTAATCGCACCCACCGGTGACAGTTCCGGATGCTCTTCTAATATCCATAGCGCCTGGGCATTTCAATGTGCACTTTTTCGCAGATAATTCGAATGTTGATAGCGCTGTTCACGGCGGCTGACGTTATGTTATGTGTATCACCTATATATGATCTGCATTGAAGGATGTCAGCCATGAAATTCGAGGAATTGCCGGAGCAGGCACAGGACGAACTGCGACATATTGTGTTGCTCCCGCTTATGGATGCCCACTCTCGCATCTCTGGGCTCTCTCAGCGTATCTCTCGGCTCTCTCCGCGTGTATTGGGCGAACTGGCATTGGAGGTACTGGCAGATCTGCTTGAAACAAAGGACGGCCGGGCACGTCTCGCCGACGAGGATCCGGATTCGATGCATAACTTGGCAACACACGCAGCCAGACTGGGCCGATCCGATCTTGAGGAACGGCTTCTGAAGGTATTCGTGCAAAGTAAGCCACGGAATGTTGATTTACACGCCGACTTGTTGCAGTTCTACCACGGGAAGCGTTGGCGACCCGATCTGTGTGAGGAACATTGGCAAGCAATGAATCATGACGATATTCCGAAGGAGGTCAGGGAGCAGTACTGGCGATACTGGGTGTACGGAGCCATCTATCACGCCAAGGTGAAACGTGATCTGACCACGGCTCGGCAGTTGCTGATCGATGGGCTTGAACGCGTAAACGGATCGGAAAAAGCACAGGTTCTCGGGGCATTTGAGCGGGTGATGATCGACTATTCACCATCACCCCAGTATGTAGAAGTCGTCGAGCAGATAGAGAAGTACATCAAGAGTGGAGCGAGACGCGGGTACACGCTCGCCTGCAAACTTGCAGAACTTCTTCAGGAGCAAGCCTTTGTACAGGAGGGGGGGAAAGAAACTCCCGAAGGACGGCGGTTGCTCCAGAGAGCACTTGGATGGCTATCGATTGCTGAGTCTTCGTTCACGAACGATGGCAATCACCCCATTAAGGACATCTACCGTCCGCGTATCAATATTCTGATGGGACTTGGCGACTACAGGGAGGCCATTGATTACATGTTGGCGCTCTATGAGAGCGATCGCGAGGAAGTGCTTCTTGACTCGAATCTCAAGGCACAGTTCGTGCTTGCGTGTCAGCGTGAGGGTGAGTTGGACCTATGGAGGAAGTACTTCGGCAAGGAGCACGAGCAAGAAGCAGAGCAGGATGGTGCCCAGCAGCAGTCGCCGAGCAAAGAACAACAGGAGCAGCAGACGGACAAGCCTGATCCAGGGCGCTCGAAGCCTGACCGACAGGTCCCGGTCCCGCAAGTTGTCCACCCGCGACGCAATATCACACAGTATTGAGGAGGGGGGCAGGGATGAAGGATCACAACAGAGCAACATTGGGTTCCGAGTATCTGGGAGATGAGCCCGCAAGGGAGGCACTTGGAATGCAGCCGGTTGCAGACAGCATCTGGCAACAAATCGAGGCTGATCGGGCGCCGGACCGAAGCAAGGCATATCGCCCTAGTGGAGTTGTCGGTGTCTTCGGGAAGTGGGGTACAGGCAAGACACACCTTCTGAACATCCTCGGTAGGCAGATCGTCAAGGATGCGCAAAAGAACAACAAGCCATACCTGGTCTGCTGTTTTCGTGCGTGGGAATACGAGGCGGAAGGGGATCTTGCCCCAGCACTCATACGTGCACTCGTCACAGAAACCAACTACCCATGGAAGCAGTTCAAAGCAGGGCAAGGGCCGATCAAGCCGGCCGGGGGGTTCTGGCCCGATTTGAAGTCACTCCGAAACTATGCCTGGGAGTTCGCTGATCTCGTCTTTGAGTTGGGCAAACTCTCACAGGCACCCGGCGCATCCATTATCTCCAGTATTGGTCAGCGTCTCCTCAAGGTAAAAGACACTGAGAACGACAAGGAAGCGCCTCCGCCTGTCGCTGACCAAGTCCGTGAGCGAATGAAGGAACTGATCACGAAGATCACACCCGATGGGGGCAGACTGATCGTACTGGTTGATGACCTGGATCGGTGTTCGCCTCCGAACATCGTGCGACTCTTTGAGTGGTTCAAGAACCACATTGACAGTCAGGCCTGCACATTCGTAGTCGGCCTAGACCACCGGATGGCTGCCAAGGCGATTGTGGGGCACTACAAGGGCCATACCCTGTTCAGCGGAAACGATGGGGAGGACTACGGGTTCCGGTATCTAGACAAACTATTCGAACTGGATTATGAGATTTTGCCCAGCAATACTGCTCAACAGATGGCCATGGACAGGAATGAAATGGATGGGGCCGACCTATGTGACTGGACGCGCACCATGATCAAAGCAGACTTCGGTGGTGTGGCCGATTTGAACCGCCTGCTGGAGATACCTGCGATGTGGATTCCGCGCGTCATCCTCCGCACAACGCGGACGTACAAATTGGCCATCGAAGCACTCATCAAGCCGTTCTCAGAGGACCCAACGCGTGTCGCAGGCGATCTTTCACGTTCATACCCGTTCTGGCTGTTTCTGATCTCGTCGATGCACCATCTTTTTGCACCTGACCGTGTCGAGAATTTCGTCGGCTCCGACTTGAAGGATGCGATGCAGAAAGAGGGAATGGGTTCGCTGCTTGCGGGAGGTACCAAATTCGATTCAACGGATCCCCGGCAGCGCTATATCGAACAGCTCAACTGGTTGAAAATCGAGCCGTTGACAGAAGACCAGATGCGCTACCTCTATCGCATGGTCCGTGAAAAAACGCCGCGTAGTTTCCGCAATCCTGATGCAGACGACCCTGCCCAACAAGGCACGTAGTAGACCATCTTGAGAAACGCCTGAAGTCGACCACACTGCCACCCCCCGCACTCCCTACTCAATCTCACCCTTCGCGACGTTGCTGACCAGGCCGTCCTGGATCGCCTGGAACCAGACGGTGTGGCCGGGGTGATCCGGCACCTTCACATCCCAGACGGCTGTGCCGGCGGCGTCAGTCTCGGTCATTCGGCCGGCCTTCTCCGGGTTCTCCAGATGCACGGCAGTGTTCAGTTTCGGAACATTGACATAACCAATGCCATCGAGGCTGTAAGCCAGCGTGATTCGGCTGTTGGGCCTGGCTCCGCTGACGGTCACCTGGGCCCTGGTGCCGCCGATCAGCGGGTCGACCGTCAGCGTGAACGGATCGTCAGTCGGGATGAGCAGATACGCGCGGAACAGGCCATCGTACTTGGCAGCGCCGACGATCCAGCCGTCTTCGTTGATGTCACGGGCACCGTAGAGCATCCAGCCGTCGGGGATCTCGGCCAGATAGTTCAGGTCATACAACACGCCGTCGGAGTAGACGGCTGCGTGCCGATCACGTTGCGGGGTCATCGAGTACCCGACCGCCACACCGGCGTCATTGATTTCGCGCAGTGAACTGTCGCGGTTGCCGAACGCGCCGACACTGGTCATGACACTGGCCGATTCGAAGATGAAGCCGCGTGCCTGCTCGTCTTCGTTGTATGCAAAGCCGACAATGGTGCCGGCCTCGTTAATGCCATTGGCCTGGCTGGTGGAGCCGCCGAGTGTCCCGAGGTCGATCAGTGTGTCAGCCTCCCACAGGAATGCGTGAGCCGGGCCGGAGATGTGAATCTGCGATGCCCCGACGACCCGACCGGCTTCACTGACATCGCGTGCCCAACTCGTGCTGTGCCGATCGCCGAGGGTCCCGAGATCGAACCAGTCGGTGCCGTCATGGAAGTAGGCATGGAACAGGCCGAGGGATCCCTCACCGGTCCCACAACTCAGGCCGGTGTCGGTGATGCGGCGGCCGAAACTGTGGGCATACTCGCCCTGCATCGAGCCGAGGTCCGTCATCACGCCGTTTTGCCAGACGAACGCATGACGATAACTCTGTGGGGTGTCGGCGTAGCCGGTGATCTGACCGAGGTTGTTGATCCCGTAGGCTCGTGCTTCGAGACCGCCGAGCGTGCCGAGGTCTGTCAGATTCCCGTTCTCCCACAGGTAGGCATGGAGCAGACCGTTTTCGTCGTAACTGAAGCCGCAAATCTGGCCGAGGTCGTTGATGCCTTCGCCATGTGCTTCGACGGACCCGGGCAGCAACCCGAGGTCGACGAAGTCGTACTGCTGGGCGAGCCCGGATGTCGTGGTACACACTGCCAGGGCCCCGGCAACGATCATGTGCAGCAAATGTAACCTGTTCATATCTCTACTCCTGATCACGTCACGTCATGTCATGTCACGACGGTCTGGGTGCAGGCCATACCGCGCACTGCAGCGGCCCTGTGCTCGGGCTGTTCCAAAAGCCGAATGAAGACTCCGGTTCTCTATAGGATAGCCGATTCGGGGGATCGTACAAGTAAGACCACCGGCTCGGGGGGGCAAAGGCCCGGATGTACGGAGTATGCGGATTGGTGCGGTCAGGAATCCTGTGTGATGACATCGGGAGTAGTCACTCACGCGTCCCGTGGCAGCGGTGGCTGATCGACTCCCCAGTCCTGTTCATAGCCAGTCTCCGAAGCTGATCTGTCGCCAGTGTCTGCCCGATGCAAAAAAAGAGTATGACTCCAGCACCCACGAATAACGCAAACCAAGGAGTGGTGTATGTGGCATATGCCAGGATGATGTCGATTAGGAGCGCAAGCGTTAGAAGCAACACCGGCCCGATTGATGGTTGCCGAACCGATACCTCTGCGCCGCTCAAGTGCGGGTGGGCGTATGACGATTCAGGCATCCATCGTGAGAGTTTCTTCATCGTGCTACTCCCTCTGTGATGGCGACGGCCATTTCACATTCACGCGCCCTGTTTGCGCGGCGGCAGATGGAAATGGGCTGTGATCGGCAGGTCGAACAACTCGTTACGGAGCAATCGAGTCGAGAAGAACAGGACTTCAAGGTTTTCGACTTCCCTGGTCTGAGGATTAAAGCGTGCAATTACTTCATCGCCCAGTTCCTCTGACTCCTGCTCTGCATATGGCTGACACCTGTCGATGTGCAAGATGTCTGCCTCGCGGTCGTATCTGAATGTCAATCTCGTTTCCATATAACTTCTCCGGATGCCAGTTTTCTGGATACATAGGCCGTGACGATCCAGTGACGGCTGGCAGGCTCATACTCACTGACAACAACGACTACCACATACTTCCCACTGTGTACGTGCGTAAACCACTTCGAGAACAGGCTTGCATGGCCGAAGCGCCCACTCCGGCGGACCTCATCAGGATCCGCCAGTGTCTCGGCGATCGCGTCCAAGTGCTCGGGCAGCAGTTCCGGATGGCGTTGAGCGATATGCCTTTCGCGTTCGTCGCTCAATTCTACCTCCGTATTGAGGAGGGCACAAGGAAAAGTGCGCATGACGGTCTCCGGCTGCTGTCGGCACAATGACTTCGGGTCATCAACCGATTGGACTCAGCTGTATTCCGATAGCCAAATCGGCTGCATGCCGGGATTATACGGCCATCCAACGATGGAGGGCTGGGAGCATCCCGATGCACGCCCTCTGCCCCAGACGCAACGACGCCGGCCGCACGTTGGTGTCGTGCGACCGGCGCCGATTGGAAACATCATCCGTTGGATGCTGGTCCGGGGCCGTGCTTAGCGCATGCCGCCGTTGTACCAGTAATCCTTGAACAGTTGATAGTCATACTTGTCGATCCGGCCGTCCTGGTCCCAGTCGCCGGCTGCGTTGTATTTGCCCTGGTACCACTCGGAGCCGAAGGCATCCCTGAACAACTGGCCGTCCTTCTTGGAGACCTTCAGGTCGCCGTTGAGGTCGCCCAGGTTGACTTCGCCGATCGACCACGAGGCACCGACATTCTTGCGATTGCCGTTGTTACGGTCATACAGATAGACGGTGACGCCGAGTTCGCTCCAGTTGTGAATCCACTGGTTTCCGGACAGGTCGTAGCGTGCTTCGATCTGATACTGGTCGCCGACGCTCATGACCGGCAGATCCTCGTAGAAGACCTGCTGAACATGGTAGTGATACCCGGGCAGACCGTTGCTGCAATAGACTTCCCAGTTGTCTTCCCAGATCGCGATGCGGAGTTCGTATCCGGATGAGAGCGCTTCATCGGCTTCAATCTTGATGCCGACGTTGACCTTGCCGTTGGCCTCATCGGGTTCCCAGTGGCCGATGATTCGGCCCTTCGGGGTGATGCCCTGGCAGGCTGCAATCCACGTGTCAATCGTGCCGTCGGAGGGAGTCCCGACCGACATGTAGGTGCCGCCGAACAGGAATGTCGGGATGGCATAGACCCCGCACTCCCCTTCGCGCTTGTTGGCATCCGGGTTCTCGTAGCGGTCAGCAATGCTGTAGGTCAGTTCAGAGATCGCATCTCCCCAACGGTCATGGGCGCGCTCCATGGAGTAGTACCCGCCGACGCAGGGGCCACACCATTCAGCCGTCCACTCTTCCACCAGCACGGTGGCGTGGGTGACCGGCACGATCTGGGCCAGTCCGGTTGCTGCAAACGCCGTACATCCGGCGACTGCCAGACCCGCTGCACGGATACCATTGATCTTCCTCATGTTCAGGGCTCCTTCTTGTGGATTACTCGTCTTCGCTTGAGTTCGCTGTGAATACTGATTGAAAAGCGGACCGTCTCCGCGCCAGTGACAACTACCAATCATTTCCGCGTGCCGGCGGGATCGTCTTCAGACAGCCGGGGCTGCCGACCGCTCGAATCGAACGCGACACACGTCCCCCCACCCATCATTAAAGATCATCGCCCTCGGGCGGATATTTCGTATACCGATCAATGAACTCATCTTTTTGCATCAGAATGACGGCCTGATCGGATGTGAGAACATTCGTCGACCCGTTATGGACAAAGACCGTCCACCAGCCATCGAGGTCCGGATCCTCATTCGGCCCGCCGTCTTCGGTATAGGCAAGGCCCCAGGTCATGTCCGATATGACGAACGGATTGATGCGCTGCTCGTTATTGACGATCTGATCCATGCGCTCCTGGCTGGCCCAGTTGCTCATCCCGTAGTCGAGGGCATAGGCGCACTTCCGCTTATCCGGATCGTCTTTGGGAATGTCGTTGGTCGGGCAGGAAAACAGCTCCATGACGCGCTCACGCCGCTCGGATTCCGGGCCATCAAGTTCCTGATTAATCTTTGAGTAGTCCCACGGGCTCTCGACGCGCCGATCCATGTACGGCAGAATCATCCAGACAAATGTCACCGGCCAGGGAGGGCAAATCTCTTTCGGCCACGGCAAGTCCCATTCGCTTTGCATGCCGTGATTGTCCGGGTTGTTCAGCGGAAGTGACCGGGGGTACCAGCCGCGATTGTCATTGGCATACATCTGCAGCGCAAGCCCGATGCTCCGCGTGTTGTTGCCGCAGACTGCGGTTCGACTCGAAGCACGAGCCTTGCTCAGCGCCGGCAACAGAATGCCGATGAGCAATGCGATGATCGAAATAACGACCAACAACTCAATCAGCGTAAAGGCCTTGCGACTTCGCCCGCCACGGGGACACGGGCACGTACTGGTCCTGCAGGATATCACTGGCATTCCCCTGTTCTGGTCTCTGGTGACTCTACTGGTTTGCTGCGTTTTCTCACGCATACGGGTGTGTCTCGTCGTACAGTTGTTCACCCCCCACAAGCCCGACCGAACTCCCCCACCTCTTCTAAAGGGGCCCACTGCCCTCATGTGTTCCTCTGTCCGGGGCGGCTCCATTGGGAGAAACCACGCTTCTCATCAAACCCCAATGACCCACGCCTGACATGGCCGCCGAGTGAAGGATCGGTCCGCTTGGTGCGGTCGGCTGAGCAACCGATCTTCATCATCACTATCAAAAACCGATCACACGCACATGGGTGATCCGATTCGCTACTCCAAGGGCGGTCGCCACCTGCTCTTCCGGTTCACTCGGTACCCATGTGTGCTGGGCGAGTGCTGTTCCCCGCTTCCCAAATACCCTACCTCGGTGGCCCGATCTCTCGGCAAACTGTGCGGGCCTGCTCGAGACATCCTATCTGCCTACGCGTGCCTCCCTGCAATGGCCGCGCGCCACATAAGTGCTTCCTTGTGGCTGGCCCACGCCCATAAATCCGGCACGAACGGACATTTAAGCCTGCTGCCGGTCTGCGCAGACACTCTCTACAACATAAGGCAATCAGGTTCTATTTCAAGCGGTATTCGAGATGGGATAGGTGATTTTGGGGAAAAACGTACAACATCTGACCCGAATCGCGAAAAAACAGACAAGAACCCACAACGTCAAAATGGGGCATAATCAATGTTTTACAACGAAAAAAAGTACGGATTATCCAGCAGCAGCCGATCGTACCTGCTTCGACGACCACTGCAGCAGCGAGCGGCCTGCCTTCCGCGCCATGACTACAGGCTCATCCGATTGGGCAGGATGCGGCGATGATGGGTGGCCGTCGGAGGCCGAGCGGCCTCCACCGAGCCGATCGCCATCGAGCTGCCCATCAAGTCGGAGCGATTCGCCGTCGTATCGAATCTCAACATCGACCCCGAACATCTCAAGCAAGGCACTCACCTGCTTGCTGACAGCACAGCGGGCTTCGTTCAAGTAGCGCTCGGCATTCTTCTCGTAGAGTGAGGCAGCCTCCTGCTGTGCCTGCTCCATCAGATGCTTCTGCGACTTGGCATCCATCGGGAGTATGTCGACGAGGCCGAGCAACTTGCCGGACTGAATGTCGTAGGGTGTGACCTCATGCAGGGTCAGCCGCCCATCAATCGGGGGCAGCGTCAGTTGATAGCGATTGCCGCCCAAGTGCCTGATATCGGTAGACTTGACGCGGGCCAGATCGACAAAGTACTGCTTTTCAAAATGGAAGATCATCGCCAGCCGGGCCTGGCTGAGCAGCAACGGGGGCATCCAGCTGAGTCCCTTGGTCTGCGTCACGATCTCCTTGGACATGACTTCCAGCCCGACGAGGCGGCCGACCGATCGGACCCGCTCGGCGATCGTGTGGGAAACCGTCGTCGTGGGGGCGTGCCCGTCACGGAACCAGCGTCGCATTACAAAGATGCCGACCACGGCCCCTACCACGAGCGTGACCAGAATTGTGATGAGTGTCTCAAACATGGTGTGTGCTCACCTTTCTCAGCCAATCCAACCCACAGGGGAAACATGCAGCAAGACGATGTGGGGCCGGCCGCAAGGTTTTGAAAGAAGCGTGTTCACAGTGTTGCGGCGCAGCAGCCCCACCATCACTTACCTATTGGGGTTCCAGGCGGTCAGATTGCGGGAATTGGGGATGTGGGACATGTGAGGGGGAGAGCGGCACCCCGCGATGTGTCCCAGGCGATACATCACGGGGCTTTTTTCGAAGCGCTTGCCTTCGGGGTGCGGCTAACCGCCGGCCGTGCCTTCACTGCCGTTGATTGTCAGGTCCGTTGTCCGGCCGCGGGCGATGAGCGATTCACCGCTGCCGAGTTCGCCGATGGGGTCCGGTGGCACAATCTGGACGACCTTCTCGCCGAGCCGTGCTGTGCCGGCCTTCACCTTGTCCTGAAACGCACGACACTCATCGAGCAACCGATCGAGGATCTCGGCTTCGGGCACGTTGGCAACGCGCTGACCCTGGACGTAGATGATGCCGCGCCGGTCGCCTGCAAAGACGGCCACGTCAGCCCCCTCGGCTTCGCCGGGCCCGTTGACGACGCAACCCATGACGGCCACCTTGATCGGCAACTCGATTTCGGTAGCCAGCTTCTCTCTGACTTCCTGCACGAGACGGAAGAGGTCGACCTGAATGCGGCCACAGGTCGGGCAGGCGATCAGTTCGGCCCCATGCCGTTCACGCAGCCCGAGGCAGTACAACATTTCGAGCCCATCGCGGACCTCGTCGGCTGGGTCACCGGCATAGGAAATGCGAATCGTGTCGCCGATGCCGTTGGCCAGCAGCGTCCCGATACCGATGACTGATCTGATGCAGCCGGTTTCACGCGGGCCGGCATGGGTGACGCCGAGGTGCAGTGGATAGTCAAAGCGCTCGCTGATGGCGGTATAGGCATCGATGCAGACGGTCGGGTCGATCGATCGACTTGGCACTGATGACGATGTCGTGGAAGTCGCGGGCCTCGAAGATTTCGAGGTACTCTTCGAGTTTGGCAATCATGAGCGCGATCAGGTGCCCGTGACGCTGGTCGGCAAAGAAGCGGCCGAGTTCCTCTGCGCGTTTCTGCTTGTCCTTGCGTTCGACGACCGAGCCTTCGTTGACGCCGATACGGATGGGGAGGCTGCGCTCCTTGCAGGCGTCGATGACGGCATTGACCTGGTCGCGGTCGCTGATGTTGCCGGGGTTGAGTCGGATTTTGTGGACGCCTGCTTCGATGGCTTCGAGTGCCCGCTGGAAGTGGAAGTGGACATCGGCCACGATGGGCACCCGGGTCTGGTTGATGATCTCGGGCAGCGCGCCGGTATCGGCCCGTTCCGGGACCGCAACGCGCACCAGGTCGGCCCCGGCTGCAGCGAGTTTGTTGATCTCGGTGACACAGGCGTCGATGTCGTGCGTGTAGCCGGCCGTCATGGACTGGACGGAGACTGGTGAAGGGGTGTCGTCGGGGCTGGTCCCTGTGCCGATACGGACGATGCCGGTGGTCCGGTCGTCACCGACGGTGACCTGGCGGGTGGGTCGGCGACGGTTCTGGGAGCGGGATTGATGTCGTTGCTGTTCCGGTGTCACGGCAGAAGTGTAGGCGGAGGCAACACAAAGCCGCGACCGGTGGTCGTGACTTGACGAACCGCCACTCCGTTCCCTCACTCGTCATTCCCGCGCAGGCGGGAATCCAGGGAGAACGGAATGAAGCGTTCACCTGTTCTGCAATGCTGTGCGAATCAGTGCGTCTTTGGTGAATCCCCCTGGATGCCTGCGTGCGCAGGCATGACGATACAAGAGAAAAGATGCCATCACGTCCCGACCCCCTTTTCTCGTTTCTTATGCGTGGTCCTGCTCGTCTTCGAGGAGTTCGGGATCGCGGCGGGCGAGTTTTTGCATCTCGCTGGACGGGCCGGAGAAATCCCCCACTTTGGCACCGGCCAGACCGGCAACCTGAAGATGCTGACCCGCCCCACGGGCCATCGACGTATTGACCGAACTGCGAATCCAGTCGAGGCTGCCGGAATACCACTCGTAGACGTAGCCGACAAGGATCAGGGCTGTGAAAACGCCGGCAATGATCAGCGCCGGGCCGGCCTCCTGGCGGAAGACGACGGCGATCGGCCAGATCAGGGCCACTTCAACGTCAAAAATCAGGTAAAACAGGGCCACGACGTAGAATCGGATGTCAAACTGCACCCAACTGGAGCCGACCGACGGCTCGCCACACTCGTAAATCGACTTCTTTTCCGGGTCCGGTGTGTTCGGGCGCACGACGGACCCGATGAGCAGATTCACCAGTACAAAGGCAAACCCAGCCCCGAGGAAGATGGCTATCGATAACGCCTGTTCCACGGCTGCATCCTTTCCCGACAAGCGAGGCTATGGTAGTGGGTCGCTGGTGGGGTGACAACAGCAGATTTCACCTGAACACCGGACCTACCGGCAGTCAGATGGGCCATCCAGCATGATTGATGAATATGGATCGCATGGTCCGTAGAGTGGGGTGCCGGTCAGGGTGTCTCTGCACCGGGCCGGAGCATGGATTCGTGAGGGTGTGGTGACCGATCGTGGCACAGAAAGCGCTTGACAGACTGGCTCAGCAGATTGATCAATGCCTGTTTTCGGACCGGGCACGCTTGGTCGAGACACAACATGGGATCGAGCGGGCCCTGCGGAACCGTCGCATGGTCGATCAACGGCTCCGCCGATTTGCCGATGATGTGCATGAATCGATGGGCCGGCGTCAATCCCGTGTCAACAAACGCCCGGCAGTCGAGTACCCGGAACTGCTCCCGGTTGCAGCCAAGCGAGGGGAGATTGCAGCAGCGATCAAGGCCCATCAGGTCGTCGTGATCTGCGGCGAGACGGGCAGCGGCAAGACGACGCAGGTGCCCAAGATCTGTCTCGAAGCGGGGCGCGGGATTGACGGCATGATCGGCCACACCCAACCGCGCCGGATCGCAGCCAGCAGCATTTCGAGCCGGCTTGCCTTCGAACTCAAGTGCTCAGGCTCCAAAGCGGTCGGCTACAAGATTCGCTTCACGGACAAGACGAGTCCCAACACCTACATCAAAGTGATGACCGACGGCATCCTGCTGGCAGAGACGCAGGGCGATCGGATGCTGCAGCAGTATGACACGATCATCATCGACGAAGCCCACGAGCGCAGCCTCAACATTGATTTTCTGCTCGGGTTTCTCAAGGGCCTGTTGCCCCAGCGGCCGGATCTGAAGGTGATCATCATGTCGGCCACCATCGACCCGGAGCGGTTCAGTGCGCACTTTGATGAGGCTCCGATTATCGAGGTGTCCGGGCGGGTGTACCCGGTCGAGGTGCGGCATCGGCCTCTCATTGCCGAGGATGAAGACGAGCGCGATCGGACGATGCACGAGGCGATTCTTGAGGCCACCGGTGAAGCAGCCCTGCTTGGGACGGGTGATGTGCTCGTGTTTCTGAGTGGCGAGCGTGACATTCGTGAGACGGCAGCGATGTTGCGGAAGCATCACCCGCCGGGGACCGAGATTCTGCCGCTGTACTCACGTCTTTCGACGGCCGAGCAGAACAAGGTCTTCCAGAAGCACGAGGGTCGCCGGATTATCCTGGCGACGAACGTGGCTGAGACGTCACTGACTGTTCCGGGGATTCGGTACGTTGTTGATCCCGGGCTGGCACGCATCAGCCGGTACAGCCCGCACACGCGCATCCAGCGATTGCCGATTGAACCGGTGTCGCAGGCATCAGCCGATCAGCGAAAGGGTCGGTGCGGCCGGGTTGAGGCCGGCGTCTGTTTCCGCCTGTTCAGTGAACAGGAATACGAAGCGCGGCCGGCGTACACCGATCCCGAGATTCTGCGGACGAGTCTGGCCGGCGTCATTTTGCAGATGGCTGCCCTGAAACTCGGGGATGTCGAGAAGTTTCCCTTCATGGACCCGCCGGACCCGCGTGCGATCCGTGACGGCTACCAGACCCTGTGGGAACTCGGCGCCCTCGACGATCACAACGCCATCACTGAGATCGGGCGGAAACTGTCGCGGCTGCCGATCGACCCGAGGCTCGGCCGAATTCTGCTGGCAGCCGACGAGGAGAGTTGCCTGCGGGAGGTCACGATCATTGCAGCGGCTCTGTCGATCCAGGACCCGAGGCAACGGCCATTGGAGATGGCAGAGAAGGCTGACGCAGCCCATGCGGAGTTTGCAGACAGTACGAGCGATTTTGTCGCGCTATTAAACCTGTGGCATGAATGGCACACCCAGTCGCGCGAGTTGTCCGGCTCGCAGTTGCGCAAGTGGTGCCGGGATCACTTTGTTTCGTTCGTGCGGATGCGTGAATGGCAGGATGTGCTGAACCAACTGCGCACCTTGCTCACGCAGATGAAGTTCAAAGCGAACACGAAGGAGGCCTCGTACCCGCTGATTCACCGGGCGCTGCTGACCGGGCTGGTGAACAACGTCGGGCATCGGGGCGACGAATCCGAGTACAACGGCACGCGCTCCATCACGTTCAACATCTTCCCGGGATCCGGCCTGTTTCGGACCCGGCCGAGTTGGCTGATGTGTGCCGAACTCGTGAGGACGACAAAGTTGTATGCGCGGACGGTGGCCCGGATTCAGCCGGAGTGGATCGAGGCCGTCGCCCCGCATCTGTTGAAGCACACGTATTCGGAGCCACACTGGGACCGGAAGTCGGCTCATGTGAATGCCTATGAGAAACTGCTGCTGCGCGGGCTGGAGGTCGTGCCGAAGCGACGGGTGCATTACGGCCCGATCAACCCGGCCGAAGCGCGCGAGGTATTCATCTACCATGCACTCGCTGTGGGTGAATATGACGGCAGCAATGCCCCGTATGCGCAGCACAATCGGGCACTCGAAGCACAGATCGAGGCGATGGAGGCCAAGGTGCGGCATCGTGGGCTGATGGCTGATGCCTCGATGAAGTACGCGTTTTTCGAGCCGTTGATCCCACAGGGGATTCACAACGGGCCTGACTTTGAGAAGTGGCGACGACAGGCCGAGCGTGAGAACCCGCGACTGCTGTTCATGGAGTTGCATCACCTGCTGGGCGGTGACCCGTCGGCTATTACCGACGACCGCTACCCGGACGAGATCGTTGTTAATAACAATCGGCTGAGGCTGACGTATGAGTTGGCACCGGGCAAGGCAGGCGACGGTGTGACGGTGGTGGTGCCGATCGAGTTACTCGGGCAGTTCGATGAGGATCGGCTCGACTGGTTGATCCCGGGCTGGCTCGAAGAGAAAGTCATGGGCATGATCAAGGGATTGCCCAAGAGCCTGCGGACGGTCTTCATGCCGGCCAAGGAGTATGCTGCCTGGTTTGTGGCCAATGTCGAATACGGCCGGGGCCGATTGGTTGATGCGCTGTCGGAGCAACTCGGGCACAAAGCGCACGTTGAGGTTCCGGCTGATGCCTGGAGTCAGGATGCGCTGGAGCCGTACCTGCGGATGAAGATCCGGGTAGTGGATCGCAAGGGCCGATCGTTGGCGCGCGGCGAGGATCCTGGCAAAATAAGGGCCCGCCTTCGCGGCGAGACCGAGCAGGCCATGCGTGACATGGGGGCAAAGAAGTACCGTCAGAAGGGACTCACTGCCTGGACGATCGAACCCCTGCCACGGGATATTGCCATTGCGAAGCGGGATCTCAGTCTTGCAGCATACCCGGGCCTGGTTGACAATGGGCGCTCGGTGTCCGTCCAACTGTTTTCATCCGCTGAGGCGGCTGCTGCATCACACCGCGGCGGCGTGCGCCGGCTCGGCATGCTCGCACTTAATAATGAACTGGCGGACCAGGCACGGAACTTGCCGGGCTTCCATGCCATGTCGCTGCAGTATGTATCGCTGGGGACGGCTGACGAGTTGCGGCGGGAACTGATCGTCTACGCTGCCGACCTGGCATTCTTCGGGAATGACGAACCGGAGAAGGTCGCGGCTGCCATCCGATCCAAAGGTGACTTTGATCGCATGGTGGCGGATGGGGCGACGAGGCTGCATACGACCGTCGGGCGTGCCTGTACCATGACGGCCCGTATTCTCGATGTGTACCAACAGGTTGATCTGAAACTGTCCGAGGAGATGCCGTCAGCATGGGAACATGCGCTTGATGAGATTGAGCGGCAACTCGGGTATTTGCTGTGCCAATCGTTTCTCGTGTCCGTGCCGTCACAGTGGCTGGAGCAGTTCCCGCGATACTTGTCGGGTATCCTGGCCCGGATCGAGAAACTCGGGAAGAAGGGGCCATCCAATGATGCCCGTTTGATGGCGGACCTGTCCCCGATGTGGCAGTGGTGTCAGAAGCAACGGGCGCATCTGCTGTCACAGCAGCGCGTGGATGGGCCTCTTGAGTACTTCCGGTGGATGATTGAGGAAATGCGTATTTCCATCTTCGCGCAGGAACTAGGCACCATGGTCCCGGTGTCGTTTAAGCGATTAAACGAGCACTGGCAGCGTCTGCGCGAATCGTCGGCCGGCTGACGGAATCGACTCCCGACCCCTTTTGTTCATCCCGAGGTTCAATCGGCTGTGACCGGTTCCAGATCGTGTACAAACAACTTGCTGAGATTGCAACCATTCACATAGTTGTACACCTCGAGTGTGTGCTCATCGCTGACCATCTGCGGTACACGAGCGCGAACGGTCCCGGTCCGTGGGTTATACCAGAAGCCGGCCAGTTCCGGCCTCGATGCGACCAGCAGATGCGGGTGCTCGGCAGTGAGTTCCGGCCCGAACGCCACTTCCACCCAGGGATGACGACCGTCGTTGAGCATTGGGTTCCGAGGGATGGCCGTGCCGAACCATGCCGGATTGACCGTCACTGGGAATCCGTCTTCGTTACACTGCGCATGCCCCAGCGCCGCCTGGAGTTTTACTTGCTGCTCAATCAGGCGCACGTTCGTCCGAAGATCCTCAATCTGCCGTCGTTCATCGTCGAGGCCGCGTTCATATGCCAGATAGCCCAGGCACAACAATGCCAGGCCGGCCACGACCAGTGTATCCACAAGTAAGCGTAACAGCATCACACGCCTCCCCTCGATCACCGTGCCGACAGACACAGGGCCGGTCCATCCGATCCCGGGCCATCCACACATTGAACGGTACAATTAAGTACGCACCAAAGAGAGTGGCTCCCCCATCTTCCCACAGGAATCACGCTCAGAAACGCAGAACAACCGGACTGCTCTAACACGAGAGAGGATTATCGGGCCGGCCAGAGGGTACAGCAGACATCACGGCTCGGTCGAACGGATCGGTTCGTCCGGTAAGCCGACGCGGAGACTCATACAGCGATCAATGCGGGCCAGAACCCGTTGCCGGCCCAATAACGCCAGCGTGTCATAGATCGGCGGGCTGACAGTGGTGCCGGTCACAGCGATCCGCAGCGGCTGGGCCACCACCCCGAGTTTGCCGTCGGTGTGCTGCTGGGCGTACTGGGTCAGGACATCCTCGATCGATTCGGCAGTGAATGGATCGAGTGCCTCCAGCAACCCGCGCACGGCTGCGAGGTGCCGGTGGCCATCCCCTTTGTGCATGGCCTTGCGGATCGGTTTCGAATCCTGGTACTCGATCGCCTCGTCGGCAGTCAGCAGAAACGTGCTTTCCGAGATCGGGTCATTGAGCGTCTTGGAGCGGGCTTTGTTACATCGGGCGATGAGATCGAGTTGCTCATCCGTGAACTGTTCTGCAAACTCGGGATGAAACTCTCGGGCGTGGGCAAGAACGCGCTGGACGAAGTCATCCTCCGGCATCTCACTCAATGCATCGAGGTTGAATGACAGCAGTTTCGCCCGGTCGAACTTCGCCGGTGCTTTGTTGACTCGATTGAGATCGAATCGCTCGATGAGAAAAGCATTATCGAACTTTTCGATATCCTGGCCGGGTGACCAGCCGTTGAGCGCGAGGAAGTTGCACAGGACTTCCGGCAGGTAGCCGGAGCGCCGAAAGTCATCGACATCAATCTCGGGCAGTTCGATCCCCAGCACGTCTGCCAATACGACTGCCTGGTTCAGTTCGAGTTGCTGATCCTTGTTCTTCAACCAGGCAGCAAACGCATCCTGTGGAATCAGCGCAGTCGGCGACTCGGTCATTCCGTTCTCGCGCGCTGCTGCGCGGAGGGCTTTGTCCTTATCACGTTTGGACATTTTCGAGTTGTCCGGGTTTATGATGACGGACAAGTGGCCGTAGGTCGGCCGACGGAATCCGAGCGCATCCTGCAGCAACATGTGCTTGGCAGTATTCTTGAAGTGCTCCTGGGCACGCAGGACATGGGTGACGCCCATGAGTTGGTCATCAACCACAACGGCAAAGTGGTAGGTCGGGTAGCCGTCGGCCTTGCAGATAATGAAGTCGTCGAGTTCGCCGGCGGGGATGATCGCATCATTGACGATCTCATCATGGATCGTGATCTCGCCGGACTCAACGAGCAGGCGAATGACGGCCGGCCGGCCTTCAGCCCGGTACTGATTGACTGCCTCCAGGCTCAGGTCCAGCGCTGCCCGGTCATAGCGATACGGCTCGCCGCGTTGTCGGGCATCGGCCCGTTTCGCATCGAGTTCTTCTGCGGTTTCGAAGGCGTAGTAGGCTTTGCCTTCCACGATGAGTTGGTCGAGATACTGCTGGTAGATGTCGAGCCGTTCGGACTGGAAGTATGGGCCGTTGTCGCCCCCGCCGCAGTCCTCGAACTCGGGGCCTTCATCCCAGTCGATGCCGAGCCAGCGGAGGTCGCGGAGCATGCCTTCCATGGCTGTGCGTGAGGATCGCTTTTGGTCGGTATCCTCAATGCGGAGGATGAACCGGCCTCCACGGCCTTTGGCATAGGCCCAACTGAGCAGGGCAGTGCGGGCGCCGCCGACGTGGAGGTGGCCGGATGGCGAGGGGGCAAATCGGGTTTTGATGACCGGGGTATCAGGATCAGGCATGGCGGTACAGCGCTTTCCGGGGCGTTTGTGTAGTGCTGGTGTGAGCCGGTAGTGTAGACGTGAAACGGGCATGAGGGAGACGTGTCGTGAGGGAGTGAATCGGGCAGGAGGATTTCAATCCTGCTGCCTTCTTACGAGCCGCGACCGTGAGGGAGCGGGCTCTTCTCCTCACTCGTCATTCCCGTGCACGCGGGAATCCATCTTCTCCACTCCGCTGCAGTCGCACGGGCGTCTCGCCCGTCCATCATCGGGCCACAGGCCCGGATCTTACGAGCCGGGCACGACGTCAGTAAGCGGGACTGAGCCCATAGAGGGCTCAGATCGGACAGGAACCCGCTCCCTCACGGTCGCGGCTCGTCGGAGCGGAGCAATTGCCTACCATCTCACATCATGGCACTTCCCAAAACCAGCTCCATCATGAACCGTGATGCCATCACCTATGCCTTTGCACGCCGGGTATTCGAGGAGATATACGACGATGACACGCCGCACCCGTGTGACATCGTTGACGAGCGTGGGTATTGGTGGCTGATCAGGACAATGGTCCCGTGTGCTGAGTGCCTGGCAACGCGAATGAGAACGCAGAAAGATCGAGATCGTGCATCGGCTGCCTGGAGTCTGGTGGCTGACATGTATGACATCCGCCTCGGGGCTGAGCGTGCATCTGCCCGTGCATATATCAAAGCGATCAAACTCTCTCCGGATGACCAACAGAACTGGGAGTTTCTGGGCTGGGCACTCTTGAACCTCCATCGGCGGAAATTAGCGGCCGATGTGCTACGTCGGGCACTGGAACTCGATCCGAAATCAGGAACGGCTGAGTCTGAACTACGGAATGCCACCGATCTGTCAGACACGAAGTTCTCAAAGCGCTACGGCATCTCAAAGCTGGGCAGGGCCAATGAGCTGCTGGCGGCAGGCAGACCACATGATGCCCTGACGTATCTCGCTCGGCGTCGATCTGCTGAAGCAATGCGACTCAGATGCGTCGTGTATGGCGCGATGAACGACCATGTGAGATATGAGCGCGAGATCGAGCGACTGATCAAGACGGGCGCGAAGTATGATCTAGATACGCAGACATGGTTTGCAATTCCGTTCCTGACACTGCGTTCGCGTCGTTGGCCGTGGATGTTATATCGGATGACGCCGTACCCAGCCCCAACGTGGACGGTAAACCCTGACGGGCTGGATGACGTCGGGTTGGTAGATTATGAAACCGAGGATCGAGATAGCCCGGAGTGGAAAGCGCAACTTCGAAGAAAATGGCTTGTGTATCTGCAATGGCGTTCAGCGGCGAATCGCGATGATCGGCGGGCGATGAAGAAACTGGCTCGAAAGTACCCGAAGTTCACAGCGGCTCGGGATGCAAGCATGTACCTGGCGAGCAAGCGCTGGCGCGTGAAGAAGAAGGATTGAACCGTAGTGGCACACTGCGGCGTGCCCGTGTTCCGACGAGCCGCGCACGTCAGTAAGCGGGCAACAGGTGTAGGGTGGGGTGAGCGTTCCCCGCGAAAGCCCACCGGCAAGGGCGTGTCACAAAGCCGCCACCGGTGGTGGCGGGAGAAAAAGGAGAAGTGTGCCAATCGGGAGATTGACGATCCGGGGGGAAGAACAGGAGAAGATGGATTCCTGCGTTCGCAGGAATGACGAGGGGGGATGGATTCCGGCCTGCGCCGGGATGACGGAGATGAAACCCGCTCCCTCACGGTCGCGGCTCGTCGGAGCAGGGCACATGCCATTCGGCTACCGCATGCGTTGCGATTCCCGGTTCGGCGCGATGTTGATGGCATCGGCAGGGCATTCGTGCGCGCAGATCCCACAGCCGGTGCAGCCACGCACATTGACCAGCGGCATTCCAGTCTCGCTCTGCACCGTGATCGCGTCCTGACCCAGCGGGCATTTCGTGACGCACATCATCTCGCAGTCCTGGCCGGCCTTGATCACGCACAGGTCGTCAGTGATCACGGCCGTCCCCATGAACACCCGGCTCGGCGCCATCGGGACCAACCCACCGGTCGAGCAGGCTGCGGCACATGGCATGTCCGGGCACAGCAGACACGGATTGACAGCCGGAAGAATCGCCGGCGTGCCCTCAACATTGGACCCATACTCTGATCCGAGGAACTGGATTACCCCATATGGGCATTCCGCAATACACGACCCGCACCCGCCGCAGACCTGCAGGAACTGGTCCTCAGAGACAGCGCCGGGTGGCCGGACATAGGCTGGCTGATCCTGCACGGCGGGCTTGCCGGTATCCTCGATGACCGCCGGCTGCGTGTCGTCGGGGGATGACGTGCTGCGGCCGCGCACTCGCTGTGCCATTGCTCTGGCAAAACCTGAGAAGATGTTGGTCTTGTCTTGTCTCGACATCGGTTTCCTGCCCGTTTTCGAGGCTATCAGCCCCCGGGATACATCATCGGTATACTACGGCCGGATTGTGCTTTTGGGTGGCTAAATGTTTGATTCTGCCTGCATTTAGTGTCAGCCGGCTTACCGAGTCGTTTCGGCTCGCTTCGAGTCGTGGAACATTGCCGGGATCGTGCTACACTCCCCGGACATTTTTCATAAACCCGGTCCTTTTTCGGGCAGGCCCCACGCAGACGTGTGCTTCCGCGTCTGTCCCAGCCTGCCGCCCCGTTCAGCCCTCGGATGTTCCGAGCGAACAGGTGCCTTCCGGACCCTGATGTTGATGGAGCGCCATTTCATGGTACGACTTCGCCTCAAGCGTTTTGGTCGTCGTCACGCCCCCTTTTATCGTTTGAATGCCATCGATTCTCGAGCCCCGCGCGATGGTCGCGTCATCGAGGAACTGGGCTGGTATGACCCGATCTCGAAAGACGAAGAGAATCAGATCAAGATCAATGCCGAGCGCGTCCGCTATTGGCTGAGCGTCGGTGCCCAGCCGAGCGAGACGGTGGCCGGCTTGCTGAAAAAGATCGGCGTTGACCCGACACCCGGCACGAAGTACGAGCCGGTGGCCGAGCCGACGACGGCCAAGAGCGCCTCGTAACAACAGCGTATCCGTCTGAACGACGATCGCCCCTGCCCGGCGTATTCGCCCGGCAACCGGTGAGTTCGGCGGTGTGTTGTGATGGGTGCGGATGGTCGGCCTGTCAATCCGACTTCGGCGGGATGACCAGCATGCGAATCGATGTCCTGACCATTTTCCCCGAGATGTTCGGGCCGGTCCTCGGATCGTCGATCGTCGGTCGAGCCCAGCAGGCCAACCTGGTTGAGATTGTGACCACCGATATACGGGAGTACACGAACGACAAGCATAACAAAGTGGACGATCGGCCGTTCGGCGGCGGCCCCGGCATGGTGATGGCCTGCCAACCCGTCTGGGATGCAGTGCAGGCCGTCGAGCCGATGGATGCCCGCCCGGTCACGAGGGTGCTGATGACCCCCCCAGGGCCGACCGCTTACCCAGCACCGTGTGGAGCAACTCGCAGCGCAGCCTCGTTTGCTCATGATTGCCGGCCACTACGAGGGGATTGACGAGCGGGTGATCGAGCGGCTGGCACCGATCGAGGAGATCAGCATCGGGGACTACGTCCTCAGCGGTGGCGAGTTGCCGGCCATGGTCCTGATTGACGCACTGGTCCGACTGATCCCGGGAGCGCTCGGGCACGAGGATTCGGCTGCATGTGACAGTTTCTCGGCCCGTGATGCAGATGGCAGGCCGCTGCTGGATTGCCCGCATTTCACCAGGCCGAGGGTGTGGGAAAATATGGAAGTGCCGGACGTGTTACTCTCAGGAGACCATGCCCGGATCGAACAGTGGAGACGACAACAGCAGGTCGAGCGGACGAAAAAACGGCGACCCGACCTGACTGACACGGATGATGAAGACAACGCAGGTTGACGCAACCATGTGAAGTTCGCTGCCGACGGATCGAGTGTCGGTTCAGGCAGTGAAGGAAAAGAGTGCATGATTATGAACAAGCAAGAGATTCTCGAAGGTGTGGTGGCCGACCAGCTCAAGAATGAGCTGCCGGTGCTGACGATTGGTGACACGGTCAACGTGCATCGTCGGATCATCGAGGGTGAGAAGGAACGCATCCAGGTGTACCAGGGTGTCGTCATCGCCCAGGCAGGCAGCGGCATCAACCAGTCGATCACGGTTCGCCGCATCGTGGCCAACGAGGGCGTTGAAATCGTCTTCCCGGTCCACTCGCCGCGTGTTGCCAAGATCGAGATCGTCCGCCGTGGCGACGCTCGACGGGCCAAACTGTACTACCTTCGCAAGCGCGTCGGCCGCAAGCGACGACTTCGCGATCGCCGTCGTGGTCTCGATGCCCTGCTCGTTCAGGAGCAGACCCAGGCCGATCAGAATCGCAAGGCTCAGGAAGCCGCCGCAGCCGTTGCTGCGACAGCGGTTGCTGAGGGCGGCGACGAAGCGGCCGAGTGATTCGCTGACTCGTGGGATTGGCGACCGCATGGGGGCCGGGCGTGCCTTTTTTCGCGCCCCGGTCATCGGAGTCGATCGTCTCACGATGAAGTGATGCTTTGCCCTCACTCAAACCACCCAGGCGTTATCCACTATGTCGAAACAGCACTACGACGATCTGGACCCGGAGACACAGGCTGAAATCGAGGCCATGCTGAGTGATGATTCGCTCGACGCGATGATGGCCAAGGACGCAGAGACGGCCTCCTCAGCACCGACCTCGCCGGATGACGCTATGGCAGCTGCCATGATGGGTGCAGGCGGCGGCCCGCGCGATCTGCAATCCAAAGACAAAGTGACCGGCATGATCCTGCAGGTCACCCCGGAGGATGTCCTGGTCGAACTCGGCCCGAAGCAGGAGGGTGTCTGCCCGATCGCGCAGTTTGATGCAGTGCCGAAAGTCGGCGAGACCTACGAGTTTGTCGTCAATCGGTTCAACCGTTCCGAGGGGCTGTACATTCTGGCTCGGGTCGGGGCGGTGCAGAAGGCGGATTGGGAGCATCTCGAAATCGGCCAGGTGGTTGAGGCACGCGTTGCTGCCAAGAACAAGGGCGGCCTGGAGATGGAAGTGGCCGGGCATCGTGCCTTCATGCCCGCAGGTCAGGCGGGGCTGTATCATATTGATGATCTCGAGGATCTCGTTGGCCAGGCGATGGCCTGCGAGGTGATCGAGTTCAACCGCAAGGCAAAGAACATCGTGCTCTCGCGCAAGGCTGTGCTCGAACGTGAGCGCGAGGAAAACCGGCGCGAGATGTGGGAGAAACTCGAAGTCGGCCAGGTGCTCAAGGGAACCGTCCGCAAACTCATGCCGTTTGGTGCCTTTGTCGAACTCGGCGTCGGGGTGGACGGCCTGGTTCACATTTCCGATATCAGTTACGCTCGCATCAAGGATCCATCCGAAGCCCTGACCGAGGGGCAGGACGTGACGGTCCGGGTTCTCAAAGTCGATCGCGAGAACAACCGTATCGGGCTCGGCCTGAAGCAGTTGCAGGACGATCCGTACGACACCGCCATTGCCGACATCACTCCCGGGGCTGTCGTGACCGGTCGGATCACCAAGATCCTCGACTTCGGTGCCTTCGTCGAGATCCAACCGGGCGTGGAAGGGCTGATCCATATCTCGGAACTTTCGCACGACCGGGTCAATCGAGTATCGCAGGTGGTTGCCGAGGATCAGGTGGTGACCGTGCAGGTCCTCGATGTTGAGCCGAACACCCGGCGGATAAGTCTGTCGCTCAAGGCAATGAAGGCGTCTGAGGAAGAGGAGATGGGCCGGGCTGACGATCCCTCGATGGCCAAACTCCGGGCCAAGTTCGGGTCGATGTTCGACGACGGCCCCAAAAAGGGCGGTTTGGAGTAAACACCGCATTTATTATCGGGCACTCTGGACGCCCTCGGTCGTGGCTCTACACTCTGAATCAGAATGACAGAGCTATTTATCCACTATTATTATCCAGTCAATGAATTCGGCCCGGCCATGCCCGGCATGCTCATCGGTGGGCTCGGGATTCTCCATGTGTTTCTCGCACAGTTTGCCATCGGCGGCGGGCTGCTGATGTGCTGGTTCCAATGGCTGGCCATGACCGGCCGGGTGCCGAAGGCTCGTGAATTCCTTGACGGCTACTTCAAGGGCCTCGTGCTGATCAGTTTCGTCATCGGGGCCCTGACCGGCGTCGGGATGTGGTTCACCTCCGTGCAGATCGGCACCTCAACCATCGGCCTGATGATCGATGTGTTCCACTGGGTCTGGGCAACCGAGTGGACGCTGTTTTGCGTTGAGATCATCGCAGGGTATACGTTTTACCGCTATCACACGCATCTGTCGGATAAGGCCAACATGGGGCTGCTCGTGGTGTACTCGCTGGCAGCATGGGGCAGCCTGTTCTGGATTAACGGGATTCTCTCCTGGCAACTGACCCCCAACGGCTGGCTGGACAGTGGCAGCGTCTGGGCCGGCTTCTTCAACTCGAGTTTCTGGCCGTCGCTCGTGTATCGCACGGCCGTCAGCCTGACGATTGCCAGTCTGGTCGCGTGCGTCTTTATCAATCTCATGAAGGACACCGACGTGGCGGATCGTCGCGTACTCATTAACCGAGCGGCCCAGTTCCTGTGGGCCATGGTTCCGATGCCGGTGGTCGGCCTGTGGTACCTGGCCACGTTTCCCCCTGACTCCCAGAGCTGGCTGCAAGGCGGCAGCATTGCCATGACGCTGTTCCTGGCACTGGCAATCGGGGCGTCAACGCTGCTCGGGCTGTATGCCGTATTCGGCCTGTTGATACGGAGACTGTACATCAACGTCTCGACGGCGCTGCTGCTGGTGGCGCTGGCATTCGGTGCGACGGCCGGCGGCGAGTTTGTGCGCGAAGGAGTGCGGAAACCGTACACGATTCGAGGAACGCTGTATTCGAACTCAATTCGGGAAGGCGATGTGCAGCACCTGCGCGAGATCGGGAGTGTGACGAACGATCCCTACCCGCTTCGCGATGCCTCCGCGTACTTCAACGCAAACCTGGCACTCGGCGCCAAGGTGTACCGCTTCCAGTGCAGCCCCTGTCACACGCTCGAAGGGGCCAACGGATTAAGCCACCTGACGGCCACCTGGTCGGCAGACCAACTCCGGCACAATATTGCCATGCTGCAGCGAACCAAGGCCTTCATGCCTCCCTTTGCGGGGACGCCGGAGGAACTCGAAGCGCTCGTGTTCTTCCTGTCATGGGTGAATGTCGGTCGACCGGACGTCTGGCCGTGGGAAACGACTGACGAGGACCTGAATCGGATTCGTCACTGGCTGGACGAAGCCGGCACCGGCCCCGGCTCTGAGGTCGATGTCTACCGCTCGAACACCGGCGGCTAGCAACAAGGCATCGATCGTGGTGGAGTGTGACTCTGAGTACAGCGGCAATGGGATACATCGCACAATGAACACACCGAACTGTCTTGCCGCCCTGTTCCCGACCGGCCTATCTGCCCCGGCAGCATTCTATCTGGTTGTGTACATCCTCACGCTGGTCGTCCACGTTGTTTTCATGAACTATGTTTTTGCCGGCTCGGTGTATCTTGGGTGGATGGGACTTCGCCGCGTCAGCCAGCCCAGCGGCGAGCGACATGACACACTGCCTGCTCAGATAATACGCGACTGGTTGCCGATGGCATTGAGCACAGCCATCACGGCCGGCGTGGCCCCGTTACTGTTCGTGCAGATTCTGTATCAACACTCGTTCTATACTGCCAACCTCCTGTTATTACATCGCTGGATGGCAATCGTGCCTGTGCTCATCGTCGTGTTCTATCTCATGTATCTGCTCAAGAGTCGGGCGATTGATATCTGGAATCCGATTTGGCGTGCGGCCGCCGGCTTGCTCGTGTTTTGCGGACTTTTCTTTGTCGCCTGGTCATGGACAGAGAATCATCTACTGTCGGTTTCTCCGCAATCATGGGCCCCGATGTATGAAAGCCGGCAGATGTTTCATATCACGCCGGAACTCTGGCCGCGGCTGATGATCTGGCTGGCCGGTTCGTTCCCGACGATGTGCATGCTCGTCGCCTGGCAGATTCGATTGGCACCGGGCACTGACCAGGATGGCGATCAGCCAAGCCGCCGACTCGGGTCGGTCACAGTGACGTTGCCATCGCTGGCACTTGGCGGGTTGATCCTGGCGATGGCCGGGCTCGTCTGGTATGCACGAGCATCCGGTGAACCGGTTGTTAACACATGGAAGGAACCGTTGCTTGGCAGTTCCGGTCGGCTCTATGTCTATGCAGCCGCGACCGGGATGCTAGTGCAGGTCATTGCCTGGCTGTGGATTGCGGTCATCGGGAAACTCGGTGCGCTCCCGCTCTGGCTGGCGACGGCCGGCGGGCTGGTTACCATCGTCGGCGTGACGGTCGTGCGCGAAATCGTGCGTCTGGCCCACTTTCCCGATTTGGAAGCAACAATAGAGAACCGAATCGGTGATGCCGGCACAGCCCAGGGGTTTGTCGTGTTTGTTATCTCCGCTGCCGCGGCCGGTGTCGCGATCGGATGGTGCATCGTCCAGGGGCGCAAAGCATCGGCACAGCGCGTTGCGTCGTAGGGTGGGGTAAGCGAAGCGCAAGCCCACCTGCAATGACGTCCATATCCACATCCCAGCCCGTTGCATCGGAGGGTGGGGTAAGCGAAGCGCAAGCCCACCGGCAATAGCGCAAATCCCTCCCAGGGCAGAAGTAACGTAAAGAGGGTGGGATGAGCGAGGCGAGAAACCCACCGACACGTGCACTCGCACTTCTTATCGGGTCCATCGATCCATATACTCAAACATACCGAGATATCGACGATGGCGGGTTCGTGGAGGTGTGTACTTTTTCACGGCCAACCTCCAAGATCGCCGCCGCTCGCTATTGATTGATCACATCGACGTCTTGCGTAAGGCATTTCGCTTGACGAAGGCCCGACATCCGTTTCGCATTGATGCGATTGTTGTCTTACCTGATCACCTCCATTGCATTTGGGCTTTGCCGCCGGGGGACGATGACTTTTCGACCCGTTGGATGAGAATCAAAGCGACTTTCAGTCAGGGATTGCCTTCGTTTGAAGGACCTCGACATAGCCGCGTGCGATCCGGAGAGCGAGAAGTATGGCAGCGTCGATTCTGGGAACATGTGATACGGGACGAAGACGATTTCACAGCACATGCAGATTACATTCATTACAACCCTGTAAAGCACAAACTGTGTGCGCATCCCATCGATTGGCCGCATTCATCGATACACCGGTATGTGGAAAAGGGAATTCTAAAGGCCACATGGGGCACTGATGGCTCGCCGGGTGATATGGAACTGGGTTAGGTGGGTAGTTTGCTGTGGGTAGGCACTTGCCGGTGGGCTTTCGCAAGGAACGCTTACCCCACCCGACGCGTTGTGCCGTGTTCACATGCGTGCTTGCCGGTGGGCTTGCGCGAGGAACGCTTACCCCACCCTACGCGTTGTGCCGTGCTCTTATGGGCATTTGCCGGTGGGCTTGCGCGAGGAACGCTTACCCCACCCTACGTGTTGTGCCCCACCCTACGCGGCTTACCCGTCCACTTTGCCATACGTCCGGGCCCGAGGCTCGACGAGGCCCATGATGATGTTCTCATATGACATGTCCGGCCGCTTCGTGTCCGCGTTGTACTTCGCAACCGTCGTCTTGAGGAACTTCTCATCATTGCGGTCCGGGTAATCAGGTCGGAAGTGGCTGCCGCGCGATTCCTTGCGGTTAATACCGCCGACCAGAATCGGCTCAGCCAACAGGAGCATGTCACCTACTGCCCGGGCAAACCCGAGGTTCTGGTTCGTCCACAGCCCGTGATCCGCCAATCCGATGCGCTGATACCGATCCTGCAGTTCATGCAGCACCTTCAGCGCCTCATTCATGCGATCCTCAGTCTTGACGACGGTTGACGCTGCCGTCATCTCCAATCCCATTTCCCGCGCGATCGCATACGGGTTTTCGTCACCCGACGAATCAGTCATAGCCTTGAGTTTCGCCTTCTCCTGATCAACCACGTTGTTGAACATGCCCCCGTCCATGTCGCCCGCTGCCGTTGATTCCTCACGAACATAATTGGCAATGCCCTGGCCTGCAAACAGGCCGTCAAACGTGCAAGACAATAAGGCGTTGGCACCGAGTCGGGTGGCACCGTGGAACTGGTAGTTCACTTCGCCGAGTGCGTACAACCCCTGGATATTGGTCATCATCGTGTTCGGCGCGCCCTTGACCATGCCCTTGTTGTCATCTTGGGGCGTGTAGGTCGTCCACATGCCGCCCATCGTGTAATGGACGGCCGGGAAGATCTTCATGGGCACCTCGGTCGGGTCGTCGCCGGCAAACTTGCGATAGATCTCGAGGATGCCGCCGAGTTTCGTTTCGAGGTAGTCCTTCGGCTTGTGGGACAGATCAAGGTACACCATGTTCCCGCCGCCGACGCCGAGCCCTTCGTTGACACAGACATCAAAGATCTCGCGTGTGGCAATATCGCGCGGGACAAGATTGCCATACTTCGGGTACTTCTCTTCGAGGAAGTACCAGCGCTCACCCTCCGGAATCTCGCGCGGGTCGCGCTGGTCACCGGCTTGACGAGGCACCCAGATCCGGCCGCCCTCGCCACGAGCGGACTCGGACATGAGACGACACTTATCAGCTCCCGGGATCGCCGTTGGATGTACCTGAATGAACTCACCGTTGGCATACCAGGCGCCTGCCTGGTAACACCGTGCTGCGGCTGCTCCGGTACAGACGATCGAGTTGGTCGACTGGCCGAAGACGAGCCCATTGCCGCCGGTGGCCATCACGACTGCATCGGCCGGGAACGCACGGATCTCCATCGACCGCATGTCCTGGGCGACGCACCCGCGGCACACGCCGTCGGCATCGAGTACCGGCCAGAGGAACTCCCAGAACTCATATTTCGTGATTCGGCCTTCAGCCTCATATCGCCGGGTCTGCTCGTCAAGTGCGTAGAGCAACTGCTGCCCAGTCGTCGCACCGGCAAAGAACGTCCGGCGGAACAGTGACCCGCCGAACAGCCGCAAGTCGCAGTTGCCTTCGAGTGTTCGATTGAACGGCACGCCCATGCGGTCAAAGAGGTCGATCACGCGAGGGGCCCAGTGGGTCATTTCGTACACGGGCGGCTGGTGGGCCAGGAAGTCCCCGCCATACAGCGTCTCGTCCATGTGGACCCACTCGCTGAAGCCTTGCTGACGGGCCACGTCGTTGCAGGCGTTGATCCCGCCCTGAGCACAGACGGAGTGAGACCTTTTCACCGGGACCATCGAGATCAGATCGACCGGGATACCTTCCTCAGCCAGTTTGATCGAGGCCGCCAGTCCGGCCAATCCGCCTCCGACGACGATGACGCGTTTTTGTGAACTCATGGTGAGTGCCGCTTTCGTACCTTCGAATCACTACTCGAACGATGTGAATCAGTCAGTATGTCAATGGGATCAGTGTTCAGGCATCTCGTTTTGCTCGACGATCGCCGCTGCCTCGCCGCCACCGCCGTGCCCACCTGTTGCCTTCATGGCCGTCTCAACCGACTCGGCGGCCTCGATGTTCAACGTGGCAAACCCGATGGCTGCTGCGAGCCCGGCAATCCCGAGCCCGATGCCGATCAGGGCACACAGGGCACCCCAGCGCTTCTGTGCTTCCACCGTGACCGTGAGTCCCCAGGTGATGGCAGCCGTCCACAGGCCGTTGGCAAAGTGATACACGAGTGCGGAGACACACACGATGTACACAACGACCATCAGCCCCCCGATGAGGCCGTTCTGGAAGTGGTCAGCCGTCGTCGAGGCTGCATGATCACCGACGAAGGCCGGCATAAGCCCGCCATACGTCCAGCCGTATCGCAGCGAGGTGATGTGGGCAAAGATGAAGAACACGCCGAGATAGCCGCTGAGCCGTTGCAGCGTGTAGCGCCAGTTCGCCCCATAGGGGTAGGCCTTCACGTTCGGCTTGCCGCTGAGCCCGAAGTACACGCCGATCAGAGCATGAAACAGCAGCGGCAGGAACAGGGCACCCCATTCAATCAACGGCAGGGCCGGCAGCGCGTGAATGAAGTTCACCTCATGCTGAAACATCTGCACGCCACGCTGGGCCTCGCCGAATGCGTATTCGCTGTGGGGCTGGGAGAGAAACCGGCCCCAGACGATTGACGAGTTCGTGATCAGATGTGGGAACAGAAACACGCCGATCGGGGCAATGCCCAGGAGCGAGTGCACTCTTCGCAGCAGGAAGTGGTGACGCTCATAAAAGGATTGATTGGCATGTGACGCGTTTGAAGGAGGGGCTGTTGCCGACACGGTTCATCGCCTTTCTGCCAAGCTGTGGCGGATCAGTGGTGATCACACACACAAGCCACATCGAATCATGGGTCAGTGACGGAACAGGGCATGGAAGTCCGATTATACAGGCTACCCGGCGGTAGGCTTGCCTGGCCTTGCGGAACCGGAGAGATGCCTGAATTGTGGAAAGAATGTAGCGGATCAGATCCACCCGATCCGTCGGTTGTTGCCGGTCGTCAATCGGCCTTACTCCTCGGTCATCCGGAGTTGATTCGCCATGTCGCGCATGGCATCGGCCTCGCCGGGCCCCGCACCGGGACCAGCACCGGGAGCCACAGCGCCACCTTGACCGCCCTGCTGCATGGAAGAAGCAGCCGCCTGGGCGATGCGCACAAACTGCATCTGCAGTTCGTGGATGATCGACTTGAGCTGGTTCGCCTCTTCGTCCGAGAGGTTGCCCGCCGTCTTCTCCTCCAGCACAGCCAGCAGGTCAATGTGGTGCTTGCCGGCCTCAAGGTCGACGAGCACCCGGTTCGTCTTCGGGTCGACCGTGCCGCCGAGACACATCAATGCCTGGGTTGCCAAGGCCATCACGAGGGTTTCCCAGTTGGCCGGCGGGATCTCCTGCTGCCGTTGCTCATCCCCGGCCTGTCCATCGGCAGCCTGCCCGTCTGCAGTGCCTGCGTCCGGCGCGGGTGCTGAGCCTTTCTTGGCTGCTTCGAGGTCTGCCAGTCGCTGTTTCTCGGCCTGTGCCTGTGATTTCCAGTCGGAATCGACGTGGATTTTCGGGGTCTCGCCCGGTTGATCGCTCATCGCAACTCCTTGCTCTATCATCTGGAGGTTCGTCTGCCGGTGTGGAGCCCCGTCGCCGTGGGCCTGTGCCGCAACAATTGGTGAGTATAGACCTGTTGTCCCGTCAGACCGGCGTGGATGGTATTATCAGGTCAGGACTGTGGTCGTCTACGAGGTCGGATGGGAACACTTCCCGGGAGCGTATGCTTCGATGATTTCAGCCCATCAAACGGGTCCGGCTCCTCACGACGTGGGAGGTATCTGATCATGCGCATGGTGACACCCAAGAGTCATGGTTTCCCGTACTCGGCAGCCGCCGGCCTTGTCATCGCAGCCGGCCTGGCCATCGGCTCCCTGACCGGGTGCCATTGGGGCGGGAACGGATCGGGAAAGGACAACGGCAAGGTCGTCCGCCTGAGCCCCGGCGACTTCTATGACCCGAACGGGTATGCCGCCACCACATCATCCCAGGACACTGAGCCGCCTGAATCGGATGACGGGGCCGGCGGGGCCGAGGTCGATTCACAGACCCCCAACCCGACGCCCGATGCGACGGCCTCGAACCGGCAAGCCGTGCCCGGGGATGCCGACCGCACAACGACTCCGCCGCCGCCCCCATCCGAGTATGACCGACCGATGCCCCAAAGCGGGGTCCTCGTGGGGGGGCTGCTCGGGCAGATCAACGGCCGGCCGATCTATATCGAGGACTTTTTCGCGCCGATGGCCGGCGAGTTGGCGATTGATGGCCGTGAGATGACCCGTCTCGAGTTTGCCGGGGCTGCCAAGATCAAAATCGAGGACCGGCTGTTTCAGATGATTCGCGATGAACTGCTCCTGTCGGAGGCCGAGTCATCGTTGACCGAAGAGCAGCGGATGGGATTGCTGTACTGGCTGAAACAACGGCGTGAAAACGTCGTTCGGGAAAGCGGCGGCTACGAAAGCGCTGCCCAGGAACGGGCATTGGAGACACGCGGCGTCGGTGTCGATGAGATGATCGAACAGGATCGACGCAGCGAACTCGTCCGAGCCAAACTCCGTGAGGAGATCATCAGCCGGATCCATATTTCATCGCGCGATGTCGCCCAGTACTACCGAACGCATCCCGAGGAGTTTGATCCGCCGGCAAGCATCCAACTGCGACTCATCTTCGTGAAGTCCGATGATCAGGACACGATCGCAGCCGTCCAGCGCGACCTGGCTGCCGACGTCCCATTTGAAGTCGTGGCCGGCAACTACAGTTCCGTACTGGCTTCGAAGGGGGGCCTCTGGGCACCGGTCGAGTTGCCGGACGGCCTGGAGGAATCGAGCCCCACCGGCTCATGGCCTGAGGTGGACCATCTGGTCCGGGGATTGACACAGGGTGACTATGGCGGGCCGGTCGCGGTCCAGGGCAATTCCGTCTGGGCCTACGTCGAAAAGTATGATGAAGGTCTGGCGCGAACGCTCTACGACGCCCAGCATGAGATCACCGACAATCTGTTTAAACAACGGTTCGAGGAAGAGCAGGCTCGATACTTCGACCGACTCATGGCCCGCAGCAGCATCGACAATCCGCAGCCGATGGTCATCGAACTCGTGCGTATCGCCCTGGAACGCTGGGGGAAACCGGACCCGAATGCGGCTGAGAACGAGGAGTCACTGGGCGGGTAAATGCGCTGGTTGCCAATCCCGTCACCGGGTCGTGTGCTGGAACGCTTCCGCTTCCCGCGCTTTCGTTCGTCGGCACATCGGAATGCACGCCACCGCCTCGGCCGTCAGGGCGAACGACTCGCCGAGCGCTATCTCAAATCACAGAAGTACACAACGCTCGCACGCAACCATCGGACCCGGTTCGGCGAGATTGATCTCATCATGCGCGCCCCCGACGGCGCGATTGCGTTTATCGAAGTCAAGACCCGTGCATCGGGGAACGCGATCCATGCACTCGGCGTAAACCAGCAGCGACGACTCCTGCAACAGGCCGTCATGACGGTCCGACGGCATGGTTGGACAGATCAGCGCTATCGGATTGACCTCGTGGCCGTCACGCCGGGAACGCAGCGCGGGGAGCGCCCGGTTATTCGCCATATCCCGAATGCAGTATCACTGGGCCGATGATCGACGAGCCGCGCACGTGAGTAAGCGGGCCACTCCGGGCCGACCTGCCTCTCACCCCTTCTTTGCCTGCTTTGCCCAGGTATCGCGCAAGGTGGCTGTCCGGTTGAACACGAGCTTGTCGGGCATCGTGAACTTCGTATCAACGCAGAAGTACCCGATCCGCTCGAACTGGAGCCGTGTGCCCGGCTCGGCATCGGCCAGACTCGGCTCAACCATCGCGTTCCCGTTCACCGTCAGCGAATCCGGGTTGACGTTGACCTTCCAATCAAGCCCCTCGGCCTTCTGTTCGTCGGTCACATCATCCGGGTACACCGATGTAAACAGGTGGTCATACGACCGAACTTCGGCCGGCACAGCATGCTCAGCCGATACCCAGTGCAGCGTCCCCTTGACCTTGCGGCCGTCCGGCGGGTTGTTGCCGCCCTTCGTTTCCGGGTCATAGGTACAGCGCAGTTCGACCACGTTGCCGTCGTCGTCCTTGATGACATCGGTGCAGGTCACCCAGTATGCCGCCCGCAGCCGAACCTCGCGCCCGGGTGCCAGCCGGAACCACTTCTTCGGCGGGTCTTCGGTAAAGTCGTCACGCTCAATATACACCGTGCGCGAAAACGGCACCTGCCGCGTGCCGGCCGATGCATCTTCCGGATTGTTAACAGCCTCCATGTGCTCGACCTGACCCTCAGGATAGTTTTCGATGACCACCTTGAGTGGGTTGAGCACAGCCATCACGCGGGCCGACGTCTTGTTCAGGTCTTCGCGCACCGTATGCTCCAACAGCGCAAACTCGGTCAGGCTGTTGGTCTTGGTAACGCCGATGACCTCACAGAATCGCCGGATGGCGGTGGCGGTGTAGCCGCGACGGCGCATGCCCGACAGCGTGGTCAGCCGCGGATCGTCCCAGCCGTCCACGACCCCTTCATTAACCAACTGCAGCAACTTCCGCTTGCTCATCATGGCATGGGCCAGGTTGAGCCGGGCAAACTCGATCTGCCGCGGCTTGTGTGGGATGCTCGGGATGTTGTTGAGAAACCAATCGTACAACGGCCGATGGTCCTCGAACTCGAGCGAGCACAGCGAGTGGGTGATGCCTTCGATCGCGTCCGACTGGCCGTGGGCGTAGTCGTACATTGGATAAATGCACCAAGCCTCGCCCGTGCGGGGGTGCTTTTCGTGCAGAACGCGGTACATCACCGGGTCGCGCATGTTCAGGTTCGGCGAGGTCATGTCGATCCTGGCCCGCAGCACCCGTGACCCGTTGGGAAACTCGCCGGCCTTCATCCGGGCAAACAGGTCGAGGTTCTCCTCGACGGGCCGATTGCGGTACGGGCTTTCGGTCCCCGGGGTTTTGAGCGTGCCTCGTGTCTCCCGGATCTCCTCGGGCGTCTGGTCATCAACATACGCCTTGCCGGCCTCGATGAGCTCGACCGCCCAGTTGTACAACTGCTCGAAGTAGTCCGAGGCGTAGTACTCGTGGTCGCCCCAGTCGAAGCCGAGCCAGTGGATGTCGACGCGCATGGCATCGATGTACTTCTGTTCCTCTTTGGTCGGGTTGGTATCGTCAAAGCGCAGGTGATAGCGGCCGCCGAAATCTTCCGCCAACCCGTAGTTGATGCAGATGGCTTTTGCATGCCCGAGATGGAGATACGCGTTCGGCTCGGGCGGGAACCGGGTCACGATGGTGCCGCCGTGCTTGCCCTGTTCGAGGTCCTGCTGGATGATGTCGCGGATGAAGTGGGAGGCCCGGGCTGGGGCCGGGCCGGTGCCGTTTTCGACGTTCGGATTGTCCGATCCTGTGCTGTTGTTGTTGCTCATCATCATCTCATCATCGCTTTCTACTTCTACTTCGACGAGCCGCGCGACCGTGTGAGGAGGCGGGCTGTTGGGCATATCGGCCGGATTGTAGCACGGTGCTGTGGAGTCGGGTTGGGCCAGGGCTGTAGGGTGGGGCGAGCGAAGCGAACCCACCGGCAAGAAGTTCCTGTCTCCGAGCGCTCTGACGAGCCGCGACCGTGAGGGAGCGGGTTCCTGTCCGATCTGAGCCCTCTTTGGGCTCAGTCCCGCTTACTGACGTCGTGCCCGGCTCGTAAGATTCAGGCCTGCGGCCCGATGATGGACGGGCGAGACGCCCGTGCCACCGGAGAAGGGGCCCGCTCCCTCACGGTCGCGGCTCGTAAGAAGGCAGATGGATTGAAATCCCACTGCCTCTCACGGCATCATCACGCACAACGGGGCACATGCAATGTGCCCCTACTGTTCAGTCCGTGCCCCGCAAGCAAGGGAGGGAGACCATACTGCACTGCCCCACGGGTAGGAATCCGTGGGCTTGTTTTTCCATGCTACCATTGACCATCATGATGACGACAACGCTGCCATACCGCGACTACAACCCGGACACCGATCTGCAACCACTTCTTCAGATCTTCCGCGAAATAGGCTGGTTGCCGGAAGGGAACAAGAACTCCGAGAAGGCGCAGGCTCTGTACCTTGAAGCCGGCCGCTCACTCGTGGCCGATGTCAACGGCACTCCCGAATGCCTTGTTTCGAATCACGATGCATCGCTGCGATATCAGAATACCGATCTGCCCCTGTGCATCATCGGGGGCGTTGCCACCAGCCGGGTGGCGCGGAAACAGAAACTCGCCAGCCGCCTGACCGCACAGGCGATCGCGCTGGACGTGATCGAAAGAGGTCACACGGTCGCAGCGCTGGGCATGTTCGAGCAGGGCTACTACGACCGGCTCGGATTCGGCACCGGCCCCTACGTTCACTTCTGCAGGTTCGATCCGACTTTGCTGGACATTGACGTTGAGCCGCGAGTCCCGATTCGACTGACTGACGAAGACTTCGAACAAGTCCATCAAGGCAGGCTGAATCGTCTGTTGCCGCACGGGGCGTGCTCGATTCACCATCCCGAAGTAACGCATGCCGACATGTTGACGCGCTCCAATCGCTTTGCACTCGGCTATGCAGATCCCGACACCGGGCAACTGACTCATCATCTGTGCGGCTGTACGGGAAATGTCCACAGCGGCCCGTATGACATCAAGTGGCTTGCATATCGAACACGCGAAGAGTTTCTCGAACTGCTGGCCCTGCTCAAGAGCCTGGGCGACCAGGTGACCTCCGTGACAATCCCCGAGCCGAGCGGCGTCCAGATGCAGGACCTGATCAAGACGCCGTTCCGCCGTCGCTCCATCAGCATGAAAGGTGAATCCGAGACCGGCGTGCGGGCCATCGCCTTCTGGCAGTTGCGCATTTGCGATCTGCCGGCCGTGCTGGGAAAGACGCATGTGCCGACGTCAGACGCCGTGACCTTCAACCTGTCGCTCCGTGATCCGATCACGAAGTACCTTGATGACGAAACGAAGCAGAAATGGCCGGGTGTGGGCGGCGAATATCGCGTGACGCTTGGCAAGGAATCACACGCCGAGTTGGTCGGGCCTGATTCGGGGCTGCCGACACTGAAGACATCGGTCAATACGTTTACCCGCCTATGGCTTGGGGTGCAGCGCGCGACGGGGCTGGCGTTTACCTGCCCGGACCTCGATGCACCGGAGTCGTTGCTCACACAGTTGGATCATGTGCTGTGTCTTCCGCAGCCGTGTGTGGATTGGATGTTTTGAAGCAAACAGACCCCACGGATTGGAATCCGTGGGCTTGAATCATCGGCGGATTTGACACGAAGGGACACATGCAATGTGCGCCTAACTTCGGTCATGGTACCACTTGCCGGTGGGATGCGTCGCGCTTATCCCATCGGCTATGGTTCAACCCACATCGCCGATACCGAGGTTGGCGCCGTGGAGTTTCATGAGGCGTTTCCGAAGGAGTGTGTGCTCGGCTCCATGTAGATCAGGATCATCCTTGATCCGGTCGAAGGCTTCACGCCGCGCCAGATTCAAGAGATCAAAGTCATCCGGGAATGTCACAGACTTCAGCGGGGCGATGCCGGACTGCCGTTCGCCGAAGATCTCACCCATTCCCCGGATTTCAAAATCACGCTCGGCAATCACAAACCCATCAGTCGTCTCAGCAATCGCATCGAGCCTACTCTGGGCGTCCTCGGTCGTCGGGTTGGCAATGAGTGTGCAGACGGCCTTGTTCTTCTGATCGGTGCCGCGCCCGATCCGGCCTCTCAATTGATGCAGTTGGGCTAGCCCGAACCGTTCAGCATTCTCGATCACCATCATGGTCGCATTCGCGACATCGACCCCGACTTCGATCACCGTGGTGGCGACCAGTGCATCAATCCTGCCCTGCCGGAACCGTTCCATAATCCGTTCGCGCGTCTGGCGCTTGAGCCGGCCGTGTATCGCTGCCAGTGTCAGCCCTGCAAACGGCCCATCTTCGAGCCACTTCAGATGTGACCGGACATTGCGCAGGCCGGTTCGACTCTCGCCCTCTCCTTCATCTGTCGGCAAATCCGACGTCAGTTTCTCATCTTCACCCGGCGATCCATCGGCCGCTTCCTCATCAATCAACGGCAGGACGATGTACGACTGTTCGCCGTGCTTGCGCATGCGGTCGGCCATATACCCATACACGGTATCCCGCTTCACTTCGGTCACGACCTTCGTCACCACCGGGCTGCGGCCGGGCGGTGGCTTGCGAATCGTCGAAACATCAAGATCGCCAAACAATGTCAATGACAACGTGCGCGGGATCGGGGTCGCTGTCATCACGAGCGTGTGCGGCACGGTGCCCTTGCGCTCACCGTCCTTCGGTTGGCGCAGGACGGCCCGCTGCTGCACGCCGAAGCGGTGCTGCTCATCAATCACCAATACCGCCAGCCGATGGAACAGCACGGTATCTGTTAATAACGCATGGGTGCCGATCACCAGATCGAGCCGGCCTTCTCGGATGTCTGCGTGGATGGTTTCCCGTTCGCCGGCCGTCAGGCTGCCGGTCAGCAGACCGATTCGCACACCCGAATCATGTAATAACTCGCAGACCGTTGAGTAGTGCTGCTCAGCCAATAGTTCGGTCGGTGCCAGCAATGCTGCCTGGTGCTTGTCTGCCACGGCCGCGAGCATGGCATAGAGCGCCACGGCCGTCTTCCCGGAGCCGACATCGCCCTGCAGCAGCCGATTCATTGGTGTGGCCACCTCCAAGTCGGCCACAACCTCACTGATGACGGCGTCCTGATCCGGCGTGAGCGTGAATGGCAACCGGTCTCGGATCCGCCGGTCCACCGTCTCCGTCACGTCGAGCGCGTGTGCCGTCGATTCGATTCGCCACTGATGACGCCGCATCGCCACCCCGAGTTGCAACATGAGAAGTTCATCAAACGCGAGCCGTCGGCGAGCCTTGTGATGGTCCTCCTCACAGGCCGGCCGATGAATCATGCGATACGCATCGGCAAGCCGAACGAGTTCCAACCGTTCGCACGCCTCGGCTGACAGGTGGTCGTCAATCTGTGCCAGTGCTTCGGTCAACACGGAATCGATGACCTGCTCGATTCGCTCGCTGGGAAGGTCTTCAGTTGCCGAGTACACCGGGCGCAGTCGGGCCTCCTTATTCAGACTTGGGTCATAGCCGCCCCCCCCATCCGCTCCTTCATCGTCATCAACCCGTGCCCACTTCGGGTTGATCATCTGCAGGTAGCCGTACTTCCGCTGGGTCTTGCCGTGCACTTCGAGCGTCATACCCGGCCGAATCTTCTTGCGCAGATACCCGCCGTGAAACCAGACAAGGTGGATATGCCCGGACCCGTCTTCGATGCTTGCCTCGAAACGCGGCATCCGCCCCCGGTAATGCCAGCGAACCGACGCGACCTCACCGCGAAGCGTGACAATGTGATCGACCGGGACCTCGTTCATCTGCATCAGGCCGCATTCGGACTCATAGCGAAACGGCACATGGCGGATCAGGTCGGCCACCGTGTTGATACCAAGGCGTGCAAACAGCCGGGCCCGGTTCGGCCCGACGCCTTTGACAAACTGGATCGGCTGATCGAGTCGGACGGCCTCGGTGCTGCTGCCACCGTCGCTGTTTCCGTCAGTCGCCGATAGTCGGATCGGGTTGTGTTCATTACGCTGGTCTGATTGCATGAGCCTCGCGCTCCATTCGGCTGCACGACTCGGACACACTCACGATCATCATTGGGATCTCAAGAACCATGTACGGGATCCGTCTGTATACTATCCTACCGTGATCTCCTTACCGATTATCGATGCCGGACCGCAACGACCCGTTTTTGCCAACGGGCCGCGCAGCCTCGCCTCAGTGAAACTGCTGCGCCTGAGTATCACAGATCGGTGTAATCTGCGCTGTGTCTACTGCATGCCGGACGACGGGGTCCAGTGGATGGCTGCGCAGCCGGATCTGCTGACGCCGGCCGATTTTCAGGCCGTGTCTGAGGTCGCTGCCTCGCTCGGCATCACCCACTTCAAGATTACCGGTGGGGAACCGACCGTCCGGTCCGATCTGGTCGAGATTGTCAAACGGATTCGAGCGATCCCGGGCGTGCGTGACCTGTCACTGACGACCAACGGGATCCTGTTTGACCGCTATGCCGTGCCGCTGAAGGAGGCAGGGCTCGATCGCGTCACGTTCAGCATCGACTCCCTGAAGCCGGATCGCTTTGCCACGATCACACGCGGCGGGAAGATCGAGCAGTTCTGGGCCGGCATGCATGCTGCCGAACAGGCCGGTTATACGCGGACGAAGATCAACGTGGTCATGATGGCCGGCATGAACGACGACGAGGTGGCCGACTTTGCCCGACTCACGCTCGACCATGACTGGACCGTGCGCTTTATCGAATACATGCCGCTGGGCGAATCGGGGATCACAGCCTCGGCTGACCCGGATGCAGCCATCGTTGACAACCAAGTGCTGATGGCACGGCTGGGCGATGCGTTCGGGCCGCTTCAGGCAGTTGATCGAGCCACCGAAGTGGGTGTCGGGCCGGCCCACGTCTACCGGGTGCCCGGTGGGGTCGGGCGGCTCGGGTTCATCAGTGCCATGAGCCAGCCGTTCTGCGAAACGTGTAACCGGCTACGTCTGACGGCCATCGGCGAGTTGCGCTCGTGCCTGTTTGACGGCGGGGAGATCGACTTGCGGCCGGCACTCCGCCCGAAGCCAGACAAACAGCAGTTGGCCGGCCTCTTCGAGCAATGCGCAACATTCAAGCCCGAGACGCACTCACATCACGGCAACCGGGCGATGAGTCAACTCGGCGGCTAGATTCGTTACTTCACGGCAGCCACACCGAAAAACCCGCCGGAGAACGTGAGATTGACGTCCGGGGTCTTTACGGGGACGGATACCGGGACTTCCAGATTGATGAAGTCACCGTCCTGCAGCAGGGAGCCGCTGAGCGGGAGGCCGCTGCTGCCGTTACCTGCCAGATCAACGGGCGCGATCGGAATGCCCAGGATGTCCCCGCTCAAGGTCCCGGACAGCACGGTGAGGGATCCCTTGTTCGTCGTGTACGTCCCGTCGGCGTTGAGCCGCACGACACCGGTGGTCAGTCGGGCCGTGATTCCGGTCACATCGATGTGGCCGATGGGCGGGAGCCAGGGGATCGGGTTTTCGAGTTCGGCATTGATGTCATCCAGTTGAATCAGCGTCGAATCGTCAATCTTGAACCCGCGGAAGGGCTCGATGTTATTGCCAAGCCGGGCATCGATGTCGCCGCCGATGGCAGCCTTCCGATCACCGATGAGTTTGAATCCCATGACCGTGCCCTGCACCTGGAGATGCGAGACGCCTTCGTCGACGGCAAAGGTGTACGGGGTAATGGTCTGGGCATGGGCCGATGAAGTGACAGCCGGCATCACTGAGATGACACAGGCCAGGCCGACGGCCGCACTCAATCCCGACATCTTCCGAAAACGCAGCACTCCACGCATGGGTCGATCCCTTCCTTCGTTCATTGATTCGTACATTCCGCACAGCTGCAGTCGCATTGACCGGCCACGGAAAAGGTGAAAGGCCCGGCGAATAACAGGGCCCCAAAGCCGTTGCGATGTCCTGTCATACCAGTAAAGCGAGCGGAACGCAAGGCCTGAATGCTGATTGTCGGCTCACATTCCGGGGCTCGGCAGGCACGCCCGCCCTCCGGCCTCTGCTCAGGCACCCTCATCCACAAGTTCCGGCGTGCTCTGCACATACTGCACCTCGAACACGCCGGCCTCATCACGTTTGACGATCTGCTTTCGCAGCCAGCGCTCCGTGAGTGCATCGCGCCCGATCGGTTCCCAGAATCGCGATGGGATCCGGCGTTCCTTCAGTAAGGGATCGGTGGCATAGGACCCGTGGCGAAGGCTGGACGTCTCGATCCGCCGGCCGGGCCGGTGCGATCGCTCGACGGTACAGATGACATCAACGTACACGCCGCCGACTGCCTGGCCCGGTTCGGTCGGTGGATCGGCAGGCAGTACCTGCTTCACCGGGTCGGGGACGTCGGTGCCCGCCGCTTCATCGGCGGATAAGCCGGCGGTGGCCGGCCGGAACTCGATCCGGACGAGGCGCTGCTGGTGGTGCAGTGTCGATTCAAAGGCATCACCCGGGGCCTTGTTACCCGGCTTCCAGAACTCAAAAAGGCTCGGGGAGTCCTGCGGCTCGGCCATGATGACGCCCAGCCGTCGATCGACCCGGTCCAGCACATAACGCTTGGCATGCAACGTATCGAGAACCAGATCGAAGGCCTCATCGTACTGTTGCGCATCGATGCGGAGCAGCGAGACATCCTGGGGGGCACCCCCGGCACAGCCGCCCAGCAGGAGGGTCACTCCCAGCATGACCGAAGTGAGCGCAGAAAGCAGACCGGCCACCCGCCCGGAACGTCGCATGTCATCTCTCTTTGCAGCCGATGATGGTACTGACACGATAACCGTCCTCTATTGGCACTGATGAATACCGAGCCGCTGTTGGCAGGCACTGGGGCATGATAGCATATCAGCCGATAACTGCAGATTCTGTGGTGTGAAGATGGTCCGATACGGTATGGAAAGGGCAGCATGGCAAGGCAACTGTCAGGAAATCCGGTTGGGAATGCAGTGATCGGCCAGTCCGGCGGGCCGACGGCCGTCATCAACCAGTCCCTGGTCGGTCTCATCGAATCGCTGCGCGGCCGACAGGAAATCCAGCGAATCTATGGGATGAAGCACGGGGTCTCCGGGCTCGTCAACGACGATCTGCTCGAACTCGGATCGCTGCATGATGGGATTCTCAGTACGATCGCGGCGACGCCTTCGGCGGCACTCGGCACGACCCGAGACAAGCCGGATGACGAGTACTGTGCCCGGATTTTCGAGGCCTGTCGAAAGAACAAGATCCACTACTTCTTCTACATCGGCGGCAACGACTCTTCAGACACGCTGCGGATCGTCGGTCAGATGGCCGGCGAACAGGATTATGCCCTGCGCTGCTTCCACATTCCCAAGACGATTGACAATGATCTGCCGCAAAGCGACCACACACCCGGCTACCCGTCGGCAGCCCGCTTTGTGATTCAGGCGTTCATGGGCGACAACCTCGACAACCGGGCATTGCCCGGGATCAAGGTGAATGTCGTCATGGGCCGCCATGCCGGTTGGCTGACTGCGGCTTCGTTGCTGGCCCGGAAGTTTCCCGGTGATGGGCCGCATCTGATCTACCTGCCGGAAGTGCCCTTTGATCTGAATCGGTTTGTCGTGGATGTCGAAGAGGTGTACCGCAAGCACGGCCGATGCCTGATCGCAGCGGCTGAAGGCATCCAGACCGGCGACGGCACCCCCGTGCTCCAGGCCGCCGAGGAACACCTTGACCATGATGCACACGGCAATGTCCAGTTGTCAGGCACGGGGGCGCTGGGCGATCTGTTGACCCACACGATCAAGCACCATCTGGGTGATTCGGTACGAGTTCGGGCCGACACATTCGGGTATCTGCAGCGATCATTCTGCGGTGTCGTGTCGGAGGTCGATCAGCAGGAAGCGCGCGACTGCGGCCGATTTGCAGCCAAAATTGCAGTGCAGGGGGATCCGACGGGGTCGATTGCGATCCGACGGGTGAATGACCGGCCATATGAGGTCTCGATCGAACGAATTGATCTGTCGGAGGTGGCTGCTCAGACTCGGACGATGAGCCCGGAGTTGATCAGCGGGCACTGCGATGTATCAGACGACTTCTTCATGTATCTGAAGCCGCTGGTCGGGAAGCTGCCGGTGATCGGGCGGTTGTATTGAATCAGGCCCCTTTTCCGAGTCACTACCCCGCCCCGGCCAGCAGCACCATCAATGCCTTTTGCGCATGCAGCCGGTTCTCGGCCTGGTCGAAGATGGCCGAGTTCGGGCTGCGCGACGATTCGTAGTCGATCTCGTCCCCATAGTGGGCCGGCAGACAGTGCAGGATGATGCAGGACGGGTCAGCGTTCTCAAGCAGCCTCATGTTCACCTGATACGGTGCAAAGGTCTTCTTCCGCTCGGCTGCCTCTTCCTCCTGACCCATGCTGGCCCAGACATCGGTGTAGATCACGTGGGCACCCTTGCAGGCAGACTGCAAATCATTCGTCACATGGATCGACGCTCCGGTCTTGACGGCCAGGGCCCGCGAATCAGCCACGATCTCATCCAACGGCTCATACCCGGGCGGCGTGACGATGAACAACTCCATGCCGGTCAGCGCAGCCCCATACATCAGCGAATGGGCCACGTTGTTCCCGTCTCCGCTCCACACAACGCGCAATCCTGCCATTCGAGCCTGACGCTCGCGAATCGTCTGGAGGTCGGCCAGAATCTGGCACGGGTGTTCACGCTCGGATAAGCCGTTGATCACCGGGACGTCGGCATGTTTCACGAGGTCTTCGACAATGTCATGGCCGAACGTCCGAGCCATGATGATGTCCACCATGCGTGACAGGACAATGGCAATGTCCTCGGTCGTTTCACGTTGGCCCAACTTGATATCCGACGGGGCCAGGTAGATCGCGTGCCCACCGAGTTGCGTCATCCCGGACTCAAACGAGACCCGAGTGCGCAGCGAGGGCTTCTGGAAGATCATGCCCAGGGTCTTGTCCGGCAACAGCCGATGCGACTGCCCCTCGTGCTGCTTCTTCTTCAGATCATCTGCCAGATCGAGAACGGCGATCAGTTCCTCTGACGACAGGTCACTGACCGAAGCGATACTCCGCCCGGCCAGGCCATGTGCGACAGACGATGACGACGACGACGATGTTGATGATGAGGATGCAGCCATCATGAGAAGCGTCTCCACTCTTGTCAAAACGCAGACACAGACCGAACCGATGGGTCTGTCAGATTCTCACACACACGATGTCCAATGTCCGTCAATCAGCCGCCGATCGCTTTGGTGATCAGAGCCGGCAGGACCGCCTGGTCGTGTTCCTTCAGATCGTAGCGGACTCGGACTGAGGGCTTGTTGATCTTGAGCAGCCCGCCCAGGTCGATCGGGGTGGCCACGATGACGACATCGCAGGGCACCTGATCAATCGTGGCTTCGAGTTCGCTGATCTGCTTGTCACCGTACCCCATGGCCGGCAGGATTTCAGACAGGTGGTTGTACTTCTCGAAGGTGGCCTTGATCGAGCCCTGCGCATACGGCCGGGGATCAATCAGTTCTGCAGCGCCACAGTTGCGGGCCGCCACATGCCCGGCCCCGAACTTCATCTGGCCGTGCGTCAGCGTCGGGCCGTCTTCGATGACCAGGACCTTCTTGCCCTTGACGGCTGCGGGATCGTCCACGGAAACCGGTGAGTCGGCCGGGATCACGACGGCATTCGGGTTCGCAGTCGCGATATTCTGCTTGAGTGTGGCCACGTCGGCGTCGTTGGCGGTGTCCATCTTGTTGATGACGATCGCGTCGGCCATACGCAGGTTCGTCTCGCCGGGATAGAAGGTCATCTCGTGACCGGCCCGGTGTGGATCGACGACGACCAGCAGCAGGTCCGGGGCAAAGAACGGCAGGTCGTTGTTGCCGCCGTCCCACAGCACGACGTCGGCTTCCTTCTCAGCCTGACGGAGAATGCTCTCATAATCAACACCGGCAAACACGAGGTTACCGGCCACGATGTGCGGCTCGTATTCCTCGCGCTCCTCGATGGTGCACTCGTGCTTATCCATGTCTTCGAGCGTCGCAAAACGCTGGACGGCCTGCTTCTCAAGGTCGCCATACGGCATCGGGTGCCGGCAGACGGCAATACGCTTGCCCTGCTCCTTGAGAATCTCGGCCACGCGGCGGGTCGTCTGGCTCTTGCCGCAACCGGTCCGGACGGCACAAACGCCGATCACCGGCTTCGTGCTCTTGATCATCACCTGATCGGCACCGAGCATGCAGAACTGGGCACCGGCTGCCATCGCACGGGACCCCAGGTGCATGGCCGTCTCATGGGAGATGTCTGAATACGCCAGGGATACCAGGTCGACCTCATGCTTCTTGATGAGTGCTTCGAGTTCATCCTCGGCATGGATCGGGATGCCGTTGGGGTACTTCGGCCCGGCCAGGGCAGGGGGATAGACCCGACCGTCGATGTCCGGGATCTGGGTGGCGGTGAAGCAAACCACCTCGACATCGTCGCGCTGCTTCCAATAGACGTTGAAGTCGTGGAAATCGCGGCCGGCGGCCCCAAGGATGATCAGTTTCGTCTTGCTGCTCATAATCGCTCCTGCCTTGACGGCTCATCTGCTCCGTGCCACAGTTCGAGTGATCGCGTATTCGGCGTGCCGGGAGGCATCATCTGCACTGCCGAGGGCCGTTGGTCGATCGCTGACACATGCCTGGTGGCGTCAGGCTGGGGCTCGACCGGCCGATTCATGATGTGATCTAGGGTATGACCCTGCAGCCTCATCGTCCGAACGACGTGACCGGATCAGGCCATTCCCTGAGGCCCGGACAATGGCGGAGGCCATATACTGAGCCATATGTCCGGGACCGTTTGGCACGATATCCCAGCCCACACGACGGTGGGGACGGGACACCTGCCCAGGCGGTCTCGCTTGAATTCCGGAACCACGTTCATCTGTTGACCCCGATTCCATGAATACACCATCCGGCCCGGTCGTGATTGCGTTGGGCGGCAATGCCATTTCCCCGGAAGGGGAGGAAGGCAACATCCCGCAGCAGTATGAGCGCACACGGAGGACGGTCGTCCAACTGGCCGACCTGATTCAAACCGGCTTTCAACTCGTCATTACCCACGGCAACGGACCGCAGGTCGGAAACGTCCTGCGCCGGGTCGAGTTGGCCGCCGCCGAGATTTACCCGCTCCCGCTCGATACCTGCGTGGCTGACACCCAGGGCGGTATGGGGTACATGATCGCTCAGTGCCTGACCAACGAACTGGCCCATCGCAGCGTGGATCGGACGGTCGGCACGGTCGTCACCAGTGTCGAGGTTGATGCCAACGACCCAGCCTTTGATTACCCGGCCAAGCCGATCGGGAACTGGTACAACCCATCGCGCGGCAACGAACTGATCGCCCGGCATGGCTGGCAGATGATCGAGCACCCCGTGCGCGGCATGCGGCGTGTCGTCCCGTCACCGGCACCGCAGCGCATCGTGGAACTCGACCTCATCCGAATGCTCGTCGAACAGCAGCAGACGATCGTGGCAGCCGGCGGCGGCGGGATCCCGGTGGCGCATCGACCGGGAGTGGGTTTGGTCGGATGCGAGGCCGTGATCGATAAGGATTTGACATCGGCACTGCTGGCCACTCGGCTCGGGGCTGCCGTTTTCGTGATCGTGACGTCGGTGAATCGGGTCTCGATCAACTTTGATACGCCGGATCAACATGAACTGGATTCACTGACTGTGGCCCAGGCTCGTGACTACCTGCAGCAAGGCCATTTTCCGCCCGGTTCAATGGGCCCGAAGATTGAGGCAAGCATCAAGTTCCTTGCCGAATCACAGCGTGATGATGCGCGCGTGATCATCTGCGGCATGGATGCCATTTCCGAGGCGTTGGCAGGCAAGTCGGGGACGGTGATCGAGCCGTAGGGGCGCGTTGCCGTGTGCAGCCGCTAGCCCCCTGCTCTGCCGGGGCGTCAACGCGTCCTCGCATTGTGCAGGGAGAGTGCATTTTCGCCCCATCGGGGTGGCGAAAAGACCCCCGACCCCTTTTCTTGGATCACCGTGCGTTCGGGTGGCGGAAGCCGCGAAACGGTGTGACGGCCAGGATGCGCAGGTCGAACATGATCGACCAGTTCCTGATGTAATACAGGTCGTACCGCAAGCGTCGTCGCAGGCTCGTGTTACCGCGCAATCCGTTGACCTGGGCCCAGCCGGTGATGCCGGCTTTCACATTCTGCCGCAACATGTACCCGCGCCAGTCATCACGGAAGTGCTCAACCAGTTCCTGCCGCTCCGGCCGGGGGCCGACCAAAGACATATCACCCTTCAACACGTTGAACAACTGTGGCAACTCATCGAGACTGGTCTGGCGCAGCCAACGACCCAGGGGCGTAATCCGGGGATCATCAGGCTGGGTCCACGCATCCGTGCCGCGCAGTTCCTCGCCTGTGACTTCTGGCGCGGCCGCAACATCCGTGCGACCAAGCGGCTGTGCAGCGGGTTTGATCTCGGTCAGGTTTGTGCTGCTTGCCGATTTCCCGTTCGATGGCAGGCCCAGTCGGCCGTTCTGGGGGCACGGCTCATCAAACATGGTGCGGAACTTGTAGATTTCAAACGACTTGCCGCCGAGGCTGACGCGTCGTTGCCGGAACAGAACCGGGCCGTCACTCGTCAGCCGAATGAGGGCTGCGATCAGCAGCATCGGGAACCCGAAGATGACCAGGGCCAGCGCACTTCCAGTCAGGTCAACGGCCCGCTTGAGGACGGCCCCGAAGCCGTTGAGCGGTGACTGCCGGACCGAGAGGACGGGCATGCCGTCGAGTTCGGCCACGGCCATGTTCATCAGCATGTACTTCGGCCGAACGTCCGGGATGATCCGGACCTCAACGGCAAACCGTTCGAGCCGGGTCAGCAGTTTCGGCAACATGTACGAGCGCGATTGCGGGGTGGCAATCACGACCCCATCCACGGGATTGTCCGTCAGAATCTCTTCGAGATCATCGAGCCCACCCCGGACGGGCAGCCCCATGCAGTCGTTGCGGGTGCTTGTGTCCAGATGGCTGATGAAGTAGGCACACTTGATGCCGGTCCAGGAGTTATGCGAAAACGTATGGCAGGCAATCTGCCCCAACTGGCCGGTGCCGATGACGGCTACGTGGCGGAGGTTCCAACCGCGTTGACGGATGAAGTGCAGGGAACACCGGAACAGAAACCGGTGGAGTGACAGTGTCCCGTACAGCGCGATCCCGTAGGCTGCGATTTTCCAGACGGCATCCGGATGGGCCATCAGCGGGTCGGCAGTCATGCCCAGGGCGATATACAACACCCCCCATGACACGGCACAGGCCTTGAGCAGATCAAACAGTTCACTGAGAAAGCCCCGGTCTCGGCGTGGCCGATACATCCCGAAAAGCATCATGCAAAACAGCGTCAATGGCACGTCAGCCGTCAGCAGCGACAGCGTCCGCGGTTCGGGAAGGGCAGTCGGGAGTTGGAATCGAGGCTGTGCGATCAGGCCGAATGCGAAAAACTGAGCCCCGAGGATGACGGCTGTGTCCATCCCGGCCAGTACGGTGATAAAGAATCGGTGCCGTTCCTTGAGCACGGTGTATTCTCACCCTTTTTGCAAACCGGACTCAGCACTTCGGATATGAGTTACTGATCGGCTTGCTGTGCTTGTGCGCTACAGCCTTGCACGTGTGGACGAATACCCCATTCCTGCGACATCCTGTCACTCCGATGGACGAACCTGCAGCCGATCCCACCGGAACACGATGGTTCTCAAACGCCACAGGCCGGGCTGCATCTGTGCCGGATCCAGCCCACTTGCATCCAAACCAATGCCACACACAGACTGCGACACAGCAGACGAGCCGCAGTCATGTCTGACAAGGATAGGCCCTGTGCTGGAGGTGTCGACCCTCAATCAGCCACACAGGCCCGTCCCCACAAAGCGTATCGCGATGGCAACATCACACCAGCGAGAAACGAGAACCGGCACGGAGTATTGCAGCGGTATACGGGAATTCACTGCCGCGACGGCCTGAGAATGCAAGCCAATGATATCCCTGCGCTGACCCGGGTTTCGCCTCAGGCCTGCCCAGTCAGCTGCATCATCCGGAACATCCCTGAACGCAAGGATTAATGTCATGATCGACCCGCGCATCACCAAACTCGCCAATCTGCTGATCAACTTCTCCACCAACCTCCAGAAGGGTGAGCACATCCTCATCGAAGCGTTTGACCTGCCCGAGGAAATGGTGATTGCCTGTGTCGAAGCCGCTCAGAGGGCCGGCGGATACCCGCATGTCACGCTGCGGAACAACCGGGTCATGCGGTCACTGAACAAGGGGGCCGGCGACGACCAATTGACCACCTGGGCCGACTACGACCGCCACCGGATGAAGCAGATGGACGCCTATCTTGGGATCCGCGGCTCACAAAATGTCAGCGAACAGTCCGACGTGCCGGACGATCAGATGAAAAAGGTCGGCCGGCTGTATGCCAAACCGGTTCACTTCGAGGAGCGGGTCAATAACACGAAATGGTGCGTCATGCGCTGGCCGACCGGCAGCATGGCCCAACTCGCCCAGATGAGCACCGAAGCCTTCGAGGATTTCTACTTCGACGTCTGCACACTCGATTATGCGAAGATGGCAGCGGCGGCTGAGCACCTGAAGGCCCGCATGAACAAGACGGACAAGGTCCATCTCAAGGGGCCCGGCGATACCGACCTGACGTTCTCCATCAAGGACATCCCGACCGTCCCCTGCTGCGGGAACATGAACATCCCGGACGGCGAGTGCTTCACGGCCCCGGTGCGCGACAGCGTCAACGGCGTGATCCACTTCAATACGCCCACCTTGTACAACGGTGTGTCGTTCCAGAACATCCGGCTGACCTTCCGTGATGGCAAAGTCGTTGAGGCGACCTGTGATGGGGATGACGAGAAACTGAACTCGATTCTCGATACCGATGAGGGTGCCCGGTACGTCGGCGAGTTTGCCATCGGCTTCAACCCGTTCATCCTCGAGCCGATGAAGGACATCCTGTTTGATGAGAAGATCGCCGGGTCACTGCACTTCACTCCCGGCCGATGCTACGAAGACGCCTCCAACGGCAACCAGTCCGAGATCCACTGGGACCTGATCATGATCCAGCGGCCGGATTACGGCGGCGGAACGATCTCGTTTGACGACGAAGTCGTGCGGAAGGATGGCCTCTTCGTGGTGGATGATCTGAAGGGTTTGAATCCGGATCAGTTGAAGGGGTGAGGCACCCGTCATCCCGGCGCAGGCCGGGATCCAGTGAGATGAATGTGATCCATACGGTTTCCCTGCCGGATCCTCCGCTCAAAGCAGCGTTGATCCGGCCTACTTCCCACTCTGTCATTCCCCCCCCTCTCCGTCATTCCCGCGTGCGCGAGCATGACGAAGAATAGGATCCCCCATACTCCTCGCCCCAGCGGGGCGCACGAACGTAGCCGGTGGCTTCAGCCACCGGTATGAGTTACACAAGGGGCACAACGCCCGGAGGGCGGACGAACTGATGTGCGCGTGCAGGCACCGGGGCACGGCGCAGCGTGCCCCTCCGGAAAGGTTACGCTGCACGATCGCATCGACATCCCCCCTCCGCGTTGCCGGGGGCGAACCGAGGGAACCCGCTTACTGACGTGCGCGGCTCGTCGGACGACTACTTCCCGGCTACGAAGAACGTCTTGAGCGAATCGAAGATGTCGTCCTTGTTATTCACGCGACTCGTGACCAACCCGTGTTCCGGATCGTTCGAATCGTTCTGCGGGAAACTTTCGTGCAACACGTTGATGAAGTTGCCGGACCCATACGCACTGGCGACCTGGCAGTAGCCGAACAGGTTGCACTTGCGCAGCAGTTGCTCTTTCAACAACTCAACGCATTGCCGATTGTCGGCTTCAGACGAGTTGTCGCCGTCGGAGAAATGGAACAGGTAGATGTTCCAGTCATCCGGCGAGTAGTTCCCTTCCAGCAACTCAGTGCAGACCTTGAAGGCTGATGAGATACGCGTCCCGCCGTCTTCGCGGATGTGATAAAACGTCTCGCGATCGACTTCCTGCGCGTTGATGTCGTGCACGATGTAGCGGGCTTCGATGCCTTCGTAGTTTCGGCGGAGCCAGGTGTCGATCCAGAACGATTCGAGTCGAACCAGTTCCTTCTGCTCATCACCCATCGAGCCCGACACATCCATCATGTACACGATGACCGCGTTCGACTGCGGGGCCTTGACTTCCTTCCACGAACGATACCGGACATCCTTGCGGATCGGGATGATGATCGGGTTATCCGGGTCGTAGTTGCCCAGCAACAACTGGCGCTTCAGTGCCTGGCGATATGTGCGTTTGAAGTGGCGCAGCGATTCCGGGCCGGTCGTTCGGATGCCGGAGTACTTGTCCTTCATGGACGTGATATTGTGCTTGCCTTTGGGCTTGATGCGTGGCAGTTCGAGTTCCTCGCCGAGGATGTCGGCCAGTTCATCGAGGCTGACCTCGACCTCCATGATGTGGCGACCTTCTTCGGTCCCGCCCTCTGCCCCGGCCCCCTGGCCCTGGCCGGTGCCGTCGCCTTCTTCGCCTTCGCCGGATCCGACCCCGCCGGAGTTATCTCCATACCTGAACGTCGGGATATCAATGTCGTGGACCGGGATCGAGACGTATCGTCTGCCTTCCTTGCCGATCAGTTCTCCCCGGTGCAAAAACCTGCGTAAATCCTTGCGGATACGCCCTTTGACGATGTTTCTGAATCGCTGGTGATCTTGTTCGATTCGCAGGACCATACGAACTGCTTCCTTCGGTCGGTGCTACCCCGTGGCGGGTGGGCCGGCACGCACATGCATGAACGGTGCCCATAAACAGGTACGAGTCACCCCTTAAGGATGATCGGCGGGTAACGGCTGAGGGTTCCGGGAATCCACTGCGTGGCAGGGAAAAAAGCGTTTGTGCGCAGCGGGGGCGAAGTGGCAGATTCACATCGGGCAGGCTACGCTACAAGCCACTTTTTGGTGATCATGGGCATTTGTACGGCTGGAGATAACTCAGGCAGTGAAAAACGACGCGCAAGACCCGGTGGATACTGAGGTTAGCCGTCGGAGAGCTTCCTCGACCCGGCTCGCATCACGGCGATTGGCCGGGGTCGGATCCGAGATCCTGGCCTCAATCATCGGGCTGGGGCTGCTGGGGTATGCTGCAGACCGGTGGATTTGGCACAGCACCACGCCTTCCTGGTGCACGGTGATCGGATTGATTCTGGGCGTCGTCGGCGGAATGTACAACGCCATCAAGAAGGCACGAGCGTTTTTTGCAGACGAGAACGGGAACGAGAGCGAGAACGATGAGCCTGGGCCCCCTGCGGCCGGGCACTGACCCTCGGGAGTATGGACGCCGATGACAGCTGACTCAGACCAATCGAACCCGGCACCTCTGCTGCTGGTGATTGGCGTACCCCTGCTGACGCTGGGTGCCGGCGCTGTCATCGCGACTGCCTTCGGCTCGACGCTCTGGATCGATGCTTTGATTTCAGGCGGCCTGATCGCCGTCATCGGTGTGATTGCCACGCTCTGGATGGTCAAGCGCGTATCGACTGCCGGCGTCAAGACGGTTCCCACTACGTTTCTGGCAGGCACGGGCCTGCTCATGCTGGCGGTCCTGGTCGTCGGGCTGGGCCTGATCCTCGCACTCGACCGTGATCCGGTGACGGTGTTGCTGGTCGGGCTGGCTGTCTGCTGGAGCGTGCTGATCCTGGATGTGGTGCTGGTTCGCCGTGCCATCCGCACTGCCCCTGAAATCGGTGCTTCTGATACGCAATCAGAGGCCTCACAGAAACTTGCGGAGGTATCCACGTGACCTCGTTGACACCGTTGATGCTGGCCTCTGGTGATCCCCTGCATCACAATTACGACTTTCCGATTCTCAGTCTGGACGTCGGTGACAAAGCCATCGTGCTGCTCACGAATCACGTGCTCATGATGTTCTTTGTGTTCGTGTTCATGCTCTGGGCCCTGCCCCGAGCTGCACGGGCCATCAACGTCGGCAAGACCGGGACGAGCCACGACTATGTGACGAAGGGCTCCGGCTGGCACATTATCGAAGTCATCTGCGTCTTCTTCCGCGAGGAAGTCGCCCGCCCGGTGCTGGGCAAGAACACCGACAAGTTCATGCCCTACATCTGGACGACGTTCTTCTTCATCTTGTTCAACAACCTGCTGGGCATGGTGCCGTTGCTTGATGCGACGAAACTGGTCGGTGATGCACTGTTCTTCAGAGACGGTGGGACCCCGGCAGCCATGGTGGCCCATGCTCCCAGCGACGAGATCGCCGATCCGCTCGCATTTGACCCGCCGGCTGAGAACGATGCCCACGGCAACCCCGCAGGCCACGGCGAGGAAGCGACGGGACACGACACGGATACGGCCGGGCACGGCGAGCAGCCGAGCGCGCATCAGGACACCGATGCGGCAGCGACCGGGCATTCACAGGGGGATGCGGAAACAGCCGAGCACCCGGCAGAAGGCGATGGGCATGGCGGCGAGGCCGGCTCACACGGCCCGATCCGATTGGGCAAACTCATCTTCTTTCAGAACATGACGGTAACGGATCGCGTTGAATCGCACTATGAGGGAATCGGCGGGACGGCCACCGGCAACATTGCCGTGACGTTTACGCTGGCCCTGATCGCGATCACGGTCGTCATCGGGTCCGGAATCAGATCGCTCGGGATCGGCGGCTTCTTCCATCACCTGACACTCGATGCTCCGGTGCTCTTGTGGCCGCTGACGGTGCTTTTGGAGATCATCGGACTCATTGCCAAGCCATTTGCACACTGATGGTTCGTTTGTTTGCCAACATGACGGCCGGCCACGTGATGCTGTCGGCGCTGCTTGGTTTCTGCTCGATGGCCTGGAACGGGCTGGCCGTGTTGCCGGGTACTGACGGGGGCGTTGAGTACAGTGCATCCGGTGCAGTGTTTGCGACACTGATTGCCATTGCCTCAATTGTCTTTGCGTTGGCTGTGAGTCTGCTCGAACTGCTAGTGGCGTTTATTCAGGCATATGTGTTTGCATTCCTGACGACGATGTTCATCAGTCTGTTCCAGCACCATGACCACGATCATGAGCATGCCCACGATCACGGCGGGGCAGCACAGCCGGCAGCGGCGCACTGATTGACGATGTGTGGATTGTTTGACGGGTGTGGAGGACTGGAAAAACTCATACATGGGCCGAGGCTGGTTGAGTGAGGCGGCTGGTCGGTCCCGCGAGGGTAGGCCTGAGAAATGACGACACGACCTCACCGTGTCGGACACGTGTAGATGGAGTAGCAACGATGAACCGTATTCTGGTACTACTGGGCACAGCGATGGCCCTTCTGGTGTTCGCATCCCCGGCCCTGGCTCAGGCTGCAGAGCCGGTCACCCTGTTCCCGAGCATCGGCCTGAAGGCTGTCGGCATCGGCCTGGGTATGGGTCTGGCATTGATCGGCGGCGGGCGTGGGATTGGCAACATCGGTTCCTCAGCCGTCGAGTCGATGGCTCGTCAGCCCGAGGCAGCCAAGGACATTTCCGGTGCGATGATTCTGTCGGCAGCGTTTGTTGAGGGTGCCACCCTGTTTGCCGTCGTCGTCGCCCTGATCATGGTCTTCGTCAGCAAGTAACGCTTGCACTCGACGACGAAGCCCGTTGATCATCCAACGGCATGGATACCTCGACCCTACCGCGCCAAGAACAGGTGGGTCGAGGACGGCGACCGGCCAGACCACAGCCACGCGCACGCACACACACGCGCGAGTCGGCCACCGTCCTCGGTCCACCTGATCACCCGGCCTTTGAGCCTGCGTGCCTGAAGGCCCACTGACATATGGGATGCAAGAAATGAGAAGTCGGACTCGATTCACGCTGATGACCACGCTGGCCCTGGCAGCCACACACGCCTCGACCGTCCTCGCAGCAGAAGAAGGCGGCGCCCATGCCGAACTGCTGGCCAAGCCCGAGCAGATGTGGCCGGCCATCATCGGGGCGCTCGTGATGTTTGTGGCACTGGTCATTTTGCTGACCAAGACGGCGTGGAAGCCGATTCTCAACGGCCTGCAGGCCCGCGAGACGAAGATTCGGACCGAGATCGAATCGGCTGAAAACGCCCGCACGCAGGCCAATGCTGCCCTTGAAACGTACCAGAAGGAACTGGCTAAGGCACGGGCTGAGGCAAACGAGATGATCGCCCAGGCCAAGAACGACGCCCAGCGAGTGGCTGATGAGTTGCGGTCGAAGAACGAGGTGGAACTGACGGCCATGAAGGATCGGGCCAAGAGCGACATCGAGGCTGCCAAGCGGGCCGCGCTCACCGAGTTGTACGCCCAGACCGCGAATCTGGCGACGGCTGTGGCCGGCAAGATCCTCCAGCGTGAGATCAATGACCAGGATCGTTCACAACTCGTGGAAGAATCGCTGCGTGAACTCGGCTCGCTCAAAGGCGGCGGGACCTCCCACAACTGACACCGGCGAGTGACACGCATCAACTCCTCGTGAAAAAGAGACGCGATGGCAGGTACAAGCAACGCAACCAGACAATCCGACGAAGTCGATGCCGTAGCCGAGGTGTATGCCCAGAGCCTGTTTGAACTCGTGGGCGAGACCGGGGACGAGCCGGCCTATCAGCAGGTGCTCGACGAGTTGGAGAGCATTGTTGAGATGGCCGACGAGGACCCGAAGTTCGGCGAGTTCCTTCACAGCCGGATCATCAGCATCCCGGACCGTCAGGAATCGCTGAAAACGATGTTCGGCAGCGGGCGGGTGACGAATCTCCTCCTGCGGTTCCTGCTCGTGTTGACGGCCAAGAACCGGCTGGGGCATCTGCGGGACATCACGACGGGATACCGTCGGCGGCTCTTGAACTTCCTCGGGCGAATCGAGGTTGAGGCAATCAGTGCCGGGCCGATGGATCAGGAACTGCTCGAGCGCGTGCGACAGGAGATTGCGACGGGGCTGGGGGCGGACCCGATCATTACGAATACGGTGGACGAAACGCTCATCGGCGGATTGAAGTTGCGGATCGGCGATCGGCTGATCGATGCCTCCGTCTCGGCTCGACTCCGGCAGATGCGAGCGGCATTGAGTGAGAAGGGTGCGGAATCGATTCGCAGCCGATTTTCGAACATGCTGAGCGAGAATGAATAACGACGAATAACCAGGAGCCGACTCACGCGGTCGGTGACATGAATACCCGGGGCAGGCTGCCGCCCCAGTTTCAACGAGGTGAACCGGTGAAGATCAAGACCGACGAAATCACAAGCGTCATCAAGCAGGAAATCGAACGCTACGCGACGGAGCTCGAAGTGAGCGAGGTCGGGCGTGTGGTCCAGATCGGCGACGGGATCGCACAGATCTACGGCCTGTCCAATGCCATGGCGTCCGAACTGCTCGAATTCCAGACCGAGACCGGCACGGTCATGGGCATGGTGTTCAACCTCGAGTTGGACACGGTCGGGGCCGTCATTCTGGGTGACTACCTGTCGATTCGTGAAGGCGATACGGTCAAGTCCACCGGGCGTCTGCTGGAAGTGCCTGCCGGTCCCGAGTTGCTTGGCCGCGTGGTGGACCCGCTGGGCCGACCGATCGACGGCGGGGCAGCCATCGAGACGAACTCGACGCGGAAACTCGACATCGTGGCCCCCGGCATTGCCGAGCGTCAGCCGGTGAAGCAGCCGCTGCAGACCGGTATCAAGGCCATCGACTCGATGATCCCGATCGGCCGCGGCCAGCGTGAGTTGATCATCGGAGACCGGAAGACCGGCAAGACGGCTATTGCCGTCGACACGATCATCAACCAGAAGCGATTCTGGGGAACTGATGACGCGGTGATCTGCATTTACGTCGCCGTCGGCCAGAAGGAATCGACGGTGGCCGGTGTCGTGGAAACGCTCAAGTCACACGGTGCCATGGATTACACGATCGTCGTGAATGCCTCGGCATCCGACCCGGCCCCGCTGCAGTACATCGGCCCGTATGCCGGCTGTGCGATGGGTGAGCATTTCATGTGGGAGGGCAAGGACGTCCTGTGCATCTACGACGATCTGAGCAAGCAGGCCCAGGCCTATCGCCAGTTGTCGCTGCTGCTTCGCCGCCCGCCGGGCCGCGAGGCGTACCCGGGCGACGTGTTCTATCTGCACAGCCGTCTGCTCGAACGGGCGACCAAGTTGTCCGAGGACAACGGCGGCGGGTCGCTGACGGCACTGCCCGTCATCGAGACGCAGGAAGGCGACGTGTCGGCCTACATTCCGACGAACGTAATTTCGATTACCGACGGCCAGATTTACCTTGAGCCGGACCTTTTCTTTGCCGGCGTGCGGCCGGCGGTCAACGTCGGCATCTCCGTCTCTCGTGTGGGTGGCAACGCCCAGATCAAGGCCATGAAGCAGATTGCCGGCTCACTGCGACTCGACCTGGCTGCGTATCGCGAACTCGAAGCGTTTGCTCAGTTGGGGACGGAACTCGATAAGGCAACACAACGTCAGTTGGACCGTGGTGCTGCGATGGTTGAGTTGCTCAAGCAGCCGCAGTATGTGCCGGTGGACGTGATCGACCAGATCATTTCGATCTTTGCCGGTGCCCGTGGGTTCCTGGATGATGTGCCGAAGTTGAAGATCCCGCAGTTTGAGAAGGACATGCTGGATTACTTCGGATCGACCGGGCAGGAGCTTCGCGAGACGCTTCGTACCCAGGGCGGTTTTGATGATGACCTGGAGAAGAAGCTGGAAGCGGCGCTGCACAGCTTCAAGGCCGGCTGGTCGAACGAGTAATCAGGCTGGATCGTCGTTGTTGATCGTTGACAGATTCCCGAAGGGGCACATCATTGCATGTGCCCCTTTTTCTTTGCATCATCACACACACGCACCATCGATAGCCCTCGCTTGTCATTCCCGCGCCTCCCCCCTCCGTTGGCAGGAATCCACTTGCCCCCGGTGAATACGAGGATTATGCATGAAGCAGGCGATATGCGCGCTGCATGGGACAACGAAGACACACTGACAGCGAACCTGATGTGCCTGGCTCTCTGCTCAGCCACGAAGTGGCATCTGGGAAGTAGCCTGGGGCAAGTGAGCCAAGCGCCAGCGCGGCGAACGCCGCCCCAGGGAGAGAGTTGGCACGGCCATCGAAGCCCCTGAGAGGGGGGCGAAGGATGTGGCCTCTCATTTGACTCTCACTTTCTTGTGCCACGTCGTGGCTCGGGAAAGCGGACTGGGCGCACCTCGGCAACCGCTCAATTCACTTACAACACCGATCGTACAGCCAGGAATCAATGCCGCCTTCATGCATAATCCTCGTATTCACCGGGGGCTAATCGTGTGCATCCGATACCGAAGGATTAGCCCCGGGTGAACACACCCGGGGGGGGCGCCGATCATGAGGGCCTGCCCCCGCTCCGTCATCCCGGCGCAGGCCGGGAACCAGGGAGATTCAATGTGGTCGCTCAGGTGTCGTCATGGATTCCGGACATAGCCGCGCGCATCCGGCCGTTCCCTCTGGATTCCTGCGTTCGCAGGAATGACTGGAGCCGGGCCCGCATACTCACGTGCGCGGCTCGTCCGCCCTCCGGGCGGGGAGGAATTTGAGAGCATCCGTTCCCGGCGGCTGAAGCCGCCGGCTACGTTCGTTCGCCCTGACGGGCGGGGGGAGGAGACAGTGGAAGAGGAGTCGGGAGTCGATTCTACAGGAATCGACTCCCGACCCCTTTTCCACAGGAACACGCGTACAATCCCCCTGTCATGTATGTTCCCGGTGCTACCGACATCCAGATACTGCCGCCACTCCTGATCAACCAGATTGCAGCCGGTGAAGTGATCGAGCGCCCGGCCTCGGTCGTCAAGGAACTGGTCGAGAACTCGGTCGATGCCGGCGCGACGCAGATCGAGGTGACCATCGAGCGCGGCGGGCATGAACTGATTCAGATCAGCGATGACGGCTGCGGCATCCCGCAGGATCAACTCCTGTTGGCAATGGCCCCCCATGCAACCAGCAAAATCAACAAGCAGGATGATCTCGATGCCATCGGCTCGCTCGGGTTTCGTGGTGAGGCCCTGGCCAGTATTGTGTCAGTAAGCCGAACGACGATCACGAGCCGACCGGCTGATCAGGAAACAGCCTGTCAGATTCACGCTGAGGGCGATGACTTCGGCCGGCCCGAGCCCTGCGGCCGATCGCCGGGCACGACGATCACGGTTCGCAATCTGTTTTTCAACACACCGGCCCGCCGCAAGTTTCTGCGCACCGTCCAGACCGAGTTCAACCACATCAGCGAACTTGTGCAGCGGATGGCATTGAGTCACCCGGGGATCGGTTTCAAACTGACCCATAACGGCAAGGTGACCGGCACCCTCGATCTGCCACCCAATCAGACGCCGCGTCAACGGGTATTGTCGGTACTCGGTCGGGAAGTGGAGCCGGAACTGCATGAAGTCAGTTCCGAGCCGGCTGGGGATGATGCTGCGTCGATGGCCCATCATGCGCGGTCGGGCGTGACGTTGTGGGGGATGGCGGGGTCACCGGGTCTGGCACGGGGGACGAACCGGTATCAGTATGTGTTTCTCAATGGCCGGATGATCCGTGACAAGACGATTATGCACGCCATCAAGGAGGCGTACCGGGGGATTCTTGATCCGACGCGTTTCCCGATGGTGGTGCTGTACATCGAGATGGACCCGAGGATGGTGGATGTGAACGTGCACCCGGCCAAGAGCGAGGTGCGGTTCCGGGACACCCAGGTGGTGCACGGTCTCGTGCTGTCATCATTGCGACGGACGTTGTTGGCCGCTGATATCACGCGCCCGGTGTCGGTGCCGTCGTCCAACTGGTCACTGCGAAAGCAGCAGGACCGTACCGAGCCGCGTCTGGACTTCACGAGAGTCGATCGAACATCGAGCAGCAGCGATCATCGGCCCGTGCCCGACCCGGGTGACAGGACCCAGATACCGGGCGGGAGCGGGTTTTCAGTTCAGCAGGCACGCGAGACCGTTGAGCCGGCTCCCCCACTGCCGCCGCCGAGCGCCGCTGATGTCGATCACGCGGGAGCCGATGGTCGGAATCGCGAAGAAACCGGGGCGCATGATGAATCGCCATCCCCCACCGGACGCCCGCCGCGCGTCTTGCAGGTGCATAACAGTTATCTCGTGGTGGAGGATGAAGAGGGGATTGTCATCATCGACCAGCATGCGCTGCATGAGCGGATCATGTTCGAGGATCTGAAGCGGCGGATTCTGAGTGGGAACCTCGAATCGCAGCGGTTGCTCATGCCGGCTGTGATTGATGTGCAGCCGACTGATCTGGATGTACTGGGGCGTGCTGAGCCGTTGCTGACCCGATTGGGTATCGAAGCCGAGCCGATGGGTCGCCGGCAGATCGGGATTCATGCGTTTCCCAGTTTTCTGTTTGAGCGGAATGTGGACCCGATCGAGTTCACGACGTCACTGCTGGCGATGGTCGGGCAGGAACACACCGACGGGCCGATCTCGGACGACTGGTATACCGACGAGGCGGTTGTTCATGACGTGCTGGACATGATGGCCTGCAAGGCTGCCGTGAAGGCAGGCGACCACATGACCACGGAGGAAATTGAGGCCCTGCTGTCGCGTCGGGGTCAGATCGACCGATCCGGCTCCTGCCCGCACGGCCGACCGACGACGATCCGCCTGAGTCTGACCGATCTGGAAAAGCAGTTTGAGCGGCGATAGCGGAGGGCTACGATCGCGCAGCCATGAATGATATGAACGAACAAACCGTCGTTGATCAGCAGGATGTACAACCAGATGTGGGCAATCCGGATGGTGAGTTGACGCCACGGCAGATTGTCACGGAACTGGATAAGTACATCATCGGGCAGGATTCCGCCAAGCGGGCCGTTGCGGTCGCAGTCCGGAACCGCTGGCGCCGTCGACAGTTGCCCGAGAGTCTGGCCGTCGAGGTGTCGCCTAAAAACATCATCATGGTCGGCCCGACCGGCGTCGGGAAGACCGAGGTGGCCCGGCGGCTGGCGAAACTGGTCCAGGCACCGTTTATCAAGGTGGAAGCAAGCAAGTACACCGAGGTCGGGTACCACGGCCGCGACGTTGAGTCGATGATCCGTGATCTGCTGGATATTGCCATCAACATGGTGCGTGCCGAGCAGGCTACCGTCGTCCAGGCCAAGGCTGAGGCAGCCGTCGAACAGCGGCTCGTGTCTCTGTTGCTGACCGGGCGTGATGGGCCGGCCCCTGGATCGTCCGGGATCTTCGGCGTCGACGATGCCGATCAGGGTGAGGACCAGCCGGCTGGTGCGGCCGGGGGGTACGTCTCGACCGAGGATTCAGAGGTCGGGGTTCCGAAGGCGACGGCCGATGAGATGCGGCAGACGCGCGAACTGATGCTTGATCGCCTGCGCCAAGGGCGATTCGACGAGCGCGAGATTGAGATCACGATCAGTGAACGCTCGAACATGCCGATCATCGGCGCGATGGGGCCGGACCAGTTGGATCCCGGCATGCAGGCCATGCTCGAGCAACTGATCCCGTCACGACACAAGACGCGACGGCTCTCGGTCGCTGAGGCCAAACGGCTGCTGCTTGACGAAGAGACTGACAAACTGATCGACCAGGACAAGATCCTCGATGAAGCCATCGAGCGGACCGAGCAGTCCGGGATCATCTTCCTCGATGAAATTGACAAGATAGCGTCGTCGGCTGATGCGCGTCAGTCGGCTGATGTCTCACGGCAGGGTGTGCAGCGGGATCTGCTGCCGATTGTCGAAGGCTCGACGGTGGTGACCCGACACGGCATGGTCAAGACCGATCACATCCTGTTCATTGCAGCCGGCGCATTTCATTCAGCATCGATCAGTGATCTCATGCCTGAACTGCAGGGTCGGTTCCCGATCCGGGTCGAGTTGGCAGCACTGACCCGCGAGGACTTCATTCGGATTCTCAAGGAGCCGGACCACTCGCTGCTCAAACAACAGCGAGCGCTGCTGGAGACGGAAGGGCTGGCCGTTGAGTTTGATGATGCAGCCGTCGACCTGATGGCTGACATTGCTGCCAAGGCGAACTCGACGATGGAGAATATCGGGGCTCGGCGGCTGATGACGGTGGTCGAACGTTTGTTTGAGACCATCAACTTCGATGCACCGGAGATGGCAACCCGCGGGGAAACGGCCGTCCGGATCACCGTTGAGGTCGTGACCAACGAGTTGGCCGGGATCGTGGAGGATGAGGACCTGAGCCGATTCGTGCTGTAGAGCGCGCCCCACCCCCCGGCAGAGCCGGGGCTAACGGGAGTGGGACAGAGAGGATGGGTTCCCTCACCCGCGATGTGCCTGCCCGGTCGCATCATCCTGGGTCTTCGCGTACAGTTTGCTGCATCACATTGCTGTGAAACCCACACAGGCGACCGTGTTTGGAAGCAGGCAGACTGTATGAAAAAACTCCTGAGCGCTTGGAGCCGGCGGAACCGGCATGTCTTTACATGCGGGCTGGTAGGAACGTGTGTGATGGTGGTCCTGGTGCCACCTCTGGCGATGGCAACAACCCCGAACCAGACGGCGGGCGGAACTGGGGCAGGGGCCGGCGATCTGTCATTTGCGCGCGCGTTCTTCTTTTCTGAAGGTTCAATGCTCGGCACAGCCATCATCTGGTTTCTGCTGGCACTGTCGGCTGTCAGCCTGGGACTGATCGGGTATATGTGGCTGAGCAACCGGCGGGCGAGCATTCTGCCGGAGACCGTGATCGAGGAAGTGGGCCGACTCACCGAGCGCAAAGAGTACCGCACCCTGCTGCACCTGGTACAAACTGAACCGAGCTATTACAGCCAGGTCCTGCATGCTTCGCTCAACGAGGCATCGCACGGGTTCGCGGCCATGCTGCGGGCGTTACAGCAGGCGGCCGAGGAGTTTACTGCACGACGCCTCCGACAGATCGAGTTGTTGAACGTGATCGGGAACGTGGCACCGATGATCGGGTTGTTCGGCACGGTGTACGGCATGATTCTCGCATTCCGCGGGATTGTGAATGCCGGCGGCCGGCCGGACCCCGTCGATCTGGCAGCAGGGATCGGGACGGCACTCACAACGACCTTTTGGGGTCTCGTGGTGGCGATCCCGTCGCTGTCGGCCCATGCATTGATCCGCAACAACATCGATGCCCTGACAAGCGAAGCGGTACTGGAAGCAGAGGACTCGCTCAACAAGTTCCGCCCGTTGCTGGCATCGGCCGGTGCATCGGGACACCAGCAACAGAAGAAGCAATCGCCGACAGCATCAGCGACTACGGCAGCGGCAGGTGACCCGGCTCGTGCCACGGCGACCCCGAAGAAGAAGGCCTGACCCGACCCATGCGTGCGGCCTCAGCCTCATCTCGACAAGAATCGGACGGTGTCGGATCCGGTGCAGAGACGCGTCATCGGACCGGGCGCGTATCGGCAGCGCGCGAGCGGGTGCGCAATCCGATTTCAGTCAACCTGACGCCGATGATTGACGTGACGTTTCTGCTGATCGTCTTTTTCATTCTCGTGACACAGTTCACCAACGTGCAGGTGGCCGAGGAGGTTCGCCTTCCCAAGCCGAATGAGCCGGCCACGGCCGTGCCGGAAGATCAGATGCGGCGGCTGGTTGTGAACGTGATCCCCGGGACGGTGCCAACTGGTGAGAGTTATGCGATTCAATCCTTGCGCTATGGGCTGAAGGAGTATCCCCCGACCGGGGACGGGGTTCGGGCGCTGGCAGCCGATCTCGCTGCCGACAGCGGCCTTGCGTCCGATCGGGGGGGGGCGTCGTCAGACGACAACCCACGCAGCGATGGGGTACAGGTCGACTTGCGGGCCGATCGGACCGTGGCCTATGGGCGGCTGTTCCCGGTCCTGCAGGGGATCATGTCGGCCGGCTTTGGTCAGGTGAATCTGGTGGTCAATGTGGAACCGGGCCAACGAGCGCGGGGCTCAGAGCAGGGCGCGTAATTGGTGTACTGAATGAAACTGGATTGTCATGGCAACTGAATCGGACAATCTGATGACACAGGAAGCCCAGGACGGCATGGAGCCGGCGCTCGCTCATCGCTACCAGATGCGACGGGTCCCGAGCGGGGCGCTGCAGTTGAACCTCGTTGCCATGATCGACATCGTTTTTCTCCTGCTCATGTACTTCCTGCTGTCGGCCAACTTCGTGACCGACGAGGAACTCTATCGATTGAACCTCCCGGCCCCGCTTGGCGAGCAGGTGTCGGATCCCTTTGAACTGCCGGATGAGCCGCTCGTGATCACGGTGGCCAGCACCGGCCCGACCTGGGGCGACTACGCACTGACGATGGGATCGGTTTCGGAGCCGATCGATACATTCGACGACTTATATCGGACGCTTACATCAGCAATGGCACGGCCGGGCAGCAATGACGGCTTTTTATTGCCGGACACGCCGATCCTGATTCAGCCTCGTTACGATGCGCGCTGGGAGCATGCAGTGGAAGCGTTCAACATTGGCCTGCGGGCCGGGTATGAGCAGGTGCAGATGGTCGAGCCGGGGATGCCGTAGCATTCTCGCGCATGGCTGCAGGAACATGGATGCGATTATTCATTGCATTGATCGGGGCCGGCCGTTAGGATAGCGAGCAACACATCTCAGCGGCTATTTTTCTCGGTGCCGTCGCTGTCTTTGTATCGACGATCAGAAAACAGCAATCGGAGATTGGATTGTGCGAAGAACCATGCCCCCCGGAACCAATGTTCACAATGGACAAACGCTCATGCGCATTCATTATGCAAACGGTTTTATCGGGCTTCTCTGTGTCTTGATGCTCATCAATGCACGTTCTGTATTCGGCCAGCAGGTGCTCGTGCCGACCGGATCCGACTGGACGTATCTCGATGATGGGTCAGACCAGGGGACCGGGTGGTACGATCCGCTGTTTGATGACTCCGGGTGGGCTGTAGGACCTGCCCAACTCGGCTATGGTGACGGCGATGAGGCCACCGTGGTGTCGTATGGGCCGAATCCCAGCGCGAAATACATCACCACCTATTTCCGGCACACCTTTGAAGTGACAGACCTGACCGGCGTTGAGATGGTGCGCCTGAATCTGATGCGTGACGATGGCGCGGTCGTGTATTTGAACGGCGTCGAGTTGCTGCGCACGAACATGCCGGGCGGCCCGATCACCTATCTGACGCGCGCATCATCCACTGTATCTGGGGCCGGTGAAAACACGTTTTACTGGTCCTATCACGATCCGGCATCGGTTGTCATTGGAACGAACGTCCTGGCAGTTGAAATCCACCAGATTAACGGCACGAGTTCCGATATCAGTTTTGATCTGTCGCTCGAAGCAACCGACGGAACGCCACGGCTCATGCGCGGGCCGTATCTCCAGCGGACGAGTTGGAGTGAAACCGTCATCCGCTGGCGAACTGATTTCGAATCTGACAGCGTCGTGATGTATGGCCCGTCGCCTGACAATCTGGTGAACGAAGTGTCGGACGGCACGTTGACGACCGAACATGAGATCACGGTATCCGGGCTGTTGCCCGAGACGGTGTATTACTATTCGATCGGGAGCAGTACGGAGGTACTGGCAGGCGGTGATGCAGATCACTCTGTGAAGACATCACCCCCACCGGGGACGGACGTGCCGGTCCGCATCTGGGTGCTGGGCGATTCCGGCACCGGCGATGCGAATGCGGCTGCTGTGCGGGATGCGTACCAGTCCTATGCGCAGGGAGAACAGACCGACATTGTGCTGATGCTTGGCGACAACGCGTATAACAGCGGCACCGACGAGGAGTATCAGGCTGCTGTCTTTGACATGTACCCGATGCTCCTGCGGCAGACGACATTCTGGCCTGCTTACGGCAATCACGATGCCATCAGCGCCGATGCCAACACGGAGACCGGGCCGTACTTCAATATCTTCAGTCTGCCTCGTGCCGGCGAAGTCGGTGGTCTGCCCTCTGGTACGGAGGCGTACTACTCCTTTGACTATGGGTCGGTGCACTTTATCTGCCTCGATTCACAGGAATCGAGCAGGCTGCCGGGCGGTAACATGATGAACTGGCTCGAGGCCGACCTTGATGAAACGGGCGCGAAGTGGGTCATCGCGTACTGGCACCATCCGCCGTACACACACGGTTCACACAACTCGGACAATCGTTCCGACAGCGGGGCGCGCATGTTTGACATGCGCGAACGAGCTGTCCCGGTTCTCGAGGCCGCCAATGCTGATCTCGTTCTGAACGGGCACAGCCACTCGTATGAGCGATCCTACTTACTGGATGGGCATTATGGAACGTCAAGCACGCTCACACCCGAGATGATTCTCGATGGTGGCGATGGTCGTGCTGACGGCAACGGAGCGTATCTGAAGCCGACCCGGAAGACGCCGCATACCGGTTCCGTGTACACGGTGGCCGGCTCCTCCGGGCTCACCAGTGGCGGCACGCTTGATCACCCAGCGATGTTCTTTTCCGCGAACCAACTCGGCTCGGTCGTGATTGATATCGTCGGCAATGACCTCACGGCCCAATTCCTGGACTCAAACGGCGTCGTGCAGGACTGGTACACGATCAGTAAGACCGATTCTCTGAATGACTGTGTTACGCTCAACGCCCGTGATCTGTATGCCGGTCTGACGGCGACGTTCACCGTGAGCGGCGGGGTTCCGGGCAGCCAGACCGTGGTTTTGTGGGGCGTCGTTGACGGTACATTTCAACTGAATAACGGTGGCTGGTGTGTCGACTTCGGTTTTTTCGTACCGGAACTGGAGCCGCTGTCACGCCTGGCAGGATATGGCACGTTTGACGAGACCGGTCGATGTGTGATTGAGAAGCGGATTCCGTTCCAGTACTTCGGGGCCGACGTCCGGTTCCAGGCAGCGATGAGCGGCACCTGTCCTGACCCGTGCATGTCGAACATTATCCGCACGACGATTCGATAACGATCCGTGAATCCAGGATTGTGATAACATAAACTGACCTATGAGTTCTGTATCTGTTCACGATTCCATACTGGCCATGCTCGATGCCAACGGGGTGACCTATCGGCATCTTGAGCATGAGCCGACGTACACGAGCGAGCAATCGGCCCAGGTTCGCGGCATGCCTCAAAAAATCGGCGGCAAGGCGCTGCTGATGAAGGCAGGCAAGGGCGATCGGTTTGTGCTCGTGGTGATCAGTGCTGATTTGCAGGTGAAGTCGAGTCGGTTGCGCAAGGCACTCGGTGTGGACCGCATGCGCTTTGCAACGAAAGAGGAACTGGCAGAGTTGACGGGGGGATTGGTACCGGGATGCGTACCGCCGTTCGGCGAGCCGATCATGCCGTTCCCATTGTATGTGGATGAGTCGGTGTTTGAGAATGACCAGATCGCATTCAATGCGGGGTCGTTGACGCACTCGGTGATCATGAGTATCGAGGATTACAAGCGCCTGGCTGTGATTGAGCAGGTGATCGACGTGTCGAAGTGAAAAGGGGTCGGGAGGCCTGCTCACACCGTACCGCGACCAGCGGTCGCGGCTTTGTGTGCAATCACGGCTATACTTGTTCATGATCAGCAGGGACGATCAACTGGACAGGCTGCGTCGGGATCCGGCGGTCCTTGATCTGGTTGCACGCCTGAGAGGTGAGTTTGATCCATGCTCGATCTATCTCTTTGGATCGCGGGCCGGCGGTTCGTCACATGCATCGAGTGATTTTGATGCGATTGTGGTGGTCGGACAATGACCGACGTTATGAAGTGAGTGGGGCTGATGGGTGGCGATGATCGACAAATCGCGTTGCCCCTGCACGGCTGGGCTCTGGTGCTGGGTTTCTTGCTTGGAGCATCAGCCACGCTGCTGCCTTTGCTCTTGGTCATCTTCGATGACTTCCCACTGATGCTACTCGGCATTCCTCTCGTGCTGCTTATCGGCGGATTCATGGCCTGTTTGTCGCGGTGCTTCTTTTTCCGATTCTGAGCCCGCTTGTCCGGACCAAGCCAATCCGCTCTTTGAAGTGGAACGTAGCATACCCCGCGATTGCGTGCAGTCTCACAACCGGATACTTCCTTGAAGGTGATCGTGGAGAGGATGTTCTACTGGTCATCCTTGTCGTGGCTGCCTGTGTGGTGGTTCTGTGTTGCGTCGCCCACTTCACAATTGATGATCTGGAAGCGGCAGACGAAGACCACCATAGGTGTACTGCCTGCGATTACATCCTGACAGGCTGTGAGTCAGACCGCTGTCCCGAATGTGGGGAGCCGATTAATCCCGAGATCGAGGCAACCAAGGTGCAGGAACATCCGTCACCGCCGGTCAAGAAACCACAGAAGTTGGAACGCCCGCCGTCAGGGATGGATCAGTGGTCGGATACGGGGAATGAGGAGTGAGGGGTTTGCCGGCGGATGGATCCTGTTCAGGCCGCGACCAGCGGCCGCGGCTTTGTGTGCAATCACCCGCCACCGGCGCGCATGATGGCCATGATGGCCAGGACGAGCCCGGTACCGGAGACGGCCAGGCACAGGCCGGCAAACATCATGATCATGCGGTAATGGCGCTGAAGGATGCCTGTGAGTTCATCCTGCGTATGCTGCTGGGTTTCCGTCATCCGGGTCAGCACGTCAATCGACTTCGTATTCGTGCCGGCCAGTTCGGTCATGGCGGATCGGAAGTCGCCGAGCGTGGCAATGACCTCGGCATCGCGGGCCTTGTTTGCTTCCAACTGTGAATGGATGCCGGCCAGCACCTCGGTCTGTTTGCCGGATGTCCGGCTCAGGTCACCGAAGACTTCCATCATGCCGGCGTCGCGCTGTTTCTGGTCTTCGACATGCTCGCGGAGTGTGCCGGCCAAGTTCTCGGAACTGTCACGGATTTCGCGCAGGACGCTTGGGCCGTCGGACCCGCCGAAGGCACTTTCCAGCAGGGTCACCATGCGATCAGATCGCTCGGCCTGATCGTCCAGATGCGACTCGATCCGCTCGATCAGGTGGACCACTTGGCCGAGTGCCTGGCCGTTGCCGGTGGCGGACGGCATGGCTGAGTCCTCATCGGCTTCGATGGTTGACAGGCTCGTGGTCGAATCGTCGCTGTCACCGTCACCCACCAGGCCATCGTCGGCCGGGGCGAACTCGTCATCCTCGTGCAGGCCGTCGAATCCGTCGGCGACGGCATCAGCATTGTCATCAAGTACGGCCACAGCCCCCGCAGCGGCCTCCTGACGGAGTGAGGCAGCCTGATCGAACTGGCTCGCGCCGTCACTGTCTGCCTCGTCGCAGGCTGAATCGACCGTGACTTCGATTGGTTGATGGTTGCGTGTGAGAATACCGCGAATACGTCCAAGCCAGCGGGCCATGCCTATCTCCTCCATGATCAAGGCGTGTGCAATCGGCTACCATGTCACAGCGCACGCGCATGTGCACTGTCATACAAATCGGCCCGATCGTATTCATTTCTTGATCCTTCGACGTGTACGAGCACTCCCTCAATCGAACGACCGCCCATGATGATCTACAGGCACCTGCCACACCACGACGATTGTTGCCATCGCCTTATCCGGGTCGGTGTGTTGGCATTGATGTGCCTGGCGCTGGTCAGCGGCTGCAATCGGCGGCCCACACAGGCCACAACAGCACAGGAAACCGGGCAGACGGCCACGGAACTCCCGTTGCGGATTGTGTGCCTCAGCCCGGCGCTGACGGACATCCTGATCGATCTCGAACTCGGGCAGTACATTGTCGGTCGTGACACGTGGGAGCGACAACTCGATGATCGGACGCCGATGGTGCCGCGTATCGGGGATCTGTCACACCTCGATGCCGAGGCCCTGGTCGCCCTGAACCCGACGGACATCGTGTTTCAGGAGACCGTCGGGGGGCTCGCACCGAAACTCCGATCCCTGGCAGAGCGGTCCGGCTGGAATCTCGTGTCGATCCACATTGATTCGCTGGCTGATGTGACCGCGGCAGTCCGGGTGCTTGCATCCGATCTGTCGTATGGGGCCGACGGCCCGGCATCGGCTGAGTTACGAGCCGCTGTCTCGGCTCGGTCGGTGCAACTGGTAGAACGGCTGGAGCACGGTGAAACCGGGGAGTCCGAGGAGGCAGTCGGCCTCGGCTCGGGTCAGTCGCTCCTGATGCTGCACAGCCTCGATCCGCCGGCTGCGTTCGGCCCGGGAAGTTACCTGCATGACATCCTGACGGCGTGCGGGGGCACCAATGTGCTGACCGGCGGCGGGGCCTGGCAGGAACTGAGCGCTGAGACGCTGCTGCTCGTTGATCCCTGGGCGATTGTGATCGTTCAGGAAGGCTCGGCCTCGGCCGGCCCGACTGATCTGGCCACGCAACGACTGAGTCGTCTGGACCTGGAATGTGTCAGGGCAGGACGGGTGTATGCCTTGAGCCATCCTCAGATTCTGCTGCCGGGCACGTCGATGGCATTGGACGTGCCGGAGTTGATGCGTGATCTGCTGGCCCAATTGGAAGATTCGACCGGTGTTGATGCTGACGAGGGGAGCGGAGGATAACGATGTCAGCCGATCGTCGCACGCACAACAGGGCAGCGCTCTGGCTCACAGCCTTCGGGCTGCTGGCAGTGGCTCTCATGGCGGCTCGATTGCTGGCACCCCACGCCGTGGCCGTGGCTGAGACTGTTAATACGTCCGACCTGACCGTCGGCCAATGGTGGACGATGCTGGATCTCCGGTGCGTCAGTATTGTGTGTGCGGTCGTGATCGGTGCGAGCCTCGCCTGCAGCGGGACGTATCTGCAGACGTTATTGCGTAACCCGCTGGCCAGCCCGTACATCCTCGGCGTGGCGTCGGGGGCTGGGCTTGGGGCAGCCATCGCACGGTTGATTACGCGGAATGAGTTGGGAGGCACGGCCGGCGCGTTGTGGTATGTCGACGGGACGGGGGCTGCGATCGGGGCAGTGCTGGTCCTCCTGCTTGTGTACGGCCTGAGCCAACGGCGCGGGCTGGTTGATCCGGTGGAGTTATTGCTGATCGGGGTCATGGTGAGCGTCATGTGCGGGGCTGTGATCCTGCTGATTCAGCATCTGCTGTCTGCAAGCGATACGGACTCGCTCATTCGGTGGATGATGGGCAATATCGATCAGTTCACGCGATGGAGTGCGATCATTGCAGCGGCCGTCCCGGTTGCCATCGGGATTGCATACGGATTGCGCTCGTCACGGGCGCTGGATGCAGCAGCCTTGAGCGATCACGAGGCGTTGAGTGTCGGGGTGCCGATTCACACGATTCGGCTCATTCTGTTTGGGCTTTCGGGGTTGATGACGGCATCGGCAGTGGTGCTGGCCGGCCCGATCGGGTTTGTGGGTCTGGTGGCCCCGCATGTGGCACGCTTGCTGGTCGGGCCGCGTCACATTGTGCTGATCCCGGCCTCGGTATTGATTGGTGCGTGCCTGCTGCTCGCTGCCGATCTCGGCGGTTCGGTCGTGTCGCCGCTGGTGGTTCCTGCGTTTGGTGCAGTGCCGTCGGGGATCATCACGTCGTTGGTCGGCGCTCCCATTTTCATCTGGCTGATCCGGCGTCGCAGCGGCTCATCGCGCCCCTTCGGCATGAACGGGGGTGGTGCATGATGATGATGATGATGATGATGGCCAGTGCACTCACATCCACCGGCGCGGGGACGTCTGTGTTGATTCAGGATGTTTCCTTTGCGTATGCAACAACCGTACCGGACGGGTTCCCGGTGTTGAGCGGGATCACGGCCCGGCTTCGGCCGGCAGCCGTCACAGCCGTCCTGGGCCCGAATGCGGCCGGCAAGACGACGTTGCTTCTTCTCATGGCCGGTCTGTTGAAACCGCAATCCGGCCGGCTCAGCCTAGTGGACGGCAGTGGGCCAAGCGATGGGCAAGCCGTCCACGATCTTGATTTGAGCGAGCGGGCACGGGTGCTTGCGTATGTGGCCCAGCGGCCGCGTGTTGATGCCCCGTTTTCGGTGCGTCAGGTGGTTGAACTGGGGCGATTTGCAACCGGGCCGTCTGAGGACGCGGTGAAGGCAGCATTGAGGGCCGTGGAGATCGAGGACCTGCAGGATCGGCTGTTTCATGAACTGAGTGTGGGGCAGCAGCAGCGTGTCTCCCTGGCACGGGCGGTTGCTCAGTTGGATGGGGGTGACAGTGGGCCGGTGTTCCTGCTGGACGAGCCGATGTCGGCAATGGACCCGAAGCATGCGCTGCACACGGCAGGGTTGTTGAAATCGCTGGCGGTGGAGAACGGGGCGACGGTCGTGGTGGTGCTGCATGATCTGGTGACGGCCTCCCGAGTGGCTGACGATGTCTTGCTGCTGAACCAGAATGGGACATTGGCTGGGCACGGTGGGGTGTCGGACATGCTGACCTGCGAACGACTTGAATCCGTGTATGAAGTCCCATTTGTGCGGGTTTCGTGCCCGGGTGAGGCAGGGCAGACGATTCCGGTTCCAGTCGCACGCCGGGGCACGTCGACATAGACTAGTACGGATGGAAATGGGTGGGCAGACCGTGTATCGCGAGGGAGTTCCATGAGCGGTTGGGTACAGATTCTGATTTTCGTCTTGATTGCGCTCGGCCCGGCAGCGGGTCGGATCTTTCAGGAAGTGTCCAAGAAAAGGGCTCAGCAGCGCTCGCTCGATGAGAAGGAGCGTGACATGCTGACCGGGCGAAATGTCCGCGGGAAATCGCAGCGTGGCAGCAGGCAGCCACAGGCCCGCAGCCAGGCGGATGCCGCTGCCGCCGGCCTGACACCGGAGCAACGTGCCACCCAAGCCGCCAGGCTCGGGTCGATGAGTGGCGGGCGGCTGAGTCGAAGTACCGGACTCAGGCCGGGCAACAGCAGCAGCAGGCCCGGGGGGGACGCCCATCATCCCCGCCTCCGTTTGTTGTGACGGAGGATGAGTCTGTTCCCACATCACGGGATGCGGATGCCATCGTGCGGGAACGCCGCCAGCGTGCCATTGAGCGGATGCGACTTGAGCAGCAGAAACAGCGTCAAACCCAGCAGCAACGCCGGCAGCAACAGCAGACACAGCAGCAACGCGTGGCGCGCCAACGGGCGACGGCAGTGGTTGCGGGCGTGGGTGCATCGAAGCAGGGTCAGGCGAATCGCCATGCAGGCCCACACTGTGATGAGCCGGAGACTCCGGGCGAATCACAGGTGCATCGTCTTGTGAAGGACGATCAAGTGTATTTGGAGTTGGCCATGCTGGCTGCACAGCACGCCAATGCAAGCCGGGTGATCCCGGCCGGTGCCGGGGCCGGCGGTCCAATCATTCTGAATCAGCGGTCGCTGCGTCAGGCATTCATTCTCAAGGAACTGCTCGAGCCCCCACTCGCGCTGCGGCAATAGCAGAATCAGCCAGCCGGGGGATAGAGGGCAAGAAGTTAGCACATGTGAGCACGCTTGTGACCCGGGCTTCTCTATCGGACCGTACCGGGTATTCCACGCGATCGAGTCATCATCTGCCTACAGGCTCTTTTCCAGGACACCGATCTCAGGGATGTGCTATACTTGTGTGAAAGCAGCGTACTTGAATACCGCATCCCACGTCGCGGATGCAGTGTGCGCACATTCTTGAGAATGGGAGAAAGTCGATGAAACAGTATTTGGCTCTATTGGCACTTGGAACAGTGGCCGGTATCGCTTCCGCGGACGTGATTACGGTCCACACTGATCGCGTTGCATATGAGGCAGCGGCCGGTGTCCCGCAGATCGTTGAGGATTTCACGCCGTCTTCTCACTTCCCGCTGGTGTCCGGTGTGCTCAACTCGTTGACGACCGATGCCGGCCTCCTGCCCGGCGACATTGAAGAGGGCGTGACGTACTCAACCCCCGTCGGAGACGGCAACTTCTTCAATATTGATGGTGGTGGCGGGTATGCCGGGGGCTTCCTGGACGGTTTCAATCCCTCGGACCGAGATGTCACGATCGTGTTCCACAACTCCGATCCGAACGATCTCCGCACGGTCAACGGCTTCGGATTCGATCTCTCCGGCGTATTGGGCGCCACGGATCTTGATGTGACGATTTCTTTCTCAACCGGCCCGGACCAGAACTTCAATGTTCCGTACATGGCCACCTTCTATGGCTTTACGAGTGATCAGCGTGACATCACCGGAGTGGTCGTCTCAAACAACAACAGTTTCTTCGGGTTTGACTTCGACAACTTCACGTATGACGAGATTGGCGCCGGCTTGACGCTTGAGGTCGTGAGCGCCTGCCCCAACGGTGGTCAGGCAACACTGACGGCCACCGGCGGCCAGGGCGGCAACGTCGCCTTCATTTATGCCTACGGCACGGGCAGTGTCATCATCCCCGGCGGCAACCCCTGCGTCGGCACGCAGCTCGGCCTGAACGGAACAGCGAAGCTCGCAGGCACGGCACCCGGGAACCCGGCAGTGCTCGTCGCCAACGCCCCCAAAGCCGGCTGCGGCCGTGTCTGGGTTCAGGCTCTGGATCTGGTTGACTGCAGCACCTCCAATGTCGTGAAGTACGAATAAACGTCCTGCTCGACTGCGGTACAAGTTGTTCGCAACTGCACCCGCTCCCTCACGGGGGGGCGGGTGTCTTTCGTTTTTCAGGATTCCATATCGGGCCTCGCCCTCCGGGCAGCCTGGACGCGGCTCGTTGGAGATGGTGACGGGCATGACGCCGGCAGGCCGCCAGCAGGGTGAAATTGACAGTCTTGGCATTTGACAATGAACCATTTGTGAGTATACTATCACATATTCACCGATAGGACTGGAGCGCATGATCACAGGCAGGGACAAGAAGCGGTACGAACGGCAGGCGGAGGTGGTCCAGGCGCTGGCTCACCCGATCCGGATTGCCATTGCCGACCTGCTTCAGGGGGGTGAACGGTGTGTGTGTGACATTGCCGAGCACGTTGATGCCGAGCGGTCCAACGTCTCGCGGCATCTGTCCATCATGCTCAAGGCCGGGGTGGTCCAGACCCGCAGGGAAGGCGTCATGATCTTCTACCAGTTGAGGACGCCCTGCATCCTGAACTTCCTTGCCTGTGCCTCGGATGTGCTCAAGCACAATCTGGATGAGGAGGCACGGACGCTTGCGTAATAGAACGACTCATCTCCCTATTTCCTATTTGCAGATCTATGTGATTATGTAATCACGGATGCACAATGACTATGGCAGCGTGTTCAATACGAGACGATGAGCCATCGGCGACCGGATCAGCGGGGTGTTGCTGCCCCGCATCGACCGGCCCGTCGCTGCTCCGTCGTGAGTGGCACAGGCTGGTTATGGGGCTGGTGGTCTTTGCCATCATGTTTGCCTTGCCGCTGGGTTGGGCGCGGTTTGATCGCTCGATCTTCGAGGCGCTGGCATTGACGAAGTGGTATGCCCAGGAGCATGTGCTGCTGTGTCTGATCCCCGCTTTCTTCATCGCCGGCGCGATTGCCGTCTTTGTCAGTCAGAACGCGGTGATGAAGTACCTCGGACCCACTGCGTCGAAACCGCTGGCATACGGCGTTGCCTCGGTCAGCGGCACGATCCTGGCCGTCTGCTCGTGCACGGTGCTGCCGTTGTTTGCCGGTATCTGGAAGATGGGAGCGGGGTTAGGTCCCGCGACTGCATTTCTCTACTCCGGCCCGGCAATCAACGTACTGGCCATCGTTCTGACCGCAGCGGTACTGGGCCCGTCTCTCGGCATTGCCCGCGCTGTCGGGGCGATCGGATTCAGCATCGTCATCGGGCTCGTGATGCATCTGATTTATCGGAAAGAGGAGGCCGAACGTCAGGCGCAGGCACCGGCTGTTGTTAATGAGGAGTCGGGCAGGCCGCTGTGGCAGACTGGAGTGTACTTCGCTGCCATGGTCGGCATTCTCGTTTTCGCTAACTGGGGCAAGCCGGTGGAAGAGGCCGGCTTGTGGCACGTGATCTGGTCGAGCAAATGGCTGATCACATCACTCTTCGGACTGGCGCTGGCTGTGATCCTCGTGGCCTGGTTTGGTATTCGCTGGTGGAAGATGGCGTTCGTGCTCGGCGCGACGGTGCTGTCCTGGATCGTCTGCCGGTTCTGGCTGTTACCCACCTACGGCACGGTCCTGCCGGGAGCGGATCACGGGTTGCCGTATGCAGCGATGATCCCATTCGCGGTGGCCACGATCGGCTTGAGCATCGTTCTGTCGGTTGGTCAGCGTGACAACGATGCCGAGGAGTGGTTCAACCAGTCATGGGGCTTTGCCAGGCAGATTACGCCTCTGCTGTTCTTCGGTGTCTTGGTGGCTGGATTTCTTCTCGGTCGGCCGGGTGAAGAGGGGCTGATTCCCAGCAGGTGGATCGCATCGCTGGTCGGTGGTAATTCGTTTCAATCGAATCTGTTTGCATCGGTGGTCGGCGCGTTTATGTATTTCGCGACGCTGACGGAAGTGCCGATTTTACAGGGGTTGATCGGCAGCGGGATGGGGCAGGGACCGGCGCTGGCGCTGCTGTTGGCCGGCCCGTCCCTGTCACTGCCGAATATGCTGGTGATTCGAAGCATACTGGGAACGCAAAAGACGATTGTCTTCGTGTCACTGGTCGTTGTGTTAAGCACGCTGGTCGGTTGGGCGTATGGGATGATGGTGTGATTGTAAGGAGTCTTTTTCATGACGAGAATTCAGATTCTGGGCACAGGATGCCCGAAGTGTCAGACGCTTTTTGAGAATGCACGAACGGCGGCCAATCAATCCGGCGTCGAGTGTGAACTTGAGAAGGTCACCGACCTGTCCGAGATTATGAAGTACGGCGTGATGATGACGCCGGCATTGGTGATCAATGGCCAGGTGGTCAGTTCCGGCAAGATCCCGGACCCACAGGAGATCGGGAACATGTTAGTAGAGCACGAGTCCCGAACGGAGGGTGAACCATGAGTCTGCCCCGGATTGCCCGGCTCGGTATCGTGTGCATTGTTGGGATCGCTGCTGCCTCGATCATCATGGTCAAGCGTGCCAACGAGAGTGCGTCCGACGGCGTCATGACAGGAACCGGGTCCCCGACCGAACCCGTTGGCGACACCAATCAGTCCGCATCATCGTCATCGTCCTCGGTGACGTTGCCGGAGGTGAGCGAACGGCGGCTGCCCCGATTGCTCGATCTCGGTTCCGACACCTGTATTCCCTGCAAAATGATGGCTCCCATCCTGGATCAGTTGCGTGCTGATTTTGACGGGGAGATGGATGTCGAGTTTATTAATGTCCGGAAGGAACCGGCGGCGGCAACGGCCTATTCCGTTGTGCTGATCCCTACCCAGATCTTTATTGATCGAGATGGGCGGATCCTGGCCAGACACGAAGGATTCATGTCGCGTGAGGACATCCTGACCACATGGAAGCAGTTTGGGTATTCGTTTGATGTGGATGGTGAGGCACAGACGGCTGCGTCACAACAAACGGCAGAGTCGGGACAGGATGTCGAACGGCACTTCGAAGTGCTCTACCTGCACCCGACGCTTCGGTGTCACGATTGTCTGGTCGCCGAGGAGAACATTGAGCGTGCTGTGAACGCACAGTTTGCCGGTGAATTGGAGTCCGGGTATGTCGGATGGCGGTCCATCGATTATGAAATGGAGGAAAACCGGGAACTGACTGACCGTTTCGAAATGAGCGACCGGAGCGAACTGGTGCTGGTGCTGTATCGCGGGTCCGCCATCGAATCGTGGGAGTCACTTCCCGGGATGTTGGAAATCGGCCAGGATGAAGCAGCCGCGGCTGCGTGGATCGTCGACATGTTTGATGCGTTTGAACAAGCGAATCTCGATGCGCCTCCACCCCTGGATGATGAGGGTATCTGATGACCGGGCTGTTCGAGTCTTTGACGCATCTGGTCGAGGGTGAGCCATTGCCGGCCCTGGCAGCTGCCTTTGTCTGGGGTGTGTTGAGCATCGTTCTAAGCCCGTGTCATTTATCGAGCATCCCTTTGATCGTCGGCTTCATCAGCGGTCAGCCCGGCGCTATCACCTTCCGACGTGCCTTGGCGCTCTCCACGTTGTTTTCGATCGGCATCCTGATCACGATCGGGGTGATCGGTACGATCACTGCGATTGCCGGTCGCATGCTGGGCGATGTCGGATCCTACGGGAACTATTTCGTGGCCGTCATTTTCCTTGTCGTCGGGCTGGTCTTACTGGGAATTGTCCCGCTGCCGTTGTCCGGCCCCGGGCAAATCGGGATGAAGCGCAGAGGGGCGCTGGCAGCGTTCATCCTTGGGCTCGTCTTTGGCATCGCCCTCGGACCGTGCACGTTTGCGTATATGGCCCCGATGCTGGCAGTCACCTTCAGCCTCGCTTCGACGCACCTGGCCTACGGCATCCTGCTTCTGGCTGCCTACGGGGTGGGCCATTGTGCGGTGATTGTTGTGGCCGGCACATGTACGGGACTGGTGCAGCGATATCTGAACTGGACCGACCGATCGAAGGGCGCAGCGGTGGTGCGAGGCGTCTGTGGCATCCTGGTGATTCTCGGCGGGCTGTACCTGATCTATGCCGCTCCCTGACTGCGTGGTCCTGCAGGTCATGCTGTTGACCACTGTGACTCGGTGCACAACGTCACCACCTGGCGGGTGAAGCAAGTGTTGCGCGATTGACTGGGACCCCCGTGGGACGCCATTTCACTATGACAGATAGGGCGATCATCCCGGCAACTGCCCTTGCACTGACGGCGGCCACCTTCAGTAAGGGGACCGCACCTGGGATCATCCAGGCATCGAAGATGAACCGGGGGTGTAAGTCGTTTCCGAGCGAGACGGTTCGCGACCGACGTTCCACCGCATGGATGGGCCGGCGGACATGGAGTCTGCTTGATCGGCGATGTCCGAGCACCCTATACTTCGTTACTTGACGAAGCGTAGGAATGTTGATGAAGCCATTTCTTGCCATCACCAAGGCCTTGAATGACCCGACCCGATTGCGGGCGCTGCTGGTGTTGCGCGAGGGCGAGTTGTGCCTATGCCAAATGGTGGAACTGTTTGGTCTGGCCCCGTCCACCGTGTCGAAGCACCTCACCATTCTGTACGAAGCCGGGCTGGTCGAACGGCGGAAGGAAGGGCGCTGGGCGTACTTCCGTCTTGCCGGCCGACAGGCTGCGCCGGCCGTAAAGCAGGCACTCAAGTGGGTCACGGCCTCGGTCAGTGACAGCCCGGTCGTTCACACCGATCAACGAAAACTCGCATCTGTAAAGAGCCAGGATGTCAAGTCATTGTGCGGGTGCTATGCATCCTCATAGGTGTCCTGTTCCCAGGCGACGGAGCGCAACTCAATGACATGCACAGACTCAAAGGCAGTGCCGAAGCGACTGAGTTTTCTCGACCGATTCCTGACCGTCTGGATTTTCCTGGCGATGGGGATCGGTGTGACGCTGGGGTACTTCGTGCCGGCGTTCGGGGACTGGATCGGCTCGCTGCACCCGGAGGGGTCACAGACGAGCATCCCGATTGCCATCGGCCTGATTCTGATGATGTACCCGCCGTTGGCGAAGGTGAAATACGAGGAGCTCGGCGATGCATTTCGGAATGTGAAGGTGCTGGCGCTTTCACTGATTCAGAACTGGATCGTCGGTCCGATTCTCATGTTTGCACTGGCCGTCATCTTTCTCCGCCATGAGCCGGAGTTCATGATCGGGCTGATCATGATCGGTCTGGCCCGGTGCATTGCGATGGTGATTGTCTGGAATGACCTGGCCGAGGGTGACACGGAGTATGCCGCCGGTCTGGTCGCGTTCAACTCGATCTTCCAGGTGCTGTTTTACAGTGTGTACGCCTGGCTCTTTGTGACGGTGTTGCCGCCATTGTTCGGCCTGACCGGCAGTGCGGTGGACATCAGCATGGGTCAGATCGCCGAGAGTGTGTTCATCTACCTCGGGATTCCCTTCCTGGCGGGCATGCTGACCCGATTCGTGCTGATCAAGGTGCGCGACAAGGAGTGGTATCACGGTTCGTTTATCCCGAAGATCTCGCCGATCACGCTGATTGCGTTGCTGTTCACGATCGTGGTGATGTTCTCGATGCAGGGTAAGAAGATCATCGACAAGCCGGGCGATGTGGGATTGATCGCGGTGCCGTTGCTGTTGTACTTCGTGCTCATGTTCCTGCTGAGTTTTTTCATGAGCAAGAAGGCCGGCGCGGACTACCCGAAGTGTGCCACGTTGTCGTTCACGGCTGCCAGCAACAACTTCGAGTTGGCGATTGCGGTGGCTGTCGGCGTGTTCGGAATCGCGCATGGGGCGGCCTTTGCAGCCGTCATCGGCCCGCTGGTGGAGGTGCCGGTATTGATTGGACTGGTCAGTGTGGCTCTGTGGTTGCGTGCAAAGTACTTCGCGTCATGATTGCGAGGCCGTCTACCGTAAGGCTCGGCCGCTCCCAAGGCATTACTACCAAACCACTTGCTTCAATTGCCGTCACCGAACGGCGTAGCCACTCTGCGGGCCCGCAGCCCCATCAATACTCCCTTGAAGTCGAGTAGTCGGCCCTATTTCTGTTGGTCTCCTCAAGACCACCGGCATTCAAGACCGATAGGTCATGAATAGTGGGGTTCCTGCCCTATTGGCTAAGTTCTATCCGTAGCGCGGAACAGTCAGAATGCTGAGCCTGTCCCAAACAACCGGGTATGCGATTCTGGCACTCGGCTGCCTGCAAGAGTCGAAGTGTGGGTGGGTCAAATCGGCTGAAATTGCCCGGTATACGGGAATCCCGGTTGCTTATCTCTCGAAGATTCTTCACCAGATTGGGCATTCCGGCCTCATTACCACCAGACGTGGCACTTACGGGGGGTTTGCGCTGTCACGGCCGGCGTCGCGGATCAGTCTGTACGATGTCATCGTGGCCGTTGAGGGCCCGCAAGAGCGGCCGTCCTGCCTGCTCGGTCTTTCGGAGTGCTCTGACGAGAATCCGTGCCCGGCTCACACGCTTTGGAAGACGGAGCGTGGACGAATCGAACAGCTGTGGCAGAACACCAAACTCAGCGATGTCGCAGAATTTGCCCGGGGCGGTGTCTGTCTGACTGAAGCGCGATGTGCCTGTGGCCGCAGCATGCGATCACGGATCGGCGTACATCGACAACATGAGAAGGAGACCGCGTGAACCCATGCGTCCACGCGGCACCACGCTTCGTATCCTTTCGAGGAAAGAACCATGGACACAGAGATCATCTACCACATTCAGTCCGGTCCGGTCTGGGACTGGAAAGTCGCCCTTGACCTGTACCTTGGCGGCGCCGGCGTCGGTGCCCTTCTCTTTGCTGTTCTGATGGATGAGAAGTACCAAGGTCGCTACCGGCGGATCTGTCATACCGCATCCTGGCTTGCCCCACTGCTGATACTGGGTGGGCTGGTCATGATCATGCTTAAGATGGGCCATCCAGCCCAGTTGTGGCAGACATACTTGAACTACAACCCGACTTCTCCCCTCTGGTGGGGGGGTGTCTTTCAACCCCTGCTTTTGTTGGGTTCTGTTGTCTATGCGCTTCGCTGGCAGGGGGAGAGGGAGCAGGATGCCGGACGGAAGTGGCTGGGTCGCCTCCTCACACCAATAGCGGTCGTTGTGGGCACCTACCATGGTCTCCTGCTGGCGGCCAATGTGTCGCGCCCGCTCTGGAACACGGGCCCAACGGTTATTGCTGCATTGTTCGGATTTGCATCGACCGGCATCGCCATGGTCCTGCTCGTTCATCTGATTCGCATGAGAGTGGCGGGCCGGCTGGCAGACGAGGCTCACGTCGGCACGTTTCTGGACAACATACGCTTTGTTCGGAACATTCTGGTGGCAGTGATCGTGCTGCAACTGGGAACGTTATTCTTCTGGTGGCTGAGTCTGCGGTATGGATCGCTTCAGGATCAGCAGTCACTCGCCGTCGCGACCGACCTGTACGGACCCATGTTCTGGTGGCTTGGGATTGGGCTGGGTCTCATCCTGCCCTTGCTTCTCGGTGCATTCGCTGTGATGAGGGGTGAGGCAGAGAATCGCAGACTTCAGATCTCTGTGATTGGAATCACCAGCGCACTCATTCTCATAGGCGGTTTCTTTTTCCGACTCGCACTGGTACTCGGTGGTCAGGGCGAGTTGCCTCTCAACGTTTTTTCATGAGGGACAGATCACATGATGACTCGCACAGCAAGTCCCCAGCAAAGCACTCTTGAGAGTGCGATGTCACGCCGGAGGTTTCTGCAAACCTCGGCCGGGCTCAGCCTTCTGGCAGCCGCCGGTGGCAGTCCGTTGCTCAGCTTCTTTGCTCAAGGCGCCCCATTCCAGGATGCAGCCGCGGGCCCGCTCGGGAAGTGGATTTCGTCAACCTGTCAGGGCTGTACCACATGGTGCCCGGTGCAGATTCGTGTGGTGGATGGTCGCGCCATCGCAGTCCGAGGCAATCCCCACAGTAAGGCCAACCACGGTCAGATCTGCCCTCGGCCTCACCTGGCACTGCAGCAGCTGTACGACCCGGACCGCATCAAGGTGCCGATGAAGCGTACCAATCCGAAAAAGGGTCGCAACGAGGATCCGAAATTCGTCCCCATTACATGGGATGAGGCAATGGGGCTCATTGCTGACAAAATGATGGAGCTTCGCGCCGACGATGAAACCCACAAGTTCGTGCTGTTCCGTGGGCGGTACAGTTACATGCGAGACATCATCTATTCAGCCATGCCCAAGATATTCGGATCGCCAAACGGTATCAGCCACTCAGCGATCTGTGCGGAGGCTGAGAAGTTCGGTGCGTATTACACCGAGGGATTCTGGGACTACCGCGATTACGATCTCGAGAACACGCACTACATTCTCTGCTGGGGCGCTGACCCTGTCAGTTCGAATCGACAGGTTCCCCATGCGATGAGCATGTGGGGCAAAGTAAGCGACCAGGCCACTGTGGTGGTGGTTGACCCGCGTTTGTCTGCCAGTGCGGCCAAAGCGGACGAGTGGCTGCCGGTCATCCCGGGAGAGGATGGTGCACTGGCCGTCGCCATGGCTCACGTGATTCTGACGGAAGGTCTGTGGAATCGTGACTTTGTCGGTGACTTCACGGACGGCGCAAATCACTTCACTCCCGGTGAGGTCATTGATGAGACCCTCTTCACAGAGAACCGCACGAATGGGCTTGTCAAATGGTGGAACATTGAACTGAAGGATCGCTCGCCGGAATGGGCGGCTGATGTGTGCGGTATCCCCGCTGAGCAAATCAGGCGGGTTGCCATCGGCTTTGCCAAGGCAGCCCCACGTGCGATCAGCTGGCTCTCACCCGGTGCCTCCATGCAGGCCCGTGGCGGGTATGCAGCCATGGCGACTCATGCACTCAACGGGCTGGTCGGCAGCTCCGATCACGTCGGGGGCGTCGTCCAAAAGACAAAGGTGCCCGCCGACACAGTCCCAGACTACAGCGAGTATCAGGATGATATCTCGAAGCACAACTCGAAACAGCCCAAGATGGACCGCCGTGGCTCTCTCGAATTTCCTGCCATGAACGCCGGCAAGAGCGGCGGCGGTGTCGTCACGAACAATGCTGCGGACTCAATCCTGAACGATGATCCGTACGACATCAGGGTTGCCATTGTCTACTGGGCCAACTTTGCCTTCTCGTGCTCCGGGTCGGATCGGTGGGAGCGTGCCCTGTCCAAACTGCCATTCATGGCGCATGTGACCACGCATGCCTCTGAAACGTCTCACTTTGCTGATATCGTTCTGCCCGCAGCACATCACATGTTTGAGAAGTGGAGTTTTCTCAAGAGCAAGCAGAATCTATATGGCTACTCCACCCTCACGGAGCGCGTGGTCGAGCCCATGTGGGACGTCCGGCAGGATGAAACCGAGGTCCCGTGGCTGCTTGCCGAAAAACTGGCAGAGCGTGGATTCGACAATATGCTGCGCTACTTCAAGGAGCAGTTCGCAGATCCGGAGACCGGGCAGCACCCGTCCAACAGCGCGGAGTTCGCAATGACTGCCGTCAAACAGTTCACACGTGCCTGCTGGGATCAGACTCATCCGGATCATGGCAAATACGGCGACGCCCTCAATGGCTGGCAGGATTTCGCGAAAAAGGGCGTGTGGAACTCCCATCGGTTCAAATGCGGGAAGGTCCGCGAGGCGTTCAAGACCTCCACCGGGAAGTTCGAGTTTTACAGCGAAACACTCAAGACGGCCCTGACGGCCCATGCCGACAAACACGGGACGACACCCGACGGCGTTCTTGAGGCGACCAACTACACGGCCAGAGGAGAACTGGCGTTCGTCCCCCACTATGAGCCGGCATTGCGCTGGGGTGCTGAAGCAGAGTATCCACTGATCTTCTTCGAGCATCGAAGCCGACTGAACCGCGAAGGGCGATCTGCCAACTGCCCGTGGTACCAAACTCACAAGAACGCCGATCCGGGCGATGAAAACTGGGCCGATGTGCTCAAAATGAACCCCGTCGATGCGAAGCGTCTGGGGTTGACCTCCGGAGACCGTGTCAAAGTCACGTCGCCGATCGGTTCGATCGAAGTCGATCTCAAACTGTGGGAAGGCGTCCGGCCCGGGACGGTGACGAAGTGTTACGGCCAGGGGCACTGGGCCTACGGGCGAGTAGCCGCCCTGGATTATCAGAAGCGAGTCCCTCGTGGCGGAAACAACAATCAGATTCTGCCTGCCGAATACGAGCGGCTGAGCGGCTCAACTGCACGGCACGGCGGGGTGGTTCGTGTCAAGGTGGAACACGCCTGAGAGCATCTCTCATGACCAGGATTGGATAGATCTATGGCCAAGAAACAGTATTCAATGGTAATCGATCTGCACGCATGTGTCGGGTGCGCGGCGTGTGATATTGCCTGTAAATGTGAGAACAACGTACCGGCCAGTTTTTCGTGGGCCAATCACATCATTGAAACGCACGGAACGTTTCCGAATGTGAGATACCGGCACATACCGACGTTGTGCAATCACTGCTCCAACGCACCGTGTGTTGCCAACTGCCCGACCACCGCAATGCACAAAACGGACGAGGGCATCACCATGCATGATGCCGACAAGTGCATCGGCTGCGGTGCGTGCCGACTTGCCTGCCCGTACGGGGTCATCTACTACAATGATGCAGAACCGCATCACGAGTGGCAGGAGGAGGCGGCAGCCATCCCCAACTGCACGGCGGCCGGATCCGAGGTCAGCGAGAAATGCGGGACCGCTCTGCCGTACTACAATCCGGCACGAGCCGACACACTCCCGGGTGTGCGCCCGAAAGGCGTCGTCGAGAAGTGCACGTTCTGCGATCACCGCCTGGCGCACGGCGAGGAGCCGGCCTGTGTCGAGGCCTGCCCGACCGGCGCTCGTCTTTTCGGGGATGTGAATGATCCTCGCAGCGAACCGGCCAAAGCGATTGCCAAACACAGTCCACGCGTTCTCCAGCCGGAGAAGGGAACCAGGCCAAATGTCATCTACATCAGGGACTACTGATTCAGACCGCACCCACTCCTTTGACGATGCCTTCTCCACCGAGGTCGGTTTGGCCAATCTGTTTCTGCTGCTGTCGCGGGGCTTCTCTTCGCCGTTGTCAATGACCGGTACGGAACCCGCGCAGATGCAAGAACTCGGTGATTCGCTGGAGGAGCCGTTTCACTCGGCAGCCTTGGCTGCCGCCCGGGAGTGGGCAAGCGGGCTGGATGACCGCGAGTCCCTGGCGCTTGCGTACGCCCGTCTGTTTCTCGGCCCGTTTGAGATCCTGGCACCCCCGTATGCGTCGTTTTATCTCGAGCCGGATCAGCGCATCATGGGACGGGTCAGCATGGAAGTGGCACGGTTCTATGCCGAGACGGGCCTCCATCCTGCCCCCGGGCCACGGGAAGCACCGGATCACATTGCACTCGAGCTCGAACTGGCCTATTACCTGACGCACCAGTTCATCACCACCGGCGAGAGAGAGTACCTCCAGTCCAGAAACGACTTCGTCGGGGGGCACATGGTGACGTGGCTCCCGGCTTTCGCATCGGCAGTCATCAGAGCGGATGCGCATGACCTTTATCGCAGTCTCGCCGAGATGACGCAGTGTTTTTGCGATGGGGTCACGAACCGGTCTCTGCTCTCAGACTGATCGTTCGCGTGTCGCCCGGCCGGTGGAGAGCGGGTGCCGCCTTCAGCAACCACGACTACGGCCATCCCCACCTGTGCGATCATGGGGCTCTTTGCCCTTGCCTTGCCGGCCGTCTGCTCAATCGGGCGCGGCGTAGCCTGAACTCGTTCCGGACCGTGCTACTATTGTCGTCGTTGCGATATGGAATCGCACGTGGCAGGAATCGACAGGACGGCTCACCATGCATTTTGACGCACATACGCCGGTGATTGAGGATCTTGAGGCGCGGATCGTAACCATCCGCGACTCTCTTTGACGTGGATACAAAGGCAAAGCGGGGGAAGGAACTCGAAGCGAAGATGAGTGAGCCCGGATTCTGGGACGATCAGGAGAGGGCCCAGGCCGTTGTGGCTGAGATGAAACTGCTCAAGGCCCAGATCTCGCCGATCCAGGAGATGCGGACTGATTTCGAGGATGCCTGCCTGGCGTATGAACTTGCCAGGGAGTCGGGGGACGACGATCTGCTGGTCGAAGCGGACGGCAAACTTTTCGAACTGACGCAGCGAATGGACAAAGTGGAGATGCAGTCGCTGCTGTCGGGCTTGCATGATCACCGCAACTGCTATCTGACCATCTCGGCCGGTGATGGCGGGACCGAGGCCAACGACTGGGCGGAGATGCTGTTCCGGATGTATCTGTATTACACGGAGCAGATGCGGTGGAAAGTCACCGAGGTTGAAAAGACGCACGGGACCGAAGTCGGCCTTAACACGGTGACCTTGCACGTCAAAGGCTCGTTCGCGTTCGGCTATCTGAAGTGTGAACGCGGAACGCATCGCCTGGCGCGAGTCTCCCCATTCAATGCGCAGGGCAAACGGCAGACAAGTTTCGCGACCGTTGAAGTGACGCCGGAACTTGATGAGGTTCAACTCGAGATTCCGGACAACGATCTGGAGATCACGACGTTTGCGCGCTCGAGTGGACCTGGGGGTCAGAATGTGAACAAGGTGGCCTCGGCGGTCCGGCTCGTTCACAAGCCGACCGGCATCATGGTGGTGGCCAGCACGTATCGCGAGCAGCCTCAGAACCGTCGGCAGGCAATGCAGGTCCTGCAGGCGAAGTTGCAGCAACTTGAGGATGAGAAGCGCGAAGCCGAGTTGAACGAGGCGAAAGGCGGGTCGTTGGACCATCGCGGCTGGGGGGCGCAGATTCGGTCATACGTTATTTATGACAATCGCGTGAAGGATCATCGGACGAACTTCGAAGTGATGAACCCGCAACGTGTGTTGGACGGCGATCTGCAGGGCTTTATTGATGCGGAACTTCAGCGGCGAAGGTCGAATGAGAATTGATTGGCATTCGCGCTCGGCTGCGCTGGCGCTCCGCGTCGCGGCTAACGCACGAGTGTGAGCCTCCGCCGCCCCTGCCGGGGCGGGAGAGAGGGAGAGGGAGGATGTCGCCGTCTTCTTCCGGGGGTGGCGCTCGTCTACGACTCACTTCACCCCCGGCTCCAAACGTCCATCCCTTCGGGATGATGAGAAGTCGACGCGATAACGCAAATCGGGCTTGTGCGAAGCACAACATGGGGTGCCCGCTCCCTCACGGTCGCGGCTCGTCGGAAAGAAAGGCACATGCATCGTGCCCCTAGCGAAGAGGACCCGCTTGCCGATTGACACGCGCGACCTGGTCGCCGGCGCGGGGACTTACCCTCCGTTGGTCACCTTCTCCACGGCGTACCACAGCGGCCCGTTGGGGCCGAGTTCCCAACCCATCTTCATCCAGATCAGCATGAAGATCGTCCACACGATCGTAAACACGACGGTGTATGGCAGCATCGTTGATATTAACGTGCCCATGCCGGACTTCGGAACGTACTTCTGCATGAAGACGAGGATGATCACGAGATACGCATTGAGCGGTGTGATGATGTTACTGACCGAATCGCCGATTCGATAGGCACATTGCGTCAGTTCCGGGCTGATGCCGACGAGCATGAACATCGGCACGAAGATCGGTGCGAACATGGCATACTTGGCCGACATCGAGCCGACAAACAGATTGAATACGAGCGTCACGAGAATGAAGGCCACGATGAGCGTGAACGGTGACAGGCCGGACTTGCCCAATGCCTGGCCGCCTGACAGTGCCAGCATCTTGTCCAGCCCGGAATACTTGAAGTATTCAGTAAACTGGGCTGCAAAGAATGCCAGTACGATGATCGGGGCCATGCCGGCCATCGAGTCGATGAGGAGTTTGGCAACGTCCTTATCATTCCGCAGGACTCGCATGACAAACCCGTAGGCAATCGCGGGGACGATGAAGACGAAGAAGATGATGGGCACAATCGAATCGACCCAGCGGCTGAAGTGCTCAGCGCTCGGGACGACGATATTGCCGTTTTGGTATTCATTCACTTCCGGGACCGGGAACACGGTCGGTGCCGCGTCGCCGGGCATGAGTGCTTCAACTTCGGTGGCCCTGAAGTAGTGCAGTGTCGCTGCATCCAGTTGCCGGGTGGCACCGGTCGAATCGGTAAAGATGACCGTTTCGCCGTCGAGCGTGTATTCATCGATGGTCTGCAGTTCACCGGTCTGCGCATCCTGCACAATGAGTTGGTCGTCCAGTACGGTGTACTGGGTGATCGGCTTGTCATTGGCATCCATGGGGTACCACACCTCGGCGACCTGGGTGCTCTTAAGGTTGTCGGGTGTGGGCATGGAATAGGAATGGAGTGCGAACTTGGGAATGAGAATCGCCAGCAGGACGATGCCGAAGGTAATGGCAAACCAGAGGCCGGCAAAGCCGAGGCCGCGAATCTCGGTCGACTTGAGTTCCTGTTCGGCCAGTTCGTCGGCACTCGGAATGACAGGCCCGCCCTCATCGGCCGGCTTGTCGGACAGTCGACGTTCAACGAAGAATGAAGTGACGGCCCAGCCGGTCAGCGTCATCAAGGCCGTTGACGCAGCCATGAAATACCAGTTGCAGGTGGCCGCGACGCTGTAGGAGGGGTCGATCGTCTGTGCCCCGGGCGTCGAGAAGCCGGCCAGCATCGGGTCCAGGCCGGTGACAAACAAGTTCGCGTTGAAACCGGCTGATACCCCGGCAAACACGGCTGCAATCCCAGCCAGTGGTGACCTCCCCACGGATTTGTACAACGCAGCCGCCAATGGTGGCAGGACGACGTAGCCGGCATCGAGCGTCATGGATGACATGATGCCGACAAACACCATCGTCGGTGTCAACAAGGTCTTTGGCACCACGAGCATGACGGCCTTGAGAATTGCAGCCAGCAGGCCGGTGCGTTCGGCAATCCCGATCCCGAGCATGCCGACCAGCACCACACCCAGCGGCGGGAAGTTCATGAAGTTTGTGACCATGTTCTTGATGGCCCAGTACAGGCCGTCGCGAGTCAAGAGGCTCCTGGCTTTGAACTCCTCATCGGTCTTGACCCACGTGACTTCCTGCTTTTCGGACGTGGCAGCGGCGTTCCCGCCCTCGGCTGATTCAGCAGACACGACCTGCGGCAGTTCCTTGACGACCTTCCAGTTGGCGGTGTAGGCCAGGTGTGACACGGCCATGACGATAATGGCACCGATCAGGAAGAGGGTCGAGGGGTCGGGCAGTTTGTTGCCCACCCATTCGATCATGTCGAGGATACCGATTCCGTGGTGGTGGTGCGCTCCAGTCGAGTCCGTCATGCTGCGTCTCCTGGGCTGTGGATAGAGAAAGGGGGTACGACCGCACGCCGATCCATCCCAATCGTCCGGTATGGATGCGTGAGGAGTGTTATACCGTCTGTTGGGGGATCGGTGAAGTCAACCTGCGGGGGACACGTCGTTGTCAACGATATGAGCGTGAGGAGCGTCCGACGGTTGCAGCAGTGGGTACGCACAGTCGGCCGCGGGATCGGCCCGGCAGGTGGCATGAGGGGGCGGATAATCCTAAACTTGCGCTGTTTTTGACCGGCTTGCAGGAATCAAGGCGGCCGAGAAGGCATCCGAGATAGCGAAGCAGGCGAGGCCTGCAGGTTTCCGGCAAATGCACCGCATAACATGACCGATACGGGTGACTGGTCAGGAAGCCGAGAACGCTCGACCGATCGCCTGATTATCGAACCGAAACAAGATATCATGCGATCCGCTGGCATGCGGATGCGTGGATCGTATTGACCTTGATATTGATTGAGGGAGAACAGGCATGAACAGCCTCAATGTATTTCATCTCATCCGAGTGAATGTGACGGCCGGCTGCGTTGGTGCGGCCTTGATGTTGGCCCCGGCGGCGCTGGGCCAGGGGGATTTGTTTGGCGGCGGCGGCGGGGGCGGGTTCGACAACCTGCAGCAAGCACCCCCGAAGTTCAATGCCACGATTCCGGACTACAACCCGGCCGATGCGGTCGATCTGGGTGACGGTCTGATGATTGTGGATCTGGTCGTCGGTGACGGTGCTGAGGTCACGGATGGGACGTTGGTGATCACGCACTACAACGGCTGGTTGGCCAAGAACGAGCATCTGTTCGAGTCATCACACAATCCCGGCAAGGCCCGCTACGCTCGCATGATCCCGAGTCCGGGGCGGATTATCGAGGGCTGGAACCGAGGGCTGCTCGGGATGCGGGTCGGCGGCAAACGGCTGCTGAAGGTCCCGGCGGCACTGGCCTACGCCGAGTATGGTTTCCCCCGGCTCGGTGTCCCGCCGAATTCGGACCTCGTTTTCGAAGTCGATTTAATTGATACGGTGTCCGACGTCACCCTGACCGAGCAATCGGCTCAGAAGCATGAGGATGATCTGCTGTACAAGGACTTGCGCATTGGCGAAGGCACTGCCTTCCGGAAAGATGGCATTGCATCGTTCCATTACGCGGTCTGGGATCAGGGCGGTGAGTTTCGCGGGTCATCCTACACGACCACCCACGGACGGCCGATGACGGTCGGCGTGCAGTCTCAGAGCAAGTGGCTTGAGTATGTGCGTGGGATGAAGCCTGGGGGTCGGCGAGTCACGCAGTTCCACCAGGAGAAGCCGATCCCGCCGGACGTGTATAAGAAGGCGATGGACGCCGGCGAGAAACTGGTGCCTGAGGTGGAGACGTGGACGCTGATCGTTGATGCGGTAGACATCATGGAACCGCTGGTCATCCCGCCGCATGACGCTGCCAAGGAGATTGACCTGGGTGACGGCCTGATCGCGGTTGACCTGAGGGTCGGCGATGGTGACGAGATCCCGAAGTATGGCGTTGCTTTCGTCGATTACACTGCCTGGCTGGCAGACGGTCAGGTCTTTGACAGCACTCAGATCCCGGGCAAGGAGCCGAGGTTTATTGCCAAGGGGCTTGATGTGCCGGCATTGGAACTCGGGCTCAAGGGCATGAAAGTCGGCGGGAAGCGTAAGTTGATCGTGCCGTCGGCGCTGGGGTATGGCGAGGACGGTTCGCGTCAGATGCGCGTCCCTGAGAACGCGGACCTTGTGTACGTGCTGGAACTCCGCTCGTGGGAAATGCCACTCTTCACGCCGGTCGATGACCTGGAAGACGGCTGGGGCGAGGGCGAGTTGAAGATTGATGTCGAAGGGCTGGAAGCGGAACAGGAAGCGAAGCGGGAAGTCAAGGAAAAGGCGAAGGGCAACGGTGGAATCACCGGCAAGATCAAGAAGTCGGGCGGCGGCAACTGACCCGACGCTCGCATCGCTTCCGGATCGAAGCGGCACGCACAGAACCGACGACGAACCCTCAAACCCCGGGCAGCAATGCCTGGGGTTTTTGTTGTTCCATGACGCGAGGGAGCAGGACGCTGAAGGTGGCCCCCTGCCCCGGTTCACTGTGGAGTTCGATTCGCCCGCCGAGCAGGCCGGCCAACTCCTTGCAGATTGCCAGACCGAGTCCGGTGCCCGAGTGTCGGCGGGTATGGCCTGCATCAGCCTGCCGGAACTTCTCGAAGATGAACTCCTGCTGTTCCCGATCGATCCCAGGCCCGGTGTCGGACACCGAGACCCGAATGGGCTCGACCATGCCCGGCTCGCGAACGCGTTCGGCGACCAGTCGTACCGCCCCCTGCTCCGGGGTGAACTTGACGGCATTGGACAGGAAATTGAAGATGATCTGCTGGAAGCGAACCGGGTCCGTCTCCACGGCCGGGATGGCATTGCTGATCTCGACGGTCATGTTGATGGACTTCTTGTCTGCCTGCGGCTTGATCAGCGTCACGAGCGCTTCGCAGACCTCCTTGATACTGGTGGATTCCGGGTTGATTTCCATGCGGCCGGCCTCGATCTTGGCCAGGTCCAGCAGGTCATTGATCAGTTCGAGCAGCGCACGGCCGGAGATCAGGATGTTGTTGGTATAGCGAAGATGCTTAGCAAGTTTCTCGTGTGTCCAGGTCATGGAGGCTTGTTCGCCGGCTTCCTCATCCGGGGCAGCGTCCTGGAGGACCTCCGCAAACCCGAGAATTGAGTTGAGCGGAGTGCGCAGTTCGTGGGAGACGTTGGCCAGAAACTCACTCTTGAGTCGGTTCGCCTCAGCGAGCATGACGTTGGACTGCGACAGCTCGGTCAGTTTGAGATCAAGTGTCCGGTTGACCTGCCGCAGTTGATCCTGACTCGATTTGAGATTCGTCAGCATGAGATTGAATGTGTCGGAGAGTTCCTCGAACTCATCGCCGGTGGCAATGGCGGAACGGACGTAGAGATCGCCACGTGAGACGCGTTCGGTCGTTTCACGCAGGACCCGGACGGGCGACAGGATGAGGCGGGTCGTGATGAAATAGAACACGAGGACGGCCAGCAAGCCGGCCAGCAGGCCGGAGAGGATGATGTAGGATCGGTTGATGATGAGTTGCCGGTTGGCCGTGGCCGCCCCTTGTTCGATTATGAGTACCCCCCACAGCGGGTTGGCAATCTGGGGGTCGGGCAGTCCCGAGTTGAAGTCGATGAACTGCGGATCGCGCACGCGGGCCATATCATCGGCTCGGAGCGGGTGGGCGTAGCGGTAGACGACGTTGGGGGATCGGCCTTCGGCCCGGATGGTATCGGCCCGGAACAGCGGCGTGTCATCCTCCAGATCTCGAAACCGGGTCAGCGTCTCGGCCATGAACTGATCGCCCTGCCCCGACTGAGCCAGGAGATCAGCCTGATCAATGGGGAAGACACCGACGCGGAGCGAGTAGTTTCCCGGATCGGCTGCGATGCTGTCGTTGCGTGCCTCGTCCCCTGCCCGGCGGCCGTCTTCGAGGGGTTGGGCCGGGAGCCACCCGGAATCCGGGACGGCACCGAGTTGGATGACGTTGGACAGCCAGGCCTGAGCCAGCCGTTCGGCTATCTCGCGCTGATCCTCGATGACCATCTGGCGCATCCGGATCCAGGGCACGGACAGTGCGGCCGTCAGGATGAGCAACAGCGCCAACCCGAAGAGGAGTTGACACTTGTTGGCGAGTGAGATTCCGCGTGAGCGCATGGGACGTTATGGTATGCTCGAAAGCGGTGAAGGCAGCAACCGAGTCACGGGCGGGCCCACTTGAGCCGGGTTCCGTCGATCCAGAGCGTTTCGAGGTCGTAAAACGCCCGCGTTTCGGTATCAAACATGTGGACAGTGACGTCGACACAGTCAATGACGACCCAGCTTGAACCGCGTTCCTGGTTCGCGCGAAACACGACGTGCCCGAGTTCACCGGCCAATTCGACGATATCCTCAGCCACCGAGTGCATCTGCCGGGCTGAGGTGCCGGTCCCGATGACGATGTAGTCGGTGACCTTGCTCAGGCCGTGCACATCAACAACGAGCACATCCTCGCACTTCAGATCAGCAATCAGTCGGGCCGCCTCAATGGCAAAGTGCTCTGCCTGGGCACGCCGCTCCTCGGGTGTCGATTTCGGGATTCGATTCTTGGACATGTCTCTCCTACTTGCGGTCCAATCGACTGTAGACCGACCATCGGCCAGATACAATCACAGGCTACGGCAACTCTCGGGTCGTCCGGGCAGGAAGCCACACGGGACCGAGCGGACAGATGGGCGGTTAAACCGCCGGGAAACCTGCATTGTCAGATCGCACGGATATTGAGCACGGTCTGTTTTTCATCGTTGGAGCCCCACGGTCGGGCACGACGCTGCTGCAATCGATTCTGGCTTCACACTCACGAATTACGATCCCACCGGAGACTGAGTTGTTCATGCTCATTCCGGGTGAGGCTGATGACCGAGTGTCTGACGAGGCACTGGCTCGATACATCCGCTCGCAGGCATGGCAAGATCAGGCGTTGAGCCGCGATGCGCTGCTGGCACAGTGGGAGCGTCGTGATGACCGCAGGACGGTCAAGGGTCTGTTTGAGGCACTGGGCACGTTGCATGCCGAGACGGCAGGGAAGTCGCGCATCGGCGAAAAAAGCCCGCACCACTGCCATCACGTTGAGCGGATCCGGCGGATCTTCCCGGCGGCCAAGTTCATTCACATACACCGCGACCCACGGGATGTGATTGCCTCGCGTCTGTCGGTACCGTGGACCCATAGTTCCCATTTGTATCTGGCTCGTGAATGGGCACGGATCATGGAGCGGCAGATGGGCCATGCCGAGCGGCTCGGGCCTGATACGCATCTGACCTTGCGATACGAGTCGCTCGTTGCCGAGCCGGAGGCGCAGGTCCGCCGTTTGTGCGAGTTCCTCGGCGAGTCGTATGAAGTCGAGATGCTGCAGTTTCATGAGCGAGCACAGGCCGGCTTCTCCGATCGCGAGCGCGCGTGGAAGGAGCGCACGAGGCAGCCCCTGACCGACACCTCGATCGGGCGTTACCAACGGGATCTGAGCACCCGCCAAATTGCCGGGATCGAACGAACGATCGGCCGGCAGTTGCTTGAAGCGGGCGGCTATGCCCCTGATCCGGGTGCCGGCAGCGTACCCACTTCAGCACGGCTGGCATGGCCGGTTTTCAATCTGCTGGATCGGCTGCGCGATGCGCAGCGCAAACTGGTTCGCAGTGTTCGCAAACGATTCGGTTCACACGGATGATCCGCCTCAGTCAGGCACTGAGGGGGGGCTACTTGAAGATCAGGATTCTGGGGGCGACGAGTACGACCGGTTCCTGCTGCAACAGCATCAGGCCATTGAGCGCGTTGCTGACTTCGCCCCACTGATCGGGGCCGACGATCTGCCGGAGCACGCCGTCAACGGCTGCGACCCCGAGATCCCGGCCGAGTGCGGCAGGAATGTCGCGCATCCCGGCCTGGGCCAGGAACGGGAACATCTGCTCGATCATATCCTCGAAACTCTGCGGCCCGGGGAAGGTCATCACGTCGTAGGTGCCGTCGATCAGGCCGGCCTCGTCGGCGAGCATGGAGACGGTTTCCGTGAAATCAGCAATCCCGTCGGCCATCCCGTTGTCGATCGCCTGTCGCCCGGTAAACAGACGGCCTTCGGCGATGTCATCGAGATCAACTCGCGACCCGCGTGCCTGTTTCACATGGTTGGCAAACAGGTCGTAGACCTCCACCATCCATGATTCGAGCGCCTCACGCTCGTGCGGGCTGAACGGCTCGGTGGAACTGTTCAGATGCGCCATCGGGCCGCGTGCTCGAGGGGTAATGCCGACCTTGAGTTTGTCGTAGAGTCCGCCCATGACGAGTTTGCCGCTGACCACGCCGATGGACCCGACAATGGAGCCTGGATCGACGTAGATCCGGTCACCGCCGACGGCACAGTAATACCCGCCGGAGGCCGCCATGGTGCCGATGCTGATGAAGACCGGCTTGTGTTCGGCCACGCGTCGCAGTCCCTGCCAGATCATCTCGGAGGCAATGGCTGACCCGCCGGGTGAGTTGATGCGAACGACCAGCCCCTTGATTCGATCATCATCCTCGATCGTTTTGAGGGCCTTGCGCACGGTACGGTCGCCGGTCGATTCGCCGCCGCCGAAGAGGCCGCCCTGGGTGGATTCCCCGTCAATGATGGTGCCGTCGATGTAGACGACGGCGATGGTGTTGCGTCGGATGGTGTGGTCCGGGCCGGCAAAGAGCCGCGAGTAGAACTTCATGACTTCGGAGAACTCACCGAGACTGATGGAATCGCCGGCGCGCACATCGCCCAGCGTCTGCGTGATTCGGGCCCCGGCATATTCATCGCTGATCCGGTCGGTCAGGTCGACAATGTCGATCGCTTCATCAACGAGGCCGATGTCGATCGCACGATCCCACGGGGCCAACCAGCCCTGTCTCAGTGCATGATCCAACTCAGCATCATCGAAGTCGCGGCCGGTGGCGATTTGCTCGCACATCTGGTCCCACAGGTCGTCGAGGAGCCGGTCGATATTCTCCGACCATTCGGGGCTCGGCGTGCTGCGGGCCATTTGCTCTGAAGCCCCCTTGTAGTCTCCGACCTGGAGCATGTCGGCCTTGATCCCGATCAGGCCGAGCGTGTCGGCCAGGAACATCTCTTCGACATACATGCCGGGAAACGAGACGATCCCGCCGGGCTGAATGATGATCCGGTCGGCATAGCAGCCGAGGAGCAACTCGCCCGGGCCGTAGTTTGTGGCAAAGACAGAGACTTCCTTCCCGGCATCCCGAACGCGCTGGATTGCCTCCCCGATGGTCTGCATCTGCGACCGATTCAACTGCACATCCTTGAGATGAATCATCACGGCCGGCATGTCACGGCGCGAGGCTGCATCATCGAATTTTGAGACCACGCCCGCCAGCGTGCCATCCGGATCTTCCCCGACAATCCATGCAAACGGATCCGGCTTCTCCATGAGCGGTCCGTCCAACGTGACCCAGCCGATCGCTTCGTCTGCATAGGCTGCGGTGCTCAGCGTGCAGCACAGTGCAATGCCCAGCATTGTCACGGCTGCGAGAATACGGGTGATGCGGCCGGCTCCTGCAGTGGATCGGTGCCGTCTAAGGATGGGGTTGCCTGAACCCCGCTGATTCGTCATCTCAATGTTCATCCGGTGTCATCCCTTTTGCTTGATCGCCTTCGCCCCGCATCGAAACGGGCTGAGGCATCCGTTTTGCGCGCTGCGCACGCCGGCCATCCATTTCAGTAAGCACTGCAGTCCTCCTCGATACGGGAGGGTGACTCCAGGTCGTTCATCCTTGATTGTAGAAGCAGGCCCGACGGAAGTTTCACATGTGACGTCGCGTGTCCGGACCGTCTGCATGACGGACACCATTGAAATGGCTCACACGGGCAGACTCGAATCGGACATACTGAGCGTGTTGTATCTGTAGTGGCGGTGTTCATCATCCCGTCCGGGCAGGCACGCTCCGGCCTGAGACGCGATATCGTCGCAGCAGCGATGTTTCGTTGTGAATTCTCGGTTATTGCTGTGGAAATTTGCCTAAAGGCCCCATTCTGACTTGCGTAAGAAGTTTCAACATGTATTTTGGTACTTACCGGACCTGATCGGGCCCGGTAGATTGCTCGTGGCGTGTGTCACAGGGGCGCTGGTGTTCACCTCACAGACTCTGTGTCCTGCCATCGAACGTAATTGCTTGGCCTTATTGAGTTTAGATCACCACTTTTCAGTGTGGCGCGCGCTTGATCGATTCTGAAGCATGTAGAACCGACCCTTTGCTGTGGCGTTGAGGGCCGTAGACGTAATCCGGAGTACAGATGTAGGAGGATTGACAAATGGGACTCCCATTCTTCCGATCAGTGTTGGCCCTTTCGGTGTGCTTTCTGATAGCCGCCGGGAGTGCCTGGGGACAAACAAGCCCGAACATCATTTTCATTCTCACCGATGACCAGGGACTGGATGCCATTGAGGCACCACTCGGGTCGAATGAACTGAATGTTCATACACCCACCTTGAAGAAGCTCGCCAGCCAGGGTGCTGCGTTTCCGTACGCCCGCATGAATCCGGTGTGCTCGCCGACTCGGGCTTCGATCCTGACCGGCCGTCATGCGTTCCGGACGGGTGTGACGTTTGTGATCTCCGAGTATGGTCCACTGCCGGACCGTGATCTCGTTTCGCTGCAGACGAATGAGCGAACCTTTGCCGAGATGCTCGGCGACATGGGCTACTACACGGTGCACATTGACAAGTGGCATGTCGGGTGGGACGAGTCGAAGGGCCTGACGGCGCTGACTCAGGGGTTTGATGCCAGCTATCTCAGAGGCGATTACCTCGATCTGGATGAGCCGAATGTGGTCGGCGATGAGCACATCTCGCTCATGGTTGATTCTGCAGTTGAAGCGATCACCGGGTCATCAAGCAGTGGTGAGCAGCCGTATTTGCTGTACTTCGCGTCGTACGATCCGCATCGTCGAAACCAGGATGATGCTGACGGGATGGCCTGGTGGAAGGTTGATCCGGCCCTTCATCCGTCCGGCGACGACTACTACACGGTCCCGAATCTGGTTGATCGGTATCGCGGGGTCGTCGAAGCCGTCGATACTGAAATCGGCCGGCTGTTGCGCGAACTCGGCGTCATTGACGCCAATGGCGATTACATTGAGGAGAGTAACACGGTCGTCTTCTTTACCAGTGACAACGGAACTGACCGTGAGGTCTCTGTGTTTCGCGAGAAGGCCAAGGGGATGCTGTTTGAGGGCGGTCTTCGAGTCCCGCTGTTCGTATTCGGTGCCGGGGTCCCGGCCCGCGGGATGGTGCTGGGTCGGCCTGTCAATCATGTTGATTTCTATGACACGATTGCCGATATCGTTGGGGCCGATGACGCCCAGCGTGGCTCGAACCCGCGCAACAGTCAGAGTTTCTCCGATGCCATCGGCTGGGGCGGCCCGAGTCCGGTCAACAGAGCATTCACGATCTCGAGCAAGGCTGAGGAGGATCCTGCCGACCACTGGGTCGGTTTCGCTGACATGCAATACAAACTGATTGCCAAGGCCGGCGATCGGGGCCTCGCCCTTCTGAGCGAGGATCAGTTCTACGACCTCTACGCCGACCCGCTGGAGGAGTACGACCTCGTCGCCAACGGCATGGATGTCCAGCAGGCGATCGATTATGTCAACATGCGGAACAACCTGGTGAACTACTGGCCGACCTCGGTGTCCGAGGCGTGGTCGCCGGATGACTGGTCGGCACCGGCCGTCCACGAGACCGAGCAGTACCGCCTGGTGGTCTGGGTCAATGCGAACGGCCCGACGGACCCGATCAACGATGAGTTTTACGACTTGCAGCATGACCCGGATGCGCTGGACAATCTGCTCGAGTCCGGAATGAACCCGGTTCAGCAGAGCGCCTACGAGGAGATGCGGGCATCGATCACGAATGACCTGCAGAATCCCGAAGGGTCCGGCAACGTCCCGTATCTCGTTGACATCCCGATCACGCAGTCTCTCGTCCTTGACAGCAATGGGAACAAGGTGATCGGCCCATTGCGCATCGGCCACAACGATGTCGGTCGCCAGCAGCACGTTGAGACCCGGGCGTTCCTCAAGTTCGACGTGTCGAAGATTGATGAGCAGCTCCCGCCTGGGATGACCATCGATGACGTTACGGAGGCACAGATTGTCGTGGCATGGAAGAAGGACTCCACGGCTGCCGATGAAACGGACACCGGCCCGATCCGTGCCTATCCCATGTCAGTCTTCTGGAACGCGAAGACGCGCGACTGGGACAAACTCAACAACGGGTACCTGAACATTGAGTTGGGTATGGTTGATGTGGCCCCGCACGTCATTGTGAACCCGGACGGCCCGAGAATGCACGGGCTGCCCATGCCGTCAGGCACACCGGTCAGTTACGGGTATTCGCAGGACCTCGTGACGTACCTCAAGCACTGGTACAACAATCCGCAGGAGAACGTCGGCGTGGTGTTGATGGCTGACCCGCTCGCGCTCGACGGGAACCAGCAGGTCGACTTCCTGCGCACCGGCGGGCTGAGATTGACACTTCGAAACCAATGACCGATTCTTTGCGGTTGGCCGACCTCGACGGTCAGGCATGACTGCGACGAGTCATCGCAACAGACAGCAACACGCGCTCGGCAGTTTGTCGGGCGCGTGTTGTAATTGGGTGAGGCAGGCGTGCTGCCGATGATCTGCCGACGTCGATTCTGCGTATGATGCTGCGTCACGATATGATGCGATACGATACGGTTCGCTCAATCCCCCAAACGCAACGAAGGGGCCTGCCATGGCTGAGACACGACGTTTGCCTCTCACCTGGGTACTCACGGCGACGGCATCATGCCTGCTGATCGCGCTCCACCCTGCACCGAGTTCTGCGTCGGACGGCTGGCTGCAGCCCCCGGAGTCTGAAGCGGCGCAGCCTGACTTGTTGCAAAGAGCGCTTGATGATGCCGGTGCGCATCGGGCGGAGTTGGAGCGGGTACTGGCACACTATGACACGACCGGCGAGCCGCTCAAGCGGAAGGCGGCTGCGTTTCTGATTGCCAACATGCCCGGGCACGGCTACGCCACCTACGGCCTGTATGACGAAGACGGGAACGAGATTCCCTTTGATGCGCTGGATTACAAGAACTACGCCGAAGCGATGGCCGCACTCGATGCAATAGAGCAGACACATGGCACGGTTGATTTCAAGCGAAAGGACTTCATCAGCGATCTGGATACCATTACGGCTGCGTATCTGATTGAGAGTATTGATCAGGCGTTTACGGCCTGGCGTGAGCGGGCCTGGGCCCATGAGGTTTCGTTCGAGGTGTTCTGCGAGTACATTCTGCCGTATCGGTGCAGCAATGAGCCGCTGACCGCCTGGCGGCCGGAGTGCCTGTCTGCCTTTGCATCGTTGGCAAACGAGTTGCAATCGCCCACGGACATGCGCGAAGCAGCCGGCCGGATTCAGAAGACCGTCCACGGCTGGATCGGCTTCAGTGAGTTGTATTACCTTCACCCGACGGACCAGGGTTATGATGAGATGCGGCAAGAGGGGCTCGGGCGCTGCGAGGACATCAGCAACATGATCGGGTACGCCATGAAGGCAAATGCGGTCGTCTCGGCCAGCGATTACACGCCGGCCTGGGCGGATCGCGATAACAACCATGCCTGGGAAGTGATCCTGGATGAGAACGGGCATGGGACGGCCGGGTTGTCGAATCGGGCGGCCAAGATCTATCGGAAGACGTTTTCGATACAGACTGACAGCCTGGCGTATCTCAATGACGGGGCCGAACCGCTCCCCCGTTGGTTGTCAAAAACGAACTTCCGTGATGTGACCTCGCAGTACCTGCCAACATCGGACGTCACCGTTGCGCTGACGGCTGAACCGCCCGGCGAAACGCGCTACGCCTATGTCTGCGTATTCAACGGCGGGGAGTGGATTGCGCTGCAGTGGGGCAGGATCAACAACTCGGCTGCAGCGGGCCGGTCCGTGCAGTTTTCACAGATGGGACGGAACATTGCCTACCTGGCAGCCTATTACGACGGCACGGATCTCATTCCGGCGGCAGACCCGTTCATTCTTGAGAAGGACGGGGCCGTGCGAGTGCTCACTCCGGATCAGACGCGCTCGATCGAGATTGAGATTGCGGCCACGAACCCGGATACGCCTGATGCTGATACGAGCCGAATCAAACCCCGTATCCCGGTCAAGCAGGGGAACAGTTATGAGTTGTTCACCTGGGATTCCGGCTGGGTCTCACATGGGACGGCCGCTGCCGATTCGGAACCGGTTTCGTTTGAATCCGTGCCGTCAAACGGCTTGTACTGGCTCGTCCAGAGCGGCTCACGTCGGCTGGAGCGCATTTTCACAGTTGAGGACGGCCGACAGCAGGTGTGGTGGTAGCGGAAGGCGGACTCTTGTGTCGGATTCGTCGGCTATCATTCACGCCCGTGTGTCGGCGTGTCGGTGCGATTGACCGGCCTCGGGCCCACTTTGCAACGCACTGGTCAGGAGCAGCACGATCGTGATACGCCGCATCCTTACACTGACTGCGAAATCCGCTACGTTCGTTGTTCTGTTCTCGATGAGCCAGGGACTTCAGGCACAGCAGGACCCTGAAGCGATCGCCATCGACTGGACGGTCACCATACCGGTGATCACGTCAGATGCAGAAGCCCCGACCATCGACGGTGTGCTCGACGAAGTTGTCTGGGAAACGGCGGTTGTCATCGATTGCTTTACACAGGTGGATCCGAATCAGGGAGAGCCGCCGACCCAGCGCACCGAAATGCGATTGCTCTATGATCAGGATCATCTGTACGTTGCATTCCGATGTTATGACACGGATCCGGATGGCATCGTCGTGTCACAGTTGCAACGGGATCGCTCGCTTGATACGGATGACAATGTTCGTTTTGTAATCGATCCGTATTTTGATCGGCGGAACGGGTATTACTTTTCGATGAATCCCGTCGGGTGCCGTCGAGATGCTGAAGTTGTCGGAAACCGAAACCTGCGCACGGACTGGGACGGGATCTGGTATGGGCGGTCGTCAATGGATGAGCAGGGGTGGTGTGCTGAGTTTTCCATCCCATTCAAGACGATCAGTATGAATCCGAATACCTCGCGCTGGAGTTTCAACGCCGAGCGTTATGTTCGGCGGAATCACGAACTGAATCGGTGGGCCAGCCCGGCACGGAATATCGACATCGAATCCGTCGGCGATGCCGGTGTGATTGAAGGGCTGCATGAACTGGACCAGGGCGTGGGGCTGGACTTCGTCCCCTATACACTGGCCACACTGAAGCGGGATCATGACCGGAACCAGGACGGGCTCGACCTTGATGCCGGGTTTGATCTGTTTTATAAGGTGACGCCGTCGCTGACGGCCTCGCTGACCGTGAATACGGATTTTGCAGAGACCGAAGTTGATGATCGCCGGGTCAATCTCACTCGGTTTCCTCTGTTCTTTCCTGAGAAGCGGGACTTCTTCCTGCAGGATGCGGGTATTTTCGAGTTCGGCGGGATCCGGCAAAACCCGCTGCCCTATCACTCGCGTCGCATCGGGATCGGCCCCGGGGGTGCGCCACAGGACATCCTGGCCGGGCTGAAATTGACGGGGCGTGTCGGCGACCTGAACCTCGGGCTGCTTGATGTACAGATGAAGCATGACCAGGAGTTGGGCGACAAGAACCTGTTTGTCGGCCGCGCATCGGTCAATGTGTTTGACCAGTCAGCCATCGGTGCCATCTTCACGCACGGTGACCCGCTCTCGACGGAAGACAACTCGATGGGCGGTGTGGATTTTCTGTATCGGGATACGCACTTCAACGGGAACAAGATCGTGCAGGGCTCGGCCTGGGGTCTGCTGAGCGACTCCTCCGATCAGGATTCGATCCAGGGTGCCTATGGATTCAAACTCGGCTACCCGAATTCCGTTGTCGATTGGGAAGTCGGGTACACCGAGATCAGCAATGAGTTTGACGCAGCGCTCGGATTCGTTCCGCGCAAAGGGATCCGTGAGTACTTCGGGAACTGGAGTTATACCTTTCGCCCGAAGAAGAACTTCATCAGGACGATTGAAAGCGGCGTTGACGGGTATCTCATCACGGATCTCGACAACAACGTTGAGACCCAACGGATCACATTGAATGTGGCTGATTTTCGGTCTCAGCGCCACGATCAACTGCGCTTCAGTTATTCGTTTGAACGGGAAGTCATCGACAGCAACTTCCGAATCACGCGCGATGTGACGATCCCAGCCGGCGACTACACGAACCAACGGTACATGGCCCGTCTGCTGACCTCACGCGGCAAACCGTTTATTTTCGGCTTCCAATATGAGGGCGGCGGGTTCTACTCGGGACTGCGCAACGATTACCTGTTTCAGGGCGAGTGGCGAGTCTCCCCGAACCTCCACATCGGGGCTGACTACCTGATCAATGACGTTGACCTGGCCGAGGGTGATTTCATCACGCGAATCATTCGAGGTCGGCTCAACATCCTGTTCACGCCGGACATCACCTGGACGACCTTTGTTCAGTACGACAGTGTGTCGCAGTCAGCCGGGATCAACAGCAAACTGCAGTGGATTGTGCAGCCCGGCAACACGATCTACCTCGTGCTGAACCAGGATGTACAGCGGTATGGCAGCGACCAGTATCGCTTGTCGAGTTCCGACCTGACCACGAAGATCGGCTGGACCTTTCGGTTTTGACGAGGTTGATGCGGGCGAGTCGCCCCCGTGCTGAAATCCGGGCTATGCTCTGCCGTGCCGAACCACCTGAACATGATTGAGAAGATACACGCGCTGCACCGAGCGTGGCGTTACCGCTTGCGTTCCGAGCGTGAAGAACTGGCATACATCCGATCGCTCAACCTTGCCGGTGCGACGGTCATCGACATCGGCGCGTTTCATGGGATCTATTCATACTGGCTGCATCGCGCAGTCGGGCCGTCAGGAAACGTGATCGCCTTTGAGCCGCAGCCGGAGATGGCTGAGTACCTGGGCAGGCTCAAGTCAGGCTTCCGGCTTGATCGGCTGACGATCGTGAACGCGGGCTTATCGTCGGAGCCGGGCGAAGCAACGCTGGTACGCCGACCGGGTCATTGGGGCGGCAGCAGCGTGGAGAAGGAGGCTGCCCCGGGACTCGAGGAGGTCGCCATTCGCCTTACGACACTTGATGAGCAGATTGATGCCTCGGGGGCTGGGCCGATTGCTTTTATCAAGTGCGATGTCGAAGGGCATGAGCGCGCGGTGTTTGATGGTGGGGCAAAGATGCTGGCCCGCGATAAGCCGACGCTGTTGGTGGAGTGCCATGATCGTCGGGTGAAGAATGGCGGGCTGTTTACTGACCTGGATGCGTATGGCTACCAGGCATTCTTCTTTGATCACGGGCGGCTGCAGCCGATGTCGGAGTATGCGGCCCGTCGTGATTCGATCGACAAGCCGTATCTCAACTATGTGTTCGTCGCCGGGGAGTGAGCGATGCGCTGCCCCCTTTGGGTTGCGGATAATCGGCAGTGGATTCCCGCGTGCGCGAGAATGACGGGAGGAAGTAGGCCGGATCAACGCTGCTTTGAGCGGAAGATCCGGCAGGGAAACCGTATGGATCACATTCATCTCCCTGGATCCCGGCCAGTGGGGGAGGCGCCGGGATGACGGAGAAGAGGAAGTGGCACGGGGTAAGGCATGATGCTGCGCATCATCCCCCCGGCGGAGCCGGGGGCTAATCGTCGGGTTGGGCCTGTCGGCTGCGATATCGGTAGACGCGCACGTTTTCGAGTGTGACTAATCCCTCGGTGACCATGTCATCGATGTGAACGAGCAGTTCATCAATCTTCTCCTTGCTGTCCACGATCTCAATGACTATCGGCAGGTCCGATGACAGCCGCAGGATCTTGGCAGTATGCAGGCGGCTGGTGGCCCCGAACCCCATCGGGCCTCTCAGGACGGTCGCGCCGGCCAAGTGCAGTTCACGGGCCTTCATGACGATGGCTTCGTACAGCGGCTTGCCGTGCCATTGATCGCTCTCGCCGATGAAGACGCGCAGCAGCACTCCCTCTGTCGGAATGGTCATGGTTCAGACTCCGAATAGTTTTTCAGACACTCTGGACCCGACGAGCACCGCCAGCAGGCCGAGGCCGTTACTGAGCACGAGATTGAGCGCGACGAACCTCCACTCCCGATCTTCGATCAGGGCCATCGTCTCAAGGCCGAATGACGAAAACGTGGTGAAGCCCCCGAGCACACCCACGATGATGGCCAATCGATACTCTTCGCGAACCAGAACCGGGCCGGCAAACAATGCTGCCAGAAACCCGATGGCCAGACATCCCAGGACGTTGACGGCCAATGTGCCAAGCGGAAACGATGCCGTCCCGGCAGACTGGACAATGCCCCCCACGCCATAGCGGCACAAGCCTCCGATCCCGGCACCGGCAAAGATGAGGACGAGTTTGAACATGTGGGACTAACCAGTCCTTTCGTGATCGGGGGAATCGGTCGGACCGTTGTTCTTCTTTGCCTCCCGATACTGCCGGCGGGATGCAGCATACTCCTGCGCATTCATGTCGAGCGCCGGCAATCGGCCCTGCTGATGCTGCTCGAACATTTTTCTCAGATACGGCACACACCAACCGCAGCCGGTGCCGGCCCCGAGGCATTCGCTCAGTTGGGAGGCAACCTTCAGGTCATTGCGGCGCAGGTAGTTTGCAATCTTGCGTTGCGGCACCTGAAAACACAGGCAGACCATTGCTTCATCATCGTGCATCAGTCACTGCCTCCCATCCAGTGAGCCGAGCGTCAGGCCATCGTGCGAAGGGGCAACGCCGTCGGGCAGATCGGCTTCCAGACTGGCATGCAAAACGTCATGCGTCATGTGGGTGAAGTACGTGCGCTCTGCCCCAATCTGCCTGGCAGCGTCGACGGCCTGATCAATGGTCATGTGCGTCGGATGATGGCGATAGCGCAGGGCATCAAGGATGAGTGTCTTCAATCCGACCAGCATCCCCCATGACTCCGGCGGGATGGACGAGACATCGGTGCAGTAGGCCAGCGGGAGCGGATCGTCCGACCCGTTGCCGGGGCCGCCTGTGACCCGATCAATACGAAATCCGATGATCGGCAAGCGCCCGTGCATGAATCGAATCGGCATGAAACTCAGGCCGTGCAGGTCGAATCGAGCGCCGACATTGATGGCATGAGGGATGAGCGTGGCCACGAAACTCTTGTTCGTGTTGCTGGCCGGCTCGAAAATGTGCTGAAACATCCGGCGGACGTGCTGCAGGGTGATCGGCTCGCCGTGGACGGTGATCGGACTGTCCATCAGGACATTGAACCGCCTGACGTCATCCAGCCCGAAGACATGATCGACGTGGTGATGGGTAAACAGAATGTCGTCGCAGCGATTCAGGCCGTGACGGAGCGACTGCATGCGCAGGTCCGGCGATGTGTCGATCAGGATGACCCGATGCTGCCCGTCGGCATCCACCGTCTCGATACAGGCACTGGGTCGGAATCGCTTGTCTCGTGGGTCGGGCGAGGTGCAGACATCACACTCGCAGCCGATGACCGGAACGCCGGCACTTGTCCCCGACCCGAGAATGGTGAATCTGACCGGCTGCTGTGTCATGCGTACTCCAGAATCCTGCCCAGCGGGATGGGGCCGGGCCGGCAGGTAGTCTAGAGAACTGGATGTGCCGAAGCGCGGTCGGTACAGGCCGCATATGATGACGCCATGAGTGGATGTTCCAAATCCCAGCAGCAGGATGAGCAGCAGCAGCAGAGTGGTCCCGGGCCGAGCCCGGAGGCTGTTCGGCTTGCCGGCCGGATTGAAGCGATCCGGAATGGGCGTCGCCAGCGCCGGCGACCGGCCGGGATCGCTGTCGGCTCGGGCCTGCCCGAGTATTACCGGCGCTCGGTTTCAGGGCCGGCCAGGAAAGTGGAACGGTTGATCGAGGCATGGGAAGCCGAGGTCCCGCCGGGTTTGGCACGTCTGACAGCCTTGAAAGGGCTGTCCCCGCGCGGGGTGCTGACCGTTCGGGCTTCCAGCAGCGCCACGGCCTACCAACTACGCCGGTTGATGGCCTCCGGTCTGAGCCGATCGCTGAGCAATCGGGTCGGCAGCGTTTCTATCCGATCGATCCGAATCGTCATCGACCCGGGATTGAATCCGACACCGAACTCAGATTGAACCGGCATTCATGCTCTGGCCGATCAGACCATGAGACAGACCTGTGCCCGACGGCTCACTCACTCTCTCAGGGTGATCCCCGGATCACGCCTCTGCAAGGGGAGGCGGTATACCTTGAGAAGTCGCCGGATATACTCCCGGCTCGTGATCGGTGGCTGACACACTGTGTCCGGGGAGGCAGACGACCCGGCCCGTCCCTGGATCAATGCGGTTCCCGGCCTGGGTCTGTCCCATCGAAATCGCACCGTCGAATCTCCAGTATCCGGAAGGGTTCCCCCCATGCTCGGTAAAGTGTTCAAGGCCTATGACATCAGGGCAAAGTATCCGAACCCGCTCAACGAGGGCACTGCCTGGAAGATCGGGTATGGCACGGCCCGATTCCTGCTGGAGCAGGCAAAGGAGCAGGGCCAGACGGACCCGATGATGAAGCACGTCCTCATCGGCCGCGATATGCGTCCGAGTTCGCCGGACCTGCAGGAGTCCTTGTGCAATGGGATTCGCGCGTGCGGGGCCCACGTGATCGACCTCGGGCTGGTTGACACGCCGTTCGTGTATTTTGCGATCAACTACCTCGACTGTGCCGGAGGGGTGCAGGTGACGGCCAGTCACAATCCGGTGGAGTACAACGGGTTCAAGATCAGCGGGATGCGGGCCGTGCCGATCGGGCAGGTCTCCGGCCTTGAGGATATCAGCAAGTATGCCGCGATGGCCGACCAGACGAAGACGATGGCTCAGGACAGCCTCGTGATGGGCCGTTTCGAGGAGCGGGACCTGTGGAACGGGTACCAGGACCACGTCCTTTCGTTTCTGAAGTTGGGGTCACGGAAGTTGAAGGTGGTTGTTGACGCCTCGAACGGGATGGCCGGCACGATGATCCCGAAGGTGTTTGCAGACATCAAGGGTCTGAAGATCATCCCGCTCAACTTCGACAACACGCAGGGCACGTTTGCGCATGATCCGAATCCGCTGGTCGCAGCGAATCTGGAGGAGTTGCGAGCGCGGGTCGTGAGTGAGAAGGCTGACTTCGGCATTTGCTTCGACGGCGATGCCGACCGCGGCATCTTTGTTGATGAGCAAGGCAATATCCTTGGGTGCGATCATTTGACGGCCATGATGGCATCGACGGCCCTGGCCGACCATCCGGGGGCAGCGATCGTGTATGACCTGCGCTCGAGCCGGGCCGTCCGCGAGGAAGTGCTGTCCCACGGCGGGAAGCCGATCGAGTCGCGCGTCGGGCATGTTTTCATGAAAGAGAAGTTGCGCGAGCATGAGGCCGTTCTCGGGGGCGAGTTGTCCGGCCACTTCTACTTCAGGGAGAACTTCAACACCGACAGCGGGGCGATTGCATTCGCGACGATGGCCTCCATCGTCAGTGCCTCGACGAAGCCGTTGAGCGCCCTGGTGGCGCCACTGGCGCGCTATGCCCAGTCCGGTGAAATCAACTTCGAGACTCAGGAGAAGGAAGAGGCGATCGAGGAACTCGAAGAGAGTTACGGCGATCGCGGTGACATCTCCGATCTGGACGGCATCACGGTTGACTGTTTCGAATCCGAGGGGTGGTGGTGCAATGTTCGGATGTCAAACACCGAACCGCTGCTGCGATTGAACCTCGAGGCAAAGAATCAGCAACTGTGCGACCGCATCGTGGCCGAGATCGCGCCGTGCCTCGGCCAGCGTGTTGACCACTGAGATTGAGAATCGGGTATTCCGAGCCGACCGCCCGACATAACATTCCTGCGGACGATGGATGGAGCGGCGAAAGCAGGCACAAGGCGGGTACGCCATGAATATTACCAGTTTTCTCAAACACTGGTCGATCCGTGAAAACCCATTCACTGCAGAAGAAGCGCGTCAGGACGAGGTCTTCACGCGTTTGCACGGCGACTCCGCCCACCCGGATTTCGGCAAGATCATGGGGGATCCCGGTCGGCCTGCGTCGTCGGTCGTGTTCGGCGAAAAGGGGAGCGGCAAGACAGCCCTGCGCCTGCAGCTCGAAGAGGCGATCCATGCCTACAACGAGGAACACCCGGACAACCGCGCGCTCGTCATTGCGTATGACGAGTTGAACCCGGTGCTGGATCGCTTTGCCCGCCGAGTGAAAGGTCGCCAGCCGCTCGACTCACTGCAGCAACTGCGTTTGATCGATCATATCGACGGCCTGCTGAGCGTGGCCGTCCCGGACCTCGTTGACAACCTGCTGGGCAAGAGCGGCGAAGGGCACGCTGAGTTACCTGAAAATGCGCGCGCGACGGCACGGACGATGGACCGGAGTGTGGCCAGTGATCTGCTCCTGCTCCAGGCGCTCTACGACCGCCCTGATCAGGCACTGGATCGAAGCCCGTTGCTGCGCAAGGTCCTTCGATGTCGGTACATTCGGGGCGTGCGCCCACTGAGAAGGTTGTGCCTGGCCCTCTGGATCCTCGTCGTCATCGCAGCGGCAGCCTACGGCATCATGTTCAAGAACACGATCAGTTGGCCCTGGCTGCTGGCATTGTCCGGTGGGCTGGCGTTGACGCTTGTATGCACCATCAAAGTGACGATGGACTACTTCCGGCTGTCACATCTGGCAAAGCTGCTGTCTGCACAGTTACGAGTGCTCGATCGATCGCAGGAGTCGTTCCGTCGATCGCTCGAGATTCTGCCGCAACGGCTGCTCGTGACGACGGCGCTGCCGCTTGATGACCTTGATGACCCGCGGTATGCCATGCTCGAACGCTTACGCCGGGTGATCGCCCCGTTCGGGTATCGCAACATCATCGTGTTGATCGATCGTGTGGACGAGCCGACGCTCGTGAACGGTGAGACGCCGCGGATGAAGGCGGTCGTCTGGCCGTTGTTTAATAACAAGTTCCTGCAGCAGGAGCACATTGCATTCAAGATGATGCTGCCACTGGAACTGCGGCACGAGTTGTATCGTCAATCGGCCGAGTTCTTCCAGGAAGCGCGGCTCGACAAGCAGAACATGATCGATCGGCTCGTTTGGCCCGGCACGATGCTGTACGACCTGTGCACAGCCCGGATGAACGCGTGCCTCGATGGAGCGCACGAGGAACCGGTTTCGCTGACGCAGTTGTTTGATGAAACCGTCACTCGGCAGGATGTAGTGGATGCGCTTGATCAGATGCGTCAGCCGCGCGATGCATTCAAGTTGATCTATCAGGTGATCCTCGAACACTGTTCGTCGACGACTGAGGAGGAGGCGAACTGGCGTGTGCCGAAACTGGTGCTTGACCAGGTGCGCCGAGGACAGGTGGACCGGGTCGAGGGCCTGCATCGAGGCTTGCGGCCGGCGTAGTGATCTACAGATTGCAGTAGGATTGAAATCCTACTGCCTGTTGATTCGATCCCTGGATTCCGGCCTGCGCCGGAATGACGAGTGTGGGGCAATGGTCCTGTCAGGACTGGCGTCCTGACCTACTGCTACTGCATGCGTCCGACGAGCCGCGCACGTCAGTAAGCGGGCAACAGGGGTAGGGTGGGATAAGCGACGGCTTCGGAGCGCATCCCACCGGGGCAAGCATGATTCGGGCCTGCGGCCCGATGATAGACGCGCGAGACGCCCGTGCGACCGCGGGAGAAGAGCCCGCTTGCTTACGCGCGCGGCTCGTCGGAGTGTGCGATGACCACCCATTCAGGGTGGGGATGTGAGGTTAATAGGTGTCCCCTTCCGGGGATGGCGCTCGTCTGCGACTCGCTTCACCCCCGGCTACAAGCGATCACCGCTTCGCGGTGGAATCCCGCCTGCGCTGGAATCACGAATGGGTGGGGTCAGTGTGCGCCCGGTCCTGTCAGGACTTGCGTCCTGACCTACTTCTTCTTCTTCACTTTCACCATCACCTGGCTGCGGGGGTGGACATACCGTTCCGAGCAGTCTTCAAAATCGAAGTTGTACTTCGCTGCCAACTCCTCAAAGAAGGACGGCTCGTAGCGGAAGTCCTTGACGCTGGTTTGCTCGTGTTTGTCGCCCTGGAAGAATGTGAAATAGAACGCTGAGCCCTCGTGCATGATTCGACCGATGTGAGCAAAACATTCCTCGATGTGTTCCGGCTTCAGGTGGGTGAACACGGACTGGGCCAGGATGAAGTCGAAGGTCTGATCGGCGAACTCGTTGAATTGGAGATTCTGGTCCTCGCTGAGGACCAGATGCGGCGATTTGTCGGTCAGTCCCTCTACTTCGACGAGCAGCCGTGCGAACTCGAGCGCTTTGGGCGAGATGTCCATGCCGTGGTAGTTGCCGGGGTTGAGGTGGCCGATGAAGTGGCGCCCGCCTCGGAGTGTGCCGCAGCCGAGGTCGAGCATGGTGTGGTGGGACTGGAGGCCTTCGTTGACCAGGAAGTCGAATTGGAGTTGCCCGATTTCCTCCCACATGCCCCCCACTGCCTCGTGCGGGTCCTCTTCGACGCGCATGTCGGTGTGCCGGCTGTAGGCATCGAGGTATTCGTGTTCCTCGTAGGTCTTTTGTACCTGCTTGTCGTCCTTGGCACCGATACCCATCAGACGTTTCAGCATCCGCATCTCTCTTTTCAGGCTCATGGTGGGGGTCTCCGAGATAGCGGTGGAGTATAGGGGCGACCATCAGCCAACGGCATCGGACTCATGGGGGATGGGAGACGCAGGCGTGTGTGCCCCTTCGTGCATGGGTAGCGATGGCAGTAGGGTATGTGCCTACTGCCCATTTAACACGTACACGTGCGGCACTCAAAGCAGCGGTGCTGGTTTTCAACGAGTTGAGCCCCGCAGATGGTACAACAGTGTCTGCGCCGACGGCGGCGGATGACGGAACACCGGAATTGCAGCATGCCCAGTTCAACGCTCAGAGCAATCAGAAAGCAGACAATTCCGATCGATAGCACCCAGCCCACAGAGTCTTCACCAAGAAACTCACTCGCAAAGATGGCAGCGGGAAACGTCGCGATGAACAGTGTGGTGGCGATACTGCAGAAGTGGAGGGCGGCCATTCGTCGATAGTCGCCGGGGATTGCAGGGCAGAGCCGCTTTCCACGATCTGGCCCCGAGGATTCGACGTTAAGCCGATGCCGACACCGCCGCCAGGCCAATAGCAACGCCCGACCATACTCGTTTCTACCACGCTGCCACTCGTATGCCATGTAGGGAGCACCCAGAACCAACACTGAAGTCCCGAGATACCAGCGGCCGTCGTTGAAAAAATTATCCCAGCAGGCCAGCACGAAATAGATGAGAATCAGGGGGCTGACCAAGTAGCGCCAGTGCAACGTTGCTGTTCGGCGCTGCCGTGCTCTCCGACCGGCCTGGCGGATGGCACGATAGCGGTAGTCCGTGAGACGCTTCTTGGCCCGTTGGTACTCATCAGCAAAACGCGATGCGTCCACGCGTGCTTTGCACTGGACGATCTCGGCCAGAAACCAGGGTCGCAATGAATCAGTGGACAAAGGCACTGGTAGGCTCCAGATAGTGCATTGAGCAATATGGTATGCGGGACTCTCACCGGCTGTGTGCACAAGGTGAGTCGGCGTAGCCGCAGCAGGGGCCAACGGCGCTGACCGACCGCTCGTACATTCACAGGCATGGTCGTCCTGACCCCACGGATTGGAATCCGTGGGGTTGAGGAATACACAGCTCCTGACCCCACGGATCGGTATCCGTGGCTTGATCTGAGGTCGCTGGAGCCGACCTGAGGGTTCGTCCTTGCCTTACTGATTGACGCGGCAACGATACCGCCGGGACACCCGGGCAAAAACACAGAAAGCCGGGCAATTGCCACGACTCCTGAATCCGCCTGCTCACCTCCATGCAAGGATGTGGCTCAACACCATGAGTACGACGACTCCAAGCGATGCTGACAACAGTCCCACGCCCACTCATTCACTCGCCACCGCGGTCGAGCGGATCCCGGTCAGTGTGTACGAGACCTCCAGCCAAGCCAGTCGAGCCGTGGCCGGCGAGATTGCTGATCTGATTCGCACACGGCAGGCAGCCGGGAAATCGGCCGTCCTGGGACTGGCGACCGGCTCCACGCCCGTCAGCATTTACGAGGAACTCGTCCGGCTCCACCGGGAAGAGGGGCTGTCGTTTGCCAATGTTGTCACCTTCAATCTCGATGAATACTGGCCGATGCAGCCGGAGGAACTCCAGAGTTACCACCGGTTCATGCATGAATACCTGTTCGATCACATCGACATCGACCCAGCCAATGTTCACATCCCAAGTGGCACGATCGCGCTGACAGATGTTGCTGACTTCTGTGCCGGCTACGAACGGCAGATCCAGGAAGCGGGCGGGATTGATTACCAGATTCTCGGCATCGGCCGAACGGGGCACATCGGATTTAATGAACCCGGCTCGCCGCGCGACAGTCGGACGCGCTTGATCACGCTGGACCGGGTCACCCGGATGGATGCGGCCAGTGATTTCTTCGGTGAATGGAACGTGCCGCGGAAAGCGATCACGATGGGGGTCGGGACGATTCTCGATGCACGTCAAGTCGCGTTGCTGGCATTCGGCGAACATAAGGCTGCCATCATTCGCCAGGCGGTTGAAGGGGACGTGACGCATTCCGTGTCGGCCAGTTACCTGCAACAGCACCCGAACGCGCGGATCATGCTCGGCCCGGCTGCAGCGACGGACCTGACGCGGTTCAGCACCCCCTGGCTGCTTGGGCCGATCGAACAGTTTGGCTTGACATGGGATAGGCAGACGACGATCAAGGCCGGCATCTGGCTGGCCACCACCGTTGACAAAGCAATCTTAAAACTGACGGACGAAGATTACAACGAGCACGGTCTGCAGGAACTGCTATCGGTGCGCGGTTCGTCGTATGACATTAATATTGAGGTATTCAAGAGTCGGCAAAAGACGATCACCGGCTGGCCGGGCGGCAAGAAAGGTCGGCCGAAGATTGACGGCTCGCCGGACGTTTTTCCCAAGCGGATCGTCGTGTTCAGCCCACACCCGGATGACGATGTCATCAGCATGGGTGGGACACTGATTCGATTGTGCGAGCATGGGCACGAGGTCCACGTGGCGTATCAGACCTCGGGCAACATTGCCGTGTTTGATGATGAGGCGATTCGGCATGCCGATTTCGTGCGCGAGTTCTGTGATACGTTTGACATCTTCGGGGAGGATGAGGTCGCGCAGATCGGGGAGGCGGTCCAACAGTTTGTGAAAGTGAAAGCGCCGGGCGAAGTGGACAGCCCGGAGTTGCAACGGATCAAGACGCTCATTCGGCGTACTGAGGCACGGGCGGCAGCACGGTTCTCCGGCGTGCATCTTGAAAACATCCACTTCCTTGATTTGCCGTTTTATGAAACGGGTCGGGTTCGCAAAAGGCCGTTGTCGGAGGAGGATGTGCAGATCACGGTGGATCTGTTGCGTGAGGTCCGGCCACACCAGGTGTATGCCGCCGGCGACTTGTCCGACCCGCACGGGACGCATCGGGTGTGCCTGGCAGCCATCACGCAGGCATTGGCGCGCTGTGTCAATGATGAGTGGATGAAGGACTGTGATGTCTGGCTGTATCGGGGGGCCTGGCAGGAATGGGAGCCGCATGTGATTGAGATGGCCGTGCCGTTGAGCCCGGACGAATTGGCTCGCAAGCGGATGGCCATTTTCAAGCATGAGTCACAGAAGGATAAGGCACTGTTTCCCGGGCCGTATGATGCGCGCGAGTTCTGGCAGCGAGCGGAAGATCGGAACCGGAACACGGCACGGGTGTATGACGAACTGGGGTTGGCAGAGTATGAGGCGATCGAGGGTTTTGTGAAGTGGAAGCGGGAGATGGTTCACGGCTAGCCGGCCGTGCGACTCGTACTGCCGTCGACATGTCCAGTGAATTGGTGTGTGCGTGAGTACCGGTTACTCATGCATTCTTGTGTCAGCGCCGATTCCTCATCCGGCCATACTGGTGACCCATCTAGAGGCTGTCAAACGCTTTTTGTGTTCTCCATACCACGAATCTGCGGACTCGCGCATGCAATCTCGCAATTCATAGCAGTGCAGCCTGTTTCGCTCTATCAGACAGGCGGTCACACACAGCGGCCCCTAATAACCGACATTTACCGAACACCCTTCGAGGAGTAATCTGATGCGAGTTGCGCCCTCACGCCATTGTCTGTATATCACCCTATTTATCTATTTACTTCTATCATGTTGCGCGCAGCAGACTCAAGCAGCGCAGCTCATCCAGAACGCGACCGTCACACCAGCGACGATCTCACGAGGGGGAACGGTGGAGGTCACTGTCGAATTGACTGCTGCCGGTAAGGGGGCCCGGATCCTGATCAGCGGGATCCCATGTGAGCGCCGTTACATGCAATTCAATGGAGTCCCGGGTCAACGTGTGGTCACAGTGGTGGTGACTCAGGATGAGCAAGTCGAATCGCGAACTCTCGTAGTGGACGTTGTCGATGCCCCGCCACTCCCGCAGCTTGTGATCCGACAGGACCCACATGCTCCGTACCTGATTCAGTTCGATCTGGTGGATGAGTCACATGCGCCGATCAAAGCGTCACGCGTGGACTGGTTATTCGGCGACGGCAGTCAACTGATGGATGATGGGCCGCTGACAGACCATGACTATCGAATGGCGCTGGACATGGACAGCCCGTTTTCGGTATTCAATGTGACTGCGATGTATCAGTTACAGGGCGGATCGAGGCAGGTTGCTCGCCGAACGCTGGCGATTGCCAACCTTGATCCGGTTGCGCGCCGGCTTGGCTTCGTGCAACCATACGTGGAGCAGCACCCGGAAGCCTCATACATCGAGGGAGCACGCCCCGGTTGGCGTCTGCATTTCGACATCCACCACCGCGGGCCGAAGACCTTGCGGTTTGACAAGCGTCGCATACAGTTCCTTGATCGATCGGGAGAATCTGCAGGTCTGCTGATGCCCACGACCGACCTGGCCACCCCAATCATCGTCGAGGGGCACGACAATCAAGGCAGCGCGCAAGAGACTGTCGTGCAAGTGGAATATGAGATTCCTATTCAGGACATTCCAGCAGGTGCCTTCGGCTATGCCGTTCATCTGATCGGGCACGCCGAGAACTCGGGATTGAAAGCCTATGCGAGCGGGTATTGCGAGTTCGCATCACCGACCACGATCCATGAGCCACTTTCTGCTCAGGCAGCACAGTTCATGGAGCGTCGCACCGCAGGCGTTCCCGGCCCGGTTCGAGTATCACAGACTGAAATACTCGACGAGGTGCGGCGCGGTCGATATGCATACCCGGATTCGCTGCGACTCATGTCAGTACCGGCACCGCGCGGGGAAACGGAATCGCGTGAACTCGCCGCCGGAGCCTCGGCTCGAAATACTGAAGCGTTGCGTGAGGTTGTCCGGCCAAACTGGGTTTCCTATGAGAGTGAATACATCGATTGCTTGCAGCAGTCAGCCTCCAGAGTACTGGCCCCGTGGGAGATTCCCGTGACCGCAGGGGACCCGGCTGACCCGTTCTCGCCGCCGGTTGGAACCCTGGCGCCGCAAGTGGTTCCCGGCGAACCTGAGTGGCTCGTTGAGGTGCCCGGCCGATTCCTGAACGCCTTTCGGGGCAACACCGTTCTTTCACCAGCGTCGACCGGCCCCGTGGCTGAAATGTTCAAACAGTTGTCCCCAGTCCAAATCTACTCGCATTCCGTACTCATGACTGAGGATTTCTTTGTCGTCCGGCATTCCACTGCGTCCCAGACGCGCATGACGAATGAAGCGTATTACTACGAGCCGTTTCAGCTCGCCATCACGCTCGTTCCATATGGGACCATCGCTGATGAGCAGATTCCACAAGCCGGGTTTCGGCCGGACGTCGTTCAGTATGGCTGGCCCGGAACCGTCTCTCAGACCGCGCAACTGGTCGTCAACGGGGAACTCATGAAGGATCCGGAGCAAGGAGGGATGTTCGAGATCGAAGGGATGCTCCCGTATCCGGGCAACCTGCCTGCCGAGAATGGGACGCCACTGTTTGCACCCGCCATGGTTGTGAAGCCGGCACCTGACATGATGGATGCAACGACGATCAAGCGCATGAACGATGTGGCAGACATGGCCGACCAGATTCGCGGGCATTACCGTTTCTACTCCTACTCTGAAGCCGGCATCATTGATGATCCGGGAAAGCTGGCTCCTGAGGAATCCGGCTGGGCCTATACCTGCGGCCCGCTCCCGACCGTCTGCTCCTCATTAATCTGGCAGGCCGCGCGAATGGCCGGCGTCAGACTCGAGGGCCCGGGTGCATACACACAAACGAACGACCTGGAGCCGTCGGACATCTGGCTGGCAGGATCGGCAACCGGCAGCGTGACCGGGGCAGAGGTTGATGCCCGCACATTAGACGGTCTCTATCTGTATCAGGAGGATGAACGGCTGGCAGCAAGCAACACGCTCTGGGCCTATATCAACGATCAGGTGTTTCTTAAGAACACAGGCTTTGCAAAGTTCGCTGACATCTTCAACGACATGGGGAAGGAGATTGCGGATCAGTTCGTGAACTGCTTCGCCGTAGATTCCTGTGAGCCGGAAGGGCCGGCGCTGTGGAAACAGGCTACGGTCGGCCATGCTGTCAGTCCTGACGACATCCTCCGCTACTGGGATGCGCCGCATATGGAATCGGGGCAACACGTTGGTTTGTATGGCTACTTCGAACCACTCGTGTATCTGCCTGAGTATAAGAAGCGGGAAACGAATCCCACCCGCTGGATGCCGGTCACCGGACGGACCGGGACGGTTGAGGCGACGGTGATGCTCGATGGGTTCCGGTATCGCGGCGCACTTGTGCGGCTGCTCGGGCAGCAAGCATGGTCCGACGACGAGGGGGTTGTTCGCTTCACCATACCCGAGGCAGCTAACCCGTATGTGATCAAGGCTCAAACCACACTGGCGAAGTTTCAACGATCATCAGAGGCGCGCGTCCTTGTTGTCGGAAACGAGGTCACCAGGATTGAACTGAATCTGCGCAAGCCCGACGCCAACTACAGGCTCGTGACGATGGCCGGGACAATGGAAGTGTGGGAAAGCGGCACATTCGAAGCCGTCGACTACATGAAGTTTCCCATCACGGCCTCGACAACGCTTGATCCTGATATCAGGCTCTCCGCCTCCATCACGGCCGACAATGAACCGATCATTTGTGTACTTGAAGACGTCAAGGTCAAGCTGTTCATGACTGCCGAACTGCAGCCTGACCGTTCCGTGCTGCTTCGCTGGCGATGCGAGCACTGGGATGGAAGCGGCAATCCGAATAGTTACGTCGATCTCTACGGTGAGAAGGAAGGTGTCCTCCTCGTACCCGAAGATCAGTCAGGGACGATCTCGTTTCAAATGTCCTGGTATCTGAATCCGGAGGAGCGTCTGAAGGCTGAAATCAACGTATTCAACCAACCTCTGCCCGACGCCTGAGGCGCATCACTACATGCAATCCCACTATATAAGAAACACGCCTCGGTAGTACTTTGGTACTCCGAGGCGTGCTTTGTTTCAGTGATTCAAATGAGCCGAAAGCCATTGTTCGGAACAACCACTTCCACTGAGAATCGCCCACTTACCCCATGTGCTTGATGATCGCATCACCGAATGCGGAGCACTTGAGCAACGATGCGCCGTCCATGAGGCGTTCGAAGTCGTAGGTGACGGTTTTGGCGCCGATGGCCCCTTCGATGCCCTTGATGATCAGGTCGGCTGCCTCGGGCCAGCCGAGGTAGCGGAACATCATCTCGCCTGACAGGATGAGCGAGCCGGGGTTAACCTTGTCCTGGCCGGCGTACTTGGGAGCCGTGCCATGCGTCGCTTCGAAGATCGCGTGGCCGGTGTCATAGTTGATGTTGGCGCCAGGGGCGATGCCGATACCGCCGACGCAGGCAGCCAGAGCGTCGGAGATGTAATCGCCGTTGAGGTTCATGGTGGCGATCACGTCGTACTCGGCAGGCCGAGTGAGGATCTGCTGGAGGAAGGCGTCGGCAATGACGTCCTTGATGATGATGTCGTGGGGCACCACATCACCTTCGCGGAGTTTCGAGCCGGCCTTGACGGCCTTGCCGGTCAGCTTCGTGCCCTTGCGGATGATGTGCCAGGGACCGCCTTCGAACTCGACGGCACCGAACTGCTCGCAGGCGACCTGGTATGACCAGTCACGGAACGCGCCTTCCGTGAACTTCATGATGTTGCCCTTGTGGACGATCGTGACAGAAGGCCGACCTGCTTCGATCGCATAATCGATGGCGGCTTCCATCAGACGTTCGGTGCCCTCCTGGGAAACCGGCTTGATGCCGATGCCGGTCGTCTTCGGGAAGCGTACCTTGCGGAAGCGATCGACGAAGTTACCCTTGAAGACCTTCAGGAACTGCTCGCACTCATCGGTCCCTTCCTGGAACTCGATGCCGGCATAGATGTCCTCGGAGTTTTCACGGAAGATGACCATATCGGTCAGTTCGGGCTTCTTGACCGGGCTGGGAACACCTTCGAAGTAGCGGACGGGCCGCAGGCAGACATAGAGGTCGAGGATCTGCCGCAGGGCCACGTTGAGAGAGCGGATGCCGCCGCCGACCGGGGTGGTCAGCGGGCCCTTGATCCCGACGAGGAACTGCTTGAATGTCTCGAGGGTGAGTTCCGGCAGCCAGGAGCCGGTGGCATCAAACGCCTTCTCGCCGGCCAGCACTTCCTTCCACTCGATCTTGCGTGAGCCGCCGTAGGCTTTTTCAACAGCCGCATCAAATACGCGGACGGAGGCAGCCCAGATATCGGGGCCGGTACCGTCGCCTTCGATGAAGGGGATGATCGGCTGATCCGGGACCTTGAGTCCCTCGCTGGTCATGGTGATCGGGCTAGCCATCTGAAATACCTCCGTGGCCTTGCTTGAATTTCTGGTGTCAATTCAATGTCAAAATGGGTTGTAACACGGCTGGCAGCTGCACTCGAAAAGGTGATTCTCACAGGCATTTACCAATGCACAATGAGCCTTCGAGGCACCCGCGGGGCGACAATAGGCAGGGGCAAACGTGTGTCAACCACGGGGAAAGGCCGCGTTTTCATCCCTTCGATGAATCGCGGGGGTGGCGTCTGTGCGGACCAAAAGTGCGATTGTGGCCGGGACACGGGATGGGGGGTGCGTGCCTACCCCTCGTCATTCGTCTTCTTGGCTGGTGGCGAGGATTGCTCTGGTTCTTGTTCGCCCGCAGGAGGCGTCGTGGATTCAGAAGAGCCATCGCTCTCGGGAGTCTTGCCACCCTCAGCCCCGTCAGGCTTAGTCCCACCGCCGGAGTGCTGACCGGGCATGGTGCCACCGCCCCCGCTGCCCACACTGGGGCCACCCGATCCGCCTTGCTGACCCTGACCGCCACCGCCTCGTCGGCGCATCCCGGGCATCCCACCCCCACCCTGACCACCTCCGGGAGGAGTCTGGGCCGGCTGCTGCGTCTTCTGCAACTCGCCTCCCCCTTGCCCGCCGCCCTGGGGCCACTGGGGTTGCCCGCCTTCTCCCATGTCCGGCCCGCCGTCAGCGTCGGCCTGATCCCCATCACTGCCGACGACCTCGCCCGGCAGGGGTTCGCGCAAAAGAACGACGTCCTTGTTCTCCAGGCCATCCTGAATCTCGATCATGGTCTCACTGGCCCGCCCGGTCTGGACGTTGACCCGCTCGAATCGGCCTCGTGAGACTCGTTTCCAGACATAGTGGCGCCCACGGTCGGCAAAGACGCCGGTCAGCGGGATGGCCTTCACATCATCAACATGCCCCAGCAGGATGTCTGCCTTGCAGCGCATCGACGGCTTGAGATCCCAGGTATTGTCCGGATCGATCTCGATATCGACGCTGTACTCACGGACCTGGGAGCCGAAACTCTGCTGGGCCATCACGCCGACACTCGTGACGTGTCCCATCAGCGACAGGTCCGGCATGGCATCGACTTTGACGCGGGCCGGCATGCCAGGCTTGACCTGATTGGCCTGCGATTCATGGACCTTGACGGCTGCCTTCATTCGAACGATGTCAGGCAGCGTGATCAGCAGCTGGTTCGAGTACACCTCGCGGCCGATCATAAGCGGATCTTCCATGCGCCATGGGCGGTGGCTATTGCCCGTTGTGCCATAGACGACCAGGCCGTCACTCGGTGCGTAGACCGTGCATGCATCCAGTTGTTCGACCCAGCCCTTGAGTCGCTCCTGCATCTGTGTCAGCTGATCCTGTTCCGAGCTCACCGCATCCTGCTTGGCAATCAGTTGTGCCTCATTCTGCTTGATGACCCGAGCCAGCTCATCGGTTGCCTGTTGCAAGTCTGTCTTGCGTGAGGTCTCCTCTTTGATGCGCGTGTAGGTGTGATAGATGTCTTTGGCACGATTGGCCTTGTCGAGTTCGGCATTCGCTTCAATCATGCGAATGTAGTCGTCGGTCAACTGGCTCGTGCTGATGAAGCCCTGTTCTTCCAGTCGAATGGACTCCTGATAGTCTTCCTCATAGCGTCTCTGGTTTCGTTCGGCCTTCTCGATGGCCAGATCGAGTTCCTTCTCTTTCGTCACATCATCACCGGACAACCACTTATCCAATTCGAGCTGTGCAAGTGTCCGCTGCGTATCCGCCTTCTGCAGGGCCGATTCATTCTGGCTCTTTTGCAGATCGAGGGCAGTTACGGCTGCGGTATAGCGACTCTGGCGTTCGCGGACCCTCATCTCCTCATCACGAATCCGGTTCTCCAGATCCTCGGAAACGAGTTCCACCAGTAGGTCACCCTCTTTAACCGTTGTTCCCTCATCAATGACCCATTTGATGGTGGTCCGGCCCTCGACCTTGTTGCGGATCTCAATCTTCTCTTTTGACTCGAGTTCGCCGCTGGCCGGGATGATCAGGTCAAAGGAGGTGATCTGGACCTGATACTGGTCCACGGTCTTGCCGGCCCCCCCACCGCCATCCCCGTTGATGCCGCGGCTCAGGCCGATGGCTGCCACGGCCGCCACACCGCCGAGTGCGACAATGATGACGGCCACGCGCACGATCCACCCATATGAACGATTCTGCTTCATCCCGATATTCTGCCGGCCATCCATGATCGGTGCCATCCTTATTCGGCGCCGGAGCGGCGCATCCTGATCTGCTCTACCTTCTGATATTCCGTTACGTGAGTCGCGTGCTCGACGTTCACTTGCACTCCACCGCAGCCCCGATTGTGAGTGTTACCCACCAAGCCCCATATCGCCAACGTGTCTCAGAGTTGCAGTGGAAACCGGTCGCATCCTGCCTTCTGCGACCCCATATCAGGGTCCTGGGAGAGGCTCCTCCTGATCGGTGCCTTCGTCATCAGCAGCCGCCCCCGCGTCAGACGGCGTGCTGCCGGGCGTCTCGTGCTTGATCGGGCTCAGGCCCTGGGGCAGCATGAATCGGCCGGATGCCTCGACTCGGAACTGACCGGTCTCGAGGAGATATCGCAAGATCGCCACTCTGAGGTTGCGTCTCCCGTCCTCCAACTGCTGTTGAGCGGTGTTCAACTCATCCTGGGCATCGATGAATTGACGGGTCGAAATCGATCCCCGCTCCTTGCGGATCACGAGCCCTTCGATTCGCCGCTCCGTAATCTCGATGGACTTGGCCTGGAGCTTGACGCTCAACTCTGCCAGTTGGATGTCACGCACCACCGACCGAATCGACAGCGCCACGTTGTCCTCTTCCTGCCTCAGATTCCGTAGCGATCGTTCATACGAAATCTGTGCCTGACGGAGTCCGATCCGTTCGATCTTCCGGTCCAACGGCATATCGAGCGAGATTGAGCCGGAAAAGTCGGTCTGATCGAAATCGAAGTCCAGCCCGGACCGCTGCTTGTTCGGGTCGGTCGGGAGGGTGGCTGACAAGCCGATGTCGAGGTCAGGCAGCAAGTCGTTCTCGGCCAGTTCGACGGCCCGTCGGGTGTCGTCGAGCCGATCGCGTGTCGTCTGCAGATCAAGACGATACAGCAGCCCTTTCCGTGCGCCATCAAGCGGGTCGAGTTGCGGGACCGGCAGATCAAACACGTCGGTCTGGTCAATACTGACCGGCGTATCCGGCGGCAGGCCGAGTCGGACACGGAACTGCTCGAGTTGCAAACGATAGCGATCCCGCTGTGAGGCAAGTGAGTTCTCGCTGGACAGGACGCGCTGCTCGGCTTCGCTGGTTTCAAACTGGGGGCGGCGGCCGGCCTTGTACATCTCCTCCGTCTCCCGCTGGAGTTCACGTCTGCTCAGGAGCACCTCCTCAGCACGCGTGATCTGTGCGGCTGCCCGAACGAGGTCATAGTAATCGGTTGCCACATCGAACAGGAATCGGCGACGAAATCGCTCGAAGGTCCGAGTTGCGTAGACCATCTGGCGCTCGGCCGACAAGAGTGATTCCCGGGCAACGTTGCCGGCGCCACGCAGGAGCGGAAAGTCTGCGGACAGGACCACTTGCGCGCTTTGGGTTCCGTCTGCCCCGACGGATGATCGCAGTTGCTCGGTGGCCTGGACGAGTGCAGTCAGGCCGATCTGGCCCCCGGTTTCGAGTTGCCGGGTGATCCGGAACTGGTCACTCATGCGCAGGGCTGCATCGAAGTCGCCATCTTCCAGATCGCCATTAAACGTGGTGGATATCTCGTTATAGAACCTGGGTCCGAAGCGGTGCCGCTGTGACAGGAGGCTGAGCGAGGCGAGCAGAAGTTCCTCTTTGGCAGTGATGTATTCGGGTGCCCGAGCGACGGCCAGGGCGAGGACCTGTTCGAGCGACAGCCGAGCCATGCCATCCTCATCAATGCGGACCGACTCCTCGAAATCGAGCGCCAGTTGGCCCCACTCGGTTTCGTCGTCCGACCGTGATTCGAACTGAATCTCGGCCGCATCCGGGTTGATGGTCATCGGGGACGACTCATAGACGCGCCCGGGGGCATTGCCCGAGGCATAGCGAACGGCTGTTTGATCATCGTCCCGGTCTGTCCCGGTGGCGGTTGTGTTGGCTGCAGCCTCGCCGGTCTCCTTGCTGAGCAGTGCTGCATGCTCGGCAATGATGGCCTGGGCCTGCCGGTCGATGGCCTTCATGCCCCCGGAGCATCCGGGGCCGCCGGTCGAAAGGACAGCGAGCATCGTCATGGCAGCAATGAGCGTCAGTGATGACCGGAGCCGCGTCGGGTTGGCGGGCCTTGTCCGGTCCTCAGTGCTGTTCGGATTCTGAAGTCGTTTGATCGGTCGTTTCATAGTCTGGAAGTGTACCTTCGATCAGGGCCGCTGTTGCAACAGGAATGCTACGCAGCACAACTGCGCAGCGGCAGCGACTCATTTTGCGGTTTTTCCTCAATTTCCTTAGTGCTCAGGGACGCAAGCGCTTGCGCCGGCCGGCGTGGATCCTGGCCACGCCCCTGTGCGCACAATCGGCGCGTCGTCGCTCAAGGGTGAACGCAGGCCTTCCTGGCTGACACCGAATCACCCTCGGGAGAGAGGACGCATCGTGAGTTACCACCTCCAACCGTTCGCACAAACCGGGCTCGACGAGACGCTGCTTGAGTACCTGATCAAGGAACATGAATCCCAGCGGGTCCCGGCCTTCGAGCGATACTGGTCCTACTACCGAAACTCGCTGCAACTGATCGAGACGCGAACCCAGGCCGGCCGCAGGGAGTGGGCCTGGCGGCCTGCTCAGTATGATGGGCTTCCGACCCGGCTCAAGTCGAGCGAGACGGGCACGCCGGCCAAAGAGGTGGTGATCGAAAACGACATTGCCTGGCGACTCCATGCCCTGGTTGACTACATGGCCGGGCGCGAGGTTCAACTGGCCAGCACGGCTGCGGACGCATCAGTCAGACAGCAGATCAATCGAATTCTTGAGGCAGCACTCACAGCCTTCGGCGGTGTCCGACTGCTCCAGCAGGCAGCCCTGCTCGGGGCCGTCTACGGGCATGTCGACTTCATCCTCAGAACCGATGCGCTTCTGGAGACTGCCGCAGACAGCACCGGTTCCTTCGGCAAGAGCGGTTCATCGGGAGGGGATTTGAGCAGCATGGGATCGGCCATCGCGGCAGCCCCGTCTAACCACGTGACCGACCAGGGCCTCCCGCATGACGCCGCCGTGATGCGCGCTCTGGATCAAATGACGCTTGAGACGGTCGAGGCTCCCCGGGCCATCCCGCTGCTCAACCCTCACGATTACCGCACCCTTGATGCATATCTCATCAGTTACCATCGTCCCCGGAATGAGATTCAGAAGGAGTCAGCCGGGCGGTTCATGGCCAGGCTCGGCCGCTGGGCGCTGGGGGCACCGGTCGGAAAGACCTCGGCCGATCGCGGGCCCCAGGTCGGGTCACTTGCCGGCAAGCGTGCCACCACGCATGTGATGGAGATTCTTTCGGCTGATCACCGCCAGGTGTATGAGGACGGGCAGTTGGTGTATGACGGGGTGAACCGGATCGGGGCGCTCCCGGTGGTTCATGTGCAGGACGGGACCCAGCCGTACTACTTCGATGGGCTGGGCGAGGTCGAGCCGCTGATCCCGCTGCAGGACGAACTGAACACCAGGCTGAGCGATCGCGCCAATCGGGTCACGCTGCAAAGTTTCAAAATGTACCTGGGTAAGGGAATCGATGGCTTCGGCGAGCGCCCGATCGGTCCCGGGCAGATGTGGATGACCGACAATCTCGATTCCTCGATCGAGGAGTTCGGGGGCGATGCCGCCAGCCCATCAGAAGAGGCTCACATTCGCGAAGTCCGTGAGGCCTTGGACAAGGCTTCGAGCGTGACGCCGCTGGCTGCCGGTGTGATTCAAGGCAATCTGCGCGTCGGATCGTTGTCGAGTGAGAATGCGCTCCGGATTTCGCTGCTGGGCATCCTGAGCAAGATCGAGCGGAAACGGCAACGGTACAGCGAAGGCCTGGCATCGGTATTCGGTCTGTTGCTCGAAGCGCTGGATCAGGCCGGGATCATGCGAACCCAGCCGGCGGATCGGGGGATTGACGTGCTCTGGACGGCCGCCGTTCCGGAAGACCAATCCAAGAAACTCGAAGAGGCTGTTCTGAAGCGTGATCTCGGTGTGCCGAGGCAGCGCATTCTCAGCGAGTTGGGATACGGGCCGGATGAACTGGGTGATGCGTGACGCACATCGCTTCTACTTGATTGATGAACATATGGGAGGACTTGAAGTATGACACAGCCTGAGCCATCGGGCACCCCCGGATCGACCGACGTGCATCCGGCGCAGACCAGCGAAACGGAGAAACTCGAGCAGCAACTCGAAGAGGCGAGCACGAGTCTGCAGACAGCCACCAACCGGATTGACCTTCTCGAGCGACAACAGACGATTGCCGGCGCGCTGCATCGAGCAGAAGTCGTTGATCTTGAGTTGGCACAGTATGCCACCGAAACGGCACTTGCTGCCATGGATGAGCCGGACATTGAAGCCGCAGTGGCTGCCGTTCGCTCGCAACGTCCGTACCTGTTTCGAGCGCACGCTGAATCACAGCAGCGCCGAACCGTCTCGACGGCCATGGCCCCGCACGCTGCGACGCCGGCCGGGGCTTCGACCCCTGCGACGATTGGCCGACACCGCGACGAGGCTGCAGCCATGGCGGTTCAGACCGGTCGCCCACAGGACTTGCTTGCCTATCTGCGATTGCGACGGGCGCCACGACGTTAGTTCAACATGGCAAGGCGTGGCAGCCATGTCTGAAAGTTAATACCCAACATCCTGCATTGCGACCAGGGACACCATCATTAGAAAGGGGGGGTCACCATGCCCTTCACCGGAAAAGCAACGTACACTGCCGGCGCCGCCCTGCCGGAAATCGCGGAGGATGTCTCCGACATCATCGGGATCATCAGTCCGCATGAAACGCCACTACTGGATCATCTTGGTGATCCGCAGCGCTCGGCTACGAGCACCGTCCACGAGTGGCTGGAAGATTCACTGCTGCCCAACTCGGATCGGATCAATGATGCAACCTTCGGCGACCCGGTCTCTGACACGCAGTTCGTGGTCGACAACGGCGATCGCTTCCAGATCGGCGACCAGATCCAGGCCGACGGCAGTCGCGAAGTCATGTTCGTGACGGCAGTCGATACAGGGACGGACACGCTGACGGTGGTGCGCGGCTACGGCGGCACGACGGCAGAGGCGTTGGCCGATGACCTGGGCCTGCTGATCCTGGGCAATGCAGCACTTGAAGGCGCCGATCGGCCGGCCGCCCGCTTCACGACCCGCACCCGGAAGCAGAACTACACACAGATCTTCACGTCCTCCGTTGAGGTGTCCGGGTCGCAGTTGGCCACGCGGATGCTCGCAGTTGATGATGAGCTTGACTATCAGAAGCAACAGCGGCTGCGCGAGTTGATTCGTGATCTGGAGAACTGCATCGTCAACGGTGTGGCACCGGCATCCGCGCAGGAGGGATCGGATTCGGTCCGCCGAACGATGCGCGGCATCGTGCCGTCGATCGCCTCGAACATCTACACGCCCGGCGTCGGCCCGATTCCGGACGGCGACGGGGGCGGGCAGGACCTGCTCAATGAAGCGGTGATCAATGCGGCGCTGCGTGCCATCTGGCAGTCAAGTTCCGGTCATGTGGACACGATCGTGGTCAACGGGTTCCAGAAGCGACGAGTCAACTCGATCATCTTCCCGAACCGCTCCTACTCGTCAATCGACGAGAAACTCAAGAACCTGGTGTCGGTGTACGAGTCGGATTACGGCGTCTGTCGTGTCATCCTGAGTCGCTGGATCCCATCGGATACGGCGCTTCTGCTGGACAGTTCTCGTCTGGACGTCCTGCCTTTGGCCGGCCGCAGTTTCCACTACAAGCCGCTGTCCAGCCAGGGCGATTCGGAAGTCGGGGAGTTGATCGGCGAATACACGCTCGAGATGCGAAACGAAAACGCCCACGGCCTGATCCAGGGTCTTGGAACCACTGAGTAACCCCCCACGCGCCACCCACCCTCGCTCGCGCGTCAGGCGACCTCCCGGTCCCAGCCTGGCGCCCGCCCGCCACAGTCGGCCGGTCGAACGGCCGGTCGACTGTTTCCAAGTTTGCTGACCCGACCCATCGCCTTCACCCATTGCCCGGGAGGGAGTATCCGACATGATGGCCTTTGCAACCGATCGAGATCTGCTGGTTCCTGAGCCGAATCTGTTCCGTGATATGAGCTTTGCCAGCCAGATCCTGGCAATCGGCTCAGACGGGACCATTGGTGGCACGACGTTTACCTCGTTTACTTCGAATTTCACGAATGTCGGGATTGACGCCGGGCATGTGATCGTTGTCGGCGGGGTCGCATTGGAGGTGGTTTCCAGACTATCAGCCACACAACTTGTCGTGTCGCGACTTCGCCCCGATGGGAACAACGGGAGTTTGCTCCCTCCAACATCCGGCAACAACCTGACGTTCCAGGTCTGTTCGTATGCCCCGCAGATCGAGTCGGTCCATGCACTCATTCAAAACGCATGTGAACTGCATGCGGTCGGTAGCAGCGGCGTGTCATCATCGAGTTACCCGGAGGACCAGGTGGTGAATCCCGATGAAATCGTGCGCGTCGAAGTTATGGGGGCGCTCTATCTCGCTTTTGCGGCTGCCGGTTCTTTGACGGGTGCCTCGAATGCCGAGTTGGCACAACGGGCCGAGTTATACCGTCAACGGTACGATGCAGCGAGATCGGCAGCACGGGTCCTGATCGATACCAACGGTGATGGCGAAGCAGAAATCGTCCGGACGATGAACACGGTCAAGTTCTTCCGAAACTGAAACGGCCCCCTGGGGGACACCGTCACAGAATCCGCATGATGGGGGATATGCGTGATGATTGACATGGACGGTCTGGGCCCGCTGGCACAGTATGGCCTGGCAGGCCTGATGGGAGTGTTGTGGCTGATGGAACGTCGATCATCAACGCAGCGGGAACGGGAACTGAGTGAGGCGCACCGCCGAATGATGGCTCAGCACGAGGAAATCGGCGAATTGATGGATGTCGTGCGGGACAACACATCAGCGGTAACGCGACTTGAGCAGAGCCAGGCACGGCTGATTACGGTGTGTGAGCACATTCTGGCCCGATTGGAGCCGTCTGCGGGACGTCGCCGAGGGCCGTTTGACGATTTCGAATTGAGTGAATAACCGCCTGAGCCGGGACAGGGGTCTGTACCACAGTGCCGAGCATCTCTATCGTCTGTACATGATGATTGACAACCCTGGACCGCAATCAACGCAGTGGGTATGGGGTCGTCCGGCGCGCATCAGCATCTGCAGTGCGTGTGCTGTTTTTTTGTGCGCCGTGTCATTGATGTCATTGGGCGGCTGCACGACGTCGAAAGATGACGGGACCAGCCAGGAGCCGAACCCGAGTGCTGCCGAGCCGTCTGACTCATCAGAGATGGGGCACGTCGGTGGAGGTGATGGGACATCATCGGATTCTGCAGCGAATCAGAATCCCAACGGCAACGGCAACGGCAACGGTGGGAGCAAACCAGCCACGGAAACGAACGGCGGTCAGGGACCCGCGCCTGACGCTGTGGCCCCGGCCTGGCCGTTTGCCCCCACTGCGGTTCGGATCCACCCGTTATCGCACTATGTGCCGGACGATCCGACGGAAGGGCGCGTGCTTCGCGTCCGGCTCGAGTTCAGCGATCGATACGGTCATACAACCAAGTGCATCGGTCGCGTCGTCCTCCAACTGTTCCGCAACGAGGCGCTCAGTGCCACCGGCCGGGTTGTTGTGCCTGCCGACGCTGAACCGCTTGGCGTCTGGACGTTTGATCTGTCTGATCTGGCAGTGAACATCGAGCGGTACGACGAGGTGACGCAGACGTACCTGGTGCCGGTCAAGCCGCCGGCTGATCTTGAACTGCCGTCAGTCGGCATCATCGTGGCCCGTGTGCAATGCCTGAATGGCACGCTCGTTGATCAATCGTATGTGCGGTTCACGTCAGCGCCGCAGCCCTGACTCCCACTATGGCACGTTACGATTCGGAATCCAGTTCACCGAGAACGGTGACGCCCATGGCGCGCAGTTGCGGCAGGTAGTTGGCCCCAATACGGACGGTGAGCCGGGCAGTCGTGGCCGTATATTCGCGAGCCGTCACCTGACCCCGGTGCTCGATGAACGACAGTGCCTTGCCGAGTTGCAGCGGGAGTTCCAGTTGCAGGACCCGCGAGGCACCGTGGCAGAAACGGCACACTACCTCGGCCAGTTGCTCCAGCCCGAACCCGCGCAGGGCACTGACCGGGATTGCATCCGGGGCACGGCGATGCCAGACTGCCAGTTCGGATTGGTCGGGCAGACGGTCGCACTTGTTGAGGATCAGGATTCGAGGCGGCCCGGCCCGATCGTCGGGGTCGGTGGAATCTGATGACGGCACGTCATGCCATTGGCGCTCAAGATCATCGAGCGTTTCATGGACCACGTCATAGTGCAGGCCGGCCATCGGATCCGATACATCCAGGACGATCAGCAACAGGTCGGCACTCATGGCTTCTTCAAGCGTCGCCCGGAATGATGCGATCAAGTGGTGCGGCAGATCGCGAACAAAACCGACGGTGTCCGAGAGCATGATCTCATCACCGGAGCCGAGCGGCCAGCGGCGCGTGCGGCTGGTCAGGGTGGCAAACAGTCGGTTGTCGGCGTAGGCCCCGCCCCCGCCGGACGGTTCGGTCAACGCATTGAACAAGGTGGACTTGCCGGCATTCGTGTACCCGACGAGACAGGCCGTCAGATGGTCGGACTTGCGGCCTGCCACCTCGCGCGCCCGGCGCTGGTTGATCTCCACAATCCGGCGCTTCAGCACCGACTTGCGTCGATTGACGAGTCGCCGGTCGATCTCGATCTGTGTCTCGCCCGGGCCGCGGGTGCCGATGCCGATCGGGGCGCCGCCTGCGACCTGACCCAGGTGTGACCACATGGCTCGCAGTCGCGGGTAGGTGTACTCGAGTTGTGCCAGTTCGACCTGCAGTTTCGCTGCGCTCGTCGCAGCCCGGCCGGCAAAGATGTCGAGAATCAACTCGGACCGGTCAATGACGCGGCAGCCGACGGTCTGGTCGATGTTGCGAATCTGCGACGGGCTGAGATCGTGATCGAAGACGACCAGCGTGGCTCGCAGTTCATCGATCAGCATCTTCAACTCGTCGAGTTTCCCCTTGCCGATATAGGTCGAAGCGTCGGGTTTGCGGCGGCGCTGGGTAAGCAAGCCGACCACTTCGGCCCCGGCCGTTTCGGCCAGCTCCTGCAATTCGGACAGCATGTCGTCTTCGGTGTATGGGCTATCGGGCAAGAGACAGCCGACGAGAATGGTGCGCTCAGACAGCCGCTCGACCTGGATGCGTTCCTGATCGAGTGCTGCGATCCGCTGATCGTCGTCAGCGCCGGCGTGGTCGTCGACGACATCATCGATGTCGCTGTCCTCGTCCTCGATGAACTCGAGAAGCTCCGCGTCGATATCGGGCATGGAAGCGTGATCCTGACCTGTAGAATCAGGGGATGACTGATTGTTGCGTTCGGATGGGTTCGCCATGGTGATGTACTCTGAATGGGATGCGTCGGCAGGGAGTGTGACCAATCAACCGGAGGCCCACACACGGCAGGAAAGCGCTGCCACTTGGCCGACAAGTCGGCCTTCTTGTGAGTGCAGGGGGTGGTATCCGGTGATTCCGGTGGCGGGATCAGTCACAGCGTGTGCGCATCGTACATCAACTCCATTTGGGCAAGAGGCGTGATTTCGTAGCAACGGTCAATAGTAGCCCGGTGATTGACAACTGGCGAGCGAGGTCGGCAGAGGAGGGGGTGCTTCACCGCGAAGCGGTGCGCGTGGCATCCTCCAACAAGCCGCGCGCGGAAGCAGGCGGGCCGCAATTGCAGTAGGAATGAATTCCTACTGCCTGACAAGACATGGAGTAGTAGGTCAGGACGAGGCACGAGTCCTGACACAATATGAAATCAGTAACTGCTTGCCGGTGGGATGCGCTCCGAAACCGTCGCTTATCCCACCCTACGGATTTGGGGCACATGCAATGTGCCCCTACCCTCGGACGAGCCGCCGCTTCCTCACCGCGAAGCGGTGCGCGTTTGTAGCCGGGGGTGAAGCGAGTCGCAGATGAGCGCCACCCCCGAAAGGTGATGCCAACAAGAAAACCTCTTCACCCGGAAGGGGTGATCGAGGCATCCTCCAACAAGCCGCGACCGTGAGGGAGCGGGCCGCTGATGCAGTAGGAATGAATTCCTACTGCCTGACACGATATGAAATCAGTAACTGCTTGCCGGTGGGATGCGCTCCGAAACCGTCGCTTATCCCACCCTACACATTTGGGGCACATGCAATGTGCCCCTACTTAACACTCACTCAAACCTCTGCACGACCAGATTGCTTATCTCGCACGAACTTGGGATGAGGGCCTGGAAGAGCAACGTCCGGCCGCTCATGTTCTTTGCCACTCTGCCACGTAGTTCGGCCACGCCGTTGACATCTGCGATCGCTGAGCCGGCCACCTGAGCGTTGTCAATCTGCAGCGCATTGACGGTCACATCGCACGTCGGAATCAACGTGCCGCCACCCTCGAAGCCGTAGACGAAGTAGACCTTTGCGCCCGGCTCGACATTTGTCGCTCGAATGCCGTTCATCTTGCCAGCCACTGCGGGCGAAGGTTGTGATAAGTCAAATGAGGGGTACACTGGCGACATCAGAAATGCCAGCGTCGCATCTGGTACACTCGTGCGTGTTGCCTCGCCGGTGATCTGCCCGAAATCATTGATGTCTCTGGCTCCGACGATGATCCAACCACTCTTCTGCGGCCGCAGGTCTGTCAAGTTCAGCATGCCAGTGGATGGAGTCCAGATGAATCCTTCATGTTGCGGATACTCACTCCTACCGCCAACCACCACGCCATCGTTATTAACATCCCACGCACCACTATTGGGCAGCCCGGAGCCACCATGAATGTCTTGCATGACGCCATCCTGCCACAGAAATGCATGCCAGCCACTCAGCCCATCACGGTAGTTCGACTCTCCGACTACCTGCCCGATGTCATTCAACCCGAGCGCCTTGCTGTGAAACCCCTCCCCCAGCACGCCGAGATTAATCAACTCATTCGGCGCAGTCCACATCACGGCACGCCAACTCTCGTATTGTCCATCAAAGTAGCCCGAGTAGCCCGCAGCAACTCCTGTCTCGTTTACATCCCATGCTACACTCCACGTCTCTGAGTACAGGGCACCAAGATCAAGCATCCTGCCTTTGTGCCAAGCAAACGCGTGGTAACCGGATGGATACCCAATTTCAAACTCCGCCCACCCAACCACTGTGCCGGAGTTGTTGATCGCGTGAGCCTCAGAATCCGTACCACCAAGCGAACCGAGATAGATCATGCCTTCGTCCGGGCGCCAGAGAAAGGCGCGCTCATCGAGAAACGAGCCGCCAGCCTCCGTGGACCAGCCGACGGCTTCTCCAAAGTCGTTCACGTCATACGCCCGGCTCTTTGTGCCGCCAAGCGTGCCAAGATCGCGGATCTCCTTTCCGTTGCTGAGAAAGGCGTGGTAATACACATCGCCAGGGAATGTCGCAAAGCCGGTGACCCATCCTCGATTGTTCAGCCCGGCCCCTTCGGCGTATGTGCCGCCAAGATTGCCCATCTCGAAGATTGCATACTGATCGGGGAATGGTTGTGCGCAAGCCAGGCTGCCCGCGCTTAAGAGAGCGGCGAGCGCTGTCAGTGTCAGGAGGACATGGCGCGATGGTGTCCTGTCATGTGGTGGCACGTGTGATAATCCTACTTATACAACTACTCTTGGACGAGGCGAGTGTTATTGAAAAGCGCAATGTACCATAAGACGGTGGGCGCGTCCAGAGGAAAGTGGGCGAAAAAGGGGTCGGGAGTCGCACAGCGCACATGACATCAGCAGGCCAAGAGCCGTTCTCCCTCCTACCCCCCTGGATTCCGGCCTTCGCCGGAATGACGAATGAGGGAGGCACGGGAATAACGAGTGAGGGAGAAGCGTGCCGATCGGGAGATCGGCGATCCGGGGGGAAACACGTGGCGTAGAGTGGCGACTCGGCCGAATCGACTCCCGACCCCTTTCCCCCCCACTCATCCCACGCGGCGGACTGTTTCGCTGTCGGCATCGGCCAAGTGTTGCACGAACCATGTGCAGCTCGAGTTCAGCACGTGCGAGCGCGCGGGGTCTTCAAAGAAGTCATGGGAATCATCATCGAGTTCGAGCAGTTCGGCAACGCGGCCTGCTCCCCGGTAGGCATCAAGATAGGCCTGTGAATGCTCAAATGATACGACCTCATCGCCGGCGGCATGCAGGATCAGCACCGGGGCACTGCTGACCTCGTTCGATGCAATGCGCCGGGCTGGGTCGGCCAGATGCATGTGATCGAAATACTCCCGGCCGAGCCTGATACCTTTGTACGGAACATAGCCCAGCGTTTTGAATACGCTGACCGTCTCGGCCTCGCCCTTGCGCTGCTGGACCAACCCCGGCAGGTCATGCACCGGCCCCCAGAGCGTCATGCAATGGACCAACCGCTGTGCTTCGAGCATGACGGCCCCGAGGGCACCCATACTCGAGCCAACCAGGCCGATGCGGGTCATGTCAAAACGGCCGTCGTCGTTCATCCAGTCGAACACGCTCAGGCAGTCGCGCTCGATCGACTTCAGGCTGTAGGCCGATTGCGGGCCGGTCGATTCGCCGCAGCCGGCCTGGTCGAAGCGGATGCAGGCGATCCCGGCAGCCGCGAGTTTGCGGCCGAACTCGACGAAGTGGTAACTCCGACCGAGCCGACACCCGGTGAAGCCGTGGACCATGATGACACACGGGCACTGCTTCGTCCCGGAGTCCGGTACATCAATCGACGTGGCCAGTTGCTCCGGGCCTGAGGGGATCCAGACGTGTTGGTGACCGGTGGTTGTCAGGGCTTCGCTCCCGAGATTCATGTGCTGCGATATGCACCGCAGAAAACCGTCAATCGTGACCGTGTCACTATCGGCACCCTGCCGTCTGCGATTGAGAGGCGGGTCCACACAGACAGCCTAGCCACGATATGGCGTGTCGGCGAGATTCGATCAGTTGTGGTGATGGTGGAAGCGGTCAGGCCTGCGTATCAAGGGCGTTTGATTCGAGTTCAACGCCGGCTGCGTTCATGCCTGCAGGGTCGCCGGAATTGCTGAAATAGGCCTGGAGCACGCGATTCCGGACTCGGCCGAGGGCAGAATCGGGAGCAGGAGCCAATTCGGGGGACGGGGGGGATTGCGTCTCGAATGACACCGGCTTGTCAACTTTGCCGGAAATCAGTCGGTTGAGCCGGGCAGCCTTGTGGGAAAATCGGATGGAAATCGGGGGCTTGGCAGCCGTCCTGGAGGCGGCCGGGTCCGAGAGCAATGTTGATTCGGCTCGCCGCCGGTGAGGTGGTGTCGAGGCCGGCTGAGGACGCGTGACAGTCGGGACCAGCCGGAGCGGCGATTGCGGGTTGATCGGGCCAATGGTGGAGGACATGGTGGTGGTACTCGTCTCAGCGTTGTATGAGTACATCGCGGCATGCATGTACTGTCAATGGCCGATGCGCGACTTCCTCGAAAAATCCTGGGTTAACTCAATGCCGTATAACGAGCAGGGACGTTTGTTAACTCATTTGCATCACACGGGATACGGAAAACGGCTCGTGTTATGCGGACCCAGTCGATTCACTTCTCACGGGCGGGACGCCGGTGTCACTTGGGCAGGTCAGTGCGATGGCTCTATGCATGCACTGCGTCGTGGATGGCCTTGAGCATGGTCAGCAGGCTCGGCACATCAGCCAGTGTGAGCATGTTCGAACTGTCCGACAGTGCGGTTGCGGGTTCCGGGTGACATTCGAGGAAAACACAGTCTGTCCCTGCTGCGACGGCTGCTCGGGCCAGCAGCGGGCCGCGTTCCGGTCGGCCGGCCGTGGTGGTGGCTGCAGCACCGGGCAGTTGGGTTGAATGGGTCGCATCGAAACAGACGGGCCAGCCGAGGTCCATGAGGTCCCCGACGCCGATCATGTCATTGACGAGCCGGTGATAGCCGAAGAACGTGCCGCGTTCGGTGAGGATGATCTGTTCGCAGCCTGCTTCCTGCAGTTTGTTTATCACATGTCGCATTTCCGCCGGGGCCATAAACTGGCCCTTTTTGACATTCACCGGCTTGCCGGTTTTGGCAGCAGCGACAAGAAGATCGGTCTGGCGGCTGAGAAACGCAGGGATCTGGAGGATATCGGCGACCTCGGCGACGGCATCGGCCTGGCCGGGTTCATGGATATCGGTCGTGATGGGGATGCCGAGTTCGGACTTGATGGCAGCGAGTTGCTTCAGGCCTTCCGTCAGGCCCGGACCGCGCGGGCTCGTGATGCTGGAGCGGTTGGCCTTGTCAAAGCTCGCCTTGAAGATGTATGACATCCCGAGCGACTGACAGGCATCGGCGACCGTGCGGCCGATAACAAGTGAGGTCTCGACTGCCTCAAGAACGCAGGGGCCGGCAATGATGCACAGCGGATCGTGCGGGCTGACGGTGATGCGGTCGGCAATCGTCACGGGGCGGACGTCATGTCGTTGAGAACTCATATGGGGTGGCTCACAAGGAAAGGGAATGAGTACGGCTGACGGCAGGATCACACTCTGTGACAAGGATAGTCCTCGCAGGAATGTGAGACTTGATCGGGGTGGGCCCGAATATGACCGCAAGGTCTCGCGCTTCGGTTGCGCGTCGAGCACGGTGGAAGCAGGGTGATGAGCGGAACAGCGCGTGAGCGACAACCGTATGGGTTATACGGATGAACCGTCACAATCGGCAGCCATGCGAGAGCGGCTGCCAAAGGGCAGGCGACAGAGGGTCGATGTAGGCTTTGTGTGCGGTCTGCCTCGGTGCGTGGAGCATGATTGAAGGAGGGTGCCGCGCAACAAGGAGTGTGTATTGTGATGTCTCACATGCCGCGCGAACCCGAAGCCTTTTGTGAACAAGTGGCCCATCTGTTCCGGCGAATGTGCCCGGACCGTGACATCGACATGGACGGCGTGCTCGGGCTCATTGTCGACGGCCGACATCTCGGGCTGGAGAACCTGTACCGGATGGTGCTGGGGAACCCGGACCGAGGCGTTGAGATTGTCGAGGAGTATCTCGATCACCTCGTGGAGGGGGAAGAGGCCAGCGGTGCTGCTTTGCCCTTCGAGTTGGCCAAGGCACGGATCATGCCGCGGATTCAGCCGCTGAGCATTTTCGAGTATCTGGAAGAGCAACAGGTCGCGTATTCGCCGTTTGTCAATGATACGGTGATTCTGTATGTGCTCGATTTGCCGCATGTCACGGTGAGCATTTCGGTCGAGCAGATGATGGGCTGGAAACTCGAGGTTGAAGATCTCGATCAACTCGCCCGCAAGAATCTGGTGGAGTATCAGCCGGAGTTGAAACTTCGTTTGATCGAGCCGGAGAGCGGCGGGCGTGCGATCATTCTGGCCGAGCAGGATGGGTATGACGCGAGCCGGTTGTTATTGAAGAATCTGTATGCTCGGTTAGCGCCGCAGTTGGGCAACCAGTTTTATGTTGCGACGCCGGCCCGTGATAGTTTCCTCGCGTTGAGTCTGGAGCCGGGCACGTTTGTGGACCGGATTCACGACCGCATCGCCAAGGATTTTCACCGGATGCCGTACCCGATTACGGACAAGTATTACATTGTCACGCTTGATGGGATCGCCGGCACGGAAGAGATGCCGGGTGAGGGTGAACAGGAAGAAGAAGGCGAAGAGGCAGCGTAGGGCATTTCATACGAGCGGCGCGTACGTGAGCGAAGCGGGCAGCACCCATCAATGAGCCGTGGCATGTACTGCGGCGTAGTCCGTGGTCCATGGCAGTAGGAATTAATTCCTACTACCGAATGCCTTGTTAAGTATGAGCCGTGTTTGCGTATGTACAGACCTCACTCGTCATGCTCGCGCACGCGGGCATCCAGGGGGATTCTGCAGCATCTGGATTCCTGCTTCCCCAGGAATATCGAATGAAGTCTGTAGGGTGGGGCGAGCACAGCGAACCCCACCGGCAGACAGGTTCGGTCCGGGTGCAGGGGCACGCGTCTGCCCGTGGTGGGTATGCACACACACAGTCAACAGTTCGTCCGCCCTGACGGGCGGGAAGAGCACGATAGGGCATCACCTCCCGGGGCTGAAGCCCCGGGCTACGTTCGTCCGCCCTGGCGGGCGGGAAGAGCACGATGGGGCATCACCACCCGGGGCTGAAGCCCCGGGCTGCGTTCGTGCCCTGGCGGGCGGGAAGAGCACGATAGGGCATCACCACCCGGGGCTGAAGCCCCGGGCTACGTTCGTGCGCCCTGGCGGGCGGAGAGTAGTGGATGGGTGCCCGCGTACTCCCGCACGTGCGCGGCTCGTCGGGTCGAATCACGCCTCCCTGGATTCCTGCGTTCGCAGGAATGACGACGGGAGGCAGGCCGCCAACTCAAGCGTGTCACGGCTGGCAGCGGAATTCCCCGAGCGTATTCACCCGGGGCTGATGGAACGTGGTATCATTGCCCTTCCTCATGGGTACGACTTCCAGCAAAAAAACCCGAACGTCCGATTCATCAGCCTCGTCCTCCTCATCGTCATCGCTGACGCCGGCGATGCGGCAATATGTGGCATTCAAAAAGCAGCACCCGGAATGCGTCCTGTTTTTCCGCATGGGCGACTTTTACGAGATGTTCTACGAGGATGCCCTGCTGTGCCACAAGGTACTCGGGATCACGCTGACCGAACGGACCAAGGGCGTGCCGATGGCCGGCGTGCCGTACCACTCGGTCGAGCCGTATTTGCGCAAGATGATCGAGCAGGGCTACCGGGTGGCAGTGGCCGACCAGGTGCAGGACCCGCGCGAGGCGAAAGGTGTGGTCGATCGGGCCGTCACACGCGTCGTCACACCCGGCACGCTCGTCGATGACACGCTGCTCGATGATGCGCAGACGAACCACATTGCCGCCGTCCTGTTTACCGACGTCGGCGACAACTCCGGCGGCTGCCTGGCCGTGGCCGAACTGTCCACCGGCACCTTCGAACTCGTCGATGCCCCGTCGCTGGATGCACTGGCCGGCGAAGCCGCCCGCTTCGGGATTGATGAACTGCTGTATGCCGATACTGCCACCGGCGAGGCGCCGGACCGAGTCAAGGCGCTGGCCGAGGCTGCATCGTGCACCGCACTGACCGGGCGGGCATCCTGGCACTTTCGACATGCCGAATCACTCGAAGCACTCACTGCCCACTACGGCGTGAAGACATTGGCAGGGTTCGGACTCGATGACCAGGAAGAGCCGGCCGTCGGGGCTGCCGGTGCCCTGATCCGATACTTAACAGAGACGCAATCGGGCCACAGCAGCGACAGCGCCCAGCGGTTATTCCATCACATCCGCCCGCCGCACCGCCGGTCGACCGGCGAGTGGATGACGCTTGATGCCACCAGTCTGCGCAGTCTGGAAATTGAACGGACATTCCATTCGGGCACGACGGCCGGCTCATTGCTCGGCGTCATGCAGGGCTGCCGCACCCCGATGGGCAAGCGGTTGCTGCGCAATTGGCTGTGTTTCCCGCTGCGTGATCTCCAACAGATTCGCACTCGGCAGCGGGCCGTCGGGGCGTTTGTTGAAGATCGTGATCTGGCTGATCATTTCAATTCGCTGGCCGGCAGTGTACAGGATGTGGCTCGTATTGCCGGCCGACTGGCACTTGGTCGAGCCTACCCGCGCGACCTGGTGGCACTTGGCAAATCGACATCACTGATCAACGATCTTGTCACACTCCTCGAATCCCGGCCTGCCTTTGATACATCATGGGCGGCATTGAACGAAGTGCAGATGACATTGTCGGCACTGGCCGAGCAGATTACGACGATGTGCGTTGAGCGCCCGCCGGCCCATATGCGTGAAGGGGGCCTGATCCGGGATGGGGTGGATGCAAAACTCGATGAGGCACGGACCCTTCAGACCGATGCCGGAACCTGGCTGGCCACCTATCAGCAGACGCTTGTGAAGGAGACGGGCATCCCGTCGCTGAAGGTGGGGTATAACAAGGTTTTCGGGTATTACATCGAAGTGACCCACGCGCACACCGATCGGGTGCCGGACGGCTTTTCCCGCAAGCAGACGCTCAAAAACGCTGAGCGCTATATCACGCCACCATTGAAGGAGTTTGAATCAAAGATCCTCAACGCCGAGCAGCGAGCGATTGAGCGCGAACAGGAACTGTTTGCCCAACTGTGCCGGGCTGCTGCTGAGCATATTGAATCATTGAACACGTTTGCAGCCACGGTTGCTGAACTCGATGTGTTGTCCTGCTTTGCTGAGCATGCCGTGCGGCGAAAGTATGTCTGCCCGGAGATCGTTGCCGAGCCGGTGATTCATATCGTGGGTGGGCGTCACCCGGTGCTTGATATTGTGCTGAGCGACCCGTTCGTGCCGAACGACAGTGCGCTGGCAGGGAGCGGGAACGGGACCGATGACACCCCGGCTTCGCTGGCACTGATCACAGGCCCCAACATGGCCGGCAAGAGCACGTATATCAGGCAGGTGGCATTGCTGACCTTGCTGGCCCATACCGGAAGTTACATCCCAGCCGACTCGGCCACCATCGGCCTGACCGATCGCATCTTCACGCGGATCGGGGCGAGTGATGAACTTCATGCCGGCCGCTCGACCTTCATGGTCGAGATGACTGAGACAGCCAACATTCTGCATCACGCCACAGCGCACAGTCTCGTGATTCTTGATGAGATCGGGCGTGGCACGTCAACGCTCGACGGCCTGTCACTGGCCTGGGCGATTGCCGAGCAACTGGCTGAGATTGGGTGCAGATCATTGTTTGCGACGCATTACCATGAACTGACTGCGATTGCCGATCGGTTGCCGCATGTGTGCAATCTGCATGTGACGGTGCGCGAGTGGGACGACCAGATTATCTTTGTGTATCGCATTCTGCCGGGACGGACGGACAAGAGTTACGGGATTCACGTCGCCAAGATTGCCGGCTTGCCCACGGCAGCGATTCGGCGGGCCAATGAGTTGCTTGAATCACTTGAGGTGCAGTCGGCAGCGGGGGCTGATGTCGATGCCTCAGCCATCCCCGAGTCAGCCACGGGTTCGCAACCCCCGATCTCGGCCAGTGGGCAGTTGTCGCTGTTCACCGAGTATGTCCGGCATCCTGTTCTGGATGACCTTGAGTCTGCGCCGCTGGATGATCTGACCCCAGTACAGGCGTTTGACCTGCTGAGGAAGTTGAAGCGAAGGTTAGACTCCGACGAGCCCCGACCGTGAGCGAGGGGACCTCATTTCTTCGTCATTCCGGATACTGACCAGCAAAGAGTGCCCAAGCCGGTTGGTCGTTCTTTGTGAATCCCATGGATGCCCGCTTGCGCGGGCATGACGGCAGAACCCGCTTACTGACGTGCGCGGCTCGTCGATCAATTCAGGCAGAACCCGCTTACTGACATGCGCGGCTCGTCGATCAATTCAGTCCAGAGCGAACCTGCATCCCATACCTGCCGTATCATTGCTCACATCCATCACTCGAACCGAGGCACATGTTGCGAAAGTGATACACACACATGCTGAGCACACAGGTATTCCAACAGAAGTTTGATGCCGGCCTGACCTATGAGCAGTATCTGGAAACCGGCAATGCCGATCAAAAGGCTGCCTGGCAGCAGATCCATGAGTCCGTGGCACTGACTGACGACCAACAGAAACTGGTCGGCAGTTTCGTCCGTGAGATGCGGGTGATCTGTATCTCCGGCATCTGGTGCGGCGATTGTGTGCAGCAGGGGCCCTTGCTGCAACGGATCGCTGAGGGGAACGCCGACACGATCAGCCTCGTCTGGCTCGATCGGGATACGCACCAGGATCTGGCCGAGGAACTCAAGATCAATGCCGGGATGCGGGTCCCGGTGGTCATCTTTGCCGCTGAGGATAACGAGGTCGTCTCGATTTATGGTGACCGCACCCTGACGCGCTACCGGGCGATCGCCCAACGGCAACTCGGGGCCCATTGCACGATCCCCGGTGCCCCCGTGCCGAAGGACGAACTGGCCGGCACGTTGCAGGACTGGCTCAACGAGTTTGAGCGGGTTCAGCTGCTCTTGCGGACCAGTGCCCGGCTCCGAGACAAGCACGGGGATTGAGTCTGCTGACGATTCCGATCAGGTACACCTGCCGGCATGGGTCGCCATTCGTGGCCCGTGTCGGCTGTTTTTTTGGCCCAATATCCCGTATTCACACTTCACAAAGACGGCTCCGGAGCGTCTGTTGGTAGTGTGAGAGGGACAACGGCGCTGTCGACGACCGCACCAGAGCCCACCCGATTGTGCCCAGCCCACCCCGGCACACTGAATCGGCCCAATGATGAGTGCAATGAGTACACCGCGGCCACCCCATGAGTCTGCCGGCCCCGGAACCGGCGTTACCGACCCCGACTGGGGCCGGTTGGCAGGGATGTTGCGCCCGGTATGCCCTGGCCTTGTCGGGCAACGCAGCCGAGGCCGACGACCTGGCCCAGCAGACACTGGCACGGCTGCTGGCTCGACAAGCGGGCAAGGCCGATCACGTCGGCTATGCGCGGCAGACACTGACACGGTTGTGGCTGGATCGCCAACGGTCACTCAAACGGCGACTGGCACGACTCGCGGCGATCGCCAGGCACCCGACGGCGGCTTCACACGGGGCCCGGCAACGCGCTGCCGATGACCCCTCCGGGTCGTCAGCCCAACGCGAGACCGCGCGGCAGGTTCGACGGGCTGTCTCGGCACTGCCGCCGATGCAACGAGCGGTTGTCGTACTTCGGTTGATCGAGGACATGGACTATGCCCACATTGCCGACATTCTGGAGACGAGCGAGGACAGTGTGCGGTCGAGTCTGCACCTGGCGCGCAAACGACTCCGCACCATACTGGGGGACTTGATACAACAATGATGCTCGATACCGCAAAAACACGATTGACTGATGACGGCCACCACCCATGGCCCGATCTCGATCTCGAACTGTATCACGACGGCCAACTCGATTCGGATCGTGAGCGCGAACTCGCCGAAGCGCTGCGGCACGATCCTGATCTCCGCTGCCGGCTTGCCCGGATCGTCAAGGCCGATGCAGTCGTGCGCGACTCGTTGTTAACGGAAGAGACCGCTGAGGACGATATGCACGATCGGCGTTGGCCGATCCCGTTTGATATCCGTTCACCCTGGGGATCGATGATTGCTGTTGCGGCTCTGCTGTCCATTATCGTGACGGTGACGGCCGTTGTCCTGACGTACAAATCGCAACCCGGCACAACAACTGATTCATCGGAGGTCAATGGCACGAGAACGGCTCGGACCACCGACACACCGCCTGTGCCCTTCATTGCGGATGGGACCGAAGGTGCCGGCGTCGTGATGGTCGTGCCGTATAAACGCCCGCGCAGCAAGGAACGCACTGCAAACGGCACGGCTGCCCGGCACCTGCGTCCCGCTGCCACGAGTGAAACTCGGGATGAGAGCACGGTCGGCCAGCCTCGGCTTGCCACGGCACTGGCGCGCGGAGATGTCGAGCCGGTTCTCAGGCAGATTGAGGATGCCAACACGACCCAGGCCGTCGAACGGGTGTACCGCGAGATCGGGTTGGCACTGCGATCGTCGATGACGGCTGAGATCGTCTTGAATCGCATGAGTCAACCGCAGCAGGTGGAGGCCTGCCGGCTGTGGGCGGCTGATGTCAGCCTGCGCCCGGTCGTGTTCGATCGCCTGCGCACACTTGCCTCCAGCGGGAACGCGACGTTATCCGAGCAGGTAGGAGCCATCGTCGCCGATCTGGATGCATCCGAGCCCACTGAGTACCGCAAGTGGATTAACAGTTACGGGCTGGCATCGCTGTTGGCAACTTGGACACAGCAACAGCAGCAGCAACGACCACAGCAGCCACAGCCCGAGGAGACGACCGGCTTTGCCCCGCCCACGCTGACGCCTCGATCAGCCGAAGCATGACCAAATCAGATGACCGAATGAAAGGACTTTAATCCTATGTTCATCCCATTCATCAGCACGATCACTGCATTGACCGCAGGGTTGGCATCAAGCGTGATGCTCAATGACCCACCGTTGGATTGGACCGACGCCTCGCAGATGCCGGCGGACTCATCGAATCTCCCCGATTGGAGCGACGAAGACCCGCCGCCGCCGGAGTATCTGGTGATCTACGACATGCGCGACCTGGCAACAATGCTCGATGATGTCTGCAATGTTACCGATGTCACTGGGAATCTCATCAACCGCCTGATGGCCACCGGTGTATACCGCCACCTGGACTATGAAATGCTCTTGGATGGCGTGTTCTACATGAACGGGACCGCCGAGGATATCAATCTCCTGAACGCGCAGATAGAAAAAGTCCACAATCTGTATAGCGAGCGATTTGAACTCACGCTTGCCTGCTACAACGTGCCTGAAGACCAGGCTGCCCCGACGCTCGGAGAGCCGGTTCAGCCGGTCGAGTCGTTCATTGAGATTCATCAGTCCGTGATGCGGCGCGCGCCGGCCACTATAACGAGTACCACCAGTCAGTCGTATGTATATGACTGGCAACCGATCGTGGGTGACCAGTCAGCCGGATATGACCCCACCGTGACGCCGGCAGAAGATGGATTGGAACTGCTGGTCTATATCGGGGCAGATATCGACGAGAGCAACGCGCGCGTGCTCTTGCGCATGGACGGCAAGTTGACCGATGCCGAGATTCGGGATGTCATCGGCCCGACGATGATGGGTACGACGAAGCCGCTTGAGTTTGGTGTGCCATACATCCAGACGCGCTCGATTCACGTGAATCTGCCGCTGGTCCCGGACCAGATGACGGCCGTCGGCGTTGTGAATGGTTTTTCCGGCGATCCCCCGATCGTGATTGCCGCGAAGTTGCACCGGCTGCCATGAGGACAGTGATAGTGGTTGGGCGTTGTGTATGAGACACACGGTGCTGCACTTCGGCAGTAGGATTCAAATCCTACTGCCTCTTGCATGCTCACGGATCATCGCGGGCCCTGTCCGGTGTACCTCAATTCGGTGCGTCACTGCTTGCCGGTGGGATGCGCTCCCAAAGCGTCACTTATCCCACCCTACGGCTTGGCTGCCTGACCGGTATGAGTCACCACTTCGCGCCCCTTTGCCTCAAACGTGCCGAGCCACTCGGCCACAATCGCATCACCGATCGTCGCGCCTTCCTTGTTCCTATATTCCTCGGCTGTCCAGCCCCAATAGAAACTGATATAGCCGTCCACGTAGGATCGCGAAGAATCAATGAATGTTAACAATTCATCTGCCCCGCATGACAGCGGGAACATCTCTTCGATCACGAGCGGCTTGCCGATGTCATACACCTTCAACGCTACCAGTGCCTTTTCCACCTCGCCCTTCTTCGGATAGAAGTGCACACTCACGAAATCGAGATTCTCCCCGACCTCAGGCGAATAAAACAACGGCTTGGCGGTCGGCCAGACGTGGGCCCAGGGAATGACACCGACGGTAATGAGGTGTTGCTCGTCATGCTTGCGAATCGCGGCAACCAGTGTATCGACCCAGGCTTTTGCCACCTGCTCGCGCGTGCGGCCTGCCAGGTCGAGCGAAATGCGCTGGACGAAGTACTTGCCTGCAAACGCGCCGCCGAGCCAATCGGTTTCCACCTTGTCGCCACCCGGCAGGATCGGCTCGTTCATTAAGTCATAAAAGAAGATGGCCGGGCTCTCGGCACCGACCTCGGCCACTGCTTCCCAGAAGGCAGCCTGGGTTTTCCATCGATCGGCCTCGCTCAGTTCGACGTACCAGGCCGGCACGGCCTGCTTGTGATAACACCCGAGTCCGGTGAGATCGAGATACAGACCGACGTCCTCGGCCAGCGTCACCAGTTTCGCCAGTTGTGCCAACGAGGCTTCATTCGGCTTGTCCGGCCCGTTCATGAAGGCACTGACCTGCAGGTGAATGCGAACGACGTTGGCACCCAGCGCCTTGATCTCGTGAAAGTCCTCGACGACCGTATCCCAGTGTTCGACCCAGTAGTCTTCCAGCAATAGGCCGTCGTAGTCGTGGTCGTAGTTGACGCCCCAGGCAACAAACGGCGTACCGGACGGCTCGGTGATAAATGACGTTCCATCAGGCGCAATGACGATACGCTCCAGCGTTGCCGGCTGGGAGGTCGGCACAGCAGGTTGCGTGTCCTGTGGGAGGGCAACTGTGGGAGCAAGCAGGCAGAGAGTCACAATACAGAGTGCGATGCGGCTATGTAACATCGGTGCATCCTCCTTTTGTCATGCAGCAGTTCGTGGTGTCAGGACTGGCGTCCTGACCTACGCGGCTGCCCCTACTCCACTTCTCCTTCTTCCCCCTCTTCTTCCTCTTCCGCTCCCATTGCCTCCTGCTGCATTTCGAGAATGTGCTCGGTGACGAGGTCATAACAGGTGGCCAGCAGGCCTGCGATCGGGAACTTACTCTGGTTTGACATCGGCGATGGGCCGAGCCGTCTTAATAACGTGTGCGCAACGGCCGGCCGCTCCGGCTGATTCGCCAACGTATCAATCTCGTCTGACAGCGCCCAGAAGTCTTCGAGATGCGCTTCCAACGGCTCGACGGCTTCATGCGCCTCCGGTGGATCCAGCGGTGGCACACTCTCTACCCGCGCGCCGGTCAGGGCCGTCGACCGATGCAGCCGCAACCGTTCGACCAGATGCGCCCCCTCCATCCCGCGCAGCGTACAGGCAACCAGGGGATTCCGCTCCAGTTCCTGTGCGACGAGAAGCGCTACCGCAATCATGTGCTTGCAGATCGGCGCAGGCCGGTCAGGCGGCGCTGGTGCTGAGGTGGGAAATACTCGTACCTCGCGGCACGTGCACGACCGCTCTATCTGATCAATGCGGCTCCGGCATCAACGGCGTGCCGAATGTCTGCACAAGGCGATCGACCCGACTCGGCAACCGGCCGCTCAAAATCTGTGCGATCAGCCGCGATTGCTCGGCCAGCACGGAAATCAGCCGATTCCAGACATCGTCCGACATCAGCGGGAACGCCAGTTCCACTGAATACGGTCTCGTGTGCGTGCCCTGTATCCGTGCACGCACGTGCCCCGGTACCAGAGTGAGCGAGATCGTCTGGCCTTTGCGGGCGTACTCCATGCCCTGTTCAATGATGTGTGGCTCGACTTCAGCGCTGAACAGGCGAATCCAGGCTGCTGAACGCTCCGTCGTGCCCGGTGGGATCTCTTCGATATCGAGACGGACGCCGTTCCGCACGCGCTTCGGCTCTCTGGGTCGATTCTGCTGCTGTTGCTGCTGCTGTTGACGCGAGCCAAAGGCACCGGGACCAGGGGCACCGGTTGGTTGCTGAGGCTCGGACGGTGGGAGCGATGAGGTCGTCATGATCCTCCTCCGATCCCGGCACCGGCCGAAGCACGAACGGTCAGGACATCGTCGGCCGGGTCTTCCTCCTCCGGCTCATCAGCAATCTCATCATGCCGCAACTCGACGATCCGGCGCAGTTGATCGGTACTCAGATCAGTCAGCCATTGCTCGCCGCTCCCAACCACGTTTTCAGCCAGTTCGATCTTACTTTCGATCATCTGATCGATTCGCTCCTCGAGCGTGCCGGAGCAAATATACTTATGAACCTGGACGGTTCGGGTCTGACCGATGCGGAAGGCCCGGTCGGTAGCCTGTCGTTCGACGGCCGGGTTCCACCAGCGATCATAATGAAACACGTGATTGGCTGCCGTCAGGTTGAGCCCGAATCCGCCGGCCTTCAATGAGAGAATGAAGATGGGGACCGAGCCGTCGCGTTCCTGGAATCGGTCAATCATCTGCTGTCGCTTGCCGGCCGGTGTACCGCCATGCAGGAATATGGGTTCGACATCAAGATCGTGCCGGATCATGGTCGACAGCAGATGGCCCATAGTTCGATACTGGGTAAAGACGAGCGCCGCATCGCCCTCGGCCAGCACTTCATCGAGCATTTCGATCAAGCGTGCCGACTTGCCGGACCGACTCGCGGCCGCCGATCCGGCTGCCGGGTCTGAGTCGGCCACATGTTTCAGGTAGTTGGCCGGGTGATTGCAGATCTGCTTCAGCCGCGTCAGTGAGGCGAGCACCATCCCACGCCGCTTCATGCCGCTGTAGCGTTCGGACTCCTCGAGCATCTGCGAGACCACGTGTTCATACCAGCGGGCCTGCTCGGCGGCGAGATTGCAATACACCTTATATTCGAGTTTATCAGGAAGGTCGGCAATGACGTTCGGGTCCGACTTCACGCGCCGCAGGACAAACGGCCGGATCAACCCGCGCAGCGCCTCGGTCCGACCGGGGTCGCGATATCGCTCGACGGGGATGGCAAAGCGTCGTCGAAACTCGGCCGGCGACCCGAGGAACCTCGGATTACAAAAGTCCATGATCGACCACAACTCGCCGAGTCGATTCTCCACCGGGGTACCGGTCAGGGCCACGCGGCGTGGCGAAACAAATGCACGGACGGCCTCTGACTGTTTCGCAGTCGGGTTCTTAATATTCTGTGCTTCATCCAGACCGATGCGGTGCCAGCGGATGGACATGAGGTCTTCGCGATCGCGATACGCCAACGCGAACGTGGTGACCACCACGTCATGCTGTGCGGCCTGCTCGATCAGTGTGTCGCCGCGCAATCGCTCCACCCCGTGATGAACGAGTACCTCGAGTTCGGGCGCAAAGCGTCGGATTTCCCGCACCCAGTTTCCGACGACCGACATCGGGACGATCAGGAGTGTCGGCCCGAGCGTGGCACCGGGGGCGCGTTGGCGTTCCCACTGCAGCAGCGCAATTAACTGGATCGTCTTTCCCAACCCCATGTCATCGGCAAGGCAGGCGCCGAACCCGGCCCGGTCGAGAAATGCGAGCCAACTCAGGCCGCTGAGTTGATAGGGCCGAAGTTCACCGCGAAAGCACTCCGGCTGCTCGAGCATCGGCATGGATGCGCTCTTGCCCAGGTCGTTTTCCCCCCCACTGCCGCACAGCCAGGCTGCCCACCCGCTGGCCTCCATGCCCAGCACCGGGAGGCCGGCTGCATTGAGCCGGTCCGAGTAGGCCAGTTGCAGGGCGTCGCGCAACGGCATCTGGTCATCGTTCGACTCGCCGACTTCGCCCGGCCCGGCCGACGCAGCCTCCAGTACCTGCTGAATGTCCCGGCTCCGGAGTTCAACCCAGCGACCCTGCACACGCACCAGCGGGCCGTTCAGCGAGGAGAGTTTGCGCAGTTCATCATCAGTCAGCAGATGCTCTCCCAGCGCCACCCGCCACGACACGCGCACGAGGGCATCAAGCCCGAATCGAGGCCGCTCGCCGGGCGTATCCGGTTTGAACCAATCCTCTTGGCTGATCTCCTCGGAGTCGATGCGCAAGCCGCACGGCCAGGCTGGTCTGGGGGGTGTCCCACCAGGTCGGGGCCTTGACGGCAATGCCTGACTCCTCCAGCAACTTGCGCGACTCACGGAGCAGGGTGTAGGCTTGGTCCGTCGTCAGTTCGACATGGGTCGGGGCCGGCTCATCAAGGGCCGACTCGAGCGGGGCAAACAACTGTGAGGCCCGTGTCAGTTCCTTGAGCAGCAGATCCTGGGGATCATCAATGATTCGCCCGGCAATCGTGCGCACATCATGGGCCAGACCCCAGAGCCGAGTCGCGTCGACGATGAACGTCGGGTCGTCAACGGCCTGGAGGTAGAAGCGGATGGGCCAGCGGGTCGCATCGTCAGGTTCGTTAAACTCCTCCAACGTCGAACTGTCCGGCGGTTCCTCAAGAACCAGCAGCAGCCGCATGGCCTGGGTACGTCGGCCATCGAGTACGAGCCGGTCCGTCCACCCGCGAACACCCTTCATGAGTTCACGCGATCGATCGTGGTCCGACGAGTGGATGAGGGCTTCGAGATCAAGCAGGCTGCTCAGCCAGGCAACGTGCGGGTCAGTCTGAGCATCCCAACCGCTGACGGCCTCGGCGAGACTGTGCCGGCACATGATCGAACGGACAAGAACGTCCGTCGTCACGGTCAGAAAGTCGCAGAGGATGAGCCAGGGGTGATGGGTGTGGCGATCAACGACACAGCGAGCCGACAGAGGCATGAGACGACACAAGTGTCGGATGCGCTCCATATCCTGCTCGCGGTGCATCCACAGGCGCCAGTGTGCTGCCAGCCCGCCGTCCTGATCGCGTGAGACGGCCGGAACAAACCGCTGGTCGGCCAGGAGTTCGCTGACCAGCCTCGTGACGGCAATCCAATAGCGAAGTGAAGGGGCGATCGTCACGGCGCGTCGATCGTGCTCCGGGGCCAGATCAATCGCCAGCAAGACGGCCGGTACCCGTTCGGGTGCCACTGACACGCCCGGGACGAGCAATTCACCCAGCGCGCATTGGGCCGGGTCGGTCTCGTCGATCGAGAGCATGCGGGCCAACTGCGGGCTGGGTACCTCGGTCTCGCCATGGACCGGCCAGCGAATCCGCATGGTCCGATCTACACACACAGCCTCATCGGTGATGACGGCGCGTTGGACGGCCGGGAGCGCGCGGATGGATTGTGGGTCGGCTGCAAAGCCATGTGTGCGCGGATCGTCACGAGGCGGGACGCCGTCGCTGCCCGGGCCGCCCCCCCCATCGCCGGTGACCCGTTGCTCCCAGGCTTTTGAAGACTCTGCCCAGAGTATGAGCCGACCGCCGGTCCAATTGGCATGGAGCACAATCATGGGCCGTCCACCACACATCCTGCCGACCCGCCACCCGCATCGCGATTCGTATTCACTGCCATGGTCTTGTCCCGCCCTCGCAGTCATCACTGAACCCGCCGGCACACGCCCGCCACCCTGCAATGATCGCGCTGGGACTCGAACCCAGGACCACCGGATTAAAAGTCCGTTGCTCTACCGACTGAGCTACGCGATCGGTAATCGAGAAGCGTAGGAGAGTGCTCCTCCGGGATCAAAGCAGTCAGGCAATATGGGCCCAAACCCGGCCCGGTGCCGTGACGTCGCATGGTAGGCCGGCCGTCTCGGATGATGAGTCCTTTTTCGGCGCGGAAATCAGAGAAAAGAGTCGTTGTTTTCCCATCAAGCAGGCACGACCGGCCACGCAAGGTGAATAATGAGCAGATCGCCTTTCGATTGACAGTGTCTTGGAGTGCAGCGGCTTATGGTGTGTCATTCTGATCGCCCGTGCGTTTTCGTCCCCTCGACACCCACGCTGAAGATGCGGTGCGACCCCTGGCTTGGCCCGCGCGGGTTCACGCTGATCGAACTCCTGGTGGTCGTGTCGATCATCTCGCTCTTGATCGGGATCCTGCTGCCGGCACTTCGGCATGCCAGAGAGGCCGCCCGGTTGAGTGAGTGCGGCGGCAACCTGCACCAACTCTCAGTCGCGCTGACGATGTACCTGAGTGACTTCCCGGACACTCTGCCACAGGACGGTTCGGGAATCGGGGCCCGGTTCGGCGGCAAGGCAGGGTGGCTCAAGATCGATGACTTCGTGGATCTCACGGTCGGGGCTGACGTTCGCCCGCTGAACCGCTATCTGCGACAGACTCGGCCGCGCCCGGACGATCTGATGCCGGTGTTTGCCGATCCGTCCGACACGGGACAACAGGACCCGTGGCTGGCCATCGAGAATATGTACGATGCCGTGGGAACCAGTTACACGCTCAATGACCATGATCTGGATGGCGATGCTTCCTGGACGCTGATCCCTCCGGGCGGTGGCAAGATGCCGTACATCACTCAACCGTCAAAGACCTGGGTACTTGGCGACATGCCGATTTACAATTACCAGGACGGGAATGATCGGCGTCAGCGCTGGCACTTCAACAAGGTGCGGGTGAATCTGGCGTTTGTCGATGGGCACATCACGACATCCATCGACCTCAATCCGGAGGACGGTATGCGGACGTCGGACTATACGTTCTGGCCGGTTCATGACTGGCCGGATGTGCGCCCATAACCACCTTTTGTGTAAGTTTTGTCGTCGTGGCCCGCATTCCTTGGCACAATGGAAACACGGCAATCGGCCTTCCATTGTTTTGCAAAAAGTGACCAATTTAGCCGGTTTTGTTTTTGCCTCTTCCTGTGGCATGACATTGAAGCCAAACGGCTTGGGTGCCGATCAATAGGACATATCGCTCACGCCTTGTCGGATTCACATGTCGGCGCCTTCCTTGTTGCAACTCGCGACGAGCCCGCCCGGTGACTTCTTCTGACCATGTGGCGCGGGCCAGGTGCGTTTGACTTGTCCGCTTCCACAACCCGTTGACTATTCGGAACTCCAGGGACTACTGGACAGCTGAGGGGCACAGGGTGCGCGCATCGCACACCCATGCACCGGAACGCGCCACTGATGCATGCAGACACACTCTGCCTGCAGCACGTGTGAGATGTGTGTCGTAACTGACACTGGAGTTTCATCAGTGAGAGGTCTTTTCGAATGACGTGCGACGATGTCATAGCCCAAGTTCGATCGACTGACAAACTACCGTCACTCCCCGGTGTTGCGGTCAAAATTCTTCGCGTGACCAATGATCCGAATGCCGGCCTTGATGACCTGGCTCAAGTGATCATTGAGGACCCGGCCCTTGTGGCACGATTGCTGAAAGTGGTCAACAGCCCACTCTTCGGCGTGGCCCGACAGGTGACGAGCATCAGTAAAGCAACGGCGTTACTTGGCATGAGATCGGTCAAGTCGCTGGCACTGAGCTTCTCGCTCGTTGATCTGATCAGAAAGAACTCGGACGATGACTTCAAGTTTGATTTTGAAGGATACTGGCGGCGGAGTCTGACGACGGCCGTTGCCGGCCGCAAGATTGCCGAACTCGTCGCCCCGGCAGAGAAGGAAGAGGCCTTCGTCGCCGGCCTGCTCTCTGACATCGGGATCATGGCCCTGATCCTGGCCGTCCCGGAGTGGGGCGAATCGATCGGTCGCCAGTGGACCGAGACCGGCTGCTGGGACGTGGCGTTCGAAGAGGAACAGTTCGGCGTGACCCATGCAGCCGTCGGTGAGAGCCTGTTGGATATGTGGTCGTTGCCGGACACGCTCCGGACCGCTGTGGGTCATCATCATGACGATATTGCTGCCATGCAGGCATCCGGGGACGAGCAGTTCACCCCACTGATCCGGCTTGTGAGAGCGGCCACGGAAATCGCAGGTCTGTTCTGCGGCGACATCGACATCGCCACAATGGACCCCTGCATCGATCGATGTACCCAGCTGACCGGGATTGACACGGCCTCATTGGACATGGTCCTGGATGATCTGGCCAACCATGTGCAGAACACGGCGTTGCTGCTGTCGGTTCCGATCGGGCAGTGGATCGATTACTCCGCCATCCAGAAGGAAGCAGAGAAGCGACTTGCCGGGGCCGACGACGATAACGCTGACTCGGCAGACGGGGGCTCCTCAAGCCAGGCGGCCTGATGAGGCCACATTGACACTGACCAGACCAGGAAAGGAACAGCCACGAAACACTGAGCCGACTCACACGCGTGCGCACACGGCACCCGACCTATCCGTCCCTCCTTCTCTCGCGCAAGCGTGTGCTTGCGCGTGCGGGCCGGCTCATCCGTACCTGTTCCCGTCACAGCAGCCCGAACTTCCCTTGTGTTGCTTCGTTCTCACCCTTTCATATTCATTGTCGTCCCGGGTCCAGATCGCCGGTGCTACCATTGCCCCTTTCGTGTACCGGGGCATTCACGTGTTTATCGATCAGGCAGTCGTCGAGGTTCGTTCGGGCAAAGGGGGCCCGGGGTGCGTCAGTTTCCGGCGTGAGAAGTACATCCCGAAGGGTGGCCCGGATGGGGGTGACGGCGGCCGGGGGGGGAGCATCATCCTCGTTGCGGACGAAAACGTGACCACGCTGCTTGATTTCCGAGGGCGTCGTCACTGGCATGCCAAGAACGGCCGACCGGGGGAGGGGCGGCTGTGCACCGGGGCGTCGGCCGATGATCTGATTCTCAAAATCCCGCCCGGAACCCTGGTCTACGACGACGAAACCGGCGAGTTGGTCGTTGATATCACCGAGCACAAACAGCGCTACATCGTGGCACGGGGCGGCAAGGGGGGCTACGGCAACGCACACTTCAAGTCCGCGACGAACCAGACGCCGCGTGAAGCCACCCCCGGAGAGCCCTGCGAGGAGTTCCGGCTCCGACTCGAGTTGAAACTCCTGGCTGACATCGGCCTGATCGGGCTTCCGAATGCCGGCAAATCGACACTGCTCAGGGCGATCTCGAAGGCCCGGCCGGCGGTTGCCGACTTCCCATTTACGACCCTCCACCCGCAGTTGGGGATTGCGGCTCTTGATTCCGAGCGCCGTCTGGTCGTGGCTGACATCCCGGGGCTGATTGAAGGGGCTGCCGGCGGTGCCGGCCTCGGTCACGACTTCCTGCGCCACATCGAACGAACGCGCATCCTCGTGCATCTGCTGGACATCATGCCGCCGGATGGCTCCGACCCGGTGACCAACTATCAGGTCATCCGGGGCGAACTGGCCGGCTACTCCGATGCGCTGGCACAGCGGTTCGAGATCGTTGCGATCAATAAGATCGATCTCGTCCCCGATCAGGACCGGGAGGCGCTGGTGCAGGACATTCGGGCGCGATTGCGACAGGAAATGGGCGATTCCGGCGATGAGCAGGCGGATCGGGTGCTGGTTATGAGCGGCGGGACGGGCCTGGGCACTCGGGACCTGCTCGAGAAGTGCTGGCGCATCATGAGCTGCGCGGACGAGGAATAGGCGGGGCTTCCAGCCGGAGTGGATTACGGTGATTTGCTGTGTGAGGTGGAGCCGACCGGAGCGTCGTGGGAGACGGCATCGCGTACCCGCTGGATCAACTGCTCGCGGTTGATCGGTTTGGTGGCGTAGTCGGTGCAGCCGGCCGTGATGCACCGCTCTCGGTCCCCCGACATGGCATGGGCGGTCAGCGCGATAATCGGGCCGGCATACCCATGTCGCCTCAGTTTGCTGGTCGCACAGTACCCATCAAGGATCGGCATTTGCATATCCATCAGGATGAGGTCATAGGGACTGCTGTCTGCCTCGGCTGCCAGAGCCATCTCGTACGCCTGGGCACCGTTTTCTGCGAGGGACACATCAAAGCCGGCCTTGCGGAGGACAAAGGCGATGAGTCGCTGGTTGTCGGGCCCGTCCTCAGCCAGCAGAATGCGAATCTGAGGTTGCTCAGATGCGGGCGGTGCGGAGTCGTTCGTCGCTGGGGCAACCTCTGTTTCTGCATCATCATCACAAGTCTCGGCCTGGCCGGAGTCGTCCTCGACACTCTGCGCCGACCCGATCTCACGCAGATCGTCCACGGTCGGAATGCCAGTCAGGTCGCCTGGGTCAATCGTGAAGACAAAGGACGTTCCTTCGCCGGGCTGACTCTCGACGGTGATCTCGCCGCCCAACAGTGTTACCAGCCGCCTGCAGACGGCCAACCCGAGCCCGGTTCCCCCAAAGCGTCGGGTGGTCGAGGTATCGGCCTGGGTAAACGGCTGAAACAGCGTGGTCAGTTCCTCTTGTGGCATGCCGATGCCTGTGTCTGCGACTTCGATTCGGATCAGACGTTCCCGGGTGGGCTCCGGATCACATCGTACAATGACACGAACCCCGCCGCTCTCGGTGAACTTGACGGCGTTGCCAATCAGGTTCTGGAGGATTTGGCGGAGGCGCAGCGGATCGCTGTCAATCTGCTGCGGCAGCGGGAAGACGTACTCGACGTCGATGCTGATGCCCTTCTCCGCAGCCCGGACCCGCGTCGTGGCCACAACTTCGCCAATGATCTGCCACAGGCACACCGGCGTCATTTCAACTTCCATGCCATCGGTTTCGATCTTGGTGAGATCAAGCACGTCATTGATGATGCCGAGCAGGTGTTCACTGTTACGGCGAATCGTCTGCAGGTGCTCGAGTGATTCCTCCCGGTTTGATGAGGGATCAAGCAGCATGTCTGTATAGCCGAGGATGGCCGTCATGGGCGTGCGGATCTCATGGCTCATGTTGGCAAGAAACTCGACTTTGGCTCGTTCGGCCCGGCTTGCCTGATTGCGTGCACTGATGATGGCTGCATGTGATCGTTCCAGGCGGCCGAGCATCCGGTTGAACTCGCTGCTCAGTGCAGAGATCTCATCCGTTCCCGACACGGGCACGCGTGTTGACAGGTCGCTGCCGTGCAGGATCCGTTCAATCGAACTTCTCATCGAGTGAATTCGTCGCGTCACGAGCAGATTCAGAAAACCAGTAAACAGCAGCCAGATGCAGGCACTCACCAGGATCACGCTCGTGAGGACGTACCGGATACTCGCGTGCCACTGGGCATGAACGGGCCGCTCATGCACAATTCGGGCCACCACTTCCGGCTGCCCGGCATATCCAGGGATCACCATGTACAAAATTGCACAGGAGTCGTCAACCAGGTTCACAACGGGATCAGAGGATCCGGACCGAAATGCCGAGAGCGATTGTGCGATCCATTCATTTTCGATCGGGGCCGGCAGATCGCGGACGGCCGTAAAGGTCACGCGCTGGCCCAGCGCCTGGCGGAAGCACTCCAGGGTCCGGCGATCCACATAGCGGGCAAAGGTGATGGTGCCGTGGCTGGGGCCCGCTTGTTTACTGGTCAGGATCGGATGTGACACAAAGAGCATGAAGCGGCCGTCTGACAGGACCACCATCCCCAGGCGCTGGGCACCCTCCGCCAGCGGGACCAGACACGGCTCGGGCCGCGAACACAATGCCGCGACGGGCTCGGGTGTCGGAACCGGAGTGTCATTCGCCTCATCTGATTCACAACTGACACTGTTGACAATTCGGCCGCTCTGATCCTGAATGATGATGTGATGCACTTCCAGGTTCTGCAGTGAATGGGCCGTCAGGTTGTCGTGTTCGTATTCCGTGTTGGGTCGCTGGGCATAGTCATACGTGTCATCCCAGTTGGCCCAGTCGAGGCACTTGGAGTTCATTGAGCCGGTGATATCGGCCAACTCCTCTGTGAGATGGTCGGCCGTCTGTCGGAATGACGCCCGTTCCAGGCTATCAAAGCCGTTCCCGAGTACACGCCAGGCAATGCCAAGCGACACGAGCGTCAGCACGCTCGTAGCCAGCAACGACAGGATCAGGATTTTTGTATGCAGTTTCATATGGGGCTTCGCGACCGGACTGAGTCACATGTCGAAACATGTCAATCCAGATGTTTATCGTGGAATGAAACGGCCACGATAAGAAGAGATGCCCAGAGGCAGGCCATCTTGCTGGAAAGATGTGGGGCAAACGTCCCAGTCCGACTGCGAGCGGTGCGGTTATGGGCATTGGCTGGGCAAGGGGGGGATTACCGGCCCTGCGATCTCGAGGTCGCCCGCTTGTGCAGCCGGCGGCGCTGCATGGAGGCTCTGAGTGATGCAGGAGTCAGCCCGGCCAATCGGGTCAGCAGTGACACGCGACGGGGGAAGCGAATCGTCTCCTGACCGCGTGCCACGCCCTGGGCAATTCGGTCCGCTGCCCGCCGGGCCTGTGGCGTGAGCAGTTCGACACCGGTCCCATCGACCATCTGCGTACTCACATATCCGGGCATGACGACGGTGCATCGAATCCCGCACGGCCCGAGGTCCATGGCAAGTGATCTGAGATAGAACACGAGCCAGGCCTTGCTGGCGCCATAGGCCGCGGCATCGGGCAACGGGCAATGCCCGGCCAGGCTGGAGATCCCGACGAGATGGCCTCGGCCCTGCTCAAGCATGATCGAGGTGGCTGCGCAGATTGTGTTGGTAGCCCCCACGACGTTGACCTGGGCAATCAACTCGGCCCGATCGGCATCCCATCCTTCTTCACGGGTGCGCTGGCCGACGCCGGCGTTGGCATAGGCCACGTCCAGGCCGCCTGCTTCGAGTGCGAATCGGCTGACGGCCTGTTCGGTCTGCTCGGCGTCACACACATCGGCGATCAAGGGAACGACGTTGGAATGCGCGGCTGCCAACTCCTCGAGCAGATCCTGCCGACGAGCCAGCGCGCCGACCGTGTGACCACGGTGCGCATACCACTGGGCCAGCCCACGGCCAATGCCGCTGCTGGCTCCGGTAATGAGGACTCGCAAGGGCTGGGATGTCTGCTGCTGCTGCTGTTGCTGCATACGCAAGTGTATGCCCTGATCTGAGCAGAGCGGATCGAACGGGACGGGAGAACAAAACCGGCCCAAAGCAGCCGATCCCAACGAATGAGATTCTGAGGCTGAGGATTATCTGACTGGCTCGCAGGGGTGTGGCTCATCACAGTCGCCGGGGTGCACGGACGCACACACAGGCGGCCGGCCGCTCACCCCTCGCAGGCCTGAGGCTGGGTGCTGGTGTCGTCTGATGTGCAGCGACAGTAGCCGAGTATCAAGTGATCGCCACCGGCCAGCCAGGGACGGCTCTCCGGTGGTCAGGCGGCATGCTTATCGGCATCGTCGGAATCGAGTTGCCAGTCGGGATCTTCGCGGCTGATCTCTCCGGAACCGACTGCCCCGGATCGTGCCGGCGCATCCGGCGGTTCGAGCCAATCCTCAGCATTTCGCAACTGAATCTCCGATGGCTGAACTTTGCGATACCCAAGACGTCTGACGATCTCGAGCACGTCGGTCCAGGTCGGAAAGGTTTTTCCGTTGGCACTCTTGAAGGCATTGATGGCCATCAGGAACAGAAACTGCTCGGTCGTCATCTCGCCTTCTTCGGCGGATCGGACGTTGTCACTGCGCCGCCGGCCGGGGCCGCGTCGTCGTTCGAGGCCGCTCGTCGTTTTCGTGTAACTTGACCAGCGTCGATCCGGTACGACGCGCCGATCGGCGATCGTCCCGGAGGTTTCCTCAGAGATATCGGGCGTGTCCGGGTTCTCGTGCGGTTCATCCGTGCCTGAATCGTCACAAGACGGATGTGTGCCCGTCGTCAATCGCTTTTGTGTTCCCGGTCGATGTCCCATGCCTGCCCCCCGTGCATCGTCTTCTCAGCGATGTCTCAGATTCATCCTGGGTTCGCTGTTGAGAAATGTCGGCAGATGAACGGGCTCACTTCAGGTCAATAGTCTTCCTCGTTGTCGGTGAAGTAGTCATCGTCAAACACGTCTTCATCGTCTTCGAGTTCATCCTCGAAGTCATCGTCCTCATCGTCATCATCATCATCTTCGTCATCGTCATCCCAGAAGTCGTCATCGTCATCATCGTCATCCCCAACCTCGTCGGCGTCATCGTCATCATCGGCATCGTCGTCATAATCGGCATCCAGATCGTCGTCGTAGTCGATCTCGACCTCAACATCGTCGCCTTCCTCTTCGTCGTCGCCGAACGGCTCGTCTTCCTCCGCCTCCTCGTCGTCGTCGTCGTCCTTTCGGTCGGACACCGGCTCGAGCAACTCGAAGCGACCGGCAGTGCGCATGCTATCGAGCACCGACTCCCGGGAGGCATCGATGGACCCGATTGGCCCCGGCATTGCCGAGCCCGTGAGCAGGCCACGATGCGGAACTCCGTGAGCCTGCGTCGTCCGGGCAGGTGGGCCCGGCAGCAATCCGGTCAGCATCTCGGTACGTGCTGCCGGCGTTTCAAACACGGATGCGAACATGGTGACACCCTCGCACGATGTTTGCCATTTCTCAACGTACCCGCACGATCACCGTGATCGCCGGGACACCCTCCGTCGCCCTCGTCAGCCGGCCCCATCTGGGCTCGTTCCAGCCGACTCGGGTCTTGCCTACATTACCCCGCCCAAATGCGCGGGTACACTACAACCCACGGCCGTGTGGTCAACGGGCCATGCCATCTTTCTTACGAGCATGGCAACGTGGACCACCGGGCCCGATTGATGAGCCTCCCAGCCGGCGGCCGATGAAGCCACCACAGACCGTCAGCGGTCGTCGAAGGAGACCTGCTTGTGCACGCTGATACACCACCGTCCTCATCCTCCCGGCAGCACCGGATCAACCTGGGGGCCCCGATTCTCGGCTGGCTGCTCCCGGGTCTGGGCCATTGGTCGCTGGGCTACCGTCGTCGAGGCGTTCTGATCGCGGTTGGGGTCCTGTCCATCTACGTTCTCGGTTTGCTCATCGGCGGACTGTATGTGATCGACTCCAAAAATGCACGCTGGTGGTTCTACGGCCAGTGCCTGAGCGGGCCGGCCACGCCCATTATTCAATACTGGCGATCTGCCGGCCACGAGCCGCCGGCCATTCCTCCCGAAACGGATCTCCCGCCCGGGCATGGGGACACCCCAGGGGATGCCGGGTCGGCACAGACGACGCTCACACCCTCGTTCTCACACATCAACGAAGTCGGCACGCTGTACACGACCATTGCCGGGATGCTGAATCTGGTGGCGTTGTTCGATGTGATGTACCTGGCCCCGGCACGAAAGCCGATCGACCGGGCCTCGGCTGAAGGAAAGCGGATTCTGCGGGAGGAGTCGAAAGCATGAAACACCGGCACGGACCGAATCTGCATCGAGCGAGACGTCTGACCGCTGTGGTCGGGGCCGTTTTGATACTGGCTATGCCGACGGTTGCTGTGGCAGCCGGGAGTTCGTACCGCCCGTTTCTTGACCCGATCGGCTCAGGCCGCTGGTGGTGGTTCCTGATGTTGCCGCTGGTGGTTGGGATTTCGGTCGTGTACAAAGCGATCCGACTGCCGACGCTGAATCACTACTGGGCCCAGGTCCTCAAGATGATCGCGCAGATCATGGCCGCCATGGTGGCGATGGCCGTCGGGTTGTACATCGTCGTGCAAGTGGTGTTGCCGATGATGTGAGTCTGCAGGGGAGGATCACCAATCTGCTGATTGGCTCTTCCGTGCGCCACCACCGCCACCACCGGTGGCGGCTTTGTGAGCCCCCTGTCGAGGGCTTGGGCGTCGCGCCGTCTCCTTACCTGGGGCAGTGTTCGCTGCCTCCCTTTCGTCATTCCCGCGCAGGCGGGAATCCAGGGAGACGTCATTCGGCATGGTGGCCGGCAATCATCACAGTGAACCCTGCATGGGCCGTTTTGTTGGTCAGGTTGATATGCTCGATCCGCGTTAAGCCAATGCCCGCTTACTTACGTGCGCGGCTCGTCGGTGCCCCACCGGCCCCAACAACTCTTACTTCACGGCCGTCTCCACCACATTGCTCGTGCGGCCATATTCGGCGCTCTGGAACCAGATGGTTCGACCGCTGGCAGCGTTGGGTACGCCGAGCGTCCAGTGCACATTGCCCGTCCCGTCGGACGTCCCATCAGCACCCAGTTTCGGGCTTGCCAGACCGAGCGTCACATCGAGTTGCGCAACATAGGTGCTGCCGGTTCCCCGGAGGCTGTAGACCAGATAGTGGCTTGTATTCGGCGTCGCGCCCGACACATCGAAGTCCCCGTCACGCCCACCAACCAGATCACCGACCACGAGCGTCATGCGGTCTGCCAGGATGGTCGAGGCTGCGGCTTCCATGTCTGGGAACGGCCCGATGTGCCCGCCGGAGCCTTGTGGGATGCCGGTGGTAATCAGGATGTCGCGCAGTTCGTACGGGTCGAGCCGGCGACCGAGTTGTTCAACGGCCAGACTCTGCAGGGCAATGCAACATGAGGTAACAAACGGCGATGCCGAACTCGTACCGCTGAATGCTGCGGTGTATTCCTGATTGTAATCATTGCCGTGCCGGGCATAGTCGCCATAAGCCAGCGTGAACACCTGCCCCCCCCACCCCTGTACGTTTACTCGGCTGCCGTAGGTGCTGAAACTCAGTTTGTCGTGGTTCGTGTTCGACGTGCCTGCCCCGACGATGATGGCCCCGCTGTCGCCGCGACTCATGTACTCGTTGTACGCTGCGGCGTCGAGATTCTGATCCCCGTTGCCGGCTGCTGCGACGACGATGACGCCGGCATCGGTCCCGTTCCTGCACACGGTCCAGACGGCGGGGTCGAATTCGGCCGGCACATAGCCCCCGCCCCCACCGAATGTCTGCATTTCCAACAATACAACATCACCGATCCCCATCGTGGCGATGGCATTCGTGATGGCTGTGACGCGTCGTGAGCCTTCCTCAACCGTGTACTCGGAGAAGAACCATGACTCGGCATCGGGAACCAGGCCGGTGCAGCCGTAGCCGTTATCGAGGCTGACGAGTTCTCCCTGCACCGCGGTCCCGTGATCCTCCCACAGGCCACCCGGCGTCTGGCCGGGTTCATCGGTGATATTGCACAGGTCCTCATGATTCTCGTTATAGTCATACTCGCAGTCGGCCACCCGGATCCCGGCCCCGCGCGTACTGCCCATGCCCCAGGCAGCGGTCATATTCAATCCCGGGTTCGGGCCGTGATACCCCTGCTGTGCCGGGTAGTACAGCGGGGTGTCCGGTGTAATGTCATCGCAAGGAGGAGGCGGCAGCAGTTCCTGGAAGTACACCCATTCGGTCAGGGCAGAGGCGTGCAGATCGTCGGCCACCTGCTGCAGGTCGACGTCGGCCGGCCCATCCACGATCATCATGCCTGCCAAGTCAGGCTGGGCGATTCCGCTGTGTGCCTCGGCCCGTTGCTCCAGGTAAATCAGCGTCTCATCCGGCAGGTTGATCAACTGACGGAACGTGATGCCGTGCCGTGCAGCAAGCATCTGAATGTGCGTCAGGTCAGCAGCCGACACACTGGTCACCGCGCCGAGGTCGGTTGCCCGAGCCAGGACGGCATCACGAAACTTCACCGTAAGCCGATGCGGGTAGTCCGGTTGAACCACGCGCTCGACCTTGATGAACTCCTGTCGTGGTTCGAGGAACCCATCCCGGCCGTCAGCAGCACCGGCAATGCCGGCCAGCGTCAGCGCCGATAATGCAGCGACATATGTAAAAGTACGGAGTCTCATCAATATCCCTCCTGAGGTAAATCCCGGTCTGAGTTGGAGCGTCCACCAAGTGTACAACCTGATGACATGGGCGAAACACAAAAACCGCGAGGGCTGCCAAAAAATCCCGGTAGACGACCGGCTGAGAGACTGTGGCGGCCATCACTTCGTGGGGTCGTGCCCGTTGAGGTAGGCAATCCACTTGGCTGCGTCCGTCGTGCGTCGGACCTGGAATGTGCTGTAGCCGATGTCCGGCTCGCGATCCGATTGCTCGGCGTAGAACGTAACACACCTGACTGACTTCGTCGCCGGCCGGTCTGCCAACTGCTCCACCATGCGAATCAGTTCCAGTCGACGTTCGCGGCTCAACTCGGGATCGAGTTTGCAGGCTTTGAGTGTGTTCGTGATCTGCGTCTTGATCCAGCGAGTGTCCCACCCGGCCTCTATCCGGTCTTCAAGATCGTGCAGCATGAGCACGATCGCCCGGTAGCGACCGGCTTGCGCATCGCCCGATGGCGGGTCGGGATACCCCGGCCGATCCGGTTTCACATACTGCTCAATCACGCTCTGCCGGAAGCGGATCGACGGGTGATTCAACAGTTCCGCATCGTGAATCCGTGTCTTGATCGACTCCCAGCGCTGCTGGAGTTGCTGACGAGCATCGGGATCCCGGGCTGAGACTGCTGCGAGTTGCTCCAGTTCGTCGTGTACGTCCGGATGTCCGGCCGGGTGGGGCACGAGGCCCGGCATGTGCTCGACAAATTTGCGGAACTGATTATCCGTCAGGGCCGACCAATCGGGGGTGAACGACAGCAGTTGCCAGCGGATGTAGCCGTCGACGGACGGGTCCGACTCGCGCTCGGTCCCGGATTGAGGCTGAATCACTTCGGCACACAGGGCCGACCGATCGACGCGGTCTGCATACTCGTAGTCTGCTGCGAAGTCGGCCTGATCCCGCGTGAGTCGTGCCGTCTCACGAAACGTCTCGGCCTCGGTCCGCAGCCGAGCCAGGGCCATCCTGAGCGCTGCCTTCGGCCGAACCTGTGATGAAGACCCATCCTGCGGCGATCCCGTGAGGACAGCCAACGGCAGGACGGCTGCGTCGAGTACGAGAAACATCAGAAACAAGGTTCGATACGCCCGGATGCAGGGCATCAGGGGCCGGCCTGCCCGGTTTCGTCTGACGGGGTGGGTGACGGAATGAGCACGTGCCCGGTCGCCTGCCAGTCCACGACGCCGCCTCGATAGGTTCTGACATCCTCGTATCGCAGGGCGAGCAGTCGTTTGCTCACGATCATCGGCGAGGAGTCCATCCAGTCCTGCCCGTAGATGACCAACGTCTTGTACTCGGAGAACCGAGGATCTTCAGCCCGAACATCGCGTGAAATCAAGTTGACGGCCCCGGCAATATGGCCGGCTGCAAACCGCTGCGCAATCCGACTGTCAATGAGACAGGTCTGCTTCTTGCGCTTCGTGGTTTTCGTATTGGCCAGGATGATCGCATCCAGATCGGTGGCGTTGATGATGACCAGATCATCGTCAGTCACCTTCACCTCGCTCCCGCAGCCGGCCCCGATGAGCAGGGAGGCTGTCAATGCCGCGAGCATAACGAGATTCCATACCCGGGCACAACTCGATGGAGGCTTCCTGTCAGAAACCACAAGAAGGTGCCTGTTTCCTGATGACGCATCGTTGATACACATACCTGATCTCCATCCGCCCGTGGATCGGACTCCCTGGCGACCGGAACATCCGCAATAGCCATAGAGGGGCCGCGAACGAACTTTTCACAGGACAACTGCGTAGGACCACCGAGTGACCGAGAATTTGGGAGAACCGCTTTTGACGATGGATGGTATGATCGAGACCCGAAGTGTGTCATTAATCGAGTAAGAAAGACCCAGCAGGCCGATATGAGGTCGGGTGCGACATCAGACAGGAGATACCGGGATGGCTCATCGACATGGACACGGACACAAAACGAATGACGCTGCATCGAGGCTGATGGCCCTGGCAGGCGTCATCGCGATCGCGGCAGCGGTCTTTACGACCACGGTCGCGACCGGCTCCAGCGCGTATGCGCAGGAGAAAAAGGAAAAGGACAAAGCCAAGCAGAAGGACCAGGAGGACAATGGCAAGGACAAGGACAAGGCCACGGATAAGGCCGAGACGGATGAGGACGGGAACGACAAGGACGCCGTCAAGTTTGCGACGATCGACAAGCCGGCCCCCGACTTCACGCTTACGGATATTGACGGCAAAGAGCACACGCTCAGCGAATACAAGGGCAAGTACGTCGTCCTCGAGTGGTACAACCCGCAATGCCCGTATGTGAAGAAGCAGCATGAAGACGGCCCGCTCGACACGGCCGGCAATGAGTACACCAAAGACAAGAAGAAGGACGTGGTCTGGTTGGCGATCAACTCGGGCGGTCCCGGCCAGCAAGGCTCCGGGCTCGACCGCAACATCGACTACCGCAAGACCTACGGCATTGAGTACCCCATTCTGCTTGACGAATCCGGCGACGTCGGGCGGCTGTACAAGGCCCGGACAACCCCGCATATGTACGTCATCGATACGAAGGGCGTACTCCGATACATGGGTGCCATCGACAATGCCCCGCTTGGACGCGTCAGCAATCGTGACAAGGAACTTGTGAACTACGTCGAGCAGGCGATTGAGGAACTGAAGGCCGACAAGAAGGTCAGTGTGACCACCACGCGACCCTACGGCTGCGGCGTGAAGTACCAAACCGGCCGCGATGGACAGGGACAAGGGCGCGGGTTCGGTCAGGGAGGTGGGCGTCGTGGAGGGGGCGGCGGCGGCGGAAACTAGATACGGCGCTCGCCACTGCGATGCGTATTGATCGCTAAGAATCCCGATTGATAACGAAGCGTCACGATCGGCAGCGCACAGCCGGTGGTGACGCTTTTTCTGTTGTTACTGATGAATCAGGCGGCATCACGCAGCGTTCACTTCACATTGGATGCAAACTGTTCCAGGATTTGCCTGCCCAGCGCCTGCCCGCGCGACAGTGAGGTCTGATTGTCCGGCTCCTGGTCCGTTTGCTCGTAGGATCGTTGCAGCCGCTCGAATTCGGGATGGCCGGGGTGGATCTGTTGATCGACCGCCTCAAACAGGCCCTGGTTCTCCGCACTGACGTGGCCGCGCAGAATGTCACGAAAGGCCCGCGCCTGTTCGAGAAAGAGGCGCACGGCGTGTCGTTGGCCGGCAGCTGCATCGTCCAGGTGGGTAGCCATGATGGAGACCCGGCGTCGCCCGGCCTCGTGCTCGTACACGAGTTTCTGAATCGGGCCGTTCTCCTCAGAATAACCGAATGAATCGACCAGGCATCGAAACAGGCACTGTTCCTCTTTTTCGCGGTGACACCCGTCGAGGTACTCAGCAAAGAACTCGATGAAGGGGGCAAACTCCTCCTTGACCACCCGACGCTTCCCTCGGGCCTGTCTCAGGACGTGCTCAAAGCAGTCCAGAACCTGAGCGATGAGCAGGTGCTCGCGGCGCAGGCAGGCAGTCGCCAGGTTTTCTTCGCCGGTCTTCTCACCGACAGCACCAGGCACGCCTGTCAGCGACACGAACTGCTGTCGTACCGATCCCCCACCGCCCCCATTCGGTCCCGCTCCCGTGGCATTTGATGGTCCCATGATGGTCCGCCCCTCTGCGTTTGAGCCCCTGCGAGTGCCTCATTGTGCCTGAGAAGTATAGGGCTGTAGATAAAATGATGCACATAGCCGAAATTGAGTTTCCTGCTGCGGCACGCTGCCGGTTTGGTCACAGCAGGCTTTAATCGGTCCCAGGATGGTGCAAATTGACGAAATCAGCACAGGAGACCGATCCCATGACATCTCGACACAAACCAGGACTTCCCGCATCACGACGTCCTCCCGTGACGACTTCGGGGCAGAAGAAACGCCGGCTGACGATGTATCTGGCCATGCTGGTGGCAGTGGCCGGATTGCAGGCCTGCACCGGCGGTCAGGCATCGAGCGGGTTCGTCCTTCGGCCCGGCATGGAGGGATCGGTATTCGTCAACGGCAGCGCCCCGTTTGTCCAGGTCCGGAACCAGGGGCCGGCCGAGGTGCAGGTGGTCTTCGAGCAGCGTGATGAACCGGCCATTACACGCAGACTGATCCAGGGATCGGTCGGGCGCACCGTGACCGACGGCACACTCGTGACCGTTCGCAATCTCGATGCCACCCTGTCTTGCACTGTCACCGTGTATGTGCAGCGGTACACCGGCCTGAATATCGACATGCCGTCTCAGATCGAGCAGGGAACTGACGAAGTGCAGTGAGTGCTCGCGAGGGAGGGAAGCGCTGTCGCGTGCCCAGTGTTTTCGTCATGCCGGCGAAGGCCGGCATCCAGGGGGATTCTGGCAGATCGCTCAATCTGTCCGGTGTGCCTGTGCCAGTCAGCCACACGAATCACGTCTCACTGGATTCCCGCCTGCGCGGGAATGACGCGTGAGGTCATCTGTCATGTGACCGAGCATAAGGGAACGCGGTCGAAGTGAGTTCCCATTGGCTGTACCCCCTGCTCACAGTTCCTTGATATACAGATTGGCAAACTGCAGTGCCCCGCCGTGGTGCTGCAAAGCGATCGGGCCGCTTTCCGGCACACCGGGCAACTGCGCGTTCTCAAGAACCGTCTTGCCGTTGAGTACGACCGTCAGGCGATCGCCGACCATCTTGATAATGAACCGGTTCCATTGCCCGATCGGTGCATCGGCCGGCTCGGATGGGGTGACGCCGGCTTTGACTTCAGCGGACATGCTGCCGTCGGTTCGGTAGCCGTATACCTCGCCGGACCCGATGGGCCAGCACCAGATATTGACCTGACTCTTGCTGTTGCCGCGCAGATAGATTCCGCTGTCGCCCGCTTCGGGAACGACCTGTGTCACCTGCTGCCCGTTCTCATCCATCTTGTTTTCCCCGGACGGCAGAATGACCGGCAGGGCATTGTCCTTCGGCTCGCCGGTCCAGCGCCAATCGCAGATCATAACGAAGTCTGTGTACTCCTTCTCGGTCCACAGGTCGGCCCCCTGGCCGTCGAACGTGACGGTCCAGTTCGTTGCGCGCCAGTGGCCTTCATGCTCCGGGCCGTACTTCCAGCCGCTGAAGTCGACGCCGGTGTACATGGGAACGAATCCCATGTCAGGCGCGGCCACCTGGTTTGCCGCCAACGGGGGATCAGCCGGCGGCATTTCCTTGATTCGGATATTGCGAAACTCGACCGGCGAACCCTCTGCCTCGAGACAGATGTAGCCTTTACGCGGGCTCGCTTCCTTGCCCTTTGTTACGACCAGGCCGTTGACGGCCAGTGAGATATTGCCGTTGTTGCAGATCACGCGGTAGTGATTCCACATCGGTGATGGGTTGGCACGATGCTGACTTGGGAACGCACGGGAACTCCCTCTGCCTCGACGAGTAATGGGCGTCATCGTCGCGCCGTGAATGGGGAAGATGTCACCGTCGCTCGTAAACCAGGCACCTTCGGCCCCATCCATGACCTGTACTTCGACGCTGCGTGAGAACGGCTGACCTTTGGCAGTCAGCGCATCGCTCCAGACAAACAAGCCGGCATTCCCGCCCGGCTGCAGATGCCGCCACTCGAGTTCGAGAACGAAGTTCTCGTACTGTCGATCGGTACGAAGGAGGCCGGTGGGGATCCCGGTACAGGCGATCAGCGGGTCACCGTTTTCGTCGGCGCGGACGGACCAGGTACTCGGGGCACAGTTCACATTGTGCCAGCCGTCAAGGTCGGTCCCGTTGAAGAGTGGCCCAAAGGCTGGATCATCATCACGGAGGGTACTCATCTGTTCATCATTGAGGATGCGCGGCAGCGGTTCATTCCAGTCGTCGGTTCGGAATGGGGAGGCAGGCAGCCCCACGGAGTTGAAGAAGTTCGGCAACGGTGATGCCGTCCAGGCAAAGCGCACCGCAACCGGTTCGGTAATCCGATCATTCCAAACAAGGATCGAATCGGGGTTCGCTGGATCGACAACGGCACGGGCACTGCGGAACTGCTTGTCTGCCCCGGCAATCAGGAAGTGCGTCAGCCCGTGATCATTGCCCTTCCTCACGAGGCGGTCGGCGGCGTAATCAAATGTGATGCGGGCTCGATGTTCCTCAAAGGTCATGCTCTTGTACAACGGCCCGGAGGGGACGACCTCGTCAATTCCATAGGTCTGTGACAGTGCCCACAATGACAGTCGACGCCCGACCTCGCGCTTGTTGCGCGGGTGGATGTCGGCTGGGTTGCCGATGTCAGTGGTGACAACCATGCCGGTGTTATCGACAGTGCTCATCGTCAATCGCTGGCTCTCGCGCAGCAGTGCCGTTTGGCCACGATCGCCGCCGTACATGAAGGGGGCAATCTGGACGAAGTAGAACGGGAAGTCACCCTGGCCCCAGCGATCACGCCAGTTTCGAATCATGGCTGAAAACAGGTCGTGATACTCGGCTGCGTTGCCACGATTCGATTCGCCCTGGTACCAGATGGCCCCGCGAATGCCGTAGGGTTCGATCGGCGAGATCATGCCGTTGAACAAAGCGGTGACCGTGTTCGGCCCCATGCCGGTGGACTCGGGCATGGCAGGCAGTTGGCTCATCGTCGGCCCGAGGTGCCACTTCCAGGCACCGGCCAGGGACAAGGACGCTGGGGGCTGTGATTCTCCCTGCCGTGCCTTGAACTTCAGTTGCATCTGCCCGGCCTCACCCCCAAACCCGCCCAGCCCACCAGTGTCGAGCACGCGAACGCAGATCACGTTGTCGCCCTCAACCAGGATGTCTTCCATGATGTCATACTCGCGCGGCACGGACCACTTGCCCGCCTCATGCGTTGCTGCGACATGCTTGCCGTTGACCCACGCATCGTCATAGTCGTCGATCGGTCCCAGTGTCAGCGTCGCCCGGCGGCCGGCTAATGAGGAACTCAACTTGATCGTCTTGCGGTAGTAGAGGATACCATCGTGGTTATCCAACCCGTCGCCGGCCCATGACCCTGGCAGTGAATGCGACTTCCATTCCGAATCGTCATAGGCAACGGTCGTCCAGTTGCCGGGCATCGAGGCGACCCGGTCGATATTGGTCCACCACTGCTCGCGACGATTCTCAACCAGGCTGCCTCGCTTCAGCGGGTCGCGCGAGTCACGGAGAATATCGAGACTGTCCTTGTATTGCTCATACGCTGACAGTGCATCTTCGCTCATCCAGGCCTCGACGCGGGTTCCGCCCCAGTCTGCCTGGATCAGGCCGATGGGAACCCGGAGCCGGCTGAACAACCGACTGCCGAAGAAGTAGGCGACGCCGCTGAAGTCGGGAAGCGATTCGGAGTTGCAGGCAAGCCACTGCCCCGTGCAATCATCCCGCTCGTGCGCGGAGACTGTGTTTTGGACATTGAACAGGCGGATCTGCGGGTAGTCGGCCACCCCGATTTCTGCGTCCTCGCCGCAGGCTCGCATCGGCCATTCCATGTTCGATTGGCCGGAGCAGATCCAGACCTCGCCGATCAGGACGTCAGAGAGGACGAGTGTGTTATTGCCGACAATACGGACCTGATGCGAGCCCATGTCTGCATCCGGTGTCGAGATGTCGGCAGACCATCGGCCTCGCGCATCGGCCGTGGTTGTCACCGGTTCGGTCAGCCAGTCGGCCGTGATTTGGATTTGCTCGCCGGCGGACGCCCGGCCCCAGATGGGGACGGCATCCCGTTGTTGCTGGAGCACCATGCCGTCACTGAGAACTGATGGGAGCGTGACGTCGGCCGATAACGGGGCAGTCACAGCCGCACATATCAGGGCAGCCGGCATGAAGCAGGCCAGTTGCAGCGGCAGGCGTCGTCTATTGGTAATCATTGATATGTCCCTCCTGTGTCGGTGGGGGCCGGATTGATGCTTCGGGCGTTCTGATGCGGTAGGAGCGGTGTGATACTACCCGCCCAGACACAGACAAAGTACGGCAAGTCCAACAATATCGGGCATTGGGTGGGGTGCTGCGTGCCGGCCTAGACGGCACAGATTGCCGGGGCCGCGCAGACGGTTGCGATCCGGTGGTGATCTGAGTGCCGGGCTTGCGGTATGGCAGAAGGTATTGGAGACTGTGTGTGGTTGGACGTGGTCCCTGGAGTGGCCCCGCATCGGAACGCCTCCCCCGATCGGGGCTATTGACAACCACAGTTCAGCAGGCTGCCTGGTAGGGGCAGGGCTGGGCTGGTGAACGCTGAGCGGGCGACGTGCGGGTGCACAGGGGGAGTCTTGTTCGCTCCCGACCGGTAGGGCCTCTGGAAGGAGGGCGGCCGGGAACGGTGGAGCGATCGGCTGGCTCACCCGACGGCAGGTACGTCGTGGGCGCGGAAGCGTGGATAGTGTAACACAACGGGCGCGGGGCTTGGGGGAAACTCCGAGGCGCGCCCGTTGTCGTGCGCGCCTTGTTCGCATAAGGACCGGCAAGCCCCCCATGCGATTCTGACACGCGCTCCCATCCCGAGCGCACCATCAGCCGTCAATCCCTATCTGACAATTGCTCATAATTCAGCAACATATCTGCTGGAATTGATATACAATACCAACAACAAGCATAAACCGGCAGAAGCAGGCATTATTCGATATGGCCCTCTATCCAATCGACGCAGGCGGGTTATCAGCGTCGAATCGGCAACTGGGGAACAAGGGTGCATGGGTAGCCTGCTCTGCTCTACCAAAAACTCCCGAGAGGAGCAGTTTTGATGACCCGCCATAGATTCTGTGTGACGTGTATTGCCCTGGCCGCCACCTGCTTGTCCTGCGCTTCTTCCTCCATCGCCGCCGTGATCCATGTCCCGGCTGACTATCCCACGATCCAGCAGGCGATCGATGCTGCCATAGACGGTGATGAGATCATCGTCAGCCCCGGCACCTATAACGAAGCGATCAACTTCTACGGCAAGGCTGTGTACCTCCATTCGTCCGACGGCGCGGAAGTTACCACGATCGATGCGCGTGCCGAGGATACATCGGCTGTGAAGTGTATGAATGGCGAAACGGCTGATACCATCCTTGAGGGGTTCACCATCACCCGTGGCAAGGGCCGATTTGACCGCGGAACACGGCATCGATACGGCGGTGGTCTTTTCTGTTGGGACAGCGGGCCTACGGTGCGCCATTGCCGCCTTACCGCAAACACAGCAGGCTATGGGGGCGGTATCTACGCGAGCGAGGCTCCTACTCTTACACTGGAAGACTGCGTAATTGAGCGCAATCGCACCTACTTCAGCGGCGGTGCGGGCGTTTACTGCACGGACTCTTCCACATTGTATATGTTCGAGTGTTCAATTCAATACAATGAAAGCAACGTTAGTGGCGCAGGGCTCTGGAGCACCTCCAGTACCGCAATCATCGAATCATGCACGATCGCCGACAACAAATCATCCCATGATAGCGGCGGGGGGGCATACTTCAGGCGGTCGGACGCGTTCATCAACGACACATTGATTGCCGGCAACGTTGCAGAGTACGGCGGTGGAATCAAACTCTCAATTGGCACCGTAGATATCACGAATTGCACATTTCGTAATAATCTGGCTCGCGTCAGCGGGGGCGCAATTCAAATCGACGGTATTCCAACCAGTCTGTCTGTAGCAAACTGTGTATTTACCTACAATCGTGCTGACGACCTTGGCGGGGCAGTTTACTACTACAGAGACTCAGTTGCTGAAACGACCCACTGCGTCTTCTACGGCAACTCTGCCAGCGGCGGCGGGGCCGCCTACCTCCGCGAGAATACCTCATCTATCCGACAATGTGTGTTTATTGACAACAGGGCGTTTTCCGGTGGAGCGATCATGTTGGAGTGGGTCTCTCGACTCACTGGCGCTGACATCACCAACTCAGTGTTCGGTCGCAACTGTGCCTTGGAGGGTGGCGCGCTCTACTGCTACGCATCGGATGCACCAGTGCTGAACTGTGCTTTCGTACACAATGTCGCTGACACATCCGGAGGCGCTATCTATCAGAATGGCAATGGGCGCCGGCTGCCCGTGACGAACTCGATTCTCTGGAAGAATGTACCAAACGAAATCTATAACTATTCTTATGGTGCTGAACTGACCTACTGTGACGTCTATGGCGGGTATGGAGGAGGCGGCAATTTCGAAGCCAGCCCAATGTTCGCCGATGCTGCCAACGATGACTATCACCTGATGCCCGCCTCTCCGTGTATTGATGCTGGGCTAAATGCGGCGATGCGCTATGACGTCGACTGTGACGGTGCTCCACGGTTCTTTGATGATAACGGCAAGCCCGACATCGGATACGGCACAGCCCCGATTGTCGACATCGGCCCATACGAGGTACAGGACCACAGCGCCAATGCACTGACCATCATGCCAATGCCGCTGTTCGGGTGGAAGCCACTGGAACTCACCGGCCTGAACGTGACTCCGAACGAGCAATTCTGGTTGCTGTACAGCATCGCAGGCTCCGGCGACACCTATATCAAGGCGCTCGACGTCCATGTGAACCTGCGCAACCCGAAACTGGCGCTCGGCCCACTCATGAGTGATGCCAATGGCGCCGTCACGGGATCTCGCGATCTCATCAAGGTCAGCCAAGTCACAGACATCTGGTTTCAGGGGGTTCAGCAGGGCGTGGCCACCAACGTCGTGGCAACGCGGGTCATGCCGTGATCGTTGCATATCGATGCTTGCCCAAGCAACCAGCGAGAAACCACGAGAGTGGCAGCGGTGGATCGAGCTGGCAGTGATGGGTGGGCGCGGGGCTTGGGGGAAACTCCGAGGCGCGCCCGTTGTCGTGCGCCGAGCGGTGGGGTGGCAGGCTCTACTGCTTGCTTAGATTCAGCAGCTGCTCAACGAGACGGGCGACATCACTGCTCGGGTTGCATTGCGTGACGTCATTGCTGCCCAAGTGCTGGGTACGTCTGACATCTCTCTCCCAACTGACCGCCTGAGTAATCCGATCCTGCCAATCAGACTCCAGTGAATCATGTATGATGTCATACCCTTTCGAGTACTCCGGGACTGATTCTCTCAACTTGTCTTCTGCTGCACTGGAAGCAATAAAGCCCGAAGCATGCCTGACGAAGTGCAGTATCAACCAGTATTCAAGTCGACCCTGAAAAACACCGCCGATCAGGCGATTTTGAACCGCGGGTGATGGTTTGGCCAACGCAATAGGTGCCAGAGCCAGGCGAAGTTGAGCTGGAACGTCTGTTCGACGCCACGTGCGCATCGCAAGAGCCGAAGCAGCTTGCGGAAGTTCGCTCCCGCCGCCGCCAGCACCACGTTGATTGCATCCCCGGCCAGGCCCTTGAGGTAGCAACGTCCCAGACGACTCTCCGATTTCGCGTGCCCAATCTTCGGTTCGATCGCACTGCGTCGCTTGCGACGCTTCCGTTGAACTCGCGTCGCCCGCTTGCTTCCACGGCCGGCAATGTGTACCGCCGCCTCGCCTTCGTAATCGTGACCCCGATATCCCTTGTCAACATACGCATCAGTCAGCGCAACGCCAGTGTTTGATTCGACACGACATAAGGTCGCATTCAGCGTATGACCATCGTACGGGTTCCCTTCGCACAACATGGCCGCCACGAACCAGTTCCCTCGATTCGTCGTCGCCAAGGCCACCTTCTGACCAAACTCATAGCGCCTGTGCGCTTGCCCTTGCTGATGCAGCACACCTCCGGCTCGTGCAGCGAATATAACTTGTTCGAGTCGCTCGGTCGTTGATCGATCAACCGTTGACACCGTCCCAGCAACATCGACAACTCTTCATCTCGGCTCGATGGCGGTGCTTTGCGTTCGATGTCACGGACCAAACGCCCCACGTACGTCCGGAGTTGACGCAACGACCGACGCATTCGCTTGAACTGCTTCGCGTGCGCGTATCGACCGGCCTTTACCGCAGCCCGTTTGCCCACTCGAACATACGACTGGCGCAGCACGATATCGCGTCCCTTGGCGGCCCGAACCAGCTTCAGATCGACCGGTACAACAGCTTCGAGTCGGTCGGGTGCGTGATGTTCTTTTCCTGCACCGTCGTGTCCACGTTCACATGGGTCAACTCACGTTCGCTCAATCGATGGTGTTTCACCGCCACCTCGATGGTCTGTTTCAACAACTCATTAAGTTTCGCTTCACCCACACGATTTCGCCATTTGGTCATCGTCGTGGGATGAATCGGACACTCGTGCTGCAAGTGCGTGTATCCGCAGAAATACTGCCAGTACGGGTTCTCCACCCAGCGCTCGACGACCGACTCGTCCGATTCGTTGAACGCGTGTTTGAGGTAGATCAGGCCGACCATCAAACGCGTGGCCTTGGCCGGGGCACCCACCGACTCACAGAAGAACTCGCCGAACGATTGATCGAAGTGATCCCAGTCGACCTGCTTCGATAACTTGATCAGCGGATGGGTCGGATTGAGCAGTTGATCGAAATGAGATTGGAACAGGAACAGCTCATCATCAGGCTGGGCTTGGGGCTTCATCCGTGACTCCGAATTTGCAAGGTTTCGGAACGTATCCCTACAATATCCTGCAAAGTATGCCACATCCCGAAGCCACTTTCAACCTGGATTCACCGATCAAATCGAATTATTCAGGGGCGACTATTCAAACCAGGGGTTTGATATGGCTAACTGGTACCGATGACTTGCCGCCCGCTCTATGGCGGACGGCAAATGAGGAGATTGCTCCGGCTGCTCCACATCAAACACGCACCAGATTTCGTCATACGATGCCTGCGTGGCACTGGATTCTGCGTTGTGTTGTTCCCTATGAGCGAGTAGCACGACCTGCAATGGATCCGTCTGCCCTTTACACGAGCGTACTCTGATTTGACGCGACGGTAGCCCCAACTGCCTTCTCAATGTACCAAAATACATTGGCTCTGTTTTTCTTCCTTCACAGACAATGAGTATGACCGGCCTAGCAGGTTTCTTGCCAGCCTTGCGTGTCAAGGCATGTTGTGCGCGTGCCTTATTGCTGTCGCGTATGCGACTGCTCTGGGCGCCCTTTGGGCTCATGCGGGATCAAATCCTTCCAGTATTGGAATCCCGCCATAACGCCCCGACAGGTATCCGCGTTGCAGTGCCTCATTCTTTCTTGGTCTGTAATCATAGAGCGAGACAAGCGATGTGGCACCACTGCTGTCTTTCTCGGTGAACCAGATTTGATCTCGCCCGAACAACTCCTGATCGAGCAGTGTCGTGTCGTGCGTGGTGAGTATGATCTGCGATCCGGATTGCGTGCTAAGTTCGCCGTGAAACATGGAAATCAGCATGCGAGTCAGGAGTGGATGCATGCTGGCGCTCAACTCATCAACGAGCATAACTCTCCCGCATAAAACCACGTCGTACCATGTGCCAAGAAGTATGAGTAGTTTCTTCGTTCCATCAGATTCCTGCCCAAAATCGAGATCAGCATATCCCTGCTCGTTTGCAGCCGTATGCCGTATCTGCACGTCAACCAATCCCTGATCGGTAAGGGACTGCAGAAACTTGCGCTTCAACTCGGTCGGCATGTCCGGAGGAAATTGGAATCTCGCCTCATCGACGGGGAGTTTCTCGGCCATGATCTCCAGTATTCCGCAGTCTGCCTTTTGGAGACAGCCAATTACGAAATTGCGAAACTCAATATCATCGACAAGGCGAAGCGCAATTTGCTGATCCAATCCAGGACCTGAGTTTAGAGCCTTCAACGGCAGAGATTGATCGAACCACGACCACACTCTTCCCAAGTGCTCGTGATTCCACTGAGCTGCCGCCGCAAGGAAGAGGACATTCTCTCTTGTCTTCTTCGAGATCTCCTTCAACGACGATGAGTCTGGCACAAGCGCGCCATACTTCCATTCATCAGGGTCAACTGAGTTGACAAACCGCTCAAACCACAGTTGCCTACTCCCCTTCGGCCAGGCGTACAGCCACTCAGCCAGTATCGCATCGCGGTCCGCCATGAAACCGTATTGATATCGCACCCCATCAATAACCACCTGAACCTCAAACTCACTTGGGGTGTGTGGAGTCTCACTGTCTAACAGGAATGGGACAATGGGAAGTTTCTCATTTGGCTCAATGCGAGTGGCGCTATCAACCACTAAGTCACGCATTCGCTTGAAAGCCGAAATCACATTGCTTTTGCCGGACGCGTTCGCACCAAACAGCACCGCACTCTTCAAGACACGGATCGGCTTTGAGCCTGCCAGTTCAACCCGGTGCGTATTCCGCGCAGCCTCCTCATCAGACATCTTCGCACGAGAGCCCGCAACCATGTTCAGCACGGTCTCATCGCGATAGGACAGGACGTTCTTGATGCGGAATTGGAGGAGCATACTGTACTCTTCGGCTTCTGATGCCGGTTTGTGCGTTTTTTCTGCGCAATTCGGCTACCAATGCTATTCAAAGGGGGTCATATAGGCAAATACTGTCGAGAATCTGCTATCATGCCATACACCTGAGTTATGGGACGGTGGCCATTTGGCCAACAGACTAGGCATGAGTCCGGCCCAGGGCTGGATGTGCATGCTGATCCACCCGGTTTCCTGTTTTGCGGGCTATCCTTCCCCCCATGACCACCACTACCACCCGACCAAACCATCGTGCCATTTACACCGGATCGTTTGATCCCATCACGCTCGGCCACCTCGACGTGATCAAACGAGGCCGGGTCATTTTCGATGACCTCATCATTGCCATCGGCCGCAACATCGGGAAACGCGAGGTCTTCGGGCTGGCGGAGCGCAAGTGCATGGTCACGGAACTCGTTGACGAGATGGTGGCCGGCCAGCCCGACGGCGGGTCCGTCAGCGTCGAGACCTATGACGGCCTGACCGTCGACTTTGCCCGAGCCAAGAACGCCCGAGTCATCCTGCGCGGCATCCGGAATATCACCGATCTGGCCTACGAGTGCCAACTCGCCATGACGAACCGGACGGTGGCCGACCTCGAAACCGTCTTCATCATGACGAGCCAGGAGTACGCCTACACGAGTTCGAATCTGATCAAACAGATTGCAGCACTCGGCGGCAGTGTGGATCACCTCCACACGATCGTGCCTCGGAACGTGATCGAAGCCCTCCGGAAACTCCAGGCTGACAAAGGACTCGCGCACCTGATCGAGGATCACGTGGACTGATCAGACGGGCAATCGGGGACCGCACCCCCCCGTCGGCGTCGGTCAATCGAACCTTCCGACGGGAACCTCGGTATAGCATCATCAGGCCGATTCAGGGACCGATTCGCCACACCGGCTCGCTGTGTGGATCTCAAGGAGACCTCAGACATGATGCGGACAGCCAACCCTGCTTTGAATGCAGGCACTTTTGAAAACCTGGAGGGATATCTGGCAGCCAACCAGGCTGGTGGCGGCGAGGCTCAGGCACCCCCGGCCTACCGGGCCATGACAATCTACGGGACCGCCCATAAGACACTCATCCTGCTGGCCATCGCGTTTTTCGCTGCCGGGTTCACCTGGAACAAGTTCATGCAGTACACCGAGCCGGCAGCCGGCTTCAAAGCCATGATGCCATGGATGATCGGCGGGCTGATTGGCGGTCTGGTGATGGCGCTCATCACGATCTTCGGCAATAAGAAGTGGGCGATGTTCACAGCCCCGCTCTATGCCGGGCTCGAGGGGCTGTTCCTCGGCGGGCTGTCGGCGATGTTCGAGGCGCGGTATCCCGGGATCGCCCTGCAAGCAGTGGGCTTGACCTTCTGTGTCGCCATTGCCTTGCTGCTGGCTTATATCAGCCGCCTCATCAAAGCAACGGAGAACTTCAAACTCGGCGTCTTTGCCGCGACCGGCGGGATCGGGCTGCTGTATCTCACCTCGTTCATCATGGGCATGTTCGGGGTCCACTTGCCATACATCCACTCGGGTGGCCCGATCGGCATCGGATTCAGCGTCGTCGTATGCATCATTGCCGCACTGAATCTCGTGCTCGACTTCGACTTCATCGAGGAAGGTGCCAAACGTGGGGCGCCGAGATACATGGAGTGGTACGCTGCGTTCGGCCTGATGATCACGCTCGTCTGGCTCTACATCGAAATCCTGCGATTGCTTTCCAAGATTCGCGGCAGCGACTAGATCGTGCCGAAGAATGATGCAACACGATGAATCGATACCCGCTTAGCCCGAGGCCGGGGCGATGGGAGGCCAGGCTCAGCCCCTTCTGGGTGAAACTGCTGCGCCCGATCCGTCTGCGCAAGCAATGGAACGAGCAGCGGGTTGCTGAAATCGAGGTGCGTCATCTCGATCGGCTGGCGACCGTTGTCCATGAGGGCCGCGGTGTCATGATCACGCCGAATCACCCGGGTCATGCCGATGCCTATGCCATGTACGAGGCTGCGGATCAGTTGCGCTGGCCGTTCTACTTCATGAGTGCCTGGCAGGTGTTTGCCGCGCAAGGGGTGATCGGGCGCTGGTCCTTGCGCGTCCACGGCTGCTTTTCCATTGATCGTGAGGGGGCGGATCGGCAGGCATTTCGGACAGCGATCGAGATTCTGCAGGACAAGGCATTCCCGCTGGTCGTGTTTCCCGAGGGCGAGGTCTACCACCAGAACGATCGGGTCACCCCGTTCCGTGAAGGGGCCGCAGCCATTGCGATTACGGCGTCACGGAAGGCCGACCGCCCGATTGTGTGCGTGCCCTGCGGGATCAAGTATCAGTATGTTGAAGACCCGATGCCGGCACTGCTGCATGTGATGGATCAGCTGGAGGAAAAGATACTCTGGAGGCCGCGTCGGGACTGTGATCTGGCGACCCGCATCTACCGCTTTGCGGAGGGCATCCTCTCACTCAAGGAGATCGAGTACCTCGGTTCGTCGTCCACCGGCCCGCTGCCGCCGCGTATCGAGCATCTGGCTGATTCCATTTTGCGCCAGTTGGAATCGCGCTACGGGTTGGGACCGAAGGATGAGGCTGCAGACGAGCAGGCCGCCAAAGCCCGAGCGACGATCCCGGAGCGCGTCAAGGCAGTCAGACAGGCCTCCCTGGAACGGCTCAACGCAATCGAGCACCCGGAGGATGGCACGGCTGCCCTCGAACCGGAGGCGCTGGCTGTCGAGCGGGAAGCGATCGCGCGCGACCTGGATGATGTGTTCCTGGTCGTGCAGGCCTTCAGTTACCCGGGAGACTATGTGACGGAGAAGCCGACCATTGAGCGGCTGGCTGAGACGCTGGACAAGTTTGAAGAGGATGTCCTGGGCGTCAAAACGGCTTCGATCCGGGCTGCCCGGCGGGTCATCGTTTCGTTCGGCGAGCCGATCGAGGTGAATGCAGATCGCTCGGGTGATGGGCCGAAGAAGAAACAGACGCCGGCCAAACTGACGGCCGAACTCGAGCAGGGCGTCCAGACTTTGTTGGATGAAATCGGCTCCTCCGCTAATTCTCGCAACGCCGCCGATTCACCTGCGTAAACTGTGCGGTTTCCAACACAACGAGCGACAAAGCACCATCGGATTGAGCCCGTGCGAGGCGAGCCAATCACGCACCGGATATGAAGAGAGGGATGGGTCCCAATATGACATCCGAAACGAACAATCAGACCGAAAGCCCGACCGATCCGACGCAGGATCCCGGCTACGAATCGCAACTGCTGGCCGATCGACTCGCCAAGCTCGAGCAGATGCGCGACGAACTCGGGGTCAATCCATATGGGCAGCGGGTTGATGGGTTGGAGCCGATTGCCGAGGCACGGGCGAAGTATGTCGAGGATGCAGAGGGTGATGACCGGGCGGTCGTCCAGATCGCCGGCCGGGTGATGCTGCATCGTGATAATGGCAAACTCCAGTGGCTTCAACTCCGCGATATGACCGGTGACATTCAGATCGCCGCCTCCCGGAAGGACGTGCAGACGGATACCGGGTTTGAGATCGCACGGCTGGCTGACCTCGGGGATCTGCTCGTGGTTGAGGGCCCGGTGATGAAGACTCGTACCGGGGAGATTACAGTCTGGGCGTCCGATGTTAATATCGCATGCAAGACACTGGCACTGCCACCGGAGAAGTTCAAGGGGTTGCAGGATGCCGAACTGCGCTATCGGCGTCGTTATGTTGACATGTATGTCAATCCCGAGGTGTGTGCCACGCTGGCAGCGCGGAGCCGGTTGATCAGTATGATGCGCTCCTTTATGAACGAGCGCGGGTTCCTCGAAGTTGAAACGCCGATTCTCCAGACCCAGGCCGGCGGGGCAGCAGCACGCCCGTTTCTGACGCATATGAATGCGCTCGATCTTGATCTGTCACTGCGCATTGCGCCCGAGTTGTTCCTGAAGCGACTGCTCGTCGGCGGGATGAATCGGGTGTATGAAATCGGGCGCAACTTCCGCAACGAGGGCGTCGACCGTTCGCATAACCCCGAGTTCACTGCAATCGAAGTGTATGAAGCGTTCGGCAACTACTTGACGATGCTCGAGCTGACCGAGTCGATGTTGCGACACCTGGCGCTGGCGATGGCACCGGACAGCGGGATCATCGAGTTCGACGGCCAGCCTCTGAACTATGCGGAGCCCTTCCGTCAGGTGACCTATGGCGACCTGTTTGAAGAGGCGAACGGATTTGCAATGACGGACTTCGATCGTGTGCGCCAGCGAGCCACGGAACTGGGCATGACGAACGCTGCCACGCTGGACGACTGGCTCCTGGTGAACCAGGTCTGGGAGGCAACGGTAGAAGAGCAGTTGATCCAGCCGACCTTCGTGATGGATTACCCGTCGGCCATCTCGCCGTTGACGCGACCGAAGCCGGACAATCCGGCGTTGTGCGATCGCTGGGAGTTGATGGTTCACGGCATGGAACTCGGCACGGCGTATACGGAACTCAATGACCCGGCCGTTCAGGAAGCCAAGTTCCGCCAGCAACTCAAGGGGGCCGACCAGGAGGAACAGACCTACCGGACCTTCGATGAGGACTTCCTCAATGCACTGCGGGTCGGTATGCCGCCGGCCGGCGGGTTGGGACTCGGCGTGGATCGCATCATCATGCTGATGACCGGCAGTCGAACCATCCGCGACGTCATCCCGTTCCCGTTCATGCGTCCGGAAACCTGATTCACCGGTGACCGGCCTTGCAGCCCGGTCACACCCACGGTGTCATAAACCACATTCCTTACAACCGTTTTGCGAAGTTGCCGGGCGGTTGTTCTGCGCTTGCTCCGAAGCCGGCTGAATTGTCAACTCGTATGGGTTGACGAGGCAGTGCTGTTCCCGCACCGTCGGAGAAGCCGGTTCTCCGGACGGGGCCAACGAAGGGGCGCCTGTCTCATAACAGGGACATCACTCGCAGTACACACACAAAGCGGTCATCCCGCATTCAGCGTGTCTGTCATCGTCCCGGCGTGGGCGTGCAGGGGGAGAAAACGAATGAAGAATAATCGAACGACATCAGCATCACTCAGTCTGGCAGCCACTGCCATCGTGGGGATCAGTGCCGCATCGGCACAGGCAGACCTTATTGAGGCACGCTTTGACAGCGTCAGCCCCGGGCGGAACATCGAGTTCAGTACGAATGACGGCCACTCTTATCAGACGACGGTCGCCGGCAACTTCAACTGGACCCGGCTGGGCGGCGATTACGATGGAGGCGGGGCCGAAGGGCAGTATGTAACCTACTGCGTTGATCTCGTCCAGCACGTCAGTTACGGGGCAGAGTATGAGTTCAATGTAATCGAGCCGACCGAGGCACCCTGGCCGACATCGGGCATGGGCGATGACCGTGCCGATCGGTTGGCAGAGTTATTCGGGCGTCACTGGTCGTCCGGGTTCGGGCAGGACGAGGCCGCAGGGTTCCAGTTGGCCGTCTGGGAAATCGTCAATGACGACGACCTCGATCTGGCAGACGGCGACTTCCGCATTCGTGATGCCGGCAGCGCCCAGGATTGGGCGAACCTGTGGCTGGCCTCGATTGACGGGACCGGGCCGACGGCAGATCTGGCCGTCATGGGAAGCAACAGTCGTCAGGATCAGGTGTTCATGATCCCGACCCCGGCCTCCGGCATGCTGGCCGGTGTGGGTATGTGGCTGCTGGCAGGACGGACAAGAAAGCGGAAGTTCCCGTAATGAGTTGGCCGGAAGTTACCCAGATTCCCTAACCGGTACCACCGGTCCAGGTGATGCTGACAATACAACCCGTGCATTGCACACGACCGACACAGGCGCATACTTGCAACTACCCCTCACAGCAGACTGCCGGCATTCAGCCGGGTCCGCCGGCCGCATCGTGACGGCCGATTCCGGGTGTCGGTTGTATGACGACTCGGGCGCGGGTTTCGGATGACGCCGTCGGTGCGCTTCGATGTCTGCTGTCGTGCAGTGACGTTCCGCGTGTTTCGTGGGTCAGTAAGTGAGATCAGAACAACAACAAGGAGTTATATTCGATGCATCTCAAGAGTACAGTCATCATGTCGTTGGCCGGGGCGGCTGCCGGGTTGATTATGGTCGGTCAGTCTGCGAATGCTGACATCATCGAGGCACGCTTCAACAGTGTTGAGCCGGGCAAGGGTGCCGAGTATTCAGTCGACGGCGGGGCGAACTACAGCGATTCAAAGGCCGGGTATTACAACTGGACACGTCTTGGGGGCGACTACGCCGGCCCGGGCGCTGATGGTGAGTTCATTACATTCTGCATCGAAGTCACACAGAATATCGGCTACGGCAATGAGTATGAGTTCATCGTGGCCGACCCGTCTGATGCACCGATCCCCGGCAGCGGCATGGGCGATGCCAAAGCACTCCTGATGGCCGAGTTATTCGGGCGTCACTACTCCGATTCGTTCAATAATGACGATGCCTATTCCTTCCAGGCAGCCGTTTGGGAAATCGTGATGGACGACGGGTTGGCACTCGATGACGGCGACTTCCGTATAAGGAACGGCGGCGCGGCCCTCGACACGGCCCAGGATTGGCTGGACAGCCTTGACGGAACCGGCCAGACGATGCAGCTGGCTGCCATGACCAGTGCCAGCGTGCAGGACCAGTTGTTCATCGTCCCGTCGCCGGCCTCCGGCATGCTCGCAGCCGCCGGCCTCTTGCTGGTCGGCACCCGACGTCGCCGCGCCTAAGGCAGCGCGGTTGAGCCGAAACGATCACCCGCCACTCTGAATCACTCAGTGAGACGGGTTCAATTCAGGATCTCCTGCAATATGTCCGGGAGCCTCACACGCTCTCGGACATGTTCTTTTTTGCTGACAGGAGTTCGATCAACCCCGGGATGAGCCGGGCCGGGCCGGGGGACGAGGGGGAGGGGGAGGGGGTTACGTTCCGGTTGGTGGCATGACCCGTTCAACCAGCCCCGGCAGGACCGTGCCGGCCGGGCCTCGGAGCGACCAGTCCACCAGATTCGAGACCGGCGTTGTCTCCGGGTTCACCTCGACCGTCCTGGCACCGGAGGCGTGGGCCAACTGAATCAGCCCGGCGGCTGGGAACACCTGGGTGCTGGTCCCGATCGAGAAATACACATCGCACGATTCACATTCACGCTGGGCCGTCATCATCTCACGCTCGGGCAGCATCTCCCCGAACCAGACGACGGCCGGCCTGAGCAATCCCCCATCTTCAGACAGCGGTGGATAGGACGGGAACGGGATGTGCCGGTACTCGCGTTCGCGTCCCGTCTTGGTACACCGCCAGCGCCAAATGGTGCCGTGCAGTTCAACGACGTTGGCACTGCCGGCCCGACGGTGCAGGCCGTCGATGTTCTGCGTCAGGAGGGTGAAGCGGCGGCCCCGGTCCTTCGTCTGCCAGCGTTCCAGCGTCGCCAGTGCCTGGTGGCCGGCATTCGGCTCACACTTGGCAATGTTGGCCCGGCGCTGGTCATACCATCGGCTCACGGTTTCCGGGTCGCGCTCAAATGCCTGCGGCGTTGCCAACTGCTCCGGGTCGTAGTTCTCCCACATGCCGGTCAGTTCATCGCGGAAGGTGGGGATACCGCTCTCTGCAGAGATGCCGGCGCCGGTCATGACGACGACCGACTCCGCAGCGCGGATGGCATCGACCAGTTCGGGATCAAGTTGAATACCCATAAGCGGACAAGTATAGCGGGGTTTTAAGTGTCCCATCGGTGGATCCGGACAACCCAGATTCACACGCTGGCAGTCGCCGTCCACCGTTGAGCGAACCGCGCGACGTTCCAGAGTATGATCGGCTCCGGTGTTACCACCAAATGAACGGTGACAATCCGAAGTTCTGCTCCGTTTGATGGCATTGCAATTGAATTGGAGCCGATGGTAGGTAATCTTGTTGAGTTGCGCGGCTGCCGACCACCGCCACGATCGATGATCGGCATCCCCCCTATTGATGTCACAGGATCATGGGAGCGGTAGGCATGGCCGAGAAGGCAGGAGTGTCGTGCGTTGATGATCAGGACGTTGTCCCTGATCACAGCGCGAAACAGGCCGGGCACCAGGCGACTCGAGTGTCACAGCACATCGTCGAGATTGTCAGCGACGCAGGTGAAGGGGCGCAGAAGGCAGGGGTGACGTTCGGCACCGTGACGGCCAAGATGGGCAACGGGGCCTGGACGGTCGAGATCATCCCGGCAGAAATCAAGCCGCCGGCTCGATCACGAGCCGGTGCCAGCGGGATTCGGATCCGACTCGGCTCGACCAAGATTACCAATATGGGTGACGAAGCCGACCTGGTCGTGGCGTTCAACGAGCAGGTGCTCTACGGCCGCCTCGAGCAGGGGGCCTATCGGGAGGGAACGATTCTCCTGCTGGAGAACAAGTGGGCCAAGGATCCCTCGGAGGAAATCCGACAGGCCTATGCCGAGGCTGTCGCCATGTTCCGCGAGCGCGGCCTGATCGTGCATGAACTGGCGATCGAGGAGGCCTGCCTTGAATACACGGCCAACCCCCGACTCGGCAAGAACATGTTCATCGTCGGGATGCTGTGCGAGATCTACCAGCGTGATCCGTCCATGGCGATGGAGGAAGTGCACAATCTCTTTGCCCGCAAAGGGGCCAAGGTCGTCGAGACGAACCAGCAACTGGTTCAGGGTGGCGTCGAGTTCGCCCGCAAACATATCGACTTCTGCTTCGAAGTCCCGCCAATGGAGACGAAGCAGGATCTGATCGTGCTCAACGGCAATCAGGCGCTCGGACTGGGTGTCATGGCCTCCGGTATTGAAGTCGTGTCGATGTACCCGATCACACCGGCCACCTCGGCCTCACACTATCTGGCCGGCGCTTTTGACCAGGTAGGCGGGATCGTGCACCAGGCCGAGGACGAGATCGCAGCGATCGGCTTTGCCATCGGGTGCTCGTATGCCGGCAAGACGACCTGCACGATCACCTCCGGGCCAGGCCTGGCACTGAAGACCGAGTTCATCGGGCTGGCCGTGATGAGCGAAGTTCCGCTGGTGATTGTTGACGTGCAACGAGGCGGGCCGGCCACCGGGCTGCCGACCAAACCGGAACAGGCCGACCTGCTGGCTGCCATGTACGGCGCGCCGGGCGATGCACCGAAGCCGATTATTGCCGCGGCCACGATTGACGAGTGTTTCCATCTGGTGATTACTGCCCGTCGGATTGCCGAAGCATTCCGGACCCCGGTGATTCTGCTGACCGATGCGGCCCTTGCGACCGGCGTTCAGCCGATTCCACGGCCGCAACCGAAGGAAGAGTGGCTCGCCCCACCGATTGACCAATCTCCGTGGAAAGAGGGGACGGCCCCCTACGACTGGGATCCGGAAACCGGGATCAGCCCGCGACCGATACCCGGGCAGCGGGGTGGGGAATACGTCCTCACGGGCTTGTCACATACGCGACAGAGCAAGGTGGCATACGACCCCGAAGCACACATCGACGGGTGCGAGATGCGTAGCCGGAAACTCGCAGCGCTGCGCTCGACGCTCAAGCCGCCGAAGATTCACGGGGATGAAGAAGGTGACCTGCTGGTCGTCGGCTGGGGGTCGACGCTCGGGGCCATCGAGGAGGCTGTGGACCGGGCCCGTGAGCAGGGGCACAAGGTGTCATCACTCCATATTCGCTTCCTCTGGCCTCTGGAACCTGGGCTCCGTGCCATCTTCCAGCATTTTGACAAGATCCTGACGGTCGAGGCGAACTACAGCGATCCGCCCGGCGGGCTGATGACTGAGACGCAACCGGGGCGCCCGGCCCAACTGGCGCTGATTCTGCGAGGGCGCACGCGTCGGGACATCGACTACTGGTCCTTGAACTCCGGCCAGCCGCTCCGACCCGGCCAGATATATGACGTCGTGATGCAACGACTCCAGGGGATGGATCTGGCTGACGAGACCGGCCGGCCGAAGACGCCCGCTGCGGCTGCACCCAACACCAATGATGGACAGGGGGCCTGACCACTATGTTTGGACTCAAGAAAGACTGGTCGCTGGACGTCCTGCCTCGGTACTTCTCGTTGGAGGATTACGAGGGTGGTGTCGCTCGCTGGTGCCCCGGCTGCGGTGATCATGCGGTGCTGTCTGCGGTTCAGCGAATCTGCCGTGATGAACAACTCGCACCGGAGAAGACGGTGTGCGTGTCCGGCATCGGCTGCTCCAGCCGTTTCCCGCACTACATGCATACCTATGGCTTCCACGGCCTGCACGGGCGAGCCCTGCCGGTGGCCTGCGGTGTCAAAGCACGCCGGCCCGACCTGACGATTTGGGTCGCCACCGGCGACGGCGATTGCTGCTCGATCGGTGCCGGCCACTGGATCCATGCCATCCGGTACAACATGAACATGGTCGTCATGCTGTTTGACAACAACGTGTACGGCCTGACAAAGAAGCAGACGTCACCGACCACGAGTGCGGGAACAGTCACGAATACACACCCGCGCGGTGCCTGGCTGCCACCGCTGAACCCGGCGACGGCAACGCTCGGATTCACGAACGTCTCGTTTGTCGCCAAGACCGTGGATTGGAATCCGGTCCACCTTCATGCGACCCTGCTCAAAGCCTACAAGCACCGCGGCCTCAGTTTCGTCCACATTCACCAGCGGTGCCCGCAATACACCGCCGATGTCTACGAAGAAGCCCAGAAGGACCCGTCACAGGTCCTCCTGCTGACGGACGATGACGGGATCACGCTGGATCCCTCCGTTGCACGGATGTACCCGAACAAACTGGAACATGACCCGGCCGACCTGAATGAGGCGCTGGCGATTGCCGGTCGCAAGGACAAGATCCCGATCGGCCTCCTGTTCCAGGACGAAACGAGGCCGTGCTACGAGGACTACATGACCCAGGGACTCGGGATGACGGCGGAAGAGAAGATCAGAGGCATGAATGCCGCTCTGGACCGCTTTGCCATCTGAATGATGATGAGCACACCATGCACACAGAATCAGGCAGTACGTCATCGCACCAGGTGACCGACGAATCCGGAGGTGATGAGGTGTTGGGTGCCGAGACCGTGGATTCGAGCGAATCCCAAAAAACGGGCGAGCCGAGCGACACGATGTCTCCTCGTGACGACTCACTCGATGGGTGGCTGAACAAGGCTCGACAGCGGAAAGGAAAGGCTGAGGCACCGAGCGATGACGTGGTGTCAGACCCGAGCCTCGACTTGCCGCTCCTGCCGACGCTTGGGCGTGCCGTCACCGACGATGATGATCGCATCATCAAGTCGCTGCGCGCTGCACGCCGATTTCACCGCGATGATCCAGGATCACCGGACACGTTAACCGCGCCCGGCGCGGACGTGATCCCGGCACTCCTGCACCCGTTTCGTAATGCAGACCGCTTGCGACATGATTATCCGCTGTACCTTACCCCGACTTCCGCGACGGACACCGGGGATGGCGCCTGTCACACCATGCCCCTGCATGAGTGGCTCCCGGGCCTGGTGGAGTCCTTTGCCGCTGATCCCGAGGCCGCGCGCGTCCTGAAGGACAATCTGCCGCGCATTGAGAAGTCCATCTGCCGGACGATCGAATCGGGGGACGGGTCGCCGGTCGGCGCGCTCGACACGGTGAGGCAAGCGATCGAGGCCACCCGGGGCTCACTCGACCTCAGCCCGACGAGTGCCGGGAACTGGGACGCGGATACAGCGAAACTGCTCGGTCTGATTCCCGAAGAAGGCCGCCTGCTCGGCTTGTCGGAAATCACATCGGTGCACCTGTACCTCCACGTCGCATCCCGCATTGCTGCCCAGCGCTATGCCGACCTGCGAGCCGAGGTGTCCCGGCTTCGAACGCAACTCAAGGATCTGCTGCTGATCGAACTGTCCAAGGATCCGGTCGAGAAGCGCGAAAAGAACATGATGTCGATGGTCGGCGATGCCGGCGCTGAATTCGTTGATCCGGCCTCTCTGGCACGAATCATCGGCCCGTCGCGCGGTGCGCAGCCGATGGACCCCGTTCGACGAATTCGCATTGAAGAGGCGATTGTACTGTTTGAGCAGTTCCTGGCGGTGACGGATCAGCCGGTGCTCCATGTGGTGACGCCTGACGCGCTCGCGTTCCAGACGGACACGCCCGGTGTGTCATGCCACTTGATCGGTGCCGATGCGGCCGTCTGCGATGAGGCCGCGACCCTGTATGAAACCATTGCCGGCGAGCATGCTCAGTTGTTCGGCACGATGCGGCTGGCAGAACTCGAACTTGATAATTCATACGAGTCGCCGCGTCACGACCACCTGCTCAAGGCCTTTGACTGGGAAGCGTTTTCGCGCGAGGAGTTGATCAGCCTGCCGCGCATCCTCGCCGTGGAAGCAGCGGACCATCTGGATGGCCAGGCCATGCTCTCGATTTCGAGGCTGCAACTGTCCGGTCGGCCGGTGGCCGCCATGGTCATCGTGCACCCCGGCATGAATCCAGGCCTGCCGACCGATCAGGATCAACTGACCGGCTGGCGTTTCGAACTCGGGTATCGCGGCATCAGTCATCGGGAATCGCTGATCCTGCAGTCCAGCCCCGCCCGGCCGGACCACTTCATCAGCGGCATCGAGCGGACGCTCGAATCGACCCGGGCCTCGCTGCACGTGGTCTGTTCCTGTCTGTCCACGACCCGCGCCACGCCGGCACTCGGTCCGTGGCTGCATGGGTCGGCAGCCATCGAAGCCCGGGCACACCCGTTATTCCAGTATGACCCGGCTCGCGGCATATCCTGGGCCCACCGCTTTGATGCATCGGAAAACCCGCAGCCGACCGAAGACTGGCCGCTGTATGACCTGCCCTGCCGCACTGCCGATCAGGGCGAGCAGGAGTTGAGACTCGCCTTCACGTTCGCAGATTATGCACTGATGGAGGACCGGTATCGGGACCTGTTCCGTATTCTGCCGGATGAGTGTGAAGGCAATGAGTTCATCCCGCTGGATGACTACCTCAAGTTGAGCGTTCGGGATGCCATTGACCATGTGCCGTATCTCTGGGCCGTGGACGGCAGCGGGCGCATGTGCCGCCTCGTGATGCGTCGCCGACTCGCGTTTACCTGCCGGGATCGGATCGGCTTCTGGCGCATCCTACAAGAGATGGCCGGTACGCGCAGCGAATACGTCGATCAGGCCGTGGCGGCTGAACGTGATCGCTTGACCCAGGAGTTCGCAGCAGAGCGAGAAGCGCTGGCCCGGACCCATGCCGAGGACGTACAACAGGCTCGGTCCACCGCCGCCGAGGAGGTCATGCAACGCCTGGCGCAGTCACTGTTGAATACGGATGTCTCGGCCCTGAGCGCCATGACACCGGTGGCTCGGCCGATTCCGACGGCCGGCCCTGCCGAGGAAACTGATGAAAACACCGCAGTGGATACGGACGAATCATCGGAGCCGGCGGCCGCAGACGTGGTCGAGGACGATGAGCCGTTTTCTGAAGAACCCTGGATCGACAGCCCATTGTGTACCACCTGCAACGACTGCATGGGAATCAACCCGCAGGTGTTCGTCTACAACGCCTCGAAGCAGGCAACGATCGGCGACCCGAAGGCCGGGACCTATGAACAGATTGTCAAGGCTGCCGAGAAGTGCCCGAGTCGCTGCATCCATCCCGGACTGCCCTTGAACCCGGATGAACCGAATGTGGATGAGTTGATCAAACGGGCCAAACCGTTCAACTGAGGACCCCCCCTACCGCTTTGCCTTACCCCGGAAGCAGTCAGATGCTGACGACGTTGACGGCAGTTGGAATCATGATGGGACTTGGCCTGTTCTTCGGAATCGGCCTGGCAGTGGCCCATCGTTTTCTGCATGTGGAGGAAGACCCGCGTCTCGACCTGGTCGAGGAGAATCTCCCCGGCTCGAACTGCGGGGCCTGCGGCGAAGCCGGGTGCCGTGCCTTTGCCGAATCACTGGTCAGCGGGATCAACGCCCCGAGCAAGTGCACCGTTTCCGATCCCGATACGATCGAGTCGATCGCTGCGTTTCTCGGCGTCGATGCCGGGGCCCAGGAGAAGCAAGTGGCCCGTCTGTACTGTGCCGGCGGGATCAGCCAGGCCCGTCAGATTGCGGAATACGAAGGGTACGCATCATGCCGGGCCGCCCATCTGGTCGGTGGCGGCGGCAAGGGCTGTGCCTGGGGATGCCTCGGTCTGGCCGACTGTATGACGGCCTGCACGTTTGATGCAATCCACATGAATCATGACCGGCTCCCGGTCGTGCATGTTGACAAATGTACGGCCTGCGGCGACTGCGTCGATGCCTGCCCTCGTGACCTGTTCGAGTGCCTGCCGGTCAGTCACAAACTCATCGTTCAATGCCGTGCCCCGCTGGAAGGGGATGCAGCACGGGCCGTCTGTCAGGTGACCTGCGATGCCTGCGGGCGATGTGCTCAGGATGCAGCCCCGGGATTGATCACTATGCGCAACAACCTGCCCGTTGTCGATTATGCCGCCGGGGGACCGGCTCTGCCAGAGGCCACCTTCCGCTGCCCAACCGGGGCCATCCAATGGGTGGAGCACGGCCAGTTTGAGCACGAGGATCTGCCCGTGGCCTTGACGGGGGTGCACATTGAGTAGCTTCGCATCTGCATCAGCCAACCTGCTGAAACGCCTCATTCATCGCCGCCGTCAGTCTGACTCGTCGAGTCCGGCCGATACGGCACACGGTACCGACTATGCAGCCCCCGGGCTCGCCTCGACCGCCGCAGACGTTTCACAGGACGAACTCGATACGATCAAACCGAGTCCCGGCCATCCGGCAGCACTCGACGGCATGTCGGCGACCGCCTATCTCGACGCCTGCCTCTGCACCGACGGCGTGCTCGGGTGTTCGTTCCCGGCTTCGGCCGGCGCCCGCGCGTTTGCGAAACAACAAGGCCTGCGATCCAACGCCAATGCGTTTGATCACCCACTGCTTCACATCGAAACGCTCGACCCGCGCGGCACGCTCAGCGCAGCCCTGGGCCTGAGTCTCTCGGGCCAGCGCGCTTCGTGCGCTCTGTCCGGGACCGACCTCATGGCCGGCGGGCTTGACACACTGGCCACGGCAGCCGGCCGCAACGCGCCGATGGTTGTCTCCCTCGCCTGCCGCGCTGCAGCCGGGCACGCCTGTGCGATTGGATCCGGGCATGAAGCATGGCATGCAGCCGCATCCGTTGCCAACTGCATCCAGTTGTTTGCAAACACGGTTCAGGAGGCTGCCGACTTCGCACTGATTGCCCGCCGAGTTGCTGAACAGGCATTGTGCCCCGTCATCGTCGGTATGGATGGCGAACAGACTGCCATTGCCCTGCAGGATCTGAAACTGGCAGATGACCAGCAGATGCTGCGTCGTTTCGTCGGGCAGCCGGCCGATCACATCACATCGCCCACCGTGGCTCAACAGATGTTGTTCGGCGAGCAACGGCGTCGCATCCCGCGCTGGTTTGATCTCGAACGCCCCATGATGCTGGGGAGCCTGCAGGATCGCGACCTGTGGGCCCTCGGGTCCGCTGCCCGCCAGGTGTACTCCGACCAGCAGATTGAGCCGATCCTGACCGATGCCTTCAAACTGTTCGAGCGGTTCACCGGTCGATCCTATCACCCGGTACACACCCACCGACTGCGCGATGCCTCGATCGTACTCGTGGCTCAGGGCTCACTTGTTGATACCGCCTGTGCGCTATCAGACTGGCTGCTTCGGACCCGCAATCTCAAGGTCGGCGTCCTCGGGATTCGCACACTTCGACCGTTCCCGGGCGCGCTCATTGCCCAGCATCTGAACGCAGTGCCCACCGTCCTCGTTCTCGAACGCATTGCCAATACGCTCGCGGATGGTGATCTGCCGCTGACTCGAGAAATCCGCACGGCCATTCAGAAGCATGCGGGCCATGCATCACGCAGTCAGCAACACCTGGCTGCGATTGCCTGCGGCTGTGGGGGCCGGCCAATACAGGCAGCCGACCTGTTCGCATTGGTTGAACAAGCCAACAAGAATCCAGAGTCGCTCACCGATTCGACCCACTATCTGGGCCTGGACTTCATTCGGAAACAGAGCAAGTACCCGAAGCGGCAGGCACTGCATGATGCGCTGCGGCGGCGTTCCGATACCGATCTCTCCACGATCGGGATCACAGCACACACAGGCGCAGCGTCTGCCGGCACCGTCACGCCGAACGTGGTCGATCTGCGGCCGGCCGGTACGTTTTCGCTGGCCGTCTGTCGGCCGGCTGGGAGTCGGTACGAGCCGATTGCCGGCGAGGCCGGCGCGTTGCTCCACGACCTCCTGCAGCCGGCACTGATCCGCAGTCGGCCCGGCTTGTCCTGGCAGCGATTCGATCAACAGTGCGTCGACACGGTCAGTATTCTGCCCGACAAGCAGCACGGCAGCAAGGCATCCGGGTCCGGCGCCGGTACCCTGTTTGATCCCGGCGATGACACGCCGCTCGATTGTGCCGTCGTGATTCACCCGGCCGGTTCCGGGACACCGTGGCATGCCCCACAGATCACGAAGCGGTTGATGGAGGGGGCACGCGTCATTCTCGTGACGGACGATGCAGCCGAAGCATCAATGCCGCCCCTGTCTGCAGCCACTGCCCAGGTGCTACTCACCAAGAACATCACCGTGTATCGTGCGACGGCCGGCCCAAGCACATCGGAGGCAGCGCCCCCTGCAGCCACGATTCTCGAAACATCTCTGGCAGCGATCACCGCAGCACTGGCGGAACACGAATCATTCAAGGCTGTGCTGTCCCCGGACAAGGCGTGCGCTGCACGACGCGAATCCTTGAGCCACGAACGGTTGGATGAGCCCGACATCGAGGCACGTCTGGCTGTCTTTGCTGCAGCGATGGATTCAACATCGGTGGCGGGCATCCCGGATCTCACGGCAGCGACGACCCTGCCGACCGATGCAGACAGCGGTCACTCGGTCCCGGCGATCGTGGGCGAGTTGAGCCGGCCTGACGCCGGCGTGGAATGCGTCGCCCGCTTCTGGGGACAGGCCGGTCAACCGTTACTGCGCGGCGAGACGGACGAACTGACGGCCGATCCGTATCTGGCCACTGGAACCATCCCCCCACTGACGGCCATGTTCCGCGATGTCAGCGGTGCCCGTACAACATTCCTCGAGTTCGACCCGGCGACCTGTGACGGCAACGGCGCACTGTGGACGAGTTGTCCTGATGGGTCCGTCGTCCCGATGGTCGCCTCGGCCCGCAGCCTCATTGATACCGGGATTCGTCTGGCCGGTGAAGCCGGCGACACAGCCGCCACCACACTCGCATCCATTGCCGGAAAACTGGCAGCCCGTGTCAACCGAATCGTCAAGTCGGCCACCACGGCCGACCCGGCCCCGACGGAACTCGGCCGCCTGCTGACCGTCGCATTTGACCAGGTCACCGAGGGCACCGATCCCGAGGATGACCGCCAGAAACGACTTACGGCCGCACTGGATTCGGTGATCACACAAATCGGCGCGATCGTCGTCTGCCGTACCCCGGTGTTTTTTGACGATGCTGAAAAGATCACGAGCGGCTCAGGTGAGTTGTTCTCGCTGATTGTGAATCCGGATGCGTGCAAGTGCCCCGAAGTGGTTGCCAACACATGCAAGGGCCGCGGCCTGAAGGTCGTCCCGCAGACGCCCGAGCGTCTAAGCAGGGCTCGCAAACTCTGGGCACTGTGGCAGAAACTGCCCGATACCGCCGGGCGCAACGATCGCCCGTGTCACCGAGCATGCTGCCGTCGGGTCGCTGGCTGCGATTCTGTTATCGCGTCATTGCCAGTTTGCCATGGCAGCCGGCGATGGGGCTGAGCCTGGCTCGGGTGCCAAACTCGCCCTGCGGCACGTGCTGGCCCTGTGCGAGTATCACCTCCAGCCGCGACTCCAGGAACAACTGCACACACTCGACCAACTGCGATCGACGCTGGCCGATCGAATCCGGACGCAGTTGGCCGATGCCTTGCCGACCTCGGATCTCGATGCATTGGCAGAGGGGCTTGATTCGCTGGCACGTGATGAGTTCAGCGTCGCAGACCTTGCATCGCGCGTTGATGGGGCCGTCCACTCCGGCTCGGTTGACGGGGCTGCCTTGAACCGGCTCGTTGAAGCGGCCCGCGGCCTGGCTGATCTTGAGTGGCGCATCGGCACCGGTCCCGACGGCCTGGGACGAGCCCGCGTCGGTCTGACCATTGCCTCCGGCCCGACGTCCCAGGCAAGCGGCGCCTTCCCGTTCAATCCGTTTGCCTGCCCGGTCCTGATTGACTTCGGGGCTGATTCATGTCATGTCGCCCGCGGCCTGCTGGAAGGCCAGATCGATCAGACGCTGGCCGGCATCCGGCTCATGCTGGGCAGCGATGCTCACCGGCGACGGCCCCGACCCGCTCCCGAAGGCCGCGACAGCGCGCAAGCAGGCGGTGCAGAACCTGAAGCGCCTCACGTTTGAACAATTGACGGACACAGAAAAGCCGTTGTGCCCACCGATGATCGTGGTCGGCAACGGCTCCGGACTCGGCACCGGGGAACTCTCACAAATCGCCTGGGCGCTTGAGACCGGCCGACCGATCAAGGTCTTCATCCTGAGCGACCTCGGCGGGAAAGCAGATGCCGCCGGCCATGCGGTCGATGCCATGTGCCCGTACCCGATGGTTCAGCGCGATGATCTTGCGTTCCTGGCCTTGTTATCGCGCGAGGCGTTTGTCACCCAGGCCTCGATTGCCAACCCGACACACTTTGCGCAGAGCATCCTCGCATCGCTTGACCATGACGGCCCGGCACTGGTCCATATCCATGCACCGAGCCCGGAGCGGCACGGCTTCAACGCTGCCGACCTGTTCCGTCAGGCACAACTGGCCGTCGATTCCCGGGCCTTCCCGCTGTTCACCTACGACCCGGCCGCAGGCAGCGGTGTGTTCGGTTCGCGCCTCGATATCACGGCCAATCCGGAGTCGCATGAGATGTGGGTACAGTCACCGGACGGCCACGCACTGACCCCGATCCATTGGGCCGTGACCGAATCGCGCTTTGCCGACCACTTCCGTCCACTCAATGCATCGAGCGATACAGCACCGACCGCGGTCGATGAATATCTATCACTCCCGGCCTCTCAGGCCGCTGATTGCACTGCCTACGTTGCCGGTCCTACTGAGCGCCTGGTTGTGTCGCCCACATTGATGGCCGAGGGGCGGCGGCAGCAGAAGTTCTGGCAGACGCTGCAGGAATTGGCCGGCTTCGTCACGCCGTTTACGGAGCAGGTCCGGCGACAGATCGAGCAGGAGACCGCCCAGACCCACGAGCAGGAACTCGCTGATCTGCGCCGTGAGTATGAGCAGAAACTGGCCGACTTGAAGGCCGGCTTTGAAGCCGATGCTGCCCAACGGGTCACCGGGCGATTGCTCCAGATGGCCGGGTACACTCCCTCCGGTTCCGACACGAACAACGGGCAGGGGGGACGTGAATCATGACCACAACGGCAGTCACCAGCGGCGGGGTCGTCATCCAGCCGGCGAGTTTTCGACACGGCATCCACCCGGACGAACACAAGGAACGCACCGAGCATCTCGAAGTCGAGCGCCTGCCGTTCGTGTCGAGTTATATCCTGCCGCTGTCCCAACACCTCGGCGCACCATGTCGGGCCGTCGTCACGGCCGGGCAATCGGTCACACGCGGGCAGATGATCGCAGAACCGGGCGGCTTCGTGTCGCCGACCCTGCACAGCCCAGTGGCCGGGCGTGTGGCCAACGTCGGCTCACATCGTCACCCGAACGGCTCGATGGTCCAGGCCATTGAAATCAAGGCCGACCCCTTTGATGATCAGACGATTCACGGCCCGGCCGGCAGCACACTCAAGGACTGGTATGACCTCTCAACGGATGACTTCATCGCGCGCGTCCAGCAATCCGGACTCGTCGGCATGGGCGGGGCGGCCTTCCCGACGCACGTGAAGTACAAACTCCCGGACGGGAAACGCTGCGAACGCCTCGTCATCAATGGGTGTGAGTGCGAACCGTACCTCACCTGCGACCATCGGCTCATGGTGGAGCAGCCGGATGCGGTCGTGCAAGGTGCCTGCATGGTGGCCACGAAACTCAATGCCGACCAGGTGGTCATCGGCGTCGAACTGAACAAACTCGATGCGATCGTCGCGCTTGAAGAGGCCTGCGACCGTTATCGCGATCAGGCGACCCAGGCCGGCCGCCCGATTGCGTTCGATCTGGCAGTGATGCCGCTGAAAGTGAAGTACCCGCAGGGTGCTGAGAAGATGCTGATCAAGGCCTTGTTCGGCGAGGAGGTGCCGGCCGGCAAACTGCCGCTGGATCTCAATATCGTCGTCAACAACGTCGGGTCCATGGCCGCCATCAGTGATTACTTCCTGCGCTCCCAACCGGTCATCGAGCGCTTGCTCACGGTCTCCGGCTCCGGTGTCATTCGCCCGGCGAACCTGCTGGTCCCGATCGGCACCCCGGTACGCGAAGTGCTGCAACACTGCGGCCTGCGGACGGATACACGCCAAGTCATCATGGGCGGGCCGATGATGGGGCAACCGCTGGCCTCGCTCGACGTGCCGGTCCTCAAAGGCACGAGTGGGCTGCTCGCGTTTACCGAACGGGAAGTCGTTCATTCATCGGAGTACGCCTGCGTGCGCTGCGGGCGGTGCCTTGAGGCATGCGGCAACTTCCTCAATCCGTCACGACTCGCTCGATTGGCTCGGGTCGGCCGACTTGATGAACTCAACGGTGTCCACATCATGGATTGCGTCGAGTGCGGCGCCTGCACATTTACCTGCCCCTCCGGGATCCCCATCGTGCACTTGATCCGTGCTGCCAAGTCAGCCATTCGGGCACGCCAGGCAAAGGAACGACGAAACGAGACGAAGAAGTAGGACGCGTCGCGCGCCCGGACGCTAGTTGATGAACACCGAACCAACCCCCCACTGATCCCGCGCGGATCCGTTGCTCATAGATTGACTATGCCGCCTCTCGCACCAAACGATCCATCTCGACCGACCGTTTCCTCACCGTCCTCATCGGGAGGTGGCTCCCCGCCGCCGTCACCGGAACTGCTGCTGAAGGCCGGCCCGTTTCTGCGCAAAGGCGTCACGACCCCGCGGTTGATGGTCGATGTGATCCTCGGACTCGGCCCGGTTGTGCTGGCTGCGATCTACTTTTTCGGTCTCAGTGCCATTCTCATCATCCTGGCAGCGACTGCCGGGGCTGCCTTCACCGAGTTCATCCTGCCGCCCGGCGGGCAACCGCGAGGACGATCACTGAAAGACGGCTCGGCCGTCCTGACCGGGATTCTGATGGGCCTGTGTCTGCCGCCTGCAATTCCGATGTGGATGGCGTTTCTCGGGGGCGCTGCCGGCATCGGCCTGGGCAAACTCGCCTTCGGCGGGCTCGGGCAGAACCTGTTCAACCCGGCCCTTGTCGGCCGAGCGTTTCTGCAGGCTGCCTTCCCACAGGCCATCACCACCTGGTCGAGCCAGGGCACCGTGGCCGAGTTCTCGACGATCCGGCCGAGCAACTTCGCGCTGCCGTTCATGCAACCGCCGCCACCCGTCGATACCATCACGACCGCGACCCCGCTGGGCATGTTCAAGTTTGAAGGACAGGCCGAGTCACTGAACAATCTCCTGGTGGGCAATACCGCCGGCTCGCTCGGCGAGACGTGTGCCATCCTGATTCTCATCTGCGGCCTGATCCTGGCCATCCGCCGCACCTTCGACTGGCGCATCCCGTTGTCCATCCTGGCGACCGTCGGCATCTTCAGCCTCATCCTCTGGCTGCTGAATGGAGAGCGGTTTGCCACCCCGTTGCACATGCTCACGTCGGGCGGGCTGCTGTTCGGGGCCGTGTACATGGCCACCGACCCGGTGACCTCACCGATTGCCCCGCGCGGGACCATCGTGTTCGGGATCGGGATCGGATTGCTCGTCGTCCTGATTCGAAACTGGGGTGGGCTGCCCGAAGGGGTGATGTATGCCATCCTCCTGATGAACGCAGCCACCCCGCTGATCGAACGCGTCGGCCAGCCGCGTGCCTTCGGCCGAACTGAGGGTGGAAAGGCGGTGGCATCATGACAACCAACACCCCACCGCCGGACGCTCAACCAGACGTCGAATCCACGTCGGTCGAGTTGACCGTCAGTGCCGTCGATTCACAGGTCAGCAGCGTGCGGCTGGTCGCCACCCTGGCCATTGCAGCCATGCTCTCCGGATTGCTGTTGGCAGCCGCCTATGAGATCACGCTCCCGATCATCGAAGCGAACAACGCAGAAGCGCTGCAGGCAGCCGTCTTCAAGGTCGTCCCCGACTCAACGCAACTCCAGCCGCTGGTCTGGGATGAAGATAAAGAGGAGTTGGTTGCCTGGTCCCCCAAGAAATCAGCAGATGGGGCAGGCGAGGAATCATCGGCTTCGGAGGAGCCACCGGCCGGCCTGGTCATCTACGGTGCCTACGACGAGAACAGACAGTTCATCGGCTATGCCATTGAAGCAGCGGGTGCCGGCTTCCAGGACACGATTCGACTGTTGTACGGCTTTAATCCGCGGGCTGTATTGCCGGACGAACCACGTCACATTACCGGGATGGAGATCCTGGAAAGCCGTGAGACGCCCGGGCTCGGGGACAAGATCTATAAGGACCCGAAGTTCGCGGAGAACTTCCTGTTCCTGACCGTTGATCCCTCAATTGAGTTGGTGAAAGACAACCCCACGGCAAAGAACCAGGTTGATGCCATCACCGGGGCCACGATCTCATCGAAAGCCGTCGTGAAGATTCTCCAAAAGTCCACAGCCGACTGGCTGCCACGCCTGCCCAAGCCGGGCGACGAACCGGCCTTCATCGTGATTGATGATGAGCAGCAGCAACAGCAGCAAGAGGCCGAGCAACCGCCGGCCGAGGAATCGTCAGAGGACGCTGAATCTGACACCGAGGGAGAGGAGGATCCGGACAATGGCTGATTCAGGATCATCCAACCCGCTCATGTTGGGCAGCCAGCAACAGGCCGGCGGCGGCAGCGTCGATCCCGATCGGATGTACCGTGAGTTTGCGAAGGGAATCTGGAAGGAAAACCCGGTATTCGTCCAGGTGCTGGGCATGTGCCCGATGCTGGCCGTGACGAACAGCGCCATCAATGCCGTCGCAATGGGGGCAGCCACTGCCTTCGTCCTCGTGTTTTCCAGCATCTTTGTCTCACTGCTGCGATCCTTCATTCCCAAGCAGGTGCGCATCAGTACCTATATTATCATCATTGCGACATTCGTTACGGTGGCCGACATGGCCCTCAAGGCTGCGTTCCCCGTCGTCCATAAGGACCTGGGTGCGTTTATCTCACTGATCGTTGTTAACTGCATCATCCTCGGGCGACAGGAAGCGTTTGCAAGTCGGAATCGGCCGCTGTATGCGGTGGCCGATGCGATCGGCATGTCGATCGGCTTTGCCTTTGCCCTGCTGTGTCTTGGGGCCACGCGCGAGATTCTCGGGTCCGGCACGCTGTTCAAGTATCCGATCATGGGATCGAACTTCCAACCGTGGGTCATCATGATCCTGCCACCGGGTGGGTTCCTGATGCTCGGCATGATCCTGTTGGTCTTCAACTGGGCGGGTCAGACCCGGGCCAAGCGCCGCCATCGAGCCGATGGCGAAGCAAACGCCGGAGGGGAGGTCGGTTCAGCATCATGATTATGAGAGACCTCATCTGGATCTTCGTCGGTGCGTGCTTGATTAACAACTTCACGCTCAGTTACTTCCTGGGCATTTGCCCGTTCATGGGGGTGTCGAGCCGCATCAGCACTGCGTTCCGCCTCGGGCTGGCCACGATTTTTGTGATGGTGATCACGTCGCTTTGTGCCTCGTTCCTCAACGCCTTCATCCTGCCGCACGCCCCATACCTGCAGGTCATCTCGTTTATCGTGGTGATTGCCAGCACCGTGCAGTTTGTTGAGATGGTGATCAAGAAACTGAGCCCGGCCCTGTTCCGCGCACTGGGAATCTTCCTGCCGCTGATCACGACGAACTGTGCCATCCTTGCGTTGGCGTTGTTCCAGACGAGCAAGGAATACACGCTGATTCAAGGGCTCGCCTTTGCACTCGGTGCCGGTTCCGGCTTCACGCTGGCGCTGGTGCTGATGGCCGGCCTGCGTGAGGAACTCGAACTGTCCACCATCCCCGGCGTCATCAAGGGGACGGCATTGAACATGATCATCGCCGGCCTGCTGTCGCTGGCCTTCATGGGGTTTGCCGGGCTGTTCAGTGGTGCCGCGTAAGCCGTCGTCAGCACTCGAAGTCTCGGTATAGTGCCTCACAGAAATCAACGAAAGACGCGCCCATCGCATAGCCACATATGTTTGGTATTTGTGTGGCACTATCGCAAATTGCTTGTTTGCTGGCAGTTATTGCGCGTTTTAAAGGAGATCGCGCGGTTGGCGATGCGAAGAGCGCGCGTATCACTAGGTATCGACGCAAATCACAAAAAAACTTGTGCTTATTATTGAATGAATAATATCTGAATACTCCTCAGTACACTATTTTCTCTCTGTCACCTACCACCAATATACAGACATCCACAGCAAGCCTAACACAATATATTGGGTCACAAGAACACGTCGCAATCACAATCACTCTCAGTATCCTCGTATAGCACAGTCGTCGACCGATAACACTTGCTGCTTTTTCGCTTGAGAGTGACAGATGCGGTCGGTAGTCTGGTATGGGAAAGCGAGGCTGACATGCAGACGTTTGCCCAAAAACTCGGCTTGCAAGTGTATCGTGCCCGTCGTGCCAAGCGACTGACTCAGGAGGCTCTGGCCGAGCACCTGGGCCTGTCTCAAAGCCAGGTCTCCGCCGTCGAACGAGGGCGAGAGAATGCACTGGCGATGGAGCGGATCATCCGTCTCGCATCGTTTCTCAGTATTGACCTGGACGCCATCGAACGAGATACCGGCGGGCCGGATAGCCATCGTGCCTATTGCCCGTCCTCGCGTTGCCCATCAAATCGGATGTATTTCGTCAACGAGGAACCGTTCATCTTGCCCGGTATTGACACATCCGGTGCACGGTACTGTCGTCTGTGCGGGCACAAACTTCAAACGGTGTGCCCACACTGCCACCGAGCAATCCAGCACGGGTCGTGCTGTACCGAATGCGGATGCAAGTACATCAGCACCGAGTCGCTGGAAGCGCACTGGGATGAGGTCAGTGATGACGCGTTTGCTGAGCGCCTGAATCGTCGAAACAGCGCAACTTGCGCTATGTCGGTGCAACAAAGCAATGGCACCCCAGCGTTCATCGGAAAGGAAGGTGAAATGGCACCGGATCAGCCCATGGGCAATTGACGTGCGTTGCCCACGTACAGCCTGACGCCGGCGAATCGCCCGGCACACCGTTGCGACTCTTCGATTCCCACTTCATATATCGCTTCGAATATATATACATCGAGGAAGTATACCCATGGCACAGCACATGACGAAACCCGGCAGATTGAAACAGAGTCACGTCGAAGCATCCCATGTTCAACCGGGAGCTGCTCCGACAGAACCCCGTGCCCCCTCTCCCACTTCCGCTGAAACAACAGACGCTGACGCCAGCGGCCAGCCGGGCTTACAGACGGAGTCAAAGCCGCAGGGTGATTCACTCAACGTGATCGCCGAGTGCGCACAGGCCGGAGCAGAAGGACATCCTGTCCTGAGCATTCTCACGATATTGGTACAGATGCTGCCGCCCAAGTTGCGCATTCCACTCCTGATAGTGATCCTAATCACACCACTCTTCTCTGCCATCGCAGTGGCCGCCCGCTACGCATACACACACAATCTGGTCCCGCAGCACGACTTCCAGCTCTATTACTCACAACTGACGGGCGGGGCACAGATATCGATCATGTACACTCCGGACATGACACCGAACGAACTGCTTGCCGTATGTGACATTGATGTAAACAAACAGGATCTGGCAGCGCTGGGTGGGTCATACTCCTGCACACACAACGCCCGCGGCCTGCTCACAGGCATCGACATCTGCTTGCCACCCAGATATCTACGACAATTCGCCGGAGGATCAATCGAGATTGATGTGCGATTTACGCCAGAGGAAACATGGTCCGGCGTCCTCCCACTGCCGAAGCGACTGGATGTCGAAGTCACAGGGGCGCAGCCTCTCCCATTGCAGGAACATCTCACTCGCTCCACCGACGTCGGACTTGGCAAGAATCGAGACTTGCTTGGTAGGATGATTGATCACCTGCGCTCTTATGAAGGGTATTTGGGGAGTCCAAGCACTGCATATGTGTGCGGACCTGACACAGTGACGATGACAGTCGCCCTCGACCGAAAGCGCTCCACACATTCAAATCCTCGCTTCACTGCTACAGTAAGTTCGGTCAGATCAAATAGGCCCTTGCCGGAGTACCAACTTCTGCCCGCTACGAGCGGCACCACGATCTCAGCCAGCATTAATCTCGCGACCGAGTTGCGGTACCCGGGCGTATACTGGCTACGGTTCTATGAGGGCCAGGTGATACGCGATGAGATCTTGCTCGTTCGAAGATGGGAGCCATTACGAGAAGTGACTAACGGCGCACAATGGGCACTCGCGCCGGAGGACTATGGCGAATGGGAAATGCCACAGGCGGGTGAGCGCGGCGCCGTTCGTGCAAGGAGATCAGGAGTAGAGCAAACCGGCGGCTCAGAACAACAGTACTATGCCATTAACTTTGATGACCTCGAGAACAGAGCACTGAAACCATCCGTCGGCACATACATCTTCTCTCTGGAATTCAGTGACTCATCGCATGGATGCGTCTCACTGGCCTGCTTCGATGTGACGGCGACCTTCCCGTGGGGCGTTGGTATGAATGCCCCGTCAATCACCTTTGCAGCCGAATTGAAGAGGCGCTTCCTGGCACGGGATGATCCGGCGCAGTGGGCAACGTCAATCGGCGGGACATGGGTCCGCACTGAGGATCAGGAACGCGATCCGGCACTTCGGTTTTATGCATGGACTGGCTCCAAGCATTTGTTTGATGGGGCCGCACATACCGTGTCCGCATCATTACGAGTGAATGCCGGGCTCAATGCGAACGGCGAGGAGTGGTACACGCTGTCCCTGTACCAGGACGGCAGGCTTCTTGGGAATGCATTTGACCTCGAGGCACAGAATGCACTGTCTCGGTTTCAACCGACGATTCGACACTTCGGATGTCTATATCTGGTGGTGTACCACTATTATGCCTACTTCCTTCCTGAGATCTCATCACCAATATGACCGTGGCGCAACGTGCTCCATTTGCATCAAGAGGGCGCAAACAAGTCATACTCCGTGCATACCATCCCTGTCAATGAGGCACGTCCTGTCAATTCGACTATTGGTCATTGGCCTGATGCTCGCGCCGATGGCTGGATGCACCCGGTCGGCGAATCCGCATACCACGGCATCCACCTCACTCGAATCGCGAGTCGAATCGATCATGGCCACCGATATCGTCGTGTCGGCACCGGCCGATGACATCGATCAGGCAGCACAGATCGTGTTCGATTCCTTCCGACGTATCGACACTGAGATGAGCGAGTGGAAACCCGGCTCGCCCATCTCCGAAGTCAATCGACAAGCGGGCATCGAACCGGTGACCGTCCCACTCGAACTGCTGTTTCTGACTTCAAGAGCCATCGAGATTAACAGTCTCACGGACAGTACTTTTGCCTGCTCATGGGCGGCTCTGTGGGGCCTGTGGGACTTCAAGGCCGATCCGCCGGCTCTTCCTGATCCTGCTGAGGTCGCAGGTCGTCTGCCGCTTGTCGATGACTCCAATGTCATCGTCGATAGCAACACGCAGACGATCTTCCTGACCGAGAAGGGGATGGCCATGGGACTCGGCGGCATTGCCAAAGGGTACGCACTTGAAAAATCTGCAGAGGCACTGCGGAATGCCGACATGAAGACGTTTCTCCTGTCAGCGGGCGGCCAGATTCTTGCCTCGGGGCGGAAAGCAGACGGCTCGAACTGGAAAGTCGGGATCCGCGATCCGCGCGGGGCATCGCCTTCCGACTACTTTGCGGTTCTCGAACTCACTGCCTCTGCCATGACTGCCAATCACTGGATGTCCGTCTCGACCAGTGGTGACTACGAACGCTACTTCATCATCGACGACACCCGATATCACCACATTCTCGACCCGACGACCGGGTACCCGGCCGACGGCAGGGGTGACCCGGTGCGAAGTGCAACGGTTCTGTCATATGATCCCGTGCTCGCCGATGCGCTCTCAACGTCACTCGTTGTGCTCGGCGCGACCCGCGCGCTCGACCTGATCGAATCGATCGACCAGACCGAAGCGATCCTTGTTGATGGGCAGGGTCACGTTCGCATGACTTCAGGCATCAGCGATGCGGTTTTCCACATCGTGCACGCCCCGACTCCCTGACCAACCGGCCGTGACATCCCCGGAGTGATCCCATAGAGTCACCGATTGATTCACTCGCATGACACTCCACGGAAAGTCCGTCTGCCATGTCTGAAACGGGATCAGTGCCTGCGTCCTCGCACGTCCATCGATCATCACACGCGCAACGACCGCCATTGCCAAAGCGAATGGCACGCAGCGCTGTTCGCATCTTCATTGCAATCATCATTGTTCTTGCCATTGCCGAAGTCGCCCTGCGCGCGCTCGGATATGAGCGCTCCTATGTGAATCCGCTCCACTCGTTCCACGTCGGTCACCCGCTGGTCGGGTACCTCGGCAAGCCGGGTTTCACCGGCCGATTTCGAACGCCCGACTTCGATGTCATGATCAGCAACGGCCCGGACGGCTTCCGATTGCCCGACCCGATGCCGGCTGCTGACCCGGATTCGGCTTCACGCCGCGTCTTCGTCTTCGGGGATTCGTTCACGTGGGGATGGGGGGTCCCGCAGGGGACGGTGTACACCGATGTGATGACCCGCACACTCGGCAATCAGAACGACTCTTACGTGAAGAACTATGGGCTGAACGCATCAGGGACCGTGCAGCAGTACACGCTGTTTGAGCATTATGTTCGAGATCAACTTCGGGCCGGCGATGTCGTGCTCGTTATGTTCTACCGCAATGACTTCAACGACAACCTGTCCGGCCGGCAGCGGGCCGTCGTGCAGCCGGATGGAGCGGTGACACGGGTCGGGCCGGACGAACTGCTGGGCGACGGATTGAAAGATGCCATCAAGACCCATTCATACGCGCTGAACCTGCTGCTGTATGCCGCTGACCTGTTCAAGAAGATCCGCGATCAGGCAGAGGCAGAGAGTCGTGTGGTCGCGCTGGCACAACTCAGCGAGGATGACCCCGAGATAATCGCCCTGAAACACTTTCTCACCGCGTTCAAGACCGACTGCGAGCAGCGCGGCGCCCGCTTTGCCATCATCTACAAGCCGGGCAAGAACGAGATGCACGATGCCGTCGTGCCGAACGATTCCCTGCTGAGCAATGAGAAGGCATATCGAGCGGTGTTCATGGCAGCAGCGGAGTCGGCCGGCGTTGAAGTCATCGACCTCCTGCCGATTTTCGAGACCTTGCATAACCAGGCCGGTGCTGCAGCCAGCCCCCCCCGCTTCTCGTTTGAACACGACGGCCACTGGAATGTGGAGGGACACCGGGTTGCCGGCGAGTTCCTGACCGATTGGCTCAGGGGCAACACGGCTCGACCAGACGATCAGTAGCATCTCGCATCTCGCGGTGCCTCACACTTGGCACGATCCGATCGACCCGGCTATCCTGTGGGCGTGCGTACTTCGGTACGGCACCGGCCCCGTAGCTCAGCGGTTAGAGCAACCGACTCATAATCGGCAGGTCGCTGGTTCGAACCCAGCCGGGGCTAGTTGTGGATCTCACCATGGGACGGGCGTCTTGCCCGTCAACCACACGGCACTGCCTGCGAAGCCTCTGACTCGCGCGCATCCGCGCTTCATATCACTTCCACATCCTCCCGTTGCAGCCACGTCGCGCGCGCATCGCGCAGTTTCACGAGCACCCAATCCCCGCGCGTCGCCTCGATCGAGACCTCGACACCCGGTGCCAGCGCCTCGGAAAAACTCGCTTCGTACCCGATCTCAGACGGCCCCTTGCGCCCCTCTGTAGATCGGATCACCACAGCCTCCTGCCCGGATTGCGAGCGGAGCGTCACTTCCTCCACCGCGAGCGATCCGAACAGTGTCAGCGATACACAACCGATCACAAAGGCCGGCCACAAGATCGGGCGGTGCCGGTCGGCTGTCCCGCTGCCCCCGCCGCCGATTATGCGAGGCCACCATAAGTGCACCAGCGCCCAGCACCAGGCACACGCAAACAGAATCAGGAACACACGGAATCGAGCCTGCGGCGACCAATCATAATGCCAGAAAAACAGCGTGTGGCGGATCCGTGCCTCCACCTCCAACTCAATCCGCGTCGCCACCTGACGCCGGGCATAATCAAGATTGGCTGCCAGATTCGCATCGCCCCGCTCATAGCGCTGGGCACGCCGGTAGTTCGCAATGGCATGGCCGACATCGCCGGCCAGCAGGTACGCATTCCCGATGTTGTAGTAGAGCCGGCCATTGACGATCCCGGTTTCATCAACCAGCCGATTCCACACGTCGATACTCTCAAGAAACTCAGCCCGCGCATCGGTCGGGTCCGTCTTCCGAGTCTCGATGGCCTGATTGAAGACTTCGTTGGCGTGTGCCAGCAACTGCTCGGCACCAGTACGATCAATCGAATCCCGAGTCTGCGCAGCAGCCGTTCGAGGCATGGTGAGCAAGCAACACAGCACGCCTGCAATCAGCATCACTGCCCCTGTATATGACGACACGGTGGTTCTGGCACGCCCAGACCCCGTCCGTGTGCCTCTGGATCGATCCAACTGCGCCAGCGCTTCCAAGGCGTCACGTCTGACCGTCTCTGAACTGCCGGCCCCCTCCCCCTGATCGGCCCCGCCGTATTCTGCGGCATCACATGCTGCCAGCACGTGCGCCAGCCGGCCGGCTGCCTCGGGACTCACTTCACGAGCCAACCGCACACACTCCTCGGTCGTCAGCGCGGATTCAACGACGTCAAACCGATCGGCGAGGTAGCCGCGCACGGCCCGGGATACATCCCCCAGAGATTCATCGGGGCGATTCCTGATCGTCTGCCGGGCCCGCCCCAGCGCCCGGGCGCGCCGCCGTGCCATACGCCGTCGTTCCTCCGACTTGCCCGCTACGAACCACAGCGCACACAAGACATAGGCCACCGGCGGGCCTGCAAGCACCGCAATCGCAGCCGGTGAAGTTAATACCGCTGAACGCAGATCAAACGCCTGATTGACCAGCACCTCACTCGGCGCGGTGTAGTTGTGTGCAATCCCCTCGCTCACATCAGATACTTCAACTCCCGTTGCACCGGCCGAGTCACGCTGCCCGCCGCTTGAGATGGCATCGTTGGCCGTCACCACTCTCGTCGGCCGAACCGTCAGGTCAATCGGGTCGCTGGCAACCGTCTCATAGGCACCGGTTTCCGTGTTAAAACACGGCAACTCGATCCCGGGAATTGCCGTCACCGACTCACTCTGTGGCCGAATCGTGAACTCATAGGTCAGTGTGCCCCCCTTCGACGTTGGCTCAGATTGCGTGTCCGACACCCGAAAAGCATCGGCAAACCCGGGCTGATCCTCGAGACGAATATCAGGCTGGCGCAGCACCGGGCCCTCTGCCTGCACCTGCACGGTCAGCACGATCGGGTCCCCGACATTCACCTCAGTCGGCCGGGCCGACGAGGAGACACGATAGCGCCCGACGAGGCCGGTGAAGTTTGCCGGCTTGCCGTCGGCCGGCACGGGTTGTACATTCAGCATCACGACATTGGAAGGGACGACGGCCGTTTCAGTCACATCCGAGTCAAAGAAGCCAATGCCCTCGCGCACCACAATGTCACACGCCAGCGTCATCGGGCCGAGTTCCTGCCGGCCGGCCGTCAGTGGCACAAGGTAACACGACATCGTGTATGTGTTATACTCCAGGCCGTCTAATCGGCTTGAACCGCGAACAGCCGGGACTTCGACGCCGAGCAACGCAATCTTGCCCTCACTCGAGCCGCCCGCCACGCGCCCGCCATGCACTTCAAACTGATCATCAAGGCCGGGAAGCCGAAACGTCGGGCGCTGCACCGGACGACGAAGATAGAGCGTAACGGTCAACTCGATCGGCTCACCGACATAGGGCTCGGTGTGATCGACCGCAACTCGAACCTTCAAATCCTCCCGCTCGCTCGGCGGCTCCGCCGTCAGAAAGACCGGCTTGGACTGCACCGGACTCCCGTTTACCATGACCGTGACCGGCGGGATCTCAAATCGCCCTGCCTGCTCAGGCGTGATGCTGTATACAAACACATACGACTCACTGCGCCGCTCGGTCCGTCGCCCATTGATGATGGAGACCGAAGAGCTCGATCGATCCTGCCCGCCCATGAACTCCCAATCCAACCCCGGGGTCGGTGGGATCGTTGGCGGCGACGGATCGCGCGAACCGCTTACCACGATCTGACACCGCACCGGCTGCCCGACAAACGTCGTCCGTTGTGCCAGACCAACAACGATCGACACATCATCAGCACGCTGGCCGGCACCTTCTGCTGATGCTGCCGAGGCCGCGTGTGGAGATGGCAGGCACACTGCGATGAGCAGCATGATCAGAATCGCCGGATGTCGTAGCCGAGTTCCTATCATCATTTCAACTGCGCCCGTCGTTGATGTAACATCTCAACCGCCACTACCAATCCTTGTCCGGTTGCCCCGTCTGCCCCTTCACCAGCTGCTGTTGTCGGGCTTGCTCGCGTGCCTCCCGGTTCTTCTGTTCACGATCAATCAGGGCCTGGACCAACTCGGCCGATGGCTCAATCGGCTCTCCATCCTGTGCAGCCTCACCTTGCTGCCCATCCTGAGACTGAGCATCCTGTGGCTGTTGCTGTTGATCCTGAGCCTGATCGGAAGGCTCTTGATTCTCATCCTGCTGATTCGACGGCTGCTGCTGCTGTTGCCCGTCTTGCTGGGATTGCTCGGGAGGCTTCAGGGACTCAGCCGCTTCGCTCAGTTTCTCGCTGGCCTCACGCTGCGACTGCTCGGCTTGATCCAGATTGCCTTGCTCCAACTGCTCGGACGCTTCCTGCTGAGCCTGCCTGGCCTCGTCCATCTTCTGTTGCGCCTGTTGCTGGGCCTGTGACTGCTGTTGTTGCTGCTGCTGCTCCTGCTGCATCTGCTCGAGTTGGTCTGACAGCGATTCCGTCTTCTCATTCAGGTCCTGTTGCTGCTGCTGCAACTGTTCCTGCTTCCGCTGCTGCGCGTCCTGGCTCTCCTGTTGTGAGTCCTCCGGCTCCTGTTGCTGTTCCTGTTGTGCCGTCTCGGAGGTCTGATCTGCAGCCTGTTGCTGTTGCTGCGACAACTCCTCCAGTTGGTCGGCCATCTCTTGCTGCTGTTGCGCCATCTGTTGTTGCAGCTGCATTAACTCCTGAACACGGGCTGCCGCCAGTCGTGACAGTTCGTAGTTGCGTGCCGCATCGACATCGCCGGCGTTCTGTCTGGCCACGTCACCAAACAGTTCGGACGCGTGTTGATATCCCTCAAGCGCTTCAGGTAACTGCCCGCCGGCCTCCTGACTCGCTGCCTGCTCCATCAATGCTCGTGCTGTGTTATACCGGGCAGCCTCAGCCACCTCGGGTGGGCAGGTCGGCACAGACTCTACACTGCGGAATGCAGCCACTGCCTCGTCCAAACGCCCCAGCCGATACAACGCACACCCACGGTTGAATGCTGCTTCCACGGATTCCGGATCAACTCGGGCAGCCGCCTCGAATCGGGACAGGGCCAGTTCCGGCTGCCCTGCCTCAAACCGGGCGTTACCCTCCTTGATCAACGCGCGCACGGAAGAAGTCTCCTCCTGCTGCGTCTCGACCAACACATCTTCACCCTGTGTCGGTGGCTGCTCCATCTGAGCCTGCCCCAGACACGGATTCGCGACGACGACAACGCCCAGCAGCAGTGCTGCTCCCGGCAATCGCCTCAATCCGCGCACTCGTCGGTGTTCACTCCTCACGATACCGCACCTCGCCAATCAATGACTCAGCAAACAGGAGGGTGAGCGCGATGACCAGGAACAACTGAAATCGCTCCTCCAACTGGTCTGACATCTGCGATGCGAACTCCTGCTGCTCTGCTTGTATCACCAGTCGTTCATACACATCATCAAGCGCAATGGTTCCGGTGGCAACATTCAAGTACTGCCCGCCGGCGGACGACAGCGCCACCTCGCGCAGGGTGGCTGCATCGAGTCTGCTCAGCACCTGCTCCCCCTCGTAATACAAAGGAGCCCGGATGCCGGTCGCCTCATCCGTCAGATAGATCGGTGACCCGACATCCTCATCGCCGATCCCGATCGCAATGATCCGAATCCCTGCCTGCCCGGCTGCTGCGGCTGCCTCCACCGGAAAACTCTCGTGATCCTCGCCATCAGTGATCAGGATAATGTCCCGATGCCCGGCTTCCTCGGTATCGAATACGGAGGTGGTTGCCGTGCGCAGTGCATCGCCAATCAACGTCCCGCCACGGCTGACGCTGGTCGGGGACACATCCTCCAGCGCCATGCGGAAGAATCCGTAATCATGAGTCAGCGGGCACTTCACGACGGCCGTCCCGGCGAACGCTACCAGCGCCACCCGATCGCCACGAACCACTTCGAGCGTGTCACGCACCCACATCTTGGCACGTTCGAGTCGATTCGGTGCCAGATCCTCAGCCAACATGCTGCGCGAGACATCAATCACAAAGCAGACATCCCGCCCATACTTCCGAATCTCACGCGGCTGGGTCCCCCACAGCGGGCGCGACAAGGCCGTAATGACTGATCCGATTGCCAGACAGATACACACGCCCTTCACGACGCGCCGTGCCGTATAGCGACCACGAATCAAACGGCCGGCCAATGCCGGATCGGCAAATCGCTGCACCGCAGCGCGCCGTGCCCGCAGGCTGTACCACAGGACTGCAAGCAGCGCCGGGCACACCCACAGGGCAAAGAGCCAACGGACTGAAGAGAGTTCAATCATCCTATGGAACCCTCCTCAATATAAGGTGTGTCAGCAGCATTTCCAAAAGTAGAAGCGCTGCCCCTGCGAACGCATACTTCTCAAATGCCTCGTTGTAAGAAGTAAACTCACGTGATGCGATGTCCGTCTTCTCCAGCTCGTCAATCGTTTCATAGACGCCGGCCAGTGCATCAGCATCCTCAACCGTCCAGTACGCACCACCGGTGGTCGTGGCGACCTCGTTGAGCAGGCGCTCATTGAACGTGCCGAATGACGGGAGCCGCTGCGTGCCGAACGGGGTTCTGATGATGCGCTCATTCTGCCCCGATCCGATGCCGATCGCGTAGATCTTGATTCCCCACTCCGCACAGAGCGTGGCAGCCCGGCCGGCCGGGATCGTATTAACATTCTCCTCACCGTCAGTCATCAGGACGATCACCTTGCTCTTGATCTCAAACTCCGGATCAATCACGCCTTCATTTCGTTTGCGAAGTTCGTTTTCCGTATCCTTCAGGCGGGCCGCTGCCAGCGCGATCCCCTCGCCGATGGCAGTCCCATCCTCCATCGAGTTCGGCTGGGCCAGTTCAAGCTCGTCCACCAGTTGCACGAGCGTGTCATGGATCTTGACGAGCGGGCAGATGGTGTCGGCAAACCGACCAAAGGTCACAGCCCCCATCAGATCCTCAGTTCTGCCGGCCAGGTCCTCGTCGTTGCCTGCGATAAACTCCCCGCAAACCTCCTTCACCACATTGATCCGGCTCCGGCGATCTGAGCCGCCCATCGGCTCGTTCATACTTGACGACCGGTCGATGACGAGCATGATCGCCACCCCGTCTGCCGTCGTGCGAATCTCGCCGATCCCGGTCTGCGGTCGGGCCAGCGCCACGATCAGCGCCGCCATTGCTACCCCACGAAGCGCCCACGGCACCCACATCAATCGCGTGCGCCACGTCGGGCCAACTCCATGCAGCCTGAGTATGGATGAATACCGCATCCTCGGCCGTCTGCGGCGATCCCGATAACGCACCCACCAGAGCAGCAACGGCACTGCCAACAAGAGGAGCAGCAAGTACGGCGATGCAAACCGAAACATCAGCCGACCTCCTCTCCGATGGTTACCCGTGCATCATCCGATTTCGTCCGTTCAATGAATGTCCGGATGCTCTGGACGACGGCAGCCACCTGCTCCGAAGTCGGCTGTGCTTCTGCAAACTTTACAAGATCGCAGTGACCGAGAAATCGGTCGAACAGATCAAGATCGGCACTGGAAAACAGGCCGGCTTCGCGCGATTCAGTCAGGAACTCCTCCGTTGTGCGGTCCGGGGCGCGCAGCCCGAATCGATCCTCGACGTATTGCCTCATGATCCACGTCAACTCGCCGTAGAACTCCTTAACCTGACCGCGAGCCATCAGATCACGACCTAACAGTGCCTGCAGTCGCCTCAGTGCCAGATCAGGTGCCGACGTCTGCGGGAGGATGCGGCCATCGGCCTGCTCATCATCCTGCCCTGCCAACCGCTTCCGAAGCAGCCACACAGCCAGAACCACTGCAGCCGGCAGCACAACAAAAACGACAACGATCACGGATGTAATAAACCACCACGCCGTCCACCAGGGCCGTGCCGGTGCCAATACCCCCTTGATGTCAGCCGGCGTAGCCGAGGCGTCTTCCTCATCGGAGGACAGGACCGATGTCACCGTCAGCGGAACCGGGTCCGTGACGAGCGCTGCCTCCGGCACTCCACCGTCCCCAGCGGATTGATACGTGATCGTCAACGGGCCGAACTCGAACTCGCCGGGGATAAACGGCTCCAACTTCCAGGACCAGTCCATCAAACCGCTGCCGGGTGCCGGATGCGCCTCCCAGTTCGCAGGCAACGCCCCGGTCACGTCCGGCCGCATCACCGCCAGACCGGCCTCATCGTCACCGGGCGCATCGTAGTGCACGCGCAGTGTAAACCCATCGACCAGGCCGGCCGTCGTTGAGTCGATCGACACACGCACCGTTCCGCCGCTTCCCCCATCACCAATGCTGAAAGACTGGACGTGCGAGGGCGTGGCGTCTGCTGTATCAACAACTGGGCGCTCGGTGCCGTCATCTGCGCTGCACCCTGAAAGGCTGACCACCAGCACGACGATGCAGATCGACAGGAGTGCGTATCGCATGACACGACGACTCTGCTCCTTCAAGCAGGGATCGATAGGCTGCATATTCATCGCCGCCGCTCCCGCTGTCTGAACAGGCGACCCAGCGCTGTCACATACGATTGCCCGGACTCCACACGAAGATGGTCGATTCCGAGTCGCCGAAACTGCTCCTCAATCGCGCGGTCCGTCTGATGCGCCATCCGCTCAAATTCATGGCGGACCCGCGACGAGCCCGCATCCACCGTCACCCGCTCGCCGGTTTCCGCATCTTCAAACTCGATCAGCCCCGAGGCCGGCATCAAGCGCTCTCGCTCATCAGCCACTTGAACCGCAATCAGATCATGCCGCCGGTTCAGTAATCGCAAGGCCGTTTCCAGTGAAGGCTGTCTGCCATTGCTGCCAGCCATGCGCTGGCTGTGATCATCAAGGACGAGCCCTCGCCGATTCGAGTGCGACGATGCCCCCTCCGGGTACATCGCCGGCACCATGAAATCAGAAACGAGAAAGACCACCGCCCGACGCTTAAGCACCTGCGTCAGCATTCCCACGGCTGCCCCGATATCCGTCCCACGCTGCATCGGTTCGAAGTTCAGCAGTTCCCGGATCACCCGCAGCACATGCCGTGATCCCTTTGCTGCAGGAATGTATAACTCCTCCTGGTCCGTAAAGATCAGCAGCCCGACCTTGTCATTGCTGCGCGTCGCAGCGAACGCAAGCACCGCACACAGTTCGGCGGCCGTCTGATTCTTCAATCGAGCGCATGTCCCGAACTGCCCGGAGGCGCTGAGATCAACGGCAAACATCACCGTCAACTCGCGCTCCTCGACGTACTTCTTAATATACGGTGAGCCGGTGCGGGCCGTCACATTCCAATCAATGGCGCGCACGTCATCACCCGGCAGATACTCACGTACCTCCGCAAACTCCATCCCGCGCCCTTTGAATGCGCTGGAATACTCGCCGGCAAAATCCTCATTCACCGCGCGTCGTGTAGCAATCTGTAAGCGGCGAACCTGCCGCATTAACTCTTCAGGAATCATTCCTCATCGATTCCCTTCGTCACAGTGCCGAACAAGCCCACACATCTGAATGCGTGGGGTCTCCGCCTCATACGAACCACCCTTACCTCACGGCACCGGCACATGGTCAAACACCTGTGCCACAATGTCGTCATTCCCAAGTCCCTCGGCTTCCGCTTCATAACTTGGGATCACCCGATGCCGCAACACATCACGACCGACCGTCTTGACATCCTGCGGCGTGACATAGGCCCGCCCCTCTAAAAACGCCCTCGCCTTTGCTGTCAATGTCAACGCGATCGTGGCGCGAGGGGAAGCGCCGTAATCAATCAAGCGTGACAAGTCAGCCAGCCCGTAGTCAGCGGGGTTCCGAGTGGCATGCACCACATCAACCACATAGTCCTTGATCTTGTCGTCAATGAAGATCTGATCGACCACGGAACGGGCGGCTCGGATGGCATCGAGCGAAATGACCGGCTCGGCGATCGGGGCGGCTTTGGTGGAGGCCATCCGATCCAGCACCTCACGCTCCTCAGCCTTGCTCGGGTACGTGATCTTCAACTTGAGCATGAACCGATCGACCTGGGCCTCGGGTAAGGGATATGTCCCTTCCTGCTCAATCGGGTTCTGGGTCGCAAGCACGAGAAACGGGTCATCCAGCCGATACGTCTCATCACCGATCGTGACCTGCCGTTCCTGCATCGCTTCGAGCAACGCACTCTGCACCTTGGCCGGTGCCCGGTTGATCTCGTCTGCGAGAATGATGTTGGCAAAAATCGGACCCTTGCGAGGAACGAACACGCCGTCGCGCGGGTTGTAGATCAGCGTCCCGATCAGGTCGGCCGGCAACAAGTCCGGCGTGAACTGAATCCGCTGAAACTTCGCGTCGATCGCCTGCGACAACGTCGTCACCGTCAGCGTCTTGGCCAACCCCGGCACGCCCTCCAGCAACACGTGCCCATTGGTCAGCATCCCGATCAACAGGCCTTCGATCATGTATCGCTGCCCGACGATCACCCGTTCAATCGCCCCGGTCACATCCGACAGAAAAGCGCTCTGCTCCTCTACCAGACGACTGATGCCCTGCACGTCAACCACCATGAATCAACGCTCCTTGTCCGATCCGTTCTGCTTCGAGCCGTGTTCTGTCTCGGCATCGTCCTGTAAACCACCCTCGCCCACGCCTCCCTCCCCACTCACGTCACGCATACGCGAGCGCGCCTGCGCGGGCTGCTGCTCCACCCTCCGCTCCAACTTTCGTATGTCTGCATACGAGTGATTATTCCAGCAAGTTCACACCAGGGCTTGCTGGGATGAAAAAGCAAATCCCTCCCGCATTCCTCGCGCGCAGCGATGCTTCTCATCACTACAACTCAAGGACCGTCGACCGCCGGCTCTCCGTCATCATCTCTTCGAAAAAGCGGCGGTATTTCTCGGTTTTTCGGCCATGTCTCATTCTATACTCCCCAGGTTCAAATCCGACCAACACGACCCGGATACGGAGACTCAGGCATGAAGAGGACGACGACCCAGCACTCAGATCTGAACCCTCCGGTCACGCGACGCCGATTCATCCGCGCACTCGGCGGGGCTGCAGTCGGCTGCACCATTCTGCCCGCACTCGGCACCTCCCGCGCCCACGGCTCGGTCGCACCCAGCAACCGCATCAACATGGCCCTGATCGGCTGCGGGGGCATGGGTCGTGCCAACCTCAACGGCTTCCTCAGCAAGCCCGACGTCCAGGTGCTGGCCGTGTGCGATCCGGACAGCAATCGCCGAGCCGATGCCCAGAAGGCCGTCAACACCCACTATGCGAAACAAGCCGCAAGCGGCACTTACTCCGGCTGCGATGCATACAACGACTTCCGCGAAGTGCTCGATCGCCCCGATATCGATGCCGTCATCCAGGCAGCCCCCGACCACTGGCATGCACTGATCGCCATTGCTGCGTGCAAGGCCGGCAAGGATATCTACGGCGAAAAGCCGCTGGCTCGCACCATCGCCGAAGGCCGGGCCATGAGCGATACGGTACGCCGATACGCCCGCGTCTTTCAGACCGGCAGTCAGCAACGATCGGACGCCCGCTTCCGCTTCGCCTGTGAACTCGTGCGCAACGGCCGAATTGGGAAGGTCCATACCGTCCGTGTCGGCATCCCCGGCGGCTCCACCACCGGCAACCACCCGCCGATCCCCGTTCCCGATGGCTTTGACTACGATCTGTGGCTCGGCCCGGCCCCGTGGGCCCCGTACTGCGAGAACCGCTGCCATTACAACTTCCGACATATCCTCGACTACTCCGGCGGCAAACTCTGTGACTGGGGTGCGCACCATGTCGACGTGGCACACTGGGGACTCGATCGCCTCGCTTCAGGACCGGTCACAGTCGAAGGCGTCGGCGAGTATCCCTCCGACGGCCTGTGGGATGCCGTTGTTAACTTCCATGTGACTGCCACCTATGAAGACGGTGTCCAAATCATCGTTGATAATACGTTCACGCAGGGCGTGCGATTTGAAGGGGAGGACGGCTGGGTGTTTGTCAGCCGCAGTGCGATTGATGCATCGCCGAAGATGCTGCTCAGAGACACGATCGGGGCCAACGAAATCCATCTGCACCCCTCCGGCGACCACCGACGGAACTTCCTTGATTGCGTGAAATCGCGCAAACAGCCGGCCGCCCCGGTCGAACACGCCCACCGAACGATCACCGTCGCGCACCTGGCGAACATGGCCATGCAACTCGGCCGGCCGATCCACTGGGACCCATCGACTGAAACAATCGCCAATGACGACACCGCCTCGCGCATGCGCTCCCGCGCCACGCGCAGCCCGTGGACCATGTAGTTAGCCCCCGGCTCCGCCGGGGGAATGATGCGCAAGCATCATGCGTTGCCTCTCCCCCTCCGTCATTCCCGCGCACGCGGGAATCCAGAGAGACGTTATTGCGGACACACCTGTGAATCCAACATAGGTGACAACATGATTGTCGTTGCCAAAACTCCCTGGATGCCGGCCTTCGCCGGCATGACGAGTGAGGAATGCAACCACAACGGGCACATGCAATGTGCCCCTACTCACCCCCCACTTTCACTCCTCCACATACCCCTCATACATCTTTGCCATCGCCTCCCGACCCAGCGCTTCATCCCCCTCTGCCACCACGATCCGATACTTCAACTTCAATGTCTCCCCCTTCGGAATCGTCGTCTTGAAGTACGAACCGAACCGCCCGTAATCCCGGTAGGCTGAATACACCGTCTCCTTCGGATTGTCCGGATGGTTCATATACACCACCGTGTACACCTGTCCACCGATCGTGAAGTGCATCCCGGCCCATGGCATATCCATATCCTTCGTCGGATCGATCCCGTCGGCATGAAACACATACGACGCCTTTGATACACTCTCATGGTCCTCGGCCAACAGATTCGTGGACCGGAACTGAAAGCCCGCATGCTCCGGGTCGCCGTTTAGATACACATCACCGAACAGGGCCGTTAGAGCAATGTCGAAATCGAGCACGAGCCTGCCTTCAGCACCAACATGATAAATCGACGTCCCGCGCTGCTCGGAAACAACGACATGCTCCTGATCGTCGATCCACTCAATCTCGGCAAGCATCCTTCCGCCATCGTCCGTCGCGCTCTGTTCGACCAACCGCTGATGCCGCTGTGCGACCCCCTTCATGTGCCAGAAGTCACGCTCGCGTTGCGCTCCATCAACCGTGTAGGTTAATCGATTCCACCCGATGAATATCCCTCGATGGTGGGTATACAACCCGCCAGATCCCTTCGTTAACTGACGTCCAGCCCGATCAAACACGTGCAGATACGGCTTGTAGGTCTCGTGCAACGTCTCCTCCGTCGATGGATCAAAGCCGTACATGTATCGCACCACCGGACGCTGCCCATGCATCAATGTCACAGCACCGCCGTCGTCCGAATCGACCCATCGGGTGTCGCCGAAATAGGCGCGGTCCGAGAGAATCCAACTGATTTGTCGGCCGGCCAGCAAAAACGCCCCGACGCCGTAAATCTCCGTATCCGATTCTCGCACATTCCGCGGATCAGCACCGATCGGCTGCACCCACCCCAGCCGCCCATTGGAATCCACGCAGTCAACGAGCGCAGCCCACGCCTTTGCCACCACCGGCAGGTACGTCTCCTCATCAAGCAATCCGGTGCGAACACCCCATGCCAACGCGAAACAATAAAACCCGCTGCCGCTGGTCTCCTTGGCCGGGTACGACTCCGGGTCGAGCAGGCTCGATCTCCACAATCCATCCTCCTGCTGCAACCCCGCAATCCGTGCTGCCATCTCACGGAACAGTTCCTCATATCGAGGCCGATCGGGATAATCCGCCGGCATGTACTCAAGTACCCGTGCCAGCCCGGCAATCACCCAGCCGTTGCCCCGGCTCCAGAACACAGGCTCGCCATTGGCCTCCCGCTTGTCGAAGTACCGACTGTCCCGATAGAACAGATGTTCATCTTCGTCATACAGATAGTCCGTGGTCTTCCACCACAGACGGTTCATGAAGTCCAGATATTTCTGCTCCCCCGTTGCATCGGCAAGCCGAGCCAGCATGGGTGGCGACATGAACAGCGCATCACACCACGCCCACTCGCGCATGTGCACATTGTTCTTCCATTCCAAAGGCTCATCGGCATACTCCGCCATCAACCGATCGACAGTCTCACGAATCGGCGTGATCTTCTCTACGCCGCCTACCAGGTTGTACACGTCAATGTACGTCTGCGCAATGCAATGGTCGTCGGCCATGAACGGCCGCGGCCCCGGCTGCCATTCATTCCGCTCGCCCATCTCAGTGGCGAGACCCTGGTACTCAAAGCAGCGATCCGGCACGGAAGTGGCAGCCATGATCCCGGTATACAACGACCCCGATGTCCAGTCCGTCTCAGAATGCCGACTCGGGTTGGCTAACTGCCAGTCCGCCACAGCCATCATCACATTATCAATCGACTCCTCATCAAGACGCCCACTCCACTGACGTGCCTCTGCCTCCAACACATCACACTTGATCGCACTCCGATAGTTCGTGTAATGAACATATGGCCGCTGGTTATACATCCATGCCACGTGCGGGCCGGCATCCTCCGAGTGATCGCGTATTACATATGGCCTGACATTGTCCGCTTCCGACCCACTTGTAATCGGCGTCACGTTCCAGTTCACTCCGCCATCGTCCGTCTGCCACTTCTCAATCTCAAACACACCGTCAATCGGCCTCGATAGATACACCGTCCCCGGATTGTCATGGTCCAGCACCACGCCCCCTGAATAATGCGGCTCCGGTTCCTTCTTGTCCTGTGGCGTCATGGGGAACCACCGGCCGGCATCAGCCGTGATTAACCGGTTGACCCATTGCCCATCCTCAAAACGCGCATACCAATACTCATGGTGGGCCGCACTCGGCAGCCGCGTGTACACGATCACAGGATTCCCCGAATCATCCGCAGCCACATCCCACACCCACGCGCGCCCGCCGTCCCCGCTCCCGTCATACACACAATCCGCATCGGCCGGATCAACCGGTGCGTCCTCCAACGAACTCACCACCGTCCCGTCAGCCCGCTTCAACTGCCCGCCTTCATAACCGAGGTAATAAATGCTGTTCTCAGCCTCGTTCCGAGGATGGCCGTCTGTGAATGCGAAATGCAGTTTCCGCGCTCCATCCGATCCCACCTTTATGTACGGGCGTACATACGGCCCGGCCCCCTCCTTTGAAACCAGGATCCGGCCATCCACCCACGTCTGTCCTTCATCATCCGACCATGCAATGCACGGCTTCCACGAGACGCCCCGCCACAGAATGTAGAGCCGACCACGCTCCTCGCTGAGAATGTACGGGTTCGGGTAGCAGTATGCCGTCGTCGGTACTGACTCGCCGTTGTCCTCAAAGGCCTGCTGCACAACCTGGTTCAGGCCGAGTGACCGAGGCTCCGTCCAGTCCGTAATATCCTCCGGTTCGGTCGATGTGACCATCCACATCTCGCGGCCCGAGTGCTTCGAGTAAAACACTGCCAGCCGACCGTCCGGCAATATTAGAACCGACGGGTTTGCATGATCATCCCGCTGTAATCTGCGGCTGAGAACTGTATTGGCCATCAGTCCGGTCTCATGATCATACTGCCCAATGACGACATCACCCTGGCTGTTCACCCACCCGATGTACGTGCAGTCGCGCTCCCCCTTGTAATGCACACCGCGCGGGTCTGCAAACCAGCACCAGGCCCCATCGTAGGTCACATCACGATACGCATGGCCCGGCTCACTCTGCGCCAACGTAATCCGCGAAATACCAGGGCAGAGAACAACAAGAGCGCATACACCGACCCAGGCAGCATTGACGAAACGACGATTGCTCACCACATCACTCCTCACTTGAACTGCCCCCCCAAGTGTCAATGACCCTCGGTAACGGACACCTCAATGATGCGGCCTCGCAGAATGGACGCATCGCCCCCGTCATACGGCCCGACTGCCGACTCGGAATCCTGCCCGACGTCAAGCGCCGACTCAGACGGCCGCCTCGTCATGAAATGCCCTGGTGCATCCGCTCCCGTCACGGTGCCCGCCGATTCGACGATGCGCACGCGCAACAGCCCATCTGCCGACAGTGAACCGACAATCGTCACGATCCCCGTGCCGACCTCCGATGACACCTCTTTGTACGCTTCGCTGTTCCGCACCCCGAAGTGAACATCGCCCTCCTGAACATACATGCAGAACCCGAATGATGTCCCGCCGTGTGCCAGAATCACGCCGGCGCTGTCATCTCCGAGTCGCACCTTCGCTTCCACCGTAAATGGCTTGCCGGCCAGATCAAGATCAGTCACATGGAGAGTGCTTGGAGCCTTCGGAAACTCAATGCGACTGATAACCCGCCGCTTGACCCGCTGTGCCTTGAGCCGTGCCACCCGCTGCCCGATCTCTGCCAACGGAATCTCCGGCTCATCGTCCTTGTAATACTTCTGCAGCCGGTATAACTCCTCCGTCAACACATTCACGACGTCCTCGTATCCCGGATCGTCATACACGCTTGTCAGTTCATCCGGATCCTTTTCCAGGTCAAACAGTTCCCACTCATCAAGTTCGTAGTACCGTATTAACTTGTAGCGCTCGGTCCGCACGCCGTAATGACGCGGCACCATGTGGACGGCCGGGTACTCAAAGTAGTGATAGTAAATGCTGTCCCGCCAGGTCTCACGGTCCCGTTCACCGTACAGCAATGGAACAAGACTCAGGCCCTGCATATCAGTCGGGATCTCAATGCCGGCCAGATCGAGAAACGTCGGTGCAAAATCGAGATTCTGAACGAGTAACTCGCACGTATTTCCCACGATCTCCTTTTCAATCCCAGCCGGCCACCGTACCAGAAACGGCATCCGGGCCGACTCCTCATACATCCACCGCTTGTCATACCAGCCGTGTTCACCCAGGAAGAATCCCTGGTCAGAGGAATAGATCACCACGGTATTGTCCGCCAACCCCGATTCATCGAGATAGTCCAGCACCCGCCCGAGATTCTCATCCACCGACGTGATCGCGCGCAGATAGTCCTTGATATACCGCTGATACCGCCACCGCGTCAGATCATCACCACTCAGATTGGCTGCCTCGTACTCAGCGTTTTTCGGCCCGTAGGCGGCCTGCCATGCCTCCAACTGCGCAGCCGTCAAGTATCCCGGCGGCTCGAGTTTCACATCCGATGGAAACATGTGATTCGCGATCGTCATCTCGGTGTGCTTCGCCCCACTGGCCCGACCTTCGTAATCATCAAACAGGGTCGGCGGCTCCGGCATCGTCACATCATCAAACAAGTGCAGGTGCTGGATGTTCGGCTGCCAGTTCCGGTGGGGGGCCTTGTGCTGATACATGACGACGAACGGCTTGTCAGGATCACGCTCCTCCTGCAGGAAGTTCAGCACTCGATCCGTGATGATGTCCGTCGTATACCCCTCGTACTGTACTTCGCCGGTCGGGGTCCGCATCGTCGGGTTGTAATATGGCCCCTGCCCGATCAACACTTCATAATCATCAAACCCAGTCGGCGCTGACTTCAGATGCCACTTGCCGAATACAGCCGTCTGATACCCTGCTGTCTGCATCAACTTCGGGAATGTCTGCTGGGCCCCGTCAAACACTTCGCCGTTCGTCATGATACCATTGAGATGCGAGTGTTTGCCCGTCAGAATCACCGCCCTGCTTGGTGCACAGATTGCATTCGTCACATGACAGTTCGTGAACATGATCCCCTGCTTTGCCAGCCGATCGATATTGGGCGTCTTGATCAGCGCCGACCCATACGCACTGATCGCAGCCGTCGCATGATCATCGGCAAAGACGAACAGGATGTTGGGTCGTGCCGCCCCGGCATCTTCGTCATCCTGACCTCGGGCCGGTTCCGGGTTCACGGCCGTCGCGAGAAACAGGCACACCATCGGCAACCACACACGGGCAGACCACTTGGATAACGACATTGACATCGCGGACCTCCACTCGTCTGGAACTTCACATCAGGATGCAGAGTCACCTGATGGTAGCCGGGTAGCCGTGTAGGTCAGGACGAGGTCCTCCGAGTCCTGACGATGACTGCCGATCAGACAAGCCCATGCATTCCAATGCATGGGGTCTCTCCCCGCCCCGTTGAAGAGGCACGCTGCCGAGGAGGACCTGAGCCGCGTAGGTCAGGACGAGGTCCTCCGAGTCCTGACACCAAGACCCGCCCGGTACACTCCTCTCCCCCCTTCTCCTCCGTCATTCCCGCCCCCCCCGCGAACGCGGGAATCCATCTTCACTCATCTCACGTTCACCACCCTATTTCTCCCCACTCACTTCACATGCGTTGCTACCACATTCGATCACTTCCCCCTCCGCCTACACTTCCTTGATTCACACGACGACCATCATCAAGGGACTCCCCACCATGCACCGCCGCACTGCCGTCAAGACAATCGCGTTGACCGCCGCCGCCGCCCCGGTCATCCTTTCCTCGACCGGCCTTGCCCAGGAGCCACATACCGCTCCCGACACAACCGGACCCATCAGCATTACACCCCGGCTCAAGCAATCCGTCTGCCGCTGGTGTTATGGCGGGATCAAACTCGACGACCTGTGTGCACACGCAGCCGAAATCGGACTCAAGTCCGTCGAACTGCTCAGCGAAAGCGAATGGCACATCCCGGGCAAACACGGCCTGGCCTGCGCCGTTGCCAACGGGCCCAACCCGATTCAAAAAGGATGGAACCGCGTCGAACATCACGACGAGTTCGTCAAGGAGTCTGAACGCCTGCTGCCCCTTGTCAAAGCCGCCGGCATCCCCAACATGATCGTCTTTTCCGGCAACCGGGCCGGCCTGTCCGACTCCGACGGCATCAAATACTGCATCACCGGACTCAAACGCATCATGCCCCTGGCCGAGTCGCTAGGCGTCACCGTCATCATGGAACTGCTCAACAGCAAGGTCGATCACAAGGATTACCAGTGCGATCGAACCCCCTGGGGCGTCCGCGTCGTGCAGGGCGTCGGCTCCGACAACTTCAGACTGCTGTACGACATCTACCACATGCAGATCATGGAAGGTGATGTCATTCGCACCATCCGCGACAACCATCAGTACATCGGCCACTACCACACCGGCGGCGTACCCGGCCGGCGCGAGATCGATGAGTCACAGGAACTGTACTACCCAGCAATTTGCCGCGCCATTATCGAAACCGGCTACACCGGGTACCTCGGCCAGGAGTTCATCCCCAGCCGCGATGCCATCACGTCATTGCGACAAGCGGCCCATACCTGTGACGTCTGATGTTAATATCCGCACCTGCCTCATGATGAAAGACGGGTGAATCCAGATGACTGCGGATCAGCCGTTCGATTACAAACTCCCCTACCCCTCCCAGCGCCAGCCGGTGCTTGCGCGCAACTGTGTGGCCACCAGCCAACCGCTGGCTGCCGAGGCCGGCCTCGAAATGCTGCGCAAGGGCGGCAACGCAATCGATGCAGCCGTCGCAGCCGCGATGACACTCACCGTCGTCGAACCGACCTCCAACGGCATCGGCTCCGATGCGTTTGCCCTCGTCTGGGCCGGCGGCGGACTCCACGGCCTGAACGCATCCGGACGATCACCGGCCGACCTCACGCCCGAGCAGCTTTGCCGGCCAGGATCGCATCCCCTACGACGGCTGGGGCGGCGTCACCGTCCCGGGTGCCGTGTCTGCCTGGGTCGAACTCTCAGCCAAGTTCGGTGCACTCCCACTCGAAACCGTCGCCCAGCCGGCCATCACCTATGCGGCCGAAGGCTTTGCTGCCTCACCGATGACGGCCGGCTCCTGGTACCGCAGCGCCCGGCCACTACGCCAAGGGCGACCTCTTCAAAGCATGGCGCGATACCTTTGCACCCAAGGGGCGCGGGCCGCGCCCCGGCGAATGGGTCCGGCTCCCCGACCATGCTCGCACCCTTACCGAAATCGCCCACACGAAAGGCGACTCGTTCTACCACGGTGACCTGGCCGCACAGATCGCGCGCGCCTCAGCCGAACAAGGCGGCTTATTAACATCAGACGATCTCGCTGCCCACGCACCCGAATGGGTCCGGCCGATCTCCATCGAATATCAAGACCACATCCTCCACGAAATCCCACCCAACGGCCAGGGCCTGACCGCACTGATCGCACTCGGCATCATGCAACACTTCGACCTCGCATCACTCGATCCCGATTCGCCCGAGTGCCTGCACCTCCAGATCGAAGCGATGAAACTCGCCTTTGCCGACGCCCGCCGATACATTGCCGACCCGGGTCACATGGATATCGACCCAGCCGAACTGCTCAAACCCGAGTACCTCGAAAAACGCGCAGCACTGATCACGCCCGATGCGGCCGGCAACTTCGACCACGGCGATCCGTTGATCGGCGGCACCGTCTACCTCTGCACCGCTGATGCGCAAGGCAACATGGTGTCGTACATTCAGTCAAACTACACCGGCTTCGGCTCCGGCGTCGTCGTTCCCAACACGGGCATCGGCCTGCAGAACCGCGGCTGCTGCTTCACGCTCGAACCGGGCCACCCGAACGAAGTCGGCCCGTCAAAGAAGCCCTATCACACCATCATCCCCGGATTCGTCACACGGGCAGCCGGCAGCACCGACGAAGTCCCCGTGATGGCATTCGGCGTCATGGGCGGCTACATGCAGCCACAAGGGCACGCACAGGTGCTTTCGCGGCTTGCCAATCATAAACAAAACCCGCAGGCAGCCCTCGATGCATCCCGCTGGCAGTACGATCGCGGCAAGCGCATCCTGATCGAGCCCGGCTTCAAAGAGACGGTCTACGAAGCGCTCGCCGCACTCGGCCACGAACTGCGACCGTCATCCTCCCGCAACGTCACCTTCGGCCGCGGCCAGATTATCTATCTGCTCGGCAACGACGATGACACACCGATCAACTACCTGGCTGCCACCGACCTCCGCGCCGACGGCCAGGCGATCGGGTTCTGAGAAGAAAGAAGATATCGGTACAGGCAGTGGCAGTAGGACTTCATTCCGCTACTGCGCCGGCTCGCTGCCTCGGGCCCCCTTGAGAACACTCGCCGATGGCCCATCGCCCGGCCCCGGGGCAGGATACCGGCCACGTGTCTGATGCCGTAAGCCTTCGCGCAACTGCAATCGCATCGCATCAATTCGCTCGGACAGCAACTGCAACGACCCGCGCGCGCCGGCAGCCTTGAGTTCGTCAAACGCAACGACCGGGCCGATTTTCATATGGATCCGACCACGCAGTTTCGGCAACCTCTGAGTACGAGGCCAGATGTCAAACGCTCCCTCAATCGCAACCGGCACCACCGGGACCTTGGCACGCTTGATCAGCAGACCGACTCCCGGCTTGAACTCGTCCACCGCCCCGGACTCCGAACGCGACCCTTCCGGAAAGATACAGATCAGCCGCCCGAGGCCGAGATGCTCCAGCGCCGTCTTGAAGGAACGTGTATCCCCTCGGCTCTGGTCAAGGGGAATCGCATGCATCAGACGAATCAAGCCGGCAAAGGCCGGTTGGCCAAACAACGTCGAGCGAGCCATGAAATACTGATGACGACGACTGAGCATCGTCATCAACGGCGGGTCGAGATGCGATTGGTGATTCGACACGATCAGCAGCGGCCCGCTGTCCGGTATCTGATCCGCACCGAAGATGCGCAGGTCATAGAGCCACGAAAACACGCTGTACGCACACAGGCGCGTTGCCTCATAGGCGAGGATCGACAGCGGCGGCTGCCCCGGGTTCCATTGCTGAATACGCGATCGAAGACTCATCGGTCCTTCCGGGTTCCATCACGAAAACACAGTCAGTCGGCCTGACCCATGTGGCGGCGATTGTATCAGGATTCGGGGCAACAGACACGCAGCCCGTCCGGAATGGACCGTCACGGGTCTGCAGGACGGGAACGCGGGGCCTGCGCACGAGCCGTCTTCACATACTCATCGAGCAGCGCGATCACCTGCTCCAGCGTCAGATCCGTTGTGTCAACAACAATGGCCCCCTCGGGAACACACAACGGGCCGTCAGCCCGACTCTGATCTGCATGATCCCGTGCCAGAATGCCTTCCAGAATCTGCTGCTCATCAACCTCACGGCCGGCCTCGCGCAGTTCCAGCGCGCGACGACAAGCACGCGTTTCCGGGCTCGCATCCAGATAGAACTTGACGCCTGCATCAGGAAACACGACCGACCCCTGGTCGCGCCCTTCCGTCACGATCTGCGGGTGCTCGTCACGGATCGCACGCTGACGCTGCACCATGGCAGCCCGCACTGCCGGCTGGGCCGAAACCGGGGTGACGGCCTTCGTCGCATCGGCCTCCCGGATGCGCCTGGAAATGTCAAGCGCCTCGGGCCAGTCGATCAACAAACGAGGCGGAGAACCGTCCCAGTCAAAGCGGAGCCGCGACCGATCCACCGCAGCCGCAATGGCCGGCCCGTCCTCCAGGTTGATGCCGGCCATCAGGGCCACCACTGCCGCGCCGCGATACATGGCCCCGGTGTCAAGAAAGTCGATTCCGAGTCGACACGCCAATCCGCGCGCAACCGTTGACTTCCCGGCACCGGCCGGCCCGTCAATCGTGATGGTAATGCTGGTAACGTCAGGCATGCACGCGGATCTCATTTGCTCCAAACACCAGGCCCATCGTGCCTCGCTAGTCCTTCTCGAGTGCCTGCTCAATCGTCTGTCGGGCGGCATCAAGGATCGGGATCGGGTCAGGCGGCGGGGACGCAGCCTTCTTCTTCCCGGTCGCCTTGGACTGCAGGATGGGATAGTAGTCCAGCGCCAGAATCTGTTCGTATCCCACGCTCTTGATCGCCTGAACGGAACCGGCCAGATCAACCCGAGTCGCCGTCTCCGCGGCATGCCCATCTCCGCTTGCTTCAAGACCCGAACAACTGGCAACAATGGCACTGGAAAACGGGGCGGTCTGACGCAAGGTCGTCTCGGAATCCTCAGTTCGGGCAGCGTAAGCGAAACTCGGCATGGTGCCGATTCGGAACCCGCCCACCTTCTTGACCAGTTCGATCAGGACCTGGGGATTGGCAAGCGTCCCACCACCCGGCTCGATCAAAAGATTCAGTTCCATCCGGTCAATGCGATCCATCACCTTGCGCAACAGGTCGGCGGCCGCATCAAACTGAATATCAGATGTGATCTCATACGGGCGAAGCGAAAATGCATTGCACCCGAGCCGGTGGGCCGCCTTGGCCACGGTTTCAATCCGGGCAAACGTCTTGTCCGACTCATCGGCAGCCACGCCGGGGCCGGCTGAAATGACAACCGGGGCCGATTCACGGAGAATGAGACACGGGCAACCCGACTGGTCGGCCTGCATCCGAAGCCGGTCCAACCGGTCAAGGGGCCAGCCACGCAACAGCGAGGTATCAACCACCAACCCACGCAACCCGATCCGCTCCATCGCAAACCGGGGGATGTCCTCAATCGCAATCGGGGACCGAGCCCCGCCCTCGACGTTCCCATCCTGGTCGTAGCCGGATTCGATCCGTCTGCGATCTGAGGCAGTCCTGGCCAGGAGAGGCTCGAGAGAACGGGCTGTGAGCGTCAGCAACATAACGGTAGTGTAGTCACCTGTGCATCGGGCGTGGGTCTGGATCCCGAGCGTATCACGTGCAAGGACATCAGCAGGAGTAAGAGGCCACAGTGTGCGGCTGCCGGCTTCCGGGAGATCGAATCATTCATCTTCACTCTCTCCCACGCATCCTATTCAACGTCGGCAGCAACCCGCCACTCCTGAACCTCGACTGTGCATACGAAGCCCCCATTCTCGAATCAGTAGAGCGGAGGGGGGGGAGGGGCGATCGCGGGAGGCGGGCCGAGTTCAAACACACACAGACAGAATACCAGAAAAAAACGCGTAGCCAGAACGAGCCGGCTACGCGCGGAGGGGAGAAAGATCAGATTCAAAAAGACCCCTTTTCCGGGTGTCTTCAGTCTGCCCATCATACCAATACCCCCAATAGTCGGCAACGAGACTTTGTTTTTTTTCCCTATTTTACCGTCCGTATTATCGGGTAATGTCAGCCGAATAAGCACAAATGCCGCTTATCCACAATTTGTGCACAATCCGAGCCATTTTTCGCCCAGGTTTGGCCATATCCGTTACTCTGGCATGAAAAATGAAAAAGCACGACTGCACAGCAGTATTCAATTTGTCCATTTGTTTACTTTGCTTGGATCGTGCCACAAAACCAAAAACAGAAAAGACCTGCCTTATGCTGCAATCACCCAAATCTCAAAAGCAGTTACTGGTTTGCGTCACGCAGAACGACGGCTGTTCTGGTCGTTGTTGTCGCAGGAATCCTCACGACTCTCAACCGGGAGAATCACAGTGAACACCGTCCCGCTCTGCGGCGACGTCTGGAACTCGATTCGCCCTTGGGCCTCCGTGACAAGATGATGGCAAATGCTGAGACCCAGACCATGCCCTGACGGCTTGCTGGTACTCGTGAGCCCAGGGTCTGCCATTGCAGCGTTTGCCAACGGCTTGAACGCGTTCCGGGCAACGTCCTCGGGCAGCCCACCTCCGGTGTCAGCCACCTTGATGCAGACCTGCCCGCCGGGCAGCGGCTGAGCAAAGATCTTCAACTCACCGCCGGACTGTCGCATGGCGTCAATCGAGTTGAGCATGAGGTTCAGCAGAACCTGCTGCAGGCAGATCGGCCGCATCCCGACGCGGAGATTCGGCGGGACCTGACGAACGAAACGGATGCCGTCCTTGCTCGGGTCGCGTGCCAGGCACAGCAGCGCCTCATCAATCACCCGATGGATGTTGGCCGACTGGAGCTGCTGATCGCCGCGCATGAATCCAAGCAGCGCCGATGCAATCCGAGTGAGTTGCTCCGTGCCCTCGATCGTGCGCGTCAGCGACTTGGCAACCAACTCCCGATCCTCGGGCGTGTTCTGCGCCAACTGCGCGTAGCCGCTGATATGGGCCAGTAGATTGTTGAACTCATGCATGACCATGCCCGATAACACACCGAGCGTGGCGAGTCGATTCGACTTGGTCAACTCAGTGTTGAGTTCGCTGATCTTCTGCTCCATCTCGCCAATGCGCTTCTGGAGTAGATCGCGGTCATATTGCAATCGAGCATCAGTGTTCATGTTCGCCGACACCCATCCTCTGTTCACGTCTGTTGAGTTCGAAATGTGATGGGTTATCACACTCGCCTCGTCTGTCACGAAGGAACATGAACGGGATCGGCACGTCAGGATCAGACCTTGAGGGATGATGCCGTGGGAGCGATACAAGCACACATTCGTGTCGCTGCAAACCGGCACCATCTGGCAGCAATGCACGGGACCGCCGGCTCCCGCGCACCAACAGCCGACGACCGATAGTCGATCGATGAGCCAACAGAATCAGTAGACCGGCTGTGCAGCGCTCTCTACTTCCTGCTGCCCAGGTACTTGGCAATATCGAAATCGACGAAATCGGCATGGTGGAAGATGATCGACTCAATCGACCGCTGCACCTTGTCACCCTCATGCGAGTGCGTTGCCACGATGTGCATCACCTCGGCCGGGATGCCGTGCTTGTAGCACATCGCCACACCCGAAAACGGGTGCCGCAGCATGTCACCGTAATGCCCCTTGATCACGCTGCCTGCTGAGTCCTTGTCATACTCAAGCGGCTTGCCGACGTCGGCCAGCAGTGAGCCGGCCACCAGATAATCGCGATTCACCGGGATCTTGTCCGGGCCGAAGATGGCATGCAGCACGTCCGTGATGGCCATGCACTGCCGGGCACAACTGCGGACATGGTCCACAAACGTCAGGTCGATATCGCCGGCCAGCAGTGTGAACTTGACGGCCCGAAGTTCATCAAAAGACCAGCCCTTCCCCCCGCAGCCGGTCGTGATGGCCTCGTTCCAGACCGCTGCCACCTGGTCGCGCAGGCCGGCATCGGAAATCTCGGTGATCTCGGGAAACAGCGTGGCAATGTCGTCGGTGCTGTATGTCGTCATGGTGATGATCCTTGTTGTCTCTTCTGCCAGTCGGACCGGAGCATCCCGTACAGCTCCAGATCCTCATACGCATCGTTCTTCCTGACATGATGCCGCAGCCTCCCCTCTCGTGCCATGCCGAGTTTCTGCATGACTCGACCGGAGGCCGGGTTGCGCATCATGTAGTGCGCATACACACGATTCAGGTTCAGCGTGTTGAATCCATACTCCAGCATCGCACCGGCTGCCTCGGTCGCGTAGCCCTGGTTCCAGTGATCGACCGCAATCCAGTAGCCCAGTTCGGCCTTGCTGTGCCTGGAATTGACGCGCAGCCCGACGCCACCCACGTGCGCGTCCGAATCCTTCAGACCGATGCGCAGGCTCACGCCGGCCCCGGTCTGGTACATCTCGTCGTGCGTGCCGATCCAGTCCCGGGCCGCATCCGGCGTGTACGGGGACGGGATATTGAGCGTCGTGTCAACAACCTTCTCATGACCGGCCAGTCGAGCCGTCTCATCAGCGTCACGCAATCGGTACGGCCGAATCACGAGCCGCTTCGTGGTCAAGGTCGGCGGGTCGATCGGGGTCACGTTCGCTGGAGCCGGGTTGGTATCTGCTGAATCTGTACTCATCGTGAGCGATCGTAGGGCAGTCAGGGCGTTGAGTTGATCTCGGCAACATCACGTTCAGATGCACCATCCATCGTCGTCGGATCACGCATCGCCGGTCGTGGTACGTCGCGCGCTCCATTCGTCATGCAGGATGGCGTACCGCTCCATGTCCAGAAACCGACCGTCTTTCAGCGTGTGCCTCCGCATACAGCCTTCGTGCGTCATCCCGAGTTTCTGCATCACCCGCCCCGAGGCAGCATTGTGGGCAAAATACATGGCAAAAATACGGTTCAGGTTCAACGTATTGAAGCCATACTCCAGCATCGCCACCGACGCCTCCGTGGCATACCCGTTGCCCCAATGCGGGACGGAAATCCAGTATCCGAGTTCCGCCCTGAGATGTGCTCGCTGCACAACAAGACCGATCCCACCGACCTGCTCGCCGGTGTCACGAAGTCCAACCCGCAGATTGACACCGGATCCGGACCGATTCTTCTCAGCCTGTGAGTCGATCCATTCGATTGCCGCTTCGACCGAGTACGGATACGGGATATTCTCCGTCGAGGCAGCAACTTTTTCATGGCCGGCCAGCCGGGCAACATCCGCTGCATCTTCAGTCCGGTACGGGCGCAGCAACAATCGTGCGGTGGTCAGTGTCGGCGGCTCGATCGCAGTCGACGCATTCGGGGCCGGGATGTCATGGGGTGGCTCGTTGCACATGATCAGTCATGGTACACGGATCAGCAGCCGAGCGGATTACCCGGACACCGGCGGCCGGTTCGTCGGCCCGTTGTACGAATGGGCAACCGGATCGATCTTCCGCATCGGGCGGTTGCACGTCTGCTCCTCGATCACATGTGCCACCAGGCCGGCCGTCCGTGCAATCATGAACAAGCCGTTCATGACTGCCGGGTCGAACCCGAGATCAGCGAGCACCGCCCCGACGGCCCCGTCCACGTTCAACGGGATCCGCTTGCCGGCCACCGCAAAACGCCGCAGCACCGCTTCGGTCGCCTGCATGTACGGCCCATCCACGCCGGCTTCGCGTGCCAGTTCAAACAGCCGCGAGGTGCGCGGGTCGGCCGTGTGATACCGATGCCCGAACCCCGGCAGCCGTTCGCCACGGGACTTGAACTCGTCGATCACCTGCTGGGCAGCCTCATCAATGGCCATGTCCGGTTGCTCAGCAGCCCGATCCATGATGAGTTTCAACGTCCGGGCACAATCTTCGATCGCCCCGCCGTGATGCCTGTTGATACTCATGATCCCGGCTGCCACCGATGCACTGAGCGACGCCCCGGTCGAAGCAACCGTCCGCGCTGCCAGACAGGACGGCGGCGTGGCACCATGATCGATACTCGACACGATTATCGAGTCCATCAGCCGGCCGACTTCCGGCGAAGGTAACTCGCCGCGCAGAATGAGATACACAGCCTGGCCGTAACTCACCCGCCCCATGAGGTCCGCAATGTTGTGCCCGCGCACACCGACATGGTTCGGCCGGATCTCCGTGACGCCCGTGGACCACGCATTCGGATTCTGTGCTGCCATCGCTGCCTGTGCCTCTCGACTGACCAACGGGATCCCGTGCTCGGTCAGCACCCTGAGTGCTGCGGCCGGCAGGTCCCCGAAACCTTCAACCACCGTCGCGCCGGCGTCACGCAACGCTGAAACCTTGCCGGCATGGGTGCCCTTGCCGCCTTCAATGATCGCGCCGGCATGACTGAATCGTGTGCCTTCCTTCGCAGCGGCCCCCCCGATGTAGGCAATCACCGGCTTGGTCACCTTCTTCTCTCGAATCAGGTCGGCCAGTTGCTCTTCCTGGCTGCCACCGATCTCGCCGAAGATCACGATCGCCTTCGTCTCCGGGTCGGCCTCGAACATGAGCGCTGCATCGGGAATACGTGTACCGAGAACCTGATCGCCGCCGACATGGACGAGCGTCGACAAGCCGATTCCCTGCTGCCCGAGGTAATACCCACACGACGACGTCATGCCGCCGGACCGTGAAATCACCCCGACGTGCCCCGGCTTGAACCATTCACGAGCCGATGCCGCCCGCCCGCCGATCATCCCAAGCACACCCCGACCTGGACTCAAAACACCAAGCGTATTCGGCCCGACGAATCGAGCGCCGTGTGCTTCAGCACACTCGGCAATGGCCATCGCATCCCACACCGGCACACGATCCGGCACGATCACGAGAAACTTCACCCCTGCCTCGATCGCCTCAATGGCTGCATCCTTGACCCCACGGGCCGGGACAAACAACACCGAGACATCGATCGCACCAACCCCCGATTCCTTGCAGTGGGCCATCGCTTCGGCCGGCGTGTCAAACACCGGGACCCCGAGGATCTCCTGCCCACCCTTGCCCGGCGTGCAGCCGGCAACGACGTTCGTCCCGAAATCCTTCATCAGGCGCGTGCGAGCCTGCCCCTCGCGGCCGGTAATGCCCTGCACAAGCACGTTCTTCGTTTCGTCAATGATGATGGCCATGATGCAATCGCCCGTTCATGTCGTTCGCTGTGCGCTCGAATCGTGACGGTCAGAAACCGGTCAGCAGTCAATGCCTTCAATGGGCAGATCAACAAACACCACCGGCCTGCCCGCCCGCCGGCACTCAATCTCACAGGCAATCAGTTCGCTGTCCTTGTTGGCAATGTCAGCCTCCGAAACAGCCGGCACCGGCTTGCCCGATGTATCGGCCTTGAGCAGCATGGAGCCATGCTTGATGACCAATGCCGTCGCAGCCTCATCACACGATGCATGGTCGACCCACACACACCCGCCGTTGATCGGGAACGAAAAGGCCGATGGCGAGCCGACAAACTCAGGCACGCGGCGCTTCATGCCGTCTGACCTCCCGGAAGACTGCTCGACCAGCGTCGTGAAACGGGTTGCACAAAAGGCCGGCGTGTCGTCCTTGCGATACCCCTCCACCGGGGCCGGCAGATCAGCACAGGCATCGTGCAGAATCTCACAGGCCCGGTCCTCGCTGTTGCCGCCGAGTCGAATGACCGCCGGGATGGCCATGTTCATCTCAAGAAACGCCTTGGCCAAACCGTAGGCAGAATGGAACTGTTCCTGACTGGCCACGCCGCTGCCCGAGCCGAAGTACCCGACCAACCCCGGCTGGGACAGAATGATCCGGGCTGCCCGGTACACCTTCGCTGAACTCGGGTTGCCCGACGTATCCGTGAAGTTGGCAATCGCAAACCCGGCCTTCGTCACGGCATCCATCGACATCATCGAGCCGCCACCGCCCGCCCCGTGGAAGCCGATCACCGGCCGATCAGACTCGGTCGGCAACTGCGCGAAGTAGAACGTGCCGCGGTGGTCATTCTGCTCAACGTCATACGCGATGCGCTCGAGTTCCGTCGGCGGATGATCAAGTTCGCGCGCAATGTCGATCCCGAGTTCAGGATGCCGGAACACGGCATAGTCGTCGACCGTCATACGACAGTCGGCCGCCACCAATCGCCCATCGCGGGTCGTCACCAGTGGGTTGATCTCAACACTCCGCGCCTCAATCCGCTTCGCCGTGTCCCAAAGTGTCCGGACTGCCGACAGGACCTCGTCATGCAGTGCCGGCTCAACCGTTGATTCGGCCAGGAGTTGCTGCACCCGTGCCAGGTCCGGCCCATCGGTGACATTGATCTGCAATCGCTTCACCTGGGCTGCACGTTCCTCGATCCCCGACCCGCCCTCAAGGGCCAGCAGCATCACAGGTTGCCGCGTCGCATCATCAATCGACAGGGAGACGAACAACTCGTCCTTGATCTCCAGTTGCTCCTCAATGAGCACCTGGGTAACGGGAAAGTTGCCGACTCTCATGCCGAGCAGTTGCTGTGCCTGATCCCGGGCCTCGTCGGCACTGGAGGCAAACGTAACGCCCCCCATGGCCTTGCGGCCGGTGGTCCAGGCCTGGATCTTGAGAACGACCCCCCGGCCCCGTCAGACAGCAGCGAGGCTGTCTGGTCGCCGGCCTCCTCCGGGGTGGCAGCCACGGCACCGCGCGGGACAGCCATTCCGGCCTCCTGCAGCAGTGCCTTGCCCTGGTATTCATGCAGTCGTGCCATGCTGTGTGATGCCTTCTCATTCGTGAAGTGCTACGGGCGTCTCACCCGTAATCTGAAGTGGTACGGGCGTCTCGCCCGTAAGAAAAAAGTGCCCCCAGTAGCGCGGCCGTATTGTTGGCCGCATCCACGAGACGGTCGGCATGGTGGGAACCCTGATTCGGGCATCGAACCACTCAACCGCGAGGCTGCTGATAGGTGATCCAGCCTGGGCCGGAGCCGGGAGACGTCTGCTGGGTCACCGGTGTGGGTCGCCTCACCACGTGCCGCCAGTCAGTCATGACGATCGCCGCACGGATGTCATCGTGCAGCCGGCCGGCCGACACCTCGGCCTGACCCTCAGCCACACGCGGAATCGTCGCCAGCACCGGCAACAGCGTTAGGCGCGACAACCAGGCCGCATTGGCCTGGTGTGACGGGTCGGGATGGTCCGGCTCATAGAAGTTGGCCACCAGCCCGGCTGTCGGGCACATGGCCTGACGGAGCATCGCTGCCGTCATCGTGGTATGGCTCAATGCCGAGTGACCGGCATTACTGACCACGATGGCCGGGTACCCCATTTCACGCACGAGATCAAGTTGGGTCACATTCGGCCGCTGAGGATCAATCGGCAACATCAGCCCGCCTGACCCCTCGACGAGTATCACATCGCAATGCTCATCAAGCGTGGCCAGACTGCGACGCAAGGGCGAAACATCCAATGGGCAGCCGGCCAACTCCATCGACACAGCCGGGGCAGCCTCAGGCTTGTAGGACGCCGGGGCCACCAATCCGAGCCCGCCGACCTCCGGGCTCAACTGCGCATAATGCGCCAGCGCCTCGGCATCATCGCTCACCAGATTACCACGCTCGGAACGGCACCCGGTCGCAAATGGCTTGCAAACGCCCACCTTCAACCCAGCACGTGACAGATACTCGGCAATGGCACACGTGACGACCGTCTTCCCGACAGCCGTATCAATTCCAGTGACAAACAGCCCGGGCCGGGTACGTTGTGGGAGATCAAAGAAAGTCATCATCTTCATGGTGGCACGCTGTATCTTTAACAGGGAGTCCGGTCATCAGTACCGGCGACAGTAAGAATCAATCAGGCACGTCCCGGCACCCAAGTCGGGTCATGGCCATCGGGATCAGATCAACGAGATCGGATGCCAGCAGACCGCAGTCTGCCCCGTCATGGGCATCGCTCCAGCATTGCGCTGCCTGGGCATGAATCCGAATACCCCAGACGGCCAGGTCAAACAGATCACGCCCCGCACGCTCCTGTGGGGCCACGGAGCCCCAATGGGCTTTGAAGTATTGAGCCGCAAGCGATGCGACAATCCCAGTCAGAACATCGCCCGTGCCGGCCGTCGCAAGAATGGGAGAGGAATACTCAGAGACCCAGGATCGCAGGCCGTCTGACACGACGGTCCGGGCCCCCTTCAAAACAACGAGGCACCCAAGCCGCTGTGCCAGGGCGACGGCGCACGCCAATCGTGAATGATCATCCGCAGCGTACTCGACTTCGAGTGACAACGACTGGGCCAATCGGCGATACTCGCCGGGATGGGGCGTGATCACAAGTGGGGCTCTGATGTCAGGCACGAAGTCCTGAATCGCTGCGAGATTGCTCAGGCCGTCTGCATCAACCACGATCGGCACCGTGTCGTCGGCCAGCAGCCGAATGAGAATCTGTTGCTGCTCGTAGGCAACTCCCCATCCGGGGCCGACAGCCATCGCACTGACACCGGCTGCACCGACGGCCCGATCAATGGCATCGGCCGATGCACTCGGGGCCGGCGATCCGCTCGAAGTCTGAGGCAGGCTGACCGCCGTCGCACATGGGGCCAGGGCCAGGCACGGCCGCACGACCGAATCGGGCACGGCCAGTTTCACAAGCCCGCACCCGGAGCGCAAGGCCGCGTTGGCAGTCAGGGCCGGGGCACCGACCATGACCGATCGCGCCTGGGCCATATCGCAGCCGCCCACGACAAGGACAGTCCCAAATGTCCCTTTGTGACCGGGCGCGGGGCGGGCCGGGAGCGGTCCGGGATCCGGGACGGGTTGTACATGTGCCGATTCGCTCATCGTGCCTCACTCGTCAGAGTGTAGCCGCAACCAACCGGATGAGGAGCGCTTCATTGTTTGAGTGTGAGTGGTGCCGGCCGAAAGGCAGACAGGTCGGGGCGAAGGGTAGACCGTGCTACTGAATCAGCATCACGTCCCCGGCATACGTCGGCAGTTCATTGCCTTGCAGTTTCACCGTGCCGCATTGAGGCACCGGCATCCCCTGCGGCAGCCAGATGTTGTCGCCGTTGATGACGGGGTTCGTCATCCACATGACGCAGCCATCGCTCATCAGGATGTTCTGGCCATCCGGGCCGTGACACGGGGCGTTGGAATTCACGGCACACGGCGGGGCATCCTGCCACAACGCGACTTCAAACGGATTGCGGTCCGACAGCAAGGGAACGGCCGCTGCCAGGCGCCAGAGGGGCCGACTGGCGCTGCCCAACAGGTTCTGGAAACTGAAACTCGACGTCGCCAGATCGGGCCAGTTGTGGTTCTCGTCGGCATAGGCATCGTCGGTGATGGCACACGCGTTGCCCGGGCACGCCAGCGTCTCAAGTGAGGTGTAGCCCGAACGTGCGATCAGGAACAAGTTGGCCGAATTCGCCAGCGAGTGATACCAGTCGTTGCCGTCAACGATCTGGTGTGCAATCGGCAGCGAATCACGGTAATCAGAGGCATACGCATCCAACCCGAGGGCGACACCACTCATGTTGCCACGGCAACTCTGACGAATCGCGTGTGAACGGGCATTGGCCATCGTCGGGCCGAAAATGCCGATCAGCAGCACCACCGAAGCCGCCAGCCCGATGACGTCGCGCACATTGAGTCGGAACGATGGAAAACGAAGTGCCGTCGGATCATTCAAATCCTGTGAATCGCTCGAGGAGACGAGACTCAAGGCGGGAAGCGCCTCCTGGGATCGCTCCTGCTCGCGTCGACGATGTCGCCGAACAAATGACATCGTGCGATGGCACAACCCGTCATCCTGTCTGGCCTGGGCCATCATCGAAGCCGCAGGATACGCATCAAGAAGACCGAGCAAGCCCTTGATCCGTGCCGCCCGAACCCGATGTTCCTCCGGCACCGCAGCCAGGTCGAACTTCGCGTCAATCAGCGCATCAAGGGCCTTCGAATCGGGTTGTGAGAGTCTGTCTAAATTCATCTGCTGAGGTGCATCATGTGGTGGCGGCAAATGCCTTCTTTTTACCTGATTTACTCGAAGTCTCAGGCACGGGTGACCCCGTATTGGAACCAACAAAAACTCATACGAAGGTCAGTCAGGGGAGTTCATCCAATCACTCAGTCAAATCACCATTTTCCATACGCTTCCACCGATCGGCAAACGAGCCGACGGCAGAGTGGAGTCTGCTCTTGACCGTACCCAACGGGATATCGAGGGTGTCGGCAATCTGGTTGTAACTCAGACGAAGAAAATAGGCCAATACGAGAATTTCGCGCTGATTGTGGGGCATGGCTTCAACCACCTGTCTGACACGCTGTCGGCGCTCATCGGCCTCCATCGGGGCGTCAAGATCAGGGATTTCTGCCTCCAGAAGATCGACAAAAGTCGGCCCGTCCGCAGCCCCCGACCCACGCTTCAGCGGCGCAGAAAGTGTCATTGCTGCCGCTCGCTTCCCGTGCTTACGGAAGTGGTCGCGACCCTTGTTCGCAGCAATCGTGAAAAGCCAGGGCTTGAAGCGTCGGGTAATGTCGAATGTATCGGCTGAGAGATGTATCTGCAGAAACGTCTCCTGAAAGACGTCCTCCGCAGCCGTCACGTTCCCCAGCAAGCGCGTGAGAAACCCCATCAATTCGCCGCGATACCGGCGCATGAGGATCGTGAGGGCTGCCTCATTGCCCTCGCGATAGGCTGCTACCAGTTGTTCATCGGACTGGTTCTTCACCAACACAGGTCTCCGAACGTGCTGTTCGCGTATCGCGCCGGCCATGATAACGGGCATCCCGGGTCAGATCACACTGGCCACCTATTGGATTTGGCCCCGGCAGGCAGCCCGCAGGTTATCGGACACCGCCAAGTGATCGGATCACCGTCAGTTCCTTTCCGGTTCGATGCAACGACTTCCGTATCAGTCGAATATCGGAGACATGCAAACGGTGTGAAAAAGAAACGGTGAAGTGCACATAGTACGCGTCGCCAGCCACCGGGCTATGAGCAGGGCATCATTGGAATCGGGGCGCGCATCACAGCCTGGCTCACTCGCAGCCAGGCCTACAGCCCGGACACGTGAATGATCTCCCAGTCTTCTACAATCTTGCCATCCTTAATGCGGCTGATACAGATCCCCTCCGTCGTCCAGAGATTGCCGGTCGGCTCAAGACCTCGAAAGACCCCCGTGTGGTGACCACGGCTCGTGAAACGGGTGACCACCAGATCGCCTTCGGCTACCTGCTGCTCAATCTCGGCATGCCGGTCGTCAGAGGCGGCGAGAATGGCAGCGGCAATCTCCCCGCGCGGCAGCAAGGCCCTTGATCTCGGCACCCCCCGGGCCATGGTGGACGTAGTCCGCCGCATAGGTGTCGGCAATCACATCAAGGTTGCGCTGGTTGATCACCTCGTCAAACCAGATGCGGGCGATGGCCTTGTTTCTGGCCATCTGTTCCGACGAAGATGGGGCCGACCGTCCGGCACCGGTGTCCGAACTGGTGCTGCACGCCGCAAGACAAAGCACCACACACGCGACCGCAAGAATACTGTACTGCATGGCTGCCCTTTCCTGATTGTGTGGGCCATACAACAGTAGGCTGCAGTCGTACAAATTGTCGCTCCAGCGGCATATTCTGCGACCACCACGAGCGCGGCTGTTGTACCGGAGTCGTGCGCGACCTGCCGGATCGGGTTTTCTCGATATCATCTAAGAAGCGAGCACATTGCCCAGGCCGCTGATTCGTTGGGACGGGCAAGCGATGGAGCGTTGCTGTAGCCTCTGTGTGTGAAAGGTGCGGATCAGGATGCCGGTTCCTGTCAGCCAGATGTGGGCCGTGACCCGCCACGTCCTGTGGCAGCGCGTCATACGGCGGTCACAGCGCTATCCGTTGGTGCTGATGCTCGAACCGCTGTTTCGCTGCAATCTTGAATGTGCCGGCTGTGGGAAAGTACAGTACCCGCGACACATTCGCATGAGTCAATTATCCGTTGATCAGTGTGCGCAGGCAGCCGACGAGTGCGGGGCCCCCATCGTATCGCTCGCAGGTGGTGAACCGCTTCTCCACCCCGACATCGATCAGATCGTCACCGAACTCGTCAGGCAGAAGCGATTTATATACCTGTGCACGAACGCCATTTTACTGCCGGAGAACCTGCATCGCTTTTCGCCAAGCCCCCATCTGAGTTTCTCGGTCCACCTGGATGGGCCGGCCGAGCACCACGACTTTTCGGTCTGCCGCGACGGGGTCTACGAACAGGCCGTGCAAGGTATCAAAATGGCCGTCGAGCGCGGCTTCCGCGTCACCACAAACACCACCCTGTTTGATAATGCCAACGTGGCGACCATGCGATCGTTCTTCGATACCGTCATGGCCCTGGGCGTGGAGAGTATGACGATCTCGCCGGGCTACGCCTACGAGAAGGCTGCCAACCAGAAGGCCTTTCTCAAACGAGAGCGGACCACACGGCTGTTCAGACGCCTGTTGTCAAACCGGCACGAGGCGGCCACTGGGAATCCCTGGCAATTCAACCAGAGCCCGCTGTATCTTGAGTTCCTGGCCGGCAAACGCGACTTCGAGTGCCATCCCTGGGGCAACCCGACCTACAACGTCTTTGGCTGGCAGGTCCCCTGTTACCTCCTGCAGGAAGGGTACGTGGACACATTCGAGGAACTGATGACGCTGACCGATTGGGCCGGCTATGGGCACCGATCAGGCAACCCGAAGTGTCAGGATTGCATGGTCCATAGCGGCTTTGAGCCGGCAGCCGTCGACCATTCGCTCGGCAGCATCCGCGGGCTTTGGGACACCGTCGCAGCCCTGGTCTGGAATCGAGACTGGCGCGATCCGGCCCTGGCAGATGATCATCACCGGGATCGCGTGGAAGCACCTGAGCCGACTCACCAGCAGCACCCGGTCGAGGTAACGGTCGAAGGCATGCACTCCGTGGGAGTCGACAAGCCATGACCGGGCGGCCACAGGTGGAAGTCCTGGCATCGGACGCTGCCGATGCTGCGACCGCCCAGTGGGTCGAGCAACGGGCTCGACGCATGATGCCGGGCTTCCGTTTCAATGAGGCCATCCCGATCACGCCGCTGTACCTGGTTGCCCTGCGTGCACCGGAGAGGACGGCCGGATCAACCCCGACCCCATCTGAGCGCAACGCACAAGACGTATTGGCAGGCGGTGCCGTGCTGCACTATGCCCCGAGGCACCTGCCCAAAGCAGCCCCCTTCTCAATCGGGCCGGCTCCAGCCGATCCCGAAGCACCGACCGTCGACCCAGCCGTCAGTGCCCTGCTTCTTCAGGCTGCCAAGGAACGGGCAACACACTGGGGGCTGGCAGCCCTGTGCACCTGGGAGGCGGTGCATGAACATGATGCTTGCCGAGCGCAGTTCTGGTCGGCGCTCGGGTTCACGCCGGCAGCCGGTGGGGACGTACAGCATTACCGAACCGACGTGGCCACGTTGATCGACCTGCTTGAGCCGCTTTATGAACGGCTCGTGGAGCATCGCCGAATCCCACCCGGGGGGCGTGTGATCCCGCTGTCGGACTCCCCGAAGGGACCGATCATTCAACTGCAGCAGGACTTTCTCGGGGGGCAGGCCGGCGCGCTTGACCAGCGACTGCGAGGTCATGGCCAGAATCCATTTGATACCGCGCTGAGCCACGTTCTCGTCGTTGACCGACACGAGACGCCGGGGGATCATCAAGCCGATTCGGGTGATGTCGGCGATACCACCATCCACGCAGCCCACATGCTGATCCACACGGATCACGCCAGATCGATCGTCGCAGAAGCCCGAGTCGTATCCCCTGCGTTTCGTGGGGGATGGGCCAACGTGATGCTACTTTTGAATACGGCCCGGGTCGGGTTGGCCGGTGGGTATACGGAATTCAGATTCGCTGCCGGGACGTCGCACGGCGACACGCACATCCTGGCACAACGGCTTGCTCAAAGGATGCAGCCCAAAGAATCGACAACCGACCCAAAGAAAATGGTCAGTATCTCAGCCAATCACTGGACGATCTCCTGCCAGGCCTGACCCGAGGATGAGGGATATGCCTTGTTCGGCAGCAAAAGCACCATTGTCATACGGTTTGAGAACGATAAGAGTCTGGCCAACGAGTCGCGTGCGGCTATACTTGGCGAATCGGTGCAGATCGGTCACTGATTCGCTTGGCCGTGAATTGTCACGGCTTGGTGGGACACATACTGCTCACAGTTGTTACGAACCACGCCTAAGGGCTTGTTCAGCAGCATAAGCGCCCTTGTGCGGGTTGGCATGCACACACCGCCGCGATTGTGGACTCACATGTCCTCATTCCGGGGCGATCTGTGCGACCGATTAGCCGCCTGCCGGTGTCGCTGGTGCTCGAAGGGGCATTTATCATGGCTGAAAAGACTCAGAGTTCGCTTGTCAAGGATTTGGTCGAGGCCGGCATCCACTTTGGACAGCGGTCCTCGAACTGGAATCCGAAAATGGGCCCGTACATCTACGGGAAGCGAAATCAGATTCACATCATCGACCTGCGCGAGACCGTCAAGGGCCTCCTGCTTGCCAAGAAGTTCGTCGCCAAAACCGTCGCTGACGGCAAGGACGTCTGCTTTGTCGGCACGAAGCGCCAGGCACGCGAGGTCATCCGTCAGCGGGCAACCGATGTCAAAATGCACTGGGTCATCGAACGATGGCTCGGCGGCACGCTGACCAACTTCCGCACCATTCGCTCGCGTCTCAAGAGACTCGTCGAACTGGAGCGGATCGAGGAATCCGGCGAACTGGCCACCAGTTACTCCAAGAAGATGGAGTCCCAGTTGCGTCGCGAGAAGCGCAAGATCCTGCGCAACCTCGAAGGCATCCGCAATATGAACAAACTCCCGGGCGCCATTGTGGCCGTTGACGTTCGTCGCGAGATGAATGCACTGCTGGAAGCCCGGAAACTCGGTATCCCGACCATCTGCCTGATCGATACTGATGGCGACCCGGATCTGGTCGACATCCCGATCCCGGGCAACGACGACTCGATGCGCTCGATCGATGTGATCGTCCGCGAACTGTGCGAGGCCGTCGTCGAGGGCAAGAACCAACGCATGGTGGCGGTTCGTGAGGACACCAGCGAGAGCGGCGAGGGCAAGGAAGGCGGCGGCAGCGGCGGCGGCCGGTCGCGACGCGAACGTGGCCGCGGTGGCGCTTCAGCCGGCTCGGGTGACGAGGGTGCCGGTGACCGCCAGGTGACGCGGCGAAGTCGTCGCAGCCAGTATCGTGCCGATGCCGGCTTGTCAGCCGGGGCGACCGATGCCGGCGGATCGGCTGATGATGCAGCCGGGTCCGATGCAGCCCCGAGCAAGGGCAAGGATGAAGCCGCGGGCAATGGCAACGCCGAACCCGTGGCATCGGCAGCAACCACCGGATCCGAAGCAGCAGCAACGACGGCACCACCGCAACAGGATTGACCGACTCGTCTCACTGATTGATTGAGTGAGTGAGTAAGTGAAGTAGAACGGACGCCGTGAGCGAACGGTCTGCCCGGCTTCGCAGCCGAACTGGTCTTGTTCCAGCCGGTCTGCCTGCCAACGGCGACCGGGCCGCAGACGGCCCACACTCGACCATCGGCGGCACACACAACGACACGGAGCATCAGGATCACGGTCTGCCGTGGTCGCTCAATCCACGATACACACACAGCACCGGCAATGGCACCAGCCACTGTCAGCAACACTCGGAGATAGTCGAATGGCGATCAGCGCGAAGGATGTGATGGCTCTCAGGCAAAAGACCGGCCTGGGAATGATGGACTGCAAAAAGGCACTGACCGAAGCCGATGGCGACATGGCCGCAGCCGAAGAAATCCTGCGAGCCACGCGCAAGAAGGAAATGGACGGCCGGTCCGAGCGCCCCGCAGCCCAGGGTCGCCTGGCCATCGCTGCCGCTGCAGACAACTCCGCCGTTGCCATCATCGAGATCAATGCCGAGACCGACTTCACGGCTCGCAATGACTCAATGATCGAGGCTGCCGAAAAAGTCGCTGCCATCGCACTGGCCGGGGGTGCCGGTGAGGTTACGGTCACTCCCGAAATCACTGAGATCATCGACGACCTCCGGATCACCACCGGCGAGAACATCTCATTCCGACGCGGCCGCAAGATCGAAGGTGCCTACTGCGGCTACTACCTCCATCACGACTCGATGAAGGGGGCCGTGGTCGCCTTCTCCGGACCGGTTGAAGGCGATGTCTCCACCGGCGTCTGCCAGCACATCACCGCACACATCCCCCACCCGGAAGCCGTCGACGCCGACGACCTGCCGAGCGAGGTGCTCGACCGCGTGCGCAAGGATGCGGAAGCCGAGGCCGCCGAGAGCGGCAAGCCGGCCGAGATCATTGCCAAAATGGTCGAGGGCAAGGTCCGGAAGTTCGTCGGCGAAGCAACGCTCGTCAACCAGAAGTACGTCAAGGATCCCGAGGGCAAGAAGACGATTGCCCAGATCCTGCCCGACGACACCTCCGTTCAGGCATTCGATCGCTACGTCGTCGGCCTGTAAACCGGAAACACCGGGCACGTGTTTCGTTCCCTATAGTCTGACACAATGACACATCAGCCGGAACACGAACCCACGAAGGGGAGTGGCTCGGCTGATTCTGCGCGCCAGCCGCCAACCCTCGATATCCACTTCGGGGAGAATCTTGAGATCCTGCGCGGCCTTGAGACTGACTCATTTAACCTGATCTACATCGACCCCCCATTTAATACCGGGAGAACCCAGGAGCGCAAGCGCCTCCGAACCGTGCAGGATGACAAAGGCGATCGCGATGGATTCAAGGGAAAGCGATACCGAACCATTGAAATCGGCTCTCAGGCATTCGGCGATTCGTTTGATGATTACCTTGCCTTTCTCGAACCGAGATTGATCGAAGCCCACCGTCTGCTGTCACCGACCGGCAGTTTCTTTATTCACGTCGACTATCGCGAAGTGCATTACATTAAGGTCATGCTCGATGGCATCTTCGGACGAGATTCGTTTATTAACGAGATCATCTGGGCGTACGACTATGGGGCCCGCTCGACGAAGAAGTGGCCGACCAAGCACGACAACATTCTGTGGTATGCCATGGATCCGAAGTCGTACACGTTTCGGTATGACCACATGGAGCGGATTCCATACATGGCTCCCGGACTCGTGACACCTGAAAAGGCAGCACGCGGCAAAACGCCGACCGACACCTGGTGGCACACGATCGTGAGCCCGAACGGGAATGAAAAGACCGGCTATCCGACGCAGAAACCGCTGGGTGTATTGAATCGAATCCTGCAGGTGCATACCAATCCCGGCGATCGCGTTCTCGACTTCTTTGCAGGCAGTGGGACAACGGGCGAGGCTGCCGTAAGACATGGGTGCAGTGCCGTACTGATTGATAATAATGAGCAGGCAATTGAAGTGATGGTCAAGCGGCTTGCGTTCGCAAAGCCGTGTATGCATGGATGGGGTGAGTGATCGTTCGCCCCCGGCTTTGCCGGGGCATTTGTCACGAAGTGCCATGTTGTGCATCGTTAGCCCCCGGCTCTGCCGAGGCGTATGGCACGAAGTGCCATGCAGCGACCTCATCTGGAGAAAGCGCCCCGTTGTGCCGTACCCCCCCGGCAAAGCCGGGGGCTGACTGAGGACTACCAGATCCACCACCAGTCCCAGAAGACCGTCTTGATTGCTCGCCCAAGAAATGTAAACACAGATCGGGGAGTGAGTCGCTGTTTCCCGTTCTCAGAGTCCATGCAGATCGCTTTCCGAAAAAATTAGCCCCCGGTAATCTCATACTTCTTGCCGCCGGCGTCGTCAATACGCCGAATCAAGGACCAATCATCCTTGTAATCTGCCGGGATAAACTGCGTATGCCCAACCGGCGCAACCGTGCCGTCCATCGGCGTGCCGGCCCAGTTGAACTCAAGCAGGGCTTTGTGAATCTGCTCAGCCAATGCCGGGTCAATATTGTGCGCATACCCGAGTGCTGCGGTGGGAAACGGCTCAGACTTATAAATGACTCGGTACGTATCCTCGGTCAGCGTTCCTGCCTTCACTGCCTGTGATACGAGATCGTCGGCCACAGCCGCTGCCTCATAGGTCCCGTTGCTGATGCCTTCGATCGAATGTTCATGCGAACCGGACATACGGAAGTCGAAGTCGCGCCCCGGCCTGAGCCCGAAGTCACTCCAGAGCAATACGAGCGGCGCTTTGAACCCGCTGTTTGAGTTCGGGTTGGTTAAAGTCAACTCCCGGCCCCGCAGATTCGTCGGCCCTTCCAACGGGCTGTCAGCCGGCACGACAAACACCATGTGATAGCGCCCTGTGCCGTCGGCTGACGGGAGTTTGCACACCGGGACAAACCCGGCCTGGTTCACCGCCAACGGCACGGCACCCGTATTCAACCCAGCAATGTGCAGCCGGCCGTCTCGAATCGCAGCCAGTTGCTCCATCGGGTCGCGCACAAGGAGATACGCAACCGGTCGGCCCAGCGCCGTCTGCAGATGATCAACCAACGGCTGCCAGCGATCGCGGTACTCCTCAGCCTGCTCGACTGCCACATATGAAAACACCAGCGTGTCCGGGTTGAGAAGCGCAGCCGGGTCCGACGGCGCATCGGCCACCAGATCGTCATTCGCATCGGTAAAGCGGTCGGCCAGTCGATTCGTGACCGGGTCGGTCAAGCCGACCATGCGCGACATGGCATCGGGGTTCGTCCCCTGGGCCGGTGCCCCCGGCCAGCCGTATTGCCAGAGGTAGGCAAGCCCGGCCACCACAATGATGAAACACACGGTTCCAATGACTCGTGCAACCGAGAATCGCGGCTCGGGAGCCGAGGGGGATGGGCGTGAACCCGGGGGGCGCAGCCGGCGGCGAGCCGGGTGGGTCCATCTGCGCTGCCGACGAGGTTTGAGGCTGCGAATGCTCCGGCGACGATCCTTCAGACATCATCATCATCATCATCATGGCACACCACCTGTTTCCACTGTGATGAGGGGCACGGATATGGATGGAGAAGAGGGAGCCCCTCTCTTTCCTGAGTTCACGAACGCGGCTCAGCCGGGCACGAATGTGCAGAAAAATAACCGACCGGCATATCGCGATTATACCGGTCGGCCTGTGCGGTGTTCAAAACCAGGGACGGGGAACTATTTGGCTGACATATCCGTCTGGAAGATTCCAAACAGGACGCCGGCCGGGTCGAGGCAGTACGCCAGCCAGCCGATGCCGGGAACGGCCATCTTGGGCACAACCACCTGGCCGCCGGCCGCAATAACCTTCTCTGCATACTCATCCACCGTCGTATCAACGGTGATCGAGTTGACCGTTCGCGGCTGGTTATCGCATGACTGCATAATGCCGCCGTCGATCCCCGGATCGTTCGGGTCGCACGGCTCACCCGGCTCGGTCTTGCCGGTCATCGCCAGCCAGTAGTCCTCCGGGCCGTCCCACTTGTTGATCTTCCAGTTGAAGACGGACTCGAAAAAGGCATTTGTCTGGGCGGGATCAGGACTGTTGATTTCAAAGTGCATGACTCGGTTCGGCATACTGTCTCTCTCTTTCTCGTTCTCTGAGGTTTGCTGACGTGGTCCAGTGCTGAGGTTCGAGCAGCCTATGGTATAGCCGATACCGTGCGACCGCTGCACCCCAACAATACCACACCCAACGCGCAAGTCCTTGTCACTGAACTGTTAATAATACCATCCAGGTATCACCATCCTGTGAAAAAGCGTGCACACAACCGGCCCGGGAGATACAAGCGTCGAGCATCATCGACGCTGGCGCGGGGTCGTTCTCACAATGTGACGGACGAGCAACTGGCCCGACTCCGCGAGACCGTCGGCACACTGCTGTGCGTGCACACGGTGACGGCTGATTATGCGGTGGTGGAGAAACCACATGGCCTGTTTTCCATGCCGGGTAAAGGTGAGGAGAAATGGGATTCGATCGAGGTGCGAGCGCTGGCTGCGTTTCCCGAGGCAACGGGTGCGCTTGTGATTCACCGGCTCGATTCGGAAACGAGCGGGCTGATGGTGCTGTCATTGAACCCGAATGCGTGCCGGGCACTGAGCCGACAGTTCATGAATCGTCGGATCGGCAAGACCTATGAGGCGCTTCTCGATGGGATCGTTGAAGCAGATGAAGGCGAAGTGAATCTGCCGTTGGCGTTTGACTATGAGCGTCGGCCGTTGCAATGTGTGGATCATGACAACGGCAAGCCGGCGACGACGTTGTACCGTGTGTTGTCACGCGATGATGAGCACGGCAGGACGCGCGTCTTGTTTCGGCCGGAGACTGGGCGGACGCACCAACTGCGGGTTCATGCAGCGACGCCTGTGGCAGATGGCGGGATCGGCTGCCCGATTGTGGGTGACACGTTATATGGCAATCCCGACAGCGGGCCGAGGTTGATGCTCCACGCCAACTTCCTGGCCTTCTGGGAACCGGTGACAGGGGAGTGGGTGAAGTTCCAGTCTGAGTGTCCGTTTTAGAGCACCGGTAGTATTCTACCCTCAGTTTCTAATGTCCTTGATGGATGCCCATTCTCATATTCCCCATACAGCGCCATCACCGCCACATTCACGGCCCCTGATTCCGCCTTCATCTGCTGGCACCGCTGCCACATCTGCCGCTCCCAGGCGTCGCTGGAGAGAATAATGCAGTCAGGGTTGAGTGTGTCGAAGACCGTATCGGCCCGCACCACCGGCAGGCCGGCCAGACCATCAGCCAGCATATCAGGAGGCGGATTGTCATCCATGAAGCCGACAATCGGGAAGCCGCCTTCGGTCACAACCGACAACAGACGTTGGGTATGTTTGCCGGTGCCGTAGAGGACGATGCGCTGTCGGCCGCCTGCCACAGCCCGTCGAAGCGCCCGCAGGATCGTCCCATGCGGCTCCAGTTCCGGTCGTTCAAACAGGTGCGGCGAAAACACGACGCCGATCCCCCACTCGTCCCGCCAGCGCGTGGCTGCCCGCTCGATCGTGGCGAACCAATCGTCATCCACTGCAGTCCCCGCCCCTTGCGTGTGCACAATGACTGCCGTCGACGAATCCGTGGCGCTCAGTTTGAGTGTGTCGGGCGACTGTCCGTATTCGAGTTCAACGATGCGCCCATAGCCGGCTTCGGTCAGCCATTCACGAAGGCGCGCATTGACGTGTTCAGGGTGATTCGAAGTTGGCCGAATCCAACGGGTGCGGTCCGTCAGGCGCAGACTCGTATCGGTCGGTGGCAATCCATCACCGATCTCACCGGCCGGCACGTCATCGAATAACGCTGCATACTGCTCGGCCATGTGATCGATTGTCAGTTGCCGCTCGTGAATCCGCTGCCAGGCGTTGGTGCCCATGCGTGCCAGGTGTGCCCGATCAAGTGACAGGGCATGCAGCCGCAGTGCCATCGCATCGGCCGGCGAGTCATCACACGGCACGACAACACCATGCGCCCCGTCCTCGACCCACTCACTCACACCGCTGTGCACAGCCGTCACGGCCGGCACGACGCCGTGGGCCATCGCTTCGAGCATGGTGATACTCGTACCCTCGAACTCACTCAGCAAAACGGCAACATCAACAGTCGGCCAGAAGTCCTGCACCCAATCGCTGGACTGACTCCCATGCCAGATCACTCGATCGGCTCTGTTCATTTGAGTACGGCATTTTTCAAGATCCGGCCCGTCACCGACCATGTGCAGACGATACTCAGTCCCCAGCGCTTCGAGCCGCTTCACCAACTCAACGAACTCAAACACCCGTTTCTGATGCTGGACCATCCGGCCAACGTATGCCAACTGCAACGGCTTGTCTGGCAAGTTGACTGATCGGGGAGCTGCTGATGACGGCACGCCGTACACGATCTGCCTTGTGGCCCGGCCCGTGCCGTCGGCCAGTTGATTGATCCAGCCCATACACGAGGCACTCACCCCGACGGCAGCATCCCACCGGTCATACGTCTGCAACAGTTTCCGGTAATACGGGTCGTCCGTATGCGAAGCCGCTACCATGCGCGCTTCACCCCCTTGCCGAATCTGGGTAGCCGCAGCATGCGTCAGATCGGTGTAATTCGGCAGCACGATGTCCGGCCCAAGCGCTTCGACCGCCCGGCGCACCGCCTCCAGTATCTCAATGTGATCGCAGTTCTCAAAATCGAGCGGGACGACATGAACCAGCGACTGCAAAGACGGTTCATGCCCTGCATGAGCGTCGGCAAACTCACGGACTCGCTGCTCCATCGGGGCCGGGCACAACAACAGCGTATGACAATCGTACCCGAGTTGCGGCCGATGCGCAAACGCCTGTGACATGCGCAGTGACCAGAACGTCACACCGCCGACGGGCGTCGGATCGCAGAATATGGTGCTGACAACCACCTTCCGCTGTCGCTCCTCTTGTTCGCTCTGATCGCTGCCGTACAGCGCATACACGGGAATCCCCTGCTCGCGTAACGGCTCACATTTCTCCCACATCATGTATTCCCAGTCATCACTGGACAGGATCACGGCATCCGGCTGCACTCGCTTGATGACCGCATCAACCGGACACACCGGCCGATCCCAGAACGTCTGCCCATCTCCCCCCGAGGCACCGTCATCAATAAAACCGACGATCTCCGGCTCATCCTGGAGCACATCGCGAAGCCGACGTGTGTGCAGACCGACGCCATACAAAACGATACGGGTTGCTCCCTGTGTACGGGCCGTGTCCAGCGCGGCACCCATGCGGCTGATCTGGTCAGCCAGGTTGTCCGCTTCCCGGCCGGCCAGCAGCGTCGGGAGGATGATCGTGCCAATGCCGTCTGATTGCCATCGGCGGCGCGTCTCGGCCAGCGGCACCCCTTGAACCCCGTCGATGACGGCCACGCGCGGCCCGGTATTCGTAACTGCCGGCGCTTCATCGCTCGGGTAGCCGTCGATGATCTGCGCACACCCGGCTGCCTGAAGTTGCCGGGTGATACAAGCCCTGTCATCACTCGGGTGATCGGCCCACGTCTTGGGCCAGCGCCAGCCGTCCGTCAGGGACCAGCCCAGCGCCGGGAACGAAACGGGTCGCAGCACCGGCCCAGCCGACATCACTTCATCAAAGACGGCCCGGTATCGGTCGGCCATCACATCAAGGCCGGCCTGACGTTGCCGCACGGTCTCCCAGGCAGCGCGACCGAGCCGGTTGACATCCTCAGTTGTCAGGTTGGCAATGCGCTGGGCCATCACATCCGGCCGACCGACGTCCACCACGATCCCCGTCACATCATCCTCCACCCACTCCCCGACACCGCTGTCAACGCCCGTGACCGCCGGCACAACTCCCTGGCCCATTGCTTCCAGCATCGTAATACTGGTGCCCTCGAAATCACTGAGCAGGATACTGACATCGATCTGCTCACGAAGCAGCCGCTGCGTCCACTGGGGTGAGCGTCGTCCGTGCCAGGTGACGGACTGGGTGGCCGAATCGAGCGGGATCGTCTTCATGGCATCCCGACACTCGCTCACATCCGGACCGTCCCCAACCATGTGCAGATGAAATGATGCACCCAAATCAACCAGATGCCGGGCAAACGGGATGAAGGAATCCAGCCGCTTCTGGTAGTTCACCATGCGACCGATGTAGGCCAGCGAAATCGGGGCACTGTCGCACCCGGCCGAATGAGTCCGAGGCACATTTGCAATCGGAATGCCATAGGGAATCCGGTGGACCGGACGAGACGCAAGCCCAGCCTCACCGCGCTGGGCGGCCAGCCACCGGGCAATCGTCGCACTGACGCCGACAGCAGCATCCCAGTCGTGATACACGCGCGTCAGTTGGCGGTAATACCAATCATCAGAATGAACGGCAGCAACGGTGCGAACGCCGCCGGCTCGCAACTGCATGGCCGCCGCATAACAGAAATCAGCGTAGTTCGGCAGGATGATCGACGGATCAGCGTCCTCAAGTGCCCCCCGCAGCTGATCGAGGAATGCCACCTGATCAAGCGTCGGGTCAACAATCAACGAAGTAATCAGGTCATGATCGTGATCTGATTCAATCAGCAGTGAGCGATCGCACGCGTCGGCATGGATTCCGATCAGGACGGTCCGCACGTCATACGGAAGATCCCGGCGCGCAAACTCACGAGCCAGTCGGACCGACCAGTTCGTCACGCCGCCCACCGGCGATCCATCACACACAATGCAACTGATGACGCGCGGCTTCGTTGGTTTGGGCCAGGCCAGTGACAATGGAGCGCTGCCCTTCACACAAGCACCGGTTGCCGACTGCGAGCGAGGCGCTTCGGCCAAATTGGCAAGAGCGGATGCAAGTGTCTCCGCCGGATCCTCATCGCTTGCATGCAACCGTTGAATAATGAGGCGCTGTCGGTCCACCAGAAGCGATTCCGGTTCCGCCAACTGACTTAACACAGTTTGCCACTCACACACAGAGTGCCCATCAGTCTGCCAGGCAGCCTGTTGCCAGCATGGGGTGCCAAACGGGTTGAGCAGACACGTGGGCAGCCCGGACTGCATGGCCTCGATCAGGAGCGTGGACGGCGTCGTAATTACAGCGTCTACGGATGCAAGGATCTCATTAAGTGGCAAAGATACATCGTTGACGAGCCCGAGTTCCTCGGCCGCTTCGGTTGCAATCCGCCATCGAACATCCAGACCGAGGCCGACCGCAGCCTCGGCGAGCCGGCGAAGTGACTCCAACAGCCGGGCGCGCTCGTCGAGTGTAAACCAGGGATGCCGTGCGGTCGCAATCAGAAGAGAGCGCGTGGCAGACCGATCACCGTGAATTCGGTTCTGAGTCGGCTTGCCGAGTCGTGGCAGGCCGGTTGCAATGACCGTGTTCCCCCAGGCCTCGAGCAATGCACGATCAACCTCGCCGGCACAGGCAACCACATCGACCGGAGCCGGGCGCAGGAAGTCGGGCGGCACCGTGCCGTTGCAGAATGTGTTGCGCCACTCGAGGATGCCGTCCATCAGCAGGACCGTCGGGATCCGGCAGGCATGGGCCTGCCTCAGCAGGTAGCGGGATTGTTGTGACTCCGTATCGGCAACCACAACCACAGCGGTGCCGTCCGACACTCGGAACGGGCCCGTACCGGTAGGAACTGGCAGTGCGGCCAGCCCACGGTCGCGGAGTGCATCAGCCACACGTGGGAAGTGGTCAATACCACCGGCGGACTGGGCCAGAATCACAGAGCAAGGCGCAGGAGAACCCATGATGGATACCATCGGCTCGTCAAGCCCGCCTGGGCCAAATGATGACCGTGATATTGGCATCCGGCGGGTGTAGACTCATGCAATCATGCTTCCAACAACCCTTGCCATCGTGTTCGGTATCCTCCTGGCCATGACGGCAGCCGTGTGCATCTGGCTGTGGGCAGATCGCGCGCACCGACGGGACGAGGCCGACGAGCATAAGGCCGAAGTCGAATCAATCCTCGCACAACGACGTGAGTTGGAGCAGCGACTTGAGGAAGCCGGCACCGTGTTGACCCAGGCTCGCGATCGCGTGGCTCGACTCGAAACGGAAGTCGAGCAGATGGCCATCCAGCACAAGGGGCGACTCGAAGCCTATGAGGAAGCCCGCCGCCAGATGGAGCAGACCTTCAAGGCACTGGCAGGGGCCACGCTGGAAAAAAGTGGCGAAGAACTGATCAAACGAACCAAAGAGCTCATTGACGCCCGACAAAAGGAGTCGGACAAGGACTTCGAACTCAAGCGGAAGTCGATTGAGGACATGGTAAAGCCCGTTCGTGAGTCACTCACGAATTACGATAAGCGCCTCACCGGGATCGAAGAATCGCGCGTGAAGGCACACGCAGCACTCCAGAAGGAACTGGAACTGGTACAAAAAGCAGGCAGTGAACTGACGTTGCAGACGGCCAAGTTGGAGCGGGCCTTGCGAGCACCACATGGCCGAGGGGCGTGGGGCGAAATGCAGTTACGCCGGATCGTGGAACTGGCCGGCATGACGGCCTATTGCGACTTCACCGAGCAGGTCAGTGTTCAATCACACAGTGACGAATCGGTGAGACGGCCCGACATGGTCTTTACCTTGCCGAACAACCGACAGATCGTGGTGGACAGCAAAGCCCCGATTGATGCCTACCAGGACGCAGCCCAGGCAGTCACCGATGCCGAGCGCGAGACCGCGCTCAAACGTCATGCTGCGCAGGTGCGCGAGCAGGTGAAGAAACTGAGCCATAAGAGTTACTGGGCCCAGTTCGAGCAGGCCCCGGACTTCGTCGTCATGTTTGTTCCCGGTGATGCTTTTCTCAGCGAAGCGCTCCGGGTTGATACGGACCTGCTGGATTACGCCCTGCAGCATCGGGTCGTGCCCACGTCTCCGGCCACACTTCTTGCGTTGCTCAAAGCCGTGGCCTACGGCTGGCAACAGGAGCGGTTGGCCGATGATGCGCGCCTGGTAATCGAACAGGGGCGCATCCTGCACGAACGCATTTGTGTTCTGCTGGACTATTTGGCCGATACCGGCAAACACATTGGCCGGGCAGTGACATCGTACAACAAGATGGTCAGTTCCCTTGAACGCCGATTCATTCCGGCTGCCCAGCGCCTCGAGTCGATGGAAGTGCGATCCACCAAGTCGCTGCCGGCTGCACGCACCGTCGACGTGATTCCGCAGGAGCCGAGCGGAGTTGAGCCGGTATCGTCTCCCGCGCCTCCCGAGACGGAACACCCCCACTCACCTTGAGTACCGATCCATCTCCCCGGCCCAATCACGAGAAAAAAAGAAACGACCCATGCGTCCGGTCGCTGTGGTGAGCGACTGACCACATGGGTCGATGTGTACGATGCGATCCTGACTCAGGTCACTTGACCGTGTACTGCCCGCGGGCGACCTTCTTGAACACCTTGTTGTTCTTGATCAGGGTCTGATTGACGATCGTGCGGAAGTTCTCAGCATTCGTCTTGTAGCCGACCTTCTTAACGGCGCCGGTAATCTCAGTCACTGAGAGCACGGTACCGCCCTTGAGGACCTTGACGATCGCGTCCTGCAGCGTCATCTTGTTCTTCGGCCGCTTGCCGCCAGGCTTCGGGCCGCGACGAGCTGCGGTGGTTCGCTTGGCTGCACGCTTCTTGGCAACCTTCTTACGTGGGCGACCGCGACGCTTGGCCGGCTTCGCAGCCGGGGCCGGGGAAGCAGCGCCACCCAATGCGTCGATCTCGCCGTCGAGCGATGCCAACTCCGCTGCCAACTTCGAGCGTTTGGAAACGAGCGACTTGAGCGTGCTCTGCCGCCGCTGCAACTCTCGCTGGAGTACACTTGTCGAAATGTTACTGAGCTTTCGTCTTGCCATTGTTACCCGCCTTGTAAAAGGAAAATGTTCTGTTCCGAACTCGGTCCCGGTAAACACAACACTACCGGAAGTTCGGCATAATAATAGCCCATCCTAACGCAGATGCAAGTCACGCAGCAATCCACTGCCATTCACGATTCGGACCGTGCCCGGTACTGCCATTGCAAGAAGGGAGCGTGAGGCTTGTGAGGTGCAGCAGCATGGCCGAGTTGCATTCTGCCTGGTAAGGCCAGTTCCCTATGCACACACTCGGGGTTCCTACATTCCGGTGACTATGTTGTCATTGACTCAACATCACATCACGAGCCAGTTGCAACACCGCGCCGCGTCCCGATTACATGCACGGGGTGACAAGCCCGATCGCGTCTAATACACAATCATGGGTTGAAGGGCAAGCCGGCAGCATTCGCGTAAGTTCTTGTAAGTGTTTTGCATATACGGGGTTGTCGCGATGAGAACGGGAGCGCACCCTGACGCTGCCCGATGAATCACTCCGTTGCAGCACCATACAGCAGGGAAACTTATCCACAATTCGATCGTGAGGGGGCCGACAGCACTCAGTATGCCACAATTGGCGCCGACCGTATCAGCACAGACGCCGGCCACCGTCGAGCGCGATGATCTCGCCGGTTACATAGGCCGCATTACAAGCCAGGAACACAACAAGGGCGGCAGCATCCTCCGGCGTCCCGGCTCGTTTCAGCGGGATCCGTTGCTCATAGGCGTCCCGCTCATCGCTCGCCGTGTCCTCAGGCCATGCAATTACCCCAGGGGCGATCCCGTTAACGCGTATCTCCGGGGCCAACTCCAGTGCCAGCAGCCGGACAGAGGCCTCAACCGCAGACTTAGAAAGTGAATACGCAAGGTAGCCGTTCCGAGGCCGCCCCGAGGCATGAATATCACCAAACAGCACAACGGAACCACCGGACGCCCGAAGGGCCGGTGCCAATGTCTGCAGCATGAGAACCGGCGTCGTGACGTTGACCCGGTAGTGAGATTCCAACGAATCCGCCGTCACATCCCCCCACTTCGATGCCTCATATTGACCGGCACAATGTACCAACAGGTCAATCTCCGGAAACTCACCCAATAGTGACTTGCTGCACTCCTCCGTATGGTGAACATTACTCAAATCAAGATGGTGTGATCTTGCCCAGACACCGTTCGATCGGCACTGCCTGCACGTGTCCTCAGCCTCGGCCCGGCTTGTTCGATATGTAAGAACAACATCAAAGCCCTGTCGCGCCAATGCCAGACAAATCGCACGCCCCACGCGCCGAGCGCCGCCGGTTACAATCGCCAGCGGGCGGTCTGTCGAAGGCCGGCTGTCCGAGTCAGTCTGTTTTTGGGGAGTCACAATCGACGCTCCAGCACCGCTGCATCACCCTGCACATACCCTGACAGGCAGCGCGTCACGCGCTGTACAGCCGGCAACAATAGGCACTACCCGTCTACAGACCGATTCGCACAGTATTGGGCAGGAGGGAAACAACGTCACGGGACCTCATCCGGCGGTTCCGAATCGGTCGGCGGCTCCTGTGCCGCAGTACTGCGAGACTGACGACGCCCGGACTCACGCCAGACATCAATATGGACGGTCTTGTCACGCTGACGCAACGCGCGGTCACGAGCACGCTGGCGGTACCGCCCATAGGTCAAGGCGACCAGCGCAAACACGAACAGGAGTGCGAGGATGGCAGCAATGAACACAAAAAGCGTATAGGCCGATCGTCGTGCCTCGGTCACGGTGGCCAAGTACACAGAGGCACCCAGAATCGGGATGAACATCGCTCGCGTCACTGACAAGTATAATCACGGGCCCATCCAAAGGCCTGCCCGACATCTGTCGCAGTTCCGAAAGCCGCGCGCCACGAGGCAAGGCATGGGAAACCCATGTTGACTATGACGATTCTCGCCGATCGATTCGCCGTATTCGCACGGCCGGGCCGATCTCCGTACCATCACGCTCCGATAGGATCAACAGCGCCGACCCCTTGAACCAGACCCGGAGGTTCGATAAAGAACGAACAGGGCAATATCGCGAATGATTCCGAAACACTCGAAAAAAGCACGGGAATGGCACGTTCTACGATCACGTCGGTACAAAGGTCAGCCACAGGATGACCGGGCCACACCATATGACCCTAACCTTACCGGACCACGCACATGAATGATCGACTCTTGCAGGCTCTCCAGAACTCACACTTGATCAGCCGCGATTCGACCCGCTGGGGACACCGCTCACAAGCGCACAGGCGTCGACAGGCAGGCCGTTTCTCGGTGGCCATGGCCTGCGTCATCGGGACCATCGCCTCCTTCGGCATGACCCACTCAGCGTTCGCGCTGCCGGGGCCGCAACAGGACCGCACACAAAACGTCTCCCAAACGGCCGACGATACCCCGGCCCTCTGGCTTGATGCGCTCGAGGGACGTCAGGGCATGGTTGTGTCGCTGTTGGAATCACTGGCAGAGAACGCTGCATCAAACGGCCTGGTGACGGACACGTCCGATGAGTTGCAGGCACAGGCCGCTGCCCTGCTGACCTTCCTGGACGAACAGGCTGCATCGCGGAAAGAGCAACTTGACAAAGCACTCCAGGACCTGGCCGAGCATGTGGAAGCGGGCGACCTGAGCGAAGCCCTGGCCGATGCCATCGCTGCACACGAGTTGTGCCTCGATGCCGAGCCGCAGGAAGTGTTGGCCCTGACGCATCCGGATGATATCCAGACCATGGATTCGCTGTTGAACAGCCGCGAGGTCCGACGACTCACTGCCAAAGCAGAAACCGCGGCCGTCCGCGCAGAAGAGTCAGGCGACCTGCTCGAGTCACAGGACTTGTTCTATCGGCTCAATCTGCTGTATGCCAAGGACAGACGCTACCGCGAGGATGCAAAGCGCGTCTCACGCCGAGTCGCACTGCTTCGCTTCTATCGACCCGAACGACTGATCGAGCTGGTCAACGAACGTCGGATCGCCCGTGACCTGGAACCCCGACCGGCATACGAGGATGAGCAGGAGACCTGGCAGCAGCAACTCAGTCGGGTGGACGAGACCATGGTGGCCCTGGCAATGAATGCGGCTGCTAAAGAACATCTGGAGCAGCGCGGCTGGATCCCCATGATTCTCGGCGGGCTCGAAGGCCTCGAAACCTTCCTGACCACCGCAGACGTCTATGACGTCTTCCCGGGACTAGACAACGAAGACAATCGAACACGCTTCATCGAGTATCTCAAGAAGGAGCGGCAGAACTGGCAGACCGGGCGCGGCGCCAGCATCCGCGTCTCATCGGAACTCATGCGTGACATTGCCAGACTCGCTGAACAGGAACTCCATGTACCGAGCCAGGTGATCTATCACGAGTTCGGCCAGGGAGCCATGGGAACCCTTGACGAGTTCTCCGGACTCATCTGGCCCTATGAAATGGATATGTTCAATCGGCAACTGCGAGGGTCATTCACGGGAGTCGGGATCAAGATCAACCTGGATGAAGCGTATCGACTCACCATCGTCACACCACTGCTCGGTTCCCCGGCCCACCGTGCCGGCATCAAGGCAGCAGACCGCATTGTGGCCGTCGATGGGAAGTCGACCGTCGGCATTACACTTGATCGCGCCATCGATCAGATCACCGGCCCGGCAGGAACGAATGTCATGCTCTCAATCGAGCGGGAAGGCTATGAGAAACCACTCGACTTTGATGTGACCCGCGGCCGCATCATCATCGACACCATCCGTGGCTGGAGACGGGACGGCAACGACTGGGACTACATGATCGACCGCGATGCCGGCATCGGTTACATCCGCTGCCTCCAGTTCCTGCCCGATACGGTGGTTGACTTCAACCAAGCCATCAACCAACTCAGGCAAGAAGGGCTCAACGGCCTGATCCTCGACTTGCGGTACAACCCCGGCGGGCTGCTGAGTCAGGCAGAAGACATGTCGAATCGCTTTGTTGAATCCGGGGCCCTTGTGCACACCGAGGACTCACGCAAGAACATCGTGACCACTCGAGCCAAGCCGCGCATGGCTGCCGATCTCAATGACATTCCAGTGGCCGTCCTCATCAACAACGGCTCGGCCTCAGCCAGCGAGATCGTCTCCGGGTGCCTGCGCGACCATGAGCGGGCCGTCCTGGTCGGGACCCGGACACACGGCAAGGGCAGCGTCCAGGCCGTCCTTCGAGTCGGGACGAGCGCACGTATGCGCCTCACCACCCAGCACTACCTCCTGCCCAAGGGCGAGGAGATCCACCGCGAGAACAACTCCTCCCACTGGGGCGTTGACCCGCACGTCGTGGTGCGCATGACCACCGAGCAGATTGCCGATTCTCTCCGCCTCCGGGAAGCCGCCGATCTCGTACTCAACTCGATTGATGGTCGCGAGGCCGCTACCCCACAGCCGCCCGATACGACAGGGAACGACGGCGACGACGAGACGGCCATTGCCGAAGTCGATCAGGACGAACAAGGCACACCGTCCGGCCTGGACCCGCGCGACCCGGATCGGCTCCTGGTGGAACCGATCGACCTGCAACTTCAGATGGCACTGCTGGCACTCCGATCCCGCGTGACTGAACTGCACGGGCCGATGCTCGTCAGTGAGCCGCACAGCGTCCCAAGTGAACGCAGCACGCCGCACATCTCACGAAAAGACGGGGCCGAGGACAACAACTGACCCCTGAGCACGCGCCGGGCAGGCGCAGCGCACAGATTCAGCCGGCGAGTCACGATCGTGTCTCGTTCCGCATATCGCGTGGCACAGCTGCAAAGAAGGGACCCCCGCTGGTTTCATGCTTTTCCCCATTCACGTGATCGCGACGACCGACGCATCGCACAGTTCGGCGGCAAGTTCCGCAACGACGCTTCGGTGGCACTCGTCGTGGGCGCGCTCGTAACAGATTAGTGCAATAGTCGCAGTGGCCGACAGGTCCGCCAGCGCTCGTATCTCATTCTTGCGCCCGCGCTTCATGAGATCGCGAAACAGGCGATAAAACCTTGTGTAATCACCAGTCTCCCGAAGGCTCTCTCGCTGATGTTGAGTAGAGCCCAGCCGAGTCCATGTCTCGTATCTGATTCCGCTTTCATCGCACAGAGTTGCCAGAGCGACCTTCCGAAAATCCGGTTTCCGTGAAAACGGCTTCTGACGGACGTCAACAAGTACTTCAATCTGAGCATCGACCAGGGCACTGATCAGATCATCTCCAGACCGTCGCTCATACCCTACCGTATAGATGGTCGGCCCCTCGCCCTTGCGGATTGTGCGGTACCGCTCGCTAAACGAGTCACCCAGGTCTACTCCGAACGCCTCAAGTGACTTAGCGTTTCGCACGCGTCGTTTGGCATTATCATCCAAATAGTGACCCATCATCGACCTCCGATCTTGGTGGAATGTACCACCCACACACCATGAAGGTCTGTCGGAATCTCGAATGATTACCCATGAAAAGTGCTACCCGGTTTCGCGCCGAGAACATGTCACCGAGCAGTTTGGCACGCATTTGGTCAACGGGATTCTCGTACCGCTTCCTGTATTGCCGCCAAGTCTGAGCCATCTCCCAAGAAATGACCAATGAGTCGTGTTCATCTCCAGCCTCGTCGGACCAAATGAGTCTGAATTCAAGGGGCATCTTCTCGAGCGGCAATGATTCGTCGAAGAGCATTCTACTACTTAAGGCCTTCGCTCGCTTCGCATCCCACTCGGCAGAAGTCTCATTTGCAATGAGATCCTTGACCTCGTCCACAGCCACAGGCCCGAGGGATCGCTGTATGTCTGTCAGCGAACGCAGCGAGGGATGTATGGTAGGCCGTACCCATTGGTCTCGGGCCTGCCAGGTACGCAGGTGACCAGTGACCTGAAGTGTAGGCAGGTGCGCTCTGCGGCTTTCGAGCCTGCTGTCTCGTTTGGCAGGTCGAATATCAGCAGAGATCAAATCCCAAGTCTTGAACTGCTGTTCCGCCCGTAAGTACCGTAGTGGTACCGGATATAGCCGACGCCACTGCCCCTTCCTTGAAATGCCCCCTACACAGACGGTTTCAACGTGATGGGTGCTGGGTGTCGGGTATGTACGAACGGTAACCAGAATTGTCTCACTGACGCTCATGCCGCACTCATCTCTTCAGACAAGATAATCCCACGCCGACAGTCGGACGTGTTGTTGACAAGCGTCCGTCCCGGAGACATGGGACATCGCAACGATCCCATTGGGCCGCTACCTAAACAATAAAACGTAACACTATGTAGACAACTCGCCAAACAGAGGCACAACGGACTGCCATACCAGCACAGAGATCTGGACGACAGAGCACCACGACGAGAAAACACACTCGCAGTACCCCAGTGCTAAAACGCCTTTTGCACGCTGAGCCTTGGAATCAACTCACGACTGTGTGATTCCGGTCACTTCAACCGTCAGGTACGGCTGACGATGACCGACCTTGCGCTTGTAGCCCTTGCGGCGCTTGTACTTGATGATCTGAAGTTTCTCACCCTTCTTCTCACAAAGCACCTTGGCCGTCACGGCTGCACCGTTGACATACGGCGTGCCGATGACGGCATCGCCCTCGTCCGGCCCGACCAGCAGTACGTGATCAAAAGTGATTTCGTCATCTGCCTTGGCATCACGCAGGTCGATCTCAAACACATCGCCCTGCTGCACCTTCATCTGGCTGCCACTGTCTTCAATGATCGCGTACACGGTTTCATCTCCTCGGAACGGTACCGACTTCGTCACCGGTCACCCGATCCCGACTCTTTACTGGATAGACGAATCTGGTTTATTGCCGCCCGGACCGGTGGCCGGGGCCGCATAGTGTAGCAGGCAAATCGACATTGCCAAGCGTCACCCCTCCCCGGCTTTGCTCTGACAACGCAATTCATGCACAAGGGAAGGAAAACAGCGATTGATCGGCAACAGCCACTTGAAACCTGATAAACACCCCGATAATCGGTATACTACCACAGTGGTACAATAGGCTGCTCTTGTAGTGAAACATCAGCCAGAATAACAACAAACAGATATCAGGCAATATTTTTTTGCAGTAGCGCTGCAAACTGACTGGCAATGTGATACAGAATCTGCAACAACTTCTGGCCCGACTGGCAGGCTACTCGGTGGTCGAAGTCGTCATCGAGTTGTTGTTGATCGCCCTCGTGGTGTACGTCATCGCCCGCTTTCTGCGCGGGACACGCGGGGCAGGGGTCATCAAGGGGCTGGCCCTGCTGCTCGTGGCCGGCACGCTGGCCGTCCGAGTGCTCGGGCGGGGTGGGGAACACTTCCAGCGACTTAATTTCCTGTATGACCGAGCGTTGGGTTTCATGGCCATCGCCCTCGTCGTGCTGTTTCAGCCCGAAATCAGACGAGCCCTGATGCGCCTCGGCGAAACAGGTTGGCTCCGCGGCAGTCGCAGCAATGCCGAGGCCGTCATCCAGGCCGTCGTCGAATCCTGTGAGTATCTGAGTAAGAACCAGTTTGGGGCACTCATTGCCATCGAGCGATCCGTCGGGCTGAGAGGCCTCGTCGAAGGCGGCGTCCAACTCAACGCTGATGTCTCATCACGACTGCTGCAGTCCATCTTCTGGCCAAACAGTGCCCTGCACGACCTGGGTGTGATCATCAGTGACGGCAAGGTGCTGGCTGCCAACGTCCAGTTCCCAATGTATGACGCTGAAGAATTGGCCGGGTACCACCAACTCGGCTCACGACATCGAGCCGCTCTGTGCCTCAGCAAGGACTCAGACTGCATTGCCGTCATTGTCAGCGAAGAGCGCGGCACGATCTCCATAGCCGAACGTGGCAGACTGCGGCAGGACCTGAAACCAGAGGACCTGAAACGACTCCTGACAGCCGGCCTGATCGGCCTGCAACGAGCCTCCTCAACCGCTGCTCCCGCAAGAAAGAGCGATCCAGACGGAGGAGGCACCGGCACAGCAAAACGAGCACCGGGAGACCCTGCACCGCACGCAGCCCGCGAGCCCGACAGCACCCTTGAGCCGCACGTCACCGTCCCCTCACCAACAGGCACCCCACAACAGGAGGCACCGGCAGATCATGCTTGAGCGTCTCTCCACATTGGCATTCGTGCTCGTGGCAGCAGTGGTCATCTGGATGTACGCCGAGGGTGAGATTCTCGGTGAGCCGTTCGAGACCGAACTGACCGTCACCGTCAAGGTCCCGCCTGACAGCCCGGTGATCATCCGTTCAGTACAGCCTCGGAAGATTCGAATCAAGGTTGAAGGACCGCAGGCCCGGATCGACGATCTGCGCCGCCTGCTTGCACAGGGCACACTCGAACTCGACGTCGGGATGAACGGGGTTCCTGCCGCCGTCGGCACGCATGAACTGCTGCTGACCGATATCCTCATGCAACACCGAGCGTTCTACCAACGCGGGATCAGCATGAGAGCCGTTGACCCGCCGGTCATGCAACTCTCGATCGACCGATGGTCGGATGCCGAGTCGATTGCCGTCCGGGCCGGGAATCTGCACGGGATTGAGATCGTCGGGGCCGTGACACTGGAGCCGGCTGACGTGGACGTGCGTTTTGCCAGCAGCCTCCTGCAGGACCTGCCACCCGAGCGCCGTCGGGTGGTTGCCGAGCCGGACCCGATGGATCTTCAGGGACTCTCCGACGGGCAGCAGCACACGATCACAGCCAAACTCACCTGCCCCGACATTGCCGACCCGACGCTGGCACGATTCAGCCAACCGACCGTCCGCATGACACTGAGCATCAAGTCGAAACGTGAACAGATCACGCGCAACAACGTCCCTGTTAAACTCGCATTGCTGGTCGATGACACCGACGACTATGCCGTCGAACTGGTAGACAAGTTCATCCCGGAACTTCAGTTGATGGGCCCGAGCGACGTCATCGCGCGAATCCGGGACGGCTCACTCAAGGTCTTCGGCTACGTTGATCTGAGCACCGCCGATCTGGCAACCGGGATCACCCAGGCCCCGGTCACATTTCCGTTTCTGCCTGCATCGGTATCAATCGTCTCCGGGCCGTACACGGTCCAACTCACCGTGTCGAATCGCTCAAGTCAGCCCATCGATCCCGATCAGAATTAACAATCCCGCTAGCAATAAGGAGTGGGTGGTGGACCACACAACCACAGCAGCCTGCCGAACGCTCCCTGCTGTCTGTATGCTCCTGCTGCTGTTCCTCCTTGCACCACTCACATCCTCTGCCCCGGCCCAGCCTGCAGACACGCAACCGGCCACAGATCACCGCCTCGACTGGTGGCAGGATGTCCGCTTCGGCATGTTCATCCACTGGGGCCCCGTTTCATTGCGCGGCACGGAGATCGGCTGGTCACGAGGCAAGCAGGTTCCGAGCGACGAATACGATGCACTGTACCGGGACTTCAATCCGGTCAACTTCAACGCTGATGAATGGGCCGACCTGGCCCAGGCTGCCGGCATGAAGTACATCGTGCTGACAGCCAAACACCATGACGGCTTCTGTCTGTGGGATTCACAACTCACCGACTATGACATTGCATCGACGCCCATTCAACGTGATCTGATGGCCGAACTGGCCGAGGCATGCCGCGAGCGCAATATTCGATTCTGCGTGTACTACTCCATCTGCGACTGGCACCACCCGGACTACCCGACCGACAGCCCGGGCGGCAGCACCCGCAAACCATCGCCGAACATGGGGCGGTACGTTCAATATATGAAGGGGCAACTGCGCGAACTGATAACCAACTACGGCCCGCTCGGCCTTGTCTGGTTCGACGGCGAATGGGAGGACCCCTGGACGCCCGAACTCGGCCAGGACCTCTATGACTACTGCCTGTCACTCCAACCGGACCTGATCATTAACAACCGGGTCGGCAAGGCCCGGCAGGGCATGGAAGGCGAAACGGCAGCCGATGCCGTGGCACCGGGTGATTATGACACGCCCGAACAGCGCATCGGCTCGTTCAATCGTGAACGCCCCTGGGAAACGTGCATGACCATCGGCCGACAGTGGGCCTGGAAACCGGATGAGCCGCTCAAGTCAGCCGACGAGTGTGTTCGCACGTTACTCCGCTCCGTTGGCGGTGATGGGAACCTGTTGCTCAACGTCGGCCCCATGCCCGACGGCCGGATCGCACCCGGGCACGCCCAGCGCCTGCGCGAGATTGGCAACTGGCTGGACAGATACGGCGACGGCATCTACGGGACCCGTGGCGGGCCGTTCAAACCGGGTAAATGGGGGGTGTCCACGTGCAAGGACAATCGTGTGTTCGTCTATGGGTTTAACTGGGATGTGAGCGGTTCGATTCGCCTGCCCTGGCCGTACGACGCCGTCATCACCGAGTACAATTGCCTCTCGTGTGAGCAGGCGCCCGAATCCTCGGTCATTCCGGTTATCCACAAGCCGGCGAATGACAATGAACGCGTGATCGTCGCTCATCCATCGTTGAGAAACGACCTGGCTACCGTGATCGAACTGACACTCGACGGTAACGCCCTCGATCTCCAACCAGTCGTGATACCCGCCCCACCCTCCGGCTCACTGGCATTCGGCACACCCGTGTCCGCTTCCAATACCTTCCAGAACCAGGATCAGTATGCACCGAGCATGGCGGTCGATGATGATCCGGAAACCCGCTGGGCCACCGATTTCGGTACGACCGATGCCTGGCTCGAGATTGACCTGGGAAGACCACAGTTCGTCAACCGCATTCTGATCAATGAAGCCGACGAATACGGCCACCGAATCCGACACTTCAAACTGCAATACAGACCCGCGAATGATCCCGAAGGCGATTGGGAGACCGCATACGATCATCGCGGCCAACTCGGCCCCGTCTTGAACTATACGGTCGACACATTTGTGGCCCGCTACGTCCGACTCCTGATCCTCGAAGCGACCGAAGGACCGACCATCTGCGAAGTGCAACTGTTTCGAGACTGACAACGACAACACCAGGCACGTCTCTGACTCATCATTGGAAAGCCGTCATCCATGAAGACTACCGTGAACACACTGACAGGCATGGCATTGGCAACCGCCTTGTTCCTTCCGGCCTGCACCAGCGACCCGACATCCGATTCCACCCAGGAGGGCACCGCCGTGGCTGACAACGCCGATGATGATGCCCGCATGGACTGGTGGCGCGACGCCCGCTTCGGCCTGTTTATTCACTGGGGCCTCTATGCGATCCCGGCCGGCGAGTGGGGCAACGACACCCACCATGGCGAGTGGATCATGAACACAGCCCACATTCCCGTCGAGCAATATGAACAGTTCGTGCCGCAGTTCAATCCCGTCAACTTCGACGCCGATGAATGGGTCCGGATGGCCAAAGATGCCGGTATGAAGTACATCGTCATCACCTCAAAGCACCACGACGGGTTCGCCCTGTTTGACTCGGCCGTCAGCGATTACGATGTGATGGCCACCCCGTTCCAGCGCGACATCCTCAAGGAACTGGCCGAGGCATGTGAGCGGCAGGGCATGACCTTTTGCTTCTATCACTCGATCATGGATTGGCACCACCCGGATTACATCCCACGACGCGGCTGGGAAGACCGATCAGCGGACGGCGCGGACTTCAACCGCTATGTCACATATCTCCGCAGCCAGGTCTCCGAACTGCTCACCAACTACGGACCGATCGGGGTCATGTGGTTCGATGGTGAATGGGAAAACACCTGGACCCATGAGTACGGCCAACCGCTGTATGACCTGTGCCTGCAACTCCAGCCTGATGTCATTGTCAATGATCGTGTTGACAAGGGACGACAGGGACACTCTGGGATCGTCGCTGACGAAGCAGCCGGCGACTTCGGGACCCCCGAGCAGCACATCCCGCCGACCGGCTTACCCGGCGTCGACTGGGAAACCTGCATGACGATGAACGGCAACTGGGGATATAACAAAAACGACAACAACTGGAAGTCCACGAAAGACCTCGTTCGCAAACTCGTTGACATTGCCTCGAAAAACGGCAACTTCCTGCTCAACGTCGGCCCGAAAGCAGACGGCACGTTCCCCCAGCCGTCCATCGACCGCCTGCGCGAAGTCGGCCAGTGGATGCACGTCTACGGCGATGCCATCTACGGCACCGCCGCCAGCCCGTTTGAAACACTGCCCTTCAATGGCCGATGCACTGCCAAGTACAATGAGAAGACAGGCGATACAACACTGTATCTCCATGTGTTCTCCTGGCCGATCAACGGAATCGTCAAACTGGAAGGGCTCGGCAGCCGCGTCAAGAGTGCACGGCTGATGAACGATCCCGACACCGACTTGCCGGTGACAAAGACAGATGGCACCCTCGAAATCCACGGGCCGAATGTCACACCCAATCAACTGTGCTCGGTCGTGGCACTCGAGATCGACGGCCAACCGATAATCTACCAAGCCCCGAAGATCGTGGCCGGCTCCGACTTCCTTGTTGATACGCTGACCGTCAGCATTGATGCCGGCTCTGACTCATTACAAGTCCGCTATACGCTCGACGACAGTGAGCCCACACGCAAGTCTCCCGTGTACAACGGACCGTTCACCATCGACCAATCAATGATGGTCAGGGCGCGGACCTTCCACAAGGGCAAGCCGGTTACGGGGGTCACGCGGCGACAGTTTACGCAGGTTCAAGCCCTGCAGGCAGCCTTGGTTGATGCGCAACAGTTGACCCCCGGGCTGCTGTGCTCCGTGTATAAAGGTGACTGGAACTCACTTCCGAACTTTGAGTCATTGGAACCGGTAGAGCAGGCCACAACGCCGATCATTACGCTCCCGCCCGGGCCGGCCATTGAATACGAAGCCCGCCGCTTTGAGGGATTCATTCACGTTGAGGCCGATGATGTCTATCAGTTTGCGCTCAACTCAGATGATGGCTCACGACTCATCATTGACGGCCGAATTGTTGTTAACAACGACGGCCTGCACGGCCCGGCTGTCAAGTATGACGTCATCGGGCTCGCAGCCGGCTGGCACGAGGTCGCCGTCGAGTTCTTCAACAAAGGTGGTGGGGCGGTGTTGTCGCTTCACATGGGTCGAGTCGGGGAAAGCGATCCGAAACCCGTTACCGAGAAGCAACTGGCCATGCTGAAGTCACATTAGTCCGAATCAGGATCGTCCAGCAGCAGAATGTGCACCGCGCCCGGCCCGTGAACGCCGGTCACAAGCACGCCTTCAATATCAGCCGTCTTGCTCGGCCCGGTGATGATGACCGTGGCACTGGAATCACTGCCGAACCGACAGCGCTCCATCGCGTCAATCAGGTCCGGGACGACCTGTGATGCGCGCACCATCGCAATGTGAACCGGAGGGACCAGCCACGCCTTCCGGCCAACCGTGTCGCCGACGCGTATCACAATGGACCCGGTTTCCGCAATCGCAAGCACCACGTCCGTGATCCCAGCATCGGCTGCAAACAGTGCATCTTCATCAGCCGCGTCAACGATACGGCCGCCCGCTTGCCGAACAACCTGTTCCATCATGTCCTGATCGGCTGCAGTACCAAGTTGCACAACTGCCGTATCACACGTGATTCTGCTGAGAAGACGCTGCAGTACCTCATCACAATCAGTGATACTCGATCCGCCACCCACACGATGAACGTTGCAACCGATGGCCTGCGCACGCTCGACAAACAGGGCCGTTATGTCTGCCCGTGTGTCCGATCTCGACACGCGACGGGCAATCTCATCGGTGCCTCCCTTGTCAGGCACCCCGATCGCCTGTGCAGCAGGATCGCTGTGACGCGGGACACCCTCAGTCAATGAATCATCGTGCGTCCTGTCCCACCAGTCACGGAAGCGTCGAGACGCTGGAGCAGGCAGATCGCGAATCCTCGTCCAGCCGGTCATCGGACCGATTCCGGATGAAAACCAACAATCCCAGGCAACATTGATCGGCCCTGTGTCACCGGCACCCGCCCCCCACTGCTGCCTGCGCCGGCAAGCGCCCTCCCGACCCACCGAGCCATCGACTGCGCGCCACGATACAGCGTTGGATGCTGCAGCACATAGGCCCAGGCACGGTACATGAACCGATCCGACCAACTGTGCAGATGCTGATCAACGCCTTCCCTTCGATGCCTGATCAAGTGAGACGGCAAATCAATCGAGACCGGGCACACTTCGTAACAAGCCCCGCACAATGAACTGGCCTCGGGCAACTCGTGATACGTTTCCAGCCCCTGGAGCAACGGCATGATGGCGGCCCCGATCGGGCCGGAGTAGACCGCCCCGTATGCATGCCCGCCCCCCACATTGCGAAACACCGGGCACGCATTCAAGCACGCACCGCACCTGATACAGCGGAGCAACTCTCGCGACGTTAGATCAGCCTGTATCGCTGATCGGCCGTTGTCCAGCAGGATGATGTGGACCCGCTCCGGGCCGTCCTGTTCAGGCGGCCGGCGCGGGCCGGTGAGACACGTCGTGTACACCGTCAACGGCTGAGCCGTCGCACTGCGGGCCAGCAGTTTCAAGAACACTGCCAACTCACGGTGACCCGGAATCACCTTCTCCATGCCGGCCACGATGATGTGAATGCGCGGCATATTAACGGCCAGGTCGGCGTTGCCCTCATTGGTACACACCACGGCTGTCCCGCTGTCGGCCAACAGAAAGTTCGCCCCGCTGATTCCCAGGTCTGCCTGCCGGTACTTGCCGCGCATGTACTCCCGTGCAATGGCAGTCAACTGCTCCGGATCCTCGGTGTATTCAACGCCGAGTTCGCGCACAAACGCCCGGGCGACACTCGCTCGGTTCTTGTGGATCATCGGCGTCACGATGTGCGAAGGGGTGTCGCCGTCCAACTGAACGATAAACTCGCCCAGGTCCGTCTCGATCGTCTCGATCCCTGCAGCGATCAGGTCCGGGACGAGCCCGATCTCCTCGGTCACCATCGACTTGCTCTTCACACACAGGCGACATTCGTTGGCCTTCGCAATCTGCAGGCAGAGTTCGTTCGCATGCCGTGCATCGCGGGCCCGATGTACCACCGTGCCGGCCTGCTGTGCGTTGGCTGTAAACTGATCGAGCACGTGATCCAGATTCTCAACGACGTCCTGTCGGATTCGGCCGGCCAACTGCCGAAGGTGTTGATACCGCTTGTGCCCGAAGTCGTGCGCAAATGCCTCTTTCCGCGCTTCATATTTCAACTGGGTGGCCGAACTGACAAACTGCAGCACCTCGCGGTCCTGCACGGCTCGGTCAACGGCCTGCTTCATACTGAAGTGGGATGACTCACGCATGAGTGCCCATCCCGTCCACACCGCTGCCCACAGAATCGAGATCACCCATCAGACCCAGCGATTCGGCAATCAGTTCAACCATGCTGAGAAACTGCATGCGCGGCAACCCGGCCCGACGCCAGGCACCGGCAATGTTCATCAGGCAGCCCGTGTCATTGCACACCAATGTATCGGCCTCAGCCCGGCGAGCGCACTCCAGTTTGTCATGCACCATCTGCCCGGAAATCGTCGGGTAATGCAGCGCAAACGTACCGCCAAATCCGCAGCACAGGTCGATGCGCTCCATCGGCACATATTCCAGGTCAGCAATCTGCGACAACACGCGTTCCATGTCAGCCGGCTGAATCCCGAGGCCGCGCAGGTGACATGAATAGTGATAGGTCACACGCCCCGGCCGGCACGCGCCGAGTTCGCGCAGGTCAACCTTCAGCACGCGCATCAGAAACTCGACGGTCTCAAAGGTCCGCGCTCCCAGCCGTCTCACCTCATCGGCCTCGGTCGTATCGCCAAAGAGTGTCGGCAGGTTTTCACGGATCGTGGCAGCACACGAGCCGGAAGGAGTCACCACCACGTCAAACGGCTCAAACACGTCAACCATGTGCCGTGCGAGTCGGCTCGCTTCGTCGTGATACCCGTTGTTGAACATCGGCTGGCCGCAACACGTCTGGGCGCGCGGGAAGACCACCTCATAGCCGAGCCATTCGAGAAGGCGAACCGTTGCAATTCCGGAACGTGGGGAAAACGAATCGGCCAGACACGTGATGAACAGTGCAACTCTCACACGAATCCCACACCTGGTGCCGGCTCGCTCATTCACTCGCCCCCGCCGGTTCTGAGCAAGACCGGTTAATCAGCAACTATGCCCCATCCGCAGGTGCAGCCGGCTTCGTCGTCGGCTCGCCCTCGGCCTCATCCCCCGACGGTTCATCTTCAGCCCCTTCGAGGCGGACGACAGAATCGGATTCACCCTCCTCATCCTCATCAACGTGTGATTCGACCATATCGGGCGTCTGCTCGGGGGCCGGCGGTGCCGGCTTCTGATAGTCCTCCGGGTGGAAGCGCCGATCCAGCGTCTCGATCACGGCCTCGAGCCCGTCGTAGATCCAGGCATCGAGTTTGACAGCCGACCCGCCCTTGTCCGGCCCGCCGTCAATCTCGAGCAATGCGATCGACTTCCGCTGCCAGCGCGTGAGATCAAGCCCGGTCATGCGATCGGCCGGGAACGTGCCCTCAGGGGCCACCAGCGTCCCGTCGGCTTGGTACTGGTACTTCCGCCGGGCACTCATCCACCACGTCACGGCAAAGGCCAGAATGCCCAGGATCGACAGGCCCATGAACAGAAACTGAATGTTGATGTCCTTCGGCGGGTGGTGCTTCTGCTCCTTGACCACCCCCTGAAACTCGACCTTGAGTCCGTCCAACTCATCCAGTTCGGCCGATGTGAGGCCGGGCACGCCGGTCTCCTGCTTCTCGACCAGGGACTTCATGCGGGCCCACCGATCGGCCCGTGCGTTATCAGCGGGGTACTTGTAGAAGCCGTCATAGGCTGCATAGACACCGAACGAAATAAACAGGACCAGCAGAATCACTTTCCGGACCCAATACCCGCGTGCCAGCCTGATTTCGATTTGAGCCATGATGAAACATCTCCAGGTTCTGACATGACATCGGGTCAGCCATCATGCGACTGCAGGACAGATCAATGACACCCGATTCCAGCACGGCCGGCCGGTCCAGTCACTACGCCTTGCCCCCGGTAGACCCAACCGGCGCCGATCGCCCCATCCAGTATCCGGACGATGATAGCGGTGCAATCGGTTGCGACCGGCCCGTCCCTGCCTCAGATCGGCCGATTGAGGCCGCATGGACCCCTTTTTCAGAACTTCGCCGACCGGTGGAATAGCAAGTCGGCCGGTGCGTCATATGGAGGGGTGGGCACAACTCCCAGCACATGGTGCCAGAAACAGACATACCGGAAACCTGGGGGCATCCAGATTCAGGAGACGACATCATGAGGAATCGATCACGATTGATCAGTTCGCTGGCCTTGGCAACAGCCGGTGCCACAGTACTATCGCTGGCGTCCGGATGCAGCTCTGATGCCCAGTCAGGAGCACTCATCGGGGCCGGCCTGGGGCCCTGGCCGGGCAGGCAATCGGCCGCGATACGACCGGCACGCTGATCGGGACAGCCGTCGGGGCCGGGGCCGGCTATGTCATTGGAAATGAATCGGATAAAGCCAAAAGCCGGCAAAACCGCTACGACGACTGGTAAACTCGAAGCGGACACGAAAAACACGGTTCTTCCTTCGTTTACTCTTCCGCGATGACAGTGGATACAGGGGGTCTCCCCCTGTCCAGCAGATGGCGGGCAGACTGAAGTGACCACGCATCCACTTCCGCTGCCCGCTGTCTGTTTTTTCCCATATCGGGCCGCCAACGACCTGCCCGAACCCGCTGATCACCTGCTCGCATTTCTCGATTCCGGACTTGAGACGGCTTTAATTACGTCTACGCTGCCGTCTCCTGCCGTGCGTGCACCATCATGTACCACTGTTGATGTTTCATCGTTTTTACAGCCGCAACGAGGATTGTTAGCCAATGGCCAAGCCAACTCGCTCAACCAGCAAAGCCCGAAGCCGGAAAGCAAAAGCCACGGATTCTGAGTGCCGATCGCCCAACGCACGAGTCCAGGGCAATGTCTCGCTGGCCACCATCCCAACAAAAGGCCGGATCGTCGGCCGCGATCGACCAACCTCGACCGGCACTGCCGTCCTCGGGGCCGGGATTGCAGGCATCTCGGCTGCCCTCCACATCAAACGCGATTACGACGTCTTCGAACAGGCTGAGCGAATCGGCGGGCTCTGCTGTACGGAGGACTTTGGCGGGTTCAAATTCGACCGCTCCATTCACATCCTCTATACCGCGCAGCCCTATGCCAAGAAGTTCATCACCGGCGTCCTCGGCCGCAATTTCGGCCTGCACCCGAAGTACAGTTACATCTACTCGCACGGCACCTACACCGGCTACCCCTATCAGTCCAATACCTTCGGCCTGCCAACTGACGTGGTCGTGCGCAACCTGATGGGCCTGATCGAAGCAACCTACAACAAGCCGAAGAAGAAGCCGGCCAACTTCAAGGAATGGGCCTACCAGACATTCGGGGCCGGGATTACCGAGGAGTTCTTCCTGCCCTTTAACTGGAAAGTCTGGGCCTATCCCCAGGACAAAATGTCCTATGACTGGATCGCAGACCGCGTCCTGACGCCGCCGATCAAGACGGCCATCGAAGGGGCTGTTGCCCCGACCAAGGGAGACTTCGGGCCCAATGCCCGCTTCTGGTATCCGAAACGAGGCGGGATGGAGACGCTGCCCAAGTCCATGGGCCGCCATCTCAACGACCGGTCACTCCACACAATGGCCCGAATCAAACGCATCCACGTGCGCAAGCACATGCTCGAGTTCGAAGACGGCTCGACCTGCACATACGACAACCTGATGTCGACTGCCCCGATCAGTAAACTGGCCGAGATGGCCGACTCCATACCGGCCACCGTTAAGAAGGCAGTCGCTGCCCTGAAGTGGAATGCCGTCTACACCGTCAATATCGGGCTGGAGGTCCCGGAACTGACCCCCATGCACTGGGCCTACTACCCTGACCCCGATCTGATCTTCCATCGCCTCAGCTGGCCTCGCAATTTCTCAGCCGATATGACCCCCTCCGGCTGCTCATCCGTGTCTGCTGAGATCTCCGTCTCGAAGTGGAAGGACATCGGGCCCACCGATCCCAAGACGCTGATCAAGAAAACCATTGAGGGCCTGATCCGAATCGGCCTGATCACGAAACAGCAGGCACGGCGTATCAAACCGGACCACTGCGGGATCGTCTGCCTCAAACCGGCTTACGTCATCTACACAGCCCAGCACCGGCCGGCCACCAAAGTCATCCATAACTGGCTGCAACGAAACGACATATACGCATGTGGCCGCTTCGGCGACTACGAATATCTCAATATGGACCACTCGATCCTCTCCGGCAAGCGAGCCGCCGAGCGACTCCTGGGCAAGGAACTGACAGCCTTCCCGCTCAAGGGGGTGGATGAGAAGGCTCTGCAACGGGCTATCGAAGCAGACTTCAATGTCGGGGTGGCACATGCCGATCAGAGTATTCATAAGAAACTCAAGGCCATCGGGGCCTGATGAGCCGAAAGCCGGGTGAATGGGCGTCGGGTCTGGAATGTCCGGCCACAGGCGGGGTCGGACATAGAGGATGCTGCACAGAAACGCGATACGCGCAAAACCGTATAATCAATGTCGGACGCCGATTCGGAGGCGGAGCGTGCGCCGACACACCGTGTGCATGCACTGGGACGGTGCTCGGGCACACGATAAACAAGACATTTCCCACCACAATGACTGCATCGAGAAAAGCAGGATAACCAGAAAAGGGGTAATCACACCATGCTAATGCGTATGAACAAGACGACGATGGCACTGTCTGCCGTCGCCGTCATGACCACGGCCACGAACGTCCTGGCCGATGGAATGCTCAAGGAATGGCCGGCTGTGCTGGCCAAGATGCCGGCCGACACGCGGTTGGCCGTCATGGGCAAGAGTTTCGCTGAGCAGGATCATGACTGGGGCCAGTTCGTGGCTGCCGTGGAACTCGGGGCGATGGGCGTACCCAACCCCTCCGACATGCTTGCGGGCATGGGACCGGCCATGCAGCACATCGATCACAATGCGCCGATCGGGATGGCCATGGTCAGCGGCCCGCTCGATGAGGGAAAGCCGCCCATGCTGATGTTCGTGCCGGTCAGTAACTACCAGGGGTTGGCCGACGCGCTGTCCACCGGCGTTGAAGACGGTCTGCACATGATCGACTTCGGCAACGGCGAGCAGTGGTACGGCAAGCAGTCCGGCAAGTATGCCGTCCTCGGGCTCGATCAGGAGATCGTCAGTGGCTATACCGGCAACAAAAACGCCATGGCCAAGTTCAGCCGCATTGCCGGACCGTCCGCAGCACAGATTGCACGCGACAGCGACTGGGCACTCATCGTTGACTTTGAGGGCCTCGATGAAGTCGTCAATCCGCTGTTGGACCAGGCCGAGGTAGCCTTCAATGAGCAACTCGAAATGGCACAGGCCATGGGGATGGGTGGAAACCTCGAACAAGCAGAGATGATGATGGCCCTCTACCGAGAGGCTGTTGAGATCGTCATGGAAGACGGCCAGTGCCTCGTCGTCGGTGCCAGTGCCGGTGCGAAGGGCTTCCGTATTGACAGCAACATGTCCTGGAGGCTTGATACGACCCTCGGGAACATGTTCAAGGGCGGCAACGATGCCCGCGACCTGCTGTCACGCTGCAACAACAGCCCGTATTTGCTGGCCATCTCGATGGACATGAAGGGATTTGATATTGGCGGGTTCATGGACACCATCATGGCTCGACTCCCGGAGGAACTGCAGAACATCCAGAGCCTCCAGTCGTCGCCGGCCGTCAAGGCAATGATGGAGCAGGCCGACGGCTCAGCCATGGTCATCTACCCGTCTCCTGCCGGCGTCCTCGGTGGCGCTGCCCTGTCGGGTCTGGCCACCGTCTATACGGGCGATGCAGCCAAGCTCCGCGGCTCGATGAAGAGCATGTTCACGGACATGAACGGGACGGAACAAAACGGGGTGTCCTTCACCAGCGAATACGGTGAGAACGCTGCTGAGATCGAAGGCGTCTCGGTTGACACGTATTCGATGCAGATGAAGTTCCCGCCCGAGATGGCTCAGGCCGGCCAGGCAATGGGGATGATGTACGGCCCGGGCGGCATGCGCGGCTACATCGTGCCGACCGAAGGCGGCATCATCATGACAGCCAGCCGGAACAAGGTCCTGGTTCGCAAGATGCTCGCTGCTCAGGGCAATGACAATAACGGTCTGGCCGGCGACGCCGGGATCAATGCCGTCAATGAAATGCTGCCGGGCAACGCAGCGTTCCGTGCCTACTTCAGTCTCGGAACACTGGCCCAGTGGGTCGGCCCGATGGCAGCGATGGTCATGCCGGGACTCGATCTGTCCGCCATGAACGACCTGCCGCCGATCGCGATGGCAGCCTCGGTTGAAGCCAACTCCGTACGCAAGACGCTCGTCGTGCCGGCCCCGTTGATCAGGGCAGGCATCAATGTCGCCATGCAGGCGCAGGCAGCCCAGATGGGGATGGGCGGCGGCGGAGGCGGTGACGAAGAAGAGGAACCCCCTCTGTTCTGATTGTGATCGCTGAAAGGGCACTCACTCTCGACACCGAGTCACACGACCGGTGCTCCCGGTGCCCCTTCAAGCGTGATACGACCGATATGCACGGTGGGTCGATTCACACGGATCGGCCCACCTTGTTTTTTCATGAGCCCCACATCGGCCGTACTATGCTCGTGGTACCCGGGGGCGTGGAAGGTCCGAGTATCTGAACGACCACAAGCCATCACCTTATTGCGGAGGCAACAACCATTGAAGGCTGAGAAAATACTTGCTGAACTGAATCGGCTCCGTCACGACCTCGACGAGGACCCGAGTGATCTCGAATGGCTGACGCTGCATCACGTTTTCTGCTTCGTCAGTTATCAGATGGGCGAGTTCCAGGCGTATCTGGATGAACAGGTGCGGCTCGGAAATGTGCCTGCTGATGCGGGCGATTGAGGCTGAGACGGCTGAAAATGTACGACTGAATCACATTGCGCGATTTTTCTCTTGACGCGCTGCCAACGATACCGATACTGAAAATGTCGAGGGTTCGAAGCCTGAGGACGGTCGGAAAACCCGGCCGGGAATCCGGTTTGCGACCTCGGCCGAGCGCTGCCACCTCCGTGTGCGCACAGTTCGGGCACGCCAATGCGGCTGAGCTGAGAGCTGCGTGAAGCGGGGGCCGGCGAGCGGGCGATGAGCCTTGCGCGACGGCGCAGGGGGACGTAGCCGGCGGGCGATGGGATCACTGTCCCCGTCGTGTCGGCCGGGAAGTAACGTCTGTAAAGGAGGTGATCTAGTGAAATCATTGTACGACAGTACCAGCGGGCTGCACGAAGCGTAGAGCAGCCCTGACGGGGGCTGCTTTACGGTGCAGCCCGAGCGACAACGCTTCAACGATCGTGCAGTCCTTATGACTGGTGTGCCGGGCCATGGATCCAAACGCGTGCAATACCAACACGCGGAGTTAACAACAGCCGCCTGGCACAAATGAAACGACCTGTTGAACACGACCAATGCCCAACGTAAGCGGCCACGGGTTCATGCCCGTGGCCGTTGGGCGTTTTGAATGAGGGGAAAAAGGGGTCGGGAGTAACACCCGGATCACCGACTGATCAACCCACGCGAAAACGCTGCCAGTTCCGACATCGATGCCATCTCGACACAGCCGGCCGGCAACGGGTGTCGCAATGAGCGCACCCCCCGACCACCGATCACCAATGGCACGGACCGTGATTCCAACTCCCGTGCCAACTCCACGATCTCATCCAGCACCGGTGTCGGACTCTCCGCAGTCACACTCAGACTCAACCAGACCAAACCGGGAGCATATTGCTCGACCCCGTGGGCCAGTGCCGAGACAGGCGTCTCAGCCCCGAGGTTGACAACTTTGAACCCTGCCTCGGACAACACCACCGCTGCCATCAGCGTCGGTAACACATACGGGTCGCCACTCAAAGCCCCGCCGATCGCAATCGGTGCATTCTCAGCCGGCTCCTCAAGCATCAAACGAAGTTCGCTGAGTGCCTGGATGACGGTGTCCGTCGCCCGGTGCTCGATGAAAACTCCCTCATCCCGATGCTCCCAGATGGTCCCGATCCGGTGCATCGTCGGGCCGACGATCTGATCACACAGCCTGGCAACCGCCGCCCCCTGCATATATGAGGACAGGATCATCCCACGGGCCGCTTCGAGGTGGCCGTCGTACAGCAGGTCATACAGCCGCTGTGGCAACTCCGCATCCGGAGGCAGTCCTGCAGCATCGCGCACACTATCGGGCAACCCGAGCAGCGCCGGCTCCACCACACTCAGATGCGAATCGCGGACAAAGCGAACCGCCTCCTGCCGCGCGATCCGACGATGCCCCCCTGCCGTCCTGACCACGCGCAGACGGTCATCATCAGCCCATCGCTTAATGGACGATTCGCTCACGCCGACTGCTCGGGCCAACTCCTTTGGTGACAAAAACGTTCTCATCCACCCATTGTTCGAACGATTTGCCCGTTTTCCAGTCCAAACGTCGTCAAACATCAAAACTGCCCTTTCTGACCCGTCAGTGAGGCTTTCCAGCCATGCAGAGGCACTGGCATCGCCATATTCATGTGGAAAAACATCTTTTCCTCTGGACATTCGGCGAACCACAGTGTATGGTTTGCACGTTATGCACGATATGAACGATAAATCAACCAGACAAGGGGCAGACATGATACTCGACGACCACTACACAGGCAGACACGCAACCAATGGGAACGGCCGCTCATGGGCACCCTCGAACGGCATCTCGGCTCATCAGGCTCGCTCCAATGGGGCGGCCGATAGCAGCCGGCAGAGTGCAGCAGGCTCATTGCCGGCCACAGACCTGCCTCGGATCGAGGCGGCGGTCCGCGAGATTCTGCTGGCGCTGGGTGAGGACCCGCAGCGAGAAGGCCTGTTGGACACACCGGCCCGCGTTGCCAGGGCCTATCGGGATCTCTTTGCCGGCCTGCATGAAAGCCCGGCCCAGCACCTGGCCCGTCAGTTTGAGCATGAAGGCACCGGCACGGTCGTCCTGCGCGACATCGAGTTCCACAGTCTGTGCGAGCACCACCTGCTGCCGTTCACCGGCAAGGCCCACATCGCCTATGTCCCGGCCAACGGCCGAGTCGTCGGGCTGTCCAAACTGGCCCGCACCGTGGATGTCTTTGCTCGCCGACCGCAGTTGCAGGAGCGCCTCACGTGCCAGATTGCTGACGCCCTGATGGCCCACCTGGACCCGGCCGGCGTCATGGTGATCGTCGAAGCCGAGCACTTCTGCATGAAGATGCGCGGCGCTCAGAAGTGCTGCTCCTCCATGACCACGACCGAATCACGCGGCATCTTTCGGGCTGACCCCGAGGCACGCCGTGAAGCACTGTCACTCCTTCTTCCGGGTCACTGAGTTGACCCGGATTCCTCGTTTCATCCTTCACATTCGCGTCACACACTCACACGATGACGCACAGACACACACGTGTTCATCAAAACACGAACTCCAGAGAGGACATTTGAAATGTTTCAGAACTCACGCACGTCACTGACCGTCACCACTGCCATCGGTTCACTTCTGCTTGGCACAACCTCTTCAGCGATGGGCCAGTGCGGCACCACCTTGAAGACACAGCAGCAGCGTGCCGAAGCAACGCACACGAACACGAACGGGACGCCGGCCTCGATGGCCCTGTTGAGCGCCACTACGGCCATGACCGGCGAAACCGAGCGGCCCTCCATCGTGGATACTGCGATCTCGAGCGGCTCATTCACGACGCTGGTGGCTGCATTGCAGGCTGCCAACCTCGTTGATGCACTCGAAGGCGACGGCCCGTTTACCGTCTTTGCACCGACGGATGACGCTTTTGCGGCGTTGCCGGCCGGGACCGTCGAGATGCTGCTCAAGCCCGAGAACCGTGACAAACTGGCCGCCATTCTGACCTACCACGTCGTCGGCGATCGCCTTGAGTCCACCGATGTGACTCGCGCCGGTGGCGCAGTCACCCTGAACGGTCAGCGGGTGAACTTCAATCAGCATAAGGGCTCGGTCATGGTCTCCGGCGCGACCGTGACCACGGCCGACCTCGATTGCAGCAACGGCGTGATTCACGTGATTGACCGCGTCATCCTGCCGACCGACCACACCATTGCCGACGTCGCCGGTAAAGCCGGAACGTTCAAGACGCTGCTGGCCGCTGCCAAGGCAGCCGGGTTGGTTGACGCCCTGACCGGTGACAGCCCGCTGACCGTGTTTGCCCCGACCGACGAGGCCTTTGCGAAGTTGCCGAAGGGGACGGTTGAGACACTGCTCAAGCCTGAGAACAAGCATCAGTTGGCTGCCATCCTCAAGTACCACATCGTCTCCGGTCGCGTGTACGCTGCCGACGCGGTGGCTGCGAAGTCTCCCATGACGCTGCAAGGCTCCGAGGTGATGATCGCAATCAAGGACGGTCGGCTCACCGTTGACGGGGCCTCCATCATCGCCAGCGACCTGAGCGCCTCGAACGGCGTGGTGCATGTCATCGACCGCGTCATCCTGCCGGTGGGCAACTGACTGCCTGACTCCTGTGAAGCGAACATCCCTGAAAGGATAGAACAATGAAGATTCTCGACGTACTCGTGGCCATCTTACTCGTGGTCGGTGGACTGAACTGGGGCTTGTGGGGCGTGGCAGAGTTTGACCTGGTCGCCACCCTGCTGGGCGGGAACACGGCCATCCTTGCCAAAATAGTCTACGCCCTCGTCGGCCTGGCAGCGATCTACCAGATCGTGTCAATCAAGTCGATCCAGGGGCGGTGGGGAGTCCGAATGACACCGGCCCACGCAACGGCCTAACCCTTCGTGCTTCATCGTGGTTGGATTGCACCGTATCCAATCACACCCGGCACCCTCTGCTGACGTGGGGGGTGCCGATTTCGTATCGCGTATGATGCACTGAACCGCTGACCCCGGAGTGCCCTGACATGGTGACCCGCGCAGCCACATCCTCGGCCAATGACACCCAGCCGATCCTCGTCACCGGTGCCAGCGGCTACATCGGCGGGCGGCTGGTCGTCCGATTGCTTGAAGCGGGCTATCGGGTTCGATGCATGGCACGCAACCCGGGCAAACTCAAGACCAGACCCTGGGCCGGCCGGGATGACGTTGAGATCGTGGCCGGGGATGCAGGCGATGAATCGTCACTCAACGCGGCAATGCACGGCTGCGGGGCAGCGTACTACCTCGTGCATTCGATGGTCGTGTCCGGCAAGGAGTATGCGGATACTGATGCGCATCTGGCGCAAACGTTTGCCCGGTGTGCCGGCGCAAGCGGCCTGTCGCGGATCATCTACCTCGGCGGCCTGGGAGAGACCGGGGCCGGCCTCAGCGAGCACCTGTCATCACGCCGACAGGTCGAGCATGAACTTGCTTCCGGCCCGGTGCCGGTGACCGTCTTGCGGGCAGCCATGATCATCGGCTCCGGATCAGCCTCGTTCGAAATCCTGCGCTATCTCGTCGAACGGCTGCCGGTGATGATCACGCCGAAGTGGGTCAGCACCGAGAGTCAGCCGATCGCCGTGCGCAACGTACTGCATTACCTGGTGCACTGCCTCGACGTACCAGACACGATTGGGCGCACGCTCGATATCGGCGGGCCGGACGTGGTGACGTACCGCCAACTGATGGAGATCATGGCCAGCGCCAGGGGGCTGCCGCGCCGCTGGATCATTCCGGTCCCGGTCCTGACGCCGAAACTCAGTTCGCTCTGGATTCATCTCGTCACCCCGCTCGATCGTCGCATTGCTCGACCGCTGGCCGAGGGCCTGCGTAACCGTGTGGTCTGTCGGGATGATGAGGCTGCCCGGCTGATGCCGCAGGACTTGCTCACGGTTCAACAGGCCATCGAAGCGGCACTGAGCCGTGTAGAGTCCGATGAGGTCGAGACATCCTGGTCGGATGCCGGGCTGATCCCCGGCGACCCGGATTGGGCCGGCGGGACGGTGTTCGTTGATCGGCGGACGATTGCCATCAATGCCGATGCGCCGGCCGTCTTCCGGGCACTGTGCCGGGTGGGAGGCGGGCACGGGTACTATGCCGCCGACGTTCTGTGGCGGATCCGCGGGTGGCTGGATCGCCTCGTTGGCGGGCCGGGCCTGCGCCGTGGGCGGCGACACACCGAACACATCAGCTACGGGGATGCGCTCGACTTCTGGCGCGTGACGGACGTCACCCAGAACCGATCATTGAGCCTGCGCGCGGAAATGAAGTTGCCGGGCGAAGCGATGCTGACGTTCGAAGTCACATCGGATGAGGATACAAATGAACCATTAACAGAACTGACACAGACCGCCCGCTTTCGGCCGCGCGGATTGCTCGGCCTGCTCTACTGGGCAGCAGTGTACCCATTTCACGGCTATGTCTTTCGTGGGATGTTGAAGGGGATCAAGGCCCAGGCAGAACACGCAGACCCATCAGAACATCGTGAATGAATGTCACCGGCCCACGACGCCCTCGTGCTCCACTCGGCCCGAATCAACTAACTGCATCAGCAGCAGCATGGCCCGGTCGGAACGGTCCGAACTCGGTGCCAGCAGCAGATACGGCTGATCCGGCGGGCTCGTCGGGATCGCCAGGTACGGCCCGGCCATCAACTCCGTCGCCTTCGAGCCGGCTTCGGCGCTCTGCAGGTACATGTGATCCGATGAACACACCAGCACGTTCGAACTGTTGTACCACCCGCCGGCACCGGTCCGTGCCTTGTAATACGTGATCCCATCAACAAAGGGGTCAAACAGGCACACGCGACGGAATGCGAGGCCAGGGTGATAAAACAGGAACCGTGGCGAACCGTCCGGGGCCGTGGGATAGGGAATCCCAATCGCAGCGTCATAGGCATCGCCGGGCACGCCGTTGTCGATCAACAAACGGGAACCGATCGGTGTCCCGAGCCGGTCCGGCCCACGGCCGGAGTCAAGTGCGGCAACACCAAGTTCACTGTTCGGCGTGAGATAGAAGGAAAACACCAGATTCCCATCGCAGGACCACGACGGCATGAGCCACATACCGTTGTTATGTGGGGCCGTGGCCACCTGCCCGCCCGGCAGTTCGACGGCCAGGTCGAATGAGGGGCTGTTGACCTGTCGCCGACTCCACACGAGCCGGCCGTCCGGCGCCATGGACGCAAAGGCGTTCACATACTCATCCTTGACGAGCCATGCAATATCGCCCGTCTCCCAACTCACCTTCCCGATCCAGCGCGAGCCGTCCGGCTGCGGGGCCTCAATGAGGAATCCCCAGTCATCGGCGCACCGGCCGAGAATACCGACGTCCTCAAGCCAGTGCTTTTGATAGAGCACCGGGCGGTCTGACAACTCCTGTGAGACGATCTGGTAGATGTGAATGCTCGTCGGCGGCAGCCCGCCTGCACCCGGCTTGGCCAGCGCGATATTCCACGGGGTCAGGGCACCGGACTGGATGGCAACATAGCCTCCGCTCGGCCTGGCCAACGGGATCGACCGCCCATTCCAGGCAACACTCCCCATCGGCGCGACGCCGGCTGCTACATACGACGTGTCCAGTTCATACTGTGACGGTCTCGACGGTGTGTCGTCGGCGTTGCCATACAGCGGGATGTCGGCGTTTTCATCGACCTCATCCCCCCACTGGTCAGACTGCGCGCCGCCGGCCTGCTGCTGCGACCCTGATCGTACTGCCTGGTTCCGTTGTGCCTGGGCATCCCGTTGCTGTCGCAACTCCTGCTGCTGTTGTGCATGCTCCTCAGCGGAAAACGCCGGCTTCCAGTTGATCGTGCTCGGGTCGAACTCTTGATCGGTCCGCCGCCCCCCGGACTCGGCATACGTGACCCCCGGCTGTTGCGATGAGACCGGCCGAACTTCCGTCACGCATCCTGATGTCACGAGTCCGCACAGGATCCCGCAGTGAATCAAGAGATAAGGAACCGTCTTGTGAACCGTCCGTGTCACGGGCATTCTCCGCTGTCAGTGGCCGGGGGGGAAAGAGAGAGTAGAGCGCACTGGTCCACCACAGACCTCGTTACCCTATTGTTGGCGCACTCGCACGCCGAGGTCGGCCGGTACCGGACGCTCGACAGCCGGTTGGCTCAGCGCGTGGTGACCTCGGACACGGATCCGGACTTCGTCGAGGATTCTTTGGAAGCCGCTGCCTCCTCGTGTGCCCGCTGCGAGTTTGAAGACCACCACCAGCCGCCGTCTTTATCGTCCGGGTTCGCGGTATCCTGCTCGGTCGTTGCCGAAGACGTTGGGCCACCCGCGCCCGTGTCCGCATTGTTCGTGTCGGCGCTGGGCAGGGCCTGCATTTCGTCCGATGCCGCCTGCCCATAGTCGGACTGCATATCCGGATCATAATCAAGTTTCCGGAGCACATCGTGGTCCGACGTGTTCGTGTTGTCCAGCACATCGACGTTTTCAAGCACGATCGGGCGAATGAAGGCTACGATCTGCGTCTTCTCGTTCGTGTATGACTTGCTGCGGAACAGGTGGCCGATCAGCGGAATGTCCCCGATGATGGGTACCTTTCGGATGATCTCACTCATCTGGTCCTTCACAATGCCGCTGATCACGACGGTCTGGCCGTCGCGGACCGTGATCTTGGTGCTCGTCGTCCGCTTGTCGAGGATCAGCCCGCCGAACAACGTCTGCCCCTGCACCACACTGGCCAACTGCAGATCGACACGCAGGTCGACATTCCCTTCCTTCGTGATATGCGGCCGCGTTGCCAGCCGAATCCCGACTTCCTTGTAATCGAAACTCTGGACCAACTGGCCGAGATTGTTCGTCTGGGAATCGGTGATGAACGGGACATCCTGGCCGTCGAAGAAGATGGCCTCCTCGTTATCCGACGTGGTGATCTTCGGCGTGGACAGAATGTTGCTGCGTGCATCACGTCGCAGCAGTTGCAGGATCCCGGTCAGGTTGACACCGACCTCAAGCGTCGAGATGTCAAACAGCGATTCGAGCAGGTTGTTCTTGGTGCCGGTGACGTTCGCGTTGCTGCTGATCAAATTGTCAGTACTGCTGCTTGATCCGACATCGCTGCCGCCCCAGCGGAAGCCGAGTTCGGTCAGCGCTTCGTCACTGATCTCGGCAATGATGGCTTGGATCATCACCTGGCGACCGGGCTGGTCGAGCCGGTCAATGAGTTCGAGCACCGAGGTCCGATGCTCCGGCGGGGCCAGGACGAGCAGCGCGTTGCGCTGGGCATAGGGCACCACGCGCACTTCGCCGATCATGGGGCTGATCTTGCGGGTTTCATCCCGGCTTGCTGAGCCGCCCTGCCAGGGGAAGTCAACGGCCTCGCCGCCACTCGAAGCGGAACTCGCGCTGGCGCCGCCCTCATCATCGCCGATCCCGCCCTCCGTCAGGTCCGTGCTGGGCCGATTCAGCGGTGCACTGGCGCCTTCGCGGGCCAGAATCACGTTCAGAATGTCGGACAGATTCCACGCATCGGCATACACAAGTTCGACAAGCTCGGGCACCGTATTGGAGGCCGGCTGATCAATCGCCTTGACCAGCGCCAGCAACTGTTCGAGCTGCTCTTTCGAGCGAGCAATCAGGATGAGCCGATTCTTATTTTCATCAGCCTGGACCGAAACGAGCCCGGCCAACGGATGGAGGCCGGTCGTTTCATCGGCCGAGCCCTGCTGCGTCGGTCGACCCAGATTGCGGAAGTTCCCGCGGCTTTGCGGCTGGGACCCGATCGTGCCAAGTTGCTGGTCACCGCCGGCCAGTGTGTTATCAATAATCTCCTTGACGATCACCGCATCGTGATACTGCACGTCATAGATCATCTGCGCTGCAGCCGGGGCTGCGAGATCCCACCGGTTTTCGATGTGTTCACGAATCTGGTCGACGATCGCCCTTTCCGCCAGCACCGTCACCGAGTTCTGTCGATTATCAAACGTGACTTTGAGGCGTTCCGTGGTCCGGATTCCCTGGCTGCCGCCGCTGTCGTCATTGCGCCCTCTTCTCATATCACGGAACAACTGCTCACGCCCGCCGAACAGACCGCCGCCGCCTGAGCCGCCTTGCCCGGACTCATCATCCTGGAACAACTCGACGATCGCGTTGGCAATGTCCTCAGCCCGGGCGTTCTGCAGCGGGAATGTTTCGAGTACGAGCGGCACCGCAGCGACATCCAGTTCATCAATCACTTCCTGGGCATGCTGCAGCACGTCGATCGTCCAACGAATGACGATCTGATTGCTCTCTTCGTTGATCGCAATGTTCACATCACGCGGCAGGAGCTTTTGCTGCAACTGGTCGCTGATCGCCTTGGCGTTGCCGTTGACGATCTGAAAAATCTTCTCGCCAATCATCCCGGTATCGGTCCGGGACATGATGTCGGCACGCGGCCCGAATACCGGGCAGGCCACCTGCTGAATGTCGCGAATATCCATCAGTGCAATATGCGTCCCGACATCGATGACCCCGATGTCATACATGGACAAAGCAATACACAACAGATTCAGCGCTTCGCTCTTTGGCATCTGCTCGGGATTCACAAGCGTAATGCGCTTGCTGGCAATATTCTGATGCTTGAAGACCGGCTTCCCGGTCCACTCACTGATCTGCATCACGAGTCGTTCGACCGGAACGTCGTTGAGGGCCACCGTAACGAGTTCATCGGGATCTGTATTTGGGTCGTCCGGCGGCATAAAGAGCGTGCCGTCCGAGCCGGTCTCGCCGAATACATTGCCCTCATCCTGCCCGGCAGAGGAATCCTGCTCCTGGCCTTCGGTCGGTTCACCGAACAGATTGTCTCCCGACTCATTCCCGCCGAACAACGGCTCGATCTCTTCTTCCTGACCCGTCGCCTGCTCCTGGGCACGCGGGTTCCGGGTTGCCGGCCGACGCACCGGAACACCCTGCTCCTGAGCGCTGGCCGTGGCAACCAGACCAAATGACATCGGCCCGGTTTCATACGGAATCGGAAGCAGTGCCAGCGCACACAGTGCGAGGCCGGATGACAGTGTAAACATCCGACCGACGCGAGAACGGTTCCCTCGTGGCATCGACCGGACGGATTGTGAGGGGATCTGAATCATGGTGTGGGTATCGTTGTTCTGTATCATTGCTTGGTTACACACTTACATATGACTGAATCGGGAGCGGGGGCGAACCACCATCTGCAAAGCCCGGAGTGCCTTGATTACTTCCGCCCGGAACTCGTACGCTAAGAGTTGCAGGGCCGGCATGGTTCGTGCACACGCCGATACCCTGGCCCTAGTTGTCCTCCGGCTGAATAAAGAGATCGTTCCCCCGCGGGATACCGATATCATCGTTACTCGTATCAAAGAGCCTATCACCTCGCCCGCCGCGCCGACCGAACGGCACTTCCTGGCTTCGTTGATTCCCGCGCGAACCGGTCCCGAACAGATTGCCGTCGCCATTCCCTGAATCGCCGGTAGGCGCAGCGTAGATCGGGCCGGTGATATCAAACAGTGCAATCTCGTAGTCGTAACTGTTCCATCGGACGTCCGCATACCAGGGCGGGCGGATCCGAACCAGCGACAGGTTGCCGGCCCGCTGGCCGATGTCGAGGAACTGCTCCCCGTTGGACAGCCGCTCATCAAAGTAGGCCCGCGCGCCGACCAGACCGACGAGTTTCGGCCCGCCATACGGCCGATACCCGGTATCCGGTTCATCCGGCTCGTCCGGCGTGACTTCCTCGAGTTGACGATCCGGCACAAAGAACGGCGAACGGCCTTCGAAGGTGTCTCTCGAATCCTGCATGGCCGAGGCGTACTGCGTATCCAATGCCTCCGTGTCCGGCAGGTTCACCGTACCCACTTCCGGCAGCCGCGTGAGAAAAACCGCACCGATCACCGGGATCGCTGACCACAACAACACGATGCAGACGACAATGACCAACGCACCGACGACCCGCACCGGGAGCGTGGCGGCCCGCAGAATCTGAAGTGTTCGGTAATGCTGCATAACTGACTTCTTAACTCTTCCACCAGATCTCGGCCTCGAGCGTCACGTTCAAGGCGATGTCCCGACTGTCACGGCGTACATCAAGCGACACAATACGGGCAATATGCGGGTCCGATTCGATCTTCTCGATGATGGCCGGCAACGCACCCGGCGACACCCGGAATACAAACTCATACGGGACACGTTGAATCACCGTGTTCCGATCCATTGTTAACTGTGAGCCGCTCTTCTGGTCCGAAGACGTAATATTCGCATTCTCAGAACTCAGAATCTTTCCGACAATCCGACTCAGCAGCGGGCCGGCACCGCTCCCGTCCGTGCCGACGTCCTCGACGGTCAGAATTCGAATATCACCGAACAGGCGATGCTTTTCCTCGACCTTCCGAGCCTTCACCTCAAAACCGCCCGAGTAGAGATCAAGTGTCTCCATCTTTTCGCGGCTCTTGCTGTTGTAATCAGCAACGTAGCGAACCTCGGTATCGATTGCCAGATACACGATGACCAGAAGAGCCAGAACGACCACGGTCTGCATCGGCCGTGATGCCTGCTTGAATCGGTCTGCATAGGTTTGAAATAGGTCTGATGCCATCGGCGTATTACACTCTACTTGTTTGTTGTCTGATGAACCAACGTCTCGGCCCATCTTCGATTGCCGGTCGAATCACCGGACCGGCATGAATCTCCAAAAACGCACGGCCACGACTCATTGCTTCAGTTCGCGGCGATGTTCAATCAGCAAGTCCCATTCTCGTTTCAATCGGGCGATCACATCGGGCTCAAGAACGTCGGTCCGATACTTAAGTTTGCTCCGGACGAGCATCGCGGCGATCGTCTCGCTCTCATCAAGCCGCTTGATCTGTTCGGGCGTCAGCGGGTCCGGCGGGTTGGCCGGGTCGGCTGCGCGCGCCTGCGGCGCACCGGTTCGTCCTGAGGAGGAAGCGTTCCCGGCGTTGCCGGAACCCGACCGCCGAGCCGCCGAGGAGTTCGAGTTAAACTGGCCGCCCCCGCTCGATCGCGATGCACCATCACCACCCAGATCATCCCCGGGATCCTGAGCATACAACGCGCCGCCGCCGCCTCCGCTCTGACTCAGATCATACGGCCGATCCGGCATGAAACTGATGCGAGGCTTCAGTTCCGGTGGCTCAGACCAGTACGTTGTCCAGATCGGCTCATCCCGGTAGTTGTATTGTGCCTCAACATTAACAAACGGCGATGACACGGTGCCCGAGAAGTTGAACGAGCGGCCGTTCTCACGATCCCCGTCGTCCGACATGCGCCCGCCTTCAAACAACCGCGTCGCCGTCAGGTAATCATGGAGTTCACCCAGCCGGTCAACCGACGGGGCGAGCCCGGTGATCGTGATTCGACGATCACTGCTCTTGATCGTCAGCGTCTCGAACTGCGTGTCGATGTTCGAGGCACTGCAGATGTCCGAGATCAGTTTCGTCATCGGCAGCCGGTGTTCCATCAGCAGATCGTGCAGCAAGACCTCGTCTTCAAACCCGGCCGTCGTTTCGGACAACTCCTCCAGATTCGCCGTCTTGAGGTTTAGCAACGTATACCGACCGTATGACGCCGCCAGCGGGAGAATCAGCAGTGCCAGAAACGCCACCAGTCCGGTCATGAATGCGTGGTTCGACTCACCGAGCCACAACACGCTCCGGTCAATCAGATTGACGGGGATGTCCGGCGGCTCGGGTTCGAGGTCAAAGGCAGCCCGTCGCGGGCCGGTCAGTCCGATGAGGGCACCGACGAGCAGACCGTAGTCAGCCCACCACTCAGACTTGTCGGCCGATGGGGTCTTGGCAACCTGCTTGGCCGCAGCCTGGATCAAGCGTTCCTCGAGTACCAGCGCACGTTGTCGGGCCTTGGTGGCGGTGGCAATGTTGGCACACCAGGCGTCAATCATCCCGCCGCCGGACGAGTCGCCCTCGTCCCCGGAATCCAAGCCGGCCGCAAAGGCCGTTTCGCGCACGAGTTGCTCGACGTATTCGGAGCGCTCGTGTGAAGGGCCCGACAGCCGGGCGGTCCGCACGGCCACCTGATCCGACCGATGCATGATGAGCCCAATGGTGCCGGCACTCCGGTCGATAAGCCCGGCCAGCCCGTCCTGCTGGTCCAAGGCCAGCAGTTCCATCAGGCACGCAACCTGCGGCACATACCGATGCGTATCGTCGTCTTCCTCCTGGGTCCGATCCGGTTCGCCGGGCCATCCCACGGCCAACGCCGGGTACGTCTCGGCCCCTTCGGCATACCACGGCAACAGGACGGCTGCGCGACGATGCGGGTCGAGCGAGGCCGGCAACGCTGCTTCAGCCTGCAAGGCCAACGTCTCAGGAATCTGCTCCGGCTCCATGGCCGGAATCTCAAGCGTTCGACAGATGGCCTGGCCGCCGGGCAGGATGTGAATCACCCGGTCGGCCTGTGTGTCACTCAGGAGTTTGGTCAGCCCGGCCTCATCGCCGCCTGGCAACGTGTGCGTCGTCACCATCTCGAGCGACTGCCCGTTGCTCCGTGCTGCGATCAGCAGGACAATCTTGTCCGATCGGCGCTCCACCACCACGACCTTGCGCGGCATGTCGGGACGACCCGTGGGAATCTGTTTGACGTCAAATCGTGTCATCGTTCCATATACTCAACTATCCGGATCGGCAGGCTGGACCTGTCGATGGTAACGACCAACTCGACGCTCGTCCTGCCCGGGTCAGCCGTTCCCGTGCTGGCAATCACAAATACATTGCTGCGAACGTCGGCGACCTCCGCCAACTGCACAATCTGCTCCGGCTCAAGGTCAGGAATCCGATCGGCCAGATCCAGCAGGCTGGCAAACGGCGTGACTGACCGTGCAAAGTCGATCTGATTTGCCAATGTCAGGTCCACATCAGGCAGAAACTGCAGCAGATCGTAATCACACGTATTCAGATTCAGTTTGCCGGGCATTCCGTCTTCATTGTTTCGGATCGTCGCTTCAGCAAGCACGAGACGAAGTTGATTGTCAGTCAGATCAGAAGGTGGGGGCGTCTGGCCCTGTTGCTGATTGTTGTTGTCACCTTGACTCGAAACAAGTTCACTCAATGGAGTTGCTATTAACTGCGCCAAACTCGCGCCGCTCCCGCCCGCAAATGTCGTCAGGGCTTGGGCTTGCACGAAATCCACGTCCAGGCGCGAGACGATCTCATCGGTCTCGGCACCGGCCAGATCGACGCGCGGCTGACCGGAATCAGCCCACCCCCCGGCACGCGAGCGCGTCGTCAGATACCGAGACCAGCCGGCATCGAGTTTGCCGTCAAAATTATCGTAGTTCGGCCAGGTTAAATCGCCGTCATCCTCGGATATCTCAAGCAGCCCGTTGAGATTCCAATCCTCCCCGCGAACCCGGATCGGGTCGATGCCCTTGATCAGTTCCAATTCCATGAGTGAGCCGACTCGGCCATTGCGCACCTCGTATGGGTACGGCATGAAGTAGTAGAACTCGCCCTCAGCCCCTCCCTCGGTCACCTCATCGTCGCCGTCCATCCAGTCCGTGATCGAGGCCACCATCTCCTCATCGAGACCATCTTCCAGGAGATCCGACAACAACCACCAATGGTCGTCAGTCATCCGGTTCACGTTGTACTTCGCGTGGGCGTCAGCCGGGCCGTCCACCCGTTCGCCGTATTCAGAATGACCGATCGAGTACGTTGCCTGGTTGAGTTCGTCCTCTTCGCTCATCGCGATCTCGGCCAGGTCGATCGCAAACTGGTCCGGGTTGTACGAGAACTCGCTCTCGGTGTCCCACCCGACATACGCGATCACTGCTTCCACACCGGCCCGGGCTGCCCACTTGGCCCGAACTCGGCCCAACGTCTGCCGCCCCTCGGACGCCTGCCGGTATGCGGACAGTTGCAACGCAATGACAATCAACGTCGTCACACTGATGGTCCACAGCACGAGCAACAGCGTCGAGCCGTGGGAACGCTGCGATCGATCATGGGAGGGAGTCATGTACATCACTGGAACAACCCCCCGTCACTGCCGCCACCACCGAACAGATCGTCTCCCTCGTCGGCACCACCCTCGGTCCCGCCCGTACCGCCCTCATCGTCGCCGCCGAACAGGTCCAGCACGCCGTCGGCAGCCGGCTCAGGCAATGGCATGCGATCGAGCGCGACTGTGGTCTGTGCCCAGACGAGATCATCCCCGTCGCTGTTTGCATCCATCAGGCCGTAACAGGAGATACGGATCGCATACGGGATTCCGTACTCATCACTGTCCCACTCGTCGACCCATGAGGCCCCGTCGAAGGCTTCGACGTTGAACGACAACAGGCCGGAGACAAGCGGGATCGCCACGCCGCCGGCGTCGTAGTAGTCATCCGGGATCGGGTCGCGTCGCTCCCACAAAACCCCTAAACCGTCAGCGGTCATGCCGGGGACCAAGGCGAATTGTGCCTCAAACACATCGCCTTCGTCCTGGAGTTCCAACTCCATGCCCAGCGCATACCCCGGCCAGCGGGTGGGGATCTGGCTCCGGTTGAAGATCAACAGGCGATCACTCTCCCACTGCGCCCCCTGGTCAGGTCCTTGTTCGATTCTGACAATCGTTTGAGTCAGATCACCGGCCCGAACCAGATTGGCCACTTCGCGCGCCACGAGTTGCACGGCTGCATGCACCCGGGCATGCCCCTCCTGCCGCACATTGGATCGATCCCGTGATTTTGCCAGTTGATTCGTGCTCAGCGCGACGGCACCGGCCAGCATCGCGGCAATCACGGAGGCCACCACCAACTCCACCAGCGTAAAGCCGGACACCCGTGCCCGAGCCCGAGTTCGAGTCGACGAGCGACGATCATGCATCGGGTTGTCAATGAGTCGTATCGTCACGGCATGAACTGCTCTCGGTCAATAGGCTCTTCCGGTTCCCGGTCCCCGATTTCCTCCTCGCCGAGCCGAGGGGCAATCAACGTCTGAACGGTCTCTTCGTTTCGTGTGCCGGCCTCATACCACCACACAGTGGCGGTCACTCGATAGGCACGGCCGGTCCCGGCTTCCTCAAATCCAACCTGGTATTCGAAGCCCTCGTATCCCGGGCGAGTCCCTTCGCTGGCAAACAGATTCTCGTACTCCTCGACGCCGACCGACAGGACTTCACCCAGAAGTTCATCAAGCAGCATGGCTGCCTGCTGCAACTTCTCACCGCGTAACTGGGCTCGGAGCGACTGGCTGGCAATCCCGAGAATTGCCACCAGTGCCACCGCCACCAGCACGCCGGCTACAAGCACATCCAGCAGGGCCACCCCGGTGCGCCGACGAGACGAAGATGGGCTGGAGAGACTCACCAATCCCATGCCTCCTCGGCCATGCCTTCATCATCGAGATCAACCGGTAACAACCAGGCACTGTCAGGTTGTGCGTCTGATGACAGAATCAATCGGTGTGGCTTCAAGTCGTGCGGCACGAGTTCGACAATCTGGCCGCGCTCGCCGTAGGCAATCTCAATGGAAATGGTCGGGCGCGGCTCGCCGTGCGGGATGGCCATCCGAAACGGCCCCTCGACCTCATACGAGTCGACATACACGTGCGTCAGTTTGATCTCCTGGTCGAACCAGGCCGGCCGCGACATCACGTCCGGCTCCCAGACCGGCTCGTCCTCTTCGCTCCACTGATTGAGGACCTCGAGCCGAATGCAGACTCGTTCATCGGTCCTCGGGTCGCCGTCAACCACCAATGCCAACTGACTCTGGCTCACCGTCTGTCGATGCGCCAGGCTGCCAAGGACCGCTTCCAAATGACGAAGGGAGACCTCAACCCGGCGATCCAGCGAATCCGTAAATCGGACGGCTGACACCGATGCCAGAATACCAACCAGCACGATCACGATGATCGCCTCGACCATCGTGAACGCACGACGAGCACCGGGCACCGGCTGAGGGCCGAACCAAACGGAACGCGGGCTGAATAGGTCGTGCGACATGAATGGGGTTCTGCGTGTTCATTGTCTCAGAGATTGCGATGGACGGGTTGCGACCACGATACAGGCGGTGAGAAACAGGCCTCTCTACTCAATAATGTCTGCGTCCTCTTCCTCGCCTCCCGGCTTCTTGTCGGCACCGTAACTGATGATGTCAAAGTCCGGGCTCTTCTCGCCGGGAATACGAATGATGAAGTCCTCGCCCCAGGGATCTTCAATTGCGGACCGCTTCTCGATATACGGCCCCTTCCACTTCTCGCCCCGATCATCAGTGGGCTTTTCCCACAGGATCTGCTCAAGCGTGTCCGTATTCTGCAAAGTCGAACAATCAGCCCGGAACAAGGAGACGGCCGATCGCAGCACGGCCGCTTTCTGCTGGGCCACACTCTGGCGAGCCTCACCAACACGCCCGAACAGCCGCAACCCGACCAGCCCGGCCAGCACGCCGATAATGATGATCATCACAACCGCCTCGACCATCGTGAAGCCGGCACGGTGTGGGTGCATCCTCGCATACGTCCGTGTGTTTATCCTGCCTTGTTTCGCAATCATGCTGCCTTCTCTTTTCCTTGATGCAGTGTGCGTCAACATCCTTCTCATACAAACGTCTCAACCGATCGCCGATTGCATCTCAATCAACGGTAACAAGACGGCTGCGAGCACGAAACCGACCACCAATGCCATCACGACCACGATGAGCGGGGGGAGGACGGCCGTAAAAATCTTGATCGAGGATCGCGTCTTGCGATCCAGACTGTTGGCTGCCTGGGTGAGCATGGTATCAAGCCGCCCCGACCGCTCACCCAGCCCGATGATCTGAATCAGCAGCGGTGGGAAGTAGCCGCTTTTTTCCATCGGGTCAGCAATCGACTTGCCGGACCGGACCTGTTCGACCACATCGTCAATCACGGCTTCCATCGCGCGGTTGCCGAGCGTGTCACGCGTGATACTCAGCGAATCGATCACCGGGATCCCTGATCCCATCAGCGTCCCAAGCGTTCGCGTAAACCGACCGACGGATACATCGCGCAGCAAGGGGCCCACGACGGGGAGTTTCAACACGAATCGATCAATCTCAAGCCGAGTGACCGGGTTGCTCATGGCCCAGCGCGCCACCACGACGGCCAGGACAACCCCTGCCAGGATGAGCAGCCAGTAATGTGTCATAAACATGGCCGCCCCATGCACGATCCGGGTCGGCAGCGGCAACTTGTCGAACTCGCCCTCAAATATCTGCAGGACGCGCGGAATGATGACCGTCACGATCACCGTGACGCCGATGACCAGCAGCACGATGAGAATGGCCGGATACACCAAGGCCCCGACCACCGACCGGCGAGTCTCGGTATCGTTATCGAGCAGGTCGGCCAACTGCAGCATGACCTCGTCGAGCCGCCCGGAGGCTTCGCCTGCCCGGATCATGCCGACGATCATGTGGTTGAACGGGCTGCCCCATTCGGATGCTGCCTGGGCGAAACTCCGACCGGCCTCGATGCGACTCATCAAGTGTTGGAGAATGGCACGCTGACGCGGCGTGTAGGCCTGGTGGGCCACGGCACGCAGCGCGTTCATCAACGGGAGTCCGGCCTCGAGTGCCGTCGCGATCTCACGGATAAACGAGGCTAACTCACCCCGGCCCATGCCGCCGCCACGGTGAACCGACTCCACATCGGCCTGGCCTCTCGGTTGCCCGGCCCGCGTGCCGGCCTTGCCGGCACGTACACCCGTGGATGCCCCATTACTTCGAGCAGCCGGAGCGCGCGACTTCCCGCCCCCATCCCGCTTCCCGCTCGCTGCGGACGAGGAGACCGAGACACTCGTCGGGACTTCGCCGCGACGACTCAGCAGACGAACCGCTTCGGCCCGATCGGCGGCCTCGATCGTCCCGCTGGTGGCTTGCCCTCCTCGGGCGATGGATTCATATACAAAAGTCGGCATTCTCGTCTCACACACACAGGCAAGCAGTATCATCACGTGCTTGGCGCCCGTCAGATCCTGGTTGTTCCTGTGTTCCTTCCGAGATCACGCTCACTGGTCGTCCATGTCCTGATATGCGGATCAAACCGGCATCACCGATCGTCCTCTGCGTCCTGGGTGGCCCGAAGCACTTCTTCAATCGTCGTGCGGCCTTCAGCCGCCTTCCGTAGCCCGTCGACGCGCATCGTCGTATGGGATTCATCGGCCAAAGCCAGGATTTCACGTGTTGATTTGCCATCCGTCACAGCCGCTCGCATACGGCCGGTGATTGCCAGAATCTCAAAAAAGCCGATTCGCCCCTGCGTGCCGGACTCCCGACACCGATCACACCCGGCACCGCGCCAGCACTGCCCGTCAAACAGCGCCAGTTCATCCGGCCTGAGCCGATGACTCACAGCCTCATCAATCGGCACGGATTGCCGGCACTCGGAACACACGCGTCGCCCGAGCCGCTGAGCCAGGATTCCCTCAATCACCGAAGCAACAAGGAACGGCTCGATCTCCATGTCAATCAATCTCGTGATGGCCGATGCCGCGTCATTCGTGTGGACCGTTGAGAACACCAGGTGGCCCGTGAGGGCCGACCGAATGGCGATCTCGGCCGTATCACCATCGCGGATTTCACCGACCATGATGACATCAGGATCCTGACGCAGAATGTGCCGCAGACCGGTCGCAAACGTCACCCCCCGCTTCGGGTTGACCTGAATCTGATTCACACCGGGTAACTCGTATTCAACCGGATCCTCGATCGTGATGATCTTCTGCTCCGGGCTGTAGAGCATCTGCAGCGCTGCGTAGAGCGTGGTCGTCTTGCCTGACCCGGTCGGGCCCGTGACGAGGATCATGCCGTGCGGCTGAGCGAGCAGTCGCTGCATGACCGAGATGTCTGAACCGATCATCCCGAGTTCAGCCAGTTCCAGCGGCAACGTACTCTTGTCCAGAATACGAAGGACCACCGACTCACCATACAGCGTCGGCACGGTACTGACACGAAGATCGACCTTGCGCCCCTCGAAACGCAATGTGATATGGCCATCCTGCGGCACAAAGCGCTCGGCGATATTCATCGCAGCCATGATCTTGATACGCGAGATAATCGCCGGCTGCAGGTGTTTCGGCGGGGGCGTCTGCTCGTGAAGAATGCCGTCGATCCGGTACTTGATCTTCAGTTCGCGCTCAAACGGCTCAATGTGAACGTCAGAAGCACGCGACTTGATCGCCTCCAGAATGATCAGGTTGACCAGATTGATCAGCGTGGGCTGTTCTGCCATCCGATGCAGATCATCGGCCTCGATGGCCTCGATATTCGAGTCGAGCGAATCCTCGTCCTCGGCCTCGCCGGCAAGCCGCTCAGCCATGCGCGCCGCCGTGGTCCCGTATTGTGTTTCGATCAGTTTCCGGAACGGATCGGCACTGAGCCCTTTGCGCCGAACCGGCTTGCCCATGAGGACCGAGGCTTCGTCCAACGCTGCCAGATCGAGTGGGTCACGCATGACCACCAGCACGCCATCCGTTTCGTCATCGACAATCGGCACCAGCCGCAGTCGGATGGCATCATCCGCTGACAACAGACTTGACGCGGCCCCATCGACCTCCTCCGGCGTCTCGTCGAGCCATTCGATCCGAAGGCGATCGCACTTCCGGCGGAGTTGCGCCTCGGCCTCACCCGGGTCCGTCACCTCAACGGGGACGACCACCGATGGCTCCGCACCGACGGACTCGACGGCCGGCGTGTAGCCGGCATGCGCCTGACCGGATTCCTGTTGCACTTGATCGAACATTCAGTTTCCTCCGCGACCTTGCGGCTGGCCGTTCCGGAATAACTGCTCCCGCCTCGAGGGATCCTCAGAGAAGGGATTCCGGCCGTACTTGGGAGTCGCTTCCTGCTGCTCCGGCGTGAGTACTTCAAACAGTTCATCAACCGTATCGGACACCAGCGTGCGCTGGTCCTCCCACAACACGCGCCACCGCTCCTGCTGCTGTTCGGACAGCCCGCCACTGTTTCGTGGGGGTGGTGACGTGGTGGTGGTCGTCCCACGCACGCTCGTCGATGGGGCCTCGGCATTCTCACGCTGGTTCTGCAGTTCAACCATCTGACGTCGGATGTCATTCAAGCGAGCGGTATAGCGCTGACTGATATCGGCAATCTGCTGACTCTGTTCTTCAGACAGATCCTCCACTTTGGCGACCTGCTCAATGTACATGTCGGCCTGGGTCGTGCGGTAAATGCTGACGTAGCACTGTTCGAGGAACAGACGCCGGAAGCGCTTGCCGTCCTCGGGGGACAGGGCACCGGCCATCAGGTCCATGTACCGGTGATTCAAGTCGCGCAGATCGCGCCGCTTGCGGTCCAGGTCATCCCGCTGCCGGAGCCGTTCGGAGGGGATTGTCGCCACCACCCGGGCCCGGGGCGGCACCGACGGTCGCGGTCGAGCCCCGCAGCTTGGCTGCCAGATCCTCACGCTCCTGCAGTTTGCGATCGAGTTCCTCGGCATACTGGTCAACCAAGCCATTGACCGGCTCGAGCGCTTCGTCCTCCAGTTCGAGGCTGGTGAGGATTCGAATCAGATCGACGGTCTCGCCGCTGTAGCGGCCGGGGCTCCGGTGCAGGAGCGTTCGGCGTCGGCGATCGCGCTCATACTTCGGCCATGATTCCGCCTGCTCCTCGCTGAGAAGGGCCTTGACGTCAGAGAAGAAACTCTCCTCAAGTTCCGCGGCTTCTGAAGCCCACTGCTCCTCGATATCGGCACGCAGGGGGCCAAGTCGCCGATACGCTTCGGCCCGGTTCGGATCCTCGCGTGCCTGCTGCAGGAGTTCTGCAATGTCCTTCTTCGTGCGGCTGGCACCGTCGTTGAACGCGAGTTGAAACCCGTCATACAGCGACCGGATCAGCATGTCCTGCGACTCGTCCGTGTCGAACAGTGCATGCATCGACTCGAGATCCTCCAGGGTGACCGTCGGTCGATATCGAACACGGCCGCCGTAGGGCTGGGCCTGGGCCGGCACAGCCCACTGACACAGCATCACTGCCGACGCAATCACAAAAAGGAGGTGTCTGTGCCGATGGAATCGTGGGTTACTCTTGATCATCACGGTGTCTCTCCGCTGGCGTGGCCCCGTCCCAGCCGAATCAGCATGGCGGCGGTGCCGGTTGAAGTAGTTCTCTTTGCTCCCTCAGGCCCTGGCTCTTCCCACCAGGGCATCCAAACGACTCAGCCGTCCGGAATCCAATCATATTGATGCGGCAAGGCGGGCAGCCCGGCCCTGCGAGCACACAACGGGTATCCTAAGTCGATACAGATGCGTTCCCAAGTCTGCGATTCCTTTTTCACAGACCCGAAACCGGATCATTCTGATGACCCCTTCCGCTGAATCCCGCCTGTTTCCGGCTATTCTAGCCGAATGCGCTTGCGCAGGAGCAGCGTTATCGGTGTCACACACGTCTCAGAATACCACCAGCCTGACGTCACGGATCGCCGTTTCCGATCAATCCGATCCGAACCAGCATCGTCACGATACAGGCCCGTTGCTGAGACACAACGACTCATTTCCACGGTTATGGCATGAAAACCGCGAAGAAGGTCGGCATGGGCCGTACCAGCACAGACGATGCCCGGGCACAGGAACCTTCACAAATCGCAAAAACAGACGCGGAAATAGACCCGAGACTCGCGTGCGGGTAGTCTCGTGCGCTTCCGAAGCCAACGGTACCAGCAGCAGAAACTCATGAAGCGACATATCCCAAACATGCTGACGATGGCACGAGTGATTCTGGCAGCATGCTTTTTTGCCCTCTTGGAGTTCTACCGCTACCCGGGCACGCACCAATGGGCTGCCTGGGCCGGGGTGGCTGTCTTTCTGATCGCCGTTCTGACCGATGCCTTTGACGGGTATCTGGCCCGACGATGGCACGTCGTGTCGAAGTTCGGCAGAGTCATGGACCCGGTTTGTGACAAACTGCTGATTATCGGCGGGTTCGTCTATCTGGCCGGGCCGGCCTTCAGGGTATCGTTCGAGGGGCAAGCCCCGACGGGGGCGGTCACCGGCGTTGCCCTGTGGATGGTCATTGTGATTCTGAGCCGGGAGTTGCTGGTGACGGGGCTCCGGACACTGCTGGAGGCCCAGGGCATCGCATTCGGGGCGAATTGGTCCGGCAAGGCCAAAATGATCCTGCAATCGGCGGCGATCCCGACAATACTGGGCCTGATTCTGCTGTTCGACCCGATAAGGCACGCGTGGGTGCTTACGGTGTGTCGCGGCCTTGCCTATGTCACTGTGTTTGTCACAGTTATCAGTATCGTGCCGTATCTCAGCAGCGCCCGTGCAGCGCTGGCAGACCAGACAGCCAGGGGCACAGAGTGAACGGCGTCGGGTGTCGTTCCCACCCGTACCGTACCGTATTGAAGTCGATGTCCCGTGAAAGCCGGTGTATCCCGTGGTTCGAATGCTGATAGTCACTGTGGGGGGACTGGGTCGGATGAAGCCGGCCCCGGGGACGTGGGGGAGCCTGCCACCCTGTGCCGTCGTGTTTCTCATGGCCATCGCAGGCATCGGGACCTGGTACATTCAGGCAGCGCTGCTGGCCATGATCGCCCTGTCGTCGGCTGCCTGTATCGCACTGGGCCCCTGGGCCGAACGCAAGTATCAAACGAAAGACCCCGGGGTCGTCGTGGCTGATGAAGTGGCCGGCATGTCAGTCGCCCTGCTGCTGATCCCGCTGGCACCCTGGGGGAAACGGGGCCGAGGCTGGCGATCCGGCCCAGGCACAGTTCTGGGCGGCCGTGCTGACCGTGGGCGCTGCCTTCTTCCTGTTTCGCATTTTCGATATCATCAAGGTACCGCCGGCCAACCTGATGGAGCAGTTCCCGGGCGGTTGGGGCATCCTGCTCGATGATCTGCTGGCCGGCCTGTATGCCAACATCGTGCTGCAGCTCTTTCTCAATCTGGCCCTTCCCTTGCTTGCAGGAAGAACCTGAGCCGAGAGCCGGCTGCATTCACACTCGACAGACGTTGCTGTTTGGCAGCAGATTTGCCGGAGGTTGCCTCAGGCTGATCGGTTTCCGCGCCGTTTATGCCGCTCACCCATGATGAAGTCTGCACCGGGAAGGCTGCAGTGCCGGCGCAATGCCTTGACGAGCCGCTTTTGGGTCGTCAGCACGAAGTACACCGGTTCACCAAGATGCCAGGCAATGAAGCGTGCTGCTCGAGGCAGGTCATTGGGGGTGGTGGCAATGACGATCTCTGAGCCGTCTCGCCTCAGTGGAAAGACCATGAACTGCCAGGCCTGGCGGCGTGAAACCAAGGCCAGCACATCCGGGTCGATCGATTCCGATTCGAGATTGACGCGTTCGCACAGTTGTGCGTATTGGACCGCCCAGGCATGCTCCACGTCTCGGGCATCAATGCCGTACATCTGCTCTGCGAGTTGCCCGAACGGTCGTCCGGTGCGCTGTTGCTCCTCGAGAATGGCGCGCACCTGAGGCTCAACCAGAATTCCCTGTCGGATCAGCAACTCACCAAGTCGCAGCGGCATAGACATACTCCTCATTGCCGGCCGGGGCATCACGTCACCCCCCCGGCCGACAGTCTCTATCGACGGATCGTGCCGACAACGTCGGATTTGGCCACCGGCTTTGCAAACAGGGGTCGGATGTATCCATCTGCGGCACATGTGGGGACTTGACGATCCGAGGGGACTGGGGAGGTTACGACGGCTGTGCATTATCGGCCCGGGGCAGGGCCCCTGCCCACTCACTCGTGCCACGCGGGAGCAAGCCCCGGTGACTTCGAATCAATCGGCATGCACGCTCCGTCAAGCATGGGGCCTATGATCAAACCGGACTGTCTGCCCCACGACTGTGTGCACTGGGGCACCACCACCGGCTGCATGGGAGACCCGATGACGGTCCAAATGTCACTAAGTCGCATTTTCATCCGTGAAATGACCGACCTCCAGTTTATCGAGTTGGAGGAGGTCGGAGGCGGCCGCGCGTTCCCGATCGTCATCGGCCTGACCGAGGCGATGGCCATCGAGCGACGCCTGAAAGGCCGCGTCCCCCCCCGGCCACAGACTCACGATCTGTTAGCCACCGCGATTGATCAACTCGGCGGTACCCTTGAGCGCATCGTGATTCACACGCTGAAGGAAAACACCTTCTTTGCCAAGTTGATCGTGACTCAGGATGGGAAAGAGATTGAGATCGACAGTCGGCCGAGCGATGCAATTGCCATTGCTGCCGGTACGGATATCCCGATTTACGTGGACGAATCCGTGCTTGAGGAAGCCGGGCCGGAGGACGGCTGATGGAGCCTCTCGGACCTGCCGTTCCCTCCTGCTATCTCACTCCTGACCTGCCCGGCGTCGGCGGGGTCATCAAACAACGCTGTGAAGACTTCGTCGTCGAGGAACTCCCGCTCTACGAACCGAGCGGTATGGGAGAGCACCTGTACATCTGGCTTGAGAAAACCGGGCAGCCGACGCTGGAGGTCGTTCGCGCGCTGGCACGCTGCTTTCGAGTCCGGCCGGGGCATATCGGGTATGCCGGCATGAAGGACAAGCACGCGGTCACCCGCCAGTATCTGTCGATCGCAGCCCCGGATGAATCGCCGCTGGATGATCTCACGCTTCCCGGGGTCCGCATCCTTGGCGTCTCCCGCCATCGCAACAAACTCCGTCTCGGGCACCTCAAGGGGAATCGATTCACCATCCGTATTCGCGAGTGCTGCGTGGAGCAGGCAGTACGCCCAGCGGAAGCGGTGTTGAGTCGACTCGTGGAAACCGGGCTGCCGAACTTCATCGGAGCGCAGCGGTTCGGTTTGTCAGCCAACAACCACGAGGTCGGCCGAGCCTTGCTGATGGAAGACTGGCAAGAACTCTGTGACATACTGCTCGGCAGAGCGGACGGGGGATTTGCCAGCGAGTACGACGCCCGCCATACGTATGACGAAGGCGATTTGGAGCAGGCACGCGCCTGCTGGCCGACAAGTCGACGGGCTGAACATCAGGTGCTGCGCAAACTCTCCAGTGGGTGTTCACACGAAGAAGCCGTCCTGGCCATCGAGCCGACCGTTCGGCGGTTCTACGTCTCAGCATTTCAGTCGGCCATTTTCAATCAGGTGCTCGAACATCGAATGAATGCCAAAACGATGCACACGCTCGTGAGCGGCGATCTGGCCTGGAAGCATAACCCGCCTGGTGCGGGGGCCGTCTTTCACGTGTCGCCAGACGATCTGAATGACCCACAACTGACAGAGCGCCTGACGAAACTGGACATCTCGCCAAGCGGACCGCTCTGGGGCCACCGCATGATGCAGGCAACCGAAGAACCCGGCCGTATCGAACAGGAGGCGCTCGATCGCACCGGCGTCGAGTTCGATCATTTTCTTTCGGCGGCCCATGATGTGTACGGAACCCGTCGGCCGTTGCGAGTCCAGGTATCGGAAGCGAGCCTGAGCGAAGGAGCCGATCGTGACGGCTCGTACCTGCAGGCCGACTTTGTCCTCCCCAAAGGGTCGTTTGCCACGACATTGCTCCAGGAAGTCATGAAAGGTGCGCAGGACCACGCAGGGAATCTGACCGCTGAGTAGCGGTCACGGAGAGCCTTCTCGATTCTTCAGTCAACCCCTGCTGTTGTTATGGTTCGCCCGCACGCGTGTCCGGGTCAGCAGTGAGACGCTGATCATCCTCGAATCGTCCTGTTTCCAGGACGCATGTGATGCGGCACTCCAGGCCGTGCGCCAGGAAATCAAACTCACATCGTCCTCGTAACTCGAACGATACGAAGCCTCTCACCAGGCGGATGCCGAGCCCGTGGCTTGAGGTTGGATGACGATCCGGGGATGGGCCGCCGCGCTCGGACCACAACATAGCAACATGGACGCAGTCGTCGTGCTGATCCGTAATTTCCCAGGTGAACTGCACGGTGCCTTCAGGCACGGAATGCGCCCCGTATTTCCGACAGTTCGTCAGGAGTTCCTGGACGATCACAGCGATCGTCTGAGCCGCTTTCGGCTTGACCAGCACCGGCGGGCCGGCCAACTCGATGCGCTGTCGAACCTCCCGGTTCGGCTCGAACTTCCCAACAAGATTCTGCAGCAAGGCTCGGAGTTCAACTTCCTGCCACCCGCGCCCGGCAATCACCTGATGGACCGCGGTGAAGGCACCGAGCCGGCCGCGCAGTGCCTCGACGAATTCACTCGTCGATCGACCGCTCCGTTCCATCATCGTCACGAGTGTCATAAGTGACGTGAGGTTGTTGAGCACCCGGTGATTCAGTTCCTCCAGCAGCATCTGTCGGCTCGTGGCCAGCCGTCGGTACCGCAATTGGCTGTTTTGCAGCTCCTCATACGACGACTTTCGAATCAACGCCTCCGAGATCATCTCGCTGATCATTCGCATGAGCCCGGTATCAGGCTCATCCCACCGCCGGATCGATTCGAGGGACCGAGCGCAGATGCACCCAAGCAATCGCCCCTCTGACTTCAGCGGAACAACGACCGCAGACTTCATGCCCAGATCGAGAAACAGACGCTGTTCAGACAGGGCTTCGGGCCCCATCTGATCGACATCGTGAATCACGACGACACGATTCTGCTCGAACTCGCGCGCCAGCCACGGCACTTCCGACATTTTGAGCGTCATCGGCCGGCCGACTGATTCCGAATCCGGTACGGCAGTCCAACTGCAGTGCAGCCCAAGCGTGTCTGTTGATTCCTCATAGAGCATGACGGTGGTCAGATCTGCCTGCAGGAACGTGCCGGCATCAGCAATGGCACTGCTGATCCCACTATCAATCTCCGAGGCACTCAGATTGATGAATCTCGTGCTGATTCGGGCCAGCAGTTGCTCGAGTCTGAGACGATACTGGCTGATCCGTTCGGCTCGCTTCTGCTCGGTGATATCGCGCACGACGAGCATTGTAATTGCCCGGCCTGCCAGGTCATCCGTCTGGTTGCCTGATAACAGGACGTCCAGAGAATCTCCGGACTCAACCACCAGTTCCGCATTGACATTCCGGGCTTCCTTCACATCCTGGAACCGGAGCGGTTCGCGCACGGTCGTGCCTGCCACGGCCATCTGCTTGAACAGGAACTCGCCGATCGGGCATCCGATCAGGGTTTCCTCCCGGAACCCCGTCTTCTCGGCAAACCGGTTGTTCATCCCCCTCACGACACCATCTTCATCCACCAGGAGCTTGGAGACCGGAGACATCTCAAAGAAGTGACGGAACCGGACCTCGCTTTCACGCAGCGCGTCTTCACTTCGGCGGCGGTCCGTGACGTCTCGAAATGAGGCAATCACATGGTTCACAACGCCGTGTTGATCAAGGATGGGGGCAGCACTGATTTCAAGGTGGAGTGGCGTGCCGTCCTGCGACACAGCGCCGCGCTCCGACGTGTGAGGGCGACCGGTCTCAAAGGCCGTGGTGACGGCACACTCCTTACATTGCCCTGTTTCCGGCGGGCACCCCCAGACCCTGTCGCACACATGGGCACAGGTCGTGACCGTTGAGCCGGCCCGCTGCTGCATTTTTGAGTTGGCCATCCGAATCTGTCGGTTCCGGTCATAGACGACCAGCGGGTCCGGCAGCCCATCAATGACCGCCTGCAGGAACTCCCACTGGCCTTCGATGGCCAGTTCAGCCCGCTTGCGCTTGGTAATGTCGACCATAACGCCGGCCAGCGCCACCGTTTCGCCGCTCTCATCGTGAACCACTCGGGTGCGCAACCAGACCCACCGAACGTCATCACCCGGCAGCAGAAGGCGGAACTCAACGCCTCGGTCAGATTCGCTCCAGGTATGACCGTCACCCATGAGCAACTGACTGTCAGCAATCGAGGTGTCCTCAGGGTGGACCAGTGCCCGCCACGCCTGCGGATCAGCCATCAGCACATCTCCCGATTGGCCGGTGATCCGTTCATAGGCCGGGTTGAGGTAGAACGTCTCGCTCCCATCCGGTGCCGTGAGCCAGAAGGCCTCGTCGATACTCTCTGCCAACTGCCTGAACCGAACTTCACTCCGCGACAATGCTTCATCAATTTGACGCTGTTTGGTGATATCTCGTGAGACCCCGACGAGTCCGATGATCGAGCCGGACCCGTTACTCAGGGGTACTTTCGTCGTGGAATACCAGCGCGTGGATCCCTTGTCGGTCCCACCTCGTTCGAGGCGCCCAACCAGCGGCTCGCCGGTCTCCAGGAGAAGTTGTTCATCGGCGTACCGCATTTGCGCCTGCCACGGATCGTCAAACTCACCGTGCGAACGACCAACCAGCCGATTCGGTTCACTGACTCCCAAACTCGAAGCCATGGCACTGTTAACACGCAGAAAGCGACATTGTCGGTCCTTGAAGTAGATCAGGTCCGGCACGTTATCCATCAGCATGTGTAACAAGGAGCGTTCGAAGCGCAGCGCGGATTCCGTCTTCTTCTGCTTGGCGATGTCACGGATGTAGGCCAGCGTTGCCGGGCGCCCCTCGTGCAGCGTTTGCGTTGAGCGGGCTTCAATCGGGATCTGCTTCCCGTTGAGACCCATGGCAACCTGCTCCATCGGCTCACCATCAGACTCCCCGGACAGGGCACGCTGCAAGCGATTAGAGACCGCCTGCTGATAGTCGGTCCGAACGAGTTCCTCCAACGGGCGCCCGAGGAGTTCATCCACATGATCGGCACCGAAAAGGCGCACGGTGGCAGCGTTGGCATATCGCACGATGCCCTCTGTCTGCACGAGAATCGCATCGGGTGCCAGTTCGACGAGGCTGCGATAGCGTGCTTCAGATTCTGCCAGGGCACGCTCAGCCAGATGCTGCTGTGAGTGATTCATGATCGCCAGGACATACTGCCGGCCGGGCGGTCTTCCCGGTGCCTCATACGACCCAACCTCGACCGACACATGGACCGGTTCACCCTGCGCATCGGTAAACCGCCAGGACGGCTCCGGGAACGGCCCGCTGCTCATGGTGCCGGCCGGAGTCGTCGACTCCCCGAACCAGGCCTTGAGGGCGACCGGCTTCGTCTCCTCATCGAGAACGGATGCCCACCCATGGTCGAGGGCCTGACTCACCGGCTGTCCCACCATGTCGGCCCACCCGCGATTGGCATAGGTGCAACGACCTTGTTCGTCGGTGTGCAGCACGCCGATCGGCAGGGCATCAACCAACGCCCGGTAGCGACCTTCGCTTTCTGCCAGTTCACGTGCGACCCCGTCGAGGCGTCGCAGGCCGAGGATGAGAACGGCCCAGGTGAACAATACAACGATCAACCAAAGTGGCCAGGTGAAGTTGAAGACCCGCGATCCGGTGCGGAAGCCCTCCACTGTTCGGCTCGCCAGCAACGCGTGGATCTGATCCATCCTCCCCATGAGATCGTCAAATACGTGGTCAAACTCTTCATCATGCGGCAGGCTGAAGTCGGAGGAACGTGCCAGATTCCAGTTCCGCTGAGCGATGGCTTTACACTCGGAAACCCGGTTGCTCAACAATGTCAGTTCATCAGACAGTAACGTGTACTGCTCCGGGCCGGATCGACCTGGCATCGACGAAGGCATGGTGGCCGCCTGGCGCTCAAACAGTCCTGCGATCCGATCAAACGCTGCCCAGATCTCCGGTACCCCGTCAGAATTCCCGGACGCCAGCGCATCTTCATAGACGAGATGTCGCTGCAAAAGCTCACGCTCGGCATTGTGCACGGCAGACAGGATGGGCCAGTAGTGGTCTGCCTGGCGCAGGCCTGCAAAGTACCCGCCGGCCAGCATCAGGACCGAGACAATACTGAGTACCAGCAGCAACCCAACGGCAATCTCCAGCCGAAGTAACTGTCGTGCTCGGATTACATGTGTCATAGGCCGACCTCCAATGGCTCACCTGCGTCAGCACATGGCATCCTGCAGGCATCCTCCGCCGTGTCACATCAATCAGCATACCGCCCATGCGCATGCCGGCGTGCCGACCGGTCCCAGCCGTAACAGATCACGCCGCGCATGTCCGGCAGGTCTATCATTCTACCAACAACCACCGGCAGGCCACGCACGCATTCCCAGTGAGCGCAACCTATTGTTGAATAGCCAGTTATACCCATTGGGCCAAGAATATTCCGGGGGGCGGCTGCCGGGATCGAGTCACAATCCCGATTGGCCGACTGCCCTGCCCTGGCATACCGTCCCCGCCCAGGATCGTCTGCTACCTCCTTCTTCTTCTGAACCCCTGTGATGAGCGAGATACGACGTGCTGCACACTCCGTTCTATGACTACCACATCAGCCAGAATGCCCGGATGGTCGATTTCGCCGGCTGGCAGATGCCCATCATGTATACGTCGATCGTCCAGGAGCACGAACAGGTCAGAACCTCCGGCGGCATGTTCGACGTCTCACACATGGGGCGCGTGTACTTTCGCGGTCAGGATGCCCGGCGATTCCTGGAGCGCATCTGCACCCGTCGCATCAGCAACATGGCACACGGCCAGTGTCGCTACAGCCTGATCTGCAATGAGCAGGGCGGTGTTCGGGATGACGTCCTCGTCTATCGCATGGGCGATGATGACTTCATGCTCGTGGTGAATGCAGCCAACCGGACGAAGTTGCTTGAGCACTTCCGGCAGCACAGTGCCGGCCTCAGTGTGACCATGGACGATCGGACTGAGAAGTCTGCCATGCTTGCCATCCAGGGGCCGCGCGTCATGGATGTCATTGGGCGCTTCAGTGATGAGATCCCATCGCTGAAGAAGTACCGGTTTACAACCAAGAGCCTGTTGCTGTTCAAAGTCACGGTCAGTCGAACCGGGTACACCGGGGAGGACGGGGTCGAGGTCATCCTGCCGGCCAACGTGGCTCCCACGGCGATCAAGATGATGCTCGACAAGGGCGGCGACGCCGGCCAGATCATCAAGCCCATCGGACTCGGGGCCCGCGACACGCTCCGGCTCGAGGCCGGGATGCCGTTGTACGGCCACGAAATGGGCGAAGAGACCGACCCGATCAGTGCCGGCCTCATGTTCGGGATCAACCTGGACAAGGATGAGCACGAGGACGGCGAGCCGTTCATCGGGCAGGATGCACTCAAGGCGATTCATGCCAACGGGCCGACCAATCGGCTCGTCGGCCTGTTTCTCGATACCCGACGCACGGCCCGCCAGGATATGCCCGTTCTGCACAATGACGGCACGGTCGGTCGGGTCACCAGCGGGTGCACGAGCCCGACACTCGAACGCTCCATCGCGATGGCGTATGTGCCGGCCGAACTGACCGAGCCGGGTACGATCGTTCAGGTCGACCTCGGGAAGCAGGCGGTCGATGCCGAGGTGTGCGCGCTGCCGTTTTACAAACGACCCAAGCCAGTTGCGACGTAGGAACGACCAACACCGAATCGATTGATCATGGCCCGCAGCGGAAAGAACAAGTCGAAGTCACCTGCCGGGAACAAAGCCCCGTCCGGGCCGGAGATTCACAATCGCAAGGCCCGCAAGCAGTATCTGATCCTCGATACGATCGAGTGCGGGATCGCATTAATCGGCAGTGAAGTCAAGGCCGTGCGCGATGGGCGAATCTCACTCGGTGAGGGTTTTGCGCGCGTTGATGAGAAATCAGGGGAACTGTGGCTCCATAACATTCACATCTCCGAGTACGGGCCGGCACGAGGATCGATCAACGCCCACGACCCGACCCGCAAGCGGAAACTGCTCGCGCATTCCCGGGAAATCCGGAAGTTGGCCGACCTGACCCGCGCCAAGGGCACCACGCTCGTCCCGCTGAAACTGTATTTCAAGCACGGCTGGGCCAAACTGCTGCTTGGCGTTGGGCAGGGGAAACGAAAGGCCGACGTCCGAGAATCGGAGAAAAAGCGGGATGCCGAGCGGTCGATCCAGCGGGCGATGACCCGAAAGCGTATCTGAGCGAACCCGGCTCGCTTGAGCCCGTAGAGTACCTCGTGTAGACTTGGCCTCGATTCACCGGTAGGATTAACGCAGTTATGAGTCATATCGGCCTGCTATCACGGTTTGGAGTGACCGCTGCCATCTGCGCAGTCCTGGTCTACATTGCCGTTGCCGCCTGTGGGGGGCTTTCGTCTTGCCGGCACGGAGGCCGCGATACCGGATGGGCAACTCGTGTTCATATTGGTGCCTCCCACGACCTCTGTCTGATTCCCTGCGATGCCGCGCAACTCATGGATCACGAATCCGATCATGAGGGCGATCACGGCGATTGCCATTGCCGACCCAGCCCTTGCGGGCCGTCCCCATCGGTTGCCCCGGGCCCCTTGCTGTGTACCGGGCGCCCCGACACGAGCCTGATTGCACTCAGTGGGCAGATGCCGGCCGGCCCCCCGGCCTGCACGGCAGCTGCTGCATCAACAGCGACGGGGCCTGCGCTTTCATTCGCATCCCCCGCGCCCACGCCGCGCGCTGAGTGAGTTGCGCACGGTCATCCTCCGGACCTGATTCTCAGGGCCTCTTTCTTCCCTTGTTCACATCCGATACACGACCGAGCAGGCGCCGAGCCCGTTCGTCGTGATGTCTTCTGTAGATTCCAACGCCCCGCCCATGAGTCTGCTACTGCCTTCCGGGATTCATGGCACGTGAGGATTGTTGTCATGTCGATCATTCGTGTGACTGTGCTTGGTGCTGCCGTGGGAGCACTCACTGCCTGCGCCCCCGGCCCGGTTGAAGTGGCTTCGTGGCCCGAGCCTCGGCCTATCGGCCGGCACCTGCCGACTGCTCCCGGGCCGGACACAGTGACTGCGCCCGAAGTGGAACCGCTCACCGGCTCGATCACATTGCGACAGGCACTGGCAGCCGCCCTGCTGCGCAGCCCTGCCCTGTCGGCCTACGCCTATGACGTTCGCGCTGCCGAGGCCGACGTGATTCAGGCATCCGTCTTGCCGAACCCGACAATCGAGTTTGAGGTCGAGGAGTTTGCCGGCACCAATGATCGGGCTGGATTCACTTCGGCCGAGGAGTCGATCCGACTCAGTCAGGTGATTGAACTGGGGGGGAAACGATCGGCCCGGCACACCCTCGCGGCAGCCAAGGCAGCCGTCTCCGGCTGGGACTATGAGATTCAGCGAATCAGCGTGCTCTGCCGTACTGCGGCCGACTATATCGCCCTCATCTCGGCCCAGCGCCAATACGAGTGGTCCGGCCAGGCCATGCAGTTGGCCCAACAAGTGGCCGATGCAATAGAGGCACGGGTCGAGTCGGGCAAAAGCCCACCCCTGGAACGATCCAAGGCCCGCGTGCTGATGGCACAGGCGACGCTTGAGCACAATCGGGCCGAGCGCGAACTGGCTACAGCCCGGATTCGACTGGTCTCGAACTGGGGTGCCGACGAGCCGGCATTTGCGATGGCGACAGGCGATCTCGATGCCGTGACCGCGCCTCCTGAACTCGACGACATCCTCGGTCAGATCGAGGCGAACCCGGAACTGGCGCGCTGGGCAGCCGTGCTCTCGGTCAGCCAAGCCGAGCACCACCTGGCACAAACCCAGCGCACGTCGGACCTCAAGGTCGGGGCCGGACTGAGTTACTACAACGAAACGGACGACGTGGCATTCTCGGCCGGCGTCTCGCTTCCATTGCAGATCTTCGACCGGAACGATGGCGCGATCGCTGCCGCCCGAATGCGCCTGCTGGGAGATCGTCGACGCATGGAACTGGCCCAGGTGGCTGTTCGCAGCGAACTGACACGGATCCACCTGGATTTGGAATCGGCATTCCTGGAACTCCAGGCCCTGGAACGCGACATGCTGCCGGCAGCCCAGGATGCCTTCGACTCAGCCCAACACGCATTCAGAAGCGGCAAGGTCGGCGCGCTGGACCTGCTGGATGCCCAACGCACGCTCATCGGTTCGCATCGTCAACTGCTTGATGCGGAGACGACATATCACCTCACACTCATCCGTGCCGAGCAACTGATCGGTGCTCCACTTCACGGATCAACAATCGACACTGCCCTGGGAGAAAACGAATGAAACGACTCAGCACCATCCTACTGACGGGCCTGGCTGTGGCTTTCCTCGCCTGCGCCCAATCGTGCGACGAAGCAACCGCCAACACCTCATCCTCAGCAGCATCCCAACATGATGATGAGGCCGACGCACACGACCATCAAGACGATGCACCGGATCTCCATGACGACCATGATCACGGGACCGATGACGAAGCGACGGCATCCCATGATGATGACGATGATCATGATGGAGAATCACTGCATGAGGTCGGCCACATTGTGGTCCCGATTGAGCAGCGCGGGCGGCTTGATGTGCAACTGGCCACGGCCGAACCGGGTCACATTGAAGTAACAAAAGCATTCCCCGGCGAAGTCGTGCCCGATCCCGGGCGGCTGGCGCACGTCATGCCCCGGGCCGACGGCATTGTCCGCGAAGTGGCCGTCCGACCAGGTGACCAGGTCCGGGCCGGCGACATCCTGGCCTGGGTTGAGAGCAACGAACTTGCCGAAGCGAAACTCCAGTTCTATTCGAAACAAAGTGCTGTGGGCTGCTGCAAGATCGAAGTCCCCCGGGCCCGGAACATCCTCGATAACACGCACAAGTTGCTGGCTGAGTTCAAGGACGCCCCGACGACGGAGCAGTTGGCTCGATTCGATGTGCTGGAGATGGGAGACTTACGAGGCAAACTCGTCTCGGCTTATGCTGAACTGGTCGCGGCCCGCAGAATATTCGAGCGGGAACAGGATCTGTATGAGAAGAACGTGTCCAGCGAATCGGAGTACCTCGCAGCCGAGGCAGCCTACAAGACCGCCCATGCACGACTTGCCGCAGCCAGTGACACGGCCACGTTCGATGTCTTGATCAACTACACCGATTCCGTGCGTGAACAACAGGTGGCCGAGTTCGAAGCCGTCGCCGCCGAGCACCGGTTGCGCCTCATGGGCGTCGACGATGAAGCCATTGACTACCTGACCTCCCTCGTTCCGCAGCCGGCCGGGTACGAGCCGTGCCTGTGCGACGATCCCAACTGCGATGACGGCGAGATCCCGTCCGTCATGGAGTCGCTCGGCCGGGAGCACCGACTCGGCTGGTATGCGCTGCGGGCCCCCTTTGCCGGGTATGTCACGGACATGCATCTGTCACTCGGTGAGAAGATCACCAAAGACGAGAGTGTCATCACGATCACCGACACGTCTTCGGTCTGGGTTCATTTCAGTATCTACCAAAAGGATCTGCTGGACATTCGGACCGGGCAGCCCGTCACGGTGGATGCCGGCTTCGGGGCCCCGGTTCAGAAGGGTCGGATCGCGCGCATCTCGCCGATTCTGGACAGTGCCACTCGGACCGTCCCGGCTCGGCTGGAACTGGCGAACCCAGACGGAGTGCTCAGACCCGGCCTGTATGTGACTGCGCACGTGGAAGTTGAACCGGTCGTCGGGCAGGTCGTGATTCCGAATGACGCCATCCAGACGGTCGATCATCAGTCGGTCGTGTTTGTCCCGGAAGGGGACGGCGAATACGCCGCGCTCGCCGTGACACCCGGCTCAACCGACGGATTTCAAACGGTGATCCTCGCCGGCCTGGAACCGGGGATGCAGTACGTTGCCCACGGCGCGTTCGATCTGAAGTCCATGAATGCCATCAGCAACTCGGATGCCCATGCCGGCCACGGCCACTGACCCGACCCGACACGCCCCACTCCTGTTTCGGAGCCACTTATGTTGGAAGCATTGATCAGTTACAGTCTGCGCGCCCGCATCCTGGTCGTCCTCGGGCTCCTGGCCGTCATCGGGTTCGGGCTCTATGCCTATCAACGGATGCCGGTCGATGCCTTTCCCGATATCTCGCCGGTCATGGTGCCGGTCTTTGCCGAGGCCCACGGGATGGCACCGGAGGAGATTGAACGGCTCATTACCTACCCGATCGAAGCCTCGATGAGCGGGCTGCCGGACGTGACGCAGATCAAGTCGACTTCGGCGTTCGGCATGGCCGTTATCTATGTGTACTTCAAGGACTCCGTGAATATCTACTTCGCGCGCCAACTTGTTAACGAGCGCCTGACGGCTGCGATGAAGGATCTCCCGGAAATGCACGACCCGCCGGCGCTCGGCCCGATCTCGACCGGCCTCGGGCAGGTATTCCTGTACTACCTGACCATGGACCCGGGCACCGACACCCAGGGCAAACCGGCCGGTGCCTACCTGCGCGAACTCAACGACTGGCTCGTCAAGTACCAGTTGCAGACCGTGCCGGGCGTGACTGATGTCCTGTCTATGGGCGGGCATGTCCTCCAGTTTCAGATCCGCGTCGATCCCCAGGCACTGTTGAAGTATCAACTCGACCTCCATGCCGTCACCGAAGCCGTCAACCAGGCGAATCGAAACGTCGGCGGCCAATTCCTGATCCTTGGATCTGAGGAATACCTCGTTCGCGGCCTCGGGCTGCTCAGTACGCTCGACGATGTCAGCCGCATCCGGATCAAAACCGTCGGCGGCGTCTCGATCACGGTCGGGGATATCGCAGACGTCCAGTACGGTGAGGAAGTCAGGCGCGGCGTCGTCACGCGCAACGGCGAGGGTGAAGTCGTCTCCGGCATTGTCATGAAACTCTACGGCGAGAATACATCGCTCGTGATTGACCGACTCCACGCGAAGGTCGCGCAACTCCAAAGCGCGCTGCCGCCCGGCGTGCACCTGGCCCCGTATTACGAACAATCGGAACTCGTCCGGCAGGCAACCACCACGGTGAAACGCGCCCTGCTGATCGGTGCCATCCTCGTCATCGTGACGCTGACCGTGTTCCTGGGCAACATACGCACGGCCTTTATCGTGGCGATCGCCCTGCCGTTTTGTGCGCTCATTGCAGTGCTGGTCATGGGATGGGCCGGCGTGAGTGCGAACCTGATGTCCCTCGGGGGCATTGCCATCGGCATCGGGATGCTCGGCGACGGGGCCATTGTCATGGTCGAGAACATCTATCGGCATCTCTCCGGCGAACGAACATCAACCGAAACACGAGACCGGGTCATCCTGGAGGCCGCCCAGGAGGTGGCGCGCCCCATCGTCTTCTCCATTGCCATCATCATCATGGTCTTTCTCCCGATCTTCACACTCCAGGAAGTCGAGGGCAAGATGTTCGCCCCGATGGCCTCTGCCATCACCGCTGCCCTGGTCGGATCAATCATTGCGGCCATTGTCATCGCCCCGGCGTTGGCGCACTACCTGCTGAGACATGGCCCGACACGCGAGTTCGTCGTCTTGCGCATCCTGCGAAAGATGTATGTGCCGGTCCTGTCCCTGGCATTGCGATTTCGCAAAACCACGATTCTCTCGTCACTCGCTGCGTTCGCTGCTGCCATGATGCTTGTGCCACGACTCGGGACGGAGTTCGTCCCCACGTTGGAGGAGGGCAGCATCCTCATCGGTGTGACGATGGCTCCATCGACCTCACTCGAGAAGGGAACCGCAACGATTCAGTCGATGGAACGGGTGATCATGCAGTTCCCCGAGGTGCGCGAAGTCGTTTCACGCATCGGCAGACCGGAGGCCGGCAGCCACCCGCACCCGGTCAACTATGCAGAAATACACATCGAACTCAACCCGATCGATCAGTGGGCCATCTACACGAACAAGGCGGAACTTGTCAAGGAAATTGAACATCGACTCGCCGGATTCGGCGGGATCATGCTTAACTTCACCCAACCGATTCAGAATGCATTTGATGAACTGCTGTCCGGCGTCAGGGCGCAGGTTGCCATCAAGTTGTACGGCGAGGATCTGACCGTGCTGCGCGAGACTGCCCAGGAGATCGAAGCGGCCGTCAGCCATGTGCCCGGGCTCGTCGATCTGTCGGTCGAACAGAGTCACGGGCAGCCGCAGGTGTTGATTGTCCCGGACCGGCCCGCCTGCGCTCGATACGGGATCAACGTGGACAGCGTCCTCGAACTCGTGGAACTTGCAGTCGGCGGCGAAGCAATCGACACGATCTATCTCGGGGCACGGCGCTTTGCCTTGCACCTGCGGTACCAGGAGCCGTATCGAGATACGACCGCTGCACTGGAAAATCTCGTCCTGACGGCCGCCGACGGCTCACTTGTGCCGCTGGCCCAGGTGGCCGAGGTTAAAACGCACTTCGGGGCCATCCAGATCAACCGAGAAAACAACCAGCGCCGCTGGATCATCCAGGGTAATGTTCGTGGCCGAGACCTCGGAAGCGTCATTGCCGACATTCAGCAGGCAGTCGCAGAGGACATTTCATTGCCGCCCGGCTACTTCATTGAATACGGGGGCCAGTTTGAGAACCAGCAGCGCGCGATGAAGCGCCTGCTCATCATCATCCCGATTGTTCTGGGCGTCGTGCTCATCCTGCTCGGCCTGACATTCGGCACCGTCCGGCACGCGCTGATGATCATTCTCAACGTCCCACTCGCATTGATTGGCGGGGTGGTCGGCCTCTTTCTCATGGGCGAATACCTGTCGGTCCCCGCTTCGGTCGGCTTCATTGCCCTGTTTGGGATAGCCGTGCAAAACGGGATGGTCATGGTCAGTTGCTTCAATCAGCGAGCCGGCACCGATCAAGCCGGTGTGCTCGACTCGGTCAGGCAGGGTGCCATCCTGCGACTCCGCCCCGTGCTCATGACGGCTGTCACGACGATTCTCGGCCTGCTGCCGCTGTTGCTCTCTCATGGCACGGGATCCGAAGTGCAGCGACCGCTGGCCACCGTGGTCGTGTTCGGGCTGACCACCTCGACGCTGCTGACACTCGTAGTCATCCCGGCTGTGTATGCGGAAGTGGAGTTGCGACGACTGAGACGAAACGGGCACAACCGACCGACGTCGCCGGCATCGTGATGGAACAAAAAAAAGCCCCGCGCGCGGAGACGTGATGCGCGCGGGGCCGTCGTTTTCACGGCACGGAGCCGTGGATGCAGCGCAGTGAATCGCCGGCGGCACGCAGGTGCAGCGCCGGGTGCCCGGGTGCCTACTTCAGTTCCCGGACCACGAGATTGGATACATAACACGTGGACAGATCGACGGCCTGGAACAGGAGGGTCTTGCCACGCCCTTCCGGGGGAATGTAGCCGCGGAACTCGACATGGCCGGCCTCATCAGCCCGTGCCAGAATGCCGCGCGGGGCAGCAATGTCGACCGTCACATCGCCACATTCCGGCAGCGTTGTCTCGCCCATTGAAAACCCGTACACCAGCAGCACATCGGCTCCCGGCTCAGCCTCAACGACTTCGAGTTCGTTGAACGCGCCGGCGATACCGGGACTCGGGCCGATCAGCGCTGCCATCGGGACATCAACGGGCGTGGCCAGAAACATGACCGGCTCGTTCCGGGAATACCCGAACCCGGCGATCTGGCCAAGGTCATTGATGACTTGGGCCGACGCGAGATCCCAACCCTCGCCATTGATCAAACGATCATTGAGTGTGTAGATCTCGAAGTTATGCCAGACCACGGCGGCCACGTCGCTGCCGGGTTGCCAGGCGTCTCCGACAATGACGGCGTGATCATTCATGTCATGCGCTTCTGCCCCGAACGGGTGTCCGAGATCGGGAAGTTCGATCATGCCGGTCCCGTAGGTCCAGTAGAATCCATGAGAATCCAGGCCGCTGCTTCCCGAGAACCCGGCAACCTCGTTATGGTTGTTAATCACGTACGCGCGCCCGATCCACTTACCGGGCAAGGTGCCCAACTCATACATCTGGCCATGCTGCCAGATGAAGGCCGGGTTGTACGAATAGTCCACGCCGCTGCTGCCGACAATCCGACCCCAGCCATTGCTGTCATAGGCGAGACTGCCGAACCCGAGGCTGCCAAGATCATAATCGTTCAGATCAGAATCCCAGGCCGTCGCATTGGTACTGAAGTGCTCATGCATCGCTTGGCCAAGCACAACCCCGTCCTCGCTGATCCCCCGACCCATCTGATGCCCCGGTGCGAATGTCGGAAGTGTCTCAAGCACGCCATTGTGCCACCGAAAGCCGCCTGAGTACACCGTCCCGTCCGTGTGGTACTGCCCGGTGACCGTGCCATCATTATTGATACCGTATGCAGACGCCGAAACGATGTAGTCCTCGGGGGTCAGATCGATCCGCTCCCCATCGATCCACACGGCTGCATGTCGAGCATCACCGAAGTTCACCCCACTGTCATAGCAGCCTGCAATCCACCCACGATTGTTCAGATCGTATGGGATGGCGAGCCCCCACTCGGAGCGATCAACCTCCCGGACCTCATACATCGGCGGCTCGGCATAAATCGATGTACTGAGAGCCAGAACGCTGAGACATGTGCCGGGGCCACCAAGTCGTCGCCCGGCGCGCGCAATCACCGCATACAAAGAGTGTGTCATGACGGAATCCCTTTCGTGATCAAACCGAAAACCCTGTGCAGTTACCTGCCAGTGGCTGTGCGACCACTGACGTACTCACTGAACGCTTCTCATCCGCATTGCATGGTCGTTCGTTTAAGCAACGAAGTGTGCGGATCAAGCATTGTGTCATACAATAAGCCGGTGTCGCCAGGCAGCGCAATGACAGCACTCGTGTCTGTCGACATACCCTGGACACATGGGGTGGGAGGATCTCAGCGTCGTACACGGCAGGAAAGGAATGCAGCGATAACAAAAACCGTGCAGCACCGGTATCCTGGGGGCGGGTCGTTCTATTGTCGTGGGTACGCGGTACCCTGTGCTGGCCATAGTGTGCGCTGATCAGTTTGCGATTGCTAGACAATTCACAGAAATACCGGCACGTTTCAAAAGAACTTTGTGGCTCACTCTTGCCCCGGCTTGTACGCTCGCTCGAGATGGGCAGCCACGTCCTCCGGGGTGAACCAGACCGGCTTCATCTCGCCACGGGCGTACAGCGGTGCCTGATCGAGGTAGTGCGGCGAATCCGAGTGCCGACTCGTCCCGAACGGGATGATCGAACGAGCACGCGGCCCGTTGTCCGTGAACTCGACGACTGCGACGTAGGAATGGCCGTGTACCGCATAGCGATGCTTCAAGCCGTCTGCGCCACTCGTGATGTACTGCAGCGCCGATGGCCGCGACAGGCCGCAGAACGCAATCCCGGCATACGGGCTGCCACCCAGAAACGGGAGGCTTGAATCGTCATCGGAAAATGCCGAGGCTGCGAGTTGGAAGCCGCGGTTCATGCGCTCGACCGGTGGCCGTTGCAATCGGTTGATCTCTCCCCAGGGTACCTGCCAGGTCCCCCACTTTGCCTCCAGCCCATTTCTTACATCCTCGAGTGTACCCAGGATCAGGTCATCGCCTTCGGCCAGGCCCCGGTACCGCCGCTCAAGTGATGCCTCCATCCACAGCATGAACACACTTGATGCGACGGAATCGAGCGCGAGCGTGCGATCCCATTGCTTCAACTCCGCCACCAGATCAGCCAACTTCTCTGCGCGCGGCGACTCGGAGGCTGCTGCAGCGTCATAGGCGTCAAACAGGGTATTGAGCAGCCGTTCGCCCTGCCAGGCATAGGTCCCGAACCCGGCGTCCTCCAGTGCGTCCAGTGTGAATGGTTCATCACGGCCGAGCGTGTTGTGTGACATGTCCACGCGTGCATCATCGCCGTCGCGCACCGCCACATAGGACGGGAACTCATCCCGCTTCGGGTTGTCCGCGTCGACCGTCGTCGTATACGGGCTCGAGTTGCAGTTTTGCATCCACCCACTGCTCGGGTTCAAGACGGATGGCAACTCGTCGAGCGTGTGATAGCCCTGCCAATCCGTTGCCGGGTCAGAGCCGTCCAGCGGACGCGTCCAATCAAACTGCTCATCCCGCTTCGGCATGGCACTGTTGTACACATAGTAAATGTTGCCCTGATCATCGGCACACATCATGTTATGAAACAACAGCGCCCCGTTGCCGATCGCTTGCTTGAAACCGTCGAGCGTTTCCGCTTTGGCCATCCGATACCACTGCTCGAACAGCCCCCCGTTTTCCACATTGGCAATCCGGACCGACAGCGTGGTTCCATCATCCCGCTGCGCCAGGATCGGCCCGTGATGCGTCTTCCGGAAGGTGATCTCCAGATCCTGGAACTCGCCGGCCTGATCCAACAGTCGAACGGTCTCGGTCCATTCGACTGCATCGCGGTATTCGTCCCCATACTTGTACTTCAAGCGGTCCGTCTCATGATCAAACACTTCGGAATAGGCATCCACGACATCCGGGTAGTTGACGGTCAGGCTCCAGCCGAGATGGGCATTGAACCCGACGACCGGCAGGATGCCGGCCCCGTAGGCCATCCCCCCCGACACGTTCAGTCCCTCCTCGCTGCAGGCATGGGCCTCATATAACTCGTGAATCGGAATGTGCGGGTTAATAAACAGCATCGCGTTGCCGGACTCGGTCCTGGACGGCCCGATCGCCCACATGTTCGACCCGTCGGTCGGCTCCGACGGACTTTGTTCCAGACTCGGGGTGAGTTGCCGCACGATATCCTCGGTCTGAATCGTCTGATCGAGAAACGTGAGCGTTGCAATGTGCATCCCGTAACTGGCCGCCACGAAGTGCCACGGCTCATATTGCTCAAACACGAGCGGCTGCTCATCGGGATGCAGGTGGACGTAATAGTTCAGGGCATCGGCGGCCGCATCAGCCAGCGCTCGCGCCTCGGGCGTCATCCTGTTGGCATACTCATGCTGAGCCAATGACGGGATCTCGAATGCGCGCACAAGATAGTCCGTCCCGAGGCCGTCGTTGCCCAAGCCCTCGGCCGCGCGACCACTCATGCCGAGCACGGCCTGATCCATCCTGACAAACTCATCCTCCGCCCGCGCATACGTCAACCCGAATATAACATCGGCGTCAGTCGGCCCATACACGTGGGCCACGCCGAACGTGTCGCGCTTGATCGTGACACGGGCAGCACGCGCTTCGAGGCGTGCCACGTCATCGGCGGTCAGGTCGGCATGAGCCGGCGCTGCCGCCCATGCAACCAGAACCAACGCACAACTGCCGACCCACAGACTCTGCACGAAACGGGCCGACACGCCATTCGTACTGCTCATTATCCGGGCGCTCCCATCTTCGTCTTGATCCACTCGGCCATGTCAGCCATGACCTGTTCCTCGATGGTCGTCTCGATGGTGATGTACTCAGCAAACGCACCGGTCTTGCACTTCTGGAACAGATGGTTCATCCCATCGTATCGAATGATCGTGATATCCCCGCCGGCATCCTTGATCGTGCGCTCGATGGCATCGAGGTTCTGCTCGTGCCATACCTGCAGGTCGAGTGTGCCGTTCAGTGCCAACACCGGGCACGTGGTAGCCGCCAGTGCCGGGGCCGGGTCATAGGCAAGAAAATATGTCATCCACTTGTTGAACAGTGTCTGCCTTGCTTGATCAAGCGCAGCATCGAGTTGCTCTTGTGTGACTTGAGCCTCCGAGTCATCTTCCTGCAACGCGAACAGTTCGTAAAGAACCTGTTCTGCCGGCTCGCCGGTCTCACCATCGGCCACCATTTCATACAGTTTCCGACGGATTGCCGATTGCTCTTTGATACTCGCAGCATCGACCCCGGCCACTTCCATAAAGAGTTCAGTCTGCTTGACCAGAAGATCGCGGCCGAGCACGCCCGGGCCGGCCATGAAAACCATGAACGCAATGTCATCGGTCATCTGCCCGACCAGCGGGGCAATCATGCCTCCCTCGCTGTGCCCGACGAGACCGATCCGTTCAGGGTCTATCACATCCATCGTCTTAATATGATTGACGACGGCCAGCGCATCAGTTGCGAAATCTTCACTGGTGCCCTCGAGCACGAGCGACATGTCCTCAACCGACGAGGCCCCCACGCCCCGATCGTCATACCGCATCACGGCAATCCCGTGCCGCGTGAGATAGTCCGACAGGACATAAAACGGCTGATGCCCGAGCAAGGACTCATTGCGATCCTGTGCGCCCGAGCCGGTGATCAGCACGGCCACCGGGAACGGTCCCTCGCCGAACTCTTGATTGTTCGGAACCGTCAGAGTACCGCCCAGCGAGAACCCAAGCGGGTGCGGGGCCGTGACCTCAATCTCCTCATACGGCAGCGGCCTCACCGGCGTCTGCGGCCGAGCCAGTTCCCGGTAGGAGTAGTTCATGTCACGCGCGAAATCCATCTCCATCTCCATGCCGGCCTGAAGGAAGAAACCGGACAGGCGCTGTTCGAGTTCGTCCAGCGTGACACTGATGGCAGCCCCACCCGGCACCGGCAGGTCGGCAGTGATCTTCCCGCCGTCGGCCGTCTTGAAGTTCGTGAACGGGAACTCGCGCAACTGCTGCATCGGGATATCCAGATGACCGACCCAGTTCCCGCCCGGCGTGCGGGCCAGCACGATCGTCATCGGAATCTCCATCCCCATGGCCTGCAGATCGCCGGAAAACGCCAGCGGCTCAGGCGCATCGTTCGGCATGAGGGTCCGATGCAGATCAAATGACTGTGGGGGCGTCGGCTCACCATCGCCATCATCTGTGCGGGTGATCTGTCCGGTAAACGATTGCCCGTCAGCAGATACTGTGCCGGCCAACCGGAGTGACAGCGGTGCCACCGAGAACGCAAACGAGTCACCATCGGACTCGATATCCGAACACGCAGTGCCCATCATGCCCGCTGCCAGGGCCGTGATCTTCACCGTCCAGTCATTCTTCTCATCCTGCGAGACTCTCAGGATGACAAACGGGGTGGCACCGTCGCGCGAGGTGGCCGTCCCGAGCCAGGTCCCGACTGCCGGGTGTTCCTTGTCATAGGCTAAGACCTCGTCCGCCGCCGCCGCTTCATTCGATGCCTGGTCAGGTGTCGCCATGGCCGGCTCCTGGGACAGGCTCGTCGTCCCCAGTGACCCCATGCAGGTCATGAAACAGGCTGCCCAGATACTCCATTGTCGTGCACGCATCGCGCACCTCCCGCGTTTCCGCAGTCGTTCGACTCGCTTTCAGGCCATCCAATCCCCCCATGTACACGAAACAGTCACCCGCCAGGGGGGGAAGCAATGCTGATACCTTTGTCAGCATATCGGGGTGCAGCAAATTGTCTGTGCCTCGCCCACCGGTATCTGCCGTGATTGGCCCGGAAACAGGCGTTTCGGCACGAGCAATAAAAATGTAAGACCTAAAACCTTTTTACCCGTTGCATTTTACTGGATGTGTGATAATCTGAACTTTGCTTCCTTGACGTGGGCTTGTTCACATGTTGGCGATTCGCGCTCACGCATCCTTCGTCGTCGATCGCGATTGATCGTCGCAGTACCAGCCGGCAGCATTTCAGTTCGGCACTTAAGGAGAAACAGATATGCAACGGTTCGCTGTCATTGCGCTCGTATTGTCCGCTTTTGTATTCACAGCCCGAACATCCCAGGCTCAGATCCTGACCCAGTCCGGCCCGTGCCCGGGGATCATGACATTCGAGGTGACCGGGGCGCTTCCCGAGGCACGGCTCGCGTTCATTCATTCGCCTGCCATCGGATCCTGGGTGATTCCTCCCGGCATGGCCTGTACCGGTTTGGCGACAGGACTTGCCTGGCCGGTGGTTCTGGGTGCATGGGTGGAAGCGGACGCGACCGGATACGCATCGGTCAATGCAAGTATTCCGCCCGCTGCGTGCAGCAACCGATATCTGCAGGTGATCGATGCGCTGGGATGTACAGGGTCGAATGTGATCCTGATCGGCTGATAATCGCCCATCGTTAACAACATAGCCCCGTGGTACCCGAATCCTCAAGCGATCGCGGGGGTGTCATCTCTATGGACAGGCCAGCGCTTCGGCCGCCGCACCGTACCCATCCGGCGACTTCAGACACCAGAGCACAAGACACAATTCCCAAAATCTTCTTTTCTACACGCTTTTCCGATTGCCCTTTGCCGCCGGTGTGATAATCTATGTGCGCTTCGTATAAGTCGGCTGTTTCTTTGCCGGCGGCAAGCGGTTGCCACGCCCCACGCCGGGCACACATACCCGTGCCTCACCAGCACCCCCGCTCTCACAAAGGAGATAGGTCATGCAACGGTTCGCTATCATTGCGCTCGTATTGTCTGCGTTCGTGTTCACTGCCCGTCCTGCACAGGCCCAGGTGTTGACCAAGTCCGGCACCTGTCCCGGAATCATGAACTTCCAGGTCACCGGGGCCGCCCCGTTTTCCCGCCTTGCGTTCATCCACTCTGCCAACACCGGATCATGGGTCATCCCCGGCGGCATCATCTGCGGAACCATGTCGACCGGGCTTGCCTGGCCGGTCACCTTCGGCGGCTGGGTGAATGCGAATGGCTCAGGTAGCGCATCGGTCAATGTCAACGTGGCGTCAGCCTCGTGCGGCCGGTTCCTGCAAGTAATCGACACGATCACCTGCACACCGACCAATGTGGTGGTGATCAACTGAGGACGTAACAACCTCACGTCGATGAAACAGCCCCGTGATACGCGAATCTTCGAGCGATCGCGGGGCATTTTTCACACTACTCCACAAACCGCTCATTCACCCACACGCTCGCCCCCTCACCGTTCGCGTGCGCCATCACATACCGGATCGCCTGCCAAGAATGCGTCGCATCCACAATCGGCTTCAACTGCGCGCTGCGTGCCCACACACGACCCTCAACCACACCATCGCGCTTCAGCGCATGGGCAGCATACTTCTTGGCCCGCCCCAGCCAGGTACCCGGCCGAGGGTCAGGCACCTGAATCACACTGTGGTAATGCATCTCGGCAACCGCAATCGCAGCGCACTCCACATGGTCATATTCAAACCGCTTCACGAATGCAGTGCAAGCAGCACGACGCACCTCGATCGAGTTCAGATGTACCGGTGGCTGTTTGAGTCGCTGTGCGTTGTGCGCATGGAACGCGCGGCGCCATTCGGAATCGGCCGGCGGGTTTTTGTAATCGCTGTCAACGTGATACTTGTGATTCCGCACACGCCAGCCTCGCGCGTCGCCGGGAAGCCAGGTGCCGTAGGTCGAGCCGCTGCAGTGATACCAGTGATTCCACGGCACGACGATGGCAGCGGGATGCGTGCGGCGCATGATGCACGATCATACCCCGCGATACATCCCGAGCGATGTATCACGGGGCTTTCAGAGTGTTAATTGCCGGTTTACAAATCAGTGAGAATCAGCGCGCACAATTGCAATGCCGGGTGATACGCGAGTCTTCGAGCGATCGCGGGGCATCTTCTGCCTGCGTGGCCTCACACGATTAGCCCCACGTGAACACACGTGGGGCCATTACCGCCGCGCAATGACACGGCCGGACAGTTTTCACTGCCCGGCCGCTTCGTGTATCACAAATCGAGATGTCTCTCGTCAACTTCTATCTCAATAATCATAATCGCCCATACCGCCACCGCCGCCGGCCCCCGCGCCAACCTTATCATCCTTCTTCGGGATCTCGGTGATGGCGCAATCCGTCGTCAGCAACAACGCTGCGATCGAGGCGGCGTTCTGCAGGGCGACGCGCTCGACCTTCGTCGGCACGATCACGCCGGCCTTGACGAGATCTTCATACGTCCCGCTCAGCGCATTATACCCGAAGTTCACATCGGTCGACTCATCAACCTTCTGGGCGACGATCGAACCATCCTGGCCGCAGTTCTCAGCGATCTGCTTGATGGGATCGACCAGCGCACGGAAGATGATGTCCACGCCGATCTTCTCGTCACCCTTGCAGTTCTTGCGGGCCTTCTCAAGTGCCTTGCGGGCACGCAGCACACACACGCCGCCGCCGGGCAGAATACCCTCTTCGACCGCAGCGCGACAGGCGTGCAGCGCATCTTCCACGCGGGCCTTCTTCTCTTTCATCTCGACCTCGGTGGCAGCCCCGACATTAATCTGGGCCACACCGCCGGCCAACTTCGCCAGCCGCTCCTGCAACTTCTCGCGATCATAATCGCTCGTCGTCGCGTCGATCTGGTACTTGATCTGGTCGATCCGACCCTTGATGTCCTTCGTCGAGCCGGCCCCTTCGACGATCGTCGTCGCGTCCTTGTCGATGACCACCTTCTTGGCCCGACCGAGTTCGGACAGGTCGAGTTTCTCGAGGTCGATCCCGAGTTCGTCCATGATCGCCCGGCCGCCGGTGAGGATCGCGATATCTTCCATCAGTGCCTTGCGCCGATCGCCGAAGCCCGGGGCCTTGACGGCACAGACCTTCAGCACGCCGCGCAACTTATTAACAACGAGCGTCGCCAATGCTTCGCCGTCGATATCTTCAGCGATCAACAAAATGCCCTTGCCGGCATCGGCCACCTTGCCCAGCAGCGGCAGCAGGTCTTTGGCGCTGCTGATCTTCTTCTCGTGCACGAGCACGAAGCAATCCTCGAGCACACACTCCATGGCCGACACATTGGTCGCAAAGTGCGGGCTGAGATAACCCTTGTCAAACTGCATGCCTTCGAGCAGATCGACGTCGGTCGTCAGGCTCTTGCCTTCCTCGACGGTGATCACGCCGTCCTTGCCGACCTTGTCCATGGCCTCAGCAATGATCTTGCCGATCTCGGAATCCTGGTTCGCGCTGCAGGTGCCGACCTGTGCAATCTGAGCGCTCGTCTTGATCGGCGTGCTCATGTTGTACAGTTCTTCAACAACAGCCTTGACCGCAGCATCAATCCCGCGCTTGACGGCATTGGCATTGGCGCCGGCGGTGATGTTCTTGAGCCCCTCGGTGAAAATGGCCTCTGCATAAATAGTGGCCGTCGTCGTGCCGTCGCCGGCATCCTTGGATGACTTGCTGGCAACTTCCTTGACCATCTGGGCGCCCATGTTTTCATACGGGTCGCTCAGTTCGATTTCCTTGGCAACCGTCACGCCGTCCTTCGTCACCGTCGGGGCACCGAACGACTTCTCGATCACGACAACGCGACCGGAGGGGCCGAGCGTCGTGCGCACCGCCGCAGCGAGTTTATGAATGCCCTTGCGAATTCGCTCACGGGCATCGGTATCGAATGCGAGTTGTTTCGCAGCCATAATAACAAGTCCTTCTATGGGGTTCCTGAGTGCTGTTGTTCTTCTGTCGTTTGTCGTTTCTCTGTGTGTCACCGGGACACAGCGTCGCGCCGGTCGTCGCGTTGACTACCCGATCTCCACCCACGCGATGCGCTCGGCATCGATCAGGTAGACCTTCTGGCCGTCGGTCAGTTTCACGACTTCGTCCGGCTCCTCCGGGATCAGCAGTGCATTTGATACAACCAGCGGGTGCGGGCATTGCAGGAAGTACAGCGCCGTATCACGTTCGCCGTTCAGTTCACCGAATGCCTGCCTGAGTTGGTCCTGTGTCATAGTCTGCTGCAATCACTTCCCGGGATATGGATGGCAATGTGGCATGGGGAGGGGAATCGGCAAGGCAATCTCAACGATCCGCCCGACGTGCCATATGCAATGCAGTGTCAATCCTCGATCACTGCCAGGATTTCTTCCTCGCTCATGATCAGCAGTTCGGAGTCATTAATCTTGACCTCGGTGCCGGCATAGGAACTGAACAGCACGCGGTCGCCTCGCTTCACGGTAAACGGGGAATACTCGCCCGTATCCTTGTTCAGCCGACCCTGGCCGATTGACTCCACGGTCCCCGTCTTGGGCGTGTCCTTGGCGCTCTCCGGCAGGTACAGGCCGGACTCGGTTTTCTCAACCTTGTCGTCGCGCTTGACCAGAATCTTGTCTCCGAGTGGTCGAACCTTCATGATGCTGCGTCTCCGTTCTTGTCTTTCAACGTCGTGAGAAGAAAGAGGGTTGTGTGTTCTTGTATGAACGTGATATTGATCAACAGGCCCCATGTCCGGGCCAGGTATCCGAATAGTGTCGCTTGAGGATTCGCCGCATGACCTCCAGCAGCATTTCCAACTGGACCGGGGCATCGATGACGGCAAACGCCCCTTCGCGCAAGGCATCGTGCAATGCCCTCGTGTTGGCCCGCGGCTCAACGGCCGGCCGTCGCACGACGACGATCGGCGGTGGTTCTGCCAGTCGCCGGAGCAACTGGAGCAGCCGAATCCCACCCATCGGCGTCTCGCTCCCGGCTGTCTCCCTCTTCTTTGAAGGCCAGGGCCTGTCATGGGAACCGGCTTCGCGCCCGCCGCTCCACCCCGTTTGACCGGGGGGATGCTGGGTGGACAGCGGCAAGGAAGAAGCCCCACGGGACGAGCGCTCGTCACAGGCCAGCGGCAGCCCCATATCGACGACCGCAATATCCACACGCTGGGTATCGATCACCCGACCGGCCTCGTCGCCAGACTGCACGCGAATGGCCTGCACCCCCATCGGCTCCAGCAGGCACGGCAACTGGTCTGCCCAGTTCTGGTCACGCCAGCCGGCATAACTGAGCAGCAGGCTCAGACGCCGCCCGGTTGCCCGTGATTCGTGTGCCGGCGTCCCAGATTGTTCATCGTGTGCGGTGACCATGGGTGTGCGCATACCTTCTTCAGTCATCCTCAGATGCAACTGGAATGCCTGTATGCTGCACGCCGAGTACACGCGCAAAACCATGTTTTATAGGGAGTTATGGCATTTCATCGATGCCGCAGCTGATTTGAAGGCTGCCAGTGTCTGCCCGCCCTGACCGGATTGGGTGCCAACTTGGCATGATGGGGGGTGTATCCGACCTCAGACCTGACCTGCCGGCCCTCAATGACGAGGGCTCCCCACCCCCACCCACAGGACAGTCGCCATCCACCTCCCCCCCCGCCTCAAACCTGGATCAGGCGTGGAGACTGGACTCACAACCCATCCCCGACTCCAATGCCCAACCCAGAACAACAGCCCCCGCGGGCCCGCCTAGCCCCTTACTGTTTGAGTGACTCATTCATCGCAAACTGGTCGTACCCATGTCGCCCGCAATAAACCACCTGTTCGCGCCTCAACAGTGTACTCCACCGATGAACCATCCTTGAGGGTTCTGAAGCCATCCATCTCAATCACAGAATAATGTACCAGAATATCCTGATCTTCGGGCCCGATAATGAACCCGTACCCCTTGTTCGAATCGAACCACTTGATCTTCCCGTGGGTCGTCGGTCCTTGCGGTTCACTGAGAACCTGTGGGTTGCTTTCAACGCGAGTCATCACTTCACCTCTACGATCACGGAACTTGAGCGCCAACTGAAAGGCCGCACATATGGACAACTGCAAACGGCTTCAGCAGACAGTCGGGGACAACCAAAGCGCTACTCGGGGCCGCTGCGGCCACAACAACCACAACAAACACAGGCACTCTGAATCACGAATCAACGCGAAACAGAAACAACGGGCAGCGACACTGCCAACCATCACGTTGCCTAGCCCCAAACTGCTGCACACCAATACCATGCAGCCGTCGCTTTACGTCACTTTCAGCGTCCGCTCAACGCTCCTGCTCAAAAGCGGCATGTGTCGCCATTTATAACAATGCGTAAAAACGGCTCGAATCCCGACATTCACACAGTGTGAATTCACTAGAAAAATGATGAGACGTGTGCCACGCTTGCCATCACATCACGATATGACGGTCACGAACCCCCCAACTTCAGTATCGACACTCACTGAACAGGCGCACCGTGCGTGCGATCGCGCTGTCTCGGCGTTGGTCGACATGCAGCACGAGGATGGGCACTGGTGCAGCCGACTGCAGGGCGATTCAATTCTGTGCAGCGAATACATCCTGATGAAATGGATACTCAATCAGGAGGACGACCCCAGGCTCCCGCGAATACTTGCGCATCTGCTGGCCCAGCAGCGACCCGATGACGGGGCCTGGGTGCAGTATCCAGGTGCAGCGCCCGATGTCAGTGCCACCGTCAAAGCCTACCTCTGCCTCCTGCTTTCCGGCAGCCATTCAGACAATGACGAAACCATGCGCCGAACCGAACACCTGATTCGCGCGCACGGCGGCGCAGAAACGGTCAATACATTCTCGATGTTTTACTTCGCCTGCCTCGGCCTGGTGGATTGGGATGCCTGCCCGGCCATCCCGCCGGAACTCGTCTTCCAGCCGCACTGGTCGCCGTTCCACCTGGCCAAAATGAGTGCGTGGAGCAGAACGATGGTCCTCCCCCTTGCTATCTGCTCTGCGTTGAGACCCGTGCGCCAACTGCCCGACCAGGTGCACCGAGCCTTTGCGCGCCTCTTCAATGACCGTGCATACCAGCACCGGATTTGTCGCAGCCGATCACAGCAACACCGGATCATGGGAGCCGTCTTCCACCAATGTGATGACTGGCTCAAGTCCGTGAATCACGCCGGGGCCGGCAACTGGCCGCTTCGTCGTCGAGCGCTTCAAGAGGCTGAGCGCTGGATTCTTGATCGTGCCCAGCCGCACACGACCGAGGGTCTTGGAGCCATCTTCCCGCCAATGGTGTACCTCCAGATTGCGCTATACGCGCTCGGGTATCCCGAGGATCATCCGACCTGCCGTCAGGCCCGGGATGATCTCGATGCACTTATGCTGGAGGTCGATCCGACTGATCCATCCTCGCCGATCGACATCCAACCGTGCTTCTCCCCGGTGTGGGACACCGGCATTGCATTACATGCTTTGACAGAGTGCGGGTATCACCTCAACCGCGACATACCGGGACGATTAATCCGCCGTGCTGCCGACTGGCTCGCAGATCGACAGACGACGCACGCCGGCGACTGGTCCGCTGCCGTTCCCGTCGAGCCGGGAGGCTGGTCATTCGAGTACCGCAACGAGTGGTATCCGGATGTTGATGACACTGCCATGGTATTGATGGCCCTGCACGGCTCCGATTCCGCTCAATCAACCTTCGGCCCGAACATCGACCGCGGGCTGCGCTGGTTGCTGGCCATGCAATGTGAAGACGGCGGCTGGGCCGCCTTTGACCGCACCGTCAATCGACCCTGGCTCGAAGCGCTTCCCTTTGCCGATCACAATGCCATCCAGGACCCGAGTTGCCCCGACATCACCGGCCGCGTCCTTGAGTGCCTCGGGAAACTCGGCCGCTCGCATCACGACCCGGCCGTTCAACGCGCGATCAGATACTTAAGAAACAAGCAGGAGCCGGAAGGGTGCTGGTTCGGCCGATGGGGTGTTAACTACATCTACGGGACCTGGGAGGTGTTGGAAGGACTGCGCGCCATCGGCTGCGATATGACACAGCCGTGGATCAGACGGGCAGGACTCTGGCTGCTCGACGTCCAACAGGCTGACGGCAGTTTCGGCGAGTCACCCGACACCTATGAAAAGAATCAGATAAAGGGCGTCGGGCGTCCGACAGCCTCACAAACCGCGTGGGGTGCGATGGGTCTGCTGGCTGTGTTCGGCGCAGAGCATCCAGCCGTCAAGCGGGCGATCGGCCGGCTCTGTGAAACCCAACTGTCCGAAGGCGAGCCCCGCTGTGATCATGAAAACCCAGCCGGCACCTGGGCCGAGACGGAATTCACCGGGACCGGATTCCCGCGCGTTTTCTACCTGCGCTATCACCTGTACCGCACATACTTCCCGATGATGGCACTGGCCCGCTATCTTCGGTCAAACGGATCACGATCACATCCGGCCGCAGGCGTTCATTGATCCTCTTCAGCAACAACTTCGGGCATGCTCGCCAACCGCTCCTGCCAGATCTGCCCCTGATCCTGCCGGCCCTCCCACTCTGCATAGAGACGAATCAAGCCCTCAATAATCGAACGCTGCGGCTCCAGCGCGTCGCCTGCACCTTCTTCAGTGCCGGCGCGCGCCATCACCGTGTCATAGGCAGCCGTTAGAACTTCATGACATCCTTCATACTCCTGTTCGACCCGCAGGAAGTCGGCGTATTCGCAGGCAACCCGGCTCACACGTTCGGCATCAATCGGCTCGACCGAAGAATCATCAAGATTCATCTTCAGCAGTGACCGGGCTTCCTCCTGCCCATCAATGGCGATCAGGATTCTCGCGATATCTGATCGACTGTCGATTCGGCGGGCGAGATCGTCACTCTCATGCTGCTCCACGAGATCCTGTACGATACGGAACTGTGCCAGTGCCTCGGCATGTTGCCCAACGGACTCGTAGGCTTCCCCAAGGGATCGATGGGCGTTGGTGATCGAACGGTGCCCCTCCGGTCGCCCTTTCTGGTAGATCGCCAGTGCTTCTTCGTACATCGGTACGGAGGTTTCGTGGTCTCCCTCGCCGCGGTATGTCCGAGCCAGCGCCATTAGAGAGTTTGCAATGTTGTAATGCGTCGGCGGGTATTTGGCCCTGCGAATGTCGAGTGCTTTCACCAGCAATGGGCGCGCTTCCTGATACTGGCCGTGACGACCCAGGAAAGCACCAAGATTGTGAAGCCCCTTGGCCTCGTTCAGGCCGCCCTCGTCATCCGCTCTCCTGATAACCAGGTTCTCTCGATACAGCGATTCCGCTTCATCCAGCGCACCCTTTCGTTCAAGCACGTCTGCCAGAGTGCTCTGCGCCGGGGCGATCTGAACCTCCGCGATCTGCCCACTGTCGACAAGTCGCCTTCGCATTGCTACGGATCGCCTGAGCAGATCTTCTGCCTTGTCAAGATCACCCAGGCTCCGGTGAAAGCCGCCCGCATTGTTCAATGAGATCGCGACATCCATGTGATCTCCCGAATACAGATTCAGTCGGGCTGCCAGCACCTCATCCATCAATCTCGCTGCCCTTTCCTTCTGATTCGTCTGCGCATACAGGAAGGCAATGTTCGTTTTCGTATGGAGTAAATAAGGATCATCCGGGCCGACGAGCCTTTCGCGCATGGCAGCCGATTGCTCCAGCGCGACCCTGGCCTCATCGATACGACCCAAGTCCAGATACAGCCCACCAAGACTGTTCAGCGCATTGGCAATACGGGGATGCTCCTGGCCGTGGACCGCACGCAATCGGGTCAGTACGTCCAGATACATGGCCTCGGCCTCTGCGAAGCGCTCCTGCCAGGAGATGATGTCGGCCAGATCACTCATCAGATAGGCGGTCTTCTCCAGCGGCACCGTTCCCACTCGCTGATGAATCGCAAGTGCCTCTGTGAGCAGTACCTCAGCCTCATCAAACCGCTTCAAGGAACTCAGTACCACGGCGATGTTTCCCAATGCCCTTGCCGCCTGCTCACTCTCGTGGCCTGCAAGCACCTCCCACAAAGCAAGCGAAGTGCGATGCTGCTGTTCCGCTTCCAGACTCGACCCCGCAGAGTGCAGTGCCCCTGCCAACACCGACCTACTGGCCGCGACCTCTTCACTCTTCTCCCCACATGTACTGACATAAAGATCCAGGCTCTGTTGAGCCAGTTCCACAGCCCGGTCGTATTCGCCTACGTTGCGATACACCTCGCTCATCGTGCCGAGCAGGGCTGCAGCCATCTGCGGTTCGCTGCTCAAACTCTGCATAATGGTCTTGACGCCTCGTTCAAGCACTTGAGGGAGTGTGAGTGGGTCTCCCGGATTCTGACGCCGATCCCACTTCGAAAACAGACTGGTAAGAAACTCCTGCGCGTGGGTCGCGGTGGCCGCCTGGATACGGGCCTGCTCCGCTTCGTCCGACGCCTTCTTCTGCGACTCATTCAACGAGTAAGCCAAGACTGACATCCCGATGACACCGGCAATCAGAATCACAAACGCCGCGCTCAAGCCGGCCACCAACCCCTTATTCCGCCGCGCGAACTTCCGCATCAGGTACACGGTCCCCGGCGGTCGGGCCGTGATCGGCTCATCGCGCAAGTATCGTTCCAGATCACCGGCCAACTCAGACGCCGTCTGATACCGCAGTTCGCGCATCTTGGCCATCGCCTTGGACACGATCGTGTCCAGGTCGCCTCTGAATGTCGGGTCGATGTTGCTCATCGGCAGCGGCTCAACGTCGCTGATGATCCGGGCCGCCTCAATGAGCGATGTCCCGCTCAGATCATGTGGATTGCGGCCGGCCAGCATTTCATACATCAGCACCCCAAGTGCGTACACGTCCGAGCGCGTGTCAACGTCAGTCAGGCGGCCGGAAATCTGTTCCGGACTCATGTACGGCACCGTCCCCATCAGTTGACCGACGTTTGTCTGGATCGTGGTGACGTTCACATCCTGGTCCGTCAACCGCGCAATGCCGAAGTCGAGGATCTTCGGCTGCCCGGTCGCATCGACGAGAATGTTGCCGGGCTTGATGTCCCGATGAACCACACCCTTCTGATGCGCATGCTCGACCGTCTGGCAGACCTTGACGAGCAAGGCCAGCCGTTCGCGCGTCTCCAGCGCCCCGTCCTCACAGTGCTGAACAATCGGCTGCCCCTCTACCAATTCCATGGCAAAGAACGGCTGTGGCCCACGTTCCGTCTGCGTTGTGCCGGCTTCATAGATCTGTGCAATCCCGGGGTGGTGCAGCCGGCCGAGCACCTGTGTCTCATAGTCAAACCGTCGCAACATCTGGCGCGTCATCAATCCCGGGCGCACAACCTTCAATGCCACCGAGCGTTTCGGATTCTCCTGCTCTGCCCGATACACGACTCCCATACCGCCGACGCCTAGCACTCCCAACACCCGGTATCGCTCGATCTGTGTCGGCATGGGCACGTCGGCTGCGTCGAATGCTTGTGACAACGGATCATCTGCCGTGTCATGCGCGCTCAAGAGACGCTGCACCGCTTCCCGGATCTCCGAGTCTCCCTCGCAGAGCCGATCCAGGCAGGCAGTGCGGTCGGATGCTGTCAGATCCTGCACTTCGAGAAAGATGGATTTGATCGCCTGATAGCGTTGATTGGTCATGCGTATCGTCCCCTGACACGAGAACTTACGACAACAGCGCTGTTGCCCGGCAATCTGAAGTGAAAGACATCGAAAAAAAACCGAGCCGCAGGATGGACCAGCGCTCGCGATACGTCAATTGACGGGCCGTGGGCCTCATGACTCACTGCCCCGCAGATTCTGACTCATCACTTTCGCCAAGTTCACACCGGAGCCACGCCCGGGCCATGCTCCAATCGTTGCGAACTGTCCGCTCCGAGACCCCCAGGTAGGAGGCTGTTTCCACCTCACTCAGCCCGCCGAAAAATCGCAACTCCACGACACGGGCTGCCCTCGGGTCCAGGTCGGCAAGGCGTGTCAATGCCTCATCAAGGGCAAGCACATCAATCTGGTCGCCGATCGACACGTTGTGAACATCCGAAAGCGTCACCCGTTGCCAACCACCCCCGCGCTTGGCCCTGTTCTTGCCTCGGGCATGGTCGATCAAGATCTGACGCATTGCCAGTGCCGCCACGGCCGCGTAATGCGTTTCACTCTTGAACTTGCTCTGATCACTGTCAAGAAGTTTCAGATAGGCCTCATGCACGAGGGCCGTGGGCTGGAGCGTATCGCCTGCACCGGCTCGGCGTGCCATGTAGACTGCTGCCAGTTGTCGCAGATGTTCATAGGCCTTCCTGTCCAGAAGGCTGCCATCGATCGCCTCGCTTTGTCTCGGCGGCTCGGTTGTCATGATGCCCTCATTCAGCAGATAGCCGGGATCCCAGCCGGGATATTGTACCGGCGGTCGAACCCATGTGTTTCGAAATAGCATCACTTCTCACCATTTGCATGAGGCACAGGACCAAATAAAGCCGCGTATCGCCGAATCCGGATAATCCCGTCGTGTTTCTCTATGTACGGCACCGGTGCTCAATGAAGTGAGACAGCCCTGCCGTCCTCACACAGCCAACGGATAGCGGCACCAGTTAACGGCGCGTTCTCTTTTAAGTGCGTCGCTGAGTGGAAAAGTCCGCAAGATTCGTCACAACGGAAATTGGATCGTGCGTCACCCGATTGCTGACGCCGGAGCCATAGATAGCGGCTTTGTGAGCCCCCGGCTCTGCCACAGGGGAATGATGCGCAAGCATCATGCCACGCGCTCCCGAGGCTGGCACGGATCGCCCAATCCAAGCCGGATAAGCCGCGCCCCGCGGATTGTCCGGATCTCTTGCCCCCCCACCTCCCCGCGGGAGAGGATTGTGCATAATGGATCTACTGGTATCAGGCGGCACGTCCAATAATAAGCCAATAAATACCTGTCATTTCTCACAATTTCAGCGATTACTCAGTTGCGGTTTCCGGAGTGGTCTGCGATTGTCGTAGTTAACTATAGAGCAGAAGGGCACTGGAGCACCCCCAACAAGTAAGCACACCGACACGAAGAGCAAGGAGAACGGATCATGTACCTGTGCAAAGCAACACCACGGAGAGTAGCAGTCGGTCTTGTGATTGGGGCGGGGTTCGCCTTCCCGTCAGCCGTCAGCGCACAAGTCGAAGCGCCTGCCCACATTGATTTCAGTATCGAAAAAGGCTCGCCGTCTGATGGTCGCAATGGTGGTGACGGCACCGGGGCCCGCCTCACACCGGATGCGATTCTGCGAGCCTCCGACCCAATCGGCCCGATGCCGCGTCCATACGTACACGTTGACGGCCCTCAACTGCAGCTTGGCCTGGCAGGTGATGAACTCGACGGCCTCTCAATTAACCGAGCCCAGTTTACCTACTTCTACATATTCTTCAGCGTTGACGAAGAGGCAGTCGGCAACACGGCTCCGTTTGACCCGGAAGGGTTCATTTGGCCGTACAACCTGCAGCATCAGGCATCGCGGAATCAACAGGCAGCCGATGTGTATGTCAGCACCGAAATTTATGATGCATTCGCTCGTACCCGTGTGGGCGGACTCGGCGTGTACAACAATCCGCTCGTGTTCAACCAGGCGACCATCTTTGAACAGAACGTTAATCTGGTTCCCCCGCAGATCCCCTACTGGACATCTCATGCGGACCGGATTGACAACCTCGATGCGATGACGGATATCGGCCGCGGCACGTTGGGAACCCAATTCGCACCCTGGTATTACTTCAGCGTGTCCTCAGCCAGCCCATCTCTCCCACTCTTAACCGGGTCCAACAACAGTGGTGCCGACGTCTTTGCGTGGGACGGCTCGACTGAGACATCGCAGATCTACACCGCCTACAGCGAACTCGGGCTCGATGTGGACGACGACATTGATGCACTCGTGGTTGGCGACACCCTTGATGAGTTTGATGAAACGGGTACTTGGGAGCAGGATGACTGGGTGCTGTTTTCGCTCGCTCCGGGCTCGCCATCACTGGCAGCGATCGGCGCCAGCCCGGGCGATGTGTTCCTGCGCGTGTATGGAGACGCAGACTCGCTCGGGCTCGGGTACCGCATCGCCTCGACGGACGATCTCGGCCTTGTTGACACCGACAATGTTGATGCGCTCGATGTCGTTGGCTCTGGCTGTGCATCCGGCGACACAGTCTGTATTGCCACCCAACTGTCACAAGCAGTGCTGTTTGGCAGCCTGAACCTGACGGTCCCGACCCAATACGAGGCCACCCCGTCCACTGTAGCGGTCGTCAATGCACCGCCCGGCCGACGCGTCTGGTTCTTCGTCTCACAAGGCCTGGCTCCGTTTTACATCAAGGCCCTGAACTCGACGCTGGCGCTCGATTCAACATCCTTGACGTTCTTCGGCTCGGCCGTGGCCAACCCATCTGGATATGCGTCCAGAATCTTGCCGTTACCACCGGGCCCTGCCTACACGAAACTCTGGTTCCAGGCGACGCTCAAAAAACACCCGAGCGAAGTAGTGTACCGCGTCGTGCAGCCGTAACGATCAACCGAGCACATACGTGCCCGTCTCCCCTATCTGGACACGCCCCGGGTCACACGCCGTGACTCGGGACGATTTTCATTAACTTCGCCGGCCTCTGACAGTGCGCCGATCACCTGATCGGCCCTCATCTCCCATCATCCCGACCAAGGTCGGAACCCGGCCATCCCCGTCGAAAGCCGACCGACCGCCTTACTGCATTTCTGAGATTGCCAACGGCCCATCCAGTTCCTCGATCGTTGCCGACGACGGCGGATACATCGCCTGCAAATCAATCGCCCTGCGCTCGACTTCCCTCATCACACGCAGCAGATTGCCGCCCATGATCTTTTTCAGTTCTTCATCGGTATACCCACGCCGAATCAACTCAGCCAGAAGGTTCGGATAATCCGACACGTCTTCAAGTCCGACCGGCCCGGGCGGCATGCCGTCGTAGTCGCCGCCCATCCCGATGTGATCGACGCCGATCAGATCGCGAATGTAATCAATGTGGTCTGCGACCTGCTCTACCGTTGCCCATTGCCGAGGGTTCGCATCAGCCCACGCAGCCATGCCTTCGCTGACCTTTGCCTGTCGTGCCGATTCATCCGGAACCGCTGATGCATACAGCGCATCGAGACGCTCACGCTCAGCCTGCTCGCGTTCAGGATAGGTGCGCAAGTCCTCGGAAATATAGAACGCCAGAAACGTCACCATCACGACGCCGTCGTTTTCCTTCACACGCTTCAGGACATCGTCCGGCACGTTGCGCGGGTGCCGGCACACCGAGAAGGCGGATGAATGCGAAAAGATCACAGGTGAGCGTGTGACGTCTAATGCATCGTGCATCGCAGCCGGTGACACATGCGACAGGTCCACGAGCATCCCCATCCGATTCATCTCGCGAACCACTTCTTTGCCGAATGGCGAGAGACCGTCGGCCACATGTTCATCAGTTGCGGAACCGGCCCAGCGAAGACTCTTGCCATGCGTCAGTGTCATGTAGCGGGCACCGGCGGCATAGGTCATGCGAAGTACCGGAATGGAATTCTCAATCGAGTGGCCGCCTTCCATGCCGATGAGGCAGGCTATCTTGCCTTGCTTGTGAATGCGCTCGATGTCGTCAGCGGTATAGGCCATCTCGAAGTGGTCGGGATACATGGCTGCCATCCGATGAACGGTGTCGATCTGTTCGAGGACGATACGGGTATCACCGGTCTTCCCGCCGTACTCGTTGATGGGGATCCAGACCGACCAGAACTGAGCCCCCATGCCGCCTTTGTGAAGGCGTGGGATGTCGGTGTGCGTCGGTTTCTCGATCGCCGTCAGATCATCGGTCAGAACGAGTTGTTCGATGTGGCCGTTCGCTCGGGACCGGAAGCCCCAGGCCAGGTCATTGTGGCCGTCGATAAGCGGGGCCTCGTCGCAGAGGGACCGGGCATAGGCAACGAGCGATTCCTGGTCGGCATCGGCAGCGGGCCGCGTGGGAGTGGTGGTACAGCCGGCGAAGAGTATGGCCGACGTGAGAAGGATGAGTGGTGTAGTGCGATTGAACGTCATCGGCAGCGCCTCCGTCGGGGTGGGTGGGAGAGTTATCGTAGGCCGTGTCACCATCGCTTGGGGTGGCAGGTGGAAGACCCGACACGATATCACTTGCCGCCGGCTCTTTGGCGATGGCGCGCCATCGAGTTGGCCTACTCGTTGCCTATTTCCGCCCTCAGCCTATAGCCGCACTCTGGACAGCGGACGTGTTCGGTTCCGTGCAGGTCATAGCCGCACTTCGGGCACATGACGTTGATGCACTGGCTCTTATATTCAGGCAGCAGATATAGCAACAGCAGTAGCGGCCCAATGGACCAGCACAGCATGTAGATCCCCGTCATGACACCAAACACCGTGTAGATTCCTACAAACCATCCCCCGTGCTGAGTCACGATCAGATGGCATGGTATGGTGACACTCAACTCAACCAGGCACATGAGCAGCAGCGAGAGTGCGAGCCGTTTAACAACCGTGTAGCGAAAGCGCCCCATCACAATGAAGTAGAGAAACATCGACCAGAAGAGACAGTTCAAAAGGAAAAAACCGAGCAGGAGCCAGTCATCCCAGTCGTTCAGGTGGAGCAACTCCGTCACAGCCAACACCAGCCCTTCGGCCAGGCAAGCCGTTACCGTCCCAGCAATGGCGCACGGCACGATCAGACGCCACTGGTTGATTTCAAGACACGGCTGCTTCCAGCCGGCACAAACCACAAAGACAGCCAGCGCCATGACGCTGCAGACGAAAAAAAGGAGCAAGCCTGAATCAGTGCCTCGGATCAGAACGACCCCATAGCCGATAACGCCAAACAGGACATACAGGGCGATCAGAACACGGCTGAGCGTGCGCAGCGACGTTGGCGACCGGGATATGTTGCCTGTTGTCACACAAGACAATAGGGCTGAGAACCGGACCGCTCACTCACTATGCCAGGACGTTGAGTCGGGCCCCGGATTCAGTGCCGTGAGGACTCCGCGCCTGCGTCCCCATCGACATCGAGGAGGCATACTGCCCGACCGGGCTCGATCGGTGGACGCTGGCTGGCAACCGAACCGGCACCGGCACAGGTACATACGTCGAGGCGGCTGATGTGGTGGCGGCAGTGGCATGCTCGGTCACGTCGAGACCATGCGGGCCGGCTGACTGCCGGCTCTGGATTTCGACCGTGTCTTGGGCATCAACCTGTTGCGCCCGGGCCGTGACGGGATTGGACAGACGCACCGGCGCCGGCCGATTGCCCCCGGCTGCCGAGATCAGTCGGTTCATCGAGGAATAGGCCGAGTTGACGGAGTTGACCATGCTCATGCGACGACGCTGCTACCTGCTGTGACCCGTTCGGGCTGACTTCGGTCATCCATCCCCCCGCCGGACCAGGCGCACTGCGCGCGCCGCAACGGGGAGGGAGCCGCACGTCCTGATATCGGCTGATCCGACGTGGATTCTGTGCAGAAACCGGGCATTGGAGCCGAATAATGAACCGGACCGCCGGCTGCAGGCGTCATCCTGCTTTGACCCTGTGTGGGATTCCGGATACACTGCCCGCCGCGCTTACCGGGCGGCAGATGGGATTGTGCGCAAACAAGCGATATCAAACGACCGGTTTTTGTAGGCACAGGCACACAAATCCGCGTTTTTGACAGTACCACGGCACATGCACGCCATGTGTCGATGAGCAGAGAGGACGGTTGGCATGGCTCGCGTATGCCAGATTACAGGTGCCCGCACGACTCGTGGAAACAAACTGCGATACCGCGGTAAGGCGAAATACCTCGGCGGAATCGGCAAGAAGGTCACGTCTTGCACTCGCCGAGCGTTCAAGCCCAATCTGCAGAAGGTGACGGCACTGGTAGACGGTCAGCCGACCAAACTGCGCGTGACTGCCCGGGTGATCAAGTCCGGGATCATCACCAAGCCGCTGAAGCGCAAGTATGCCTATACCAGGCAGTTGAAGGCACAGCAGCAAGCCGAGGGCGAATGAGCCTGCTCTGCCGCGCTCTTCATGGGGATCATGCGGACCGAGCATGAACCTCGTGTAGCGAGTCATGAGAATCACAGCCCCCTCATTTGAGGGGGTTTTTTTGTGCGCGCACACAGCACTACCTCAGTAACCGTGCCCGCCCGATAACTCACCAAGACTGCAGCAGTCGTCTGGTGTCTGCTGAGGCAGGAGACACGGATGTTTCGGACTTTGCATTGCCCAGGCTTATCTATGCGCAGCAGACATCCGATGAAATGACGATCCGAATGTGGATTATGGGCGAGAGCGGCCGGCTTGCATCTGACTCGATGCACAGCCTACTTCAAGCGGGAGTACCAGTCTGCCCTCTCTGTTGTGCAATGGAGATTGGTCATGATGGCAAATGCGAAAACGCAGGGTCGACCCATGTGCAGGGGCGTGCTGTGCACCCTGACTTCCTTATGCCTGGCGGCCACGACCCTGGGCCAGCAGGATGAAGATGAAATCGTACACCCGGACACCGTTGATTGGAGCACCGAAGATGAAGACCTGCTGAACATGAGCATCGAAGAGTTGATGGATATCGAAGTGATTTCCGTCAGCCGTGACCAGGGCCAGAGCCTGTTCCGCGCCCCGGCTGCCATCTTTGTCATCGGGCCCGACGATATTCGCCACACCGGACATTCAACCATCCCGGAACTGCTTCGTCTCGTCCCGGGGATGTATGTGGCTCGCATTGACTCGAACAAATGGGCCGTGTCAGCCCGCGGTTTCAACGGGCGATTCAACAAGTACCAACTCGTGCAACTGGATGGTCGAACGCTCTATACGCCGGGGTTTTCCGGTGTCATCTGGTCGGTTCAGGACACCATGCTCGAGGACATTGAGCAGATTGAAGTGATCCGTGGGCCGGGTGCCACGCTCTGGGGTGCCAACGCCATGAACGGCATTATCAATATCACCACCCTCCCAGCCTCGGAAACACAAGGCCTGCTGTGGACGACAAGCACCGGCGACAACACCGACTCAACATTGGCGCTTCGGTACGGCGGGACGGTGAGTGACTCGGGACACTTCAGGGTGTACGGAAAATTCTCGGAGTTTGCCAAGTTCCGACCGGCCGGGCCGGCCTACACCGATGACTGGCGGCGAGCGCAGGGCGGCTTCCGCTTCGACTGGGGCGGGACTGATGATGATGACTTCACGCTGCAGGGCGATGTGTACAGTGCCCACGTCGGAGAATCCATCAAGTACGTCGATGTCGATGCCGGAACCGTCTCCGATATTGACGGCACACACGATTTCGTCGGATGGAATGTCCTGGGACGCTGGACACACAGAATCAGCGAGGATTCAACGGTGCAGGTGCAAGGGTACTTCGACTGGGCCAACTGGCACATCCCCTACCCCGATATGCAGCACGCCCACCAGACGATCGCCACCGTTGATCTTGACTTCCAGCACACCCTGTCAGCATTCGATCGGCACGCCCTGGTCTGGGGTGGGAACTTCCGGTTTGTCAGTTCAGATTACCACAACGGGGGCGTCGTCCAGTTCGAGGACACGAACCGCCAGATCACGACGGTGTCCGGCTTCATCCAGGACACCATGACCATCGTCCCGGACCGTCTTGACGTTGTGCTCGGTACGAAGATCGAACATAATGAGTTTACCTTCTTCGAGTTTCAGCCGAATGCGCGCGTGCTGTGGACGCCCGACGAACGCCAGACCATCTGGGCTTCGGTGTCACGAGCCGTCCGGATCCCGAGTTATGTCGAAGACCACGGGGGCGTCACGCTCAGCGCAGCCGGCCCGGGGATGCCTGTGCGCCTGATTGCGAACCGCGACCTGGAGCCTGACGAACTGATCGCGTACGAAGTCGGCTATCGCATTCGCCCGACCGACCGCATCGCATTTGATGTCACCGCCTATGCGAATGATCTCGACAAGATTACCGATGTCGAATCCGTCAGTCTTCTTGATCTCCAGGTGACGAATACCCAAGACGGCGAGGCATATGGCTTTGAGGGATCGGCCACATGGGAGGTTGAAGACAACTGGACACTCTCAGGGACCTACAGTTTTGAACAGATGTATCTGCACGGCAGGGATGAAACCAAAGAGTCGGATTTGGCGCATCATATGTTCAGCATCCGCTCATCCCTTGATCTGACCGAGGACGTCTCTCTTGATGCTGCCTGGTATTACACTGACAGTAACGGCTATGAGAACACCGCAGCCCACCACCGGCTTGATGTCGGTGTCCTCTGGACGCCCAGGCACAACATGGAGGTACGAGTCTGGGGCCAAAACCTGCTTGACGGGCATACGCGCGAGTATTCCGAGGACAATTATCTGAGCCGCGGGTACAGCGAAACGGAACGATCCGTTCGTGCCCAGGTGAATATTAAGTTCTAAGAGGCACTGATGGATCCGCCGATGGCCGGGGGCCGGAGGCCGAAGTCGAGACACCGCCCATTGCCAAAGATGACGCAAGAGATGATCCACACACCCATCCATTCTGACACAGACCGGCTCGCGCACAGGCTCGGGCACCGCCGCCGCGCGCGGGGGACCGGCCGAGCCGTCGTCTGGATGGTACTCGTTGCCACCGTGACTGCCACACTGTCATCCGGGGCTTCGATTCGGTCTGACTTTGGCGATGAGGAAAACGCCATCAAGCTCATGGCAGCGTACATCTTCAACTTTATTAAGTTTACCACGTGGCCGGAAGAGCGATTCGAAGAGAAGGATTCGCCCTACATCATCACCGTCGTGGATGAGCCCGTGCTCTACAAACTCCTGAGCCAGGCCGTGAAGGACAAAGTGGTCAATGACCGGTCGGTTCAGGTCGTTCAGACGAAGTACATCGCGCCGGTGCCGGATGACGATGCGCCTGAAGCGGAAGCGTCTGATAACGAGTCAGCGACCGAGCAGGACGCGATGCGTAAGCAGAGGGAGGATGCCAGGCGTGCTGCCCGCGAGAAGTTCACTGAGCAAATCAACACATCCCATATTGTGTATCACGGGCACGATGAACAAAGCGAGCGGAAGGATGTGTCGGCTGTCTGTGAGGAATCCTCGGTGCTGTACATCGGCGCCTCGAAGGGATTTGCGCTTGATGGTGGTATGGTCGGATTCGTCCTGTCTGAACGACGATTAGCCTTTGAGATCAACCTGGAAATGACCGACTTAGCAGACATACGGATCAGTTCCAAGTTGCTCCGACTGGCCACCATTGTCAAAGAGAAAGAAGACCGATAACGGCCACGCTACCTGACGCACACGGGACTGATCATCACTCCATGCCCTCCAGCAGATGGGGAGGCATCAGTTGGCGGTAGGGAAGCCGGTTCATGCTGTTGCTCGGCCAGTGGTCATTCCGAACCAGATTAGCACTCCTTATCCTCACGGTCACCGGCGGGTCACTGTTGATGATCACGGTTCTGGTCGGCATTGAACACTTGCTCGACTCTCGTAAATCATGTGAAAAGCATGCCCGTGTCCAGGCTCAAATCATGGTCGCCAATGTCACGGCAGCCTTGAGTTTCCGTGACCAGGACTCCGCACAGGAACTTCTTGGGTCACTGGCATCCGATCCCATGATTGTCGGTGCGTGCATTCGCCTGCCTGATGATTCAATCTTTGTCTCGTTCGGGGAGGCTGATGATGATGATCTCCTTCCCAGCAGTGCCGATGATGTTCTGACATTCGTCTCACGCCGGGACATGCACGTACTGAGCCCGATTGACATGGGCAGCGAACGAATTGGCACCCTCTGTGTCGATTATGACATTTCTCCTATCTATCAAGAGGTGTATCAGGACACACTGACGCTGTTGCTGATCGGCGCAGGCACACTCTTCCTTTCGTTGCTCGGCTCATCACGATTGCTCACCGCGATGACCAAGCCGATTCGGGAACTGGAAACAGCCGCCACGCGGATCACGAAGGAAGGCAACTACACCGTCAGGGCCGACCGCGTCAGCAATGATGAGTTTGCGGCGATGACCGATGCGTTCAACAGCATGCTCGATCAGATTCAAACTCGTGACGAGGCACTCCGTGAGGCCCGCGATGAGCTCGAGCATCGAGTCCGACTCCGAACGCGTGATCTCGCCATTTCCAACGAGCAACTCCAATCCGAGATCGTAGAGCTCGACAAGGCCCAGGCGGAACTCAGCCGACGAGCCGACGAACTGCTCAAAACGAAGCAGCAGCTCGAGCGTCATGCCGCTGAGTTGGCTGAACGAGGCCGGGAACTGGAGGCTGCCCGAATCAAGGCAGAGGCGGCGAACCGGGCCAAGAGTGAGTTCCTGGCCAACATGAGCCATGAAATACGCACGCCGATGACGGCCATCGTGGGATACAGCGAAATCCTCAGCGACCCGGACCTGCCGAAGCAGCAGATGGATAACTGCATCCAGACCATCCAGCGCAATGGAGCGCACCTGCTGTCGATCGTGAACGACATTCTCGATCTGTCCAAACTGGAGGGAGGCCGGTTCGAGATCATCAGCGAGCCAACTGACCCGACCCGATTGCTCCATGAAGTGGTCGAGATGATGCAGGTCCGTGCCGATGAGACGGGCTTGACACTGATCAGCAGAGTCAAAGGCAACGTCCCCCCGTGTGTCAGAATCGACCCGATCAGACTCCGGCAAATCCTGATCAATATCGTCGGCAACGCCGTCAAATTCACAGAGCAAGGCACGGTGGAGGCAGTTGTTTCGTTTAGCCGGGGCAAGTCGAGCCCCGATGGCGAACTCCGATTCGAGATTACCGACACCGGCCCCGGCATGACCCATGAACAGGTGCAATCGCTCTTCCAGCCGTTTGCACAAGTGGACAGTTCGATGGCGCGAAAGCACGGCGGGACGGGGCTCGGTCTGGCAATCTCACGACGGTTGGCCCGCAGCATGTCGGGGGATATCCGCGTCAAGTCATTTGCCGGCGAGGGAAGCGTTTTCGTCGTCAGCGTGAAAGCGCCTGTCACCGATGACACGCCGACCCAAACCGCGCCCGCCGGACACGCGGATCACGAGTCAGCGGGCACTCACACCGAATCGCCACCCGGCAAGCCGGGCTTACAAAGTGGGCAACCATCCAAAGGGACAGACACCGTCGGCCGGACCGAGAAGACTGCGACAACCGCCTCGCCGCCCCCACTCACGGGATTGCAGATCCTGCTGGCCGAAGACGGGCCGGACAACCAGCGTCTGATTTCCTTCATCCTGAAGAAAGCCGGCGCCGATGTGTGTGTCGCCGAGAACGGCTTGCTCGCGTTGCAAACGCTGTATCCGGGACTGGCAGACCGCCTTGAATCAGAGACGCTCGACTTCCTTGAGGCGATCAGCGCCGGATCCATCGAGCCGAAACACTTCGACGTGGTCCTGATGGACATGCAGATGCCGTGCATGGACGGCTATACCGCGACCTCACACCTGCGGCGACTTGGGTTTGACCGCCCGGTGATTGCCTTGACGGCTCATGCCATGAAGGGTGACCGAGAGAAATGCCTGCAGGCCGGGTGCACGGACTATGCCACCAAGCCGGTCGACAAGGCAGCGCTGGTCAACCTCATCCTGCAGTACACCCAGACCGACGCCGCAGTGCCGGGAGGGCAGGGCCCAGCTCAGGCAGGCACGTGACGCCATTGAGCATACGGCTTCACCGCCCCCCCCAGGGAGTGAACCCCGGATTTCACTTATGAATCAGTTTTCGGCTCGCCGGGACGATCCCTAGCGTCCTGTCCTTGTTCGTGCCATCGAGACTTTTTGACCAGCGGGCCGATGCCGATACGGGTGCCTTCTGCTGTTTGCTCGGCCTCGGAGCCGGAGAATCGCGGCAGCCGCGCGCCGGCCACCTTCTCGCCCGTCAGATGTGCGTGAATGAAGTTCACCCCCTCTTCAACATCGTCAGTGACGGTGAACAGTTCGAGATCATCCGGATCGATCGTGTGGAAAGACTCATCCTGACAGGATCGCATCCACGAAATCAGCCCATCCCAGAACTCGTGGCCGATGCAGACGACCGGGAACGGGTCAATCTTGAGTGTCTGAATCAGTGTCAGCGACTCAAAGAACTCGTCCATCGTCCCGAATCCGCCGGGGAAGATCATGAATCCCTGGGAGTACTTGACGAACATGACCTTGCGGCAGAAGAAGTAGTTGAAGTTGAGCTCCAGGGTCTGAAACTTGTTGGGCAGTTGCTCAAGCGGGAGGGCAATGTTGAGGCCGACGCTCGTGCCGCCTGCCTGATAGGCCCCCTTGTTGGCTGCCTCCATGATCCCCGGGCCGCCGCCGGTGACGACGGTGATGTTCCGCTCTGCCAATAGCCGGGCACACTCCTCAGCCAGTGCATACCAGGGGCTTGCCGGATCGGTCCGAGCCGATCCGAATACACTGACAGCCGGCCCCAGTTTGCTCAGACTGTCAAAGCCCTCGACGAATTCGCCGAGGATCCGGAGGACTCTCCAGGCCTCGGTACCCATCGAGTGCTCAAAGGGAAAACTTGGTGATGACGGCTGTGATGGGTGCGTGCTCTTGCCCATAAGTTGCACATTCTCCTGCTGATAGTTCGCCTGATCGCATCGGCTGGATACCAGCAAGGGACCCGGCCGTGACGGTGACACTAGCAGCACGGACGCCCCGGGTCGCGTCGAGCGGTTGCTGACAGAGCACTGGGGGCGCTAGCATCGTCGGCCATGTGTGCGAAAACCGAATCCTCCGGCCCCTCCAACCCGTCGCATCCCCCCATTGCGGATTACCAATCGGCTCTGCGCTATCTCTATCGGCACATTGACCTCGAACGGGCCCGCATCGTGGCACCGTTCGACAACGTCTTCAAACTCGATCGAACCCAGCGCCTTTTGGAGCATATGGGCAATCCGCACCGCCAGATTCGTACCGTCCATATTGCCGGCACAAAGGGGAAGGGATCCACGGCGGCCATGCTGGCTGCTGCCGTCCAGGGCTGCGGCCTCACCGTCGGCTGCTATACGAGCCCACATCTGGTTGATGTTCGCGAACGCATCACACTCAACAACAACACCATCCCGGAGACGGACTTTGCACGGCTCATTGTGCAGATTTCGTCACTGAGCGATCGACTCGGGTTCGAGCACGAACTGCACTTTTTTGAGATACTGACCGTCATGGGCCTGGCGTGGTTCGCCGAGCAGGCCGTTGACCTGGCCGTCATCGAGACGGGGCTCGGCGGTCGGCTCGACAGCACGAACGTGATCATGCCGGAAGTGTCGATCATCACACACATCAGCCTCGACCACACGCATGTTCTCGGGGGAACACTTCCTGAGATTGCACGAGAGAAAGCAGGCATCCTCAAGGCAGGCGTGCCGGCCATCAGTGCGGCCCAGGACGAGGCCGTTGAGCAGGTTCTGCGGGAACGGGCAGCGGAAGTGGGGACGACCCTGGCCGTCATGGGGACCGACTACGAATACTCCAGCCGAATCGATGCATCCTCATCTTCAGGCCGTCTGGCAGGCAGGACGATTTCCATTCGAACCGCCCATTCGGTCCTCGAATCGGTGCCGGTCCCGCTGATGGGGGCACATCAGGCCATGAACTGTGCCCTGGCCCTGGCTGCGGTCGATCATCTGATTCACCAGACCGGCGGCCTGCCGCTGGACATTCAACAAGCGATTGCCGGGCTGGACCGGACACATCTGGAAGGACGTCTCGAGGTCGTCCAGACCCGCCCCTATCTCGTGCTTGATGGGGCCCACAACCCGGCATCCATCGAGGTCCTGGTCGAGACCATTTCGAATCACTTCAAGTGTGACAGCCTGGCCGTCGTGTTCGGGTGTGGGCGGGACAAAGATGCGAAATCCATGCTCCGGTCGCTCACACGGCTGGCAGACAAGTTCATTCTGACCCGTACCACCATGAACCCCAAGGCGCACAAACCGGAGGATTTGAGGGATCTGCTGGCTGAACTCTCCCCTCACAGCATGTGCATGATCGCAGAAACACCCGCCGAAGCCCTCCGACTCGCCTGTGGCGCTGCCACGAGCCGCGATCTGATCTGCGTGACCGGGAGTTTTTACCTGATCGGGGACATCAAGCAGCACCTGCTCAAAACCGCCCAGGATGCCGCCGGCAGCGACCGGACGGCCCCGTAGTCCCAGGCCGGCCCGACCGCAGCCAGAACCGGTACGAAAACGGCAATCGCCCGGGGGACATTTGCGACTCAAGCGAATACACTGACGTGCCGACGATGTACGGCACTTTCACATGCGACTGATGGGAGATTGATGACGATGCGAGTACGTATGAGCCACGGCCGACTGCCACGATTGCTGCTGCTTCTTTCCAAACGGTCATAGCCGAGGCGTAATCTCCTTTCCGGTTGACGGGGCTTCGCCAGGGCGAAGCCCCTTGTCGTTTTCCCGCATGAATGACAGCATCTCGTCGGCCCATACAATCGCCCCACCACCACCGATCCAATGGGCCATCCACAGGGCCGACACAACTGACCTGCTTGACTTGAGAAGGCATCAGTGCAATGAGTGATGACACCGCACCCCCCACCACCACCACGTCCCACAGCACGCAACCGGCGTATCGCTACGATGCGCCCCTCGCCTGTGCGCTCGAAGAAAAGTGGCAGGACCGATGGGACGCCGATGGCCTGTTCTGCACACCGAACCCCGGCCAACCGGGCTTCGATCGCTTTGAGCGTGCCGGGATGGGCAAACGGTTTATCCTCGACATGTTCCCGTACCCGAGTGGGGCCGGCCTGCACGTCGGGCACCCGCTGGGTTACATTGCCACCGACATCTACTCGCGATATCTGCGGGCAAAAGGCTATCACGTCCTCCACACAATGGGATTCGATGCCTTCGGGCTGCCGGCCGAGCAGTATGCCGTCGATCGAGGCGTGCACCCGCGCGTCACGACCGAGCAGAATGTCACGAAGATGCAGGAGCAACTTCGTCGGCTCGGTCTGGCACATGATCCGGGGCGGAGTGTGCATACGACCGATCCGGAATACTACAAGTGGACCCAGTGGATCTTCCTCCAGATCTACAACTCGTGGTACGACGGAACCCGTGCCCGGCCGATCGCCGAACTCGTGTCGGAGTACGAATCCGGTGCGCGCCCGGCCCGGCACGACGAACACAATCCCGATGACACAGCCTGGGCCGATCTCACCGACGATCAGCAACGAGCGATCATCGATTCACACCGGCTCGCGTACCTCGCCGAGGTGCCGGTCAACTGGTGCCCGGGACTCGGGACCGTGCTGGCCAATGAGGAAGTGACGGCCGAAGGCCGGTCCGACCGGGGCAACTTCCCGGTGTATAAGCGCCCACTCAAACAGTGGATGATGCGCATCTCAACCTATGCCGAGCGGCTGCTGGCCAATCTCGAACGCGTTGATTGGCCCGAACCGATCAAACTCATGCAACGCAACTGGATCGGGCGCAGCGAAGGGGCCTATGCCGACTTCCTTGCCATCGAGCCCGGGGCCGGTGCCGATGTCGCTGACAAATGGTACACGCAGCGACGGAACGACGGCTGGCGCGATGGCAAAGCGCCGGAGCCGACGGCCATCCGTGTCTACACCACCCGACCTGACACGCTCTTCGGGGCGACCTATGTGGTCCTCGCGCCGGAACACCCACTCGTGGATTCACTCACGGCCGATGCCTGGCCGACTGACACACCTGATCAATGGAAGGGGTGCTTCCCAGGGCAGGAGAAGATCGGTGATTCGCCGAAAGAGATGGCGGCTGCCTACCGGCGCTTTGCTGAATCGAAGTCCGATGTGGAACGGCAGGTCGAAGAAAAGACCAAGACCGGTGTCTTCCTCGGCAGTTATGCCATCAATCCGGTCAACGGCGAGCGCCTGCCGATTTTCATTGCGGACTATGTCCTGATGGGCTACGGCACGGGGGCAATTATGTGTGTCCCCGGTCATGATGAACGGGATTTCGCGTTCGCCCAGCAGTTCGGACTGCCGATCCTGCCGGTCGTGATGCCGGATAACGAGTGGATCGGGCAGCATACCCCGGCGCTTGGGGGTGATATTAAGAGCCGCCGCAAGGCAATCGCACAGGCCGATGGAACTGCGTACCCATCACTTGTCGATGCTGCCTATACCGAAATCGGGCAGGCCATTAACTCTGCCAATGACGAGATCAGCCTCAACGGCACACCGACGCCGGAGGCCAAGGACGCTATTTCCGAGTGGCTGTACTCCGTCGGACTCGGCCGGGCGGCTGTGAACTACAAACTCCGCGACTGGCTCTTCAGTCGGCAACGCTACTGGGGCGAGCCGTTCCCGATTGTGTATGACGAGAATGGGAATCCGCACGCTGTTGATGAATCTGAACTGCCCGTTCGACTGCCGGAACTCGATGATTTCTCGCCGGCTGCGTCCGATGACCCGAACGCCATGCCCGAGCCGCCGCTGGCCCGAGCAAACGATTGGGTGACGTTTGAGCGCGACGGCAAGACCTGGCGACGGGAAACGAACACGATGCCGCAATGGGCCGGCTCGTGCTGGTATTACCTGCGCTATCTCGACCCGGAGAATCACGAGTGCATGGTTGATCCGACCGTTGATGAATACTGGATGAAGTCAAACACGAACGACACGGCCTGGGGCGGCGTCGACCTCTATGTCGGCGGGGCTGAGCATGCCGTCCTGCATCTGCTCTATGCCCGCTTCTGGCACAAGGTGCTGTTTGACCTCGGGCGCGTGTCAACATGCGAACCGTTCCAGCGTCTGTTTAACCAGGGCATGATCCAGGCCTACGCGTATACCGATGCGCGTGGCATGTATGTCCCGGCTGAGGACGTTGAAGAACGAGCCGACGGGACCTTCTATTACAACGACGAGCCGGTGAAGCGCCTCAACGGAAAGATGGGTAAAAGTCTGAAGAACATTGTCACGCCCGATGACATCTTTCACGAATATGGCTGTGACACGCTCCGGCTTTATGAAATGTACCTCGGGCCGCTGGAACAATCCAAGCCCTGGAGCACACGCGACATTGTCGGATCACAACGCTTCCTCCAACGCGTCTGGCGGAATCTTGTTGATGAGGACACCGGCGCACTGAATGTCGCTGCCGACGATGAGGCGACGCCCGCTGACGAGGACCTCACGCGCCTGCTTCATAAGACGATCGACAAGGTTGACCGAGACATGAACCGTCTCGCGTTCAATACCGCGATCGCTGCGCTCATCGAGTTTAACAACGCGCTGGTACAGCGTGATGGCCCGGTGCCGCGCGACGTGGCCGAGCCGATGATCATCATGCTGGCCCCGTTTGTGCCGCACATGGCCGAGGAACTCTGGGAGAAACTCGGGCATGATTGTTCCGGGTATCACTCAGTGATGTACGCCCCGTTCCCGACAGCCGACCCGAAGTATCTCGTGGTTGACGAAGTCGAACTGGTCGTGCAGGTACTCGGCAAGGTGCGCGGCCGGGTCATGGTCCCACCCGATGCCGATGAGGAGACGGCACGCGAGGCGGCCATGTCCGACGCCAACGTGCAAAAACACCTCGAAGGCAAGACGATCCGCAAGGTTATCTTTGTGCCCGGGCGGTTGATCAATTTCGTGGCGAATTAATATGTAGGCCGGGTCAACGCCGCTCGATAGGGCAAAAGACCCGGCACCAGATAGCCGTCAGGACTCGTGATACTCGTCCTGACCTACTATGAATCGTCCCATCAACGCCGAACCCGGGTCAACCATCACACCGGTCTGCTGTGCTGATTGCTCACAAAACGGCAACCCGCTGTGCTGTGCTGTATCCGCTAGAATGTCCGAACCCGTGTAACAAAACGGCGGCGGCACCGATGAGTGCGCTTTCGTGGTGCATGGTGTCGGATGATCCGGCGCAACCATAATACGCCATTCCTTGAACTGTTGCACAGCCTCCAACATCGGCCCGACAATATGGCAATCCACTTCCTCAATCGCCTTCACCTTGGCTGCCGCATTACCTTCATGTCCCGCCTCGTCCGGCGCTTCAATGTGAACCACTACCATGTCATAGTCATCCAGCGCCCGAACGCCGGCAGCGCCCTTGGCTGCATAATCCGTATCGAGATAGCCCGTCGCACCGGGAACTTCGATCAACTCCATTCCCATGCATCGGGCGATCCCGCGAATAATATCGACACCGGTAATCACCACGCCGCGCACCCCGTTGAAGCGATCCGCAAAGGGCTCAAGAACGGTCGGCCGGCCCTGACCCCAGAGCCAGATATTCGTGGCAGGCCCCTGCCCGTTGGCAATCCGCTCCGTATTAACCGGATGATCGGCCAGCACGTCATCTGCGGCGCGCTGCATCAGCATCTTCAGCCAGTCGAGTCCCGGCTGACAACAGCCGTGCGGGGGATAGTCGGCCACTGCCAGGCCGGGAATGTCGTGCGGCGCCTGGCAGACAAGCCCCTCAAACCGTGCTGCTTCTTGTGCCATCATCAGGTTGCGATATGACACTCCTGCATGAAACACACACCCGGCATCGGCAAACACCGTATTAAGATCGGCAATCAGCCGGTCGGCATGCGGCTGGGTAATGTGGTCGGCCGTGAAATCAGCCAGGCACCCATTGTCATCAATGGTCACGAAGTTGCACCGGAAGATTAACTCGTCAGAGGCAGCCGTCAGGCCCTGTGCTGCTGCCTCAAGCGGTGCCCTGCCGGTGTAATACCCGGCCGGGTCGTAACTGAACAGCGACAGCGTAGCCACATCGGTACCGGGTATAAAGCCCGCCGGCACGGTCTGTGCCAGGCCCTGCACACCGTGTGCTGCAACCAGATCCATATTCGGCGTTGCGGCTGCAGCCAACGGTGTCTTGCCGTCGAGGGACGGCAACGGGTCGTCAGCAGCACCATCAGGCAGAATCAGAACGTATTTCACGGTCAGACTCGCTCACTTATTTTGAGGCGCCCGATGCTTGGACTTCGGGAACGCAATCTCACTCGGGTCGGCCGGCTGCAGTTCCGTTGCTTCATCCAGATGAATCAACACTTCCCGCTCCGTCAAACTGCGCAGTTTCTTACCCCAGGCAGGCGCAAACGATGCTGCGTCCTTGCACGGCTTCACATTGCTGGCCACCACGAGCGCATCATGCATTTCAATGCGGGCATCAAGCAGGGCACGGTAGAAGGCTGCAGCATTCTGGCCATATTCAAACGCCGTGCGGGCCATGGCCCCCACATCGTTGCCGGTCTCAGCCCCGACGCTGCCCCACAGGAGACCGATGGTCTTGGTCCAGGCATCGTCATCAAATCCCAGCAACGCGCTGGCTGCCCCGAGCATCACCAGGTTCGCGAGCCGACGCGAGCCGGCCTCGTGGGCCAACCGTTCAGCATCGAGCAGCGTGTGCCCCGGCACCTCGCGCAGCCGTTGCAGGATAATCTCAAGATACGGGTAAGCCGGGATATTAAGAACCGGTCTCACACTTGTAATAAGATGCCCCTTCGGCCCGAGATAGCCGATCCAGCGCAGCGCTTCGAGCGGCTCGATCGCCAACACGAGGTCGGCCGTCCCCTGTTGCACCAGATCGCTGTGCACATGACTCGGTCGATAGCGAACATGCGAGATCCGGGATTCACCATCCTGGCTCGTGCCGTGCGTCTCTGCCTGCTTGACGGCTAACCCGGCCCGGGCTGCGGTCTGACAGATCGCCTCACTGATACGTCGGACCCCCTGCCCACCAACACCGGCCACCACGATCTCGCGCGTCAGGTCCGGTGCATCGGCCACCGGCTCCTCGCCCTCATCGAGGATGGAGGCACATTCGATCATCGTGCGATTGAAGTCGTCCTCTGCATCCGTCGGATGGTGGCACGGGTGCTGGCAAATGATGACCGACGGCCCGTCATACTCGAGTTCCCCCTGGAGCGCATCAACGAGGTGGCCGTGGCCGGGCACACCGTTGCCAATCACATGGATATGGGACACATCGACCCCGCAGCCTTGGGCCAGTTGATACAAGCGTGAACCGGATGCCAGCGATGAACTGTCTCGGTCATGCAGCACCGGCCGATTGTCCGAAATCATGACAACGAGGTTCGCGTTCATCCGGACCGCATCGCGCAACCCGGCCAGCCCGCTGTGCGTGAAGGCAGCGTCACCAATCACGGCAATGGCCGGTGTGATCCCTGCCAGACTCGCCCCGACAGCCATCGCAATGCTTGCGCCGGTTTCAACGCACGTCTCGATTGCTTCATACGGCGGGGTCTCAGCCATCGTGTAGCACCCGACATCGCCGAATACGCGCCCCTCACGATCGCCGGCCATCACTTGCGTGATGGCATCGATCACCTCCACATGGGCACACCCTTCGCACACACTCGGCGGGCGGGCGGCCGTCGGCTTCTGTGCCCGCTGATCAAACGGCCAGGCCGGCGGCTTCACATCGGCCTCCAGGGCGATGGCCACCACACCGGGTGCCAGTTCCCCAACAGCCGGCAGATGCCCGGTCATGCGGCCGATGAGGGTCTCGCGATCGGTCAGTGCAGCAGCATGGAGCTTCCGCTCGATAAACGGCATGCCGTTTTCCACCACAAGGACCCGATCACACAACTTGAACATCCGATGAATGAACTGGTCGGGAATCGTGTAGGCACCGACGGCCAGCACCGGGTGGCGGATGCCGTAGCGTTCGAATGCTTCGTATACATAGTTGCGGGCCGTGCCGCAGGCAATCACGCCGAACGTTCGATCGCCTTCTTCATCAAACACGTAGAACGGCCCATCGGACAGCCGTTTGACAAGCCGTTCCTGCTTGGCAGTCAGGCGTTCGTAGCCGGGTTTGATGGTCGAGGGAACGAGCGTCCAGTCGCGCCAATCGCTCACCGGGGCGCGCTCGACGAGTTCGGCCACGGCCGGCCGGGTTTCGACGGCCGATCGGCTGTGGCACAGGCGCGTCACGAGCCGGATGATAACCGGCAACTGGAGTTGCTCTGAGCAGTCAAATGCCTGGCGTGTCCAGTCGTAGACTGCCTGCTGATCCCAGGGTTCGAGGCAGGGGATCTGGGCAAAGTCGGCCAGGAACCGGCTGTCCTGCCCGCTCTGGCTCGCATGCATGCCGGGATCGTCCGCTACCGCTACGACCAGCCCCCCGTTGGCACCGGTGAGTGCCGAGGCCATGAACGGCCCCATGGCCGTGTTCAGCCCGAGGTGGTTCATGGAGACGAGCACCCGCCGGCCGGCATAACTGTGGCCCAGTGCCGTGGCATAGGCGGACTTCTCATTGGTGGACCAGGCCAGTCCGGCCCCGGTCGGCCCGCTGTGCTGCTGCTGATCCGGCCATTGATGTCGATGGAATGCCCGGAAGGCCTCTTGAATCTCGGTTGCCGGCGCCCCTGGGTATGACAGGGCCGATGAGGCCCCGGCATGGACTGCCGCCAGTGCGAGTGCTTCATCTCCCAACAGAATCCGTCTGGACATGGGTCGTGCTCCGATCAGGGCGGCCCGTCAGGGGCCGTCTTGCACATTGTACACTGTCATCCAGACCAACAGGTTGCAGAGTGATACCCGGAACTGTCCCCAATATTGACATTCACCTTCTCCGTCATTCCCGCGAACGCGGGAATCCATCTTCTCCCCTTCCCCTTCCCTTCCCCTCCGTCATCCCGGCGCAGGCCGGGATCCATCCTCCTCCTTCCGTCATTCCCGCGCACGCGGGAATCCATCTTCCATCATTCCCATTCCCATTAGCCCCCGGGTGTATTCGAGGATTATGCATAATGCAAGCGATTTGCGCTCTGCGTGGGACAACGAAGACACACTGACAGCGAACCTGATGTACCTGGGTCTCTGCTCAGCCACGAAGTGGAGTCTGGGAAGTAGCCTGGGGCAAGTGAGCCAAGCGCCAGCGCGGCGAACGCCGCCCCAGGGAGAGAGTTGGCACGAGCATCCAAGCCCCCGAAAGGGGGCGAAGGATGTGGCCTCTCATTTGACTCTCACTTTCCTGCGCCCCTGTCGGGGCTTTTTCGTCTTCTGTACCATCTACCGCGGGTTGCGCTCGTCGATGCGTGGCGCATCTCCTCACTCCACCCGCGGCTACTTTCCTGTGCCACGTCGTGGCTGGGGAAAGCGGACTGGGCGCACCTCGGCAACCGCTCAATTCACTGACAACACAGATCATACAGCCAGGAATCAATGCCGCCTTCATGCATAATCCTCGTAGTCACCGAGGGCTAATCATGAAGGCCTTATCCCCCCTTCCGTCATCCCGGCGCAGGCCGGGATCCAGTGGTCAGGCGGCCGCGTCTGCCGAATCCGCCGGGTTCTTCTTCGTGTCATCTCTGAAGAACAGGAAGAAGCCGATCATCACGGCGGCCGCCATGACGCAGGGGATGAGCCAGATCATGCGCCAATCATACGTAGAGAGCAGGGCATCGGTGGCCTGGTTCCAGAGTGATTGTGCCTGTTCCGTCACTTGGCCGCCCGCTTGCTCCGTCAATTGCGCGTATTCATCTCGGAACTGACCGGCCTGTTCAGTGAGGGTGTCGTACTCACTCGATTTGGAGTAATTCACGAGCTTGCCGATAAGGAATGCACCAAGACCTAACCCAAGCCCTTGCGTCACGAGTACAAGCAGTCCCTGAGCCTGCCCACGGATTTCCGGGGTGGACTTCTTGTCCGTGTAGATGAAGCCGGTCACGAAGAAGAAGTCGTAGCAGATTCCATGCAACAAAATGCCGCCAAGCACCATCCAGATTATGCCATCGGTCGCGGCGGCACTGAACAAGCCGTACCGCACTACCCAGGCCAACATGCCGATCAGCAGCATCCACTTCACCCCGAGGAACATGAAGAAGAGCGGCATGGCCAACATAAACACAATCTCGGCAATCTGGCCGAATGACATGTTGAAGGCCACATCCTGCATCCCCACATTATCAGCGAAGACCGGGGCGTACGAGTAGTACGCCGCGAGCGGGATGCAAATAAGGAACGAACTGACCAGGAAGACATAGAACGACACGCTGGACAACTTACGCAGTGCGTCGAGGCCGATGATTTCCGTGAACTTGACCTGCTTGCCGACTCCTGGTGGCGGCGTATGGGGCAGAACAAAACTAAACAGCCCGAGCGCCAGGCCGGCACCGCCGGTCACGAAAAACTGAACAGCCTCCTTGTCGGCATGCAGCCACTTGCTGACAACCCAGTTGGCCGCAATCCAACCAATGGTGCCGAAGACGCGAATGACCGGAAACTGCCGTTCCTGATTCGTGATGTGATGGAATGCTTCGGTGTTCGTCAACCCCAGTGTGGGCATATAACACAGCATATGCAGCAGTAACACGGCAATAAAAAGGCGTGGATCATCTGATCTCGTTGCCACAACGGGCGCCAGGAACATAAACAAGCCACCGAGAATGTGCAGGATGCCGAGGACACGTTCTGTCGCAAAAAAGCGATCAGCAATCATGCCCAGAAAGAACGGAGAAACAATGGCTGCGATAGGACCCACAATATAAGCCAGGTAGATATGGTCTGCCATACCGTGTGCACCCATGTAGTTGCCGACCGTCACATACCATGCCCCCCAGACAAAGAACTGGAGAAACATCATGATGCTCAAACGGGTCGTCACGAACCCCGGCTTGGGGCCGAGCGGAGAGGCTGAAGCCGTGTCATCAGTTACCATGGATCTCACCTTCTTGTATGGCTCTCTCGTTTCCGACGAGCCGCGACCGTGAGGGAGCGGGCCGATTCCACACCCATTTACTTACTGACTCACATGCCCGGCTTGTCGATCAGTATCTCACATCGGCGCCTCTGCCGAGTATTCCACATCATTCGACAGGGCACGGAAATACATCCCGTACCCACCCCCACCATTCTCCACTTTGAACAGCACGTGATTCCAGCCGGCGTTCAACGGCACAATCTGAATAAAGTCCAACGGTGAGGCACCGTGCTGCGTCGTGTCCTCGTGAATCTTCGTCCCATTCACAAACACCTGGCTGCCGTCGTCGGTCCCGAATGCAATTGGCACCGACATTTCCTTCGGCACATTCACCCAGACGCGCGCATACGCAATGGAGCGCTCGTACATGGCCTCGTTCGGGTCGATCTGCTGCAGGTTCAGATACCCGCCGGCCCCATCGGCCCGCAAGGGCTCCCATTGGATCGGCTTATTGATCTTGTTCTGATACGGGTGAGCCGGCGCAATCGGCTTCCCGGCTTTCCATCGCTCGTACTCACCCTCCGGGCCGTAATCGCTCGTCAGAATCGTCGTCGATACCGGGTTGGCAAAGTAGCCCAGCACCATCCAGTCACGGGCGGGGATCCCCGGCATCATCGGGGCGATCTCGGATTGAAACTGTCGGACTGACTCCAGCCCCGAATCCGTCAGCATCCAGGCAGTCAACCGATCACCGAACGCAGTCGCCGGCTCACAGGCACCCAGCGCCCGCAACAGTGCGACGTTCAGATAGCCATCCAGTTGCTCATGCTGATCCCACAGGGCCCCCAGATCGTCGGCCAGTGCTGCATCCGCCAGCGACTCGGCTGCACGTGCTGCTGCCAACCGGATTCGACGTTGGTCGGCTGCTGCCAGCCCGGCACGAACCAGGTCCGGGGCCAATGGCGAACCAGCCTCGGCTGCTGCCAAAATCGTCAGGATCGCATCGCTTCGATTGGTCGGCTGAACCTGATCAAGGATCGTTGCGTCAGCCACCAGCGCCGCAGCACGGTCCCACGGCGAAATCCATTCGCCGTCACCCTCGGCATCGATCCACATCGGGTTGGCAACGGCCATCGGATACACCGGTCTGCCTTGCGGGCCGACCACCGGGCTCAGCGTCTGCGTCATTGAATCAGCAATGACGGTGATCCAGGCATCATGCTCGATCGACAGTCGGATGGTCGAATCAAAACGCTGGACCGAGCGCGGCTCGGTGTCGCCCATCGTAAACAGCGCGGCTTCGTCGCCGTTAACAATGACACGCACCCGATCGCACGGCACCCAGGAGGCAGCCTGCACGTCAATCTGGACATCGATGATGCCGTCCCGGCCGGCAATCACATCGGTGCCCGGTAGGTGACCGTTCACTGTGTACTGCAGAAACGGACCGGTGGTCGCCACGGATTGATGCGCCCGGACGGCCTGGGCCACCAGTGCGGGCTTGATGGTGCCGGGCGTCGTGTCGTCGGCCCCATACATCACGAAGTTGCGCGGGTAGCCGGCCATATCGTAATGCACCGTGTGACTGTCGGAGTTGCCGACGGCCGTGTAGCGGTACCCACGGTTCAGCAGGTTGTACCAGTCCTGAAGGACGGAGTGTTCGTTGGCACTCGTTTCAACGCCATCGACACCCGCCTCGAACATCCCCCACCCTTCGTTCTCGTTCATCACTTCGAGGCTGTCGAAGTCCGGGCTGTAATTGTCCTGCCACTGCATCGCCCCCACAGGATCCAATCCGGTCTTGGCAAAGTAATCGATGCCACTCCAGCGCGGATGGTTCAACTGGATCACCGGCACGATGCCGAACTCATTGGTCTGCTGCCGAATCAGCTTGAACAACTCGTTGGCATCGGTCAATCGGTGATTCACCGGATGGCTATGCGGGTCGAGCGGGAAGGCATTGATGTGGCCGATTGACGTTGACACCTCATTGCCGGTGACGGCTGTAAGAAGTTCCGTCGCCCCGACCTCAATCATCGTCGGATGATAATCGGTATGGTGGTTGTGATCGGTGGCCACCGCAAACTCGACGCCCTCGCCGACGATACTGATGATGCGTTCATTCATGTTCGCATCGCCGTGGCCGGAGTGCGTGAGGGTGTGCAGGTGAAAGTCACCGCTGACCCAGCCGGACGTATCGACTTCGTGGGTGAGTTGGGCCGTCCATTCGACCTCGGCCCCGGCTGCCAGATCCAGTACGCCATCGGTCGAATCAAGCGACCACTCGATCCCGCGCGATGCGTACACCGTGTACCGACCGGGTGGGACCGTGATCAGTCCTTCGCCGGCAATCGTGTAGACGACATTGTTGCGAACGGCCAGATGGGTCGGGTCAGCCATGTCATTGACAAACAGGTCGGCCTCATCCCCGGCATCGGGGCCCATAAACGTCAGTCGGCCGGGGATCGGCTCACCGGTCGCAGAATCCTCGATCCGGAAACGGAAGGTGGCCACCGTGGTCGGGTCGCGATCAACGCCGGCAGTCGGGGCCGGACCATCCTGGGCCAAGACCGTTGTCGTTGCAGTCGCACACACAACGACGACACCGGCCGGGAGCACGATTCCAATGAGCCGCGACCGTGTCGGACGTGCCGCGGCCGTGAGGGAGCGGTAGGCATTCATCATACTGAACTCTATTCCATCCATCCTCCGACGAGCCGCGACCGTGAGGGAGCGGGCTCTCTTCCAAAGACTCAGGCCCGTGAGGGAGATCCAGATACTGTACCCGCTTACTCACGTGCGCGGCTCGTCGATCCAGGTTCACACAAGCGGCGTCCTGCCGGGAACGGCCACCGGTGGCATCGGCATCGGGCCGAACTCATAGGCCGGCGGCGTCAAATCGAGTTTCGACTCGTTCATCGCAAAGTCCCACGTAACCGACTTGCCGGTGTAGGTTGCCATGCGACCCATAATGGCCGTCAGTGTGGACTCGGCAACACGCTTTGCCTCATTGAGCGGGGTCCCGTTCTCGATGCTGGAAATCAGGTCCTTGTGTTCCTGGACATACGGATTCGGATTCTTCCCACTGAACGACCAATCAGTCTCACCGATAATCCGGGCCCGATTGGAACTGGTGATCGAACGCCCCTTCGTCCCATTGATCACCTCTTCGACGCGGCTCTCACAGCCATCCATCTGCCGACACATGCTCATGCAGAAGCGACCATCGGGATACTCGTATTCGATCGCATGATGGTCGAAAATCTGCCCAAAGACGGGATCGGTTCTCGTCTCGCGGCCGCCGAGCCCGAGCGCCTTGGTCGGTGGGCCGCCCATCGCCCAGTTGATCACATCAAGATTGTGAATGTGCTGCTCGCAGATGTGATCACCCGACAGCCAGGTGAAGTACAGCCAGTTTCGCAACTGCCATTCCATGTCGGACCATTCCGGCTGCGGGTCCTTGTGCCACAACCCTTGCTGATTCCAATAGCATCGAGCCGCCACCACATCGCCAATCAGGCCATCCTCAATGCGCTTCATGACATCAAGGTAACACAGTTCGTGCCGTCGCTGCGTGCCGGCCACAATGCCCAGCCCTCGACGCTGTGCCACCCCGCCGGCAGCGATCACGGTCCGAACCCCCACCGGGTCAACGGCGACGGGCTTCTCCATGAAAACATGCTTGCCCGCTTCGATGGCTGCCTGCAACTGCATGGGGCGGAAGTGCGGCGGTGTGGCCAGGATCACCAGGTCAACATCAGCATGTTCCAGCAGCTGCCGATACGCATCAAAACCGACAAAGCACATGTCATCGCTGACCGTGGCCTTCTCACTGTTGTGCTGCTCCAGATTACTGCGCGAACTCTTCAGACGATCCGGGAATACGTCGGCCATCGCCACGAGCCGGACCCGATCAGCCGCATCAATCGAGTTGACGGCTGCACCGGTCCCACGCCCACCGCACCCGATCAACCCAACCCGTAACTCATCCTTGCCGGACACCTGAGCCGTGCGGGCCGCCAAGGCGCCTTCGCCCAGAAACGGGACGGCAGCGGTCGCTGCTGCAGCGGTCCGGACAAAGTCCCGACGTGAAACGGATGTCTCGCCGGCTTCTGCATTCGTATGAGTCTGCTTCCTCTTCATGTCCAATCCTCCATCGAATCTGAGTCAACGCGTCGCACCGGCGCCGTCGGGGTGTGGGGTGGGTGTATATCGAATATGCCTCAGTCAAGTGAATCTGCACCGGCCTCTTGATCATCGTCGTCCGGGATACAGATGACTCGGAACCCGACGAATGAGCAATCCGCCAGCCACCACTGGCTCTTGGGAATCTGCGGGTCGGATTCATTCCATTCATACGTCTGGCTGACACGGGCATCCAGCGTCAGGCCGTCAACGTCATCTTTGTACGATCCGCCGCACACGATCGGCTTGCCATTCATACCGACGACCCATTCACCGACGTTGCCGTGACCGTCAAACAAGCCCCAGGCATTCGGCTCCTTCTGGGCCACCTCCTCGGTCTTAATCGGACTGTTGGCATGATACCAGGCATAGGCATCAGCCTGGGCCGGATCATCGCCCCATGCATACGGACCGGCAGCACCGGCGGCGATCGCGTATTGCCATTCAGCCTCGGTCGGCAATCGATACGGCTTGCCGGTCTTCTCGGTCAGCCAGGCGCAGTATGCGTCGGCCGCGTGGAACGTCAGAGAGATCGCAGGATACCGCACGTATCCGAAGCCCCGATCCGGCGGCAGATAGGGCTTGCTCGGCCGACTGATGGCATCGGCATCCTCGCCTTCAATCATCTCGCCGCTGTCGAAGCCATTGCTGCCGTTGCTGCCATCATCAAAGGGCTGATCCAGACTGTGGACCCAGATGTCATAGGTGTCCCAGACGGTTTCAGTGGTGGCCACCCAGAACGGCCCGACCTCCACCGTCATCATCTGCGAAGGATCATCCGGGTTGCGGACCTGCACGGTGCCGGCCGGCACGGGAACCATCTCGAATGTTGCCGTCGTTCCTTCGAGCGTCTGGACGAACGGCTCAAGACTCGGCTCAGCGGCTTGCGCTGCTCCCGGCCCAGTGGTGGTCGTCTGCGATGCACAGCCGGGCAGCATGAATACACCCAGCACCATGCCGATACTTGCAACTGCAGCAAACACATTCCGGTACCGGGTGCCATTCGCCCGGTCCAGACTGTGAGCCGTGCCGGCCGTCCTCGTCATTCGTGCTCGCATCCGGATCTGTACCTCCATCGCTTGAGTACCATGTCAGTCAATGGCGCATCATACGTCATCCCGCACACAGCGCACAAGAGCAGCCGACCCGGGCTGGCAGACTTGGGCAACCCGGACCGGTTGCCTGTCATTATTGCCTACAGAATCTGCGAAACACGTCTGGTTATGTTGGTTTTATGTGTATTTTTGTGGCATTCTGTGTGGGTGTGCTGCCGGCCTGGGCAGCAGTGGGTCACCGGGGTCGGCGATGGCACGGCACGAGTTCAGCCGGCCGGCCATGGGGATTCGAGCCCGGATTGTCCTATATGCACCGAACGAGAACGCGGCCCGACATGCGGCGGCAGCGGCCTTTGATCGCATTGAGCAACTTGAGCAGGTGATGAGCGACTACCGCCCGGATTCTGAACTCATGCGCGTGTGCGACCGGGCAGGTGAGCCGGCCCCCATCCCGATCAGCCCCGATCTGTTCGCAGTGCTTTGCAGATCAGTTGAGATCGCACGCGCAACCGACGGTGCCTTTGATGTCACGATCGGCCCGGTCGTCCGCCTGTGGCGACAGGCGAGGAAGGCTGGGTCACTGCCGAGTGCCGATTCACTCGCAGAAGCACGAAGCCGAGTCGGCAGCCGGCATATGCATCTCGATTCACAAGAGCAGTCGCTCAGGCTGGATCTGCCCCGGATGCGGCTTGATCTGGGCGGGATCGGCAAAGGGTTTGCTGCTGAGCAGGCATACCGGGTACTTCGTGATGAATACGGTCTGCCGGGTGCGCTCGTTGATCTCGGCGGCGACCTGCGGGTCGGAACGGCACCGCCCGATCGGCCGGCAGGCTGGGGGGTAGCGATTCAAACCCACGACCCGAACCGGACGGATCGAATCGTGCACCTGACCGATTGTGCCATCGCCACGTCAGGCGACCTGGACCAGTTTGTGGAGATTGATGGCGTGCGGTATTCACATATTGTGGACCCGCGCACCGGGTTGGGGCTGACGACTCGGGTCGCGGTGACGGTGATCGGGCCTGATGCCACCACTGCAGATGCGCTTGCCTCGGCAATCTCGGTGCTGGGGGCAGACAAGGGGCTGGAGGTATTAAGCGATCGCTTCCCGGGATATGTCGCGTCGGTGGCCATGCTGGTTGACGCGACCGGCAACGTAGGTCACCAGGGGTCAGGCGGTTTCCCCTCTGATTGACACGATAAGGTCAAGGAAGGTTGATCTCGCTGAGCCCGGGGCCACCTGTGAATTCGAAGCGGTTTCCAATGACGCGCCTGGTGAGGAGACCGCGCTCTTCGAGTCTGAGCAGATCGCTGCGCGCAGTCGGATAGGACACTCGGTGGTGATTCTGATGATCCGCAATCGAGATGATATGAGAAGGGTCGCGCAAAAGCCGAGTGATCGCTTCGCGCTGCCTGTGATTCAAGTCTGGATTATCGGCAAGCAACTGCCTGCTGTGCAGCAATTCAAACTGCTTTCTTGCCAAGTATCTCTTAAGATCCCTTCTGCCGAATCCAATGATCCTCGCGTTGTAGTTGATGAAGTAGGTAATATCGAAACCATCCGTTTCTGCCAACAGAAAGGCGCGAAAGTAACCGCGTGCGCGACGATAGATCAATCTGGAAATAGGCAGGTATTCAAAGAGCCAGTACCCTTTGTTCAGCAAGAACCAATAGAAGAGCGCGCGAGCCGTTCTGCCGTTCCCATCACAGAATGGATGGTCAAACGCAATCTGGAAGTGCATCGCAATCGCCTTGACAACCGGGTGAATGAACTCGGCCTCAGATTCAGTGTAGTTTGCGAACTTGCAGAGCATGCTCAACCTCTCTGGGAGCTCGCCCGCAGGAGGAGGAGTGTGCATAACTTCGTAGTCGTATTGATCGGCAACCACAACCCGGTCTGTATTTGTTCGTAAACGACCGGACTGTTCGGGATGATCGAGCGTGTCTTTCGTGAGGATGTGCTGAAGTTCAACGATGAAATCAGGCGTCAGGGGAGTCGCACGATGCTCGCGGATGAAGTTGATGGCACGATAGTTGTTGAGGACCATCTGCTCCCCTCGGTTGCGCGGCTTTCGATCGCGCCGAAGCATCTCCTTTGCCTGTGCGCGCGTGGTCGCGGCCCCCTCAAGCATACTGGAGGCAATCGCTTCCTCGTGAAACGCCCGAATGATGAATCGATCGCGTAGGGATGGCTGAATTGGGTGCTCTTCCGGCGCGGCGATCGCGCCAGCGAGTTCCTGGTCGGTGAGCATCAACTCCCGCTGCACACGATCGGGAACAACATACCGCAGCTGTGCGTCGTCATGACCACGAAGTGGGAGCGTCCGATATCTGGACCGTCTTGAGAAGGCCAAGAGCGCCCATGCCACCTCAGGCTTGAGCCCTCTCTCGCGAGCAACAAACCGCAGTTTGTCCCAATGCAGCCACTCGTGATCTGCTTTCTTGATCAGCTCGCCATATTTCGGATCTGACCATGCAGATGAGAGATCCTCCTCATGCTCAACCAGAATACGGCCCATGATGGGGGGAGACTCCGGGATTCTCATAGGGAAGTCCTACTCACTCTGTACACAAAGACTGGCTCACAACTATAGGTGTACTATAAATACCTAACAAAACCTATAGTATTTGAATTCACGGCAATTTCTATAGAAACTGTAGGAATCTATAGTGAATTTACAGCAAAAGGCAATCATGAATCATTTGATTTCAATATTTTTCCTCTTGCTCTGCGCTGAGTGTCGAGCAATACGCCACTTAATCCCCCGACGGCCAGCAGCAGACTGTAAACTTGGGCCGCAAGGGGGGTAAGGAAGCCTGTCTTGTGCCCGGCGAGAAGGCCAAGTAAGTACAGCGTACCAGCCGGTCCCCGCGTTGCAGTGCATATGATGACCGATGCACCGCAGACCCTGCGGGCCTGCCCAAGCCGGCTGTCCGGACGTGCATCCACCCTCCCTCCGTCCCACCCGGCCACAAAGAACCTTGGAGGAGGAGGGGCACGCCACAGACCGATAGACTCAGCGACTCATACGATGCCACACGAGGATCATGCCCATGCCAACGGTCCGCCCTGATAGACGACCGACCGCCGCACGCGCCAGTGCCCCACTGCTTTCTTGTACCCGCACGCTCGTCATGACTGCCTGCTGCCTGGCGCTGGGGATGAGCAGCCTGCTGGCTGTCGGCTGCAAGAACAAAAAAGAGCCAACCCAGATCGTCCAACCCGAAGCAGCCCCGAACCCGCTGCCGGCGTATTTGCGCGGCACGATCCGCTATGAGGCTGAACTGCTCGGGTATGGCCCGACGCTCGTGCAAGGCTATGGGCTCGTTGTCGGGCTCAACGGCACCGGCTCGCGCGACACCCCAATCGTGATTCGCACCATCATCGAGAACGAAGCATCCAAGATGCGCCGGGACTCACGCATCAACTCCCCGAACGAGATCAACGTCCAGGAACTGCTCAACAGCATGGATACGGCCGTGGTCCTCGTGGAAGCGACCATCCCGCCCGGCGCCCCGCGCGAAACCATGTTCGATGTTCGCGTCGCAGCCTTACCCTCGACCAGCACGACCAGCCTGTTCGGGGGCCGACTCTGGACCGCACGGCTCACCCAGGGCTTTGCCCATGCCACCGGCCCCCAGTCCCGTGCCATTGCCCTGGCCCGCGGCGACGTTTTTATCAATCCATTTGTCAATCAACCACGTGCTCAGCGACGGTTCATGGGCACAGCGAACTCCGACACAAGCAACCGGGACAACGAGGACGACACCGGGTTGGCACAACAGCCGCCGGACCTCGTTGACGACCCGACAACGACGCGACCGATCACAGCAACCGAAGAAGATGAGGCGGCGACCGGTCTCTCTCAGGAGAACACGGGCGGGACTGATACCGGCATGCTGCCTGACCCGATGGCGGACGTCGATCAATCGGAAGGGGGGACCGTCGACATTGAGCCGCGCGTCGGGCGAGTACTCAATGGTGGGATCGTGCTGGAAGATCGCGGCCTGGTCCTTGTCCTGCGCTCACCGGGGCACAGCCGATCACGGGCCATCACCGACGCGATCAATACACGATTCCCGATGGAGTCGGGGCAGCGATATGCGACGGCGATGCCGATCCCGCAACATGCCGACGAACGGATTTCGGTCACCGTGCCGCCGAGTTGGTCGGACAACACCGGCGAGTTTGTGGAACTGTTGATGCACGCGCAGATTTCACCATCCAATATGGAGCGCCGGGCCATGAGCCTTGCTCGCTGGCTGCGTGAGAATCCGGTTGATGCACCGAGTCTGACCTGGTGTCTCGTCGCGCTCGGGCCGGCTGCGATCCCGGCCGTCGAGGGTATGTACGATTATTCGGAGTTGGTGCCACGCCTTGCCGCATTGAAAACCGGCGCCTTGCTCGGCGACCCGCTGGCCGTGCCGCACCTGGCAGAAATCGCCACCGACCCAACAAATGAACTGCGTCTGAATGCCGTTGAACTGTTGGCTCGAATGGGTCGCAATGTTCGCATCTCGACCTTGATGCGCAATCTGCTCAACGATTCGCAGCGTGATATCAGGCTGGCTGCTTTTGATGCACTGCGCGAGTCCGGCGACCCGATTGTGCAGCGAATCCCGATCGGCCGGTTTACCGACTTCGAGTTGTTCATCGTGCCGTCGATTTACCCGATGGCCTATGTCACGCAGCAGCAAGAGCCTCGCATCGTCATCTTCGGGCACGACTCTGAAGTCACGCGGCCGTGCCTGGCCAAAGCATGGGACGATCGATTGCTGGTCGTGGGCGATATGCCGGGACAAGGCGATGAGGCGAGCGGGAGTGCCGACCCAACGACGCGGGATTCTGAGTTGCGCATCTTCTATCGCCCGCTGGGAGGATTGGAGCCTCGACACAGCGAGTCGTCTGCGGACCTTATTGAGTTTATTAAGATTCTCTCCGGCGACACGGGCCCGGCCGGCGACGGCCCGGGGCTTGGCATGAGTTATGCCGAGACGATCGGTGTGTTGTATGCATTACATCAGCAGCGCGCGTTGACGGCCCCGCTTGTTCTTGAATCGGACCGCATGGTGGAGGCGATTATCCGAAGCCGCAAGACCGAACGGCCCGACGAGCGGCCGATCACGGAGGAAACACCGGAAGAGGCGGAGGGGCAGCAAGGAGCCGATGGCGGCCGCTTCATGGGCAAGGAAAAGCCGGACGACCCCACCCCACCCTCAACGGGAACCGAGCCGGATGATACCGACGCATCAGAGAGGCCGATTACAGGGATTGATGATGATGATCCGGGGAGGTGAGCAACTCGTTCATATTCTCGATACAACATGGGCTAACAGTGGTGCGATAAATTTGGCAAACGTGAACTCTGATTGAGGCTCATAGTAATCGCCTTTTGCGCCATCCACACTGTTTGACATAATCAAACACGCACCATCATAAAGCCTGTCTCTCAGAAGTTTTTCGATGAGCAGCTCATAGCGCCTCTTGTAGGAAGCGCCTTTGAATTCGGAGAATACGGGAAAGTGAGGCTCCGCAACCTTCACAGGAGCCTGCGATCGTACACAGTCCTCGAGCAACATAAGATAGCCAAGAAACGGTCTTGACGATGGCTTGAATGCGCCTTCTCGATAAGCCGCCCACATGTCGGTTGCACTACCCAGCGCTTCCTCGGTACGATTATTGAAATTGTTGCCGAACGATGGGCCGATTTGAGACTTGAATTCGATTGTTGCCAGTAGTTCACCCTCATGTACGATGATGAGATCCCACTTCTTCTCAGCCCTGAACCACCCGGGCAACTCTAATGCCTTGGCTGTTGATATGGACGATTCCGGCACTTGATGCTCTCTGAGCAGGGCACGAACAACGCGCACAAAGCCGTCCATTTGCTTCCCGCCGGTAACAGCACTTCGTGAGCCTTTGTCTTTGCCCGTCCCATGGCCCTGCTTTGCAGACTGCGCCTGACGTGTTATCCAGAAGTGCTTAACAGCGTCGCGCAAGTCTGTATCAAATTTCCGCATGCTCGTCATCTCGTAGATGTACAGTGGAAGAGAAATACAGGTCGCTGCCGTGAGCAACCACTCGCTGCTTCGCCACCTGATAATAGCTAGGATCTACTTCAATCCCAATGCTGTTTCGACCCCACTGCGCGCACGCCAGATTTGTGGTTCCACTTCCCATGAACGGGTCTAACACAGTATCACCCACAAAAGAGAACATGCGAACAATCCGCTCAGCAAATTCAGAGGGATATGGCGCCGGATGGCGAGGATTTGATGTTCCCGGAAGGTCGGACCAAATCTGACGGAACCACTTGCCGTAGTTCTCAGCGCTGATGATGCTCAAAAGTCGCGCCCGCTGGGATGGACTCCTGTACCCGCCCGGCTTTCGCTGCATGAGAATAAATTCAATATCATTCTTAATCACGGCGTTTGGTTCATACGGCTTACCAAGAAATCCGCCACCGCCGGATACTTCATAATTCGCGTTGGCAATCTTGTGCCAGATGATCGGTGCCAAATTGTCGAAACCGATGGCCCTGCACCGTTCCTGAATTGTGGCGTGCAGAGGCACAACGGTGTGGCGCCCATTGTTCTTCCGGCGAGACAAGCACACGTCACCAACATTGATCACCAGTCGCCCCCCTGGCACAAGAGCCTGATAGCAATTCCTCCAGACCTCGTCGATCGCTTCAATGAATTCATCGTAGTCGGAGACATGACCAAGCTGGTCATCGTGATCGTTATACTTCTTCAGTGTCCAGTAAGGGGGGGAGGTCACCACGAGATGGACCGATGCTGCTTCCAGCGCCGAGGCACGTCGCGCATCTCCTGCGATTAATTCGTGGGTGGTGTGGCGCGACTGAGCAGCCGACTCGATTCGTCGGACAGTGCTCTTATCCTTAGCCCATGTGGGAATAAGATCATCCAACCGTCCCTGTGCCAGAAGTTCCTGGAGCAGCGAATCTTCGTCAGAGAGTCTCTGTTCTGTTTTGATCGATGTACTCATGAAATCCCGTTTCGTCGCCACATCCTAGCCTCACACACCACGTTTGTCAGGCTTTTGTCCGGGATTCATAACTCACCCCGGCCAAGCCGCAACAAGTCATATGGCCCGCGAGGCCGGTCGGCCACCGTCCCCCCCCTCCCCCTACCATTCCGGACCATGAACTCGGCATCCCATCACGACAATCTGCAGCAACTGCTCCTCCCCCCGGCCCCGGCCAAGTCCCCGATCACACACGACAGTGCTCCCGACAGTGCCGTGCACGTCATCACACTCCCGCCGGCCGGCCTCCTGCTGTATCGACGGGCGCTCATCTGCCTGCTCATCGTCATCGGGATGTCCAGCATCCCCATACTCGGAGTCTGGTACTTCTTCGGCTACCAAGGCCTCATGCCCGGACCCGACACAACAGCACTCGTCCAAACAGCCCCACCACCATCGGCCAACCAGAGCGAATCAGCAACCGCTCCACCTCCCACTCCTGCTCAACCTGCCACCGATCCTGCAACAGCAGCCGTAGCAGCAACCGACAGTGAGGCCGACCCCGAAATGCCACCCTGGTACCCGCTCATGATGGCCGTCTCACTCAGCTTCATCTCCCTGATCTTCCTGTTTGCTGCCTGGGTCTTTGCCGTCGAAGGCTTGCATTCCCTGTTCGGACACACTCGGCTCACCGTCTATCGGGACGGCATCGACCTGCATCGGCCGCTCTGGGGATACCGAATCCGCGTCGGTGAGCGGTCACTGCCCGCAGGCACCATCACGGAGATCGTCGCTCGACCTGATACAGCCGACAGCCTCGGCAGCATTCTCATCACAGCCGACGGCTATCGCTATCACATCGGAGAGCAACTACGTCAGAAAGATCGGGACTGGCTCGCAGAGGTCGTGCGCTTGATCACCGGCGTGGGAGACGGTGGGGGTGCCGATGCTGCGCAGGGCTCCATCAGCGACAGTGCCTCGTCCAAAGTGCCGGCCGGCAGCACTGTCAACAGCGACGGCTGATCACTCTTGGTTCCATCTCGTTTCCCACTCGCGCTTCGCCCCCCCCGGTTCATGTCGTTCGACGGCACGATGGCCTGCCGATACCCGAGTCGGGCAGCCTCGCGCACACGCTGCTCCATCTGCGGCACAGGCCGAAGCCGCCCGTCCAGACCAACCTCCCCGATGGCCACACACCCATACGGGACCGCTCGATTCATGTGAGAGCCGGCCACTGCCAACGCGATTGCCAAGTCGGCAGCCGGCTCCATCACCCGAAAACCGCCGGCCGATGCGACAAAAACATCCTGATCAGCCAGCCGCATCCCAGCCCGCTTTTCGAGTACCGCAATCAGCACGGCCAGGCGATTCGAATCGAGCCCGGACACACGCCGCTTGGCGGCCCCGAGAATCCCCGTACACGTCAGCGCCTGCAACTCGACCATGAAACACCGAGATCCCTGCAGCGTGGGAAACACGACAGTCCCAGCCCGAAGGGGAGAATGCTCGCCGGACGGATCACCATCACCCATCCCGAGACAGGCAGCCGGGTCAGGCAGTTCATCCAATCCATGCCCGGTCATCTCAAACAACCCGATCTCCAGCGTCGTCCCGAACCGGTTCTTCACAGCCCGAACGATCCGGTGCGCATGCTGGTCATCCCCTTCAAAATACAGGACCGCATCCACCAGATGCTCAAGCAGCCGCGGCCCGGCCAGCCGACCCTCCTTGGTGACATGGCCGATCAGAACAACTGCCATCCCGCTCATCTTGGCTAAATGAATCAGGTCGGCCGCACAGGTTCGCATCTGCGTCACGCTGCCGGGCGTGGCCTCGACGTCGGGCCGGTACACCATCTGGATCGAATCAACCACCAGCATCGTCGGCTTGGCCACCGCTGCCTGGCGACAAATACGGACCAGGTTCGTTTCTGAAAGCACCAGCAGCGACTTGCCGGCCGGCTCACTGAGTCCGAGGCGGTCAGCCCGTCGGCGCAGTTGAGCCATTGATTCCTCACTGCTGACATATAGCACCGTGTGCCCGGAACCGGCCAGATTGGCCGCTGCCTGCAGCAGGAGCGTCGATTTCCCGATCCCGGGTTCGCCGCCGATCAATACCGCCGATCCCGGCACCAGCCCTCCTCCCAGCACGCGATCAAACTCACCGCTGCCGGACGACCACCGTTGGCCGGCCGACTCGCTGGACACCTGCCCGACCGGCATCGGCGCCGTCGCCCCACCGGCATCGCTGCCATCCTCGGCCGTTCCCCCGATCGCCTGCCTCCATATGTCGGCCACCCCGGCATGTGGGTCCGAGGCCGGATCGTCATCGAACCCAGCCGGAACCTCGGGCATGGGCTCGAGCGAATCCCAGGTATTGCAGTCCGGGCATTTTCCCATCCACCGCAACTGCACCACCCCGCACTCCCGGCACAGGTACCTCGTGGATGCCCGCTTCTTTCTTCTCTGCCCTGCCATTTTTCCTCACCGTCCGGCCATCCCGGCATTAAACCCATTGGAACCGACAACTCACCGCGTCCCGACTAGTATACTGATTGCTATGCCACGAATCGTAAACTGGTTACTCCGACTCGTGATCACGAACCCAATCTGCATGCGCCTCGTCACCGGCGGGTCTCGGCGCACGCGCCATCTCTACATCCGGTCCGGCTACCTGGCCGTCATGATCATTGCCCTGCTCATCAGCCTGCTGGGCGTCGGGCAGGGGAGCCTGCAGAAACTGGCCAGTGCCGGGGCCACCGCATTTCAGCAGGTCGCATACCTCCAACTCGGCATGATCTGCCTGCTCGCGCCGGTGTTCATGGCCGGGGCCATCGCCCAGGAAGCAAACCCGCGAACGTGGGACATTCTATTGACCACCCCCCTCAATGCACTGCAGGTGGTGCTGGGTAATCTGTTCGGGCGTTTGTTCTTCATCATGGCACTGCTGGTCAGCAGCCTGCCGCTGTTTGCCATCACGCAGTACTTCGGCGGGGTGCCTGGTCGATCAATCTTCATGTCATACCTCATTGGCGCCATCGCTGCCCTTGTCGTCGGGTCGATTGCCATCGCCCTGTCCGTAAGCCGGCAAGCCGGCCGACGAGCCGTGTTCGTTTTCTATATCTGTGTCGTCGTCTACCTCGGATTAACCTGGTCCATTGACCGCATATTGCGACCCGGGGCCCCGAACCAGGTCACGATGATGACCCCACTGAACCCGTTTCTGACGCTGGAGGTGTTGCTGAACTATGCCAACTACCACCCCCCCAGCGCTGTTGAACAGTTAAGCCTGGGGTGGTTCAAACGAATGTGGTTCGGCGCGCCGGCTGCCACGTTCTGCTGGCTCGGCACCGTGATCAGCGTACTCCTGATTGCCTGGTCGGCGCTGTTTCTGCGAGTCATCGGCGAACGGACCGGGCAGATTGCGTGGTATCGCCGCCTGTTCCGAGCCGGCAGCGCCTCAGCCAAAGCACGACCGGCACGGCGTGTCTGGAACAACCCGATCGCCTGGCGCGAGGCGAGTGCGAAACAAAATACACTCGGAAAACAGGTGGCAAAATGGGGGTTCGTCGGCCTCGGCGTGCTGATTGCCATGACACTGATCGGGCTCATCCATACACAGACCATCAGCCTCGGCACCGCCCGCAGCATGATCCTCTCGGTGATCGCCATCGAAGTCGGCATCATCGGGCTGACAGCACTTAACATCTCGGCAACTGCCATCAGCCAGGAACGTGAGGATGGGACGCTGGATCTCCTGCTGACGACCCCGCTGACGCCATCGTATTATGTGAGCGGCAAGATGCGCGGGATTGTCAGCTTCCTGCTTCCCATGATCGCCGTGCCCACGGTGACACTGGCCATGATGGCTGCGTATATCGGCGTGGACGGCCTCGGGGTGGCGTCCGGCGTGATGATGACGGTCACCGCCAACACGAGTACCGTCGAAGTGCCAATGGTGCTGCCTGAGGGCGTCATCATTCTCCCGCTTGTTCTGACGTCCTATTCCGCGTTTGCCGTCATGGTGGGGCTGCACTGGAGCCTGAAGAGCAAAGGCACGATCTCAAGCATCATCGGGGCCGTCGGCATTGTCGTGGCTGTGACCGGCGTCATCAGTCTCTGCGGCTCGACGGGCGGCAAGACCCTCGGCCCGATCAGGGCTGTGCTGGCAACAATCAGCCCCATCACTGCCGTGCGCGCGATCGTGTTTCCCGAAGCAGCCATCCCGGATTCACTGTCCGAGTCGGTGGCCGGCTCGCGCATCACGCTCGTGGTCGCCTCGTGTATTGCAGCAGCGGTATACGGCTTCGTGGTCTATGGCATGCACAAGCAAATGCTCGGCCCGAACGGGCGCAACTTCGATATGACCGTCAGACGACTCTCGGGGACGAACTAAGTAAAGTCTGTAGGTCAGGACGAGGCACGAGTCCTGACGGCAATGTAGCAAGTGGATTCACGAGCCGTGCGCAACGGCGAGCAGGCCTCTTGATTGACCGTCAATAAAGCGGACCCCTCACGATTACGTTCGTAACCTATATCACTTCGTCATACCGGTATCACTTTTCGTCGTTCCGGTATAACTTTTCGTCATTCCGGCGCAGGCCGGAATCCAGCAAGACGTCTTTGAATATGAGGACCACAGTCCCCTCACGCCTCCAGCGCGTTGCCGAAGTGCTGTTCCTGCACCGGCAGCACCGCTGTCAGCACCTGCTGCAACACCCGGCCGGGCGTGTCGATCGCGTCGATCTCGCTGACCAGTTCGCTACCATAATGATCGAGGACCGGCTGCGTCTCATTGCGATACACGGAAAACCGGTTGCGAATCACATCGACTTTGGCGTCGTCGTGTCGGCCTTCCTTCTCTGCCCGTCGCCGCATGCGCTCGACCATCTTGTCCTCATCATGAGCCACCAGGTGCACGACCTGCAGGACATCAATGTACTGCCCGATGACCTCAGCCTGGTTCAGACTCCGCGGCATGCCGTCCAGCAGCAGCATATCGCGCGACGGGTTGTACGTGTTCGACTCGATCAGGCCGTCCACATGCTGCTTCCAGACCTTGATCGTGACATCATCCGGGACGAGTTCGCCTTTGGAGGAGTATTGGACGAACAGACGACCCAGGTCGGATTCGCGGTCAAGGCTGCGGAAAATGTCGCCGGTTGCCAGGTGATAGAAACCGGGGACCGCACCGAGCATCTTGCCCTGCGTTCCTTTGCCTGAACCCGGCATCCCGAACAGCAACACTGCCTTGAATCGATCCGCCATCTGAGCGATCCCTTTCATCTTGCCACCGGATATCCGCCGCATGAATCAGGGATGGCTGCCGCACCAGCGCAGCAGGAGGCCGACGGATGGGTCTGCGAAGGCTAAGCATTTCACCCGGAACTCGGCAGGTCCACCCGAAAAAGTCCGGCATATGCCCGATCAGGGGAGCCATCACTCAGTTTATTGATCAGGCTGGGGCGTCATTTTGACGACTGTCGACGCATAGTCATCATGTGCCTGCACAGCCTGGAACCAGATTCCTGCAGGCAGACGACGCATTTTGCGTAGGCGCAACCGCCAGGCAGCCTGCCCGTTGTCGTTCACCGTAATGGCTCGCCCGGCAACGATTCGCGGCTGCCGCAGATCCAGCGTCACCCCATAGCGAGCCACCACACGCGGTTCGACCGTCCCGTGCGTGCCGTAGAACAGCCCCACCCGATCGCCCGGGCGCGCCCCGCCCAGCGTCACATAGAACCACGTCCCGACCACCGGCGACGATGGCGTCACCGTGAGGTACGGCTCATAGATCGGGGCCCATTCGCCGGCCCGATTAACCGATTCCCCGACGTTGACGCGGCCGACACCTGTATGGTCGTCGCGACCCGGCGTGTACACATCATCGGCACCGGCCAACAGGGCCTGCTCCACGTCGTCCGGCGTCAGGTCCGACTGGGCTGACCAGATCATGGCACAGGCGCCGGCTGTCAACGGTGCGGAAAAACTCGTCCCGCTGGCAGAGACATACGTGCCCCCACGTCCGGTCGTCACGATCCGAACGCCGGGCGCCGCACAATCGACCAGCGGCCCATAGTTGGAAAACGAGGCCGGTGCATCGTTCTCATCCGTCGCAGCCACCACGATCACGTCCGGATGATCCCCCTCCAGATAGCGGGCCTCATTGCCGGCAGCCCAGACGACGAGTGCCCCCCGCTGCCGGGCATACGCCCCGGCTGCCTGGACGGCTGCCGAATCAACACCGCTGTAACTCACGTTAATGACCCTGGCCCCATTGTCGGCAGCCCACATGACCGCTGCGGTCAGGTCGCTCATGTACGCAGCCCCGCTACTCGCATTGGTCACACGGACCGTCATATGACGCAAATCCCAACCGGTCCCACTGACACCCACACCATTGTTCCCAATGGCTGCAGCACAGCCGGCCGTCATCGTGCCGTGGCCTTGTACATCACTCACGGCACCGCCTTCGGCTTCGGTCACGCCATCGGCAGCGTTGTAGCCGGTCAGCCGGTTGGCTGCCAGATCGGGGTGGGTCTCATCAATGCCGGTATCGCAAATTGCCACGACGAAACTCGGGTCGCCGGTCGTGGTCGACCAGGCAGCCTCGCAGTTCATCGCCTCAAGTTGCCACTGATTGTAAAAGTACGGATCGTCCGGGGTGGCCGTCGGCTGTTGCGGTTCCTGGAAGATCGCATCCGGGTACACGATCCAATCCGGCTCCGCAAACTCGTAATCACCCGTGGCCATCAACTCGGCTGCAGCCAACTGCTCGTCATAGCCGAATGGGACGCGAATCACCTGACGACCGGTGGGCCCATGTTCCAGAGCCGTCACGCGATACCCGGCCAATCGGGCAACGGCGCGCCGCCGGCGGTACCCGGCAAACGAAGCCGTCGAGCCTTCTGCGACCATCCGTTCGACGGCCTTCGGCTGGACCGTGACATACCCCGACGATTCACGAACGCCGACGATCGGCCGACCGGGTGCGAGCCCCCAGGCCCCACGCGTACCGACCCAGGTGGACGAGCCTGTCGTCTGCCCGTTGGCCTCGGTGCTGCCGGCTGACAGAACCACCAAGACCGCCAGACCGACAATCATCCCGAACACCCAACGCCCTGCCAGCCCATCGGTCCGGTCGTTCTCGGACGGCACAACCAGTTTCCGCAAGGCATCCGAGCATTTCATCGAGTCGAACAAGATCCAGCCCCCCAGATTGATTCGCGAACGACCAATACGGCCGATCAGCATGATCCCCGGCAACTTCGTGCAACCGACACAGTATCCAATCTATCTCAGTGTCTGGTTTGCGAACTCTGGGGAGACAGGGCAGGTTCCTTGAAGCCATGACGACTGCACGATCTGGGACGGCCGGCCGGGGGCGATATCCACCACATCAAAATGCCGCTCCTGCGTATGGGACCGGAGCCAACGGCATCGCCCGATCGTGTCAGCCGGTACAATGTACCCGACCCGGAGAATCCGCCGGGAATCAACACACCGATAAGGGTCCCACGAGATGGCAGCAACCGCATCCTCAACAGCCGCAACCGCGATCGACCTGCGTAGCGATACCGTCACTCGACCGACGCCGGCCATGCTTGAAGCCATGGTCGCTGCCGAAGTCGGCGATGATGTCCTGGGCGATGACCCGACCATCATCAAACTCCAGGAACACATGGCCAAACTGACCGGCAAGGAGGCAGCCTGCTTTGTCCCGTCCGGCACCATGGCCAACGGCACGGCCATCCGGGCACTCACCGAGCCGGGTGACGAAATCATCGGCAACCACACCGGCCACTTTTACCTCTATGAAAGCGGCAACTACGCAGCCATCTCAGGATGCTCGGTCCGCCTGATCGAAGGGGATCGCGGCCAGTTTGACGTCGAGGATGTCCGGGCTTCCATGCGACCACCCGACGCCCACTTCCCGCACAGCGCGCTCGTCATCATCGAAAACACGAACAACCGCGGCGGCGGTTCGGTCTGGCCGCTCGACAAGATCGAACGAGTGGCAGCCGAGGCACGCCGGCTCGGGCTCAAGGTCCATCTTGACGGGGCCCGACTCATGAACGCCTGCGTCGCATCGGGACACACCCCGGCCGAGTACGCTGCACGAGCCGACACGGTCTCGATGTGCTTTTCCAAAGGGCTCGGTGCCCCGGTCGGCTCGATCGTGGCCGGCTCTCAGGCACTCATCCGACGCGTCCACCGATTCCGCAAACTGTTCGGCGGGACCATGCGGCAAAGCGGGTATCTCGCCGCCGCTGCGCTGTATGCCATTGAGAACAACGTCCAGCGACTCGCCCAGGATCACGAGAATGCCAGGACATTGGCCCAGGCGATTGCTGAGTTGCCGGGCCTGTCGACCGATGTCGATGAGGCCGAAACGAACATCCTGTACTATGAGGTCGATCCCGCTCTCGGGACCGCTGCCGACTTCTCCCAGCGGCTCGAAGAGAGCGGCGTGCGCATGCTCGCCACCGGCCCCCAGCAAATCCGTGCCGTCACCCATCTGGACGTCTCTGCCGACCAGATCGGGCAGGCAATCGAGGTCATGAAGAAGTTGACGCATTGAGGAACCGGTGTGCCCCTGCGCCACGAGCAGTGCTATTAGCGATCCATTCTGACAAGCCCACGGATTCCTATCCGTGGGGTTTTCCGCTCTATTCCCCATCCCCCCGCGACCAACGGTCGCGGCTTTGTAGCCCGGATCACCCCGTTTTTCCAGCCTGTGCCCCCCACCACCCGATCCGGTAAGACAGTGTCCACCAACGACAAACCACCATCCTCTTCCCACTCCCACGCCTCCTTTGACACCGGCTCGCTCGCGTTCGATGCAGCCCTGCGCGACTTCTTCCTCTATCTCCGCATCGAGTGCGGCCTGTCAGCCAACACGCTGGCTGCCTACCGGGCCGATCTGACGCTGATGGTCCAGGATCTGCTGGAAGCCGGCCTGACCAAGCCGGTCCAGGTGGATGGGTATGCCCTGGCCGACCACCTCCGCGCACTGCGAGCCCGGCGCAACATGGCCTCATCGTCCATTGCCAGACATCTTGCCGCGGCCCGAATGTTCTTCCGCTTCCTGTTCGCCAACAGCCGTCTGACTGAAGACCCGACGGAACTGCTTGAGCGGCCGACGATGTGGCAACGCCTGCCGGGATGCCTGACGCCGAAACAGATGATGAAACTGCTTGCTGCACCATCCGCCGAACAGGGCAGTCTCTGGCTGCGCGACCGGGCCATGCTCGAACTGATGTATGCCGCCGGCCTGCGCGCTTCGGAAGTCGGTTCACTCGGGCTCCGTGACGTGCATCCGACACTCGGCGTCGTGAGCGTGATCGGCAAGGGCAATCGGCAACGACTCGTCCCGCTGGGTCAGCCTGCATTTATCGCGACCGATGAGTATGTCACAGGGCTGCGGCCTGTTCTCGCTGCCCGCGCCAACGGCAAGGATGACAACCGGCTCCTGCTGTCGCGCACCGGTCGGCCGCTGGAACGGGTGGCCGTCTGGCAGATCGTGAAGCGCCAGGCCCGCTGGGCCGGCTTGGGCGATGTGCACCCACACATGCTCCGACACTCATTTGCCACCCATCTGGTCAGCGGCGGGGCCGATCTCCGGGTGGTGCAGGAACTGCTGGGCCATTCTGACATCAAGACGACGCAGGTGTATACCCATGTGGACAGCAAGCGCTTGAAGCACATTCATACGACATTTCACCCGCGCGCTTGAGTGTTGGTTGTGGGCACGGATGCACGAGCACAGCGAGGACCACCCGTGTCCGTCTCCGTCATCCCCGCTCCCCCTCCGTCATCCCGGCGCAGGCCGGGATCCATCTCCATCTCCATCTCCATCTTCATCTTCATCTTCATCTTCATCTTCATCCACCCCACCGCCACCACCGGTGGCGGCTTTGCTCGCCCCCCTCTCCCCCCCCGTCATCCTCGTGCCAGCCGGAATGACTGAATCTTCGCACTGCTGAATGGGGTATCGCTCCGTGATATATCCTGCGCCGCGGCCATCATATCTCGCCGGCCGCCATCGATGTTCGTATTCTGTACGATCCCTGGCAAAAACCTGTGCCAAATTTAGCCTGATCCTTGTGTATCGCACACGTGATTCATGATACCATACCATCTGGACTCGGGCACTTGCCCGGGAGGTGACCGCATTATCTGGTGGTCAAGGCTGCGCGGAATCGGCCAATGTAGTAGATGACGGCCCGCTTGGGGATGGAAAACCTGCCAGATTCCAACGACGGCAGACCTCGTCACTTGGGATCGGCGTCAGAATGCGGGATTTTGGGGGGCGAATCGGCGATCAGGCACAACGGACGTGCCGCGACGGTCGTACTGCTAAGGACTTGGACAATTGGGCGCCAACACGGACGAGTGTGCCAGGGAAGGTCAGGACGGAACCCGCTCTTGCATTTGTGTGTCATTTGAATGATCCGGCTCAATCAACGGCCGGTGAAACCTGGAAGTGGAAGACGATGACTGGCATGAACCACAGACAAAAACGGTCCTCTACATCCCTCGTCTCACACACCCGCCGAGCATCACGCCGAGGCTTCACACTCATTGAACTGCTGGTGGTGATCTCGATCATTGCCCTGCTCATCGGCATTCTGCTCCCGGCCCTGACTCGTGCACGCTCCGCAGCCCGCAAGGGAACCTGCCTGGCCAACCAGCGGCAGGGGTCCACCGGCTTCCAGATGTACGCCTCCGAATACCGCGATTGGCTGCCCGGGCCCAATACGAGCGGTGCCCATATTCGATCAAACGGCGACATCGGCAAGCTGCCGTCTGAACCGTGCCAGAACGTCGACTGGATGAGCCCCACGCTCGCCTATGGCCTGAGCCTGCCGGGCAAGCAGCCCGACGAGAACTTCCCCGAGCGCCGGCTGCGGGTCATCTTCCAGAAAGATTTTTACTGTTCTGCCAACTATGTCCGCTACGACTACCAGTACGGCGGCAGCAACTCCTTTGACGGCATCCCGATCAACGAACTCCGTTCCAACAGCTACGCAGCCTCCTTCGCCTTCCACATCAGCACAAGCAAGAAGGATCCAATCAACCAGGAAGGTGCCAAAAGCGATTTCGGCTTCCCGGTTGATATGGTCGCCTACCGGCCGCAGCTGACCAGAGTCGGGCGGGCCGAAATGAAAATCTGCACCATGGACGGCACCCGATACGTAGACGGCGGCAACTTCCAGATCAGTTTCAATGCCTTCCCGTTCCAGGACGAGGGCGGCAACTTCATGAACATCGGGGCAGCCATGTCAGGCCATGACGGCGACCCCCACACGCTGGGGAACAAGTCGCTCAACTTCAGCGGCGACCAGCGGGAGGCCCTGGAACGCTACGCTTACCGCCACGATGGCAATATGGTCGCATCCTTCTTTGACGGGCACTGCGAAGAGATTACACAGGAAGAATCCCGCTCGGTCCATTACTGGTTCCCGAGTGGTTCGAGGGTTGTCAGGCCGACACTTGATCCGGACGGCCCGCTTGATGTACACTAAGCCGCGCCTGCTGACGGCCTGACGGCCGACAAGGAACGCGAATCAAAAGGAGCAGGCACAACGGTATTGCCGAATCGAAGGCTGATGCCGTGTCTCGGGACTTGGATCGGTCCCAGCAGGGGGTTGGTAGGATAGATACAGGGCGAATACTGAGGTGGACTGGGTTATCGGGTTCTGGAGGAGTTATGTGACGGCCGTGTAAGCCGTCACCGGACAAGACAGTCGTCGTCAAGGCCTGGTTTTCGACTTTATGTCGAGCAATGTCGGAATCAGGGGCTGGCCACACATGGTTCGTGCTGTAGCATAGTGTCTGGTCACACGACTGAAACCCAAACGCACCCCGGCGGACCATGCCGGCATCAGACCGGGATACCGAGTTCGCTCGTCGTTTGTTGGTGGGGAGAAAGGATCGTCGCTTTATGATCAGGCAATCGAGTGTGCGGGCGGCCGCTGTCATATCAGCCGTGCTGCTTTCCAATTCCGCATGGGGCCAGTTGCGCGTCGTCACCTACAACGTCGCCGATCTGCAGGGCAATACCGGCGAAATCCTCAACACGCTCACACTTCTCACCGAAGATTCAGCCCCCAATAGCGGCACGATTCGCGTGCCCGACCTGTACATTGTGCAGGAGGTCTCCAGCGGCACGGTCAACACCCTCCGGAGTTATCTCAACAGCACGGCCCCGCTTGGCATCACCTACAACCTGGCCACGTTCACATCCAACGGCGGGGGTGGCGAAAACGCACTGTATTATCGATCCGACACGATCATGGAGGTTGCCAACGAGCACCGCGACATCACGAATCATTCCGGCCCGCGTGCCACGGACCGCTGGAAGGTCCGTTTGACCCAGGCAACCAATACCTCGCTCTACATCTACGGCTCCCACTTCAAAGCGGACGTCGGCAGCAGCAATGAGAGCATGCGCGAAAGCGAGGCCAACGCCATTCGCAACGATGCCGATTCGCTCGGCGATGGGGTGAATGTCATTTATGCCGGCGACTGGAATACCTATGCCAATATTGAGCCGGCCTACGTCCGCTTCTTTGATTCCGGGCCGGGCAAGGCCGTCGATCCCGTCTATGAACGATCGTTCCCCATCGTCAGCCACTCGCAAAGCCCGCATGATGGGTCAGAGGGACTGGTCACCGGCGGGATGGACGATCGCTTCGACTTCATCCAGATGACTGAGGAACTCGTAGACGGGTCGGATATCGACATCGTCACCGGGGCCTACCGATCCGTTGGGAACGACGGCAACCACTACAACAAAGCGATCAATAACGGGTACAACGACTACTTCCCAACCAGCGAACAGTGGAAATCGGATGCCCTGGCCAAAGCGTCGGACCACCTGCCGGTGATGGCCGATTTCACGCTCTTTGGCGAAGTGTTTTCCCTCGATGCTGATCTGCTGTTCAGCAATGCCTTTGCCACATTGAGAACCTACGGCTCGCGCCCCAACGAGATGGTGTACTTCATCTACAGCACGCGTGGGCTGGGCGAGACGGTGGTCGGGCAACTGGGCGTAACACTGCGGCTCGATCGCCCGGCACTGGCCGGTCAGGATCTGGCCGACGGGACGGGGCTGGCGGAACTGACCGTCAAGGTACCCCGGAATGCCTCCGGTGTCGGGGTCTGGTTTGAGGCAGCCCAGCAGGGCCAGACCACCGATGTGGTCTATCGAAAAGTGATCTGAAAACGAACCCCCGACTTGCCCGAGGGTGAGGTACCGTCGGGCCAAACGGAGCGAGTGAGAAAGAGAGTACGCGGTGCGATGTGATCGGGTGTATCCCCCGATCCGGTGAATCAAGGGGTCAGGAAACCGTCAAGATCGCGTGTGATCCGAGATCGAGACTTGACCTGTCTCCTGGGCTGCACAAGGGTTTGCAAACCCGGATTCGCAATCGCTGCATCTCTCCGGTATTCGGAATCGAACAATCTGCGTGAACTGATTCCGGAATGTATTGACATTCCGGGAGGATAGAACTGCTTTCACCTAAACTACTTCGTGAGGAAGAAAGGAACGAGGAATGAAGAAGGTGCTTTTGACGGCAGTCGCTGCCACCGGCCTGATGGCCATGCCCGCTCTGGGCCAGGTGATCAATGAGGCCTACGACTGGGAAGATGGAAACACGGTTATCGGTTCTTACACCTCCGGCAACATGAATCTGTTCTGGGAGAACTCCCTGGAGCAGGCACATGCCGGGACCAGCTCGCTGAAGCTGTGGGAAGATCCAATCACCGGGACCCCCCAGGCCTACGTGGCCTACGTTGAGAATCTCCAGACCGGCGATTCCATCACCTGTGGGTTCTGGGTCTATGACGAGAATGACGAGCCCTCGTATCCGAAGGGCCGCATCTGGGCTCACTATGCCGACAGCAATGACGATGACGATTGCCTGATCGATACGTACCGCGGCAGTGCGTCCGGCAATAATGCCTACTCGATCGGCCCGGGCTGGTCCTACATCGAGTGGAACTGGATCTTCGACGCCGGCGACCCGATCCGCGACGGCTTCGTCGTCGAGGCTCGCCTGTACAGCGATATCGATCTGAACACGATCTATATCGACGACATGACCATCGAGGTGAACGCTGCCGGCGGCACTGCCACCGTGACCCACCCGGGCAACTACCCGTGTGATCAGCCGGGTCACTACGTCCTTGAGGTTACCGACCTCATCGGCGGCCAGGCAGGCTACTTCCTCGTGACCGGGGCCACCCCAAGCACGAAGCAGTACCTCGTGTACTCGCTGCGCGGGACCGGCGACACCTACGTCCCACAGCTGGACGTCACGCTTGACCTGCTCCGGCCGACCCTCGGCCAGCGGCAACTCAGATGCAGCCGGCGAAATCCTCTGGTCGCTGCCCGTCCCGAATGCTGCCTCCGGCCGCACGGCGTGGGTCCAGGCGTGCGAGTTCCAGAACAAGACGAACTACGTCGAAGAGTTCATCGACTAATCTGCCTGAAACAACCGGCGCCGACCGGCGTATTCGATCGACGCCGTCTTGTTAAAGACACACATCGCCCCATCCCGGTCCATCCGAGGTGGGGCGTTGTCGTGTGGTTGGGTGTCACTGAAAGCACATACCGGCCTGGCCAGGTGCCCTACGATACTGCGAAAGAGGGGATCATCGTGTTTTTTCTGATCGCTGGTCATAGCCGGCCCGTCCGGTCGATAAGACTGTAATCATGGCTCAAAAAAGCCCGGGGAAATCTTCTGCGCGCACTTCCGGCAAGACCGGGAAAAAGGGGGCCCAAGCCGCGGCGCTGTCGGCCACACAGGTCCGGCAGCGGATCGGGTGGGTCTTCCTGCTGTGCGCCGTCGTGTTCGTCACGCTGTCTCTCGCAAGTTTCGATCCGGCCGACCCGCCAACACACGCCTACGTCCCTGCCAATGAGGACGTGACGAACTGGTGCGGCCCGGCCGGCGCAGTGACAGCCTACCACCTGTACCGCCTGCTCGGGGCCGGCATCTGGGTCGGGATCGGATTGATCGGCGCCTATCTGACTGCCACCGCACGCGGCCATGCCGTATCGCACCCGCTCGTCCGAGCATTGGGCGGATTCGTCATGGTCCTGGCCGTCTCAGCCATGCAAGCGATCTTCTTCCCGGCAGTCGGATCATTCCCGGAAGGAGGCGGCGGGCTGCTGATGATTGCCGGTACCCATGCCGTCGAGGCACGGTTCAGCACCGTCGGCACCGTCGTCGTCGTCCTGTTCTTCTTCGGGGCCGGTGCCCTGGTCGCACTCGACGATGCACTCCTGATCGCCCCGCGACTCCTGCTGCGCGGCCTGGCACGCTTTGTCCCCTGGGCCCGACGCCTCTACCTCTGGACCGCAGCCCGGCGAGCCAACCGACGCGAAGCAGAAGCCGGCATGCGCTGGCCGTCCACACTCCGACAGGCCATCGGCCTTGATGCACAACCCGATGATGAAGCCGCCGAATCCGAGGCGGATGATGATGATGAACACATCCGGGTTCGAATGCATGGCAAACCGGCGACAGAGGTGGTCGACGAGGACGAAGAGTACGAAGAACAGGAAGACGATGATCTTGAAGAAGGGGATGAGGAGGAGACTGAGTCGGACGAACAGGAAGCCGGCGGAGACGGCATCGACATGGACGCGCTGCGGGCCAAGGTCATGAAGTTGCCCATCAACTTCGCCTCACGCAATATCAAGGAGGCAGACGACGCTGACATCCCGCGCACCGTCGTCGATTACTCCGACTACCGGTTCCCCGGCCTTGATCTCCTGGCCGAACCGGAAGCGACCTATTCGGAGCAGATGGAGCAATACGTCCGCGATCAGGCCGCCTCGCTCGAACACGCATTGCAAACCTACCGCATCGATGGCAAGGTCGTCGAGATCGACTCCGGCCCGGTCATCACGCTCTATGAAGTCCAACTGGCACCCGGCACCAAAGTCGCTGCCATCTCATCCATCCAGTCCGACATTGCCCGTGCTTTGCGAGCGCCCAATATCCGCATCGTGCCCAACATGGCCGGCAAGACCACCGTTGGCATCGAAGTCCCGAACCTGAACAAGGAACGGGTCCGCCTCAAGGAACTCATGACGTCGGCCCCCGAGTCGGCCAAGATGCACTTGCCCATGTTCCTGGCCAAAGATGCATCCGGCACGCCGCTGGTTGCCGATCTGTCGGCCATGCCGCACATGCTCATTGCCGGCACCACCGGCTCGGGCAAGAGTGTGTGCATCAACACGATCATCATTTCCTTCCTGTACACGAAGCGACCCGACGAACTCAAACTCATCCTCGTCGATCCGAAGATGGTCGAGATGACGCAGTTCAAGAACATCCCCCATCTCATGTGCCCGGTCGTCACCGAGACGGCCAAGGCGGCTGCCATCCTCGAATGGGCCGTTACCCGCATGGAGGAACGCTACGAACTGCTCGCCGAAGTCGGGGTGCGCGATATCGCGTCCTACAACGAACTTGGCTGGGAGGAAATCTCCGAACGCCTCGGCCCGATGAGCGAGGAAGAGGCCGTCAAGATCCCGAAGAAATTGCCCTACATCGTCTTCGTGGTCGACGAACTGGCCGACCTCATCATGACCTGCAAGGAAGCCGAGACGGCCATTGTGCGCATTGCCCAGAAAGCACGAGCCGTCGGCATTCATCTCATCCTCGCCACCCAGCGACCGCAGGCCAATGTGGTCACCGGTCTGATCAAGTCGAACATGCCCTGCCGCGTGTCATTCAAGGTGGCCTCCGGCATGGACTCACGCATCGTGCTCGACCAGAAAGGCGCCGAACTCCTGCTGGGCCAGGGTGACATGCTCTTTCTCGGGCCGCGCAGCAGCGAACTGATCCGGGCTCAGGGCACCCTCGTGGACGATATTGAAATCCGGCGTGTGGTCCGCTTCCTGAAAGATGTAGCAGCCCCGAGCTTCGAGCGACAGTTGCTCACCATCCGGTCCAGCGGTGTCCACGACGGCAGCGGCGACGATGAAGACGGCGACTTCTCCTCGAACGAGCGCGATCCGCTGTTCTTTGATGCCGTGGACGTCATCGTGCAGTCAAAACGAGGATCTGTGTCACTGCTGCAACGCCGGCTCGCTATCGGGTACACCCGTGCCAGCCGCCTGATTGACCAGATGGGGCAAGCGGGCATCATCGGCGAGCATAAGGGAACGGTGGCCCGTGAGGTGGTGGTCACACCCGAGGAATGGCAGGAAATGCGCCGGATGATGGAAGAAGGTGAAACGCAAGGCTCACTCTTCCAAGAAGAGAAACAGGAGCCCAGCGCATCGCTTGCCGCTGCCAGCCCGACCGATCCCAGCGTGAATGAAGATGACGATGATGATGGTGGGAGTGATGTTGACGATGCACCGATCGAACTCAAGCCCCAGCCCGGCGAACTCCCCCTGCTTGATGTCGATGCGGAAGACGAGGTTGACGTTGAAGATGAAGACGACGATCTGATCGAAGAGGATGACATCGAGGACGAGAACGAGGAGGAGGATGACGAAGATGAAGACGACGGGGATGAGGATTGGGACGAAGACGTAGACGAAGATGAAGGCGAAGAAGACGAGGATGAAGATGAAGATGAAGATGAGGAAGACGACAGCATCCCGCTTGTTGAATACATGAAGCAACAGAAGAAGGCTGGGGCGCGGAGAAAGCGGGCGGACTGAGGATTGTACGATTCTGTGCAGCCAAGATTCGTCATGCTCGCGCACGCGGGCATCCAGTGAGCACGGGCACGCACCACCCGGCTTTCTGACAGCGACGGCGAAACAGCAAGCCCCCTCCGATGAATCTCCCTGGATTCCTGCGTCCGAAGGAATAACGACAATCGAGGGGGGCACGGGTTACCCCGAGCGCAGCGAGGGAGAACCCGTTTGTCCGCCTACACTGACAGCATGACAGCGGCTGATGATCACCCTTCACCACATCCCTCCCACCCCCAGCGCGCCCGGGGCTTCTCGCTCGTGCGTTTGATCATTGCCATCATACTCGGCGTGCTGACGACGTATGCCGTTGCCTGGGCGTGTTGTTCGATCGATGTCTACAGCGGCGGAAAGGCGACCTATCAGATCGGGTTGTCTCACAGGACGAAACCAACCTGGCAGGTATATCAATACGATCGCTTCGGGTCGACGATCGTGCAATCGCGTATGTACGACGGGTCGATTGCCGACCTCCCTGCTGAACAATTTCTCGATCACCCTGTCCCGTCCTGGAGTATTGCCAACTCGCCGCCGGAGGAAGTGCTCCCATCCTCGACTGAGATCGCCTCTGCCGAGACCATCGAAAATGCACGAGGCTGGCCGATGCGGGCCGTCCGATGTACCGGCGTATGGGGCGGGTTTGCGACCCGCTGGCGCATCAGCCTGACAGGGGCGCTCGAGTTACCGGATTCGATCCCGGTGGCGTCCACGCTTATCGCGCCGGTCATGAATGCACACATGTTGCCCTATGCCCCCATCTGGCCGGGGATGATTATTAATACTGTGCTGTATTGCATTGTCTGGGTCGTGATTCTGTTCGTCCCGCGCGCCGTGATCCGGTTGCGGCGTCTGGTGCATGGGCAGTGCCGGGAGTGCGGGTACGATCTTCGTGGCAGCACGTCCGAGGATGCGCCCTGCCCGGAATGCGGGAATGCAAAGTAGGGGCACGCTGCTGCGTGCCCTCCCCCCTACACAGGCAGTAGGATTTAAATCCTACTGCCGAAACGGCCACGGTTGTGCAACAAATTGGGCACGCGGCCACGTGCCCCTACGGGAGAACCTACGCCGGGTCGATGATCTTCCCGGTCTGCAGACTTTCCCGCTCTTCTTCCAGCAAGTGCGTCACCGCCAGACTTTCCTCGATCGTAGGCAGCATATCTCGCTTACCGGACGCGATCGCATCCAGCAGACATCGGATCTCGCCGTCGTACCCCGTTGTCGGTTCGAGCGGGATGACCTCCTGGTGCTGATCGTGATACACAATCAACGGTGTCTCGCGCGACAAGTCGAACTCGGCCGTCGCTCTTTCAAAGTTAACAATGTAATGCATGCGGAAGTTGAAGCCGGGCGAATGATCCCAGCCACCCTCGGCCACCACATGGGCCGGCCCTTCCTTATAACGATAGATCGTCGTCAAATGATCAAGCGTGCCCGTCGAGGTCAACGAGTCCGGGTTGCCAAACAGGTACCGGATAAAGTCCGCATCATGAATATGTAAATCAACCAGCGCGCCGCCGGAGCGCGTGTGATCCCCATAAAACTGGGCAGCCCAGCCGGGGTGCGTGCCAAGGCGATGAAACGTGGCGCTGCAAACCCGGCCATATACATTGTTCTCAATCGCCTGCTTCAACCACGTCCAGCCCGGCCAGAATCGCATGCACATAGCCGGCATACACAGCGTCTCACTTTGGCGAACGGCCTCGAGCACCCGGCGCACATCGTCCGATGAAGTCGCTACCGGCTTCTCCACCAGTACATGCTTGCCGGCCTTCAATGCTGCAATCGTCAGATCCGGGTGGCTGTCGGTGTGCGTGCAGATGCTGACCAGGTCGACATCGGGATTGTCGAGCAGTGCCTGTGGATCGGTATACGTGGCAACCGTCTCCGGATCGAAAAGCAGCGGTGTCTCACCGTCACCGGTGTCAATGTTCCCGGCTGCATCCTCCGGAACCTGCCCGGTCAACCTCGATTCGTCGCAATCGCTGACGGCCACCAACCGACAGGCAAACCCGGCAGCCTTTGCTGCGTCGTATGCCTTGACATGCACCCGGCCCATGAAGCCGAGGCCGATGATGCCGATTCGAATCTCATTCGTGCTCATTCCATTCAACTCCCGGTCAGAAAAGCAGCGGAACTTCGTTGCACCGTACCCGTGCTACAAACAGGCAGCCGAGGGGACGATCAGATCACGGGCCACAATCACATCGGCCACCCGCTGGTCGCCGGCCTCGCGCTCGATGATCAGATCGCACTTGATATCCAGTTCCTTGATGGTCCCAAAGAAACTCTGCCAATGAACATCGCCCGTCCCCGCCACCACTTCCGCCCCCCATGTGCCGGCTGTTTTCGTCTTGACGGCATCCTTGATATGAACCTGATACACGCGCGGTGCCAGGCGCGTCAGCGCCTCCACCGGGTTACCCATGGCATACAGGATCATGTTGGCCGGGTCGAAGTTCACCCCGACTTCATCGTGCCCGATATCTTCCAAAACTTCCAGCAGTGTGCCGGCCGTTTCCTGACCGGTCTCAAACGCGGCCCGAACCCCATGCCGATCAAAGATGTCGAGTAACTGTCTCAGCCGATCAATCATGATCGCGCGCAGCGGGTCGTTGGCGGAATGTGGGATGAAGCCGGCATGGAAGGTGATCAACTGGATGCCGTATCGCCTGGCCAGCTGGGCGTTCTCGCCGGCGGCAGCCATGTTCGCGTCCCAGTGCTCATCCGGGCGAACGCCACCGGTGATCTTGATCGACTCAAGCGTGGAGTAATCCTCGCCTTTCATCGCCATCATGCCGGAGACGACAATGATGCCGGCCTCCTTGAGCACGGCCATCGTCTGATCCGGATCCCATGCACCCGTGCGCAACGGGTCGAGCGCCAGTTGAACAAACCGGAGCCCGGTCTGTTTCATCTTCTGCGCAAGGTCCTCAGGTGAGGTCGGCTCCAGGGACCAGGAACAGACGCCGATTCGGCGCGAGCATTCAAGTGCAGTCTTGGCAGTCATCATCATCATGTTGAAAGACTCCTCTCTCTCAAACGAGCCGCGTCAGTATGGGAGCGGTTGCTCCCAGTCCGACGAGCCGCGACCGTGAGGGAGCGGTTGCTCCCAGTCCGACGAGCCGCGACCGTGAGGGAGCGGGCATCCCCGCAGGCTGGACGTAATCCACGCATACCACAATACCCGCCCGATCCAGCCGGGACAGTGCCATTCCAGCGTTGTCAATCCAGAATAGGTTGAATCCCGGCTGCCGGCCCCGATTCCACGCCGGCCGACCGCCGCCGCCTCATCGCCCGGATCGAATCAAATGAATAGATCGCCAACGCCGTCCAGATACAGATAAAGGCAATCGCATGGTGTCGGGTAAACGCCTCGTGATACAGCAGGACACCGAGCAGAAACTGGCCGGTCGGCGCGATGTACTGCAGCAGTCCCAACGTACTCAGGCGCAGCCGTTTCGCCCCATTGATAAACCAGACCAGCGGCAACGCGGTCACCGGACCGGCTGCAATCAACAAGATGTCAGTGGATTGCGATTCATTGATAAACACGGCCGTCCCGCGTCCCGTCAAGACCCCGAGGTACACCGCAGCCGGCACAAACATGATCATGACCTCAACCGTCAGGCCGGCCATCGGGTCCACGACATGCATCACCTTCCGCAGCAGGCCGTACATCCCGAAACAAAACGGTAACAGCAGCGCAATCCACGGCAGTTCCTGCATCGAGATCGTCAACCAAGCCACGCCGAGCGCTGCCAGAGCAATTGCCAGAATCTGTATGACCCGGAACCGCTCGCGCAGAAACACGAACCCGAGCAACACATTGAACAGCGGGTTGATGTAGTACCCGAGGCTCGATTCCACGATCCGACCATTGGCAACCGCCCACACATACGTCAGCCAGATGACAGCCAGGAGCGCGGACGTGACGACCAGCCCGGCCAAATCACGGGGAGACTTCAGCAAGACAAACAGCGCGCGCCGTGCCTTGCGGCCGACCAGCGTCACAGCCAACAGTAATGCGAGCGACCACACAATCCGATGGGCCAGCACCTCGACACTCGGCACATGGCCGACCGCTGTGAAATACAACGGTGCCAGCGCCCACGCCCCGTAGGCAGCCAGTGCAAAACCGACGCCTGCGACCGACGCAGTCGTGTCATCAGGCCGATCGGATACCGGCCGACCGTCGGTGTTGCTGAGAGGGCTCGTGGTGGGCATGCTGAGTCAGTGTGCAGGCGCGTGGTACCAGCGCCGGGTGCTGGGTGCTGAATACGAGTGGTTCGAATACGGCCCTATTCATAGCCGAGTTCAGCCAGATCGTCCTCCTGCAGCCCATGATGGTGCCCGAGTTCGTGCATGATCGTGACTCGAATCTGCTCCATCACATACTTGTTGGCTGCATGCTGATCCCACCCCCCGCCGGCGTTGATGATCCCTCGCCGGAAAATGTGAATCAGGTCAGGCAACTGCCCGTGGCTGTCATCGATCGAACGCTCCACCAGCGGGACACCGGTGTGCAGGCCACACAACGTATCCGCCATGAAGTCGGCCATCGCTTCGAGTCGTCGCCGGTCAGCCGACATGTGAGGGGTCAATGGCCGCTGGTCCTCGTCGCCGTTTTCAGAATCGTCAGCCGCCCATTGCTCAGGAATCGAGTCCGGGCTCATTTGGAGTTCCTCGAGTGCCAACTCCATCGCCAGTGGCCGACCCGGCTCATCCTCGACGATCATGGGGACCCGCTCCAGAACCTTGTGAATATGAACCGGCAAAGACTCCATCACCCGATCCAGCAGACGATCAAACCGCTGACGTTCACCCGGTGTCATGATGTGCGTGCTCCATCGTGCTGGCCGACCCGACTCCCCGATTCTCGCTCATACCAGGACAGTATGTATCAGAGTCCACTATCCTGATATACCGGCCGACCACCTGAATGTACAGACCTCGGCTGCACCTGGAGCCATTCTATTTCCTGAAGCCACTTATGTAATTGTTGTGAATTGCCCGGTTTCGGCGGCCTGGACTCCGTTTCGAGGATCACGAAATCAGCCAACATTCCTTCGCGAATTGTCCCGATTCGCTGCTCGATCCTGCCGGCCCAGGCAGCCCCGTATGTAGAAGCCCGCAATGCGTGAGGGGCAGAAACGCTGTTTTCGGGATGCCAGGGAGCCCCGCCTGCCACCCGGCCGGTCACAGCGACGTCGATCGTCCGGAAGGGGTCAATGCCCACCACCGGCCAGTCCGTGCCGAACGCCAGCCGAGCCCCGGCAGCAGCCAACGGCCCAAATGCAAAACTGGCGGCTGCACGCTCCGCACCGATCAGACGGTCGATGGTCGATGCATCGCCGTACTTGTGATATGGCTGCATCGAAGCAATCACCCCGAGTCGGCCGGCCCGGGCAATGTCATCCGGGTGCAGGTGCTGGCAGTGCTCCATCCGGCAGCGCGCATCAGCCACACCCCCACGCTCGCCATACACACGGGCATAGGCATCCAGCAGTACCCGATTCGCCTCGTCCCCAATGGCATGCACCATCGGCTGCAAACCGTGCTGCAGTGCAATCGCAAGGTTGGTCGTCAACGTCTCCTGATCGGCTTCCGGCGTCAACACCCCGCGCCACCCCTCGGGGTCCGGCCGGCCGCCGGTGGCCGGATCAAGATACGGCTCGAGCATCGCCCCGGTCCGCGAGCCGAGCGCCCCATCCAGAAACGACTTCAATCCTTTGATCTCAATGCGATCGGCACTCGGCCGAAAGGCACGCAACGGCTCGAGCGCTTCAGACCAGTCCGGCGTGATGGGATACACCATGAGGCGCACCGGCAGGTCGCCCGGATCATCGGCCAGCGCCTGGTAGGCAGGCAACTCGCTCAAAAGCGGAATGTCCCCTGCAATGGTGGTGACGCCGTGTGACACAGCATGGCCTGCTGCCCGCCGCAGTGCGGCCACCTGTTGATCCACCGTATACGGCGGGATGTGCTTCTTGACCAGATTCATGGCCGTATCTCGGAGGATGCCGGTGGGCTCGCCGATGGTTTTGTCGCGTTCAATGACACCGCCCGGCGGACTGGCCGGCCCGTTGGCCGTGATCCCTGCGATCGTGAGTGCGATCGAGTTGCACAACGCTGAATGGCCGTCGGTTTGCATCAGGCACACCGGGCGATCGGATGTCACGGCATCGATCCAATGACGGGTCGGTTGCCGATCGGACGCGGTTCCTGTGTCTGTCCACTGTGCAGTCGACCACCAGCCGCCCTGGATCCATTCACCGGTCTCCGGCATGGTCGCTGAATGGGCTGCAATGCGTTGAATGAAGTCTGCCTTGTCGGTTGCATCCTTGAGTTGCACCTGGTCGAGCATGAACCCGCCGGCCAGCATGTGGGCATGGGCATCGACTAGCCCGGGGATGACCAGCGCGCCATGGGCGTCGATGATCTGCGGCGCCGGCTCCCGTAGGGGCACATTGTCGGAGCCCCTGAGCGCAGCCGAAGGGCCCCTTCCCCTCTCCTCCTCGCTCCCGACATACACAAACCGCCCACCGCGCACGACCATCGTCGTCGCCCACGGGTTGTCCGGATCACCGGTCCAGATGGTGGCGTTATGGATCATCAGTGACGTGGATTGATCGTTGGATTCCGTTGGCATGGGAGAGGATAGGCAACCATCATCGTGCCCCTCCTCTGGCCGTTCAATCATTACTCCGATTCAACGAGTCCGCTGCCTATCTCAGCGCCGGGCACGCGGCAGCGTGCCCCTACCACGGCCCTGTCTCTCCTCAAACATTCCCCGGAGCGTAGGGGCACGATGCGTCGTACCCCTACCACGGTCCCGTCTCTCCGCAAACATTCTCCGGAACGTAGGGGCACGATGCATCGTGCCCCTCCTCTGGCCAGTTCAATCATTAGTCCGATTCAACGTGTCCGCTGCCCACCGGATCGGGTTTGTCCGGATGTACTCATGTATCTGATACAGTTCATCTTCATCTCGAATCACATGCTCATAGTAGTTGCGCTGCCAAAATGGTTCTCCAGGCTTGTTGCGGTTCCTGTTGATGCGCACCGTCGTGGCCGCCTTGAATGACCGTACGATCGTTGGAATAGAATCGGATGTGGGTTTGCCGAATTGCTCACTCTGCGGGGCACGCGGCAGCGTGCCCCTACTTCCCCGCTTGCCTTCAATCATGATGATCCCGTGTACATGATTCGGCATCACCACAAACGAGTCAGTTCGAACATGCGGCCGCATTACTTCCGTTCGCTCCCATTCCGCGCTGACAATACGGCCGAAACTGCTCAACACCATCCGGCCACTTACAATCCGGCCGAGCAGGCACTTCCAGCCATGGCAACAGACCGTAATGAAATACGCGCCGTTCTGTGAATAGTCATACCGGCCTAAACGCACGGAACGCCGATGATGAATGTCCGGGTCGCATGACATGACTCGGATTGTACGAACGGATTGCCGAGAAGTCACGAGCCTGGCCATTCACACACGAGTGAACGCGCTAAAGAGGGGCACATTGCATGTGCCCCTCCTGTTCACCCTACCCCTCCGCCAACTCAATCGCCACCTGTGCTGCCAGCGCTGCGTTGGATTCTAATAATGCCAGGTTCGCCTTCAATGCGCGGGAATCATCCGACATCCTATTAAGAACGTCCAGCAAGTACGGCGTCACATCCTGCCCGCTGACCCCCTCATCTTCCGCTGCGGCCACGGCCTGTTTTACTAACTGCTCCACCTCGTCATACGGCAGCGCACAGTCCGGATCAACCGGATTGCACAGTAATACCCCAACCGGTTGCTTTAGTACATCCCAGTTCAATCGGCACACCTCCGCAGCCTGAACAGGGGTGTCCACTCGATGCGAAATCGGCAACAGCTCATCCGAGCCGCGTGAGTAGAACATGGGAAACGCGTTCGTCTGATAGCCAACCACCGGCACGCCCAGTGACTCCAACCGTTCTAACGTCGCCGGCAGATCGAGAATCGCCTTGGCCCCCGAACTGACGACACAGCACGGCGTCGCAGCCATTTCCTCGAGATCGGCTGATACATCCATCGTCTCCACCCAGCCCCGATGCACCCCTCCGATCCCGCCGGTCGCAAACACTCTGATCCCAGACAATCGACATGCCGCCAGCGTCGCTGCCACCGTCGTGCCGGCCGAGGCACCGGCTGCCATCAGCGGGGCCAAATCGCGAGCGCTTGCCTTCTCCACATCACGATGATCAGCCAGATACGCAATCTGATCCGGTCGCAGCCCGATGACAAGTCGGCCTTCAATCACCCCGACCACCGCCGGGACTGCCCCGTGCTCGCGGACGGCGGCCTCCATCCGCAGGACCGTGTCCCGATTCGTCGGACGTGGTAATCCATGCGTGAGGACAGCACTCTCCAGCGCCACCACCGGAGTGCGCTCTTCGAGTGCCTGCCGAATTTCATTGCGGCCGAATTCCACCACCATGACGACACCATCCAATCAGATCAGATCCGGTCAGGCCAATAGGCATCAGAAAGCAAAGACGCCCGCGCGCACACGATCGCCCCGGCAGAGGGCAAGCAGGGCGTGGGCGTGTCAATCAGTGCATGGTATGAGCAACGCGATCAGTCGTTGCCGTCCTTGGTACTTGAATCGCTGTCTTCTGACGACTTGGTCGAATGCATGGAAGCCTTGATCTGGGCAGCACGTCGGCGAGTGGCGGCTCGGCCTCCCAGGATGCGCTTCGGCGGTTTGGTTGGCATCACGCCGCCGGGAAACAGGTCCGGATCGACCGTTTTCGTCTCTTTTTCCCACACCGGGGCACCCAACTGATTGCGATTGATCTGCTGGAGATTGTCTTTGCGCGTCTCAGCCTCTTCGCGCTCGCGCTCGACATTCTTCGGTAGCGGGCCGGGCGTGAAGTCCGGGTATTCCTTGATCGGAATATGGGTATTGGCCAGTTTCTCGATCTCGGTCAGCAGTTTCCCTTGTTCCGGAGCGACGAAACTCCAGGCGATCCCCTTGCGGCCAACCCGGGCGGTTCGGCCGATCCGGTGGATATACACCTCCGGGTCTTCCGGCAGATCGAAGTTGATCACATGCGAAATGCCGGACACGTCCAGACCCCGGGCCGCCAGATCGGAGGCCACCACCACGCTCAACCGACCGGAACGCAGTTTCCGCATGATCGAGTTCCGCTTGCCCTGCGGCATGTCGCCGTGAATTGCAAACGCATCGATCCCCTTCTTCTTCAGGTGGGCCTGGAGCCGATCAACCGTCACCTTCGTTCGGCAAAAGACCAGCGTCAGATCCGCTTCCTCGTGGGTGAGCAGGTGAACAAGCAGCCGTGTTTTATCCCACTGTTCGACGGTCAGGTAACTCTGGTCGACCTGCGAGACAGTGAGCGACCCGGTGGAGGTCGTAATCTTCACCGCATCGTTCAGATACTTCTTGGCCAGTTGTTCGATGTCCGGGGAGATGGTGGCCGACACGAAAATCGTCTGCGGGTGCGTCGGGATGCGGCCAAGAATCCGCCGGATGTCATCACGGAAGCCGATATCGAGCATGCGATCGACTTCGTCCAGCACGGCAAACTTGATGCCGTCATATGGCAACTTGCGTCGGTCGTGCAGGTCCTGGACCCGGCCCGGCGTGCCGACGACTATCTGCGGGCCACGTTCCAAAGCAGCGATCTGTTTGCCCATGCTCTCCCCGCCGAGGATCGCCACGACCGTAATCGGAGTCGCCGCTCCGAGACTCTTGATCTCACTGACAACCTGCAAGGCCAGCTCGCGCGTCGGCACCAGCACGAGCGCCTGGATCGGGTCGTCCTTGTTCACCAGGTGCAGCAGCGGCAGGGCAAAGGCTGCCGTCTTGCCGGTGCCTGTGCGGGCTTGCCCCAGTACATCGTGGCCGTTGAGGATCTCGGGGATGAGTTGGCCCTGAATGTCCGTCGGTCGATCGAAACCGGCCGACGTCACACCCTTGAGCACACTCGAGCGAAGCCCAAGTGACTCGAAGGTCGCGTCAGCGTGAAATACGTCTTTATCTGTGCTGTTTTGCATGGCTACCGTCTGGAAGTCGTCCGAGCGTACATATGCCGCTCCGAAATGGTACGTTCGGCAGGAATCAATATGAAAATACAAACATCGTCATCCTCCCGAAGACCCCTGCACTGAATGCTCATGGTATACCATGCAGGGGAACGATACAACATTAATCGGCTCAGCGCCCGTCCCCGGTTGATTCTGATCCAACACGATCCGGGACTGTGACGGCTGCAGCCGGCACCACGGCAGCCCCTCACAGAAACAGTACGCGAATGCCCCCCACCAGTACCGTCGAACTCGACCTGACTCGCCTGGACCACAACATTGCCCAAATCCGCCGCATCATCGGATCACAGGTCCGGCTGTGTTGCGTCCTCAAGGCCGACGGCTACGGGCTGGGAGCCCCGCGCATCGCCCAGCGCATGGAGTCCCTCGGGGTGGATATGCTGGCGGTCTACACCCCGGACCAGGCCCTGCAGCTGGTCACGGCCGGCATCAGCCGCACGCCGATCCTGGTGTTCATGCCGCTGGATGATCTCGACCGCACAAACCCGCTGTACCGCAGCCTGATCTCCGGCCGGCTGCACTGTGTCGTGCACGATGAGGCCCACCTGGATCGGCTGGCCCGGCTTGGGCACCGATATGGCTGCTCGGTCCCGGTCCATGTCGAAATCGACACCGGCATGAGCCGAGGCGGGATTGCCCCCCAGCAGGCCGGCGCCGTGTTGCAAACGATTCAGCAGAATCGCTATGTCCGGCTTGCCGGCTTACTGACCCACTACGCCAACGCCGATAACGGTCGCGAAACAACGATCCAGCAACTCGACGCATTCCAGGCGTTTCTCAATGACCATGCCGCCATGATCCCGACGGATTGCACCGTCCATTCGGCCGGCACCCATGCCATGTTCCGCTTCCCGCAAACACACCAGCAGATGGTCCGCATCGGGCTGGCCTGGGCTGGGTACGGCCCGGATGACGAAGACATGCAGCACCCGGAAACGGGCGAAATGCAGGCAGCATCATCATCATCGCACTTTCTCCCGATCGCACGCTGGCGCAGTTCGATCGTCCATGTCAAACGGATTGAGGCCGAGACACCGGTGGGATATGGCTGGACCTGGAAGGCCCGACGCCCGACCCGGATCGGTCTTGTTCCCGTCGGGTATGCCGATGGCTATCCGGTGGCACTGTCGAATCGCGCGATGGTCATGGTGCGGACGCTTGACGACCAGTGGTACCCGGCCCCGGTAATCGGGCGGGTCAGCATGGATCAAATGACGATCGACCTCACCGATTTTGCACCGGAGCAGATTATCCTCGGGTCGGAAGTCGAACTCTTCGGCTGTCAGCGTGATGCTCCCAATGACGTGCCGATGCTGGCACAGCAATCAGACAGCATCATGTATGAACTTCTCTGTCGCCTGTCCCCACGCATCCCGCGGGTTTATCGGATCTTCGAGAAGTCGCCTGAACCGTGCCGTTCGGACCAGAAGGCACAAACTGATCCTTGCCGCACGCGTGATGATGCCCAATCTGATTCGAACCCGGCCGTTGCCCGATGCTCCTGTCTGGAGGGCAAGCGGAAGGATACCGGGGGAGGCAGGCATGTTTCGACGCATGGGCGAGTTGCTGGTGGAATACGGCGAGATCACTCTTGCCCAACTGGATCAGATTCTGGCTGAACAACGACAACGCTATCGGCCCTTCGGCACCATTGCAGCCGACTTGTGCCATGTGCATGAAACAGCCATCTGGCGGGCCTGGGCGCACCAGTATGCCCAATGCTGCCCCAGAGTCCGGTTGAGCAATGAAGTCGTCGATGAATCCGTGCTGCACTACATCCATCCCCAGCAGGCCTGGGAATACCGGATGCTGCCGCTGCGCGAACACGACGGCGACCTGATCGTCGTCACCTCGCAACGACGTCTGCCGTTGTCATTGCACTATATTGACCGCTTCATGAATCATTCAGTGGTCGTCTGGCTGGCAGACAGCCCCTCCGAACTCGAGAAGCATCTCAAGCAGCACTACCCCGATTGCAACAAGATGAACTATCTTCACGAGGCCGAGCATACGGCCACCGCAGCCGGCGCCTCTACCACCGGCAACCCCGAAGCGGAACTGTTCTGACAAGCCGCGCACGCACGCGTCAGCAAGCGGGCTCCCACTCTTCTGTAGGGGCACATTGCATGTGCCCTTCCCGGGTGCCCCGGGTTACCCCGAGCGCAGTGAGGGAGAACCCGTGTCGGGTGGCAGCGTATTGACCTCAGTTGTCATTCCTGCGAACGCAGGAATCCAGTCATCATGCCGGATCCTCCTCCGCTCAGAGCCGCGTCGTTGATCCGGCCTACAAGAGGGCGGAATGAGCGCTGAACACGACTTCCCCTGTGCCTATCCTCGCCCGCCAGGGCGCGCCCCTTCTCCGCCCGCCAGGGCGCGCACGATCGTAGCCAGGGGCTTCAGCCCCTGGAAAACTGTCACCCAACCAAATCCGCCCGGAGGGGCGGACGAGAATCATGAGCAACTCACACATCACGCCTTATACCATGCTTTGCCTGTCCATATTATCAAAGACGGGCACATGCAATGTGCCCCTACGCTCGGTCAGCTTGCACTGACAGATGAATGCTACCGCTTTGCAGACGGCGCGCCCCTTCTCCGCCCGCCAGGGCGCGCACGATCGTAGCCAGGGGCTTCAGCCCCTGGACAACTGTCACCCAACCAAATCCGCCCGGAAGGGCGGACGAGACTCATGGGCAACTCACACATCACGCCTTATACCATGCTTTGCCTGTCCACATTATCAAAAAGGGGCATATGCAATGTGCCTCTACAATTTGCCACGCCACTGATTGCCGTCAACGCCCCGCTACCGCCGCGCTTGTCCCTCATCGCGAAACACGCCGCCGTAACTGCGGCCGCCGGTGCCCTTCGGGGATAAGTACAGAATCACCGACGTCTCTTCACGGAACTGGTCATACCAGAAGCCGACCGTCAAATCAATCTGTTGTTCGCTTCTGGTCAGCGAAGCACTGATCGAGCGGGCATCTGATTGATTCAGATCAAAAGTCGTGCTCCCCTGGAAGCGATATCGAGATGTGAGTCGATAGCCGAGCCCGGCCCCGAGCAGCGTGTCATCATTTGCATCAAAGTAACGCAGGTCAGCATACGTAAACAGGCCGCGACCGTGGTCAATTCGATACCCGACCGAACTGCGCGCGATGGCCGACTCGTTCATGTCATAAATCACATGGCCGGCAATTGCAAGACTGTCACTGACAAGCCAGGCCAGCTCGCCGCGTGCGTGATCGCCGAACCGTGAATACTCGGGACGGAAATCAAAGAACCGAGGGATGTCATACTGCCCCTGGGTTTCGCTGCCATGAAAGACGACTTCGCCGTCAAGTCGCAGCATATCGACGCTGCGCCAGCGCCCCGGGCCGCCGCGTTGCGTCTGCCAGGTGTTTCGCAATGCGAAACTGACAACCGAGCCGGTGGTCACCCCTTCTATATCTGCATCGTAGATCGGGAAATCCTCACCCGAAGCATCACTCGAGCCGGACCAGAGGGTGACGCTCGGCTCCATGATGTGTCGCATTCGATGCACATCAAAAAAGCGATTGTCAATATTGTTATTAACATTCCAGAACTGGACGCTGGCACGCACGCCGGCCGCCCCGAACCACCAGAGTTCCTCAGCCGAATCACTGTATTCCTCAAGATTGTCGTCGTAGGAAGTGAGTCGGCCCATGATGAACGGGTTGATCTTGATGGCGCCGAGGCTGAACGGGAATGCCATCTCGTGTCGTGTGTGGAACCGGTTGACCATCGTTTCCCGGAAGCCGGCGTTATACATCGCCGTCGCCAGTTCCTCGTCCGGGTCATACCCGAAGCCGAAACTCGACTGACCGATCTGCCCGAGCGTATGACGAGGCAGACTCAGGCGCATCCGGCTCAGCCGATATTCACTGCTGTAACTTACTTTGCCGCCGAACAGCGAATCGGCCAGCCGGTAGTACCCGATCTCAGGGAGTTTCTCGACGTTATACCCACGCGACAGGAGATAGTCCTCATTCGGAACCGAATCATTGAGATCATAATTCGCAAAGAGTTCAAGCGCCCAGTTGTCGCGCTGCTGGCGCGCATAGATACGCGATTGGTACTCACGTCGCGTTTCCGCCCATTCCTCGAACCGGCTATCCAGGAAGGCCGGGTCGGACAGATAGGACGCTTCGAGAATGACGGTCCAGTCATCAGGCAGATCCTGGCGATGCCAGAAGTCAATCATGCCGCGCGTTTCGTCATCAACTTCGATCTCTCGACCGGAGGAGAGTCGGTCCGTACCGTCATCTTGCATGAGATAGCCGAACAGGCTCCCGCGCCCCTCATCAAAGCCGTAGTTCAGATCAAGGCCGACGGCCGGCCCGCGATCCGACATGTACTGGAGGATGAGGTCTGCCGACGTGCGCCCATTGTCGAACTTGCTCAACCCGCGTGACAGGGAAAACAAGTCCCACCGAGTCGCAATGCGCATCCCGTCTCGACTATTGGCCCCGACTTCGAGTTGCTTCAGCGGCAGGTTCTCAGCCGGCCCGTCGTACCCCGGCCACCAGAACACCGGTAGATCGCCCAATCGAATTGTTGCGTTTTCTGCGTGCGCATAATGGCGTGTCCGGACATTCGGCAGGGGCTCCGTCCCATCGGTGACCTGGCCCGATTCCGTGCCGTCGGCTCCTGCTGCTGCCGATGATCCATCACGGACCACCCGGTCAACGCGATCAATGCGAACGTGTGAGGCGCCGAGGCTGATCGTGGGTGTAAAGAACTCGCTCGTTGACAACCGGATGTCGTCGCCTTCCCAACTCCGGTCATTGACCTGCCGCAACTCACTGGCCCGCAAGTACAGCGGTACCCGGGCATCGCGACTGTAGGTATAGAGCACGGCCTCCGGCACGATCGCTCGGTTCGTGTGGAACTCGTAATACATCTGCGGCCCGCGCAACGTGTAGTTGCCGTCGCTGGCCGACACGTTCCCTTCAAGATAAATACCGCGAACCTGATCGGCCTTGAGTTGCCCGGTGCGCACATCCGTTTCACTGATCGGGTCTGTGAAGATGACGGCCCGGTCAGCCCGCAGGGTCAACTGACGCGGCTCCGCTTCACCCGCACGTCGATCAAGTTCGAGATACTGCACGACCAGATTGCCCGACAGCGTGGCGTACCCCTCTGCCTCGTTGTCTGTCAACTGATACTGCACATTGCCGATCGGCAGCAGAATCACGGCCCGAGGCCGACTGGTCGAGCCGGGATCCTGCCCGCGCCCAGCCACCCTGGCCGACCACCTGTTCGCTGCGTGTGCCGCCGGGGACCCATTGCTCGCCCGGTTGGCGTTGCCCGTCCTGTGCCAGCCGCTGCCCTGGTTCATCCCAGGCCTCACCGATGGGCAGACGCTTGATCGGTTTTTCGAGGTCGATGGCCGGCCCGAGTTGCGTCACCGTCGTCCGTTGCTGCCATGACAGGAATCGGCCGTCCGCGTTATCAAGCAAACCCGGCATATCCGGTGCCGCCTCGATAAACACGTCCGACCCGAGGTGGACTTCGCCGTACAACCCAGCCGTCACGAGCACATCGCGTCCAGCAGCAGAGAATCCCGACGGTCGCCCGACATCCGAGACTTTGTCGAGGTACACGACCACTTCGAGGATATCGACATCCATACTCGAGTCGTAATACGGGTGAACCCAGACGACCGCACGCTGCGCCTGCGCGCCCGGTACCGGCCGAGTTGAATCGAAACCCACCCGTCCAGAACGAGCCGCCGGACTTCGCCCTCGTTCCAGGCATAGGCACGCAAGGCCGTGAACTCGGCATCGCCGTCCAGTGGCTGAACGGGCAGCCCGTATTCAACCAGGAGGCGGGACGGCTCAGGCAGGGTCTGTTCATCGACAAATTGTTGATCATCTCCCGGCCGCGGCAGGACATCCGAGATCTGTGCGTGCACCAATCCGGCCGGAAGCAGGTACAAAAGCGTGAACAGGCAGGCGGCCGTCCATGCCGGACTCGACAGTGAAATAAACCTACGCCGTCGACTCACGAATCGGCTTCCTCTCTGCGGTATGCCGGGCCCGAAAACTCGAAGATCCGGGCCGCAGGCTCGCTGTGCATGGAGCCGATCATACGAAAACGGTTCAATAGCGGCAACTGTGGACCAAAATGACCATTGACGCTTTCCGGCCCATACGGCACAATGGACTCCGGGGGAGACTGCTGCCGACACAATGGCCAAAAGCGGAGCCAGGAGGGATTTGATGTCCTATTCGCCATTTCAGACCGTTCGACCGTCATGGATCGCGCTGGCAAGTGCTGCCGGCCTTGCGGTCACGGTATTTGTGGCTGCCAAGCCGCCTCCCGCAACGACCGGGCCGGATCGCTCGCTCAGCGCCCGTCTGCATAAGACCGATCTGAACTACGTCGAATCGTCGATCGGCATCACACCGCCCAAGTGGGATGGGGGCCGCAGCGAAATCGAGTTTGCCGACATGAACCTCGACGGACACCTCGACATCGTCTCCATCGGTGACCACGGCTCGCCCTACATCAATACCGACATGCACGGCGTGAGCGTCTGGTTCGGCGACGGGACCGGACGCTGGCAGTGCCGGCAGGTCGGCACCTTCGGCTACGGCGGCGTGGCAGTCGGCGACGTCAACCAGGACGGCCTGCCCGATGTCGGGTACGGCATGCATCACAACTACTCCGGAGCCGATCTCGGGGACCAGTTGCTCGAAGTCGCGCTCGGGGACGGCAGCGGCACGGCCTGGACAGCCTGGGATAACGGGCTGGCCGAGCAGGGCCAGTCCTGGGGCATGTTCAGTACCGAGTTTGCCGACTTCAATATCGACGGCTGGCTCGACGTGGCCTCCGTCGGCTTCGGGTCCGGCAACGGCCTGCATGTCTATACGAACAACCGCGACGGCTCATGGAACTGGACCTTTGCCTCGTGGGATGGCAACTCGTCCATGGATATCACGGCCGGCGATGTGAATAACGACGGCTACCCGGACCTTGCCACGGCCATCCAGAACGGCACCGTCTGGCTCAATGACTCGGTCGGGGGCTTTCGCCTGGCCGACGCCAACCTGCCGGATCCCGGCTCGCTCGGCCTGCGCGGCCCGGACCTCGGTGATGTCAACGGTGACGGCTTTGACGATCTCTCATTCTCAACCAACGGCGGAATCCAGGTCTGGACATGGAACAACAGTGCTGCCAACTGGACCAATTTCAGCGGCAACCTGCCGGCTTCCGGACCGTTCGAAGCAACCCAACTCGTCGATATGAACTTGGACGGCCGACTCGATATCGCAGCCTTCGGCGACGCCCGATTCGCCGTCTGGCTCGGCAACGGGAACGGTGACTGGAACCTGGCCGGCACATTCACCGTCGATTCACCCGGAAGTTACGTCGCCTTGCGCATGGCCGACGCCGACCACAACGGCTATCCCGACATCGGCATTGTGAGCGAAGAGAAAGTCGGCGGCATTTTCTCCTACCGCAATCACCTCCAGTTCTTCAAAGAGGACTCAGTCGCAACATCCCCCTGGATCGACATCACCGGCCCGACTCGGCACCGGACGCTCATTCTCGGCTCAGCCGTCTTTTTCGATTGGGTGGCCGCGGTCCCGCCCGGCATAACGGGCACGGTCGATCTGGAACTGTCACTGGACGGCCCGGCCGGCCCCTGGACCCCGCTTGCATCCAACCTGCTCAACAACGGGCGATATCAAGCCGTGCTCGACGCCCCGGGTGCGTCGGAAACGGCCTATCTCCGTGCTACACTTCGTCTGGACGACGGCCGCGAAGTGCAGGACACACACGGTCCGTTGACGATCCTGATCCCGTGAGGACAGTCCCTCCGGACCGGCCGTCCTCACTCGATTTCACCGATCCACCCATGCAGGCCATGCCGGATCAGCCTCCGCTCGTGCCAGCATGACCTGGGCCAATCGGTAGTGCACATACTTGAAGACACCGGTGTCGATACAGCCGCGCAGTTCGGCCAGTGCATCACGTCTGTGCCCCGCAGCGAGCGCGCGCATTGCGATCTCAAAGCGAGCCTCACACACCGAACCGGGCACTGTCCCGGCTTCCGCGAGAAGCGCCTCCTCATCAATCAAACCAGCCAGATACTCCAGCAAGGCTCGTGCGTGGGTCGATGCGGCCGGCGGCGGCCCTGCTCCAGTCAGATCCCCCGGATCATCTCCTCCCACCCCCCGCTGCCGCCAGGTCCATCCGATCAAGCGCTGCCTGGGCATCGACCTGCACCGGTTGACCGAGTCCCTCAAGAACTGAAAGACACAAGGCAAGCGTGATCCAGTTCTCCTCCACCAGTGAGATGACCTGCCGCCCGCTCGCATTGACTTGATCAAAGCGTCCGGCTTCGGCTTGTAAAACCGCAGCATGCAGGACCGGAATGAATGACTCCGGCCAGATGTCCATTGCGTCATCATTCGCTGCCACGGCCTCAGCCACTCGGCCATCAGCGTGCAGCGTGACCGCCAACTGATGCAGAATTCCAGGATGCCGACGCCCGACGGCCGACACATGCGTGGCGTCCGCCGCCTCGAACGCTGCCACAGCCTCATCCAGACGGTTCCCGTATCGAAGGAATACACCCTGCAGGGCATAGACCTCCCAATCAAGTGGCAGCCGCAGCGCGATGGCCTGCTCAAAATCCTCGTTGCAATGCTGCGTCCAGGCATCAAGCGAGCCGCCGAGGTCCGGCTGCGTCTTCCCATAGGCCACTGCATGTAGCCAGCCGGATGCATGGTGCGAGTACGCGCGGGCCGAGTTCGGTCGGAAAATCACCCAGGCATCATAATCGTCGAGCATCGGCTCCAACTGGCTCCGATCGCCATTGATCACGAGCAGGTCGCACCGCAGCCGCGCCCGTGCCTCAATGGCCGGCATGAAGTTCGCATCAAGCGACAGCGCACGATTGAAGCAATCAAGTGACTCGACGGCCGACCCCACGGCATAACCCTTCATCAGCCACCCGAGCGCCGTGGTCGGTTCCTGCTCACCGATCCGTTGCAGCCAGCGGCCGGCACTGACATCATCGCCGGCCACGAGATACGCATAGACCATCGCATACTGGGCCTCAAGGTTGTCGGGATCAGACTGGAGGACGCGCATCAGGTGAGGCTGGGCCTCCTTCGGGTCAAGATTGACCAGCGGGATCAGGCCGCGATACATCCACAATCGAGTCTGGTCGGCCCGAAAAAACTCCGCTCGGCTCAGCAGGTCCTGTGCGCGGGCCATGTCGTGCTCATCGAGGATCGCAGCCGCTGCCTCATCAAGCAGGCGCATCCCCTCCTGCACCCGCATTCGATTCAGCAGGCCTCCTGCCAGCACCAGGAGCACACACACAACCACGGCCCAGATCAGTTGCACTCGATGCCGCCGACCAAACCGATTCGCCTTGATCAGAATCGAAGGCCGGCGAGCCAGGATCGGCTCATGAGCCAGGAATCGCCGCAGATCCTCAGCCACATCTTCGGCCCGTGCGTAACGCGATGCAGGCTCACGATCCATGCAGTGCAGGACGATCGTCTCCAGATCCTTCGGGATCGACCGATTGATCTGCCGAAGTGAATGCGGCGCGTTCGTGGCAATCTGGTTCAACACGCTCTCGCGCGAGTCACCGTCATACGCAGGCTGAAATGCCAGCAGTTCATACATCGTGGCCCCGAGTGCGTAAACGTCGCCGCGCTCGTCAAACCGTTCGGACTTCCCGGCCGCATGCTCCGGTGCCAGATACCGAGTCGTCCCGACCACATCCCCCTTCATGGTGATCGTCGTATGTTCATGGGCTCGGGCCAGCCCGAAGTCCGTCACCCACACGTTGCCGCGCACATCAAGCAACAGGTTCGACGGCTTGATATCACGGTGCACCACGCCCTGCCCGTGCGCATAAGCCAGCGCTTCTGCCACCTGCCGGCCCCATCGGGCCACCTCGATGAGATGATCCGTGTTGGGCCGGCTTCCTGCATCCTTGAGCGCGCGCACATGATCAGACAGCGATTGCCCGTCGATGTATTGCATCGCGTAATAGCGGATGTCATCAATATGACCGACGGCATACACCGGAACGATGTTTGTGTGATGGAGCCGGCCGGCCGTCGACGCTTCGCGCACAAACCGCTGCGGGGCTGCCCCGCTCAGAATCGCTGCCGGCGGGAGCACTTTCAGCGCAACGCGACGGCCCAATGACGTCTGGATCGCCTCGTAGACAACCCCCATACCCCCGCGCCCGATCTCGCGAACGATCCGGTATTCACCGAGAAAACGACCCTTCTCCAGGCGACCGGCGTTCAACGAACGGCTCGTCGTTTCTACGAAATCAAGTGTGCGGAACACCCCCTTGAGCGCTTCGGCCAGGTCGGGATGCACGCTCAGATACTTCTGCTGATCCGGCTCATGACCGGCGGCCAGTTCCTCCATGTACTGATCAAGAATGTTCTCAAGCGAGGCCCCCGCGCCGGCCGGCGCACCATCGGACGATGACACAGCCTCGGCTTCGTCGGACCTGTCGTCCGGCGACCCGGCTGCTGCATCTTCCGGTGAACAACGATCGTCAGATTGCATCGCCCAGGAGTTCTCGCAATCGGATGAGTGCACGGACACTCAGACTTCGCACAGCCTTCTCGGTTCGACCCATTCTCGAAGCCGTCTCAGCCACACTGAGTTGGTTCATGTACCGCATTTGTATGACCTCACATTGGTCATCGGTCAGGTGCATCAGCGCATCATGCAGCAATCGTACGCGCTCGTCGAAGTTGGCTGCCAAACTCGGCGACGAGATCGAGGCACCAATGGCATCAAACAAATCGACCATCGATGCATCCGGCGATGCCAGGTCAGCCCCGCGCACCTCGCCGGCACGCTTCTGCGTCTTGAACTCGCGCCGATCCGTATCCCGAATCCGATTCAGCGCAATCTGCCGCAGCCAACGGAAAAAACTATCCCGCCCGCGATCCTCGAAATACTCGATACGCCGAAGCGCATCAAGGTACACCTGTTGCATCACATCCTGGGACTCAAGGCGTTGACGAAGGCGCTGCCCCAGTTCAGACCGAACCGATGAGAGCAGGCGATCCGTGTGTAACGCCAACAATTCCGACATGGCCGCCTCGTCACCCATCCGGGCGCGGGCGATCAGTTCCCTGGTCTGCACGGCATCATCGGTCGTTGCAGCCGAATCTGCCGAGCCGGGCGAGTTATGGGTCTCCGGTGTCACTGGGTGAATCTCCATTCTGTCCCCGAAAGCCAGAGCGTGATCCCTGCGTCAGCGCGTCGATTCATCCACTGAAAAGGGGTGAAATGACGATCTGAGAAGTAACTGCCAGGACACGAAAGACCCTCCCTTGCGCAAATTACGCCGTGATCATCCTATTTGAATCAGTATAAACTGTATCGCGCCCCATTGAAAGCGAAAAAACACGTGGCGCCACCTCGATGAAACGAAGCCGGCCCGACTCATGAGCATCCCGAATCATTTTGCATCGATCACGTTCCTGGCTGCCCCCTGGCTCTGGCTGCTGGGATTGGCTGCATTGCCGCTCCTGATTCACCTGCTCGGAGGCCGTGCCCGACGCACCATCGTCATTCCGACCGCCCGCTTCTTTCATCAGAGCCGCTCAGAGGCCGCCAATCATGCACGGGTCCGTGATTGGTTGCTGCTGCTGGTTCGCAGTGCTGCGGTCGCAGCGATTGTGCTTGCCTTCGCGCAACCGGCCTGGCAAGTCGATCGCGCCGCTGCTGCCGGCAGTGGGACTGTCACACAGGCTGCCCGATCGCTTCCACTTCGTTTGCCGATGACGAGTTCAGGCCGCCATGTCATCATCATTCTCGATGCCTCGGCTTCGATGCAACGCGTCAGCAGCGGCCGGTCGCTGTTCTCCGAAGCACAATACCAGGCCCGGCAGATCCTGGGTACATTGCAAGCCCCGGCAGACAGCGCCGCCGTGCTCATTGCCGGAGTCCGACCGCGCGCGCTCTTGCCGGATCTGACAGCCGACTTCAATGCCTTGTCCGAACGACTCGATGCAGCCGCCCCGACGTGGGAGCGGGCCGATCTCCGGCGGGCAGCTCTCTATGCGCGTCGTCTGTTGGAGCGTGACGCTGCAACCCGGAGCGCAAACGCGACCTCCGTGCCGAACCGTGAGATCGTCTTCATATCGGATATGCAGGCGAATCAGTGGCCGACGACCGGGGGAGGACAAGCACTTGAATCCTGGTTTGCCGATGTCAACGGGTACACAACCGTGTCAATCCGCCAGGTTGGCCTCGGGATCTCGAACGAGAACATCAGTATCGTTGATCTCACGACCGAGCCGATCGTGCCGATCGCCGGCCAGCAGGTGACGGTCAATGTGACGCTCGAAAACCATTCTCCGGACAGTGCGGCCACGGCTTCATTCGTGCTGACAGCCGACGACGCGGAACTGGCCCGCCCGGCCTACTCGCTCGCACCGGCCCAGCAACGACAAGTAACCTACAGCCACACTTTCTCCTCACCCGGCATGGTCCACCTCAAAGCAGCCATTGTGTCCGACATGCCGGATGCCTTGCCGATCGATGACACACGCTCTGTCTGTGTGCGCGTTCGAAGCGGGTATCGTGTCGGTCTGGTCACCCCATCACCGAAGACCGGCGCTGCGTATTACATATCAATGGCGCTGGCGCCGGACCTAGCATCGTCGATCCGGATCGAGAATCTCGGGCCACAGATTCCCGCGTATTCCGAGGATTCGACATGGACATCACTTGATGCCATCGTCATCTGTGAACACCCCGACCTGACACGGCAGGACGTAGCAACGCTGCAGGACTGGATTGCACGGGCAGGCCTCGGGGCCGTCTGGCTCATCGATACGCCCGAAGCAGCAGATCTCCTGTCGGAACATTCAGATGACTCAGGCCGCGTGAGGCAACTCCCACTGACCGTAACCCGCCCTGACCATACTGACGGTGCAACATCCCTCTCGGCATCAACACAGGCCAATGACTCACTGACGGCCTTTCTGACAAGTACCGGTGATACGGGTGTGAACGTATCCGATCTGTTGCAGGGCATCCTCAGTCGTACAGCATACATGCCCGCAACGACGGCATCCGGGAGCGCCAACGTGTACCTGGCAACGCCCGAGGACAGGCCGATCATTGCATCACAGTCGCTCGGCCATGGCACCCTGGCAATGTGGGCCGGCTCGATCAGTCCAACGCAGTGTGATCTGACAAGAAGCCCGCTGTTCCCCGGGCTCATGCAGGAACTGGTCGCTTCCGTGGCGCGCCCCACCGCTTCGCCGGCTCCCTGCTATGTCGGTCATGGATGTACCGTCCCATTGTCCGGCACCGCGCTCATTAAACCCGGCGAAGATATTAGTACGGAAACAGTCGAGACAGTGCCGGTCACAACACCGTTCACACTCATCGGGACGCCTGGGAACTTCGATGCCCGTATTGACCGCACGAACACTCCGGGCGTTATTTGGTTTCAGCATCGGGACACAGGAACGCACCTTGCCGGAGTCACCGTTCGCCTGGATCCGCTTGAATCCGATCTGACATGCCTCACGCCGAACGACGTGCTGCCGAAGTCTGAGACCGAGCCACCGGCTGGTTCGCACAGCGCGATCGAAACCTCCCGCGTCATCGGGCACGCACAATCATCGCAGGAAGCGATGCTTGTCACGTCCTATCAATCGGCACAACTCTGGCCGATTCTGACGCTGTTGAGCGTCCTGCTGCTGGCAACCCAGGTCGCCATTGCGCATTCCGTCGGATCCGGGCGCAACACACAGGAAACCGTGAAATCAGGCGAGCAGGGAGGTCGCAACGCATGACGCCCATGCTGTGCCAACTGGCGCTCTCTGCTGACGGATGGCGGTCCACCGGCCCGGTGACCTGGCAGCCGGTCATGCCACCACTCGTGGTGGCCGCGCTCATCGCGCTGATCGCGCTCGTCACAGTATGGGAAGTCCGCTGCTGGGCCGGCAGGGGGCTGCACGTTGCAGCCAACGCTATGCGCCTGCTCCTGCTTCTCCGGCTTACCTCAACCTTGATCTTATGTGCGATGCTGCTGAATCCGACGATCGAAGTGCTTGACGCACAGAGGGCACCATCACCAGAGAATGCGGAAGTACTGATCGTATTCGATACCTCAGAGAGCATGTGTGTGGCCGACGTCCCTCAGCCCGGTTCATCAGAAGCGGTCAGCCGCTTGAACGCTGCCCGCGCGCGCTGGCTTGACCCTGCATTCATCAACCAACTCTCGCAACGTGCCGACGTCAGCATCTATCAAATTCAAGACCATGTGCGCCCTGCCGATCAGGAGAACATGACAGCCACCGGCGATGCCACATACATTCGAAGCAGTGTACAAACGCTTCTGGCACAGCACGACCCCGCAGAACAGAGCGTGATTGTGCTGGTCTCAGATGGGCGCGACACCTCGGCTGCCGGCTTCGATATTCAGGACGCCGATCGACTTGGCAATCGAGCAGGCGGCTCAAACGTGACGGTCCACACCGTCAGTCTGGGCGGGTCGGCCCGACAGCCGGACGTCAGCGCTTCCTTGTCCTGCGATCAGCCGTTTGTGTTCCGCGGTCAAGCAACAACACTCCGCGGCACACTCGATCATGTTGGGTTCGACGGCCAGTCGGTGCAGGTCACCCTGCTGCAAAATGGCGAGCCGATCGAATCGAAAGCGGTGTCCTTGTCAGATCGCACGAGACGAACACGACTCACGTTCCCGGTCACACCTGAATCGCCCGAGGACAGTTCCCACGAACTCGGGGATGCTGCCGCCGGGGCGTTGTGCATGTACGAGTTACGCGTGCAGCCGCTGGCCGGCGAAATCAGAACCGCCAACAACTCGGCCCACGCATTTGTGCGCGTGACAAACGAGCATATCCGAGTCGCGCTGTTTGAAAACGAGCCGTACTGGGACACGCGTTTTCTGATTGGGGCCCTGCGCAACGACGATCAGGTTGATCTGGTCGTCGTCACCGGCCTCGGCCGATCTGATCAACTCCAACATTTCAGACCAACCAGCCGGACTCACAACACGAACGAATCGGCCGATGTATCGTCCATCCCGAATACCCGTGAGGATCTGTTTGCCTATGACATGGTCATACTCGGGCATAAAACGGAGCGATGGTTCGGCGGGACCGAGGGGGGCCGATTGCTCCATGACTTCGTGACCAAGCGCGGCGGCGCATTGATCTTCTCGCGCGGCATGCCGTTTGACCTCACTACGCAAGCCGGCCGGGATGCCAGACAAGCACTGGACCCGATCAGCCCCGTCAACTGGGGGCAAACACTCTGGAGACAGGCCGGCGGGACACTGAAGCGGCCTGAACAGCAAGTCGAGCCGAATCTCCCCACCGACCTCTCGGCACTCGGGAACACCGATGCAATCCTGACAGCATTGCCGGGCATGATGGCCCAGACCATCGTGCAGGACGAACGAGCCCTGTCCTCCGTCTGGCTGCGCGCCACACTCGATGACGACGACACTGATCAGTACCCGGCTGCATTGGCCCACATGGCTGCCGGCCGCGGGCAGGTGCTGGCCGTGCTGACCGACGGCATGTGGCAATGGGAACTCCTGCCGGAGTGGTACGGCGATCTGAATGCAATCTACGACCTGTTCTGGCAACGAACCGTGCGCTGGCTGGTCGGCCAGGCCGACCTGCTCCCGGGACAATCCGTCGGACTGTCACTCCGCCATCTCTCAATGAGGCCCGGCCAGACACAGGAAGTCACCGTCAAGACACGCTTCATCAATCCGAATCAGTTTCAGCCGAATCTCACAGTCATTGCACCGGACGGGATCACCCACCCGCTGACCGCGGCACCGGCACAGCCGACGACCACTGATACTGCAGAATATCAGGCGTTGTACCGACCGGAAATTGAGGGCGTCCACACCGTCACCCTCGACCGACCGCTCCGTTCAGACGGCCGACGTGACCCCCCGCTGACGATGCGCTTTGTCGTCACCGACCCATCGATCGAGTTGATCGACACCTCGGCACGGCCGGATGTGATGGCAGCACTCGCAGAATCCTCCGGCGGGCTGGCAATCCCGCTCGCGGAACCGGAGACACTCCTTCGCCACCTGGCTGACCTCTCCGTTGCCCGGCGCACCGTCTCCCGACAGATCGAAGCCTGGCATCGGCCCTGGGTGTTTGCGCTCCTGCTCGGCTCGCTCGCTGCCGAGTGGATCCGCCGAAGACGGGCAGGATTGCGATGATGATGATGATGAATGACTCGTGGCCCAATCGTTCAGACCAGCCGCCCCCCTTTCGCGATCGCATGCACGCCGGCCGAGTGCTGGCAGAACAGGTGGTGACACACCTCAAGGATGACAAGAAAGAGGCACCGGCACAGGCAGTGGTGCTGGCCCTGCCGCGCGGGGGCGTGGTGGTCGGGCAACAGATTGCCGATGCCATCAATGCGCCGCTGGATGTCCTGCTGGTCCGAAAAATCGGTGCGCCGCGCCAGCCCGAACTCGCAATCGGGGCCGTCGTCGATACGCAGCCGGTTCCGCAGGCAGTCTGGAATGAACACCTGCTCCAAACGGTGATTCTCCCTGATGACTATCAACAGCAGGAACTACACCGGCAGATTGACCTGATCCGGCAGCAACGATCCTCCTATGACCGGGCACTCGCAGGGCACCCGCGCCCGGACATCATGGGAAAAACGGCAATCATCGTCGATGACGGCATCGCAACCGGGGCCTCGATCCGCGCTGCCATCCGCGGCCTGCGCGCAGCCGGCACAGTCCGCTCAACCATCCTGTGCGTCCCCGTGGCCCCTGCGGAAGTCGTTGCAGACCTGAGACTTGAGGTAGACCACGTCATCTGCCCGTTTTGCCCGGCTCACCTGCGGGCCGTCAGCCTCGGCTACGAGAACTTCGAGCAGACGACCGAGGCCGAGGTGATCGCGTGCCTGACCCAGCAGCGAAGGGCGCAAGACGGCCGGCACTGACCAACCAGGCCACGCACGGCGGTCAGACTCATCCGCCCCCCACATTCCCCTCCTTCTCCCGCCTATGCTTTTTCCAATGGCATCCACCCGTACTCCGAACCCCCAACCCGACCTGCTCCACCCGATCGAGGCCAGCGCCCTCCACGCCCGCCGCGAGCGCGTCTTTCTCGTCCTGGCCGGCCTGTTTCTCGGCACGCTCGCCATGCTCAACATCCTCGGCATCAGCCGGTTCATCATCCTGGCAGGCTGGGGGGCCGATGGCACCGGCGGCCACTCCCTGCGCTGGGGAGTCCCAGCCTCCGGGCCCGGGGCACTGAACTTCGCCATTGCCGTCGGCGTCCTGCCCTATCCCATCACCTTTCTCTGTACCGACCTGATCAGCGAGTTCTACGGCCGCCGTCGGGCCAACTTCGTCGTCTTCGTCGGTTTCCTGATCAACATCTGGGTCATGTTCATCCTCTGGCTTGGATCCGTCCTCCCGGGATTCGGCACGCTCGACCCCGTCACCCATATGCCGCCGGTTCCCGAGTTCTCAGCCGCAGACGGCAAGTACATCGAAACCGGCTGGACCTTCTTTCAGGTCAAAACGCTGGCGTTCGGGGCGGTGACGGCATCCATGATTGCCTATCTCACTGCCCAGTTCGTCGATGTCTACGTCTTCCACTTCTGGAAGCGCCTGACAAAGGGCAAACACCTCTGGCTGCGCAACAACGGCTCGACACTCGTCAGTCAGTTGGTCGATACGGTCGCCGTCATTCTCATCACCTACTTCTGGGCCAAGGCATTGCCGCCCGCTGCCGAGGGGCAATCGGTGGCCATGCACCTGTTCCTGTTCATCGCTACGGGGTATGCCTTCAAGTTCGTTGCAGCCCTGCTCGACACGCCCCTGATCTACCTGGCCGTCCGCCTGCTGTCGCCCTATCTCCAGATCGACCCGGCCGCTGAACATGATGCCGACAAACAAGCACTGCCGAATGCCGACGGGACGCCAACAACCTGACACCCCCCCGTGTCCCCGATCAACCATCAGGAGCGCTACACCCATGTCCGATCTTGATCATCTATTCGAGCGAATCGTGGCCGGCGAGATCCCATCCCACAAAGTCTACGAAAACGAACTCGTCTATGCGTTTCTGGACATCAACCCCCTGAGTCGCGGCCACACCCTCGTGATCCCGAAAACGCGCTACGAACGCATCGACCAACTCCCGCCCGAGACAGCCGCAGCCCTGGGGCGTGCCCTCCCGACAGTCGCAGCAGCGGTTATGAAGGCCACCGGGACCACTGCCTACAACGTCCTGTGCAACACGGGTCGGCCGGCCGGCCAACTCATCCCCCACGTCCACTTCCACATCATCCCCAAGCATGCAGACGGCTCCGGGCTGCCGCACAACTGGCCTGCGGCCCCGATCGACAAAGACGATGCCCCTGCGCTGTGCCAGGCGATTGTGGATGCCATGCCCACCGCATAGCAGCCGATGCCACATTGGGCAATATCGCCTGCCCCCAATGCCTGCAACACTGGTAGAATGAAGCACAAGACACACACAATACCACACCAAACCACACACATATGGAGCGGGCGGACATGAACTCCCACAATAGCCAACATCGAAACCAGCCTGAAATCACTCGCCGGGGCTTTGCAAAAGCCACTGCCGCTGCTGCGTTTGCAGGCCCATTGGCGATCGGCTCCACACTTCAGGCTGCCGCTGCTGCCCGAACCGGCGTCTTCGGCGGGAATTCTGCGGAGATCGGCATCGGGGTCATCGGCACCGGTGGCCGCGGCCGAGGTGCCTGCCACGACAACCTCTATTCATCCGAAGGGGTCAAACTCGTTGCCATGGGCGATCTCGATGTCTCCATCTGCCAAAAGGCACGACAGAATCTACTCGATTCCGAACAGATCGCCCCCAAGGTCCAGGTGTCCGATGACAGTATGTACGGAGGGCTGGATGCCTATCACAAGGTCATCAACCACCCACAGGTTGATGTCGTCATTCTGACCACCTCACCTGGATTCCGCCCGGTCCACATGGCCGCAGCCGTCAAGGCCGGCAAGCACGTCTTTGCCGAGAAACCGGTATGCGTGGATCCGGCCGGCTTCCGCTCCGTCCTCGAATCAGCAAAACTCGCCAAGATGAACAAGACGGCCATCGTGACCGGCACACAGTACCGCCGTCAGCCGAGCTACATGGAGGCGATCAAGCGAATTCATGACGGCGTCATCGGCGACATTACCAGCGGCATCAGTTATTACTGCTCAGAGGGAATCTGGTATCGGAAACGCCTCGAAGGGATGACCGACCTCCAGTACCAGTTGTACAACTGGTATCACTTCGTCTGGCTCTGCGGTGACCAGATCTGCGAGCAAGCCGTCCACAATCTCGATGCCGTCAACTGGGCATTGAAAGATCAGCCGCCTGTCAAAGCCTACGGCTCCGGCGGGCAAATGACCCGACCGGCCGACAGTGAAATCTACGATCACATCTCCATGGACTATGAATACCCCGGCGGCGTGAACATCTCCTTCAAGTGCCGCCAGATTCCCGGCTCGGACTGGAAGGTCATCAACACGTTCGTCGGCACAAAGGGTGTGGCCCATGTGAATCCCGGCAACTCGCTCATCCTGAACCATGACGGCCAGGAACTCTACCGGATCGACGAGCGCGGGCTGAACCCGTATGTTAAGGAACATGCCGATCTCATCGACTCCATTCGCAACGGCGAGCCGATCGTCGAAGTCGAAGCGACGGCCAACAGTTCGCTGACCGCCGTCCTGGGTCGCTTTGCCGCCTACTCGGGCAAGGAAGTCACGTTCGACTTTGCGGCAAACTCACAACTGAGCCTCATGCCTGACAATCTCACGTGGGAGACGCCGGCGCCGCAACACGGCCTGGTCATTCCCGGCCGATACAACCTTATATAAGTCGAATCCGACGACGTGCCCTGAGGACAGATTGCAACAATGACGATTACCACTGACGGCATCACAAAAGATATGTACCGCCCGTTCGGCCGGACCGGCCTGATGGTCAGCCCCCTCGGATTCGGCGGGGCCCCGGTCGGCATGTTGGGCACCGAGCGCGATGAAGTCGGCCGGGTGCTCAATGCGCTGCTCGACCACGGCGTGAATCTCATCGACACGGCCTCGTGTTACTACGGGTCGGAGGAGATGATCGGGAACACCATCGCCGACCGACGTAGCGAGTACATCCTCGTCAGCAAGTGCGGCCACAGTAAGGCCGGGGACGAAAGTGATGATGATTTCACCCCGACCGTTATTACATCCAATGTCGAGCGATCACTGAAACGACTTAACACCGATCATCTTGATGTGCTGCTGCTTCATACCTGCTCTCTCGATGTACTCAAAGCGGGCGAGGCGCTCGGGGCCGCCGTGAAGGCACGCGAGCAGGGTAAGGTTCGCTTTGTCGGGTACTCCGGCGACAATGAGGCCGCCGCGCATGCTGCAACACTTGACGATATTGCAATCATTCAGACGTCGGTCAGCATCTGCGATCAGGTTAACATTCAGGCCGTGCTCCCGAGCACACTGCAGCAGAACATCGGCGTGATGGCAAAGCGACCGCTCGCCAACGCAGCATGGAAGACACTCGACGATCAATATGAGCGATACCGCGGGTATGCCCAGCCGTACCATGAGCGTTTTGCTTCGATGGGACTCGCACTCGATTCGCTCGATCTGGACGCCTGTGATGATCTTGATCGGACCAAGCCGGACTCACGTCTGTGGGCGGAACTCGCGCTCCGTTTCACGTTGTCAATTCCAGGGGTTCATGTCGCCATTGTGGGGACGACGAGTGCCGAGAATGCGTTGTCGAATGTTCGCATCGCGACGAAAGGACCGTTGCCGAAACCGGTGATCGCGAGCGTGCAGAACGCGTTCCAGCGCGCGGATCCGGATGGCGCATGGGTCGGGTTGACCTGACTCACACACGCCCCCTCCGAGGGTGGCACGGCTGGTACGAGTCGCGACAGCGACGAGGCCGACCCGTGTGTTCACTCCCCCACCCCCTTCCGTCATTCCCGCGCACGCGGGAATCCATCTTCTTCCTTTCTTCCGGATCGCCAATCTCCCGATTGGCGCACCTTCATCCTCCCACCGCCACCACCGGTGGCGGCTTTATGAAAATCATCACTAATCGTTCAATACAACAACGTCGGTGGGACTGACGCCCACGATGACTTCGGAGCCGGCTTCAATGTGCCCGGGATTGAGTTCAAAAACGCGAACCTGCAACTCACCGGGCAACTCGATGACATGCTGAGCCATCTCGCCGAGGTACACGGTCTCCAACAAGCGGCCGCGCCATTGATTGACCATCCCGTTCTTCCCGCTCGGAAGCTGCTCCGGCTGGCGATCATGAGCCGCCGCCGAACTCGTGCTGCTCGAACCGGAACCTGATGTCGCCGCTCCGACGGCAACCTGTGACGGGGCCGCCGAGTGTCTTGATGAGGCCGAACCGATCAGGCACCACGCTTCAGGCCGAATGGAACAGGTGACGTTCCCGCTCCGAGGCGTCGTCTCATTAAAAACCCGGGACTCGATCAAACCGGCCGGCGTTTCCAGCACGAGGCGGCCGGCATCGGCGTTCTTAACTTCAGCGCTCACGAAGTTCGTCTCACCGAGAAAATCAGCAACAAACCGATTCGTCGGGCGATCGTAAATCTCACGCGGCCCACCGATCTGCACGACGAGCCCGTTGCGCAGCACCGCCACCGAGTCCGCCATCGACAGCGCTTCCTTCTGATCGTGCGTCACGTACACCGTGGTGATCCCCGTCTGCTTGCAGATCCGGCGAATCTCGCTGCGCATCTCCATCCGCAACTTTGCATCCAGGTTTGACAGCGGTTCATCCAGCAACAACACCCGTGGGCGAATCACGAGCGCCCGGGCCAGGGCCACGCGTTGTTGCTGCCCGCCTGACAACTCGTTGGGCTTCCGATCGGCATACTCGGCCATGCGCACAATTCGCAGCGCTTCGAGCACACGCTCCGAGCGCTGACTCCGACTCACTTTGCGGACCGTCAATCCAAAAGCCACGTTATCAAAAACGGACATGTGCGGCCACAGTGCGTAGTTCTGAAACACCATGCCCGTCTCGCGTTTCTCAGGCGGCAGATCGGTCACATCGACGTCGCCGAGCCGAATCCGGCCCTTCGTCGGCGTGACGAAGCCGGCAATCATCCGCAACAATGTCGTTTTCCCACACCCGGACGGACCGAGCAGAAAAAACAGTTCACCTGCCTCGATGCGCAACGATACGTCATCCACTGCGAGAGTGGCCCCGTATGCCTTGCGCAACCCTTCCAATACGATCGGTGTCATGACGAGACGATCATAGGCCCGAATTCCGCGAACGGTTACCCGCAACACGAAGCGGAGTGCTTCTCGCTGCGTGACGGATCAACGGCGTTGCGGAGACGAAAAAGAACAAGGCCGACCCACATGAATCATGCAGGTCGGCCTTGTGATTTCAACGTCAGGCAGCGGGTGCACTCAGGCGAATGTACCATGCCGTAGTTTACTCAACCGCATCAGAACAGAATCTGCATCTGGCTGCGGAAGGTAAGCTGATCTTCCTGGCCGAACGCGTCGGTCAGGAGGCCGATGCCGGCGGCATCGGACGGAATGTTATCCAACGCCCAGACAACGTCATTGGTCCACTTCCACGCATGACCACGAGTGTCAATGTAGTAGTTGGCGCCAAAGGTGACGATGTTGATGTTGTCAGACATTCCGTCAAAGTCGAGCCATTCCCAGCGACCGAAGAGTTCGAACTTCTCGGGAGCGAGGAAGGCACCACCCTGGACCACGAAGGCCCAGTCGTCAGTCGAAGCGCCGCCGTTGGGCTCGGTGTTCAGGCCGACGATGTAGCCGGCAGCATTCCAGCCGTCGCCTTCGAGGGACGCATCAACGGTCCAGCCGAACAGTTCGGTCTCAGTACCGGTATCGCCGTATTCACCGTTCTGCCAGTGAACCGCACCACCGATCATGAAGCCGAACTCAGAGCTGCCCAGCGAGGTGTAATCGCTGAACTGGCCCCAGGTGCCTGCACCGAGGAACTCAGCGCGGGCCGTCAGAGACCACTCGGTCCCGCCGGTGCCGACTGAATCGTTCCAGGCGGTGTTGGCATTGCCGGCACCGTCAGAGTACACGAAGTCGAACTTGAAGTTCTCATCGTTGTTGAAGCCGATGCCGGCACCGGTGGTGTAGCCGCCGGTGAACATCGAGTTGACGTAAGAACGATCAACCGCCAGCTGCCTGGACGAACTGACCAATTCTTCGTGCAGGAACGGAGCCTTCAACTGGCCCCAGTAGAACGACCAGCCGTTGCCCAGCGCCCATGCGGCCCATGCATGTTCCAGCGTGAACACGCCGTCGTCGCGGCCGAAGGCCCCCTGAACCTTGTAGGTCAGGTCCGGGCCGAACAGATTGCCGCTGAACGCCAACTTGGTCCGACGCATCTCGAAACCGGCATTGTCGGTATCGTCGATGGCCTCGCCAAGTTCGTCCTCAAGATCGGCTGCCGTGATCTGGTCACGCATGTTGTACGTGTACCGGGTCTGCACTTGACCGGCAATCTGGAGACGGAAGTTGCCGTCGCCACTGGCCAGATAGAAGTGCCCGTTGTCCCAGCCGGCTCCGCCGCCGTTCTGCAGCAGACTCGTCCGAGTCGAGCTGTCTGCCTGAACTTCCTGCAGCATCGCACGAATCTCTTCCTGCCTGGCCTGATTCAGCCAGTTGCTGCCGGTCTCAGCCTTGAGCGTTTGATACTGCTGCTCAAGGGCTGCCAGACGTGCATCGACATCATTCGCCGGGGTTGTCTCGCCGAAAGCCAAACCTCCGAGTGTTACTGAGGCGGCACCTGCAAGCAACCCAACTTTCTTGTAGGAACCCATGTTTGCTCCTTCTCGAGTGGGGGCGTGCGTTCGCATTCACCCCTCAGGTCATCCACCCGCCCATTCATGCCGGAGCCTCCGAGGCTCGGCTGGGCGAAACGTGATCATTACCTATCGGTCCAAACGGAGAAGATTCCGCACTTTTCCGCTGAACCGGAACAATACTACTGAATGAAGTTTCCTTCGTGTGACTTCTTGCCGTTGACTCCCGTGCTTCAGCGGAGGCCGCTAAGCACCCGGTGCAGTGCCAGACTACTCATGTCATGGCAGGATGCATTCATACGTGTATGAAAAGCCCTGACAGGCGCGTCAATCTTGAGTCTCAGTTATCCTCTGGTTTCCATCCACACGAGTACGCGGCTCATCCACTCTCACTACATCATACTCAGTTCAAGGTCGCAATTCGCTTCACATGCATGCTTCGATTTGCGACAGCCGCGCCACACCCTCTTCTCGTTATTGATTGGTTGATTTGATGATTGAATACTTCGCTCGGTGATCAGGTGTTTCAACGCTCACCAGGTCAACTCGGTGCCGCTCCAACGGTCAAGGCCAATTGTCGCCTGCACTTCAGTCTCGTCAAGTCCAACTGTTGCCTGTTTTCAATCGACGTTCCAAATCAGGGTCTGTCATACACAGGCCGCAGAGCCTCAGGGGACGCCGGAAATCGCTTCGTGGCCGATCGCCCGGGCCTGACACTCCTGTTTTCCGCATATACCCAGACGCCTCCGCGTCAACCCATATTCCCATCGGCTTTCTCGATTTGTCGACGATACTCAATCCTACGAATCGAGCCGGCCGACGATCCCTCAGGTGACACCGGCAATACCTCTCTGCCGTGCCTCACCCGAAATGCGATGCTCTGAATATGGCGACAACGGTTGGCTGTCGGTGAGCAGTTGTCAACTCCTTCCTGCCTTCAAGAGGGCATTTGAGGCATTCCCTCCATCTGCAATATCTCGTTCCCACATGACGTTTTTCTTCAACATTCCAGTCCAAAAAAACAGCCAATAACCACCAAGAATCAAGCCGAATAAACCATAACTGCCTTTGAAACAACTAGTTATGACAACTATCGAAAATCAGACTTCGGCCACCTGAAGTAGCTGACAAGCACGCTGAACAATCGCCTGATGGTCCAGCCCGCACATCCGCATCACGTCGTCGGCAGACCGGGCAGACTTCGGAATTCGCTTCACAAACATCTGTTCCAACGTGAAAGCACCCCCATCTTCGGTCAGTGCGTCAGCAACCGCCGACCCGAGCGAGGCACCGTAGTTGTCCTCCAGTGTCAGGATCATCCCGTTATTTTCCTGGGCCAGATCGAGCAGTTTTTCACTGTCAAACGGGAGCGAATAGAGGTCCACCAGCGTCGCATCGATGCCGGCCTTGTCCAGATCGTCCAATGCCCGGTTCGCTTCGTGGACCATGTAGCCGGCTGCCACGATCAGCAGGTCTCGGCCTTCGGTCAGAACTTCCAGGCCGCCGAGGTTGAAGACTGTGGACTCATCATACAGAAATTCAGTATCCGGCCTGAGGGTCCGCATGTAGCAGGCCCCCTCGTATTCAGCCATCACCATCGTTAATCCATACGCTGCATACGCATCGGCCGGCTGCAGGACGTAGCAGCCCGGGTTCCCACGGTGATCCTGCATCGTCGTAAATGCACGGAACCAGGCAATATCAGGCAGCCCCATCTGGCTCGGCCCATCGGCTGCCAGCGAAATCCCGGCATGCGAACCGACCACCTTGATGTTTGAGCCACTGTTGATGGCCATCTCGATCTGGTCGTACCCACGTGTCAGGAACTTGGCGAAACTGGAGCAGAACGGCGTCTTGCCGGCAGCGCTGAGCCCGGCAGCGACCGAAATCATGTTCTGTTCTGCGATTTTGCATTCAAAAAAGCGGTTCTTCAGGTCGGCATCCTTATAGAAGGTCTCGGCAAACGTGGAGTTACGCACGTCGCCGTCCAGCACCACGATGTTCGGATTCACCTTCCCCAGTGCACGCAGGGCAATGCCGTAGGCCTTGCGGGTTGCCAGTGACCCCCGAGAAATGATGTGACCCATGTCATACTGGCCCATCACAGCGGTCAGCGACGGGGCCTCGCCCTCGATGGCCGGCGGCGGGCCCTGCTCGGCCGGCGGGTAGATGGCAAAGGTCATATCCTCGGCACCGAGCCCCTTCACGAGACGGACTCGACATTCCGACAGTTCCGTCTTGGCCTGCTCCAACTGAGGCCCTTTCGGCGGCTTGCCGTGCCAGCCATGCCCCTGCACACTCGGGGCACCCCACCCCTTGATCGTCCGGGCCACGATGGCCACATGCTTCACCGCCACGGCCCGGTCTTGTGCACGGGTCCCGACCGCCGGGGGCTCATTGTCGACCAGAACCGAGGAATTGGCGGCAAATGCCTCAAAAGCGTCGCGGATGGCAGCAGGATCGTGCCCGTCAATCTGCAGGACTGAGAAGCCGGCTGCCTCCAGTTTCTTCGTCAGAACTTCCGGCGACTGCTGGGCTGAAACGGTGTCAGCCTGGCCGAAGCCATTACAACTGAAAATCGGGAGAACATTGCAGAGTTTGTGGTCAATCAGGAAGTCGACGGCTTCCCAGATCTGCCCTTCGCGCGATTCGCCGTCACCGATGATGCAGTAGATCCGCCGGTCCAGGCCGTCGAGTCGTGCAGCCAACCCCAACCCGGCAGCCACGGACAATCCCTGCCCGAGTGAACCGGTCGCAGCATCAAAAAACGGGAACCCCTCACATGGATTGGGATGCCCGTCAAGTGGCGAATCGGCCCGGCGAAGCGTTTTTAGATCGTCAAGCGTACAGGGTCTCAGCGCCTCTCCGTCCTCGATGACGCCCCCCAAGTCGGCATAGGCGGCGTAGACGATTGGCACGCCATGCCCGGCACTCAGCACCAGGCGGTCAGCGGTCGGCAGCCCCGGCTGTTCCGGCGACCATCGCATCGCATGGTACATCAGGACCGTGGTCATGTGGCCGAGGCTCATGGCCGTGGTCGGGTGGCCGCTGCCCGAGGCAGCAGTCATATCCAGCACAAGCGTGTTTAACTGGATCGCCTTGGCGTGTACGGCTGCGTCAAATGACATTTATGGAAGTCCCTTCTGCAATGTGGGTTACGCGCAACGGTGTCTTGCCGACTCTGATTCTGCACCACGCGACTCGGTCGCCGGCCTCCGCACGGCAATTCGCAGTGTGTAGTATCGCCAGCCATCGGGTGTGGGCAAATGTCGTTTTGCCTTAGTTATGAGATGATCATCATTCCGGATTCACGTGACCCGCCGCGGGGCGCCCCACCCCACTGCCTGGTACGGCCCGATCCCGGCGCATCGGGATTCACGCCGGCACACACACGTTTGCTGCACCGGTCAGTCTACCCTGTCACGGAATCCCGGATACACTATGACTTCAATAGTCCGGAAGGATGGGCACAATATGAAGGTGATCTGCGATCGTTCAGCCTTGGTCGAGGCGTTCAACCTCGTCGGCGGAGTCATTGCGACCAGAACCCCGAAGGTGGTGCTTCAGTGCATCAAACTGTCGGCCCGTGACGGGGTCCTGACATTGTCGGGTACCGATCTGGAAGCCGCTTTGCGATTCTCGACAGACCGCGTAGAGATTGAGCGCGAAGGCGAGGCACTCGTGCCGGCTGACAAACTCGGCCAGATTTGCCGCGAATCAGCGGATTCGACGCTGACCATTGATGTCGAGGATGACAAGGCCGTGGTGCGCGGGGCCGACTCACGATTCACGATCTATGGCTACGCCCCGTCCGAGTTCCCGGCTCTTGTCGATGCCTCCAAACTGAAGCCGACCTTCAGCGTTGAAGCCGGTCAGATGCGGACGCTCATTGAGCGAACCCTTTTTGCCACGGCTCGTGAAAACTCGCGATATGCCATCAACGGCGTTCTCGTGAAGCGGACCGGCAAGAAGATCGACATGGTGGCCACCGACGGGCGACGACTCGCTATTTCACGCGGCACCTGTGCAACCGAAGACACAGACGGTGAGATGCAGTGCATCATCCCGACCAAAGCATTGAACCTGCTGCTGAAACTGACCGATCCGCCGGACCGCACCATCTACTTTTCAACGGTTGACAGCCAGATCGTGTTCCTGTTCAGCGACGGCGACGAGGATTCCACTGCCGGGACGATGCTCGTGTCCAACCTGGTGGAAGGATCGTTCCCGCCGTATGAAGATGTCGTCCCGAAGGATCTGGACAAGAAGGCCTGTTTTGACGTGGACACGCTCATCTCGGCTGTTCGACGTGCAGCCCTGCTCACGAACGAGGAGTCCAAGGGTGTCCGCCTGTCATTCTCCGGCGGCCAATTGACCATTCAGAGCCGTGCACCCGAACTCGGCGAGGCCGAGATCACCGTGCCGCTCACGAGTTACGACGGCGATGATCTGACCATCGGGTTCAATCCGAATTTCATCACCGATGCCCTCAAACGTCTGGACAGCCCGGAAATGACGCTCGAACTCCAGGCCCCGAGCAAGCCGGGGATGATCCGATCCGGCCCGGAGTTCACCTACGTCCTCATGCCGGTGAGCCTGGCCTGACCGCGCCGGGCGCAGTGCGACGGTGCTCTCTTAGCCCCCATCGGATGCTTTGACGAGGCGGACGGCTGTCTCAAGCATCTCATCACGCCCAGCCTGTACGCCTGCCAGCGTCCGAGTCACCGGGACCGTCGGTTCAATCCCGATCCCATAGTGCCGGCCCTTGTCGCGTCTGAGGACCATTGTGGCCGTCCACGTGACTTCATACCCACCTGGAAGCGTTAACGTATGCAGGCTTCCGCTGCACCCGGCCGTCCGTTGCCCGACCAGGGCTCCCAACTCATACGCTTCGACCATCCCGAGCACGGTTTCACATGGGCCGGCCGTGCGCTCATCGATCAGAAAGGCCGTCGTGGCCGAAAGCCGTGGGGCGCTCGGCTCCAGGGTCCACGATGATTCTTCGTATGTGACTTCCTGTTGCTCCGCCCAGGTGAACACCGGAAGCAAGAGCCGGTCACTGTGCAAGACCTCGTCTGCCAGATACCGCAGGCAGTCCGGACGAGCCTCGACGGTCAGACCGCGGGCGTCGAACACGATCCCGTCGGCCGCCTGCAAAAGAGCGAGCCGGGCGCTGATTTCTGCATTCGTCGCTCGCGTCAAGTCAATGTACACGACACCTGGTTCGAGTTCACAGATCGTGGCCGGGCGTCCCTCGGTGGGCGCCTCGGGCAACGGCACCCGAGTGATCCGAACCGAACGATTCGATCCCTGATCGTCCGTGATGTCCAACTGCACGGTGCTTGCCGGGGCTCCGCGCCTGAGCATTGCCAGCCCACGGTACCGCCTCGCGTCGGCGGTGGCAGCCGACACACACTCCTCCGCTGCCGCCACGCAACCGGCGCTCTCGACTTCCCGGCCTCCGATGCTGCCAACGATACTGCCGACCGGGAGTGTGTCCCCAAGCGCCTCCGAGACGGCAGTCACGACCAGCCGGTCGTCAATCCAATCCCATTCCAGCGGGAGTACGGCTGACTCGTCAATGTCCGAACAGGTGATCACCGATTGCCCGTCATTGAAGTATGAAACGAGTCTTCGCAGCGTGAAGAGAAATTCCGTTGAGGTCTCATCGGTCGCCGCTCGCTTCAAGGCATCCCGCAGCACCTCGTTCAAATCAAGACCCGGCACGTCCGCCAGATACGGGTAAAAGTGTCTGAATACGTTCCAGACTTCGATGACGCACGCCAATCGAGTCGAGCGCTCCGACGGTTCGGGAGACCAATCGCGAGCAAGCCGAACAGGCTTCGGCGTCTGATTCTCGATATCCTCCATGTAGGCCCAGGCTTGAAGTCCCTCCCAACGCGGGACCGTTCCGACGTCATCCAGAAGTACGGCGGTCGGGACCCGGATGCTGAAGCCGGGCACGATTTCTTCAGTTGGGCCAATCCCGAAGCGCGGAATCCGTTCGGGTTCGTGTGACCGCTCCATGGTTTCATAGTCCATTTCACTGGAGTACATACTGCCGGGTGGGCTGATTCGGCCGGGGCCGCGATGCACCCATCCCCGAATGCCTTGCAGCCTACCTCGGTCCGGGATATTCAGCTGGAGCCTCGGGTAGGCGTCGATGGGGCCGACCCATGCTCTGCAGGTGGGGGCGGCCGGTTGCATCACGGCTTCGAGCGCGAAAGCGAGCTGCGAATCACCCTCGGCCAGGAGTACGGTCTTGACACCACCGTGGAGCAATCGCTCGCCATTGATAACAACCGCTTCATCAGCGGCATGGAAGTACCGTACATACCCATACATATGAGCAAACACAATCAGATTTCGCTCTTCGCGGTCCGTCAGGGGCGCGTGCTCAAACGGATGGTCAGACACGGCGGCCCGAACCGGAGGCGGCTGACTCAGATGTACGTCGCAGGCGGACCCGGATGGGCCACACACAGTCAGGAGCATGATACTGCCAGCAAGATACGGTCCCAAGCCATGCAACATGGCCACCTCCATACATACAGTGTGAGTCCGAACAGGAACCGACAGATTGATGCGCCATGGGCACAAAACGTCGGTGTGAAGTAGGAAAACACGGATACCCGAAAACTGATCGTTGCGGGCTCGTATTGCTTACGCCAGCCGTTTCGGCCGGTTCTTTGGCATCCTGGGAATAGACACATCTTCACCTTCTTCCGTTTGTCCTCCGTACAATACAAACGGAAGAAAAAATGACACGTATCCACCGCATCATCCAGAAATCCGTTTCAGCCTCGAATCCCGCGCGCTCGTGGCAAGGGGGCCTGATCCCGGCAGGGTGGTCGGTCTTCATTGTCCTGTGCTCCGTGCTATGGAGTCTCACCGCGACATCATGGGCACAAACACTTGATGACCGACTCGATCGCGAAGCATTTCTCGATGGGCTGGGCCGGTCAGGTGTGATCGATGTCCTTGAGACACTGGAAAACGATCCGGCGATCATTGGGGCTGAGATGGACCCAGCCTGGCCGCAATTGACCGCGGTTGCCCGGGCTCGGGCCATCCTGACCGAATCCGCACGCGATACCACTCCCGGCCGGGTGCCGGCGGTTGATCGAACAGATGCCATTTCGGCCCTTCTCGATGCGCAACGGCGGCTGATCGCAGAAAACGGGAGTGACCTGCGGGTCGCCCGGTGGCAGGGAGATCTGGCCCGCGATCTGTTATTCCTGAGCGGTGCCGATGCCGGGCTTGATCTGGCGGTTGAATTCGGCATTTCGTCACTGGAACAGGCACAGCACCTGCGAGACATGGCAGCCGAAGCCGTCGACCTGGCTGACCAGGCCCTCTATGCACTTGATGACTGGATCCTGGAACTGGAGGATGATCCGGCTTACGAGACCGACATTGATCTCCAGGCACTGCGTCGTCGGCTCATCACAGCCGAGAAGAACCAACGCCTGCCATTCCTGCTCGGTACGGCCCGCTACCTGTGGGCCGTTGCAACGGTTCGGTGTGATGTCACCCGGACCGTTCAGAACCCGGGCTGGACGATTGTGAACACTGACACCGATCAGCGCGAGGCCATCGGCAATGCACTGGCAGAGGCCCGTGACCTGCTGCGCCCGCTTGCAGCCGCACTGCCGGCCCCCTGGCAACACCAGGCAGCGGTCACCGCAGCGTTGGCAGATCTTCGACTCGATGCGGAACTCGATCGTATTACCAACGCGCTCGAGCCGATCGCCACGCCCGTCTCGGTTGATGAATCCGGCAGTGCCCGACTCCGTGCATCGCTCGGGCTCGCCGTGGCCAGCGCTCATGCTGACAGCCCGCTTGCTGCGATCACGTCGATCAACCGACTCGCAGCCCAGTCATGGGTCCGGTCGAATCCGCTGCTGCTGTTGTTGACAGCAGACAACCATGTCCTGTGGCAACTGCAAGCCGACGAGACGCCGGACTGGGTCGCCAATGTTGAGAATGTGGCTGCGATACAGCCGTTGGTGGCACTTGACATTTATCAAACGGAATTTCTGGACCGACCGGGGCTGTCGATATCGCGCGAGACGCAGGACAGTCTGGTTGACCGCCGGCTGTCGATGTTAATGCCGCCCGTGCTGGACAAACCTGAGGACTGGCCGTCACCGCTGTTGCTGGCCCGGGCCCAGGCGCTGGCCGGCCGGCCTGAATCACACCCGCAGGCAATGACGATGCTGGAGATCGTGCTGCACCGCGATGATTCAGCCAGCACGATGGCCCCACGCCTCCGGCCCCGTGCCCTCTATCTGACTGCTGCAATCCAACTGGCAACCGGCGAGACGGATCGCGCGGTGTCACTCCTGCTGGAACTGGCCACCGAGTATCCCATGTACGAACGTGCCCCGATGGCTGCATACCACGCTGCTGCACTGGCCTTGGTTCTTCATCGGACTGCACACGCATCGGAGCAGGCCGACGCGGAATCCCGGCTTGAACACGCATTGTCAACCTGTCTCGACCGCTACCCAGCCCATGAACACCATGACCGGGCTGCCTTGCAACTCGCCACGCTGGCCTTACATCGGCAGGAGTATGCCCAGGTCGCCACCATCCTGGCAGCCGTCCCCCGATATGGGGCACCGGATTCAGCCGATGCGGCCTGGCTCCGGATCAAGGCTGCCCTCCATCGGCTGCGGGCTGCCGAGGAGTCAGGAGCCTCGCTTGACGACATCGCACGCGACAGCCTCGAAACCGTGCGTGATGCACGACAGGCGCTCGTCGCAACCCCTGATGATGATGTCTTATTCGTCGCGTCCCAACTCGCTCAGGCTGAGTGTCATTTGTTGCTTCGTGAACCGGCTGAAGCGCTCACGGTGCTGGAAGCGTTGGCAATCGACATGACAACAGCCTCGGACGCAAGAGCCGAACCGGATGCAGCAACCGCAGCGCTGCCGCGCCCTGCCCGACCGACCGTTGCGGAACTGCTGGCCGAACAGGTGTACCTGTCAATTCGATCGCTCGAACAACTCAACCGTGACGACGAGATCGACGCGTGGCTCAGTCGGCTGTTGAGCGAAATCCCGGCCGAGCAGGCCGGTTCCGTCGTTGACAATCTCATGGTGCGGACACATGAACGGCTGCATGCACAGGAACTCGAGCAGCCACTCGATGAACCGATCGTGGCCGAGGCGCAACGTCGCATGGTTCCCCTGTGCGAATGGCTGTGGCGCATCCGCCAGGCCGACACAGGCAACCAAAGCACGTCGGCCACTCGGTACTATCTGGCAGAAGGATATCGGCTGGCCGGCCGCTACCGCGATGCGCTGCCTCATTATGAACAGTTGGTTGCCGATGACCCGCGCGCCATGCTCCCCCTGTTTGGGCTGGCTGAATGTCGGTACCGGATCGATCCATCCGACCCTGAGTCGTTTCGCGCATTCAGTACGCTGAATGCACAGTTGAGTGACGATGATCGGGGGCAGTACCCGGATGTGTACTGGCTCAGTGAATTGCGCCTGTTGCGTATTCTCGATTCCGCCCAACGCAATACGGCCCGCATCGCTCCTCGGATCAGACGGCTTCGATTGACCGATCCACACCTCGGCGGGCCGCGATATGAAGAGGCCTTTCTGGCACTCGAACGGAAGTACGAATAAGCAAAACGACCGCGCCGGCTGCCACGGCTCCTGCAATGTGCGATTCCGGAGACGGGATGAAGCCGCTCGACACACTATCCACAAAAAGCGTCGTCCCGGCCACCGCTTCATACCCGCATTTACCAAGAAACAGAACCAGTGCCATGCCTGACAACACCGGCAGGATCCATCGGGCGATCGGCCACTGCATGGGCTGAGTGTTGCGCGTGTTCGTGGCAGGACACAGCATCGGCAGGGCAAGCAGAACAAACAAGGCCGAGTCGATTCCTGAAAGCCCGCGGTACGTTCCCAGATCGGGACGGAGCCACCAGACGGCCAATGGAATCACGATCGCGGATATGAGCAGGGTGACATAATAACGACGCCGGTTCTGCATCTCGAGGATCGTTCCGAGTATGACAAAGACGGCCAGGTCCCAGACTAAATGGTCAAGACTCCAGTGGGAGAGATGGCAGGTAATGAGTCGCCACCATTGGCCGCCTTCAAAGACTGCCGCTCGATCGAACTGGGCGGCTGTGGCCCAGGCATCGGCCGGTCCGGCCGGCAACAGCAGCCAACAGCAACAGCAGCAGATGACCGATGCCACGCTGACCACCAGCGTGACCACCGGCCAGGAGTGGGTGCACTCGCCTACTGCGGAGTGCCGATGATTTGCACATCTCATCGTTTGCTTGTTCATCTGCTGCCGCTGCCGTTGTCTCTGCTGCCACGAAACACCACAGCGGGTCGCCATGTTGTTTGTTCGCTGGATACGGCTCATTCCACACGACCTGATCCATGTCGAGGGCTGTTTGTTGAGAGGACTCGCTTCTCTGACACGCGCCACACGGCCAGTAGTGCCAGGATGATGATGGCGATGGCCGATACGGGATCGATCGCCCCACCCCCACTGTCCCAATCAACGTCGGCACTTCGGCCCGGGCTTGGGGCAGACGCGGAGTTGGCCGGACCGGTCGATTGCCGAACCGGCACAGGCTGCTTGGTGCCGTAGCGCGTCACCGAATCATCGAGAGCGGCGCCGTCGGATCCCTGGGCACGGTTTGATGCCATCGCGCGCTGGGCCTTGTCGCGCATCGCGGCCAGGCGTGATTGCACCTGGTCCCGGGCAGCGCGATCGCGCTTGATGCGGACGGCATTCTTTCGATCAAGCGACCAACGCCGATACTCCGCATCGTTTTCCAGCACAATGAATGAGGTGTATTCCGAAGCGATTGAATACCCTTCGCCAAGTCGGACGACTTCATCAATCACCGACTGCGGGCGTACCGCGCCCTGCGCATCGGCTTCCTTGAGCAACCGATCCACGCGATGCCAGGCCCACATCCGCTCGATCTCGGGGGTGGCGTCAGCCTGTGCCGGAAACTCGATCTTGAGTGTTTTTTCAAACGGGGTATCGTTAATCCGGCCGCTGAGGATCACATCGGCCACGCCCGGGTTCTGATAGCGCCCGTACACGCGGACCGGGGTGCCATGATACAGGGGCGGCAATGAGCCGTTTGGTTCGAGGTCATACACATCCACGCCCGACACGTTCACAGCAATGTCAGAGACAACCGGCCGTGTTAACTTTCGTCGAAAGGCGCGTGCCTGCCGATCAAAGTCATCGCCGAACGAGACGAACGCTGCCAGGCCGCCGGCCCGCTGTGCTACCTGTTCCAGCAGGGGCTTGTTGACATCATTGCCGACCCCGATACAGAACACGCGGGAGTTGTCCGGGTGGCTTTGAATGGCACGCACCAGCGCCGACCGTTCCTTCTGTTCGGTCATGCCGTCGGACAGAATGACGACGAGCAACGGCCGCTCCGGATCCTGATAGCCATAGGCCAGTTCAACAGCCGGCTTCAGTGACGTCCCGCCGCGCGCCTCCTGTGAATCCAGGAACGCGTGTGTTTGTGCGCGCACGGCATCACTGCCGGCCTCGGTCAACTGACCGAACAACCGATTGACCTCGGCACTGAATGTGAGAACGTCAAACCGATCCTTCGGCCCGAGGACATCAACAAACGAAGCCACCTGCTCACGGGTAAGTTCGAGTTTCGAGTCCGCCCGCATCGAGCCGGAGACATCGAGAACAAAAACGTAGTCCTGGCCCGTGTCCAGCGGCTCGAGTTCCTGGCCGGCGGTCATGGTGAGGCAGAAGTACCCATCCTCCCGCCCACTGCTTTCACGCGACACGAGCAGATCGAGCCCGGTGCGCGGCCTGACCGCCTTGTAGTTAATGACGACATCGCGCGACAAGTCACCGGCCGGCACTTCGAGACTCGCCTGCCAGTACGACTCGGCATGATCGACAAACACGAAGTCATCAGCATGGGTCGGGCTGGTCACCTGAGTCAACGGGATGGTGGATTCGATATCACAGGTGATGGCAAATCGGCCGGTGGTGGTTTCGTCGATGCCACTGCGTGTCGAGGTCTGCAGCGGATAGACATATGACGCCCAGTCGTTGTCAACATCGAGTTCCTGGTAATAGGTGATCGACACGCGCTGCTCGGATTCGGCTGCGATCGGGAAGACGCGCATCTCGAAGCGCTTGTAGTCCACCTGTTCGAGCAACCCGGGATCGCGTCGAGTCTCTTTGTAACTCTCGTAGATCTTTCTGGCTCGCTCGCGCTCGGCCACCTCGCCGATCATTTCCTTACCGTTGATCCACATGCTGAAGTTTGAAACCGAGGCCCCTTTGGGCACCGGGAACGTGTAGAGCGCTTCCACGACCCGCCGCTCGGTATTGAAAAACACCTGTTCGACCTCGGTGATGGCAATGCCGTCACGGATCGTCACGTTGACGATGTGTTCGCGAATCTCGAGGCGCCCGCCGAATCCGCCGTCGGCAATGAGCAACCCGCCGGCACGAGCCACCGGGGTGCCGGCAACGGAGCCGCATACAAGGGCAACGGCTGCCGCTACCCCGACTGCAAAACGGCTGCACTGACGCGACACTGAGAGGATGGTCATACGCATGGCTGGCACTCCTTCGTGCTGAGTGGACACTGGTCCACGCAACAAGAGAAGCGAGCCGTGTGCCACACTCTCCAAAGAAGTGTAACTCACACAATCACAGCCACTTACGCCATTCGCGGCGTGACGATATCAACCGGCGCCGCAACGCAGGGGGCTGGCTGCTGTACAATGTCTGCACATTCACTGTGCATTGCGGAGACACACGTCAATGGCACCATCGGCAGCCAAACTGTTCCCAGCACGCGACCTCGGCTTTGCCCGGGCTGTGGCCGATCTGGCATACTGCAACCCGTTCATGCCCCAGCGGATCGATCTCGAGCGTCGTGCCCTGGGCGAATCGTTTGTTGAACAGGAGTCCGACTGGAACCTGCGGGGCGAGATCCTGGGCGACCACCCGAACGTGGAAGCCATCACGACCCGGACACAGCGCCTGCTCGAACAGGCCAGAGCGAAGTTGATTCAGCAATCAGAGAAGGGGCCGACGATCCCACCGGATGACGATCAGTTGACGCTGTACGTCGATCTGTCGCTCGTCGTTTTGTACCACCGCTATCGCGATGCACTGCTTGATGCGATGCACCTGGTCCAACGGCCCAAAGCCGGGCACCTGCCGAAGGTCGCGATGTACTCAGATTTCGAACGGGACGCCTCGCACCTGTTCGGGCCCATTGCCCAGGCGATCGCGACCGGTGCAAACGGACCGGGGGGGCCACAATCAAACAGCCTGATCCCCGTTGAACCGGAGGGGATCGCCCATCTGTTTGCCTGCTTTTTCCAGGTCAAACGGGCGTTTCGGCACATATTCCGTCATGTCTTCGGCCAGTCGGTGCCGGCAGCGCGCTTCCGGGCTGCGATCTGGCAATCCATCTTTACCCATGATGCCAGACGATATCGCCGGGTGCTGTTCAACCGGATGGCCGACATCACGACTCTGGTGGTAGGAGAGTCCGGCACCGGCAAGGAAGTCGCGGCCCGTGCGATCGGCCTGTCCCGCTATATCCCGTTTGATCACGATACCGGCACGTTCGTCGAGCACTACGAGCAGTCATTCTCAGCAGTGAACCTGTCGGCCTTGTCCCCGACGCTCATCGAATCGGAATTGTTCGGCCATTGCCGCGGCGCGTTCACCGGGGCTTTGTCGGATCGAGCCGGTTGGCTGGAGAGTTGCCCGGCACTGGGAACGGTGTTTCTGGATGAGATCGGCGACCTCCACCCGTCCATCCAGGTCAAACTCCTGCGCGTCCTCCAGACCCGGACCTTCGAGCGCATCGGGGACACGAAGCAGCGACGATTTGATGGCAAGATTATCGCGGCCACCAATCGCGACGTGTATGCGCTGATACAGCAAGGGCACATTCGGCAGGATTTCTATTACCGAATCTGTTCCGATACCGTCCACTCGCCGACGCTGCGCGAGCAACTCGACGATCGACCCGACGACCTGGAGGGACTCGTCAGTTATCTCGCAGCCCGACTCATCGGTGAGCAGGAGAGCCGGCCGCTCGTCGAGGAGACCATCGACTACATCTCGACCTCCATGCCGCCTGACTACGGCTGGCCGGGCAACATCCGCGAACTGGACCAGTGTGTACGCAACGTGCTGATTCGTGGCGAATATGAGCCGGCAGCCCAGTGGACGACGCCGCGCACACCGGACAATGACGCCGGGCACGATGCCGAGCAGGTGACAGACGGCGGCAGCGGCGGCCGTGATTCCGTATCCGAAATGATGCAGCAGATGAAAGCCGGCCGGCTGTCCGTGGACGAGTTGACGAATCAGTATTGCACACTGGTCTATGCACAGTGCGGGAGCTATCAGGAGGCCGGCCGACGGCTCGGGCTGGATCGGCGAACCGTCAAGGAGCGGATTGACCATGCACTGCTGGAACAACTGCAGTCCGACACCTCATAACACGACCCCCGCATAGCAATTAACAGGACGAACAAACGCGAACGATCGACATATGCTTTCGGCCCACCAGGTGGCGCCGCCATGGCAGGACTGACCCCCATGATCAACCGACGACGCTTCATCGAATACTGCACTGCCACCACCCTTCTGGGCACGCTGGCCGGACCGACACTTGCCCAGGAAAGCGAGGTCTCCACCATGACACCAACTGATCGCAGCATCAAAAAGGCCGTTAAATTCGGCATGGTTCAGGTTGACGGTTCCATGCTCGACAAGTTCCGCCTGCTGAAGGAACTGGGATATGACGGCGTCGAGATGGACAGCCCGTCCGATCTCGATCCCGAGGAAGTCGTGGCTGCCCGAGATGAATCCGGTCTCCCGATTCACGGGGTTGTGAATTCGGTGCACTGGAAACACACGCTGGCCGATGCGGATGCAGCGGTCCGGGCCAAAGGCCTCGAAGGGCTCAAGACGGCCATCCGGGACTGCCACCGCTACGGGGGGACCACCGTTTTGCTGGTCCCGGCCGTGGTCGGGAAAACGGTTTCATACGACCAGGCGTATGAACGATCGCAGCGCGAGATTCGTAAAGCACTCCCGTTGGCTGAGAATCTGGGTATCAAGATTGCCATCGAAAACGTGTGGAATCACTTTCTGCTCAGCCCGCTCGAAGCAGTCCGGTTTGTGGATGAGTTCGAATCCGATGCGATCGGCTGGTATTTCGACGTCGGGAACATGGTGAATTTCGGCTGGCCCGAGCAGTGGATCCGGATCCTGGGACATCGCATCTTCAAGGTCGATATCAAGGAATTCAGCCGAACCAAACGTGATCAGGACGGGCTGTGGGACGGATTCAAGGTGGAACTGCTCGAAGGAGACAACGACTGGCCGGCAGTCATGAAGGCTTTTGATGAAATCGGATACGAAGGATGGGCCACCGCCGAAGTCCGTGGCGGCGACCGGGCCAGACTGGCCGACATTGCCGCCCGGATGGACCGGATCTTTGCTTCCTGACAATCCAGACTCGGATATCTGCGTCATTGACCCGGAATTGAACATCGAATCCCGACTTCCGGCCGGGGGGGCGCAACAATACCGGTCATTGCAACGCCCGATTTGATGACGGGCATGGCCCTGACACAGCGAGGGGTGGGAGCGCCGCTGGGAGCGGAGCAATCAGTCGTGGGTGGGACATTTCAGATCGAGTTGTGCGACACGTGCTGCTGCCATGTGGCAGCCACATGCACAAGATGGGAGACATAATCGTGCGGGATGCACACGAGCGCCATCCATTCGCTTCAACGCTTCGACTCTATGCCGCAGGCATCGGTGCCGGGCTGATGATGATTGCCGGTGCCGCAGCACAGGAATCAGCCCCGGTGCGCGCCGATGTCGTGCAACTGGAGTCGGTGCAGGCCATGCGCACCGTGACCGGGACCATTGTGGAGCAACGTCGATCCATCGTGGCCAGCGAACAGGATGGGCTGGTCATCGAAGTGCCGTTTGACACCGGCGATACCGTCAAGGCCGGGGACATCCTGGCCGTGCTTGATTCCGATATTCTGCAACTCGAAATCCAGGAATCGCAGGCGCAGTTGGCAGCCGCAGAAGCCACCATCGACGAGTACCAGGCGGACCGCGATCGATTGGCACTCGATTATGAATCGGTTCTGGAAATGCAGCAACAGGGTGCTGCCAAGCCCAAAGAGATTGACGATGCTCGCTCGATGCTCGATGCAGCAGCCGCCCGATTAACCGCAGCGAACCGATCAATGCACCTGGCCGAGGTCCGTGTTCGCCTCGTCGAACGGCGGCTCAAGGGCACGGTGATCAAGGCGCCGTTTGACGGAGTCGTCGTCGTAAAGCATACCGAAGTCGGCCAATGGATGAACATCGGCGGGCCGGTGGTTGAGATCATTGCCACGAGCCGGATGGATGCCGTGCTTGAAGTGCCGGAGCGATACATCGGGCATCTGGCCGCCGGCATGGACCTCTCGGTCAAGCCGGCCAGCATGAATGCCTCGGTCACCGGGTCGATTCGCGGCATCATCCCGCTGGGCGATACCCAGGCCCGGACGTATCCGGTGAAGGTGGCGCTGGAGAATCCGGATGGGTCGTTGCTGCCGGGCATGAGTGTGTCGGGCCTCATCCCCACGGGCGACAGGATGCAGGCCATCACCGTCAATCAGGATGCGATCACCATGACTGCCATGGGGTCGGTGATTTATGTGATACGTGACGGCCGTGTGTCGCCGGTCCCGATCGAAGCCGCCCCCGGCGCCTCAGCCGGTCGCGTGGTCGCCAACGGGCAGGGGTTGGCCGAAGGCGATCTCGTCGTGATCGAAGGAAACGAACGGCTCTACCCCGGTGCCGGTGTTCAGATTGTCAACGCATCGGAGTTTGCCGCAGGGAGCAGCGAGGCCCCGCCGACCGTGGGTGAGGGAGATGACGGCGACGACACGAACCCGCAGACTCGCAAGGCAACCTACGACACGACCTCCGCCGACAACGGCTAGTCGATCAGCCCCGACCCCGACTCTCCATACGCATGCATTCCCCGTGCCACGCTTCACACTGACTGGATGATCCAGAACCATGAACCTGATTCGTCTTGCTATTGACAAACCGGTATCCGTCAGCGTCGTGGTTTTGCTGACGCTGTTGTTCGGCCTGCTGGCGCTGATGAGCATTCCCGTTCAGATGACGCCCAATGTTGACTCGACCGTCGTCACGGTCTCCACCTTCTGGGAAGGCGCGAGCCCACAGGAAGTAGAACAGGAAATCGTCGACAAGCAGGAGGAACGACTCAAGTCCGTCAGCGGCCTCAAGAAGATGACGAGCCAGAGTACGGAAAACAGCGCGACCGTCGCGCTTGAGTTCTATGTCGGCGTTGACAAGGACGAGGCACTCCGTGAAGTGTCCGACAAACTGCGCGAAGTGCCGGCATACCCGGAAAACGTCGACGAGCCGGTGATCTCGGCCAGCAATCCCCAGGATCGCGATTACATTGCGTGGATCATGTTCGAGACGACGGACCCGGAACTCGACATCCGCACACTCTTTGATTTCGCAGATGAACGCGTCAAGCCGCAGTTGGAACGGGCAGAAGGGGTGGCTGAGGTCAATGTCCTCGGCGGGATGGAGCGCGAGGTGCAGGTTCGCTTTGATCCGATCCGCCTGGCTCAACTCGGCGTGACCTACGGTCAGTTGGCCGATGCGCTCCGCTCCGAGAACGTCAATGTGTCAGCCGGCTCCATTGATTCGGGCAAATCAAGTGTGCGCGTCCGAACCGTCGGGCAATATGAATCGCTCACTGATATTGAGCAGACGGTGATCACCTACACCGACGGCGGGCCGATCCGTGTCGGCGATGTGGCTGAAGCCGCCCTGACATTCAAGGAACCGGGATCGTTCGTGCGCTCGATGGGCCAGACGGTCATGGCGATCAACGTGCAGCGCGAAGTCGGCACGAACGTCATCGAGGTGATGAAGGATCTCAAGGCCACGATCGAACGATTGAATGAGACGGGCGGCATGCTCGATGCACAGGCCCGCAAACTCGGATTGAACGGCACGCTCCGACTCCGCCAGGTGTATGACCAGACCATTTACATTAACAGTGCCGTTCAACTCGTGATCAAGAACATCTTCATCGGCGGCGGGCTGGCCATTGTGACGCTGCTGATCTTTCTGCGTTCCGTTCGTGCCGTCGGGGTCATCGGGCTGGCCATTCCGATCTCGATCATCGGGACGTTTGTGGCGATGGTCGCGGCTCGGGCGAAACCTGAACGTCATCAGTTTGGCCGGGCTGGCGTTTGCGGTCGGCATGGTGGTTGATAACGCGATTGTGGTGCTGGAAAACATTTTCCGACATATGGAAATGGGACAGACCCCTGCATCGGCGGCGTATCGCGGAGCCCGTGAAGTGTGGGGCGCCATCGTGGCCTCGACATTAACTACGGTCGCCGTCTTTCTTCCCATCCTGTATGTCGAGGAGGAAGCCGGCCAGTTGTTCCGTGATATTGCGCTGGCCATTTGTGCCGCCGTCCTGCTCAGTCTCGTCACATCGATCACGGTCATCCCGTGTGCGGCCAACCGTTGGTTCCGGAATATGGTGATCAAGGACAAGAGGGCTGCCGGTAAGGAAGCACCGGCGCTGGCCGGACAGAACCAACTGCGCGACCCGTCCGACTGGGGTCGATCGCCGTCGGCATTGGTCGCGCGTATGGTACACTTCCTCACCGGAAGCCTGCTGGCCCGGCTCGTGCTGGTGGCCGTCTTTGCGTTCGGATCAATCTACGGCAGCAAGAAGCTCATGCCCCCGACGGACTATCTTCCGGCCGGGAATCGCAACATCGTTTTCGGCATGATCTTCACGCCGCCGGGGTACAGCATTGACACCATGGCCTCACTCGGCGAGCGCGTTGAAAAGGATGTGCGGCCGTTCTGGGAAGCGGGAGAACTCAAGGACGGTGATCCGGCCGCCTATGAGCAGGCCTGCGAGGACCTGCCGGAGGTACCGGCCTTCAACTGGTTCACGAACGAGATCGACATGGTGCGCCCGCCGTCGATCGACAACTACTTCTTCGTCGGCTTCAACGGCATGATGTTCCATGGGGCGATCAGTTCCGATCCGAAGCGCGTCGTGGATGTAAGCACCCTCCTGACGTATGCCTCGCGGGCCGAGAACATGCCGGGCACCTTCGCTTTCTCCCGACAGTTACCGCTGTTTAATCTGTCAGGCGCCTCCGGGTCCTCCATCAATATCGAACTGGTCGGGGACGACATGGAGGAACTGACGACGGCTGCCACGAATGCCTACATGGCACTGGCCCAGGAGTACGGCTACACGACCGTGCAGCCGAGCCCGGCCAACTTTAACGTACCGGGGCCGGAACTGCGCGTCGTCCTTGACCGTGTTCGTGCCAGTAACCTCGGGCTGACCACGCGTGATGTCGGACTCGCTGTCCGGGCACTTGGCGACGGGGCCATGGTTGGCGAATATCGAATCGGGGGCGATGCCATCGATCTGACCATGATCGATCGCAACGCGATTGACGAAAACGGGCGCCCGGTGTCGCGGCCGCTCCATACGCTCGGTGACATTCCGATTGCCACTCCCGGCGGCCAGGTCGTGCCGCTGACGAGTGTTGCCATTCTGAATCAGACCTCTGCCCCGCAGGAGATTGATCGAGTCGAGGAACGCCGGGCCATCACCTTGCAGTTCACCCCCGAGCAGGGGAAGCCGCTCGAACAGGCCATGAAGGAGATCGTCGAGCGCATCGACGGGATGCGTCGAGATGGCGTGATCCCGCCGGCCGTTGAAACCAGCCTGGCCGGGACCGCTGACAAACTCTCCGCCGTCCGCCGCGCGCTGCTGGGCGATGGCACAGTGCTCGGTTTGCTCGGCTCGCGAATGTTCCTGGCATTGTTGATCGTGTACCTGTTGATGTGTGTCCTGTTTGAGAGTTTCCTGTACCCGCTGGCCATTCTCCTGAGTGTGCCGCTGGCAACGCTCGGCGGCTTTGCCGCCCTTCGGGCCGTGTTTCTGTGGAGTGTGCTGGACCCGTACATGCCGATGCAGAACCTCGATGTCCTGACGATGCTCGGTTTTGTTATTTTGATCGGCGTCGTGGTGAACAACGCGATTCTGATCGTGCATCAGGCACTGAACTTCATGCGGGGTGAAAGTGAAACCTCATCCGGGTCGATTCAGGCGCTGCCGCCTCGACTCGCGATTGCCGAATCCGTTCGGACACGACTCCGCCCGATCCTGATGAGTACCTTCACCTCTGTCGGAGGAATGTTGCCGCTGGTCCTTATGCCCGGCTCCGGCAGCGAGTTGTACCGAGGACTCGGCAGCGTCGTGGTCGGCGGGTTGCTGGTCAGCACAATCTTCACACTCGTGCTGGTCCCGCTCTTGTTCAGCCTGGTCCTGGATCTCAAGAAGGTGATCTCCGGTGTGCCGGCCGTCCAACCGAATGCCAATCCGGCGAGTTCGCCGCAGGCCGTATAACAAAAGACAGGCAGCAGAACGTAGGTTCTACTGCCCGTCGATTGGTTGCTCAATTGTGAGAGGGCCGAACGCTTATTGCACGTCGGTCTGCCCTGTGCTGTGGTTCCGCTCTGCCTTGCGTCGGAATTGTACCGACGTGCTGTTGCGTTCCTACCCCAATTCGAGAAATGAGGCTCGGAAATAATCAGTGATTTCTCGGCCGACGGCATGCAAGCAGTGCCGGGAGAACCGTGAAGCACACGGCCCAGGTTGCCACGAGTCCGAGCGTCATCGTCAGGCCGAGTGTCCTGATGCCGCGATGCTGAGCGGTCATCATGCAGGCAAAGCCGATGATCGTGGTAAGCATGGTGAGTGAAATGCCGCGCGCAGTGCCGCACGTCAGGCCGCATGGCACCCCCTTCGGATCCAACCGCCATCGATGCACCACATGCACGCCGGCATCGACCCCGATCCCGAAAATAATCGGCAACACAATGATGTTGGCAAAGTTCAACGGGATCGCCCACCACCCCATTAACCCAAACAGACACACAAACCCGAGGCCCACCGGCGCCATGGCACACGCCGCATCGGCTACCGATCGAAAGTCGAACAATAGAATCACGAGAATGATAACCACGGCCCAGAGTGCGGCCTGAATATAAGAACGCACGATCAATCGGCTCGATTCATGGATCTGCACGGCCGGCCCCATGACATCCGGATCCACGGTTCGCATGGCCTCGACAAACGCAGCCAGGCGCTTCGATTCGAGAACCGGTCCGCCGTCCTGCTGCGGGTTAATGCGCAGTAAGAACGTCCCGTCGCGCCCGATGTCCTGTTGCCGGATGATCTCCGGCAGATCATCCAGGCCCATCGGCGTGGGATCGCTCAGGATGATTCGTGCTTGCTGATACTGGGCGGCGAGTTGCTGATACGCATACAGGAAACGCTGCGCGGGATCGTTGGGCGAATCATCTTCGATCATCGGGAGCAGTGCCCGACGAATCATCGTCGCTCGCGTCGCTGAGGAAGCGTCGATCCATGATTGCACCGCATTCCTGAGTCCGAGCACTTCCGGATCGGCTGACGAGCGTACTGCAGGGTGATCCGATTCCACGATCGGCCTAGCCGGCATCACGGCCAGCGCCTCCTGTCGCCGCGATTCCCCGTCCGGGTGAAACAGGCTGCCAACACCCTCCACGTTCCCGATCTCAGGCAGACTCAGAAACTGCAGCGTTCGCTCGCGTGCCTCCTCAATCGACGTGGCGATGCTCAGGCCGCTCCATGCGGTCAGCCCTTCCGTCTCGAGGAGCCGGCGCTCCCATGTCACGGACTCGACACCCGGCGCGTGCAGGTTCATGATGTCTGCATCAAAGCGAACCGATCGAATACCGGTAGCCAGCACGGTCACGATGACGACACCGGCCAGGATGATGGCCCCAGATCGCGGCATGAACTCCTGCCACCCGTGTGTCAGCGTTCGTTCAATGCTCCAGTGCTGGTCCTGTGGTGTGCGGATTCGCTGTTGCCAGCCGGGGACTCGTGTCAGGATGGCCGGTAAGAGAGACATGACGGCAATCAGGCACAGCAGGATGCCGACCGAGGCAATCAGCCCCATCTCGGCCATGCCCTTGAAGTCCGTAAACGCCGTGACGCCAAATGCTGCGGCCGTGGTCAATGCCCCAGTGACGATGCCGGGCCCGACGTTGCGAAACACAGCCGGCCAGCGATCCACGTCATCTCGATCGGTTGCATTCAGCGCTTCGAGTTGGGCCACCAGATGCAGCGCAAAATCGATCCCCAGCCCCAGCAGGATCACCGTAAATACCACACTCAGAACCTGCAGATGGCCGATCGCCAGCGTCAAAAAACCGAATGACCAGGCAATGCCGATTGATAAACTGATCATTGCAGCAACGGGAACGAGCCCACCACGGAATACGAAGATCATCAGGATGCAGATCAGTGTCGCGGCCAGGATGGACGCTACCGTGGCATCGTCAATCGACAGCCCTGTCTCATCGCTTTCGATGGCAGTGATCCCCGTCACACCAACCTCAAACACTGCATACTCCGGCTGCTCCTGCAGTGTGGCCACGCGCTGTCGGATCACGGAGATCCCGTCAACCGCCGGGGCCACGGAATCATCGGCCCCGGAGTCTGACAACGCGACGGACACATAGGCAAACTCACCGGATGGGCTGAAATACGGCTGCAATCGCCAGGCCGGGTTGCCGGACAACTCATCGCCGTCCGACACGGATCGACCCCGAGTGACGAACCGGGTGAGAAACCACAGCGTCTCGTTGAAGGCCAGGTCTGCTTCGTGCTCCTTGCCCTGCGCATCCAGTTGCTCAATCGTGGCCCGGTGGTCATTGATGTATTCGGTGAGCGTGGGATACTGCACGAACGCACGATCCGATTGCCATTGACGCATCTGTCGGCGAAACTGATCCTCCGGCTGGCAGAGCACCCACCGGAGACTCTGGGGCCGAACACGCTGACCGATTATCACTGATTCAATGGACGGTTCGGGCCCCAGAATCGCGGCCAGGTCATGCAGGAACGCCACAAGAAGGGTGTGCAGTCTCGGGTCAGAGATCGGCGTGTTGGCGGTCCGGCTCGGATCAGCAGCAATCACAACCGCCACATCGTCCCAATGTGGGAACTGCTCCTTGTAGTGTGCATACCGTGCATTCCACGGCCGATCCGGGTCAACCAGATCGCTCCGCTCTGCCTGGAAGGTCAGGCGCTGCGCCGTGAACACGACGCAGAGCCCTGCCAGCGCAAGAGATACGACGATCAGCGCCCACGGGTGGGCCGTAACCGCGCGTGCCCAGGCTGTCAGAAGTCGATCACGAAGTCGTGGTTTCATGGGAGACCCGATCCTCACCGCGGGAAGTTCCTATGTTTCCTCAGCGGTTGAGCCGAATACTGTTGCAGGATGTCATCAGTGAAGCCCCATAACACGCCGTTGGTTTTGATCATTCGTGATGGATGGGGTCATAATCCCTACATTCACCACCGGGCATTTAATGCCGTCGAACTCGCTCGCACGCCTGCCAGCGACCAACTGATGGCCACTTTTCCCACCACCTTGATCCACACGTCCGGCGAAGACGTCGGTTTGCCCGAGGGCACGACCGGGAACAGCGAGGTCGGCCATCAGAACATCGGGGCCGGCCGAATCGTGTTCCAGGAGCACATGCGCATCTCACGGGCCGTTGCGTCGGGCCGCTTTTTTTCCAACCAGACGCTGACCACGGCCGTCAAGAAGGCAAAAAAGAACGACAAAGCCGTCCACTTCATGGGAATCGCCTCCGATGCGGGTGTCCACGGCGTGCTGTACCACCTCAACGCCTGCCTCGAGTTGTGCAAGCGACTCGAGCACGAAAAGGTGTACGTGCATTTCTTCACCGACGGCCGTGATTCCGGGCCGTACACGGGCATGAACTATGTCACTGAGGCCGAGCGTTTTATGCGCGAACTCGGGATCGGCCGGGTCGTCTCCGTCCTCGGCCGCTTCTGGGCCATGGACCGCGACAACCGCTGGGAGCGTATTGAACGAGCCTATCGCTGTCTCACCGGGCGCGATGCCACCATCGTGCGCGAGCCGCTCGACCCGAAGGCCCATGCCGTCGGTGCCGACGGCAAGACGCCGATCTGGGTCGAACTGGCCGAGACGGCTGCCGCTGCCATCGACCAGTATTACCAACTGCCGGCCAGCGATTCGATGCAGGGCGACGAGTTCATCATCCCGACCATGATCGGAGAGACGATCGAGGAAGCGATGGAGACCCGCATCAGCGACGGTGATGTCGTCTGCTGTTACAACTACCGGGGCGATCGGCCACGCGAGATTATTCGTGCATTCAAACTCGACCCGTTCGAGGGCGAAGTCCCGCCGTCGCCTGATTCCAATATGAAGGGGTTCAAGCGCGGCACGCCGCCTGACATTGAGTTCGTGACGATGACCGAGTATGACACGACTCTGAACCCACATGTCTCGGTCATGTTCCCACGACCGGATTCGATGCCCGACATTGCCGGCGACCTGTTTTCACGACTCGGCCTGCGCCAGGTGCGCGCCGCCGAGACCGAGAAATACCCGCATGTCACCTTCTTCTTCAATGACTACCGTGAAGAACCGTTTGAGGGTGAGACGCGCATCATGGCCCAGAGCCCGAAGGTCAATACCTATGACCAGCAACCGGAAATGAGCGCGTTCGACCTGACGGAGAAAGTCATCAAGCAACTGACGGCCGATGACCGGCAGGATGTCTTCATCATTAACTTTGCAAATCCTGACATGGTCGGGCATACCGGCAAACTCGATGCTGCGATCAAGGCCGTCGAGACGACCGATGAGTGTGTCGGCAGGATCGTCCAGACGGTGCTCGAACTCAAGGGGTGCGTGATTGTCACCGCGGACCACGGCAACTCGGAACAGATGTACGATCCCATCCTTGATGCACCACATACATCGCACACGCTGTACGACGTCCCGCTGATTCTCATCGGCGAGGCGCTCAAGGGCCGACAACTCCGCCACGACGGCCGGCTGGCCGACATCATCCCGACGGCACTTGAGATCATGGGAATCCAGAAGCCAAAGGCGATGACGGGCAAGACGTTGCTGGTGGCGGCGAAAGAGTAACACCATTGACCGGCCTCGTGCGGCAACGAGGCACCCTTGTGCCTCCCTTTCCCCCTACACTCTCCCATGCAGACACCAACGCACAAACACGCTCTCATCACCGGCGGGACCGGCGCGCTGGGTCGCGCCGTCGTGTCCCGATTCCTTGAACACGACTATCACTGCCACGTCACCTGGGCCGACAAACGCGAACTGACCGATCTGCCGTTTGCCGATGACGACCGCATCACGCTTCACGAACTTGATGTGACCGATGAATCGTCCGTCGTCGAGTACTATGCCGATCGCGTTGCCAATGAAGCGTACCTCCGGGCGTCGATCCACATTGTCGGCGGCTTTGCGATGGCACCGGTGACCGAGACGACCGCGGCCGACTTCGAGCGCATGTGGCGGCTGAACACGCTGTCCTGCTTCCTGTGTTGCCGCGAGGCGGTACGACGATTTCGGGGGCAGCCATCAGATGAATCAGATGCTGTGTGCGGCCGAATTGTCAATGTTGCAGCCAGGCCGGCCGTCGCGCCGGTTGGCGGCATGGTGGCGTACTCCGCTTCCAAGGCCGCGGTCGCATCCATCACCCAATCGCTGGCTGAAGAAGTCAAAGCCGATCCGATTCTTGTCAACGCGATCGTGCCATCCATCATGGACACGCCGGCCAATCGAGCAGCCATGCCGGATGCCGATCACGACGCTTGGCCGAAGGTTGCAGACGTGGCTCGTGCGATCTATCACCTGGCCTCACCGGACAACGTCCTGACCAGCGGCGCGCTGGTCCCGGTGTATGGCCGGTGTTGAGTCACCCGTGATCCGCAAACGCACACCCCCCTGATTCAAGCCCACGGATTCCCATCCGTGGGGTCTGGCTTGCCGTCCCGTCATTCCCCTTCCCCGCCGCTCCTTCCGTGGGGGCAGGTGGCATGATGCTGGCGCACCATCCCCCCGGCAGAGCCGGGGACTCACAAAGCCGCCACCGGTGGTGGCGGTGGGAGGAGGATGGATTCCTGCGTTTGCGGGAATGACGGAAGTGAGGAGTCACCACTCTCACCTCACACCTTCCACACACCGGCGCTCGGCGTCCGTTGCACCAGGCCGCGAATCTGAAGCAATGTCAGATCTGCCTGCAAGGTGGCCACATCGAGCCCGCACTGATGGGCCAACTCATCCGGATCAATCGGTTCGGATGACAGCGCACTCAAAATCGTCCGCTGCGTCTCAGTCAAGCCAACTTCGCGCATCGAATCATGGGCCTCATCACGCAGTGCACCCGATGCAGTCGAATCGAATAACGGGCCGCCACCCGAAAGCGTCGGTGGTGAACCATCTCCCCCACCGGTTCGCACTCCGGTATCGCGGATCGCTGCCTGCACCAGATGCTCTGTCCCATCAAGCGATTCCAATACCTCAGCCGGCGTCGTGACAAGTCGTGCCCAGCCTTCACGGATCATCCTGTGACAGCCGGCCGACGTCGTACTATCAGCCCGCCCGGGAACAGCCATCACTTCACGATTGTGGTCTTCGCATGCAAGCCTCGCCGTGATCAGCGCCCCGCTGCGTGATGAGGCTTCGATCACGATCGTCCCGAGTGACATGCCCGACACAATCCGATTCCGACGCGGGAAGTTCTCAGCTGCCGGTGCCGTCGTCATCGGAAACTCGGTGACGATCGCGCCCCCGGAATCCACGATGCGATCAAACAGTTCCTTGTTCTCGCGCGGGTAGACATGTTCCATGCCACACCCAAGCACCACAACCGTCAGCCCGCCGGCCGTCAACGCTCCTTGATGAGCAGCGGTATCGATCCCGCGCGCGCCGCCTGACACGACGACGAATCCTGACATGGCCAGCCCCGAAGCAAATCGACCTGCCTGCTGTCGGCCATAGGTCGAACACCGGCGAGACCCGACGATCGCCATCGAATGCAGCAGCCGAGCCGCATCCAGTTCGCCGCGCACATACAGCAACAGGGGGCTGTCATGAATCAAAGCGAGCAACGGGGGATACGACGCATCAAACCGAGTGATCAACTGCACCCCGGCACCGAGCGCCCGTTCAATCTCCGCATCCGGATCGGCTCGCCGAAGTGAATCAGCAATGCGTCGCGCTCCCGCCGACCCAATCCCGCGCACCTGTGCCAACAGGCCCGCATCAGCCATCCCGGCCCGCTCGACGTCCCCTCCGCACTCGTCGAGCAGTCTTCGAATCAGGACCGGGCCCAACCCATCAGCCAGCGAGAGACGAACCAGCGCCCGCAACCGTTGGCCTGTTCCTTGTTCAATCTGGCTGCCCATGCACAACTGTAGCCACCCGATTCACAGGAGTCCTTACGAACACCGAACATTTCTAACTGCATCGACGGCCTGTTCCGGTACTGAGGTTGGGCGATAACAAGCCATGCCGGGACACGGCGGCCACCGAAATAGAGCCTGGACGTGACTTCGCCCTTGACGGTCTGCACCCACTGTGGTAGGTTGAGCAATTACAAACAAGGCCGACGCACAAGCCGGCCCCGATAGAGGCAATGGTGGACAGAAAGGTGAAGCCCCAAATGCAGAAACAGTCTAGCACATTCACGCTCCTGGCAGTTGGAACACTATTCGCCGCCGGCTATTGCCATGCTCCGGCCGCAGCGCAGCAGATCACTGACCGCGCCACGCTCAACAGCCTTCTTGGTCCGAATATAACTCTCGATGATTTTGAGGCCTTTGACGTCGGCGACGGGGCTGCGTTCATCATAGACGCGAGTACACTCGACTCGACCACCGTCACCAACGGCCAGGGGCCAGGACTTGTCAATCCCGGTGCCACATACGTTTCCATCAACGGGCGAAGGATCCAATGGAATGGCAACGCCTACTACGGCCTGCCCACCAAGACGATCCTGACCAATGAGTTCCAGTTGGACATCTACTACGACGACCTGCCCCAGGCGATGGGTGTCGATGTGCATGCGTTCGAAGGCTACCCGTACCGAGGGGCAGCCGATATCTATGACGCTGCCGGCGCACTGGTCGGGACCGTTGATTTCAGCCTGACCTCCGGCGGGCCCGAAACCGAGTTCGTCGGCTGGCAGCATGACGAGGGCATTGCGCATGTAGTCATCCGCAACACAGACTGGACCTGGAGCCCGATCATCAACGATCACGCTTACGGGATGTCCGGCCTGTCACTGGTCGTCACCGGGGATTGCCCGGGAATCATGACCCTGACCGTGTCGGGCGCAACGCCGGGTGCCTGGGTCGGCTTCGGCTACGGGTCATCCCAGGGGCAGACCACCGTGCCCGGTTGCCCCGGCGTCTTTGTTGACATTCAGAATGCCAAGAAGGCCGGCAAGGCAAGAGCGGATGCCAATGGGGAGGCCGTACTTCAGGGCAGGGCCCCTTCAAGCGCATGCGGTCGCATCATCGTCCAGGCAGCCGATCTTGATGCATGCAGCACTAGTAACGTAGCAGGCATATAACATGCATCGCATCGCGGGACGAACAGAGGAAGATGACAAAGGAAACTCACAGCCTGCTCGCTTCGTCAATGCTTGTTGCAGGAATCGCCGCATGTGGCAGGGTGATCGTCCAGGCCGTCGATCTGGATGCCTGTCGGGTCAGTGATATCGAAACACTGTGAACCGGGTTGGGCCCGTGTTCACGACGACGTACCACAACAGTGTACGGCAGTCTCCACCGAAAAACGGAGAGAAAGGAAGAGGACAGCGATGAAACATGGGAACTTGAGGACAGCAACCCTGGCGGCCGTAACGTTCGGAGCGTTCGCGCTGACGACCGCATCACAAGCACAGCAAATCCCGGATCGGGCGACGCTCGACGCAATGCTCGGCGCTAACAAGATCGAGGACGACTTCGAAAACTACAACGTCGCCTTTGGAGGGGCCGAGAATCTCGACACGTACACGCTTGACAGTTCAACGGTGGCCAACGGCCAGGGCCCGGGACTTGTCAATGCTGGGGCAACATATTCAGACCCGTCGGCCACCCAGTTGCAATGGAACGGTGACACTTATTTCAGCCTGCAGACCAGGACGCTTCTCGCCAATGGTTCGCTCGGCAGCATCGATATTAAATATGATGCAAACTGCTCGGCCATGGGGATCGATCTGCGGGCCTTCTCAGGCTATGGCTATTCAGGAACCGTCGATATCTATGACCTGGGAGGCTCGCTCGTCGGCAGCGTTCCCTTCTCGCTCAGTTCCGGAGGCGCTGAAAATGCCTTTGTCGGCTGGCAGCATGACCCGGGTATCTCCTACGTCTCGATCTACAGTTCGAACTTCGGGTGGAGCCCCGTCATCGACAATCATGCCTACGGCACCACTGGGTTCTCGCTCGCCGTCACCGGTGACTGTCCCGGCGTCATGACCGCCTCGGCCACCGGTGCCACCCCGAATGCCTGGGTCGGCTTCGGCTATGGCTACCGTTCCGGCCAAACAAAGGTGCCCGGCTGCCCGGGCCTCTACCTCGACATCGACCGGGCCAAAGAAGGCGGTCGAGCGAAAGCCGATGCCAACGGCGATGCATCCATTCAGGGAAGAGTTCCTGCGGGTGCCTGTGGTCGCGTCATCGTTCAGGCCGCTGATCTGGAGGCCTGCGAAACAAGTAACGTCGTCGGCATCTAAGAGATTGTTCAAGCAATCAATCGACTCACGCGCTGCACGGCAACGGTCTCTCCAGGCGCGAGCGATCACAATGTGACTGACCATCAAGAACGCCTCGAGATCCCGGGAGAGAGATCTCGGGGCGTTTATTTTTCGCCCCTACGAATACCGCTGATTCAGCCAGTCCCGGAACCGTTCGTATGTAACGTCGTCCATCGTCTCGAATGACTCAGCCATCTCATCAAGGCCAACCAGACTCGGCGGGACCTCCGGCTCAACCCCGATCATCGCGCGAATCTCGTCCGGGAACTTGGCCGGATGTGCTGTTGCGATCGACACGCAGGGCGCATCCGGATGGGCATTCCCTTCATCGGTCTGCAGCCAATGCTGCAACCCGGCCCAGCCGACGGCCCCGTGCGGCTCCAGAGTGTGTGCATATCGATCGTGCGCTTCCTTGATGGTCCGACGGGTCCACGCATCATCAATACTGACGGAATACACATCAGAGCGCATTCGCCCCATATCCGGCTGCTTCTTAATGGCCCCCTTCTCATCCATCCACCCGCCGTACACATCAACGAGCCGGGCCAGATTGGACGGATGCCCGACGTTCATCGCGTTCGATGCGCAAACTCGCGACGGGACAATCGGCCGATACTGCCCGGTCTCCAGGAAGCGCGGCACCTCGTCGTTCGCGTTTGTCGCAATGATGAACTTCGAAACCGGCAGCCCCATCTGCTTCGCTATCACGCCACCCATCATGTCGCCGAAGTTCCCCGATGGGATACAAAAAACCATCGGCTCGCCGGCGGCCGTGTCGGCAAGCCGGGTGTAGGCATAGACGTAATACACGCTCTGCGGCAAGAGCCGGCCGATGTTGATCGAGTTCGCTGAGGTGAGCCGAATGTGATTCAGGTCCGGGTCGGCAAACGCCTGTTTAACGAGTGCCTGACAGTCATCAAACTTCCCGTTGACCGCAATCGTCGTCACATTGCCGCCCAATGTCGTCATCTGTCGCCGTTGCCGATCCGACACCTCATCAACCGGGAACAGCACGACCACGTCCACCCGGTCGATCCCGTGGTACGCATGCGCCACCGCACTGCCTGTGTCGCCGGAAGTGGCCGTCAGAATCACGAGCCGCCCCCCCTGCTGCCGCATGAGCAGACTCATCCACCGCGACATCATTCGGGCTGCGAAATCCTTGAACGAGGCAGTCGGCCCCCGATCCAGCCGCATCAAGTACTGACGACCGTCACCCACCTGTTCCAACGGCACCTCGAAGTCATAGGCACTCTCACACGCTGCCCGCAATGTGTCATCATCAAACGTACCTGCCGCAAACGGCTTCAGCACTTTGTAAGCGATCGTCGCGTAGGACTTGTCTTTCATCGTGGTCAACACGGCTCGATCCAGCGTCGGATACCGGTCCGGCATGTAGAGCCCGCGGTCCGATGCCTGGCCTGTGAGCAGCGCCTGTGCCAACGTCACGCCGGCTTCCTGCCCGTTGGTGCTGTAATACTTGATCACTGATCGTCTCCCGCATTCATCGCCATGTCGGGCTTTTCGCCGGTGGGACGGGCGTCCTGACCCTGCTGCCCACCGGGGCCGTTTGCCTATTTTGGCATGCCCGACCGCCTGGGGTGCACCATCCGGCTGGTACCGTACCATAATCAGGTATAGGCTGGACACGATTGTCCGTTTTTCAGGCGGCACCCACACTTTGACGACCGGGAGGAGATTCCCCACCATGGCAGAGAGCACCCCGCCCGACCAGATTCACATCACGCCCGGCATGCAGGCATACATCGACCGCAACAACGAATATCTGGCCCGTCGCGACCGATACATTCACGATGTCGTCAAGAAGTGGCGATTCGACACCATTGCCGTCCACGGCCTGTACTCCGTCGAAGATGCCATCGAGGACTATCAGGGGGCCATCATCGAACCGGTCTTCATGAGTTCCTCCCAGGCATACCGCGATTCCGACGAAATGGCTGCGGCCCTGGCCTACCTCATCCCAACCTGGTGCTACTCGCGTATTGCCAACCCCTCCACGTACTACTACGAGTGGGCGATGGCATTGCTCGAAGGATACGGCTATCCCGGCGAAACCTCGTGCTGTTCCACCTCGTCGGGCATGGCAGCCATCATGACGGCCGTCCAACCGTTTCTCGTCCACACCCATCAGCACGTGCGCGAGGATCGAAACTTCGTGGCCCCGGCAGCGTGTTACGGTGGGACGTTCCAGCAGTTCAAGGTTCGCCTCATGGAAGAGCGCGGCATCGAATGGCGCATCGTCGAGAATCCCGAGAACATTGACGATTGGGCGAGCAAGATCGACAAGAACACCCGTTTCCTCTACGGCGAGTTGCCGAGCAATCCGAGCATGTCGTTTTTTGATATTCAAGCGGTGGCCGACTTGGCGCACAGTCATAACCTGCCGCTGATCTGTGACAATACCGTGGCGACGCCGGCGCTGTTGCGCCCCATCCAGCACGGGGCCGACATCGTCGTGCAATCTGCCACCAAAACGCTCACCACCAGCGGCTTCGGCATGGCCGGGGCCATCATCTCCCGACGCAATATCACGAGCAACATCGACAGCGAGGATCTCAAGAAGGACTTTGCGATCTACGTCAAGTACCTGCCCAACCGGGATCACGGCCCGAATCTCCACCCGATGCAGGCCATCCTGACGCTCAATGACATGCGCACGCTGCGATCGAAAGTTGACATGCTCAGCCGATCGTCCATGACCGTCGCCCGTTTTCTGGAACAGCATCCACGGGTCGAGAGTGTTCAATACCTCGGCCTGCCGAACCATCCGCTGCACGACCTGGCCAGCAAGTACATGTGGCTCGTTGATGCCGAGCACGACGAGCAATATGGCAAGCCCGTGAATCGCTACGGCCACCTGATGAGTTTCTGTGTCAAGGGCGATCATCAGGCGACGCGGAATGTGTTTGACAACTTCAAGCGCATCTGGCGGGCCACCGACCTCGGTCGCATCAAGAGTGTGGCCACCATCCCGGCGATCTCAACGCATCAGCAGCAAGGCGAGGAAGGCCGAAAACTGGCCCACATTCCCGATAATCTCATTCGCCTGTGCGTCGGGGCCGAACACCCGGACGATATCATGGCCGACCTCGACCAGGCGTTGTATGCCGCTTCGACCCATTAGCCCCCGGCTCCGCCGGGGGGGGAAAATGATGCGCAAGCATCATGCCATACCTCATGCCGGCACCCCCGCCGGATCCTCCGCTCAAAGCAGCGTTGATCCGGTCTACTCCCCTCACCCCATCACCTCCTTCGCCCCCCCATCATCCCTACCATCCACCTCAACACCCGCATCTGTGTTCCCATCAGCCGGCAACACCGGCGTGACTGTGCGGTACACCTTGTAGTAAAAACGCGGCTCATTCCGACTCACCACTTTCCTTTATCTCCAGGATGGCTCCCACAATGACACGACGCCTCAACTCTGCCGGATTGGCCTGGCTGGTCCTCGTGGCCGGGTCGCTTGCACTCTTCTCATGGGTCCTCGCCGCTCCCCGCATCAGCCTTGCTGCAGCAGGACCTGCCAGCACGATGTCCTGGCAGGAGGACGAAGAGAGCGAGGAACCGGAAGCAACGGAAGCCGCTGACGAATCCCAGGATGAGGACGCGGATGAGGATCAGGACAAGGACATTGAAGAGAAAGAGGAAAAAGACCCCCTCTACGTCTCATCCACCTACTCAGCCCTCAAGTGGCGCGGCATCGGGCCGGCACTCGCCTCCGGTCGCATCGGTGACTTTGCCGTCGATCCGACAAACTACGCCCGCTACTTCGTCGCCGTGGCCTCCGGCGGTGTGTGGTACACCGAGAACAACGGCACGACCTACAAGCCCGTCTTCGACAGCCAGGGCTCGTACTCGATCGGCTGTGTCACCCTCGACCCGAGCAATCCAAATGCCGTCTGGGTCGGCACCGGGGAAAACAACAGCCAGCGCAGCGTGTCCTTCGGCGACGGCGTATACCGCTCACGCGACGGCGGCCGCTCGTGGAAGAACGTCGGCCTCAAGGAAAGCGAACACATCGGCATGATCGTCGTCGACCCGCGCGACTCCGATACCGTGTACGTGGCCGCCCAAGGGCCGCTCTGGCGCCCCGGCGGTGATCGAGGCCTGTACAAGACCACCGACGCCGGCGAGACCTGGGAACGCATCCTGCACATCAGCGACGACACGGGTATCAATGAGATTCACCTTGACCCGCGCGACCCCGACACGATGTACGCCAGCGCCTACCAGCGCCGACGTCATGTCTGGACCCTCATCGACGGCGGCCCCGAATCCGGCATCTACAAATCAACCGATGGCGGCGCGAACTGGCGCACCATCAACTCCGGGCTGCCCGGTGGTGACAAAGGAAAAATCGGGCTCGACATCTCGCCGGCGAATCCCGACATCATCTATGCCATCGTCATGGCTGCCAACAACAGCGGCGGCGTCTACCGCTCAACCAACCGCGGCGAGCGCTGGGAAAAACGCAGCAGTTACATGAGCAGCAGCCCCCAGTATTACAACGAGATCTTCTGTGATCCCGTCAATGCCGATCGCATCTACTGCCTCGACACGCTGTTGCAACGATCAAACGACGGCGGGCGCTCGTTCTCGTCCGTCCCACGGCGAGGCCGACACGTGGACGACCATGCCCTGTGGATCAACCCCGACAACACCGATCACCTGCTGGTCGGGTGTGACGGCGGGGTCTACGAATCGTTCGACTTCGGTGCCAACTGGCTCTACAAACCGAATCTCCCCGTCACCCAGTTCTATCGCCTCTGCGTTGACAACTCCGAACCGTTTTATTACGTCTACGGCGGAACCCAGGATAATAACACCATCGGCGGACCGTCACGCACGACGAGCCCATCGGGTATTGCCAACCAGGACTGGTTTATCACCACCGGCGGCGACGGCTTCCAAAGCCGAGTCGATCCCGAGAATCCGAACACCGTCTACAGCCAGTCCCAATACGGCGGCCTCGTCCGGTTCGATCGCGTCACCCACCAACGACTTGATATACGCCCGGTGGAGCGGCCGGAGGACGAGCCATATCGCTGGAACTGGAACGCCCCGCTCATCATCAGCCCCCACAACCCACACCGTCTCTACTTCGGTGCCAACGTCCTGTTCCGCAGCGACGATCGTGGCGAATCGTGGGCCGTCATCAGCGACGATCTCACACGACAACTCAACCGGAACCACCTGGAAATCATGGGCCGAATTCAGCCGATCAATGCCGTCAGCAAGCATCAGTACACCTCCGTGTTCGGCAACACGGTCTCGCTGGCCGAGTCCCCGCTCGTCGAAGGGCTGATCTACGTCGGCACCGATGACGGCCTTATTAACATAACGCAGGACGGCGGGACAACATGGAAGCAGATCAAAACCTTCCCTGATATCCCGGACATGACGTATGTCACCTATCTGTTTGCATCTCAGCACGACGCCGATACGGTGTACGCTGCGTTCGACAATCACAAGAAGGGTGATTTCAAACCGTACCTGCTCGTCAGCCGGGATCGCGGTGAGACCTGGTCATCCATCGCAGGTGACCTGCCTGAGCGCAGTTACATCCACGCGATTGCACAAGATCATGTGAAAGCCGGCCTGCTGTTTGTCGGGACCGAGTTCGGCGTCCACTTCACACCGGACGAAGGCGAACACTGGATGAAACTCGGCGGCGGTATGCCAACAATTTCCGTGCGCGGCCTCGAAACGCAATCACGCGAAAACGATCTGGTTGCAGCCACCTTCGGGCGCGGCTTCTATGTCATGGACGACTACACCCCCCTGCGCCTGGCCACGTCCGAGATCCTCGAGGAAGATGCCCACATCTTCCCGATCAAGCCGGCCCTGTGGTATATCCCCACCAGCCGCAAGGGCGGCTCGCAAGGTGCCACGTTCTACACAGCGCCGAATCCCAGTTACGGTGCGGTGTTCACCTACTACCTCAAGGACACGATCAAGACACTGGCAGAGGAGCGCAAGGAGGCGGAGAAGGAAGCGAAGAAGGCCAAGGATGAAGCGGAGGAATCGACTGACGACGAGACCGATGTTGATGAACAGCCGCCGGTCTATCCCACGATCGACCAACTCCGGGCCGAGGATGAGCAGCGCGCCCCGCGCACGATCATCACGGTTTATGACGACGCCGGCAATCTCGTTCGACGCCTCCCGGCCTCCCGCAGCAAGGGGATGCACCGGGCCACCTGGAACCTTCGCTACCCGGCCGTGACCCCGGCCTCGACGAGCGGCGATCCGAGCGGACCGCTGGCATTGCCCGGCACCTACTGGATCATGCTCGAAAGGGAACTCGACGGCCACATCGCGCCATTGGCCGGGCCGGAGGAGTTTGAGGTCGTCCCGTTGTTTGCCCCGGAACTCACCGAGGGCGAGCGTGAGGAGTCACTCGCGTTCCAGCAGAAAGTCGGCAGGCTCCAGCGGGCCGTCCAGGCAGCCTCCCGCGTGACCGGCGAGACACAGACCCGCCTCGACCATATCAGACAGGCAATCCTCGTCACTCCGGAAGCCGACTATGCCGGCCTGATCGCCCATGTGGACGACCTTGAAAAGAGCCTGCGGACAATCCGCATAAGCCTGAACGGCGACTCGCTGCTGCGCAAGTACGTCGAGCCGGCCCCCCTGTCCATCAGCAGGCGAGTGAGCAGCATCGTTGGGACCATGAACAACGTAACCTACGCACCCACAGGCACATGTAGACAGCAGTACGAGTACGCTGCCGACGAGTTCGAGGGCGTGCTGTCCGACTTGCGACAACTGGCCGAGCACGATCTGCCGGACCTGGAGGAGCAACTCGAGCAGGCCGGTGCCCCCTGGACCCCCGGCCGACGCTTGCCCGACTGGCAGCCGGAATGACCCGGACCGATTGTTCGTGCGTGTTTTTGACGACCGGACCCGAGACCGGCCGAATGTAGGATGTACGGGCGATACCATTACACCGATCGGGCCGCCCGACCCGTGTATCGTGCGCGCGCTCATTGACCGGAAGGGATGTCCATCATGGTCCTGTCATCACAACAATCCCGATCAAGCGGTGGCCGCTCATCCTATATGTATGCCCGGCGACGCCGACGGAACCGGGGCTGGATCGTCGCCGTCATCGTCGTGCTGGCTGTGGCCATCCCGGCCTATATCTACTGGCCCTGGGGGGGCAGCGGCGATCAGGATGCCAACAACGGCGCCACCGATGGGACCGATTCACGCCTGGCTGCCAACACCGAGACCGGGCAGACCGAACCGATCAACAGCAATAACAACACCGCAAACCAGGGCATGCCGGCCGGCCGCCGGACCAATGAGCCCGACCAATACACCAACAATCCGACAGGGAATCCGGGAGATCGCGGCGGCAGCAACACCCCCAATCCACAGGATCTGCAGCAGCCACCCGCACATGATCAGGGCAATGACGTCATCACCATGGGCGAGCGTGTTGGCAACGAGGCCCAGCAGAACAACCGGCCGGCGGATGATGACACGCCGATCATTCCCCCCCGCGATGCCGTCACGGGCGACAACGATGGCGCCGGCACGGTGAACCCGGTCGATGATGATCAACCCCCGGTCCGCCCGGTGGTCCCGGCCTCGGCACCGGCCGACTTGAGTCAACTCCTGACACAAGCCGAGGAACTGGCGAGCCGCAACGAACTAGTCCGGGCACGCGAACTGTATAACCAGGCCCTGTATCACCCGCAGGTCGGCCAGGCAGCCCCAGCCATTCGCCGCATCATGAGCGGCATCAACGAAACGCTCATCTTCAGCAACGCGGTGGTGCCAAACGATCCGTACACGGAAAGCCATCGTGTCGCAAACGGTGAGTTGCTCGGCACCATTGCCGCTCGCTGCCGTGTCGACTGGCTGCTGCTGGCCCGCATCAATGGCATCACTGACCCGAAAAAGGTGCCGGCCGGCCGGAACATCAAAATTGTACACGGCCCGTTTCATGCCGTCGTGGACAAAAGCGACCATCGCCTCGATCTGTACGTCGGCGAACCGAACCAACTTGGACAGCAGATGTTTGTCCGATCATTCCCAATCGGACTCGGTGAATATGGCTCAACGCCCGTCGGCGAGTGGGTCGTGCGCGAAGGGAACAAACTGATCAATCCTTCCTGGCGCGACGAGCGCACCGGCGAGTTCTTTGCCGGCAACGACCCGGACAATCCCATCGGCAAGCGATGGATCGGCATTCGCGGGCTTGATGAGAACACGAAAGACCTGGATGGCTTCGGCATCCACGGCACGATCGACCCGGAGTCTATCGGCAAAAACATGTCGAGAGGCTGCATCCGCATGTTGTCGGAAGATGTGGAACTGGTCTATCAGATGCTCTCCGAGGGCCGCAGTATGGTCCTGATTCGGGACTGATTGGCCGCTCATCTTCCTTCCCCCGCTCCCTCATTCCCGCCCCCCTTCTCCGTCATACCCCCCCTCTTCCGTCATTCCCGCTCCCCCCCCTCCGTCATTCCCGCGAACGCGGGAATCCATCTTTTCCTCCTCTTCTTCCTCTTACCGCCACCACCGGTGGCGGCTTTGTGACACCCTCCCGGATCGCCAATCTCCCGATTGGCACTCTTATCCGTCATCCCGGCGCAGGCCGGGATCCATCTTTTCCTCCTCTGCTTCCTCTTACCGCCACCACCGGTGGCGGCTTTGTGACCCCCCCGGATCGCCAATCTCCCGATTGGCACTCTTATCCGTCATCCCGGCGCAGGCCGGGATCCATCTTTTCCTCCTCTGCTTCCTCTTACCGCCACCACCGGTGGCGGCTTTGTGACCCCCTCCCGGATCGCCAATCTCCCGATTGGCGCTCTTCGTCCTCTCCCCCCCCACACTTTGACCGACATCCAACTCCTCTTTATCCTGTGACCAGCCACCAGCGGCGTGCATAACGGTACGTCTGTGTGCAATGCACCTGCAACTGTCACAGCCCGAAGGAGAACCACGATGTTGAAGTCCCTCCACCATCGATTCCTGGGAGTCCCGCTGCCATCACACGTTTGTAATCTGCTGTCACAAAGGGAATTACAGGCGACAGCGCTCTTGTCTCTCCTGCTGGCGTCGTTTGCGCTGATACCGGCCCATTCTTTGGCCCAAATCCCGGAGACCGACTCCATTCAGCAGCAGCGACAACAACAACCCGATACCTCCTTCACCTACCGCGGCCAACTCCTCCGACTCGGTGAGCCGGTCACCGATCTCGTCGACTTCGAACTCACTCTCTGGGACGCTGCCGAAACCGGCAACCGCATCGGGCAACCTCAGTGGATCATCGGCCACTATGTGATGGACGGCCTGTTCTCGCTCACACTCGACTTCGGGCCCGAAGCCTTCTCCGGTGCCGAACCACGCTGGCTTGAAATCGCGGTCCTGTCATCGACTGACACCGAACCGGTGACACTGACACCGCGCCAGCGCATCGCTGCGACATTACCCGTCGCGCTGTATGCATTGAAGTCGCCTGTTGCCGAAACGCGATCGGAGGCTGAGGGGGGAGGCGCAATCGGTGCCAGGAGCGACTCCGGCGACCAGGGCACCTCAGGCGCTCCCGGCGGCAAAGGACGAGATGGGCTTGATGGAGACGGGGTCACCGGCCGTGTGGGTGATGATCAGCAGCAAAACCCGCAGGGCTCCTGGGTCTCCAATGGCAATGACATTTATTACATCGCCGGCAACGTCGGCATCGGAACCAGTACGCCCGCCAACCCACTCCAGGCAGAAAACGCCAGCCCCAATGGCACCGCCATCGTCGGCTGGGCACGCAGTGGCGGCTCAAACCTCGGCGTCTACGGCCTGGCCAACGGCGGGTCCGGCACCGGCGTCTTCGGCCTGGCAAAATCCCCATCCGACAGCGCTTCATTCGGCGGCCGATTCGAGAGTCGATCCTCCATCGGGCGCGGCGTGTATGCCATCGCATCATCCAACGGGTCCGGCCAATCATTCGGCGGCTGGTTCCAGAGCAACTCCTCGAAAGGCCGAGGGATTCAGGGATACGTCAGCAGTGCCACCGGCAAGACCTACGGCGGGCTCTTTCAAAGTAACAGTTCAACCGGATATGGCCTGTATTCCTATGCCGCTGCCGACTCCGGCACGAACTATGCTCTGTATTCCAAGACGAACAGCAGCGACGGCTACGCCGGCTTCTTCGTCGGCGGGCGCAACTATTTCCAGGGCAAGGTCGGCATCGGCATCTCAAACCCAACCGCACCCCTGCACACCACCGGGGCTGTCACGTTTGCAAGTGGCTGGCGACTCGAACCGGTGACCCAAAGCCCCAACATCATCGGCGGCCACAGCACCAACTCCGCTGCACAAAACGTCTACGGCGCCACGATTGCGGGCGGCGGCACCCAGGGTGCAGCCAACCAAGTCTCCGCTTCATACGCCACCGTGTCAGGCGGCTGGGGAAATCATGCTTCACACGGCAGTTCAACCATCTCCGGCGGCGCAGCCAACGATGCCGCTGAAGCCTTTGCCACCGTCTCCGGAGGCCATACGAATCAGGCAACCGCACAGTACGCAACAATCTCAGGAGGCAGATTTAACGACGCCAGTGATACATACGCCACCGTGTCCGGCGGATCTGCCAACGAAGCGAGTAATGACTATGCCACCGTCTCAGGAGGAGATTCCAATCATGCCGTCGGGCAATACTCCAGCGTCTCCGGTGGCTCTGGAAACTGGGGGATAGGCTTGGGATCTACCGTGTCGGGGGGCTTGAGTAATTCCATTAATGCAGGTGGGTCATCTGCCACCATTAGTGGTGGATATGACAATACTGCAACCAACTCATATTGCACCGTCTCCGGCGGCAGTACGAACAGTGCCACGGCAGAATCTGCGACCGTCTCAGGTGGTGATAGCAATTCCGCATCAGGAGCATCCGCAGCCATTGGCGGCGGAGCCTATAACAGCGCGGGCGGAGTCTTGAACACCATCGCTGGCGGATCAGGCAATACAACCTTAAACGCTTACTCCACCATCGGCGGCGGAGCGAGCAATACCGCAATCGGTGTCAGCGCCACCATACCCGGTGGCTTCACTTGCCAGGCAAGCGGGAGTTACACGTTTGCATCCGGAACCCGAGCCCAGGCCCTGCACAACGGCGCCTTCGTCTGGGGCGACAGCACGAACGCCGACGTGGCTTCAACAGCAATCGACCAATGGACCGCACGCGCAAAGGGGGGCGTACGCTTTTATACCGATGCCGGACTCACAACCGGCGTCGAGGTTGCAGCAGGCGGCAGCGGCTGGTCGGCGGTCAGTGATCGGAACCGAAAGGAAAACTTCGAGGTTCTCGATCCGCGCGATGTGCTGAGCAAGGTTTGTGCGATCCCCATGACAACATGGAATTACAAGACGCAGAATGACTCCATCCGACACATGGGGCCGATGGCACAAGATTTCTGGGGTGCTTTCGGACTCGGGGCCGACGAACTGCGCATTAACAGCATCGATGCCGACGGGGTCGCCCTGGCTGCCATCCAGGGTCTGAATGAGATCGTCAAGGAGAAGGACGCCGAGATCGAGGACCTCAAACAGCGCCTGGCCAGACTCGAAGCCGTGGTTGCAGCCCTGGCCGCCGCAGACTCTGAGTAGTCCCCCGGATCGCCATTCTCCCGATTGGCGCTCTTCCTTCTACCGCCACCGCCGGTGGCGGCTTTGTGAGCACGCGTGGTAGGTCAGGACGAGGTCCACCGAGTCCTGACAGACGATTCATCCGACAAGAGCAATGGCCCGCTTACTCACGTGTGCGGCTCGTCGGAAGCGAGTGGTTGCAATAGGTGGCGGCTCTGTTCGCCCCCCTGGAATGGTCCATGACGCTATAGGCAATACACTCCATGCCGCAACTGGTTTCTACCTGAGTTCTGCGGTCACCCATTGGGCGTCACCCTCAATCAACTCGCTGTTGGACGCATTGCGCGCACCAACTGTGGCCACGGCTCGAAACATATGAACGCGGTCGTACAAACTGAGCCAAGCAAACGTGAATCTCGAAACGGGGTGGCACGATGAGTGTTCGCAACCTGGACAGTATCTTTCAGCCACGACGGATCGCCGTCATCACGGCAACGTCTCCCGATACGGCAATCGAGTGGCCAAGCCGATCAAAGGGGCCGCCATCAGATGACAGCAACTTCGCTTCCTCAACGCACTCTTTGGATCCATTCGCATCATGCCGGAAAACATACGCTGGCCCGGAATCGGTGCCGTTGTCGTCATCCCAAGCGGCGCCGATCATAATCGTGTCACCCGACACCACAAGCAGAAGCCCGAAGTAATCATCAGCAGCACCGTCGGAGGCATGCAACGTGGCTACCTCCACCCAGCTCGTGCCGTCAAATCGATACACATACACAGCACCGGCAGCATGACCCAGATCATTATCCCACGCTGCACCAACCACCGCGACATTGCCGGAGATCGCAGCATCGTAATAGTCGAAGAAGTGCTCCGCTCGCCCGTCGGAGTCCATCAGTTCCGCGACCTCCTCCGGAGTGCATGCGCATGCACTTCCTGTCCACCCGTGCCACGGGCCAGAGTGATTCCGGCAACGACGCCGATATGTCCCACTTGTATGATGCGTTCAATTGGACGGCGAGTACGTGAATGCTTCATGCTTAACCTGCTCCCTCACGACGTGTGATCGGCTGGAGAGTGATGGGGTAGCACGCCAGCGAAACACGAGTTGCCTGAACGACCGGTGTCTCAGAGGGGCACTGCAGAATACATACTGCATGGGAAGCGAAGAATCCCGTCCAGTGTGATTACTGCACAATATAGGTCGTGACGAGATCGCTTTTGAAGTTGCGCTGGCACGCCTGCAGCCAGACGGACTGATATGGCTTTGTTGCAGGAATAGGAAGAACCCATTGCGCCATACCCGAAGCGTCGGTAGTCACTGAACCGCCTGCCTGGCGCGGTGCATCCAAGCCCAGGGTCACGTTGAGCGGGGCAATATAGGTGTTACCTGTGCCAACCACGCTATATGCAAGATACGTCGCCTTGTTTGGCATCATGTTGGTCACACTGAACGTCGCGCTCTGTTCCATGATCAGCGGCATTGGATCAACAGTCAGTGTTGGGCAGAGATCACGCAACTCAAAAAGGTAGCCGGAACCTGAGTAGTGCCCGCTGTCGTCATCAGTGGCTGCTCCGACAAGAATGGTTGTTCCAGTAATGGAAACACTGATGCCGAAGTCATCTCCTTCAATACCGGTATCGGGGCTGATCTCAATAATCTGGCTCCCGGTCGTCGCATCGAAAAGGTATGCGGAGCCAGGAGGGGAAGTGTTATAGTTGGACATGCCGACAAGTGCTATGTTGTCGCTGATCGCAACGTCATGCCCGAAATGATCATCTTCAGATCCCCAGAGTGGCAAGAGCTTAGCAATCTGTCCTCCGGTCGTCGCATCGAAGAGGTATGCGGAGCCGGAGTCCGGGCCGGAGGGAGTATCCTGCGGAGCCCCAACGACAATCGTTGTCCCGCTGATTCCAACGGCATACCCAAAATAGTCATAGGCTGCCCCATCTGCGGGCGTGATCTTGGCTGTCTGCAGGCCGGTGGTTGTGTCAAAGACATAGGCCGCGCCTGAATGTTGCCCGTAGTCTGAGTCCCTGTACGCACCCACGACAGCGGTGGTCCCGCTGATGCCGACTGCATAGCCGAAGTAATCATACGCCGCTCCGTCATCGGGCAGCAATTTGGCGAGCTGTGTGCCTGTTGTAATATCGAAGAGATACGCTGAGCCCGATCCCGGCCCGTTGTCACTGTCATAATAGGTGCCAATGATGGCGATCGTCCCATCAGTCGCCAATGACCTACCAAACCCATCGCCATAGCTGGCATCAGATGCATGAAGTTTGGCGAGTTGGAGCCCCGTGGTGGTGTCGAAAAGGTAGACCGCACCCGTCTTTGTCGTCAAATCATCCAACCAAGCAGAAACCAATGCGACCGAGCCGCTCACTTCAACCGTCCAGCCGAAATTCTGACCGGCATACCCGTCATCTGGTAGGAGTTTTGCAATCTCAACCCCCGTGGCGACATCGTACAAATACGCAGCCCCGGCGTCCGTATGGATATCGTCATCAAAGGGCGCTCCAACGATCACCGTCGTGCCATCTGTTGCAACACTGGAGCCGAATTGGTCCGCGTCAGCACCGTCCGACGCCAGCAACTTGGCCGTTTCCATTACACACTGAGCGCTGACGAATTGCCCAGAGCCGGCGATACACGCCAAGACTCCCACACTGGCCACGCGCCTGATGTGTCCAAAACGATTCTGATTGTGATAATGCATCATCTTCGTACCATAGTCCCTTCGGCTATCGAGCCTCTCGCTGGCCGCGCAGCGACCCAGACGAACGTCTGCATAGATCGCATCGACGACTTAAAAGAAGAGGCGCTGGTGATGACTGATTAGCAGGTTCCACGGCTGCTAATAGATGAGTAGAGTGTAATAAAACAGAGATGTGGACAAACAACTCCTGTTTGATATGTGCAACGATCCCTTTATGGGTGTAATTACCGGTGCCCAGAGGCGACAGCAAGTAGAATCTTGCAAAAAGGACGATATAGAACAAAAACATCGCCACAAGCACCTGTGCGTGACATATGTCCCTGGCCTTGAGCGGGCTCGTCGCCGACTGGAACGGTGAGAGCAAACACGCTATCCCAAACCGCTGCGGCACGTGTTCCCAAGCGGACACGCGGGGCGGAAGACGGCGAGTTCTTGTCATATGCGACCCTCCGGCGTGGCCCACGACGATTTCATGGCAAACGCTGTGCGCCATGCACGAATTCTGCCCCATAGGCACTCTCACCCCTTCTGCTATCCACCCATTGGGCGTCACCCTCAATCAACTCGCTGTTGGACGCATTGCGCGCACCAAATGTGGCCATGGCTCGAAACATATGAACGCGGTCGTACAAACTGAGCCAAGCAACCGTGAATCTCGAAACGGGGTGGCACGATGAGTGTTCGCAACCTTGACAGTATCTTTCAGCCACGACGGATCGCCGTCATCGGTGCCAGCGACGACCCGAGCAGCGTCGGCGGCCCGGTCTTTCGCAACCTGATCTCCTCCGGCTTCCGTGGCGTGGTGTACCCGGTCAACGTCCGACGCGAGTCCGTCGAGGGCGTTCAGGCCTACCCATCGGTGTCCAAAGTGCCCAACAAGCCGGACCTGGCCGTCGTTTGTACTCCCGCAAAGACCGTCCCGGCAATCGTCCGCGAGTGCGGTGAGGCCGGCGTGCAAGGAATGATCATCATCTCGGCCGGCTTCCGGGAATCCGGGGCTGACGGCAAGGAATTGGAGCAACAGGTCGCTGACGAAGTCGCTCGCTTCGACGGCATGCGGGTGGTCGGGCCGAACTGTCTCGGCGTCATCGTCCCCGGGCTCCGCATGAATGCCAGTTTCGCAGCCACCACCCCCGCCGACGGGCATATCGCATTTGTCTCGCAGTCCGGCGCGCTGTGCACGGCCGTCCTCGACTGGGCCGACGAGGAAGGCATCGGGTTCTCGCACTTCGTCTCCGTCGGCAACATGCTCGATGCCGACTTTGGGGACCTGCTTGATTACTTCTCCGAAGACCCGGCCACCAAATCCGTCATCCTCTATGTTGAATCCATCAAGGATGCGCGCAAGTTCATGTCGGCCACCCGGGCGTTTTCGAGAACCAAGCCGATCGTGGCATTCAAATCCGGGCGCTTTGCTGAATCTGCTGCTGCCGCTGCCTCCCACACCGGCGCGATGGCCGGCGAGGATGCGGTCTATGACGCTGCCTTTGAACGGGCCGGCATCGTCCGCATCAGCGAGATTGATGAGATGTTCGACTGTGCCGAACTGTTGGCACACCACAAGCCGCCCACCGGTTCGCGACTGGCCATTTTGACCAATGCCGGCGGCCCGGGCGTGATGGCAACCGATGCCCTGCTGGCCCGACACGGCACGCTGGCCAAACTGTCGGACGACACGATCGCAAGCCTCAACGACATCCTGCCCCCCTATTGGTCGCACGGCAACCCGATCGACGTTCTGGGTGACGCCCCGCCGGAACGGATTGCAGAATCCGCTCGCCTCGTGCTCGATGATGACGGCGTCGATGCCGTCCTCGTAATTCTCGCACCGCAGGCCATGACCGACCCGACCGAGGCAGCCCGGGCCGTTGCGAAGGTCGGGACCGACAATCGATACAAACCGCTGCTGGCTGCCTGGATTGGCGGCCGCATGATGCGCGAAGGAACGCAACTGCTCAGCCAGGCCAAGATTCCCACCTACACCACGCCGGAACAGGCCGTCCATGCGTTCATGCATCTCGTGTCGTATGCGCGCAACCAGGAAGTGCTGCACGAAACCCCACGCGATCTCCCGGTCTCTTTCTCACTTGACCGCGAGCGACTCCGAGGCCTGTTTGACACAATCCTCATGGAAGGGCAGGACGTCCTGTCCGAGACCGTCAGCAAGGCCCTGCTTGAAGGCTATGAGATCCCGGTGACCAAGCCGTATGCGGCACACTCGGCTGATGAAGCGGTCCAGGCAGCCCGGCGCATTGAGTATCCGGTCGTACTAAAAGTGCTGTCGCCTGACATTACGCACAAAACCGATGTCGGGGGCGTGGTCGTGAACCTGAAATCTGACGATGAAGTCCGGCAGGCCTATGAACAGATCATAACCGGTGCTAAGGACAAGCGGCCGGATGCGAACGTACTCGGTGTGACGGTACAGGCCATGGTCAAGCCTGAGGGCGGGGCGGTCGAGATGATCATTGGCGCCAAGAAAGACCCGACCTTCGGGACGGTTGTCATGGCCGGCATGGGCGGGATTGCTGCAGAAGTGTTCAAGGATCGCACGCTTGGATTACCGCCATTGAGTGAACGACTGGCCCGTCGGATGCTCGAATCACTTGACTCCTGGCCGTTGCTCGGCGAGTACCGCGGCCGACCGGCGCTCGACAAGGATGCACTCATCGAGACACTGATGCGCGTGTCTTATCTCGTGGCTGACTATCCGGAAATCAAGGAACTTGATATTAACCCGCTGATCGTGAAACAGGACGGGGTTGTCGCGCTCGATGCCCGCGTCGTGATCGACCGCTCGCTCGTCACCGAGCCCGGCCGGCCCTATCAGCATCTAGCCATCCGACCGTACCCGGATCAGTATGTTCGGAATATAACATTGAGCGACGGGGAGCGCGTGAAACTACGACCGATCAAGCCGGAAGACGAGCCGATGTGGCATGACCTTCTGGCCAGTTGTTCCGAAGGCAGTCTCTGGTTCCGCTTCCGCCACCTGTTCAAGAAGACGACGCATCAGATGGCTTCGCGGTATTGCTTTATTGACTACGATCGTGAAATGGCCATCGTCTCCGAAATGGAGACGGCCGACGGCAACCGTGTGCTAAGTGGCGTCGTGCGGTTGGTGGCCGACGCTGATCATGAATCGGCGGAATATGCCGTACTCATCGGTGACCCCTGGCAGGGTCGCGGCCTCGGGTCGGCCATGACGGATTACATTCTTGATATTGCCAGGCAATGGGGCGTGAAGCGGCTGTATGCAGAAACGACCTCCGACAACGCCCGCATGATCGGCATGTTCCGCAATCGTGGGTTTGAAGTGAAACACAGCAAGGACGATGACACGCTCGTGCTGGCGGATTTGAAACTGGAATGATTTCGCCATTCCTGCAAACGCAGAAATCCCTATTTCGTCATTCCTGCGAACGCAGGAATCCAGTGTGACGTCACTCACCACACAGTGTCGTTCATGACATGGATTGTCAGTGTGCCCCCAGGCGTCCCCACTGGATGCCCGCGTGCGGGGGAGGCGCGAGCATGACGAGTGAGCGCAGACCCATCTCTTGGGCCTCCAATGTCTTATTTATCACGAATCCCTATTTCGTCATTCCTGCGAACGCAGGAATCCAGTGAGACGTCTCTCACCACACAGTGTCGTTCGTGGCTTGGATTGTCAGTGTGCCCCCAGCCGTCCCCACTGGATGCCCGCGTGCGCGAGCATGACGAATGAGGTGGTGAATTCACAGGAAAGGCAGGTGCCGTCTTGCCGGAGGCGCTGTTCTCTTGCCGTCATTCCTGCGAACGCAGGAATCCAGTGTGACGTCACTCACCACACAGTGTCGTTCATGACATGGATTGTCAGTGTACACACCCAGGCGTCCCCACTGGATGCCCGCGTGCGCGAGCATGACGAATGAGGAAGTTGTGCTAAAGAATAGTCCTGTACAGATCATTCCAATGAGGATTCTTCTCTTCTATTAACTGTATCTTCCATTCTCGCTTCCACTTCTTCAACTGCTTCTCTCGCTCAATTGCTCGTGTCATTTCTCCATACAACTCATAATGCACCAGCATGTGAACATCGTATTTTTTCGTGAAACCGCCGGCCAATTGCCTCCGATGCTGCCACGCTCTTCTGACGAGATCGCTCGTCACTCCAATATAGAGTGTGCCATTTCGTTTGCTGGCCAGAATGTACACGGCTGGCTGTCTCATCACAGAGACACTCCGTATTGAGCAAAGAATCACAGCACCATCATACACGAGCCGCCGCGCAAGCCGTCATTCCTGCGAACGCAGGAATCCAGTGAGACATCACTTGCTCGCCATATAGTGTCGTTCGTGGCTTGGATTGTCAGTGTGCACCCTCGTGGCGCTTCCTCCTACCCCACCTCAAACAATCCCTCGATCTCGACCGGCGCGCCCAGCGGCAATCCGATACTCCCCACCGCCGCCCGCGCGTGACGGCCGATCTCGTCACCAAAAACATTGACCATCAGATCACTCGCCCCGTTGGCGACCATCGGCTGCTGGAAGAACTCCGGGGCAGAGGCTACGAACACACCCAGCCGGACGACGCGGGTCACGCTGTCCAGTTTCCCGTCCGTCGCTGCATGCAGCACAGCCAGCAGATTCAGCGCACACATCCGCGCGGCAGCCGCGGCCTTGTCCGGGGGCACCTCGTCGGGCACCCGGCCGGCACACAACAGTTTCCCATCCATCAACGGCAACTGGCCGCTGATAAAGACAAGCGATCCCGTCCGCACCCACGGGACATACGATGCCACCGGTTTCGGGGCCTCGGGAAGTTCCAGGCCGAGTTCCTCCAGTCGCTGGTACACGGACATGCCGGCGTCTCCTCTGTTCTGTGCAAAGTGATCACTCATGGCCCCAATGGCCTCACTACAATAGGCCCATCATGCGAATTCTCCTGACAAACGACGACGGCATTCGGGCACCGGGCATCCAGGCTCTGTACTACGAAATCGTGAAACTCGGCGAAGTCCACACCATCGCCCCGGCCACCGTGCAATCCGCCACGAGCCACGGCGTGACTTTTCACGAACCGCTCATGGTGCAACCGCTCCAGGTCAACGAGGAAATGCGCGGCGTGGCCGTCGAAGGCCGGCCGGCCGACTGTGTCAAACTGGCCATCACCTCACTGTGGGAGGAACGCTACGGAGGGCAACCGGATCTCGTCATCTCCGGCATGAACGCAGGGACCAACGTCGGGATTCACATCATCTATTCCGGCACGATCGGGGCAGCCATCGAAGGGGCCTTCCTCGGTCTGCCGGCCTTTGCCGTCAGCCTCCACTTTCTCGATTTCGATGCCATTCGCTGGAAGGTGGCTGCCCGCCACGCGCGCGAAGCCATCGAAAAATGCCTCGAACATCGCGAAGATGTCATGCGACCCCACTCCGTGCTCAATATCAACCTGCCGCTGACGGAAGGGCCGGACATACCCGAGGACGCCCCGCGGCCATCCATCCGCGTTGTGCCCATGAATCTGTCGGCGGTCAACGATCAGTATGACAAACGCACGAGTCCCTCAGGCAACGATTATTATTGGATCACCGGCGACGGCCTCGACTTCAACCACACATCTGAAGGTTCGGACGTGGAGGCATTGTTTGCCAAGCACATCGTCGTCACACCATTGCAATATGACCTGACGGACCATGGACGGCTCGACAAGTGGCGCAATATGGTTGGTGAACAGGACAGTTAGCCGCGAGGCGGAGCACAGCGCAGCCGAGCGCGGTGAAACGTGTCTCCCTCCCCCGGCCCCGCGGGGGAGGGCCGGGGAGGGGGCTCTTTGATCGACGTGGCGATCCGGGCGGAGGTGTACATGTCCACATCTCACACACTCCCATCCATACCCATCACAGTGAGTCAATGGAGCAAGCGCCCTTTGCGTCGCGCAATCACGTCGCCTTGGCTACATGGCATGACAATCATCTGTGTTCTGGCCGTCGTCTACATTCCACCATGTGTCACAGCAACTCCGCGGGACTCTGTCCGGACAATCATTGATCGCGATACACAGCCGTCGGTGTTCTGTATTCGTTGGGACTCCTTCTGGCACACCCGACTCGCTCTGTGGATTGAATCCAGCCGGATGCGGTTTGAGATTCTCCATCGTGCCCAACTAATCATTCCATCCAGGCCTGAGTATACCCCGCTTCCATACTGGACGTATCCATCACGCAAATGGATGGCCGACAACAAGCCGGACCACAGTCAGACATACACCGAGGCCTACGGCTGGCCACTGCGAGCAGCGGTCGGCAGTGTCACGTACGTTTGTGAACATGAACCGGACAACAAGAAAATCGAGGTGCGGAATTGGGGCATTCCATTTGTAAGGGAGAAAGATCCGCAACGTACCAGCCCCGGCATCATTCCCCTCCGACCGATCTGGTGTGGCTTGCTGACGGACTATCTTTGTTACTATCTCATCCTGTCATTGCCGTTTTTCGCCTTTGGAGTGGTGCGGACGGTCCTCCGTGCGAGGCGATCACGTTGTATCAACTGTGGTTATCTATTAACCGGCAATGAATCCGGCATTTGCCCGGAGTGTGGATGGGAACGCGCTGCAATCAAGTAGAGGTGGTCAGGGCGTGGTTTGATCGAGCCGCCGTTTGTTAGCCGTGTGGCGACAGCCGAGCGCTTCCCCTTTCCGTCATTCCTGCGAACGCAGGAATCCAGGGGGATTCACCACAGGCCTCCTGAGTCGCACAAGGTATCAGACATCAGATTGGCTTTGGCCGTACTCCCTAGATGCCCGCGAATGGGGGAGGCGCGAGCATGACGAGAGAGTGGCAACCCTACAATTACACCTACCGGCTATTCACCAACAATTCAACAACCACCAGCACTACCAGCAACAATACAGATGTAACAACCGCCCCACGATGAACCGGCTTTGCGTCGGTGCCAAGGCCGAAGTGCTTTCCCTGGCCATGCCACAGGTACTATCCCAACGGCATGGTGAGAATTCCAAATAGAACCATCACCCATCTCGGCGATCCATTCTGTATCATTACGGCCGTATCAAGCCCTCCCTCTGACGATCCGAACGTGATGTACGCCCCGTTTGCGATCAGACAGAAACCGGCGAAGAAACGAAACAGGTTGACGCCCGGCGAGCGACAGACGATTGCCAGCAGGAAGGCACACAGCGGCAGAGCAGCACCAACAACAGGTCCGGCCCAGACGACGACCAGGGGATGTGGATTGTCCCCGATGTCTGTGCGGGAGATGATCAGTGGGTGGAGGGCTACATGTTCAATTTCGGCATGGCTGGCAAGGGCTCCCAGTACATGCCCGAGTTCGTGGACTGCCTGCATACCCAGCCACGAAAAGAGAATGAAACTGACGATCAGGATGATCTGTTCAATGCGTTTCATGATCATCAGCGCGCCATCGCCATCTCAACCAACTTCGCACACAACTCCGGCATCTCCAGCCCCTGGCACGCTGCTGCCCCCATCGGCACCAGCGAATGCGATGTGAAACCCGGCATCGTATTAATCTCCAGAAACCATGCGATATCCGTACCCTCTTCCAACCGGAAATCGACACGCGACAAATGCCGTGCACCGACTGCCCGGTGAATCGCCAGCGCCCACGCGCGCATCTGATCCTTGAGTTTATCCGACACCGTATCCGGCTCAATCACATACCCCGTGTCGTCCCGATCGTATTTCGCTTCGTAATCGTAAAACGCAACCGTCGGCACGATCTCGATCAACGAACTCACTTCGTCCCCGATGATCCCCACCGTGAACTCCCCGCCGGCAATGTACTGCTCAGCCATCAACCGTGCCCGCTTCGGATGCAACTCGCGACGCGCCTGCACCACTGATGCCTCATCATGACAAATCCGAATATCCACGCTCGACCCGTCATCCACCGGCTTCAACACCAACGGCGGCTCAACCGCACACCCATCCTCCACCGACCGCAACTCGCACGCAGCCGGCGTCGGGATCGACAACGGCGGCTCGTTCACGAGCCATTTGCACTCCATCTTGTCCATCGCCAGCGCTGCTGCTTTTGACCCGCACCCCACAAACGGCCGACCATCAGCCTCCAGCAACGCCTGCAACGGCCCGCCTTCACCCCAATGCCCGTGCAGTGCCGGGAATACCACATCGGCATTGCCGATCGTCTCCCGCAGCTGCTCAACCGTGTCCAGCCGGTCGATCAGGAGATACCGAACGTCGTCAAACCGACCCGATTGACGCAGAGCCGTTGCGATCGCGGTGCCCGATGCGATACTCACCGGCCGTTCCGCGTCCGGCCCCCCGGCCAGCACCGCCACCACCATCTTTGCATGCTTGGATATTGGATTCATTGTTGCCATGGTCAGATTAATATCGGCTTCCCGACCTCACTCGCATCCGTAAAGCCCCGTGATACTTCGTCTGGCGTATCGCGCGGTCACTTGCTCTCACACATCCCCAGATCATCCAGCATCATCACTGCAAACCCCACCGCTGCCGACTCGAAATAGCAGTTCCCATTGAAAAACGACGCCTTGCGCGTCATGCGATTCACCCGATTGCCGGTTCCATCGGCATGGCCCCCGGTGCATTCACCAGGGGCTAACGAGGAAGAGGCGTCGTGAATGAAATGCGCCTGGCCGAACGGCCCCTCGTGTGTCAACTGCTCCAGCCGCTCCAGCCATGCGATCACCTTCTCCCGCTCACCGAACTTCAACAGCACCGACGCTGCCCGAGCCGGCCAGCCGTCATACGAACCCGTTGCCTGATGGTCCGCCCGGTACGTCTGGAACGTCGGCAACGCCGCTGTCAGCGCATCCGGATCGCTCGGTGCGAGGGCATACAGCCAGTCCTCCGTCTGCAACTCCTTTTCAAAAAACGCGAGCATCCCCGCCTTCACCTCATCCGGCAGATCGCCCGTCATGTGCCGACCCACATAGACGAAATCGAGGATCGTCTTGACCACGCGCTTCGAGCCGTCCGGCTGAATGCAGTACCACGGCCCGCCGGCCCACAGTTGCTCAATCACCTCCGCTGCCAGCCGGTCTGCCTGCTGGGCATAGTCATCCTCTCCGGTCAATTCAGCCAGGAATCGCAGCCCGGAAACTGCCAGCGCATTGAACGCTGCAATCGTGTGCTCATACGTGCTCACACACTCCAGCACATTCTGACAATCACCGTAATCCGTCAACTCCGGCCGGGCGCACGATCGCAGATACTCCAGATTGTCCAAAGCCCATTGCCGATCCCCCGTGTGCTTCACATACTCCGCTGCACAATACAGAAACGCACCCGGGTTCACGCCGTAACCCATCCCGGCCCCAGACCCGCTGATCGTCTCGATCCCCCAGTGCTTGTGCAGATCGACCCGGATCATTGCATTCATCTGCTCACGCAACACCACCGGATCGAGCCGAGCCAACAGCGATGATTGAAACTCAAGTTCCCACAAAAATGACGTCGTCGGTGCCCCGTCCGGCCCGCCCCACACATACGCCTTCTTCAACGGCTCACGCTTCTCCGACCAGATACACTGGCCGCCGGTCGCAATCTCGGCCCGGGTCGTCGGTTCCGGGATGAACCGTCGCGTCATCAGCAAAGTCAGAACACTCATGTAATACAGACGCTGCAGCGGTGCATTTTCATCAATGGCAGGCAGGTGGCCGGCGAAATCGTCATTGCTCGGCTCAAATGCCGACTCCCACACCCGGTTCCACTCCGCCCGACCCGAGTCCCATTCCTTCACCGGATCAAACGCCTGCTCGGCATCCGGCGCACCCGGCAAGCGATTCTCTGCCGTGCCATCATCACTCCAGTGACACCCCTGCGAAGCATGCCACCCGAATTCCTGCTGTGCTGACGAAACATCCAGGCGCACAACTCCCACCCGGCCCCTCGTACCCGCCGGCAACGACGACTGCCCTTCGACAAACTCATGCAGATTCCGATAGACCGCCAGACTCGTAGCCCCCGGCACCGTCACATGAGCAAAGCCGAACGTCTTCGTGTCGTCCAGCAGGAAACTCTGCTCGTCAATTCGGCGCAGATTCATCTGCGGCACATCCTCGGGCGGCAGGTTCCAGTAATCCGTAAACCGCCAGACACGCGGCAACCCGACGAACACGAGGTAAGCCGTGGTGATGCGCTGATCGACAAATCGAATCCGCTGCATCACGCCATACCGCTCAGCCGGCATGCGCATCGCTGTTTCGATTCCCAACTCAGGGCATCGCCGCTCGATTTCATGCGCCCGCCAGCGATACTCGATGCCCGATGTGGGAGCCCGTCGGATTCGGCCGGTCGCAGGATCTTCGTAGTACAGCAGGGCCGTCGGCGTTGGGTACCCGGTCGGTGGGCAGATCCAGTTCTGAATCCCCGTGAGGCCCCACGCAGTCTGCACCATGCCCCGAAAGTTCGTGATGGCCGGCAGCGAGAAGTGCTCTTCTTCGGCAGGCGTCAACCACTCACTCTGCAGATCGTCGATGGTCATGTGTGGCCCCTGTGACATGCTCTGTCGACTCCTCATCGCGCGCTGTGTGTGTGCCATCCTGGCATAAGCCTAGCAGGTTCGAGGCGGGCACGGGTGCAGCGGGTTAGCCCGAGCGCAGCGAGGGAGAACCCGTGTCGGGTGACCGCATATTGACATTCCTCACTTGTCATTCCCGCGGACGTGGGAATCCATCTTCTCCCTCCCGCGTTCACCGCCACCACCGGTGGCGGCTTTGTGAGCCCCCGGCATCCACCTCTCTTCCTTTCACATCCATCCCTTCCCGGCATCACCGTCGTGATAAGATGCGGCATGTCAAACGCACCTCTCATGCTCTCCACCTGGTCCTTCGGCCTGAAAGCCAACCAGGCTGCCTGGCCGGCCCTCCGTGACGGCGGTGCCGCGGCTGGATGCCGTTGAAACTGCCTGCTGTGCCGTCGAAGCAGACCCGTCCGTCGATTCCGTAGGACTCGGCGGCCTGCCGGATTCCTCCGGCCGTGTCACCGTCGACGGGGCCGTCATGACCGCACCGAACCGTTGCGGCTCCGTCTGTGCGCTGGCCCAACACATCCACCCGGTTTCGATCGCCCGCCATGTCATGGAACACACCCAGCACATCATGCTGGCCGGCTCATATGCCGATGAGTTCGCCCAGCATGAAGGCTTCGAGCCCACCCAGAACATACTGACCCCCTCTGCTCGCGAAGCCTGGGAGAAGTGGCGGGATGATCCAGCCAAACTGACCGACGAACGCTACCGGGGCTGGGTCCCGCCTCGCAATGTCGAAGAACTCCGTGGCGTGGATGACCACCCGGCAGAGGACGGCCCGAACCGCTATCACGATACCATCGGCGTCCTGGCACTCGACAACTACGGCTCGCTCGCCGTGGCCTGCTCCACCAGCGGGATGGCCTTCAAAATGCCCGGCCGCGTCGGCGACTCTCCCATCATCGGGCACGGCCTGTATGCTGACCCCGGCGTCGGCGCTGCCGTCACCACCGGAACCGGTGAACTCATCATGGGAGTCTGTGGCTCGTTCCTGGCCGTCGAACTCATGCGTGCCGGCCGAGGTTGTTCACCACAGGAAGCGGCCGAGGACGTCATTCGCCGCATCGGTCATGCCTTCACCATCCACGCCGACCATCAGGCTGCCGTCCTCGTCATGTCACCGACCGGCCAATGGGGGGCCGCTGCACTGCGACCCGGGTACCGCACGGCCGTCATGCATGCCCAGGGAAACCCCGAACTGATCCCGTCCGCCTTCGTGCTGATCCCCGATGAATCCGCACAATCCGACAACACAGGACTCTAATGTCATGACCGTCACCGACTTCATTCGTACCCACTATCGCCATTTCAATGCTGCCACGCTCATCGAGGCCGCTGACGCCTATGCCGCCCATGTTGAAGCCGGCGGGAAGATGTTTCTCTCAATGGCAGGGGCGATGAGTACTGCGGAACTCGGCCTGTCATTGGCAGAAATGATCCGACAGGGCAAGGTCCATGCCATCTGTTGCACCGGGGCCAACCTCGAAGAGGACCTGTTCAACCTCGTTGCACACGATCACTACCGGCGCATCCCCGACTGGCGAAACCTGACCGGCCAACAGGAGAAGGATCTCGAACGCCGCGGGCTGAACCGAGTCACCGATACCTGCATCCCGGAGGAGGAGGCCTTCCGGAAGATCGAAGGACCGATCGTCGAACTCTGGAAGCAGGCCGAACAGAACCGAACGCCGCGCTTGCCACACGAATTTTTGTACGAGCTGTTGCGCAACAAGACTCTTGCCCACGAATATCAGATCGATCCGAGCCACTCCTGGCTCATTGCCGCTGCTGAGAAGAACCTGCCGTTGTTCGTCCCCGGATGGGAGGATTCCACGCTCGGCAACTTCTTTGTGGCCCATGTCATCTGCGGTGATTTGGACGGCTATACCGCTGTCCGAAGCGGCTTGCAGTACATGGCAGCGCTGGCCAACTGGTACGTCCACACCACGATGGGTGCCGATATCAATGACGTCGATGAACTTCCCGATGATGTATCAGATCCCGAAGCGCGGATGGTCGAACTTGAACGCCGTGTGACGGAAGCAGACGGCCCGACGATCGGCTTCTTTCAGATCGGTGGCGGGATCGCCGGCGACTTTCCGATTTGCGTGGTGCCGATGATCCACCAGGATTGCCGCCGACCCTGCCCGTACTGGTCGTACTTCTGCCAGATCAGTGATTCGACGACGAGTTACGGTTCGTACTCCGGTGCCATCCCTTCCGAGAAGATCACCTGGGGCAAACTCGATGTGAACACGCCGAAGTTCATCATCGAGTCCGACGCCACCATCGTCGCGCCATTGGTTTTCGCCCGCGTCCTGGGTTGGTAGTCCCTACAAAGCCGCGACCGCCGATCGCGGTCCCCAGCGCTCCCCCACAAAGCCGCGATCGCGGTCCCCAGCGCTCCCCCACAAAGCCGCGACCGCTGGTCGCGGTCCGTGGGTAACAGCAGTATTGCCACACCCAAACAAACACTGTACACTGATTTCGGTATGTACGCTGCGCGGTCCCCAACATTCCCACACAATCACCGCGACCACCGGTCGCGGCTTTATCGGAGAAATGTATCAAATGCCCCGCCTCATCGGATACCACTGGGTGAAGTCGTGCTACGGGCAATGGTTTCCCGGAGATGAACGTGGCCATTGGTCCGAAGCGTGGGACGAGCAGATCGGATACATCGAGCCGCACATACTCCACCCCGGCGACCCCATGCGCCGGCGGATGGCAGAAGAACGCACGAAACATCCCCCGGCCGTACTCGACAACACAATGATTCGTGTTGTAGCAGACACAATCGCCAATTGCTCAACAGCATCCGACTGGAACGTTGCTGCAATCGCAATCGAACCGACACATGTGCATCTGGCGATGACTCAAACTGCACGCGACGTGAACAAGACCGTCAAATGGCTGGCCTACCAGACTGCCAAATCGATTCACCGTCTCACATCGCATACTGGGCCGGTCTGGTGCAAAGGTAGGTGGCTTGAATTCATTGACGATGCATCGCACTGGGAAAACCTCAATCGGTACATCAACGAGCACAATGAGCGCCGATACGGGACACCCCACCCATTCCACTTCGTCATCCAATAAGTACAAAGCCGCGACCGCTGGTCGCGGTCCCCAGCGCTCCCCCATAAAGCCGCGACCGCCGGTCGCGGTCCCCAAAACGCCCCCACATCCCACCACCACCACCGATCGCGGCGTTGTTATACACCGAACCCCCCTCTCTTAATCATTCCCACTACGGCCGCAATATCATCTGACAGCGCCCGGTCGCGTTCCAGCCGAGGCACCTGCCGCCGAATGTGCCGATACACGTACTCCACCACGTCGCCGGATTGCTCCGGCCGCTGATACTCCAATCCCTCGGCAGCACACATAAATTCGATCGCCACCACCTGCATGGCCAGCCGGATTGCACGCCGCAACTGGAACCCGGCCGTCGGGCCGAACGAGTTATAATCCTCCTGGCCGGCTGACGTTGGAATATTATGAACACTGGCCGGCGCTGCCAGCGTCTGAATCTCGTTACACGTTGCAGCAGCCGTGTACTGTGCAATCATCAGCCCCGAATGTAACCCCGGCTCGGACGACAAGTACGGATTCACCGGGTTCTGCGGGTCCGTCGCAGCCAACAGGAAAAACACACGGCGCTCAGCAATGCCGGCCAAATGGGCCACCGCGATCCCAAGCGCATCCATCGCCAACGCCAACGGTAACCCGTGAAAGTTCCCGCCGCTGACAATCGGATTACTCCAATCCCGCCCGTTCGCATCAGAGTGCGAGCCCGTGAATATCAGCGGATTATCCGTCACGCCAGACAACTCACGAAGCGCAATCGCCCGTGCATACTCGATCATATCAGACACGGCACCCAACACCTGTGGGGCACACCGCAACGAATACGGGTCCTGCACCCGCGGGTCATCTTCGGTCTTATGCGATGTTAATATGGTGCTGCCGGCCAACTGACGGACCAACTCCGATGCCACCTTCTGCTGCCCGACCTGCGCCCGAGCCTCGTGCAACCTCGGATCGCAAAACGCATCAGTCGCCCGACACGCATCAATCGACATGGCACAGGCCGAGACCGCTGCATCAAACGTTAGATCCAGATCGGCCACCGCCAGCGTCAGCATCGCCCCCATCAAGTGCGTGCCATTCAGAAGTGCCAGGCCCTCTTTGGCCTGCAACTGCACCGGCTCGATCCCCGCAGCCTCCAATGCCTCGCCACCGGTCATCTTCTGACCGTCGTACACAGCATACCCCTCGCCGATCAAAACGAGGGCAGCATGGGCCAGCGGGGCCAGGTCACCGGACGCACCCACCGACCCGCGCGACGGGATCACGGGCACCACATTCGCATTCAATAATGCCACCAACCGCTCAACCACCACCGGCCGAATGCCCGAGCGCCCCCGTGACAGACTCGCAGCCAGGAGCAATTGCATCCCCCGCACCAACTCCGTATCCAACGGCTCATCAACCCCGACCGCATGTGAGCGAACCAGATTCTGCTGCAGATCACATAACTGGTCCGACCCGATCCGTTTGCGCGACAGACTCCCGAACCCCGTATTCACCCCATACACCGGCGACCCGGCTGCCAGGGTCTTATCGATCACCTGACGGGCAGCCGACATGGCCTCGATGGCCGTGGGGGCAATCGACACCGCGCACCTTTCGCGCGCCACAGCCACCACGTCCTCAATGCGCAGCGGCGACCCATCCAGGACCACCACTGCAGGGGCCGGATTGCCTCCCGGCGAATTCACAGAGTGTTCGGATGACACGCGCTTGCTCATCTGGCCGAAACACCTGCAGCCGACTATCAGTCGACCACATACATGATCCGGTGGCTACTTCATCGGTTCGTTGGACTGGTTGGCAGGCTGCATCGGCACGGCGACCTCATTCACTGCCCCGTTATCGCCGGTCGCCTGGGACGGTGCGGCAGCGCCCCCGCTCGGCAAACTGACCGTTCGCGGCAATACGAAGATCTCGACGCGACGATCGGCCGGGGACACCCCATCCTTTGTCGGTGAACCAAGCGGTCTGAACTCGCCGTACCCGGCAACACCCATCCGCACCGGTGCCACCTTCGCCCGAACCAACTGGTCCCGCACGGAAATCGCCCGGTGTACTGACAGGTGCATGTTCGTCGGGTGCTTCGCCTTGGTGGCCGGCTTGCTGACCGGGATCGCATCCGTGTGCCCGACCACCAGAATCTCAAACTGTGATGCCTCGGCCGAGTTCAGCACATTGGCCAACTGCGCGATGGTCGAAGCAGCCGATGCCTTCACGTCGGCACTGCCAAGATCAAACGTCAGATCCGAAGACAGCCGAATCATCCCGCGCTCGGAATCAAACGACATCAAGTCCGGATAGCGCGAGGCGAGCGACCGGAGGGCCGAATCGACCTCGGCCGGCAACGCCCGTGGCAGTTCGATCGAATTCAGTTGCTGGTACAGGTTGTCGTACTCGCCCTGCAATCCCATCAACTGATTGGCCAACTCCTGTCGGGCCTGGCGGGCCGCCTCGGCATCCTGGCGGGCTGCGTCTGCAGCCGCCTGGGCCGTCCCGACTTGCTGTTCCAGTTCCACATTACGGCTCTGCAGTGCCCGTACCGTGGTCCGCAGGTCGTCCACGCGTTCCTGTGGGGCACATCCGGACAGCACGGCCCCAAGCGCCGCAACCATCAGGCCGGTTCTCATCAACGTTCGCATTCGGGCCGGTGCTGCTGCATTTGCTGCCTGCATGGTCCATCCGTCCTTTCCCAGGGCACGATTCCGCAGTTCAATGAATCTCTTCTATGGGGCAGGGCAACAACGCCCGTACAGCGTGCTGCCCAAACATTCGGCCGGTATCATATCAGGGTCGGCCTGCATGACCGCACAGCCACTCAAGGATCATGCAGATCACCACCACCGTGCTCGATGATGGTCCAGTATTCGGGCTGATTGGCACATTTTACGCAGGCCGGTTCCCTGCCACCTGTCTACCATCGGCAACCAGTTATGCCTGACGCCACCAATCGTGTCCTGATCATATTCGCCGGCGCTGCCCGGGATGCTGCCGGCCTCAAACTGAGACCGGCCGGCCTCGTTGCAGCCCCGGACCGCATCCTCTTTGCCGGGTCCCCGACGGGGCCAAGGCATGGCTCGATGCGAACTCGGCACTGATCGACTCATCCTTCGACGGCGTCGAAACCGTGCAACGCCCAGACCACCTCCTCCTGCCCGCCCTCGTCAACGCCCATACGCACCTTGATCTGACAGCCATCGGCCCACAGCCGTTGGCAGGCCGTTCGTTCGTCGAATGGGTCGACATGATCCGAGACCAACGCCCGGCCAACGACCGTGCCACCATCCAGGCCCTCTGGCAGGGAATCGACAAAACATTGGCCGGCGGGACCGGGATCATCGGCGATATTGCTGGGATCGGCTCACATGCTGCCGTCGAAACACTGGCACACCGATGCCTCGGGCCGGAGGCCGACTCCGACATCGGGTACCGCGTCGGCGGGACGCTCCGAGGCGTGTCATTCCTCGAAATCTTCGGCCAGCGAGATTCGGACCAGACCGCTGCCATCGACCGTTTACCCGGCATGATCGAACAGGCACGTAACCAGTTGGCTGTGCTGAAGGTGGACCACGATCGCTTCCGGGTCGGCATCCAACCCCACGCCCCGTACTCGGCCGGACTTCGCGTGTACGAAGCCGTTGCCCGGCTGGCTCGCGAACAGGGCCTCCCGGTCAGTACCCATCTGTCTGAAACACGGGAAGAGGAACAGTTCACCCGTTGCGCAGACGGCCCGTTTGTTGAACTGCTGACACGGCTGGGCAAATGGGACGACACCATCACCGCGACCGGCCTCCACCCGATCGACCATCTCGCTCCGGTGCTGCTCAAACAAAAGGAAAAGGGATCGGGAGTCGTTTCCGGCGACAATGATGCCCACCCCCATGTCCCCGCTCAGCGAGGCTGGCTCTGTGCCCATGTGAACTATCTCGAACATCCGGAAGTGAAGCATCTCAACCTGCTGCGAAAGGCCGGCGTCACGGTGGCCTATTGCCCGCGCGCCTCTACCTACTTCGGGCACAAAGGCCACCCCTACCGGGCCATGCTCGCCGCCGGCGTCCGCGTCGCACTCGGGACCGATTCGATCGTCTGCCTCGATACGCCGGACCGGATCTCGGTCTGGGATGACATGCGATTCCTCTCTCAACGTGACGGCATGGATCCGGATGTCCTGCTGGCCATGGCCACCGTCAACGGGGCACTCAGCCTCGGATTCGACCCGCAACTGGTCACGCTCCAGGCCGGCCCGTCGGCCGGCGTGATTGCCGTCCCAGCTGAAACAGCCGGCGACCCACTCACGTCTGCACTGTCACTCGATACCGACACGTCCACCCTCGAACGCCTGATTTGACTCCCATTTCCTCCCCTCCCCGCCCCTCCGTCATTCCCGCGAACGCGGGAATCCATCCTCTCCTCCGTCATCCCGGCGAAGGCCGGGATCCATCCTCATCTCCCCCCCCCGGATCGCCAATCTCTCCCGAGGGTGGCGCGGCTGGTACGAGTCGCGACAGCGACGAGGACCACCCATGTGTCTCCCGTCCCCCCTTCCGCCACCACCGGTGGCGGCTTTGTGAGCCCCCGGTGTATTCGAGGATTATGCGCGTTCGGCGTATGTTAGGTGGCGCGAGCCAAAAGTCGCGCCCATACTCATGCCTTCAAAAACCCCTATTTCCATAGGAGCATGAGCATGGAACGCGAACTTTGGTGCCTCATTGTAGCCACTCTCCGCAGGCTGCCACGTCGTCGACACGCACAACTGACCTACTCCGACCCTCAGATACTGGCCGTCCTGTTCTGGGCCGCACTGCACGATCGATCCATCAACTGGGCCTGCCAACGCAACCACTGGCCGGGACAGGCATGGCGGCGACTCCTGCCGAATCAGTCCACCATGAGCCGACGCCTGCGTGATCCATCGACCATTCAACTCATACAACAGGTGCTCGACCGATTGCAGGTCGTCCACCACATACCCACGCGGCTGATCCTGGACGGCAAACCGTTGTCACTTCGATCACACACCGGCGATCCAGATGCGACCTATGGCTGGGCTGATGGAGGCAAGCGGCGCGGCTATAAGTTACATCTTGTCATCGATGATCAGCAGTGCGTCCGACAATGGATTGTCAAGCCAATGCACGAATCGGAGCCGGTCGTTGCCCGGGAGGACCTGGTTCCCGCATTGGGACAAACCCCGACGCTCAATGGACTGCCGGTCTTGGCGGATGCCAACTACGATCGTAATCCCCTCTATGCTGCGACGGCTGATGCGGGTCTTGTGTTGCTGGCTCCACGACAACGCCCTGGCACGGAACTCGGACATCGAACGCACCATCCGGATCGACTGACGAGCATGTATTTCCTGGAACACTGTTCCGGCCTTCGGAAGCACCTGTTTGTGATGCGCGGTGACATCGAGCGGTTCTTTGGCGCGATGGCCAGCTTCGGGGGTGGCCTGATCTCCTTGCCCGCCTGGGCACGCCGCCTGCACCGCGTCCGCTACTGGGTCGGTGCCAAACTCGCCATCAACGCCGCTCGAATCGCGCGAAACCGAACGCTTCATGCATAATCCTCGTATTCACCGGGGGCTAATCCTGCGCTTCCGGCGCCGAGTCATTAGCCCCGGGTGAACACACCCGGGGCTGATCAACAGGGACTCTCATGCTTCCGTCATTCCCGCGAACGCGGGAATCCATCTTCTCTTCCTACTCCTACCGCCGCCACCGGGGGGGTGCTCTCATCTACCCATCATCATCCACCTCATCGGCATCCTCTTTTCGTGCCGACCGTCCCTCTTCAATCCGCGAGATCATCGCAATCCGCCGCTCGTGACGCCCGCCCGCAAAAGGCGTGGTCATCCAGCGCTCAACGATCATGCGCACAAACGCGAGCCCGATCATGTCCGTCGGAATGCATAGCACATTCGTGTCATGATGCGATCGGCTGATCTGGGCCGTCCATTCATCATGCCCCACCACAGCCCGAATGCCGTGAAACTTGTTCGACGTGATCGCCATCCCGATCCCGGACCCTGACAGCAGAATGCCCCGATCTGCCTCGCCGCGCGACACAGCCCCGGCCACCAGCGCTGCCTGTTCCGGATACTCGACCGCCGACGCGTGCGGGACGCCGGCTTCTTCCTCTTCAGGGGGAACCACGCTCACAACCTCATGCTGTGCCTGCTGCAGCGATGTCAAAACGTGTTCCATGGCTGCATACCCGCGTCGGTCGGCCCCGATGATCACCTTCATACGATGCACTCCTGTAAGCGCCACAGTACGAGTTCGTACAGGGTCCGTGCCGTCTCGTCATACACCTGCTGGCCGGCCCCATACGGGTCCGGTACTTCGTCGAACGGACTGATCGGCTCAATCGTGCCGCCACATTCAGGAGCCAGTTCCCGAAGCGCCTGTACATGGTGGCCGGTCATGCCGAAGCAGAATGCTGCCTGCTCAACCAGTTCCGGCGTCACCGGCTGCGAGCGATGCTCCACGATGTCGATCCCATAGGTCCGCATGGCAGCCACCGCTTCCGGCGTGGCCGGATGCCCGCTGCCTGCCGATACCCCGGCCGACACGAAGGTCCAGTCAAAAGCCGAGGGCCCCAACAGCCCGGTCTCGACCAAATGGCGGGCAATTCCCTCTGCCATCGGCGACCGGCACGTATTCCCGGTACAGACAAACAGAACGCATTGTGGCGATTGTGTCGTCAAATCCCACTACTTTCCGTGCGGCCCCAGCCGGCCCCGACCGGCGTCAATGCCGCCCGGGATCGAGCCTGTGCTATCCACCAGGATCAACAGCTGGTCCCAGGCTGGAGGTTGCAATCTCCCGTCTGACCCACTAGCCTTACCCACTGGCAGGCGGATGCAGTTGCGATATCATGACTCAAAGTTACACTGTAACACAGCCGATGTCACTGTATGCACCCGATCCCGTGTGATCGGGCTGGACAGACGCTGGCAGATTTGGTTCCGCATCGACGCATCAACTGGGAGTCCGTAACGTGGAGTTCATCGAGTATCAGGCAGTCCTCCCCGGCCTTCGGGACCAAGGCATCACAGAGGTTGAGGACGATCAGGGGAGAATCAGGCTGGAGGCTGACCCAAGCCCAACCCTGCAGGTTCTCCATTTCAAGTCTGAAACCAGCACCACCCCACCGTATCCGGATGCCCGGATTCTCGATCGCGCGAAAGAGAATCTCCCGGCAGAAATCATCGAAATCCTCGGCCGCCTCCACCTCAACGAAGTCATCGTCGTCCCCGTCTGCGAGTGGCAAGGGGTCATCGTCTGTGCGGCCTACGACCTGGCCAACGATGAAACCTGGATCGAATTCGATGCCGTCGCAGCCTTGCACCAGAAAACACGCGATCCGCTGGCAGTGACCCGAGGCGAATTCTCCGTCCTCCAGGTCATGATCAAGGCCATCCTCGAAAACGGCGAATCGCCTGCCCAGGATCTGATCATCACGTCCGACCTGATCCCCCTGCTCATCGAAGTATTCCCTGACGGGACCGTCAGTGTCACCTGCCGGCAGGATGTAGCAGACGAACTGGTCCGAAATCTGTAAGTTTCACGGTATTTCGAACCATATGGCAACCGGTTTCACCGAAACTTGAGCACTACTGTGTGGGTACAGTACATCAGCAGTGGGTGGCAGTAGCAGCAGCAGCAACCGTGGCAGTTCAGCCGGCGGGCACATTTCTATCCTGACTGCACCAAAGGCAGTCGTGATCGACTCTTCTTCTGGTGGGGAACCATGGAAACGTCACCAACATCTCGACGGGCCGTCAGGCTGGCTGGAACGCGACCCGGCAGGGGCCGATCCGGCCGATTCGGATTCACGCTGATCGAACTTCTGGTCGTCATGGGGATCATTTCGCTGCTCATTGGGCTGACGATGCCGGCATTGGGCTGGGCCCGCCGCTCAAGCCGCCGCGCAGCCTGTCTGTCGAATCTGCATCAGATTGCCATCGGGATGACCGTCTACATGGGTGACAACAAGGGCATCCTGCCGTATGTCATGCCGTTGGGCAAAATGGAGGAAGATGACTCCCTGCTGGCTGCCCTCAAAAAGTACATCACCGACTTCGAAGTCTTCGTCTGCCCCTCTGACGACACCGGCGTAGCCGAGGAACTGGGTAGCAGTTACGACTACTACCCCGGCTGGATTATGTGGGCTCGAGAACTGTTCCGCGGTGAGAATCCGAAGACCGTCGCCCGTTCCACCACCAAATTCTACGAATTGGAGCCGGGCCGCTGGCCCGTGATGGCCGATGCTGAGGGATGGCATAAACCGCTCGATGAACTGGGCCAGAATGCATCATACTGGGACGGCTCCGTCGCCCCGCTGATCAACTGGTCCGACCCGAAGTGGAAGAAGTAATCCCGTGTTACTCAAGTCATTGACCACAAACTGGTTACAAAGCAAAACCGTCGTCTGGGCCGGCAGCACCGTTGTCTGTTGCGCCCTGATCGTCACTTCAGTCCTGATCATCCGGGAAATCATCACGACACCCCCGCCGGATGTCTGGGGCGACGAAGTGCCGGAAGTCGCGAACTTCCTGTTTGACGAGGATTTCGGCGAGTTGCCTGCCAAAGAGCGCCTCTCTCTGCTCGTCGAAATGGCCAAGCGATTCAACCAGTTCAGCCAGGAGGATGCGGCCGAACTGGCCATGCTGCTCGGTGAAATGAATCGCAATATGCGCGAGCAAATCGAAGAAAACATGCGACAACTCGTTGCCGACTACATGGCCGAGTCCGCTGCCGAATACGAAAACATCCCACCCGAGCAGCGCGAGGATTTTCTCCGGGAATTCATCCTCTACTTCGACAAACTCGGCGATGAGATCAACGGCCGAGAGAGCACCCGGACCGACGAGGACCGCATGGAGCGCATGCAGCGACAGGCATCCCGCGATAAGGACCGAGCCAAAGAGAACATGGGCCCGGTCAATGCACGCGGCGTCGAGATGATGCTCAACTTCTATAACTCCGATGTGACCTCGCGCACCGGGGCCGTCCAGCGAGGCCAGATCGGCCGCATGATGCGCGACATCACCCGCTTCATGCGCGATGAGCCACTCGACGGCGGCGGGGGTGGCTAATCCCGGTAGTCAGGAAACGGAAGTGGTGCATGTATCCGTGTCAGGGTCGTGCTTGTTTTCCCTGGTAGACCGCAAAAATCACACCAAGGACTGCCGCGGTGACCCCGAGCGTGCCACATACAATTCGAACTGTGTCAGATCCATCGCAGATTGCTATGACACCGGCCGCTGCTCCCCCTAGGCCTCCCAATAGAGCATTTATCCACGCCCCCCGTCGTCTGTCATCGAGCCTTTCGAAAGCGATCGCTTTCTCCTGCAACTGATCATGCCGACGCTTCCAGTCGTCCCTCTCTCGATGCGCTTCCTTTAGTTGGCGCAGCCACGCTTTCCCGAGTCGCTGAGTAGGATTCCCTTCCAACATCTCACGGTCACCATCAGTAAACCGGTCAGACTCATCGGGAGGAAGTGCAGGCTCGCCAAGTTCTTTCAAGTCTACTGGTTGGCTGAGGTCATGATCCGCCATTTTTCGGCATAATGCTCCTGGATGAGATCGTTGGGAATGATGACATTTTTGGGAAGTTCAAACTTAAACTGCTTAGCGACCATATACCAAGGAGTCCCCGACTCGTGTGTCAATCGCGACAACTGAGTAGCGGAAAGCCGTCCATACTTGGTCCAAACGGCATTGACTAATTCACAATACCACATATCTTCAGAGCGCACGTGAGGTTCATGCCGGGAGAACGTGCCGTCGTCGGCTGAATAAACACTAGCCGCAGCACGAATCACATTCTTTCCATAGTCTCGGAACTCACGCCACAGAGTGTCTATCACAGGCCCATATTTCCACGCCATGACCGGCTCGTTTATCAGCGGCTCACTCCGGATACCAAGACTCCAACCGTGCGCAATGTACACCAACTTCTGCACCTTCATGTGCGTGAAGTCTTGTCGCCCATCGCTGGTGGATAGATCAAAGAATGTGTTCGCTATGGCTAACGGCGAGTAAGGCATGAGTCACCAGAATCAATCACTGTTCACAATATTGTATCGACCAGCCAGCAGCTCGGTTCGGAAATTCAGCCAAAAACCAAACAAAACCCAAATATATACAAAATGCCCCATTTCACGCGGCCGGTCAATCGCCCCCATGAGTGACGGGAGGAAACCACACACCGGTTATCGGCGTAGGGACTACCGGGGCCACACTGCCGCCCGGACATGCCTGCACTGGCCGAAATCACTGGGGAGGCACCGCCCACAGGCCGATAGGAAGTGTCGTGAGTACCATGCGCACCTCAACCGAACTGTCACCTGAAATGAAAGAGGCTCAGGCTGAGGTCATCGAGCGTGCGCAGTCATACGGACTCGATTTCTTCGAGACCATCTTCGAAGTCGTTGACTACGACACCATGAATCTGCTCGCTGCCTACGGCGGCTTCCCCATCCGCTACCCACACTGGAAGTGGGGCATGGAGTACGAGAAACTCCGGAAGCGCGATGTCTACGGCATGGGCCGAATCTACGAAATGGTGATCAACAACGATCCCTGCTATGCCTATCTGCAGGAATCCAACTCCATCATGGACCAGAAACTCGTGATGGCACACGTCTATGCACATTGCGACTTCTTCAAGTGCAATGCCTGGTTCGGCCAGACCCAGCGCCACATGATGGACGAGATGGCCAACCATGCCACCCGCATCCATCGCTATGCCGAACGCCACGATGCGACGGCCGTCGAGCGCTTCCTCGATGTCTGCCTCAGCGTCGAACACCTGATCGACCCGCATTCGATGTTCATGAAGCGCGAGCAGAGTGCCAACGGGACACCTCGGACCAACGGCTCGAACGGCAACGGCCAGGACCAGGATGCCGATGAGTCTGCATCGACTGAAGACTGTAACGGCCATGACTTTGATAAACTGCCTGCCAAAGACTACATGGACCGCTACATCAACCCGCCTGAGCTCATTCAACAGAAAAAGCAGAGGCAGCAGGACCAGGCGGCACAGGACAAGCACCGTTTCCCCGCCCATCCGAGCCGGGACGTGCTGCTCTTCCTTCTTCGTCATGCACCGCTTGATGACTGGCAGCGCGACATCCTCTCGATCATTCGCGAGGAGGCGTATTACTTTGCCCCCCAGGCGATGACCAAGATCATGAACGAAGGCTGGGCGACCTACTGGCATTCGAAGATGATGACTTCGCATCTGCTCAAGGACTCAGAAGTGATCGACTATGCCGAGCAGCATTCCGGGGTCGTCTTCATGCCGCCGGGCGGATTCAATCCGTACAAGATCGGCGTTGAAGTCTTCAAGGATATTGAACGCCGATGGGATCGCGGCCAGCACGGGGGCGTGTGGGAGCAACTCGAAAAAATCGGCGAACGAGACGCCTTTGACGACGGCTCCATGTTGGGGCGCAAGAAGATCTTCGAAGTTCGTCGCATTTACAACGACGTCAGTTTCATCGAAGAGTTCCTGACCGATGAACTCATCGATCGCCTCAAACTCTACCACTATCGCCGCGACCCGCGCACCGGCCAGAATGTCATTGCCTCACGCGATCCCGAGGTCGTGCGCAAGACGCTGCTTTATCGCATCAGCAACATGGGGCAGCCGTATATCTATGTGGTTGACGGCAACTATGCAAACCGAGGCGAACTGTACCTGGCCCACCAGTGGAACGGCCTCGAAGTCGATGCGTCCTATGCCGTCGAAGTACTGAGAGGCTTGTATCAACTCTGGTCGCGCCCGGTTCACCTGCAACTGCTCGTCAACGAGGAGATGTCGCTGCTGACCTTTGACGGCTCATCAGACGAGCCGAAGCGCCAGACGATCAGCGATGAACTGCCCAAGCCCGCGCACAGCATTCAGTAACGAGCAGTACATATGCACGCCCACGGATTTGAGTCCGCGGCGTATTCACCGGGGGCTAATCTTGCGCTTCCGGCGCCGAATCATTAGCCCCGGGTGAACACACCCGGGGCTGATCACCAGGGACTCTCATTCTCCCGTCATTCCGGCGCAGGCCGGGATCCAGGGAGATGAATGTGATCCACACAATTTCTCAGCCGGATCTTCCGCTCAAAGCAGCGTTGATCCGGCCTACTTCCCGCTCCGTCATTCCCCCTCCCCTCCGTCATTCCCGCGCACGCGGGAATCCATCTTCTCCCGTTAGCCCCCGGCTCTGCCGGGGGGGGATGATGCGCAATCATCATGCCATGCCTCGCGCCGGCATCCCTGCCGGATCTTCCGCTCAAAGCAGCGTTGATCCGGCCTACTTCCCGCTCCGTCACTCCCCCTCCCTTCCGTCATTCCCGGGCGCGCGGGAATCCATCTTCCTCCGTTCCACTCCCGAGGGTGACCAGTGTCATCTCGCTTCCCCCACACTCTCCCCACTGTCAACAGCCGCTTGGCACAACCCGTGTCTCTTCGGTATACTTGCGCATGAAAGTAACCAAGTACTGGCACAGGGAAACACAGGCTGCCCAGGACCGGGAGGGCTCCTCGTATGCCTTGATCGGTTGGGGCGGCTCAAGCCGAAGCATCGAGGAAGCCCGACAGCGAGCACGCGACAAACTCCAACGCATGATCGACACGCTCGGCCGTGGCGAGGACCTCCACGAATACGAGTATCACAACGGTGAACTGCGCGAGGAACTGATCGAACAGATCACCGATAACCGCGGCACGCTCATCGCAGCCGTCACACGCAATCGCTACGGTGCTCTCGTACTCAATGCTGCCAACGTGCTGATTGCCGATATCGACCTGCCAAACACAGTCAGCATCGGCGGCCTGCTCGGGTCGATCTTCGGCCGAAAGAAAAAGGGCCCGTCACCTCGCGACACAGTCATCGACAGCCTGCATCGGATTGCTTCCCAGCATCCCGCCTGGCGCCTGCATGTTTATGACACCCACTCCGGCCTCCGCGTCTTTGAAACCAGCCGCCCGTATGACCCGACCTCGAATGATTCCCAGGATATGCTGGCCGCACTCAACAGCGACACCCTATATCGCTCACTCTGCCGCACACAGCAGTGCTACCGCGCCCGCCTGACACCCAAGCCCTGGCGTTGCAACTCACAACGCCCGCCCAACACCTTCCCGCGCGAATCAAAGGCCGACCAACGAGAGTTCGACCAATGGCTCTCAGCCTACAACGACACGGCACGCCGATACACCGTCTGCAGACTCAATACGACCATCGGCAACGGCATCATGACCGATGAAGCCATGCAGGTCATGGCCGTCCACGACTCCTACGCACTCAACGACAACGCCGACCAAATCGCCTGATCATCCTGGAGACTCGGCCGCAACAAGCCGGACAAGCCGGTTGACGCGATGGAGCAACACGACAGCGGCTCGGCCGGATCCTGTCTCACGTCCTTGCGCATCACTCCATACACTCCTATCCTTGCCTCACAGGAGAGAGAAAAGGATCACCGCCATGGATCTTCTCGATCGTCTGCTGGCCCACAATGAATGGGCCACGCGCGTTCTGCTGGAACACTGCGTCACGCTGAGCGCCGATGACTTCACGCGCGACTTTGAAATCGGGCCCGGCTCTCTGCACAGCACATTGGCCCACACCATCGGCTGCATGCACGTCTGGGCCGACATCGTTCGTGACGGCCGGCTTGATGATGATCACAGTGACATAATCGATCGATGCTCGACCCCGAACGACCTGCTGACCGAACTTGCCGCTGCCCACACATCACTCACGCAGGCACTCACCCACACCCGAAACAACAGGACGAACGACGACATCCTCAACCTGGAACACGAGAAATCCGGCAAACGCTACCGATTTACCTACGGCTCGATGGCCGGCCATGTACTGACCCACGGCATGCACCATCGAGCACAGATTCTTGTGATGCTCAGGAAACTGGGGCAACCCGACCTGCCCGATATCGATATGCTGGAATGGGAGTTGAGGGAGTCGGTGGGATCTGAAGAGCCGTTGGCATGACACCGAATCGGCCCACGGAGGTCTTTTCCAGCCATCGGACGTAAGGCACGCCCCCTCAACGCGACAAATCGCTGACACATGTACGCCCAGCGACGCCACCCGCCTGCACAAAGAGGGGATACGCACCATGATCTGCACCCGCTGCCTATACACAGTTACTGCCCTGATCGCACTGATGACCGCATCAACACCACTGACAGCCCAAACAGTTTGGTATGTCGATGACGATGCCCCGCGCGATCCCGGCCCCGGCGATCCGACCGTCAGCGACCCGGATGAAGACGGCTCCAAAGGCCACCCGTTCGATGCAATACAAGAGGCCTTCGACGTGGCCTCGAATGGTGATACGGTCCTGGTCCGCGACGGCACGTACTCCGGCGAGGGAAACCATGATGTCTACTTCGAATCCCTGCACCTCACCGTCCGCAGCGAGAACGGACCCGAGACGTGCACGATCGACCTCGAACGCCTCGGCCGCGCCTTCTTCATGGACCAGGAAACATCCACCGGCTCCATCATTGACGGATTCACGATCACGAACGGCTTCGTAGAAAACAGCAACGGTGGAGCTATCGATTGCACCCTGTTTGCCAGCCCGATCATTCGCAACTGTCGCTTTATCGGAAATGAAGCACAGGGGCTCGGTGGCGGCGTTGCCTGCCGAGGCGGGAGCAGCGGCCTCATCGAGAACTGCCTCTTTGAAGACAATACCTGCTTCGGGGCCGTCGAAGGATCGCAAGGCGGCGGCCTGTCCTGTTTTTTCAACGCCAATCCCGCCGTCATCAACTGCACTTTTCTGAATAATTCATCGCAGCACGGCGGGGCCATTGATTGCAGCCTGAGTAACGCCACATTCATCAACTGCGTCATCGCGTACAACCATGCCACTCGCGATGGGGGCGGCATCTTCATCTCTGTGGCCGACCCAACGTTCATTAACTGTACCGTCGCACGAAACACGGCACAAACTGTCGGGGGCGGAGTGGTGCTGGCCGGCGCCGTCCTGCCGGCTTACGGGACATTCTTGAACTGCATCCTGTGGGAAGACTCACCCAATGAAATCGAAGTGCTGATCGGCAAAGCGAGTGTGCGCTACAGCAATGTACAGGGCGGCTGGAGCGGTATGGGCAATATCGATTCCAACCCTCGCTTCGTCAATCCGGGTGGTGATGACTTTAGCATTGCAGCAAACTCACCCTGCATTGATGCCGGCATCAACAACTCACTGTCCACCGATCCTTATGACTATGATCGCGACCACAACAGAACCGAGGCGTTCCCACTCGATGCTGCTGATCGCCAGCGCTTCATTGACGACCCGGCCGTGCCCGACACCGGATCCGGCTCAGCCCCACTGACTGATATCGGCGCCTATGAATATCAACTCGGGCTGCTGTTGGACAACCCGGACCCCGGCCTGCCCGGGCAATCGAATCGCGTCACGGCCCAGGGGGCACCGTCAAACTCGCGCGTGTACTTCGTGTACGGCGTCGAACGCGGTGGAACTTCGATTCCCGGCTGTGGTGGAGACTTGAGTCTCTTGATTGAAGACGCACGCCTTATCGATTCTGCTCAGGCAGATAGCAACGGGACGGCATTCATCGATGTATTCGTCCCCGGCAGGGCCGCCGGCCGCACCGTTTATTTCCAGGCCGTCGTCAAGAGCGCCTGCCATATGACGAACAACATTCAGTACACATTCCCAGAGTAACCACTTCCCGTTAGCCCCCGGCTCCGCCGGGGGAATGATGCGCAAGCAACATGCCATGCCCTCGTGCCGTGCCCCTTCTCCGTCATCCCGGCGCAGGCCGGGATCCAGGGAGATGAATGTGATCCATACGGTTTCTCTGCCGGATCTTCCGCTCAAAGCAGCGTTGATCCGGCCTACTTCCCGCTCCGTCAATCCTGTCCCCTTCCTCTCCGTCATTCCCGCGCACGCGGGAATCCATCTTCTCTTCATCCGTTCACCGCCACCACCGGTGGCGGCTTTGTGAGCCCCCGGTCTGTTCACCGAGGGCTAATCAAGAGAGCCCCTCCCTCTTCGCCTTCCCCCTCCAATCAACCTGTTGATTCACGGCCCCCCACAACCGATCCGCCAACTGGGCCGTGTGATGCTGGATATGTCGAATGTTATTAATCTGATGATCCAACTTCGGCATCGGATCATACCAGAAAAAGCCGCACGTCTCGGCATCCAAATCCAGCGCCCCCACTGCCGAATCAACCAGATCACTCACACACTGCCAATACGAGAGAATCTCCTCCTTCGTATACGGCCGACACGGCTTCGGATCCCTCCCGTCGGGCGGCATGCGATCGAAGTGCTCCGCTTCATCCTGATGATGTTCCCATGCCACAAAATCATCCAGATGCGGCATCAAGTACAAGTGCGTGTAAAACAGCGTGTGATACGCCAGATGCCAGAACGGCACCCGGTGCCCGCTGGTCATATGGCCAACATACCACAAATCATGGTCCATATCATTTGCGGGACACTGGTCAATCGCCTGCTTCAACATCGCCAACGATGCGTGATACTGTGAAATCAATCCACCGGCAAGATCCGCCATTTTATAACCAGTCCTTTTCACATCGGGGAAAAAAGTGCACCGTCGTTCAAGCCCACGGATCCAAAAGGTGGAGGTCCGTGGAGTCCGCTCGCTACAATCGTAGCATGATGCAGATTGAACACCGCCAGGAACCCAACGCAGCCTCTCGTGTGCCGTTCGCATACATGATCGCAGCGATGGTACCACTGCTGCTGCTCACGGGATGCCACGGCTCCCACGCGTGGAACAGCCACACAGACAGCCGACTCCACTTCACCTCCGACCCGCCCGAGGCCTACCCTGATCAGGGAGGCGTCACCAATGCCGGCCCCCCGGTCCATTCGCACGAGTGGTGACCGACAACAAGACCGCGACCGACCGCAACAAGGAGAGGCCCGTCCATGACCGATACTGAGCAGCAGCAGCAGCGACGACCGTCCTGGGATGAGTACTACATGACACTGGTCGAACAGGTCAGCCGTCGCTCGCCCGACCCCTCCACCAAGCACGGCTGCGTCCTCGTTGATTGCGAGAACCGCGTCATCAGCACCGGGTATAACGGCCCGGTTGCCGGATTGCCCAATGACGTCGTCCCCCTCGAGCGGCCGGCCAAGTACGACTGGATGATCCACGCCGAGGACAATGCTGTGGCCTTTGCTCGCTGTGATCTCCGTGGTGCCACCGCCTACGTCACCGGTGCCCCGTGCTCCGCCTGTTTCCGACGACTCCTCCAGGTCGGTGTCAAACGCATCGTGTACGGCAACCGCTTCTCAGCCTGCATTTCCGACTCCGAGCGCGACGCCTGTCGCATCATGGCCGAGCAACTCGGGGTCGAAGTCACAATCTGGGAAACAACGCCCACAAGCGTGTAGCCGCGACCACAAGCCGCACACCCGGTGCAGCAGCGTCGAAAAGTAGGGTGGGTGCGTGCGTGCGCCACGCCTCTTCCAAAAACAAAAAGCCCCACGAGAAACGCCATCTCGGGGGCTTGTGTGTTTGTATCTACGCCGGTCCGGCTGTTTACCAGGCGAAGTGGGCAAATGCCTTGTTCGCCTCAGCCATACGGTGCGTATTCTCGCGAGTCGTCATGGCCTTGCCCTCGCCGCGGGCTGCGTCGTACAGCTCACGCGCCAGCCTGGCATGCATCGGCTTGCCGGCATCGCCACGCGCGGCCTGGATGATCCACCGGAACGCCAGGCTCTGCTGACGTCGTTTGCTCACCTGGACCGGAACCTGGTAGTTCGCACCGCCGACTCGCCGCGACCGTACCTCAACAATCGGCTTCACATTGCTGATCGCACGCTCAAAGACCTCGATCGACGTCTTGGGAGCGTTCTCATCGTTCTCTTTTTCCAGACGAGTCTGGATCATGTTCAGCGCATCGTACATCACGCGAGTCGCCACCGACTTCTTGCCGTCATACATGATGCAGTTGATGAACTTGGCCAGAACGATGTTCTGGAACCTGGAATCGGGACGCAGTTGATCTTCAGACTTGGTAATTCGTCCTGCCATAGCAGTGACCTCCTGGCTCATCCGGCCTGCGGGGTTCGCAGACCCATCTGTTCACCGGGCGATGTCTCGCTCACAGCGGTGTGCCATTGCGTTTGACGGGGGCCTGGCACGTGGTCGGCTGTGGTGTGGATCGGATCGCCCGATTACTTGCCTCTGGGGTATTGAAATTCAGTTGCTTCGAGTCACACATGACCCGCGAACTGCCTGACTCCATTCACACACATGGACGTACTCGGCTTACTTGCCGCGCTTCGCACCGTACTTCGAACGGCCCTTGCGCCGACCATCGACGCCGAGGCAGTCCAGCGACCCGCGAACCACGTGATACCGCACGCCCGGCAGGTCGCGGACACGGCCGCCACGCACGAGCACAATCGAGTGCTCCTGCAGATTGTGGCCTTCACCGCCGATGTAGGCCGTGATTTCCTTGCCGTTGCTCAGACGAACACGGGCCACCTTGCGCAAAGCCGAATTCGGCTTCTTCGGGGTGACGGTCTTCACCTGAAGACACACGCCACGCTTCTGCGGGCACTTGTCCAGGTCGCGGACCTTCGACTTCTTCGGCGGGGTACGCCGGGGATTCCGAACTAACTGGTTAATCGTTGGCATAGGGATACTCTCTCCGCGCGTTCTGCGGCTTTCAAAGTCGCATACTGTAACCGCGCCTGACAGACAATCCAGCCACACCTTGAAGCAATTTCATTTATAACGCTTTCTATTTCTGCGCGCAGGCCGCCCTTCCGTCATTCCCGCACACGCGGGAATCCACCATCTTCTTTCCTCCGTCCACCACCGCCACCACCGGTGGCGGCTTTGTGAGCGCCCGGCCCCATCGGGCGGATAATGCTATCCCCCCTCCCTCCATCCACCGGATCGCCATTCTCCCGATTGGCACGCCTATCCCCCCTATCATCACTATCACTCCGCCCAATCTCGCTCCCCAGTGACACACACTCTCCGAAGGGGCCTCGTCGTGCAAACCTCCAAACTCTTCGATATGCCAGCCCTGAAAACCGCCTGTGCCTGTATCACCATCGTGGTATTCACGACCCTCGCCGCCTGCGAAAAACAACCGGCCAACGGCAACCAGAACCAATCCCCCGGGTCCTCAACATCCGATGCCCCGATCATGGACCCGCTCCAGGACATCCCACTCGACGATGCCACCCCCCCGCCGGTCACGCTCACCATCGATCGCGACAATATCGAAGTCACCGAGTCCTGCACCATCCCGGCCGGCCAATACCGCATCCCCGATCTCGACAACAACGGCGTCCTCCACATCACTGCCGACAACGTCACCGTCACCTTCGAACCCGGGGCCGTCCTCATCGGCTCCACAGACGATGACAATCAACTGCCCGATGCCTACACCGGCACCGGTATCCGCATCACTGATGCCGACTGCGTCACGATCAGCGGTGCCACCATCCGCGGCTACAAGGCCGGCATCCATGCGACCAATGCCACCGGACTCACACTCGATCACATCACGATCCCGGATAATTACCGACAGCACCTGCGCTCCACCCCCGTCGCGGAAGACGGTGCCGATTGGCTCTCGCCACACCACAACGACAATAACGAATGGCTCAACAACTACGGCGCTGCCGTGTACGTCGAGGATTCAACCGGCATCACCATCCACAACTGCACCGTCCGCAACAGTCAGAACGGCCTGCTGCTGGATAGCGTTTCCGGTGCTCGCGTGTACGACAACGATTGCTCGTTCCTTTCCGGCTGGGGACTCGGCCTCTGGCGCACCTCCGACAGCGTCATCACTCGCAATGCCTTTGACTTTTGCGTCCGCGGCTACAGCCACGGCGTGTACAACCGTGGCCAGGATTCGGCCGGCATCCTCATGTTCGAACAGAACAACAACAACCTCATTGCCGAAAACTCAGCCACCCACGGCGGCGATTGCTTCTTCGGCTTTGCAGGGCTCGAAGCACTCGGCAATCGATGGATGGACAAAGAACGTGCCAGGCTCCGAGCCGAGACCGGGCAAGACGATGTCGATGCACTGTTGACAATCCCCGATGACATCGTGCAAGAACACCGGCGACTCGGTAACAACAACAATCTGTTGATTGCCAATGACTTCTCCTACGCCCCGGCCCACGGCATCGAAATGACCTTCTCGTTTGATAACAAGTTCGTCAATAATCGCATGGTCGAAAACGCAATCTGCGGCGTCTGGGGCGGCTACTCACAGGACACGCTCATTACCGGCAATCGGTTCGAAGGCAACGGCGAAATGCCCTACGGCTCCGAACGTGGCGGGATTAATATTGAACACGGCGTCGGCAACCGCATCGAACACAACAGATTCGTCAATAACAAGTGCGGCGTCTTCCTCTGGTGGAACCCGAACGAGAACTTCCTCAAAACGCCCTGGGGAATTGCCAACCCGTCACCATCCGACAACAACACAATTGCCAACAACCGGTTCGATGGTGATACCTACGGCGTCCAACTGCGCAAGACCACAAATACAACATTAGGAAACAACATCTTCGTCAACATCCCCGAGAAGGAGGTCGATGCTGATGAGGAGAGTGCCGTCGAAAGCCTCGAAATGCCGGCCACCATCTTCACCCCGCCTCCGTATACCACCTTGGGTGAATCCGTGCCCTATGGCGCTCGCCCGCAACTGCGCGGCAGACACAATATCCTCATGACCGAGTGGGGCCCCTGGGACCACGAATCGCCGTTCCTGCAGACCATTGCAAGGGACCCCACGACTCATCAATTCAAACTCCACAAAGACGCACCAATCGCTTCGGCCGAGCCCGGCCCTGATTCCGCGAGTGATGTGCAGGTCTCACTCGGTGAGTTTGATACTGATACTAAGACCCAAATGCTGACCATCAACGCACCCTCGAAACCCGGCATCCACCCGTATGACTTCCTGATCACGACGAACAACGGCACCACCTACAGCATTGAGGGCACGTTCCTCATCGTGGACTGGACCGTCACCGTCTTCCCCTGGACCGTCGATCCGCGCGAGGACCTCGACGGCTGGTATGCAGAATCAGAAGGCAATCAGGCCATCACGGCAACCACGCAGACTATCTCATTCAAGTACGCGTTTGGCAGCCCGAGCAACGTCGGCATCTCCGATGAAATCACACAAGCCGAATTTAAACCTGATCGCTTCGGCACGATCGCCCACACCACACTCCCCTTGACGGCCGGCACATGGAATATCTCAACCATGAGCGACGATGGTGTGCGCGTCACCGTCGATGGCGAACGTGTTATTGACAACTGGACCTGGCACGGGCCAACGCCAAACACCGGCCAGTTCACCCTCGATGCCCAAAGAACGGTCGATATCACCATCGAGCACTTCGAAATCGACGGCTACGCGATCCTCGAATTTGAGATAGAGCCGGCACAGTAACAGACACCGGCCAGACAAAGAATGAGGCCCCGTGATGCACGCACTTCGCACATCGCGGGGCATGTCGCATCGATTCTAAGCAACTGCACCCCAGAGCCGGGACCGCAGGGATACCGAGCCGTAGCGGGGAACTGCCGCCGTTACTTCAGCGTCAGACGCAGAATCGCAGCCGGCAGAAGCGTCACATGCTGATCGCCCCCGATTGTCATATCGGGACGTGCGATCAACACGATCCCGTGATTTTCGGTCGGCACCTCGTGCCAGCGCTTTACCAACTCCAACAGAGACGAGTTGTGCCCCAGGCTCATCGGTGTGCCCGGCGACATGGGCGGGCCGGACAATCTCGGGTCACTTGGTTTCCACACCACATGCGGGGCCAGATCCACTGCGCCCACAACCGTATCGGAATAGGCATTCTCCAGTTCCCCCCACGTCAATTGCTTCGTATACCAATTCAAAACAACCGGGTACGCCTGAATCAAATCAGTGTCCACTTCGATCGATTGTGTCGAATCTTCTCCGAACGCAACAACCACCTGCGCCGAGGCCACGTCATCAAGCGTCTTGTCCGGCGGCAGCAAGTCATCAATCTTTGCCGTATTGAAGCGATAAAACACGCGTGCTTCAATCGCCGATTCGACCTGATCCGGATATGCATGACCCAACTGCAGCCGCCGGGTGAACACATCGTTCGTGTCGACCAGGCTCATTGCATGGCTCATCGGAATGTCTACCATCTGCTCGGTTGGCTCGCAGACCGCTGTGAACCAATAATCGACAATCGCATCACGCATGGTCAAGTACGCCGTATGCTGTTCCGGGGTCATCCCTTCAACAACAAGATCGTGTTGTTCCTGCGGGTCCGCCACGAGATCGTAAAACTCATCACGGCTCAGCGGTGCCAGTTTTGTTCCACCGGCCTGGGCGATCAGTTTGTACTGTGTCCCAACCAGCGCCACCCGCTGGTCATATGGATTGCCGCTTGTCTTCTCATCTTCTTGATTCAGAACCTGGTACGCTCGTTCCGGCAGCGGGTCCGACCAGCCGATGGCATCTGCAAAACTCACGGAATCACGCGGCCGATCGCCCCGCAACTCCGCTGGAACGCCGACCACGTCACAAATCGTGTCAAACAGGTCCGTGTGCATTACGAGACGGGAACTATCGGCACCGTCGGCCGGCACCCCTTCACCGAATACGAAAAACGGCACACGAATCCCAGGCTCGTAGACCGTTCCTTTGGCACGCTCAGGCCACGGCGACACCTTGTCGTTTTCGCCATTGTCTCCCAGAAAGAACACGACGGTGTTTGATTCCGAGAGATAGTCCCCGTCGGCATCAATCACGCCGATCTCAAATAGGGTCCGCCTCAGTTCGGTGTCATACGCCTCCACCACTGCCCGGTAGCGTTCAACTTCATTGTCATCGAGGCGATTCGGCTCATAGTACGGCTCGCCCGACGGCAACAGCGATTCATCAACCCGCCACCAGAGGAACGGATCCTGGTAGGTGTGATCAAAGCGGCCGTGCGGATCCAGTTGCCAAAGGAACAATGCATACGGCAACTCCCGTGTCGCCCGATTGTTCACAACGTCGATCGCAACGTCAGCCAGCATGGTCACGAGTTCGTCACCGACATCGACCGGATCGTCGAGCGGCTGGTAATCCTTGTGCCCTTCAACGATGTCAAAACCCTGCTGCTGCGCCTGTTGGCCCCACGGGCCGTAGTTCCCGACATGCCACTTGCCGACAAACAGCGTTTGATAGCCAACCTGCTTGAGCGCCTCGCCGATCGTAGTCTCCTCGGTCTGCAAGCCGAGCCGCACGGTGTCCGGATCGGTCCCAACCTGCAACCCCGTCACGCCGGTGTGCAGACCGATGCGGCCGGTCAGGAGCCCGGCCCGGGTCGGCGAACACTTCGGATTCACGCGCCCGTGCGAAAACACCCGCCCCTGGGCAGCCAGTCGGTCGAGCGTCGGCGTGATCGCGTTGATCCCGTTGGGCCAATACGTCCCATCCCCGATCGACTCGATCCCGAGGTCGTCGGCCAGAATCACAATAATGTTCGGCGGATTCGCGCGGACCGGCAACCCGCAGATCATCGACACACACCCAGCCAAAACACACAGAATAAAGAACCAGCGACGGCCAACTCGGCTGTTGGGCGCCGGAGTACGCATATCCATTATCAACCCTCTTGCTCAATCAAACGTGGTCTCGGAGCAGCAGCCGGGGGAAAGTACCGCCTGGACTCTCAGGAACTGCCGGCAAACACCGCTCAAGAAGGGAAACGAGTTCGTTGACTTCCCTCACCCCCAATACCCGCAACGCTAAAAATAGTTCACCACGGTCCGTGATCTCTCCTCTCAGTGTACACATGGTCGCCATCCGCCCCATCAAGAGGCTACGACTGCAGTATACTGTCTATCACAGGGTAACCGCATCGTCAAGGGAGAATCCCGGTCCAGCGCACCTGCCGATCCATTTGATACCAATGCCCCACCTGGACCGTCTCGTTATCAGACCTTGACAACCCTTCGTGCCACAGACAGTAAGACAAGATTGAGTTTCCCACCCCCTCAGACATGCCATGATGGAAGAAAAAAAACAGCACGCACCCTCGAATCCACCGGTCACCCATGCCGACCCGGCCGACGCGCGCCTACTGGGCAGGCTCGACGAGATGCGTGCCAATCTGACCGATCTTGACACACGGCTGGCTGACCCGACCGTCACCGTCGACCACGAACTCGTGCGCGATCTCAGCATCAAGCGGGCTGCCCTGGCCCCATTATGCAACAAATACGACCAGTATTGTGCACTCAGCGTTGAAGCCGGCGAACTCCGCGACGTGCTCGCAAACCCCGAAAAACACGATGCCGAGGCCGACCCGGAGTATCTGGCCCTCGTCCGCGAGGAACTGCCCGACATCGAGCAGCGAGCGCAGCAGTTACTCGAGGATATCAAGACCGAACTTGTCACGAGTGACGACCGACAAGTCGGCTCCGTTATCCTCGAACTCAGAGCCGGTGTCGGCGGTGATGAGGCCGGGCTCTGGGTCGTGGACCTGCTCGACATGTACCGCCGTTTTGCCTCCATCCGAGGCTGGAAAGTCGACGAACTCGACCATTCGGGCGGAGACATGGGCGGACTTCGGTCCGCCGTCCTCAATATCAAGGGGCAAGGCGTCTGGGCCGAACTCGGGTACGAAGGCGGCACCCACCAGGTCAAGCGAGTCCCGGCCACCGAGGCCCAGGGCCGCATTCATACGTCCACCGCAACCGTCGCCGTCATGCCGGAGCCGGAGGAAATCGAACTCGATCTCGACGAAAGCGACGTCGAAGTCCATGTCACCACTTCACAGGGCCCCGGAGGCCAGAATGTCAACAAGGTGGCCACAGCCGTCCACCTCATCCATAAGCCCTCCGGTATTGAAGTCCGCATGCAGGAATCAAAAAGCCAGCACCAGAACCGCGAGAAGGCATGGCGACTCCTCCGTGCACGCCTCTACGAGCAGCAACGCCAGGAGGCCGAAAAACAACGAGCCGAGCAGCGCGTCGCAATGATCGGGTCGGCCAGCCGGGCTGAAAAAATCAGAACCTACCGATACAAGGACAACATTGCCGTCGATCATCGGCTGAGTCGATCGTTCAATCTCACCGAACTGCTGGCCGGCAAACTCGACGATCTCGTCAATGCACTCATCGAACATGACACGGCCAAGCGCCTCGCCGCCCTATGAGTCTGCACGGTGCCCTGCCGGCTGACTCTTCCGCGACCACACCACGACCTCGCGCTCAAGATGCACGCCGGCCTGCTGTTCAACCGCGGCCGTGATGTGCTCCATCAGCGCAATCAGGTCGGACGCACGGGCCGTTTTGAGATCTGTGGTACACAGGAAGTTGGCGTGACGGGTGCTGACGTAGGCCGAGCCGATCGAAAACCCCTTCAAACCCGCTTCGTCAATCAGGCGACCGGCGCTCGTGCCCGGTGATGGATTCTTGAATGCACAGCCGGCCGTGTGCTCCCCCATCGGCTGCGACTTCTTTTTGAACGCAAAGATCTCTTTCACCCGATCGTGCACCCGCTGCGGATCATCCGGCTCAAGTTTCAACTCAGCCCACAGAATAACCGGTTCAACGATCGACGAGCGCCGATACTCGAACCGGAGTTGCCGGGAATCATTGTGATACGTCACCGGCTGACCGGCCATGTCGAGACACCCGACGGCCTTGACGACGTCACCGATGCAGCCGAATTTCCCGCCGGCGTTCATCCGCACCGCACCGCCGATGGTGGATGGAATACCGGCCATCATCTCCAGGCCGCTCATTCCCTGCTGAGCCAGACCAATGACAAGCCGCTCGGTCACAGCCCCAGCCATCGCACGAAGCCCGTCTCCCGCATCAGACGTCGTCCCGCCGCGGTTGGCACGATGCCGATGCAGTGTGGAAACCTCCCGGAAGGCCGGCTGATCCAGATGCACCACAATGCCGTCGATGCCGTCGTCGTGCACCAGCAGGTTCGCACCGGAGCCAAGCACGCGAACCGGGACACCGCGCTCCTGAGCCCGGGCAAGCAGAACGGACAGAGCCTCGACCGACCGCGGCCGGACCAGAACATCCGCCGTGCCCCCAACCCGATACCATGTCATACGCAGGCCGATCGGCGCATCGTACTCGATGTCGGCATCGAGACCGGACAGGACGAGATTGGTGGCATCGCGTGCAGTTGACATGGGTGTACCGAACGATTGTACGGGCGTCGCCTCCATGGCATTGATCGGGTCGCCAGCCAAACGACCGTGAAATGCAGACAGCACCGGGCACACGGGAAGAACGAGGAAGGTGGACTCATGGCCGCACATCCGGCACAACTCGATGTCGATGATCTGCTGGCAGAGTGCGAAATCGGGCGCCAACGTCGATCCGGGCCGGGTGGCCAACACCGGAACAAGGTTGAGACGGCCGTCCGAATTCGCCATTGCCCGACCGGAATCGAAGCGATGGCCACCGAGTCGCGCCGCCAGGAAGTCAATCGAAAAAAGGCGATTCAGCGCCTCCGCCTTCTGCTGGCACTCCGCCATCGACGAACGGCCGAGTTCACCAATCTCGATACCGCCACCTACCGTGTCCCGGAGGAGATCGCCACACGAATTCGCAAGGGCCGCTTGGCCGTCAACACCGAGCACACCGACTATCCCAGTGTGATCGCTGAATTGATGGACCTGATCATCGTGTGGGCACAGGGTAATGTCCCAGACGTTGCCGGCCTGATCGGCACGAGTGCGTCGCAGATCATCAAACTGATGCGCGGGGTCCCGGAAGGCCTCAAGGCCATCAATGACCTCCGCCGTGAGCGTGGCGAGCACGCGCTGCGATAACCCGCCCCCCACCGCTGGCGGCCCGCAAGTCCGGATACATTCGACCCACCCGGCCGTATCCGTGGTTAACCCCTGCCTGTTTCAATCCGATGTTCTCACTGTGTTCGACATCGCCTGATGGAGGCGTTCTCCAGCCGTGGTGGGAAAAAGCGGCTGGTCCGCACACGCATAATTTGTGCTCTGACAAATGCTTACAGTGCTATCCATTCGCCGGTTTGCCGTGCAATGGGGGCACAACGAGCAGGGAGGCAGGCTGTGATGCTCAAGATCACGGATGACGTGACGCCGCACAAAAGGGGGCGGCTCAACCGTAGCGTACAGCAACTGATGGTGGACGGGCCCGGTCCCGAGACTGCCGCTCCATCACCCCAGACTCAGGACGGTGATGACACACCCCCCATCCCCTTCGAGCGACGCTATACCGATCGCGTCCCCACGAACGGGTGGGCCCACGTCATCTGCCAGAACCCCTATCACACCTTCCTCGGCGGATCGATGCAGTTAGCGGACGTCTCCGATCAGGCCGTCGGCTTGATCAGCGACAACCGCGTGGCAATCGGCGATCTCGTCGAGGTCCGGTTGGCCCCGTTCCGCTGTCGAGGTCGGATCGGGCGAGTCATCCGCTGTGACCAGGTACCCAGCGGCCGCCGCGTCCCAACCGTCCGGCTTGACCGATCACATGACGACACCCACGACGCCGAGGCCCAATCGTTCCAATCTGACCAGCCCACACGATACAAGGTTGCCGTGCATTTCGGACGCAGTGTGGTCGCCGCCTGAGCAGCAAGAAAAAAGACGGTCGCGAGGAATGAGGAAATGCCTGTTGCCCCACGCAGCACTGCATGGAAATGGCCGGTTTCAGACACACCCGCATGCCTGGCAGGACAGGTGGATATCCGGGGAGTGGGAACCGCTCAAGGTCCGAGTTCGTATAGCCGAATCAGAGGAGGTGTGGCACTGCACCCCCGACATGCGATGGCGCAACTCGATCTGACGAGTTGAACTCTCGGTGTCTGGCAATTGGGCTGTTGGCCAGTTGATCCTCGTGAACCACGTCCTGAATCGGGATGGACACCTGATCTTGAGCACAGCAAGGTCGAAAAAAGCCGGTCGCAAGGGTCCGGGGCTCCAGACGGAACTCCAACTCTATCTCAAGCAGATCAACCATACTGCGCTGCTCAAGGCCACCGAAGAGAAGATACTCGGCTGGCGCATCGTCAACGACAACGACCCCGAGGCCCGTGATCAACTCGTCCGAGCCAACCTGCGCCTCGTCGTTTCCATTGCCAAAAAGTACACGAACCGCGGCCTGACGTTAGCGGACCTTATTGAAGAGGGGAATGTCGGCTTAATACGAGCCGTCGAGGGATATGACCCTGCTCAAGGGACCCGTTTCTCCACTTATGCCTCCTGGTGGATCAAGCAGGCTATCAAGCGTGCCTTGATCAATGCGGGACAGCCGATCAGCATCCCGGCCTACATGGTGGAGCACATTGCACGCTGGAAGCAGGTCAGTCAGGATCTCGAAGGCCGCCTCGGGCACCCGCCGACACTGTCCGAACTCGCTGAAGCCATGCAGGTGCCGGTCAAGAAACTCATGATCATCCGTCGAGCGGTGCGGGCCTGGCAGTGCTCGAACCAGGCGCCGGTCGGTGATGACGGCGAACAGGTCAACTTCTCCGAACTCTTTGCTGACAGCCGGAATCTCCAGCCTGATTCGATCATCTTGCATGACGACCAGGTGCGGACCATCCGACGGCTGCTCGCTGCGATCGACGAACGAGAGGCGACGGTCCTGCGAATGCGCTTCGGCCTCGACGGGCGACCGCCGCTCACACTCAAGGAAATCGGCCGCCGCATCGGCCTGACACGCGAACGAGTCCGCCAGATCGAGTGCGAGGCGCTGCGCAAACTCAACGAACAATTCAGCGACGATCGACCGAGCCGATTCTTTAAGGAAGAAGACCGCCCCCCGACCAACGGCCGAGGGAGGAAGCCTGCTGCGTGCAATCAAATCGGTCACGCAAAAAAAAAGGCCGTCGACCAAAACGATCAGGATAACACTGAGCCCGCCCGTGCCAATGGCCGGCAGAGCCGCTCGCTCAATGACAGCGTCATCCTGACCGGAAACGACGTCATCAGCAGCAAGGCCGACCCGGATGCACCGATCGGCGCACTGAAGCGCAATGGATGCACCGGAGCCGATGACGATGACCGGGCGATCGGAACGTCGAACGATGAGGCCGACGACGAGAACAGGCCTCGCGCCCGCCGCAGAATACGGCGCAATACAACACCGCCGCCGCATCAGTCAACGCAAGCGAACACCGATGAATCGGATACTGAATCCGAATCGCCGGCGCAGCAATCCTCCGACCCGGATGAGCCGTTCTATCGCCGCGCTGCTGCCGGGTAGTCACTCGACGTATTTCGTTTATCACCCATTCGACAAATACACGCACCGCCGATTCATTGCCCCGGGCACGTGATTCCGATTGCCTTTGGCGGTACGATGGTCGCACTATGACCCAGCGCAAAAAGACGGCACGAAAAGCAGCATCCCCCAAGCCGGCCAAAGACACTGAATCAACACTCGACGTGGTCCAACTGTTCACCGACGGTGCCTGCTCCGGCAACCCCGGCCCGGGTGGCTGGGCATTCATCCTGAAACACCCACCATCAGGAACCGTCCGCGAACACAGCGGCGGCGAAGCAAACACGACGAACAATCGCATGGAACTGATGGCCGTCATCCAGGGCCTGACGTCAATCAAGAAACGATGCGTTGTCGAGTTGTACGCCGATAGCCAGTATGTACTCAAGGGCCTCGAAGAGTGGATGGATAACTGGAAGACACACAACTGGCGCCGGGGGAAACGCGGCCCGAAAGTGAAGAACATCGAACTCTGGCAGCAACTCGACGAACTGCGCACCCAACACGAACTCCGATTCAACTGGGTCCGCGGCCACGCCGGCCACCCGGAAAACGAACGATGCGACGAACTCGCCGTCCAAGCATCAGAACAGTACAAATAACCACATGGCGCTCCAACATCTCCTTCTGTCCGTATCCCCTTCTCGTCGTCATTCCCGCGCTCTTGTTAGCCCCCGGCTCCGCCGGGGGAATGATGCGCAAGCATCATGCCACACCCGCCCGAGCGTGGCACGGCCGGGTGCTACGGGTTACCCCGAACGCAGTGAGGGAGAACCCGTGTCGGGTGACAACGTATTGACCTCTTCCATCATTCCCGCGCACGCGGGAATCCATCGTCCCTCATCCCTTCAACCCCACGCGCAACGTCACAATCTCAAACTTCCGAACTGCAAACGTCGTCCGGCCATCATCCGTCTGCATCTCGGCCGGCCCACGTACCTCCCCACTCTCACGCTCCAGCAAATCAACGGCCCGCACATCCCCCACCGGCACATTCCAATGAATCACCACCCGCCCATCAGCGCCTCCCGTCTCGACCAATCGCAACACGAACGACGGCCCGGCCCCTTCCTGAACATGCAGCGGCTTAACTGCCGACACCGCCACGCGACACGGCCCACCATCATCAGCATGCGTTATCTCAAAGGGTGCCCACGCATCACGAATGGCTCCCGCCTGCTCCTGTTGCAACTCACGCGTAATCAACGGCGTATTAAGTTCATCTGCAGCGCAGTCCACGCCGGCGGCACGCCAGTCACCGTCGTGAGGCATCAATGAGTATGAAAACACATGATGGCCGAAATCCGCGCTCTCATCAGGAAATCGTGGGGCCCGAAGCAATGACAGACCCATCACATTCTCGCGACAGGAGTGGCCGTACTTGCAATCATTCAAGAGTGCCACCCCGAACCCCGGCTCAGACAGATCCATCCAGCGATGCGCGCAGAACTCAAAACGGGCCGAATCCCATGACGTGTTGGCCGTCGTCGGCCGCAACACATGTCCGAACTGAATATCACACGTTACATGCGGGGAGCGCACATCAACCGGGAACAGCGCCCGAAGCAGTTTGCGATCCTCTGTCCAATCAATATACGTATGAATATCGAGCCGGGGCGAGCCGGCCTCAAGCACGATCCGTTGGACCACGATCGACCCCTGGCCAAAGGCACGCCGGGTTCGGATCGCCACCCGCGCAGGCGATTGCTCCGCAACTTCCCACCTGTCCGCCGGCGTGTCATTGATACACCGGCCCCGATGCGTGTATTCCGGGTCAATGTCCCACGCCTCCCAGGCACGAGGCAGATCGTCGTACAACATCAACCGGTTCAACGGGCCGCGCTGCGGCTGAAGCGAGTGCGCTGGATCACACACGGCGTCGCGCCCGTGATCCAATCGACACAGCGATGCAATGCGCCCCGCCTCATCGATCACCGCTCGAAGAATGCCGTTCTCAATCACATTGTCTGCAATGGTAACTGGCAACAAATCCGTCTGTGGAGGTTGTGCTGCAACATCCACCACGCACACACCGAGTGCCGGGACTTCTGGAACGTATGCCGGCATCTTGGTTTCTGGGTGTACAACAAATCCCCCTCGAATATGAGAACACGGATTGAATACCACAAGCGGTTGTTGCATACCCGTGGCATCACAGGCCGATACCCAACGCTCAAGCCCCGCGGCAATCACCTCGGACGTTCCTGTTGCGACCGCACTGTGGTCGGCACGCGAATCGTCATACACCCACGTGATCGATGAACCCGGCAGAATATCGTGAAACTGGTTCAGCAGGAGTGTCTTCCACACGCCGTGCAAACGTTCACGCGCTGCACCCGAAATCGGGCGACCATCCGGTGCCGTGGTCATCAACCACTCCGCAGTCCGCAGGTCCCGCTCGGCTGCCCGGTTTGCTTGTTTAAGCCATGCCTGGGTGGTCAGCGTGCCGCGATGCAACTCCAGGTACAGTTCACCGTCCCACACCGGCAGATCATCAAGATCAGGCCGATCGCTGGTATTAACAATTGCTGCCCGCCGTTGATGAAGTTGATCACAGAAGTCAGAGACAGACGACTGTGTGACCGACGGCAGCCCCTGGGTCTGATTGCTAAGTTCAGCGTTCAAGACAATCCAGTCGGTCGGCCCACCCCCGCCGTCCCCATAGCCGAACGGCTGAAGCCAGACGTTATATTCCGGCTTACACTTTCGTGAGGCGTACTCAACGCCGCGTGCCAACTCAGCCGGCGAGTTCGTCGCGTTGTAATCACGGCCGGGCGTCAGATGTGCCAGCACTTCGGTCCCATCAATCCCACGCCAACGGAAATTAACAAACGGGAACTCGTTGTGCTGATTCCACCACAGTTTGTTCGTGATAAACGTGTCAAGCCCTGCATGGGCCATGATCTGCGGCAACGAGGCCGGGAAGCCGAATGTATCCGGCAGAAACAGATGGCGCTGCTCACCCCGTTCTTCTCCGAACGTCTCCAGCCAGTAATGTGTCCCATACAGAATCTGACGCACGAGTGATTCCCCGGACGGAACATTACAGTCCGGCTCAACCCACATGGCCCCCCCGGGCTCCCAGCGGCCATCTTCAACCGCCGTCGTGATCTCGTCAAACAGGGCCGGGCAATCCTGCCGGACCCATTCATATTGCTGTGCCTGCGAACACATGAAGTGAAAATCAGGAAACTGCTTCATCAATCCGATGACATTGGTAAACGAGCGAATGCACTTGCGCTTCGTCTCGCAGATCGGCCAGAGCCAGGCCGTATCAATGTGCGCATGGCCGACGGCAATCGCCTGTGAACCGGAAGTACCGCCGTCGCCCGACAGGGCCTTGTCAAGAATTGACAGGGCGATCGGTGCTGTGTTGATGATGCCGGCCGGATCGATCGCTCGTATCACACGGTCCAGCGCGTGCTTCAACTCGTGGGCGCGCGGCGAGTCCAGCGGCAGTGTCTGCATCATCTGACGAGCAAACTCAAACGTGTGATGCAGGCGCCAGGCCGTGGGGTTGAAGGCAACGAGATAGCACGGCTCCAACCGTCCGGGCAACTGTTCGCGCCAGCGGGCTGCCCGTTCTGAATCATCCCATGAAAACGAGGCCGTGCCAAACGGGTGATTGCACGCCGCCTCCACATACATCGTAACCCGGTCCTGCCCCTGAGTCAGCGACTCCGGCAACACGCAAAGATCGCGGTTCCGATCAAATCCCTGAATCGGCCTGCCGTGCTCATCCCACAGCATGGCCTCCGTACCGCAGGAAAACCGAAGTGCCAGCTGGAGCAGATCCCTCGGCTGTGGTACTTCCGTCCTGATCCGGAACCAGCACGTCGACCAGGCCGGCCCCCAGCGCCACCCGGCTGCCACCGGTTGATAGTCCTGCTGTGCAACCGCAGTCGCAAACGGCACGGCCTCCGGACTCTGCCAGGCTGTGATTGCGGTTGCAAGGTCGTCGACGTATTTGTGCGTGCGCACGGCCGGGGCCAGCACCTCGTTGGCAAACGTGATGAATCGCCCGGCTGCATGTTCGAGTTCGTGAGCCATGATCGTTCGGCCCGCCTTTATGTGGGACTCTGTGAGTCAGTGTGTGGAATTGCCTGCCATGAGTCTACCATGGGTGACGCCAGGAGGATACAGGCACACAACGGATGCCGGTCACGCCAGTGTGCTCAAGGACGATCGACCGGCATTCCAGACAGTCACCGGCGGGGGGTACGGGCGACCTGAGAGGCGGCACGCTGCGGATGACAATGCATGCCATAGACTGGGCCATCGTGGTGGGGATGGTGGTCGTCCTGATCTGCGGGGCACTGATCACCGCACGCTATGCCCGCAGTGTCAGCGGCTTCCTCGCAGCCGAACGCTGCGGGGGGCGCTACCTGATCTGCGTGGCCACGAGCATGGCCCAGGTCGGCGTCATCTCACTCGTCTGGTTCTTCGAGCAGAACTACGAAGTCGCGTACACCGGAATCTGGTGGCCGCTGGCCGAGGGGCCGGCCATGATCATCATTGCCATCAGCGGCTGGGTCGTCTATCGCTTTCGACAGACCCGAGCCATGACGCTGGCCCAGTTCTTTGAAATGCGCTACAGCCGAAACTTCCGAGTCTTTGCCGGGCTCATTGCCTACTTCTCCGGCATTATTAACTTCGGGATCTTCCCGGCCGTCGGCGCACGCTTCTTCATGGCACTCTGCGGCCTGCCTTCCGACATCCTCATCACCGACGCGTTTTCCATCTCAACGTTCCCACTGCTCATGGGGATCCTCTTGGGCATCAGTCTCGCGTTCACGTTCATGGGTGGCCAGATCGCCGTCATGGTCACAGACTTCCTGCAAGGCTCGTTTGCCAATATTGTCTTTGCCGTCGTCATGGTGTACCTGCTGCTGTTTGCCTTTCGCTGGGATCAGGTCAGCACAACATTGCTGGAGGCCCCAGCGGGGAAGTCGATGGTGGACCCGCTCGATATCGGGCAGCAATCACATTTCAACCTCTGGTATTTCATCATCGGCGTCATCTCGCTGTTCTACATCACGCTCGGCTGGCAGGGAACACAGGGATACAACTGTGCTGCCCGCAATCCCCATGAAGCGAAAATGGCCAATCTGTTGGCCGGCTGGCGCTTCCGCGTCTTCATGCTGATCGTCCTCGTCGTTCCGATCTGTGTCCGAACGGCCGTGAACCATGCCGACTTCACGGAGCAGAAGACTGCGATCGAGCAGAATCTCGAAACTCAGACCGGCGGCATCTATGACGACCAGGAAATGACCACACAGTTACGCAAGCAACTGCGCACACCCGCAGCACTCGGCGTCCTGCTGCCAACCGGGTTGCTCGGACTCTGGTGCGCTGCCATGCTCGCAGCATTCATCAGCACGCACGATACATACCTCCATTCATGGGGCGTCATCTTCATCCAGGATGTCGTCCTGCCGTTCCGCAGAAAACCGCTCACGCAGCGCCAACACCTCCGGCTCCTGCGCGCTTCCATCTTCAGCGTGGCATTGTTCGTCTTTCTATTCAGCATGATGTGGCGACCGACGCAATACGTCTCCATGTTCCTCATCATCACCGGGGCCGTCTTTGTTGGTGGGGCCGGGGCTGCCATCATCGGCGGCCTATACTGGAACCGCGGCACGGCTGCAGGAGCCTGGACAGCCATGCTCACAGGGTCGATCATGGCAACCGTCAGCGTGGTCGTAAAACAGGTACCGGAATCCGCGTTCCCCATTATCCCGCTGAAGTACGGCTGGCTCAGTCATGCAATGCTGTATTGTGAAGGACTGCTGTGGCATGTGCGGACCAATATCACCGGCCAGGAACTGAACTTTGCCACGATTTGTCTGGCTGCCGGCCTGTATGTGGTCGTGTCACTGCTGACATATCGAAAACCGTTCAACCTGGACCGCATGCTGCACCGAGGCCAGTATCGAATTGAAGGGGATGACTCCGTTGCGCCGACCGAGTGCAAGACCATGTGGGAGAAACTCGGGTTTACCAAGGAGTTCGTCGGCCGAGACAAACTGATTGCCTATGTCACGCTCGCCTGGCCACTCGTCTGGACGGCCGTCTTCGTGGCAGGCACCGTCTATGCACTGAACTTCGATGTCTCGGACGAGAAGTGGCTGACGTTCTGGTGGGGGTACACCTGGTTCACGCTGCTGTGCGGGATCGCTGTGACGATCTGGTTTGTCATCGGCGGCTTCATGGATCTGCGGGCCATGTTCAGCGACCTGCGCGCAGCCCGAATCGATGCGACCGATGATGGAAGGGTGGTACGCGATGACGAGTAACGCCAAATGGCTGCAAGCGATGATGGTGGCAATCGGGCTCCTGTTGGCCGGATGCCAGGCAAACATCACCGTCATGCAGATACCCGGTCAGGGCCAGGTGCCTCGGTGGTATGTGTGTCGGCGCGTGCCTGTAAAAGACGGCATCGTCGTCGATGGGAGAATGGATGAGGCAGCTTGGAAGTCAGCCGACTGGACCGAGGACTTCGTTGATATCGAAGGCACAGACAGCCCCAGGCCGGCTCCGCGCTTTGCCACGCGCGTGAAGATGCTGTGGGACGAAGAATATCTGTATGTCGGTGCCTGGATGGATGAACCGCACGTCTGGGGGACTTTGACCGAGTACGACCAGATCGTGTTCCACGACAACGACTTTGAAATCTTCATCGATCCGAACGGGGACACCGAGGAATATTACGAAATCGAAATCAATGCACTGAACAACATCTTCGACCTGTTCCTCGTCAAGACGTATATCAACGGCGGACCAGCGCTGCATGACTGGGACCTGAAAGGCATGAAACATGCCGTCTGGATCGATGGCACGTTAAACGATCCAACGGATATCGACAAGGGCTGGTCCGTCGAGTTCGCCTTGCCCTGGAGTCACCTGGCAGTCTGTGCCCGCCGCTCCTGCCCGCCAACCGGATTAGAACAAGAGCCATGGCGCATTAACTTCTCCCGTGTCCAATGGCAGCACGAGATCGTAAACGGGCACTATCAGAAGATCCCCGACACACCGGAGGATAACTGGGTCTGGTCGCCACAGAGCGCCGTGAATATGCACCTGCCGGAACATTGGGGCAACGTCGTGTTCAAGAATGTCATTGTGAATGAAGCGATGGCCGATCAGTTGCGAAATGCCCGGTGACACGACTTGCATGATTGACCAATCAACGCAAACTGACTCGTCAGGTGCTCAGCCGGCACCGGCTCGCGTGCTGTAACCAACGCCTCCAGCGCATTGGCTGCCCCAAGGGCTGCATCGAGTTGTGCAAAGAAGTCGCCCGGCTGGTCCTGAACGGACGGGTCATCCTTCAAGAATCGCATCAGATCCACCAGCCGACCGACTTCGGCAGCCGGCACCAGATCCGGGTGATCAGCCGGCGTCTGCCAACCGGCATCGCGAATCGCCTTCAGATTATCATTGACAAAGTCAATCTCGACCATCGTCCTGGTAATCCCTGCCGGCCGTGACACAGCCGGGAAGTTCGCAGCAACGGCATCAAGAATCTCATCGGAGAGTCGTGTTGCCGTTGCGGCTGCGGCATACAACCCCGGATAGTCATTCGAAGTCCCCGAGACCCGCATCCGGGCAACCGCTTCGTCGTGAGTCAGCCATCCCAGTGAGACGGCAATAGCACCCGCTGCACCGGCACTCCGATGCTTCCCGTGATGACAATGAACATACACCGGACCGTTTGCAATCGAGTCCCTGGTTGCACGGGTCAGTTCGAGAACTCGTGCCTGCTCAATGCCGTCATACCCGATCGGTAAATGAATGTACTGCATGTCATGTGTACGCGCTGCCTCAACATCCGGGGCTGCCCCATCCACGCTGATGATCGTGACAATCCCGAGGTCAGCCAGCAACGCAAACCCCTCGCGCCCCTCCGGTGCCCCGCCGGAATAGAAGTCGTCATAGTACGCGACGACGTTGTGCAGACCGGGCCAGTCGACCGGGGCCGTCGCGTCCACGGCCGGGGCCGACACATGCCGCGCTGTCCCAGGAGATGAGGCACACGAGGAGACAACAACAGCGAGCACAAGCACAGTCAACAAGCCGGCCAATCGAAGCACAGTGATCCCAATCCAAGTACAAGTAAACGAAAGTCTTCGCCCTGAAACGAGCCATCGTACCAAGCCGCATGATGAGCGTCAACACGACCATATACACATGTACGAATCCGAATATCTGCAGAAGTGAAACAAAGCACCACCTGCAGTCTTGCTGATTACCAACATGGTTTGACCATATTGAACAGGCGAACGCGCGAAAAACAGATTTTAACATTCGCACTTCCGTAGATCGCGTGTATGCTGGCATGGGAACCAAACGATCCCGACCGAACCACCCACAAACGATTCGAAGAAGGAAGTGAGCCGTGACCGTGATCACGAACATGTCTTGTTGTCCGCTGAAAACTCGTGTAGTGATCGGGGCCGCGCTGCTCTCACTGCTTGCCGGCACCGCCGCTGCCCAGACCGCAGCGCCTGTTGTCTACAGCAGCGAAGCCGAGTTCCTGGCCGATATCGCATCGCTCGGGTACGAGGCGTACCGGGAAGGATTCGAAGGGCCGGCCTGGGATCACGTGCGCTCAACCGATCCGTTCAATCTGATCTCGGCAACGTCCGTCACAAACCTGGGCATCACCTGGCATGCTCGACCAGACAACATGGTGACGACGAACACGAATTGGGGGCAGCGAAGTTGGGGCATCTTCGAAGACCAGCGCTCCGGGTTCAGCTCAAGCGAACTGTTCGGTGTCGCCGATCGAGTCCTTTATGCCGTCGGCGGCTGGATCAATACGAGTCCCGACGGCGGGGACATGACGATCGAGGTCAACGGCCAGATTGTCGATGGGGTCAAGATCGGATTCGGGCACCACTTCGTCGGCGTCATCGACACAGTCGGATTCACCGAGTTTCGTGTGCTCGACATGGAACAGCATACCGTGTGGGGTGCCGACAACTTCACGTATGCTGCCGCACGCGCGCCGCAGATTGAACTCGACTTTGACCCAGTCTGCCCGAACGGCGGGCAAACACGTCTCGCCTGGGCCGGCGGGACACCCGGCGGCCAAATGGCAATCGTCTATGGACCAAACCTCGGCTCACTCGTCATCCCGAATAACAAACCGTGCGCCGGCACACTGCTGGACCTGAGTGCATCCGGCATCACCGTCGGCTACACCGGAAAAAGCAACGCCCAGGGAGAGAAGGAACTGATGGTCAACGTGCCCTCTAACGTATGTGGCTGGTATATCCAGGCAGTTGATCTGACGTCCTGCGAAGTCAGCGCCGCGGTCATGATTGAGTAGCCGACAGCCGAACCGGGCGGTTGTGTATCCCTCGAACTCAATGACAATCGACAATGCAAGAAAAAGGACAACAGTGCACCCTCATCTGGCGAGCGTGCACTGTTTCCTTTTATCAAGAGCACCGGTACTGACACACCGGCACGACCGATCATTGAATGATGCCGCACCACTTGTTTGACATGCAGATGTCCGGGCAGGTGCCTTTCAACGCGGCCTGGAAGCAGACGTCCAGCCCAGCCGCCCCCTTCGGCACTCGGACCTTTGCCTCAAACACGCCGTTCACGTCAAAGCGCTCGGCGGCCACCAGGTGCGTCTGCGGATTCGGGGGGAGCTTCAACTCGAACCGCGCACACCACACACCATTGTCGACAACATACGACCCCTCCACCATACTCCACAGAATCGCACAATCCGCACCGGGGACGCCGTCAGACACGGTGAAGGTTGCTACGTCGCCCGCAACGAGGTTGTCAACGGTGAGAGTTAGGCATGAAGGAAGGGTGGGCGACAGACTAATATCATCAATAGCGAAATCATTTCCGCCCTCCCATCCCGTAAGGTTAGCAAATTCAATGACTGCGGTGCCGCTGTTGTCCGATGTCCAGACAAACTGAAACTGATGCCACTCTCCTCTGTTTTCGATTACCGCGCTATCATAGGTTCCTATTACTTCGCCGTTGACTCTTGCCTCAATGTCAGGGGCTTGGCCGAGGGAACACAAGGATATCCAGCCCTCAAGGGAATACTCTTGAAGAGGCTCCACCGCAACTTCTTGTCGCCAAACAATCTGATTTTCTGACGTACTGCCGTTGATAATCATCATGAGGGTGTAGCCCGTTGTATGATCACCATACGACGGGAATCCATCATGATGATTCGATGGGTCTGTGCCAATGGTGTAGTGGCCACTCCATGACAAATCGTTGCTGTAGAGCAAATCTGTGTCGAACCCCTCATTGCCCTGCTCAAAATCGCCGTTGTAGATAGGATTCTGCCCAACAACAAGCGGCGCGCACGCCAGGACTGCCACAACAAGCACTGAATGACGAGTGAATAAGTTCATCGTTTACGCTCCTTTGCCTATTCAAAAAGGACTTGTATTCGCTGGCAAGTGGCGAAGGACGTTGCCACCGTACCCGTGAAGTCCAAGGCGCAAAACCGCATCATGCCCCGCTCTGCGAATGAAACTGTTTTCTCGCCAATCGCCATTTTCCCGGCTTCATCGGGGCCAGGCGGTGTGGTATGATGGTGTTCCTCCCCCTCTTGCACGTTCTGAAGATGCGGGCAGACCATTCAACTGACTCAGCGCAACTCATTACTACGCCCACGGTTAGCGATGCGCAGCCCAGCGTGCGGGAGACCGATTCATGAATCAAGACAATGACACTGCACGGCCGGTTCGGCCAATGGATGCTGAGATGCCGTGGCTGGACTCGGACGTCTACCAGACCCTACGTGCCATCGCCCATGCGAAAATGCGCGATGAGAGAGCCGGCCACTTGCTCCAAACCACTGCCCTGATCAATGAAACGTTTCTGAAGTTAAGCCGGGAAAGCGAGGGGGGTACGGCAAGTGACTCGAACGCAATCTACTTTCAAGCCGCCCGCGCCATGCGCTATGTCCTTATCGAAGAAGCACGCAAACGTAACGCTGCCAAGCGGGGAGGGGGCGGGCAGCGCGTGGCGCTCGACACGGGGCATCTCATCGCTGACGATGGGATTGGCCTCGACTATCTGGAACTGCATGAAGCGCTGAATCGACTTGAAAAACTGGAAGCGCGTGCGGGGCAGGTCGTCGAACTGCGCTTCTTTGGCGGGATGACCATGCCGCAGATCGCCACCGTCCTGGGAGTATCGCTGCGCACCGTCGAAAAGGACTGGGCCTTTGCTCGCGCCTGGCTGCGAAATGAACTGGGAGAGTGAAAACAATCGCCACCGGAGATCAAGCCCACGGATACGAATCCGTGGGGTTCGGCCAATCGATACCTGGGAAAGCAGCATGTGCCTGTGAATGCGGAACAAGCACAACTCAAGCAGGTCAAGGCCATCTTCGAGCACGCCATCGATTACGAATCAGCCGCCGATCGATCGGCCTATCTCGATCGCGCCTGTGCCGGACTGGCTGACGTCCGACGACAGGTTGATGCACTGCTGGCTGCGCACGACAGCGGGGGCGACTTCATGGACAGTTCGCCGGTTGATCAACTAGAGCCGGAGGCGCCGATCAGTGAGAGCGAGGCATTGGAATGGCTGCCGAACGATCGGATAATCGGGGGCCGATACCGAGTGACGAACGTTCTTGCGATCGGTGGGATGGGGGTCGTGTACGAAGCAGAGCAACTGAGCCCGAGCAGACGCGTGGCACTGAAAGTCATGCGCCGAGGCATGATGATGCGCCGGACTCAGAAGCGATTCCGGTACGAGGCTGAAACGCTCGCTCGGCTCGTGCATCCGAATATCGCCCAGGTCTACGATGCGGGCGTTCATTACTTCGAATCGGCACGTGATTCAGAGGATGCGTTACCATACTTCGCGATGGAATATGTTGACGATGCGCGTCCGATTACCGGGTACGCACAACAGAATATGCTACCGACAAAGGAACGCCTTCAGCTCTTTTGTGATGCCTGTGCAGCAATCCAACACGGCCACCAACGCGGCATCGTCCATCGCGATCTTAAGCCCCCCAACGTGCTTGTGGATGCAGGCGGTCGCGTCAAGGTGATTGATTTCGGCGTTGCTCGCGTCACCGACTCGGATGTGGCCGTCACGACGATGCAGACCGGCGCGGGTGAGATTGTCGGTACCGTTCAATATATGAGCCCGGAGCAATGCGCCGGCGACCCAGGCGCCATCGATACGCGCACGGATGTCTATTCCCTCGGCCTGCTGCTCTATGAGTTACTGACCGATTCGCTTCCATACGACGTGAATGGCCTCTCGATTGCGAGAGCCATGAAGAGAGTGGAAGAGGCGGAGCCGCCCCCATTGTCGACAGTGCATCGTCGCATGCGCGGCGATCTGGAGGTCATCGTCGACAAAGCACTGGCCAAACGTCCCGGGAATCGGTATCAATCCGTTTCCGAACTGTCCGACGATGTGCGCCGATATCTGACGGGTGATTCGATCTGCGCAAGAAAACCCTCCGGATGGATCCGCCTGACACGATGGATGGGACGTCACCCAATCTGGACGTCTGCGGTCGGGGCAATCGGTGTCTTCGCTCTCATCATGACCGCATTGGCCGGCACTGTCTGGTATGGACTGGTGCAGCCGTCTCGATTCTCGAAAAAGCAGATGCAAGGGGACTGCACACTGGTATCACGGCTGGGCGCTCCTGTTGCGTACTTTGGAGAACCCGACCTGTGGCCCGGTAATGCACTGTGTCAGATGGTAATGATGCCCAAAGAACTCGGCGGCGGAAAAGTGGCCCTGGTTCTTGTAGACAAAGGGGCCCGCTCAACCGGCGGTCAACTGTGTATGTACAAACCGAAGCACTTGGAACAGCCACTCTGGAGCACAAGTGATTCCAGCGGATTTCATCAGCCGGATTTCCCCGACAACACTGCCGAACTCGGTCGAGATCGTGGGGACTTCACAGTGCGAGTGTTTCGTGTTGCGGACGTCTTTCCGGAGTCACCGGGCGCAGAAATACTGACTCTGCAGAATCATCGACACTCATCATCGAACGTTATCAGAATCCTTAGTGCACAGGGCACGATCCTCTTCGAAGCGTGGCATTACGGCTTCTTGCGCGATGTTACATGGTGGGAGGAAGAGTCTCTGCTGGTGTGTGATGGCGACCGTCACTGGCGCGATGAAGTGCAGCAGTACGGCTACGAGTGGCCGGATTGGCCCATTGTTGTCTTTGCGCTTCGCCCGAAACTAGGCGAGAAACTGGGATGGGTGAATCATTATGACTGGCCGGAGAGCGATCAAACTGATGCGCAGATAATGGACTGTGTCATGTGGTATCGAACACTACAGCCTGCCACGTACTGTTCAACACACACGGGCGGGTCAGTTACCGGAAGCCGAATACAGCATGATGCCCGGAGCATTGAGATTACATACGCGCCTCGGAATCAAGAGATTCTGCAGGGTGGGTTTACCGTCGTACTGGATGTGCACGGGGAGATGGTTTCCTGCCAACTTGATGACGTGTTCCTGCAACTGCAAGACGAAGGCCGGTACCCAATAACTCCCCCCATATTCATCGACTGGCCCCCGCCCCTTCCTCCCGGCAACGCTGCACTGGAGGAGGTTGACCCAACCGAGAATGATGGCGGGTAACCCCCCTTCTGCTCTCCCCCACCCACCTGCTACTTCTTCAACCTTCGGCTTCCACCCATCCCATTCACGGTGCCCGGTACCACGTTGCCGAACCCGCCGCCGCCCGTCACGTCCACGCATGCCGAAAATTCGGACGTTGCACCGACCGGCTCCAGCGCGGCCGTCGAACTTACAAACCATCCAACCGGGACCGAGGCTGCCAACATCACATCAAAGGCCGCATCTCCAGCCCCGTCAGTCAAAACTTCTGTCATGCCGAGATATATCTGCCCTTCGCCATGCCCACTCGGATCACACTCCGGCGAAGCAAAGAACTCAACGGTGCACCGACTCGATGCACTCGTATGCAAGTCGCCGGCAATCCGAATGTGTGTATCGCCAATCGTGGCTGCCGATGTCAAAACCGGGAAGTTCTGCAACCCATTGGCTCCACTGTCTGCATCCAACGGATCATTCGGTGTCACACCATACCCAAACCCGGTCGGCACCAGATCAATACCCAGGCCGCCGTTGCCATAAATCGAGTTGCCGGCGATCCTGACGTTGGGCACATCCCGGCCGATCGTAATACCATTGAACATATGACCGGCAATCACATTCCCCTGCCCCGGCTCAGAACCGCCGAGACGAAGGTCGGATATGCCGTAGTAGTTGAACGTCCCGATCTCAATGCCCGTAACGCTGCCGAGCGTCGGATCACCGTTGGCATCAAGCCCGATCGCATTGTTCGTAAACTCGACATTGTCCACAATCTGCTGGAAGTAAACAGCCCATCCGAAGAACTGGCCGTTGTGATGAGGCCAGGTTCCGATTCCGAGGATGCCTGAGATCATGTTGTCGCGCACTATAGTGCCGTAGTTCTCACCTTCGAACTTAATCCCGATCGTGCACGCCGGGTTTCCGGATGCCAGGCCATCGGGAGTCGTGCCTATCCAATTGTTCTCAATGATGCAGTCCACGGTGTCGAACAGCTGCATAGCCGAACCGTTCGGCATCCCCTCACTGTTGTACGAGCCGTAGCCGGTCACGTAGTTCCGATCCTCGGGATTCGGCCCGCCGATGATGTTGTTGGCAGCCGGCTGCCCGCCCCCGATGTACCCCAGGACTCTGATGCGCGACGTCGTATTCCCTACGACCCGGTTGTCGGTCGACCGATCAACCACAATGGTACTGGCTTCATTACCACGCACGACAGAGCCGCTGCCGCCATACACCGTGATGCGCATGTTACCGGTATTGCCTTCAATCAGTGCGTTGTTCGCCGTCGCCGACACGGCACTGTGATCGAAACCAATGAAGGTACTGTCATCTGCATTCAAATAGAACGTCAGTGTGTCAATGACGACCTCGTTACCGTCGGCATAGGAGTCGCCGGTAAACGCCGTCTGTGTCGTGCCGTCAATTGTCACGGAATCATTCGCCCGCCAGTAATACCCGATCGTTGATGTCAGCACCAGCCGACCCGGGTACAGCCACTGAAAGGGCCAGAGTGCCTGCGGAACATTGAAGGCAACCGTCTGATGTCCCGGCGTATTGTTGGTCGCAATCATGGCTTCCGAAAACGACACTTCCCCGTCCGGGCCGGGCAGATCGTCGATCGTCGCGGTCCACGGGTCAACATCGATCGTGTCCTTAGCGATCGTGACCGTCACAACTTGAGCCGATGCGCTCTGAACGCCCAACAACCCGACTATCAAGAAACTCAATACGCTCATGGTGCCCGAAAACTGAACATTCTTTACTGTAAAACACATTTGTATCGGCTCCTTCTGTCTTCGCCTGTGCTGTGCCGAGAATGTGTATTGCAATGCCTGTGCCAGCCCGGAAATTGAACGAGGAACCAACACAGACATGCCCGCATCGTACGAAAACAAGGATATGGCGATACACATAAACTACGAGTGGGCTCAAGATTCATCATTTGGCCACAGTTTTGGCCGCCTTGTGACGGCAATCAGGCTGCAACACTGCTGCACAGCCCCATGCTTCGCCTCCGAGCCCTCGCGCGCCTATGTTGCGCCGGTACCAAGCCACGGCTAATGGAAACGCCCAAACCCGCCAACAAGGATCCCAGACATCGCAGCGAACGTACCTCGACAACGACACGATGGATCCCCCCTCGGCCGGCCAAGATTCACTATCACCCGGCTGATACGAACCCTTGCCTGGGCCTGGGCACTCGCGCTGGTACTGGTTGCCGTCTGCCGTCATGTGAGTACCGCGAACGGGCCCTGGATCATCGGCCTGATCGCCAACCTCTCCTATCTGGTCGTGCTCGCATCACTCGCCACGCTCGGCTTTGCGCTTCTGTGCATCATCATCGCGCGCATTCGACGAGCCCTGGTCGGTACACAAAAGATCGGGATATGGAAGGGCCGACCAAACAGAGTCGGTACCGTCCTCTGGTGTCTGGTCCTCCTTGCTGCCGGTGCCTGGGCAGCACTCCCGGTCGCTCCCATGATCAAAAACTCGGTAGTGACGCCGTTTGGCCAATCATTGGGCAGGAATCACCCACCCACTTCGTCCTCCTCCTCCGCCTCTGCCGGTAACCCGAGCGCCACCGGACGACGCGAGTCCGTCAGGCTCCTGCTGTGCAATCTCGGCGACCGATACGAAGCACTCACCCCGCTCTGGGAGGCGGCACAACGTGAGCGGGCCGACGTGATTCTGCTGGCCGAAGTCAATCCGCCCGTCGCGTCAGCATTCGTCAGCCGACCCGAAGTCGAAGACGAATACCCATTTGCCGAGGTCGTCAGGCGCGAAATGTCCTGGCATATGGCCGTCCTGAGCAGATGGCCCCTCCGCCCGATCCAATTCAACCAAACCGACTTCGAGCACTTCAAGCACCTCTTTGCCTACCGCCGATCGCTCTATGTCGACCTCCCATCAGGCAGCCGCTTCCTGCTGGCCGGTATTCACGCACCCAGCCCCCGGTCAGCCGAGACCTGGGCCATGGGCAACGAGACCGTCTCGCTGCTGATCCAATGCACGCTGCAATACCTCCTGCCAACCGGGTTTCCCGTTATTGTCGCCGGCGACTTCAACTCCACTCCCAGCGGCTACCGATACCGAGCCATGAAACAGGAAAGCGATCTGCACTCTGCCGACGACGTCGCCCGACTGTCCGGCACCTGGCCGGCCGGCCTCCCGATCGGCCCCTTGCGCCTCATGCTCGACCACGTCTGGGGCAGCAACGATGTCCGCTTCGAATCCTGCCGGGTACTCGAGGACATCGGCTCCGACCACCGCCCGATCCTCGTCGGATTCACCATCCCCGCCAACCCCCATTAGCCCCGGCTCACCCTCCGTCATTCCCGCGCACGCGGGAATCCATCCTCTTCTTCCCTCTACCGCCACCACCGGTGGCGGCTTTGTGGCCGCTCCGTTCGCCAATCTCCCGATTGGCGCTCTTGCCCGTCCTCCCCCTCACCCCCCATTTCCAGCGCTGTTTGCAATCACACCCGCACCCGAATACGACTCCTGCGTACAGATAGCAGCAAATCGTGCATTTCAACCGTAATAGCACCCTTTTTCAGAACACCTACATCCACCCACATATATAGACGGAGCCAATCAACCATGCGATGGCAATCGCTCCTGATCACAGTCCTGCTCCCGACGCTTCTCCTGCTGGCCACCTCCGGCTGCAAACAAGATCCTGCAGATCTATCCACCGATGACACGCTCATCGTGGCCGTCAGCGTCCCGCCCCATGCCTGGCTCGTGCAGCAGGTCGCCTCCAATCTGCCCAACGTCGAAGTAATTACCGTCGTCCCGCCCGGTGCGAGCCCCGCCACCTATCAGCCCACCGACATCCAGGTCAGCCAACTCTCGAAAGCGCGCCTCCTGTTTGCAGCCGGCGTCCCATTCGAACAAGGTGCCTGGGCTCAAGCCCTCAGCAACATCAAATCGCTCCGGACCATCGACCTGCGCACCGGCATCGAACTCCGAGACATGGAAAGCCACTCCCACGACGACCATGCCGACAGCGCCGATGACGGCCACGACGAACATGATCACAACGACGAACTGCTCGGCAAAGATCCCCACACCTGGCTCGCCCCATCGAATCTCAGAGTCCAGGCTGATGCCATCGCACGAGCGCTCGCCGAACTCGACCCAGCCAATGCCGATGCCTACCAGCAAAACGCGCTGGCAGTTGCCTCGGAACTGGTCACGCTCGATACCGATCTCGTCGAACTCCTTCGGCCCTATCGAGACCGGTCCTTTTTCGTCTTCCACCCGGCCTGGGGCTACTTTGCCGATGCCTACGGCCTGAACCAGATCGCGATCGAGATCGAAGGAAAGAACCCGACCGACCGCGAATTGACGGAACTCCAGCGCATGGCAACTGAAACCGGCACGAAGACCATCTTCGTCCAACCACAGATTGCCGGCTTTGCAGCCGAGGCCGTCGCCACAACCATCGGCGGAAGCGTCAAACGAATCGACCCGCTCGAACCGAATGTCCCGGACAACCTCCGTGCCGTTGCCAATGCAATCATCGCATCTTTTGACGAAGCCGGGGGCTAGCCGCACAGACCGGCTACCATTATGCCCTAGCCTTCATGCTCACAAAGGCCGTCCGTTCCTCCATGAATCACACGCCCCCGACATCGCCGACTGCCGACGCCCAACACGAGCACGAGCATCAGCACCGCACCCCGTGCGAAGCGATCGTCGAAATCGAACACATCACCTTCTCCTATCCAACTAGCAAAAGTACACTGCCGGTCCTGGAAGACGTCTCGCTGACCGTGTGCACCAATGACTTTCTCGGCCTCATCGGCCCGAACGGCGGCGGCAAAACCACACTCCTCAAAATAATGCTCGGCTTCCTCAAACCGCAAAAGGGAGCCGTCAGAATCCTCGGCAAACCGCCGGCCCAGGTTCGGCCGCAGATCGGCTACGTGCCCCAGTACGCCCGCATCGACTGCGAAGCACCCGCCACCGTCCTCGACATTGTCCTCATGGGCCGACTCGCCCGCTCCCGCTGGGGATTCGGCTACTCGACCCAGGATGTCGAGGCCGCCCGCGCTGCCCTTGAGAAAACCAACACCCAGGATCTCGCTGATCGGGGCATCGGCACCCTCTCCGGCGGCCAGCGACAACGCGTCCTCATCGCTCGCGCACTCGCCTCCGATACCCGCATCCTCCTGCTCGACGAACCGACCGCCGGCGTCGATGCACATATGGAACAAGGTCTGCTCGACCTGCTCTACACACTCAATGAGCAAATCCCCATCGTCCTCGTGAGCCACGATATCGGCTTCGTCTCCTCCTATACCCAGCGCGTCGCCTGCCTCAGCCGCACACTCACCATGCACGAAGCCGGCGATATCTCCCAGACCGTCATCGCTGACATGTACCACGGCCACGTCCACCAGATCATCCACGATGAGAACTGCCCCGCAGCCGGCCACGACCATGCCCACAGCCACGAGCAGGAGCCGGACGAACAGCCATGATCCAGTTCATACAGGACATGCCAACCAATCCCCTGCTGCTGACCGGACTCATTGCCGGTCTGCTGGCCAGCATCGCCTGCGGGGCAATCGGCCCCTTTGTCGTCACACGACGAATCGTGTTTCTCAGCGGGGCCATTGCACACATGGCCGTCGGCGGGCTTGGGGCTGCAATCTTCCTCGCTGCACACTTCCCGCAACTCTTCGGCTGGCTCAAACCAATGCACGGGGCACTCATCGCAGCCGTCCTCGCAGCCGTCCTCATTGCCGTCGTCTACGAACGAGTCACTGAACGAATGGACACCCTCATCGGGGCCATGTGGGCCGTCGGCATGTCCATCGGCATCCTCCTGATCAAGTACACCCCGGGATATCACACCGATCTCATGAGTTTCCTGTTTGGAAACATCGTCTACGTCACCTGGTCACAAATCTGGCTCATGACTGCGCTCGATATCGTCATCATCGGCTGCGTCTGCTTCATGCACAAGCAACTCCTGGCCGTTTGCATCGATGAGGAGCAGGCCGAACTCCAGGGCGTTCACGTGTTCTCAACCCACCTGATCCTGCTGATCCTCGTGGCCCTGACCGTCATCTGTCTGATCAAGGTCGTCGGGCTCGTTCTGGTGATTGCCCTCCTGTCATTGCCCGCTGCCACGGCCGCTCACCACCTGAGCCGACTCGTTGCCATCCAGTGGGGTGCCATACTCCTGTGCATCCTGCTCACAACCGTCCCGCGCATGGCCGTCTACGGCACCCGAATGAGCCCCGAATCCGCCATCGTCCTGGCAGCCGGCGGCGTCTATCTCATCTCAGTTATTATCCGAAGAGTACGGGCGGCACGGGCGTAATAACGGAATCGCCGCTGCCTTATGCCGAGGGAGATCAATAGCACATGGCCATCCCGAAACTCGAAATTGACCACGCTGCCTGCTTCATCATTGATGTCCAGGAACGCATCGTCACCGAAATGCACGAGCCGGGCAAACTTATCCAGGGCAACGTGTTCCTGGCCCATTTGGCAACCAACCTCAAACTACCCATCGTCATCACCGAGCACGTCAAGCGCGTCTTCGGCCCAACCGTGCCGCAGATTGCACAAGCCCTGCCTCCCGACACGGCCGTCTATCAGAAAACCTACTTTTCAGCCTGTACCGATGACGTGCGCAAGTGGCTGACTGCCACCGGTCGGCGCGACATCATCGTCGGCGGCATCGAAGCCCACATCTGCGTCTTACAGACAACGCTCGACCTGCTGGCCGCCGGCTACCGGGTCTGGCTGCTCACCGATGCCATATCGGGTGGCGAAATCTCACAAGTAGACCCGTCTATCCAGCGCATGACTCGCTGCGGCGCCATCCCCACGGGCTGTGTCTCGGCCGCCTACGAACTCATGAAACACGGCGACCACCCCGCATTCAAATCCTGCCTCACACTCGTCAAAGACCTCCGCCAGACTCGTTAGCCCCTCCGGCTCCGTCTGGGGAATGTTGCGCAAGCATCATAGCAAGCCCCCATTCCGACAAGCCGGATAAGCCGCGCCCCGCGGATTGTCCGGGGCTCTTTCCCCCCCTCCGTCATTCCCGCGAACGCGGGAATCCATCTTCTCCCGTTCGCCCCGGATCGCCAATCTCCCGATTGGCACTCTTCCTTCTTCTACCGCCACCACCGGTGGCGGCTTTGTGAACCCACGGATCTGAATCCGTGGGGTCACATCACCCTCTCGCCACACCCACTCTTACCACGGCTGACCCAAACGCCTCGGCCAGTGATCAGTCGGCGGTGGTGCATCCACATCCCCACCCTTGCGAATGTGCTCAAACAGCGATTCCTTGTCCTTGTCATACGCAATACGACCGTTCACAATCGTCCACCGTGATTGCGTCATGTAATGCAACGGGTCGCCGTCACAGACAAAGAAGTCCGCATCCTTCCCCACCTCAATCGTCCCGACACGATCATCAATCCCCATGATCCGGGCTGCATCAATCGTCAACCCCCGCATCGCTGCCTCGCCGCTCAATCCACCACGTACACCAAATGCAGCCTCCATCGGCAAGTGCTGCAAGTCGCGACCGGCCAGGCCACCCATACTGATCCCCGTCCCGCTGCCGAACCAACTTCCGACCGGCATAAACGTCAGCCGAATCCCATGCTCATACAAAATCGCAGCGTTCTCAATCGTTGAACCACTCGGGCGATTTGACCGCGGGTTCGCGTTGACCGTGTCACGCGGCGTAACAATGGCACTCACATTCGCTCGAGCCAGCCTCGGTGCCACTGCCCAGCCTTCATACGCCCCACGGATCACCAACTCGATCCCGAACTCCTCCGACAAATCACACAAATCGATCAATTCGTGCACCGTGTTCGCATCAACCTCGGCCGCAGCCTCACCCTTAATCAGCCGCATGTACTTCGCGTATTCGCCCGTGATCCACTTCTCGTCCGGTTTCTCCGCATCCGGATTGTCCCGCTTCTCTTCCTCATATGAAGCAACATCGCGCAGATGATCTCGTACCTTTCGCAACCCATCGCGGACCGACTTCTTCCCCTGGGGATTGCGTGAACTGTACCGCAGACTCTCAAACAGATTCCGCTTCTGCACCATGTCCTCAAGCGTGCCATACGTTAACTTCGCTGCCAGATTCCCCGTGTTGGCCGTCGTAATCCCGGCTGCCAGTGCAAGCGTGAGATTCATCGAATACACATCGCTCGAATCACTCGGATCGCCGCCGCCCAGAATCCCCGAACTCCGCACGGCGATCAAGCCCGGGTACACCCGATACCCGTCGACATCCAATATCTCTGCCGTGTCCGGAACCTGTACCCCTGTCCCGATTTCGTGAATCTTCCCATTCTTGCACAGCACCGTCACATTGCGATGCACTGCACCCGTCATCGCATACACGGTCGCGTTCGTCAGTGCCAGATACGTATCCGGGTCCTCCTCCTCTTCCTCCTCAACAGCCTCATCTTCATCGGCACCGCTCTTCTCTGTGCCATCCTCTGACGCTTCATCTGCATCATCATCAGAACCGCGACGCCCGCGCCGCTGCGGCTCCTGCCCCAATACGGCCAACAGAACGCCCTCGGTCCCGGACATCATGTTCGCTGTAGTCGTGCTGGCAGACGCCGCCTCGGCCGTGGCCGTCGTTAGTCCAAGCAGTATGAATGCAAACGCACAACACACGCTCAACATGCTGCCGACCCAACTGCCGAACCGCCACTGCCGATTCTGCTTCATTGACATCATTTGAAGGCCCATCGTTCTCACTGTGACTCCATGCTGCCAATTCATCAGTTACCCCGCCTTCCGCCTCGACCGCCGCCCTGCGGCACAGACATCGACCGCATCGCCCGAGGGTCGGCGTCATCCTCTGATTCCCAAACCGTCTCACCCAGAATCATCACGCGCGAAATCCTGGCCAACGGGTCAAGCGGGTCGTCGCCGTTCACAAAGACGAAATCCGCATCCTTCCCCTTCTCAATCGAGCCGACCCGATCATCCACCCCGATTAACTTCGCCGAATTCAAAGTGACCGCTCGCAGCGCTTCCTCGCGGGTGATCCCATATCGAATCAACTCCGTCACATCAGCACGGAATCGATCAAACCCGACGGGAGCGTCATACACCGGCACGAGTGCGATCTCACACCCGGCAGCAAACAACTCGCCGACCATGTTGAACGTAATCATCGTCTGCGGGAGCGTCCGGACACCGAGATCCGACATCACGATCGTCTCACCTTCAACCAGGCGATTCATGACATAGTTGTAATCACCGCCTCGCGTCAGATAGAGCCGATACGCCAGTTCCTTGTCTTCCCACTTCTTCATCACATCATCAAAATGGACGACATCCGAGGCGCTCGACACTTCAATCAACGGGGGCATCGCCAGATTCCCCTCCAGCCAGTCAACCAGCGGCTGCACCGCCGGATCAATCTTCGGCGGCTCAAACTTCTCAGGCTCCGCCGGCTTCTCACCGTCTTCACCATTCTCCTTCTTCTCATCCCCCTTGCCGGCAGCATCTGCCTTCTTCTCCGGCTGGCCCCCCTCCTTCTTCGCGTCCTCCTCCTGCTGCTTCTTCTTGGCCGCCTCTTCCTCCTCCTTCTTCTTCTTCTGTGCCTCTTCCCACTCCTTTTTTGCCTTCTCCACCTTGTCGATCTCTGCCTTGGCCTTATCCAAAGCGCCAGCAAACGCTCGCTTGTCACGCGATGGCCGCGACATCGTCACACGCAGATACGACGTCCCCTTGAGTACTCGATCATCCTCAGCACCGCCCGTGCGATACACCACCGATGTGCCCGGGATCCCGGTCCCATTGGCGAAGTAGCACACCGTCGTAAAACCGGCCTTCAGAAAATCCTCGAACTCAATATCATCAACAACGGCATACTCGTCCGCTTTGTAATTTCCATGGACACCCGAAGCCGAGTACCGGGCCATCCCATACCGCGAATGGGGATGCACGAACCCCGGCATCACCGTCTCATAGGGTGCTTCGATCACCCGAGCCGGCTTCGGGTACTCAAGCCCTCGACCCACCAGCTCAACCTTGCCGTCAATGATCACGATCTCGCCTGGGGCATACTCCTCGCCCGATACCGTGATCACCTTCCCGGCCTTGATCACCACCACTTCCTGCCGCATCGGATCGCCCGGCGGCGGGGCGGCAGCAGTCGCAACCACAGACGACACGAACACGCCGGCCGTGCATAACCCTGCGGCAACCGGTGCGATGGATTGTGCAACCTGGAAATTCATTCGCTCACCTTCTCGTCTCACAAAACGGCCTCGCCCGCAAGTCAATCAACCGACAAACACGCGAACTAAAAACGCCGTAACTCGTCACGCGCATCCCGCACCACATCCCCATTGATAACCATGATCCAGCACGTTGAACGAGGGTCAATCGGGTCGCCGGACCAGATGCACACATCCGCATCCTTCCCCACTTCAATCGACCCGATGCGATCATCCACCATCAACGCCTCAGATGACACGCGCGTAATGCCGCGCAGTGCTTCATACGGCGTCCAGCCGTACCAGCATGCCATCGCCCCCTGATAACTCAACTCGTGCTGCGGGATGACCGGCGCATCCGTATTTACACCAAGCCGGCGAATCCCGCTTTGCCACCAACGGGCGGCATTGCCGTGAATCTTCCGCTGCGTCCGATCAAAGTGAAACTGCCGCGGACCGTTCATCGTCAGTATGTCACCCTGCTCCGTCACCAGACGGGCCGTCTTCCACCCGTCAAACGTGCTGTGATCCAGCACCGTCCGAATGGCTAACTTGTCTGCCAGCATGTCCACCGTCGTCATGACGACCTGATAAATCTGTGTGTGAACCGAGGCAACGAACTCGCGACGATACAGACCCCGAAAGTCGTCCCACATCGGATTGAACAACGGCTTCGTTTCTGACTGCCCGGACTCATACTGCTCCCAGGCAGCGTTGTATTCCCGTGCCTGCTCAAGCGTAGCCCGCAGGTTGTAGTTCATGAACATCCGGCCGACGCCCCACCAATACCCCTCCGGGTTGCCGGCCTGGGCAATCTTGATCGATGCCGGGAACTTCAAAACCGCTTCGTCAGCCGACTTACCGGCAAACTTAACAACCGTCCCGAAACCGCTCATATTCGTCCCGCTGCCCGGGATCAGCAAGGCCGATGTCACCCCGCCCGATTGAGCCCATTCAACGTCCGGCGTCTGCGGTGCCACGGTATCAAGCGTGCGCAACCCAGGGTTCGTCAGATAGACATAATCATGCAGGTCGCTCATCGAGCCACCGGTGTGGTTATGCGCCTCCACGAGCCCGGGAACGAGCCAGCAATCCGTCATTTCAATAACGTCTGCACCGGCCGGCACATCAACCTCGCCCCACTTGCCGATCTCGGCGATCGTTGTCCCGCGAACCACGATCGTGCCGTTGTTAATCACATCGTCGTCAGCGTTCATCGTCAGAATCTTGCCGACTTTCAGCACGAGTACGTCGTCGCCGCCGCTGCTGCCGAATGCACTCCCGGCAACACACGCCGAACCAAGCCCAATCGCGGCAACCAATACCGGAATCTGTGTCAACCTCTTTATTTCGCTCACGGCTGAATCTCCTTGCCGCCCACAATCACTCGCTCAACAACCGTCTGTGCCTCAAACGGATATCCCGAGAAGATCACCAGGTCACCCTCGCGACCCGGAGCAATCGACCCGATCCGATCATCCAACTTGAACATCCGGGCAGCATCGACACTGAACGCGGCCAACGCCGACTCCGGCGACATGCCACGCGAAACGGCATACAACGCCATTTCCGGCAATGTCCGGGCTCCGTCTTCCGCATTACTCTGGAACGCAACCGGAATCCCCCGGCGTGACAAATCATCGCCCTGGTGATACCACTCCCAGTCATCCTGGCGCAGAACGCGCGTCGGCAACACCACGCCGACCTGCTTCTCTTTCAACAGATCGGTCCGATCTCGCGCCCCCTCTGCCCCGAGCAGCACGACGCCGAGTTCATACTCCGAAATCAACTTGAGGAGTGCATCAATCTCATCCGCACTGCTCACCGCCACCAAGGCCGGGATTTGCTTATTCAACAGGGCCCGAATCGGCTCCAGTGATTCATCAACCTTCGGCGGCAATGGCCGGCCGTCCTTCCCCGTCGTCCGTCGCTTCCGCTTCGAAACCTTGAACTCCACCGCCTCCTTACTTGTGCGCGTGGCTTCAAAGTTCACCGTGGCAAGCCCTTCAATCCCGGCCGTACCGGACATGAAGTCTTCGCCCTGCAATTCGGCTTCCCACGTCGGCGTCCCCATCCCACCGGTATCAACTTCGATCGTGCCGGTAATGTGCGTGCCATCAAGCGTCCCGATGATCTTGTGCTCGATCGGCACATACGGCTCCGTCACACGACCCTCAATCGACGACCCGGTCAACTTCAGCGCGATCTCCCCCTCTTCCTCATTCGGCATCGGACCGCCGAAAATACGCATCGACCACCGACCCGTGATCGGATCCTCCTTGGCTGTTTCCTCGACAATCTCCTCCGTCTTCGGCTTGGCATCTCCTTCGAGTTTGCCCTCAGCCTTTTTCTTCTCCCACTCCTTCAGTTCCTCTTCATACTTCTTCCACTTCTCAACATACTTCTTGCCCGCTTCGAGACGCTGCTTGATCCGGTTCGCCAATGAACGCGGGTTCCCGCCACGCACATCAAACGCAATCGCAGCCGTCCCATTCACAACCCGAGCCTCACGCGAACCGCCCCACGTCTTGATCGCTGCAATACGCGATCCGTTGTTATCAAAGCGGTACGGCCCGGTCAGCACGGTCGTCACACCCGATCGCGCCACCCGACCGGCCGAGACATCCGGGTACCCGACCAGACGCTCCAACGGCAGGTTCGGCGGGATTGCCGACTGGTCGCCGGCCAACCCGAGATGCCCGTAGGCATCAATCAGCCCAGGAGTCACAAACGCATCCGGACCGGCATCAATCACGCGCGCATTCGGCGGCGTCGGCACCCGCTGACCCACCGACACAATCTTCCCATCCTCTATGAGCACGGCCCCATCATGCAGCCAGTTGTTCGGCCCGAGCCAGATCGTCCCGGCCCGTACCACCAACGCCTCGCCCCATTCATCATCCTGATCAATCGAATACGCCTCGACGCCGTTGACAAACGTCTTCAGTACATGCGTCTCAATTGACAACGGCGCGCCGGACAGCACGACAAAGTCAGCATCGGCACCCGGCGCAATCGTCCCCACACGACCACCGAGCCCCAACTGACGAGCCGGCACACTCGTAATCGCATTGACAATCTGTCGCTCCGTCAATCCCGCGCGCAAGGCCGTCGCAGCAGCCAACCGCAACCCCGACGGGCTGGCACCCGAACCGGTGCTCAAACTCACTCGGCCTTCATCCGCTGCCTCGAACAGACCGGACAAGACCGTGATGTCTGCATCGCGTGCCTCCGGATTGTTCCCGAGATTCCCGCCCGGCTGCCCCAGCGGGCTGGGCAAGGTGTACACGAATCCCATATTGGCATCAGACACGAGATCAAGAACGTCCCCAATCTCGCGACAACCAACCAGATACGGCTTCACACCATTCGAATTCGAACGGGAACGACTGACCGGCGACCCCATCAAATTCGATGAGAAAAACTGAATGGCCCCGGCAATATCGGCCGCGTCGTTCACCTGCACACGGGCCGTCCCGCCGGCCTGCCACCAGGCACTCAAATCACGCAGATGGACGTTGAACTCACCCGTTCCGATCACCGATGAATCAAGTGCCTCACGCAATGCCAGATATTGACCGATCCGAGAATCCGGCCGCTGGGGCACACCCGGCTCAATCGGCTCGGCGCCCGAAGACGGGTACACCTCCTCCACGATATCCGGAGGCAGGTACGCACGCGGGCCCAGATTGAACGTCATATCCGAAGGTGATTGTAACACCCGTGACCCCGGCTCGCCGCCCAACTTAACAACGGCACCCTGCCCCGAAACAAGGCGATACCACCCGGGATCAATGTGCACCGTCGTCACGCCGCCGGCAAGGATCCCGCGATAATCGCCGTACACGTTGAACGCGTCCAATGCCGAATAACCCGCACCGATCGACTCGTCGCCGGACCGTTGGCCCACGACGTTCGAACACGCAGCCACCATGCCCGGCATGACCGTCGCGTCCGGGTAGTGATACACCGGCAGGCCGAGCGGCACGTCAACGTCATCCGCACTGCCCACGGCTTCGATTCGCCCGTCCCGGACCACAATTATGCCGTCGGCGATGTCCCATTCGCCGCGCCACGATGATGTGATCACCCGACCGGCGCAAACAACGAACGAATTCGCTGCGGCCTCGACATCGCGCATCCCGGCCCCTGGCGCCCACGCGCCCGACAACGCAGCGCCGGCAAGCACAGCCGAAGCCGCACCCACCTTGCCCCACGTCACAACGGACGATCGGCCGCAACGCGCCCCGGCGATGGGTCGTCATCCCCGCATCACGCTGTCCCGTCTGGCACACCGGATTCATTGATCGCCTCCTCCCGTGTCACCGGACTCGCCGCTGCCGTCGCCGTCACCATCGCCGTCGCCTTCCTCAGAAGAACCCTCGGCTGATGCTCCTTCCGACGTTGCTTCGTCACCCTCCTCAGCCGAGTCGTCCCCGTCGTCATCGTCAGGCTTACCCTTGGTGGCATCCTCTTCCGCTTTGGCCTGCTCGGCACGCGTTGCCTCCAACTCCAACTGCTTCTCCAGCCGGTAGTCGCGGGCACGGTCGTATGCCAGAATGCCGTCAATGTAACACAGTTCCACCCATGATTCGAAATCAAACGGGTCACCCGACATGACCACGAGGTTCGCAATCTTGCCCGGTTCAATCGAGCCGAGCTCATCGCCAACACCCATCATCGTCGCCGGGTTGATTGTGATCGCTTCAAGGGCCGTCTGCCGCGGGATCCCGTTCCGCACACACATCGCTGCCTGATAGTTCAGATACGCCTCAGCGAGCGAGCCGCCCGGGTTCGGCTGCAACGCAAACATGAGCCCGGCGTCATGGATCTCGCTCGGGATGAACACTTCCTTCAACTCGCCCGTCAACTGATCCCGTTCCCGATAATACAGATTCCCCGGCAGCAGCACCGGGCGACCGGCAGCCTTCAACTGCGTGACGGCCTTATGCGCCTCCGCGCCGAGAATGAACACGGCATTGTCAAGGAACCCCTCATCGGTCGCCAGCGTAATGCCCGGCTGCACGTCCATCGCAGCACCGCAGAATATCCAGGCCCCGAAATCCCCACGACGCAATCTCATGAGATTCGCGTGCTTGTCGTCGTAGTCCTCGTCCTTAATCAGATCCTTCCCACGCTCCCGGGCCTCTGCCGGCCCAACGTCGATCTTCTTCTCCTTCTCCTCCAGCGATTCCTCATACTTCTGCTCGGCCAACTGCTCAAGATACCAATCCAACTCCGCAAACGTCTCTCGCAACGTCGTGAGTTGCCGCATCCGATCGAACCCGCGCTTCGGCGTGATCGACATCTTGATCCCATTCTGGGCGGCAATCGTCATCTCATCCGGCGTCAACCCGATCGGCTTCACCACACGGCTCAACCCGCCGATGACGCAGTTGTCAGCCTGAATCACATGGATGGCCAGCACACCGTCACGCAATGCATCCTCAAAATACAATCGAGACGGATCAATCGCGTCATACACATCAAGAAACGGCGCCACCGGCAGATTCTCGTTTGACACGTCCAGCCCACGCCACGATTGCGGGTCAATCATCCCCGGCATCACCACCTTGCCGGACACGTCAACCTCCATCGCGTCATACGGAATCTTCACCTCGTCGGTCGGGCCCACAGCCGTGATCCGGCCGTGCTCAACCACGATGGTGCCCGTCGCAATCTCAGGGCCGACCACCGGGATAATCCGGCCGCCGGTCAAAGCCACCTTGGCAGGCGGCGGGCCTGATGCTGCAGACTCCGGCTGCTGGGCAAACCCCGTCGGCATGAACGATACAAATCCAACCGCCATCACTGCAGCCACCATCGATCCGACGGTCGACCTCACTCGAAATCGCATCCCTCTACTCCCGTCGCTCAGAGCCGCACCCAATAAAGGCAGGACTCTCACGTGACGAAAAAACATGGACAACACAACAAAACGCCGTATCTCAATCAACCGACGACCCAACGACATCAGCGTCGTCAGCATGATTCATTTCAACCTTCCGCCCGCTCATCAACAACCACGGAACCCTTGATCATCACGACCAACGGCTTCGAGGTCGCCTCCAGCGGCTCGCCGGACCACACGACCAAATCAGCCTGCTTGCCGGTCTCCACCGTGCCCAGCCGATCCCCCAGACCCAACATCCGTGCCGGCACTTCGGTGACCAGACGCAACGCCGTCTCGGCTTCCACCCCGGCCCGCACGGCATACATTGCCTGACGAATCAATCCGTCCTCCTCACGCAAGTCCTGCGCGCTCAAGGCCGTGTCGATCCCGGCATCCAGTAACTCCGTAATCGTCCCCAGCCGCGACTCCCGCGTCTCCGAAGAACGCTGCCGCAACCCGCTCGGGTCCGTGTAAATCGGGCCGAATATCACCGGCACGTTCGCAGCCTTCAACTCGTCCAGACACCGGTATGCCTCCGTCGCCTCCAACAGCGTGAATGGCAAACCGAATTCCTCCGAGACCCGCAACGCCGTCGCAATGTCCAACTGCTGCCGTGCCTGAATACGCAACGGAATCTGCCCGGCAAACACCTCAGAAAGCACTTCCATGGCCGGCGCGTCCGGAACGTCCGTCCCCTCCAACTCGTGCCCCTCCCGATACCGCAACGTGTCGTACATGGCCTTCCGGAATACCCAGGCCACACCCATCCGCGAGTTTGGCCGCCGGGTTCGATTCGTCACATAGTTCCGATATGGCGAGTTGTTCCCACCACCCTGCGAATATGTGTCCGTCCCGATCGTGGCCTTCACATCCGAGGCCTCGGAAACAATCCGACCGGCCCACGGGCCTGCCGTATGCAGAATCGCACCACGCGGCCCGATCACGGCTGCCGAATCCGGGGATGCGAACACCGTCGTCACCCCGCCACGGGCCAACCGCTCCCAGTCCGGCGAACCAAAGCGAATCGTGTCAATCACCAGCGTGTGCGGCACCACCTCCGACGATGCCTCCGTCGCCGAACTCTGGCCACCGACTCCCGAAGCAAAAGCCGCGCGCAATGCTGCACCCGGACCCGCGCCCCGGCCCGCCGCCGCAGACTGGGCAGATCTGATCCGGGCCCAGATTCTCATGCGACGAAGCCAGCGCACAGGCCACCGTCCCATCACAGGCCATCGGCACGTGCTCATGATCTCCGCCATGACCGTCAGGATTCGAGAACATCAAGCGCAGTGCATTCGGGGATGAGTCATCAGCCGGGCCCGGCTCATCACCCAGACCCCCACGAGGACCGGACGAAACCAGATCACCCGGCTCGACCTGGGCGTTCGCATCAATCAGCCCCGGGCTGACCGACCCGTCACCCAACTCAATCACGGTTGCCCCATCAGGAACCGCAATCTCGCCGGCCGACCCTACTGCAACGATCGTGCTGCCCTGCACCACGACCGCGCCGTCTTCAATCACCGTCCCGTTCCCAACGTGAACCGTCCCGGCATGAATGTAGTACGCCGCCTCATCAGACGCTGCGTACCCATCCGAACAAGAAAAACCAACTGCAATCGCCAACGCAACAGCCCCGGCGAGAGTCGGCCAAATTCGATTTCGTTGCCTCGTGAGGTTCATCATGACACACCTCCGTGTCGCTGTCCAAATAACAAAATCCCGCGTCCCGTTCTGTCCCGTTTCCACGATATCCGACTATTCAATCGCACCGGGCATCACCCGCGTCCCGTTCACCCAAACCTCGAGTACCGACGAACTCAGCGAAATCGGGTCACCCGAAAACACCACGAAGTCGGCATCAAGCCCCGGGGCAAACGAACCGACGCGATCCGATACGCCGGCCACCGCAGCCGGCACCGAGGTAATCGCACGCCGAGCGGCCGCTGCATCCATCCCATATCGCGCTGCCAACGCAGCCGAAATCCGCAAACTGTCAGGCGCTGCCACCGGCATCTGCCCGGCAAACGCAATCTCAACACCGCTCTGAGACAATGCAGCCGGCCCATACAGTTGACCCGGCCCGCTCCCAAAACCCAGCGGCCCCAGAACCACCGGCTTGCCCGTCTCCTTCAACCATGCACCGCACTCAAGCGGATTCCCGCCGTGAAACACAACCGGATTCACGCCGCGCGGCATCAGAACCCGGACGACCGCCTGTACATCCTCAACCTCTGCCGCCCACACGATCGAATCCAATTCGCCCGATACGAGTTGCCGCATCCGAACTGACGCCTCGTCGTCTCCATCGGCATCCTTCGCGCTGTCGAACTCACGCCGAATCAACGCAAGTGCACCGGCTCGCGACGTCGGCTCGCCGGCAAAATCCCACGTCGAAGGACCGAGCGCCAACACCACCGGGCCGTCATCACGCAACACCCGGTCACCCGGCAGCGAACCCGTCTCCGGCCCGCACGGCCACGTCTTCAGCACCGCTGCTGTTCCACACACAACATTGTTCGGCCTCGGAATCACCATCGTCGAGGTGATCCCTGCCTTCAACGCATCGACCACTGACGACTGCGAGCCGTCAAACGCCTCGATCACCGACAATGATGGGTCAATCGACTTCGTCTGTTCGTAGTTCCCCCCGCTGACCCACAACTCTGATCCCACCGCAACCAGACCCGGGCATAAAACAGCCCCGTCCGGCAACTCAATCACTTCACGACCCCCGGAACGACGCGGCTCACCTTCCCCATATCCCAACTCGGCAGCCGACCCGAACTCACGGATCCGGCCACGAGCATCGACAACCAATACCGCATCATCAATCAAGTGCCCGTCCGGCCCGACAGCATGGTCGGCCAGCACCACCACGCCCGCTGCACGCAGAACCTCCGAGCGCAGCGCCGTGACAATCGGCTCATCTCCCGAAACAAGCGACGCCGTGGCTGCTGCCACAGCCAACCCGACAATACCAATAACACCGGCCCTGTTGATCATCGTCATCTTCATCCAATCACTCTCCGATCCCCGGAACCGGCGTCCGTCGATACACCTGACGGCCGCCAATGTACACGCTGTCAACCACCGCACTACCCGATCGCGGGTCACCATCCCACAGCACCAGATCAGCCGAACGGCCCCAACCGATCGAACCAATCTGATCCGACAATCCCAGGAACGCTGCTGCATCAGACGTCACTGCCTCCAACGCACGCAAAGATCCATCGGTGTCATGGGACAAGGCTTGCTGGGCATGGAACAGAATGAAACGACTCTGATTCGCGCCACGGCCGCCGCTCCCAATAACCCAGTCCACGCCCGCTTCATCCAGCACGCGCGTCAAGTCAGCCTGACGACGCTGATAGACATCATTGCGATACCCGCTCCGTTCCATGTACGGATCGAGCACTACCGATACCTCAGCCTCAGCCAATGCATCTGCCACCAGGTGCGACTCAGCCGCCCCTTCGATCACAATGTCAATGTCGAAATCATGTGCCAACTGCAGCGCATTGAGAATGTCTGCATCGCGATCGGCCCGAATCCGAACCGGCAACTCGTGATCAATCACACGCAGCAGAACCTCTGCAGCGGGATTCGGTCGCGGCTGTGACGGCTTCTTGATCTCCTCCTCATCCTTCTTGTCGCCATCGCCATTCTCTTTGGCCGGCGGCCCACCCCCGCCATTTCCTTCAGGCTGCGGCCTCGGGCGCGGCCGACGTCTCGGCGGCGGCTCCTCCTGCAGATCGCCCGGCAATGACAGCCGCTGCCCATCGTCGCTGACCTCGGCCATTCCTCCATTGCCGCCCTTCCCCTTCTTGTCGCTGCCCTCGGCCTCTTCCTTCGCTTCCTTCTCGGCCCGCTCCTTGATCTTCTCGATGTACTCCTCGAGTTCCTCGTCATACGTCTCAAGCGACTCGCGATAATCTAACGCATCCTTGAATGTCCGCCACACACTGTTGTATGTGTGCAATCGGCCGATCGGGCCCCCCGACGACCCCAGGTCCAGATGCAGCGCTTCCCCGCCTTCCACCGCTTCGCCCGCACCGCCCCCGTTGCTGCGCGGCGAGAAACGGACGACACATCCCCGACCACCGACGCCGACCCCGCCGCCGGGAGACAGATACACCGTCGTCACCCCGTTGCGCACGGCATCGCGAAACGTGTTCATGTCAAAAGGATCAAATGCATCCATCGCGTAATGCACCGGCGAGTTGCTGCTCGGCGATGCCAGCCCCAACACACTGCTCACATCAATCAGCCCGGGCGTGACCGTCATGCCGCCGGCGTCAATCACGCGCGCATCGTCCGGAATCGCAACGCCAACGCCCACTTGCTCAATCACCCCGCCACGGGTAATGATGACCGCGTCCTCCAGTTCACGCCCCGTCATCGTGAGCACATGAGCATGTTCAAACACAACCGGCTTCGGGCCGCGATTAAAAAACTGGCCGTGCGCACTCGTCGCACCGGCCAGCAGAATCGACAGTCCCAATCCCACACCGATCACCGAACGTGCTCGATCATCAGTGCCGATTGTCCGCCTCCACGTTCTCGTCGTCATGGTTGATCTACCATTCAAATCAAGTCAAAACCGCGGGAATCCATCCTCTCCCCTTCCTCCGGATCGCCAATCTCCCGATTGACACTCTTGCCCCACTCTCCCGTCGGGAGAGGGGCTGGGGGTGAGGGCCTCTCCCTCCCCCTCCCGTCATTCCCGCGCACGCAGGAATCCACCCTAAGCCGATTCTACCACGCCCACCACCCCTCGTTGCAATCCCAACGGCCATCCTGCGCGAAACAAAACCCCGCAACATGCATCGGCACATCACGGGGTCTGTAACGCCAATCAAGCCCACGGATTCCGATCCGTGGGGTTTTCTCCTGCCACGCGGCCACCTCACCCACCGCAACCGTAATGGCCGCCACCCGAAGTCACCTTCGCAAAATGCTCCGCCACCGCAGCCCAATTCACGACATTCCAGAATGCCGACACGTAGTCCGGACGCCGATTCTGGTAATTCAGGTAATACGCATGCTCCCACACGTCCAGCCCCAGAATCGGATGGCACTCGCAATCGACCATCCCGCGCATCAGCGGATTGTCCTGATTCGGCGTCGAACACACGCACAGCGACCCACTGCTGGCATCCTTCACGCCCAACCACGCCCAACCCGAGCCGAACCGCGTCGTGGCTGCCTTGGCAAACGCTTCCTTGAACCCGTCAAATGACCCAAAGTCACGCGTGATCGCCTCGGCCAGATCGCCCGTCGGCTCGCCACCACACCCCGGGCCCATAATCGACCAGAACAGACTGTGATTCACATGCCCCCCAACATTGTTCCGCACAGCCGTCCGAATCGAATCCGGCAGCGATGCCAGGTCCGGCAGAATCTTGCACGGCCCCGCATCAGCCCATTCCGATCCGGCCAGTGCGATATTCGCGTTGTTCACATATCCTGCATGATGCTTGTCATGATGGATCTCCATCGTCCGAGCATCAATGTGCGGCTCCAAAGCCCCGAAGTCATACGGCAAAGCCGGTAGTTCAAATGCCATGATCAATATCTCCTGTTCGTTGAGCCCACCGGTGAACACACCCGGGGCCATATCCCTTTGGTTCGTTGCGAGTCGCGATGACCACACGCGTCCCCCCCACCCGGAAAACGCATCTGGGACCAATCCGAGCAAGCCGGACTTGGCATCGCCCCGACGACAAGACCGGGTACAAGCCGGTTGAGCCGATCGAGTGACCAACGTGCGATCGGCTCGGCCGGATCTCCTCTTTTTCCCTCTCACTGCCCCATAGAAAGGGGCTCATTCCTCCCACACCCCCACAAAATACCCATACTCCACACCATTTTAGCCCACAACACCCCCCGGACTTCACAAAAAAGCGGTCGCCACCATTTTATGCCACACGACCCCGGGTCTCGGGAATTGACCCGATATACCCCGCTCTAAAGACCAACTGACCGCGAAACTTACAAAAAACCCCAACACAACTGTTTTTCGTAGTATACTGGTTTTCGCACACAGGTTCGGGAATCTGCAGCGGAACTGGTTGTCCTGAATTCCGAACTCCGCCTTGTGGGAGGCGTACCGAAAACACGTAAACAGTTAAACAGGGCAACATAACGGTAAAATAGCGCGGTTTTTTCGAAAAGTAGGGACAATTGCAAGGCGCACATGACGTGTGCTGGTATACTGGCTGGCAGCAGCCGTGGCAGTCGGGGTCAGGCGATCGGTACGTCTTGATCCTCCGACTATTTGCGAACAAAACCAGAAACATTATCGTAGTAATTGCGACAACGAAGAGGATCTCATAGAAATGGGCCGCACAATGCTTGCCGGCTCTCCTCTTGAACAAGTTCAGAGGAGAAATGGCGTCGGTATTGCTGCTCGGTCGATGTCCTCAGCATCGGCAACCGTCGTCGTTCGAAAACGAACGGCACGGAACGCCACCGCCCGGACTTCGGCCGCTGCAGAGCGTCGAACGCGTCGAAGGCTCTCAGCCTTCGAAGAACAGGAACTCCGCCGGATCCTGCAGGAACCGATGGACTTCATCGATAACCCCGCGTTCTACGAAGACAATGCCGCCAACACCATCTACGACGACGCGCCTGATATCCAGCGACCGGATACCAGCTGGTATCACCCCGTCATGGATTCACTCACCGCCTCGAGCAAGACGCCCAAGCAGTCCACCCAGGTACTGCTCACGGCCGCCGAGGAGCGGGTGCTGTTCCTCCAGTTCAACTACGCTCGCTACCGCGTCCGGCGAATCCAGGAAGACCTCAAGGGAACTCAGCCCAATATCACACAGGCCGAGGAAATCCTGCAGTGGAACCACGTCGCCGAACGCATGCGTGAGCAGATCGCAAACACGAACCTCGCGCTCGTCCTCGCAATGGCCAAGCGCACCCGAATGAGCGAAGTCGACTTTGCCGACCTCGTCTCCGAAGGCAACATGGCCCTCCTGCGAGCCGTCGATAAGTTCGACTGTGGCCGCGGCTTCAAGTTCTCAACCTACGCCTGCCGAGCCATCCTCAAGGCCTTCAGCCGTCAGGGGATGAAACTCAGCAAGTACCGCCAACGCTTCCCTGCTGACTTCGATCCCAAACTCGAACGCTCGGACTACATGGAACGCAAGCGCGATACCCACGAAGGCGAATGTGCCGAAGAAGTCCGCACCATCGTCCTGTCGAACCGGGCCAACCTGACGAACATCGAGCAGACGGTGATCCATCACCGTTTCGGCCTCGACGATGACAACCCGACCCAACTCACACTCGAGCAGGTCGGCCAGATCATCGGCGTCACAAAAGAACGCGTTCGCCAGATCCAGAACAAGGCCCTCGAAAAGATCCGGGTCGAACTGGAAGAGAACTTCCTCAACCGGAAGCAGGACGGCGAAGAAGACGAAGAAGGCCAGGACGGTGCCGTTTCTCGTGAATACGAACTCGCACTGAACTGACGACGGCATCACGCCGATACTTCGTCAGATAACTCACTGACTTCACGATGAGCCCCGGGCCAAACCACGCCCGGGGCCTTTTCATTTTTCCCCCTCCGTCATGCCGGGTGCCACGGGTTACCCCGAGCGCAGCGAGGGAGAACCCGTGTTGGGTGACAGCGTATTGACCTCCCTCCGTCATGCCCGCGAACGCGGGAATCCATCTTCCTCCCCCTCCCCCTATCATCATCTAGCACCCGACCCACCACGTACACAAAAACAAGCACGCTGCCCAACCAACAAGAAAACCGCCACCCTCACGATGCAGACCGCCCATCCGAAAGAACAACCCACACCCCGACGACGATGGCGACGACGCCAACGATCCAGACGCCGACGGCGTGCCAAGGGATCACTGCCCCGCCTGCTCCTGCTCTGGTGGTCCTGCTGGCTCCTCATCTCCTGGATGCTTGCCTACAGCCGCTACTGGTCCGTCGTGCCATCGGCCGAGTCATTCCGAGCCGCTGCCCAGACCATGATGACCTCCGTCAGCCTCGGGCTGAGCATCGCCTGGCCCCTCTATCGCTTCTCCATGCGCATGCCGCGTGCCTCGCGCTGGCTCCCGATTCTCGATTGGCTTGCCATCGCCGGCACGCTCCAGGTCGTCCTCTGGCCCATGCGCCTGTCCACCCACTGGACCCCCATCCGCGTCGCCTTGCTCGATTCCACACTCTGTGCCTGGGCACTGCTGATCGGAGCATTGATCTCAATCGGCCTTCGTGATTCATCCCCCTGGGCCCGAACCAAGTGGATGGCAATCTGCATCGCCGTCGTACTCCTGGCCCCGATTGCCGACATCACCCTGATAGACCTCCTCGGATTCGGGACCGCCACGCTCACATCAGCCGGCATCTCCGAACTGCTCTACTGGTCACCGGTCAGCAGTGCATGGGTACTAGCCGGGCACGATTCCTACGGCGTGACCGGACCCGAATGGGCACGCGTAGCACTCTTGCTGGCAGCGGCCATACTCACCTGGGCCGCCGCCGTCCTCTGGCCGACAACAACAGACCCACCCCAAAACAACCGTTAGCCGCGAGGCGAAGCCGAGCGCGCGCGCCCTCTCCCGCCCCACCCCACACATAAACCACGCGCCCGCGTCCTATCATTGTTCACCCGCATAAACACGCATCATCACATCGGATCAATGATGAACCGACGACCCCTCGGCCGCAACCGATTCACCCTGTTCCCGCCGGTGCTGCTCCTTCTCCTGGCACTGTGTGCCATCCTCTACCTCCCCGGCCTCTGGACCGTCCCCGTCACCGATCGCGACGAGGCACGCTTTGCCCAAGCCACACGCCAGATGATCGAAACCGGCGACTGGATCACCATCCACTTCCAGAGCGAAGCCCGACACAAAAAGCCAATCCTCACCCACTGGGCCCAGGGAGTAATCGTCCGCGCAACCGGCGGCACGCCCGACTCCGGGATCACCCACTACCGGCTCGCCTCCACCCTCGCTGCCACCACTGCCGTCATCCTTCTCGTCCTCCTCTGGGGCAAACCGACCGAGCGCACGACCAACGCCCTGGCAGGTGCGCTCCTGGCCTCATCCATCCTGCTCATCGTCGAAGCCCGCCTGGCCACCTCCGATGCGCTCTTGCTCACCACCGTCGTCGCAGCCCAATGTGCCCTCTGGCGAGTCTACAGCCTCCCGCCCGACAACCAACGAAACTGGCCCTGGGTCACCCTCTTCTGGACCGCACTTGGATTTGGGATCCTCACCAAAGGCCCCATCCTCCCAGCCCTGAGCCTCCTCACACTCATCACGCTGTGCATTGCAGATCGCAGTTGCAAACTCCTCGTCCGCCTGCGCCCGTGGCTCGGCATCCCCCTGACCCTCCTCATTGTCATCCCCTGGCTTTGGGCCGTGCAAAAAGCAACCGGCGGCACCTTCCTCCAACAAGCCCTCCTCGAAGACTTCTGGTCGAAACTGGTCTCCAGCCAGGAATCACACGGCCTGCCACCCGGCTTCTACCTCATCACCATCCCTGCCCTCCTCTGGCCCGGCTCCCTGTTCACCGGCCTCGCACTCGGCCGAGCCTGGAACCAGCGCAAAACCGGCCAATGCGAGCGCTTCCTGCTGGCCTGGATCATCCCCTTCTGGCTTATCCTCGAACTCGTGCCCACCAAACTCCCCCACTATGCCCTCCCCCTGTACCCCGCGCTCTGCCTCCTCACAGCCCGCTTCATCATGGACGCCACCGCAGCAGCACGCACCAAATCACTCGCTCCCCGCCTCGGGTTCATCCTCTGGATCATCATCGGGACCGCCCTGGCGATCGCCCCGATCGCCGGCTTGTGGTATCTCGGCAATCACACCATCGCAAACCTCCCCGGCACCACATCCATCATCGCTGCCGGAATCATCATCACACTGGCAGTCCTGGCTGTCCGACTGGGATCATGGGAAGGCCGACTCCAAACCGCAGCACTCTGTTCCATCGCCGCTGCCATCCCCCTCAGCCTCTCCGTCTTTGCCTTCACACTGCCCAACATGCACCAACTCTGGCTCAGCCGTGCCATTGCCGAATTTGCCGATCAATACCGCGATACGACGGCCTCGGTCGCAGTCTTCACCTACCACGAACCGAGCGTCGTCTTTGAACTGGGCACCGCCACCCGATTCGCATCCCCCAACACCGAACGCGACCCCCTGGCCGACCTGCCGGCCCCGATCCTCTGCTTCCTGCCGGACGGCGAAGCCGGCACCGATATCCTCAAATCCCTCGCAAACAACTACCAAATCACCCAGCAGCCCAGCACCACCATCGAAGGCTTCAACTACAGCAAGGGACAGCCCGTCCGACTCCGACCAGTGATACTCGATCGTCAACCACCAGGCGAAGAACCGACCCCGTAGCCGTACCATGTGCCAGAATGGCCCAACATCGGCAAACATCTTCCCCGCCAGGCCGACTCCACCGGTGGTATGCAGCGCTTCAAGCCATGCGACCCAGCGCGCACTTCATGGCCTTTGCGCCGCTCGACGTCTGGTGGCGACTCCTGAAACAGTCAGATCGCATCAACCCACGCTACTGGCCGCGCCTCGCTGCCTGCCTTGCCACATCAATACTCGGGACCGCCATCACGCTGCCCGAACGCCTGCTCCGGCATTCGGCATTGCGTCGGCAATACCAAACACAAAACACGGCCAACACACACGCGACCGTCAAACACGACCCAGGAGCCGTCTTTGTCCTCGGTCACTACCGCACAGGCACCACCCACCTGCATTACCTCCTGTCCTGTGATGACCGGATGTACACCCCGCGGTGGCACCAATGCCTTGCCCCACACGGCCACCTGCTCTCCTGGACCTTCCTCCGACTCTTCCTGGTGCCCTTCATGTCAGAGCAGCGGCCGCAGGATGATGTCTCGCTCGGCCCCGACTGGCCTGCTGAAGACGAGTTTGCCGTCAACAACCTTGCACTCGCCTCTGCCTTACCCGGCCGCTTTGTCATCCCCGGTGCCTACAGCCACTACACGCGCTTTCACGACCTGGCCGGCCTGGCCGATCACGAATACGAACGCTGGCGACACGCCCAGTGGGCCTTCCTTACGACACTGAGCCGACGAGCAGCGTCCCGGGCACTGCTGCTCAAATCACCCAGCCACACAGCCCATGTTCGAGACATCGTCCAACTCTTCCCGCCCGATCAGCCCCCGCGCTTCGTCCACATTGCACGCAACGCCGAAGATGTCATTCACTCCAATTTCAACATGGCCAAACGATTGATCGCCTGCTATGGCCTCCAGGCCCCGCCGGACGATTCAGTATTACTTAACAGAGTGATTGACGAGTACGCACGATCGCAACGCGCCTTTGCACGCGACCGCGACTTGATACCGGAAGGGCAACTCGCCTGCATTCACTTCGACGACTTGTGCGCCGATGCGCTCGGCACGCTCCGATTCGTCTACGAACAACTGTCACTCGATTGGTCAGATGCGCTGGAGGCACGTGCACAGACGTACCTGCAATCCGTGGCCGGCTATCGCCCTTCCACCCGCCGTGATCGTGATGATGATAATGAACCCTCAGCCGACAAGCCGCTTCTGAGCCCGGAGCAGCAGACCACGCTTCGAGAACTGTCGGCCGACGATGCCGTTCCGGTCAGTGCATTGTTACACTGTGTGCAGGAATCACAAAACGGAAACGGAACTGATCCCGGCCGCACCTCGATATCAACGCCGCGCAGCACTCCTGATACGAACCGTGATCGTCGAGTCAATCCGTGGGCAGCCTGTTCGTTGACGGCTCTGATCGTCGCCGTCCTCTGGATCATCCTGGCAGTCTTACTTAATAACCGGATGGACACACTCATCTGGCCGGCCGGCCTCCTGATCGGCTGGACCGCCCTGCGCACCTCCAGGCCGCGCGGCGGGTCGTGGAAACTCGGCCTGTGGGCCGCAGCGCTCACCCTCCTCCTGCTGCCGGCCATTGCACACCCGGTCACGAAGTACACCCACTACCGCAACCACCCGCAGGCGACCACCAAAGACATCTGGACCACTGCCTGGCATGAAATGTCCGCCGGTGCCACCCTCTTCTGGCTGTTCATGGGGACCGCCACCGCCTACCGCTACGGCTCACGCTCACGCGTCCCACCAAACCTGTAAACCGGTCCCGCCCTTCGTCATTCCCCACTCCCGTTAGCCCCCGGCTCTGCCGGGGGGGAATGATGCGCAAGCATCATGCCATGCCGCCGGATCTTCCGCTCAAAACAGCGTTGATCCGGCCTACTCCCCCTCCTCCTCGCCTTCCGCCTCCCCGTGCGGCCACACATTGTTCTTCCGATTCACGTCCGGCAAGTGCCGCGCGCTATCAACCACAATCGAAACCGCCGGCGAATCAGATGTCCACGTTGCCTCAAACTCATCCGTGTTATACCAGATGTCCACCGGCAGCGTCCGCACATCCGTCGTCCCATCCTCATACAGCACCGTAATCGTCACCGGCATCACCAGCCCCCCGCTCGTCCCGATCACTGCCTTGATCGTTCCCACGACCGTCGTGTCACCACCCCCAGAAGCCTCATCCACTCCTTCCCCCTCCTCCTCACCATCTCCGCCAAGCGTTTCAAATGCCTGCGACACACGAACCACCGACTGATCCACCACCGAGTTTGTTAAAAACCATCCGCGCCAAAACCAGGCCAGGTCCATGCCCGCAGCATCTTCAATCGAGCGAAAAAAGTCAGCCGGCCGCGGCGACTTGAACGCCCAGCGATGAATGTATGTGCGAAACGCATCGTCAAACCGATCCTTGCCCAGAATCTCACTCCGCAACAACGACAACCCGACCGCAGGCTTGCGATACTGCAACCGCCCCAACGCGTCCGGCGGCAATCGGTCCGGGTATGTGTCGACCGGCACATTACTCGGCCGCTGCATCGCCTTGGCAAACGACTTCGGATTCCCAAGAACAGCGGGCTCCTTCGGCAACGAACGAGCAGGCGGCGATCCGTTTTCATCACCGGCCTCCTCCTCATCCCCCTCCTCCGACTTCGGCGGGTCATTCGGCCACTGCAGATCAGCCAGATAGTTAATAAACGAATCAAACCCCTCGTCCATCCATGCATGTCGCCGCTCATCCGTATTCACAACCATCGGGAACCAGTTGTGCCCGATCTCATGCGCCACCAAACCATACAGCCCTTTCGAACTCCTTGAGGATCGGCAGAAGATGATCATCGGGTATTCCATCCCCCACTCCGGCCCGTAAATGTTGTTCGCCGTCGGGTATGGGTACTCGAACCACTGCTCATTGTAATGCCCGATCGCTGTGGCCAGCATTTGTGAACTCTCCGACCAGACCGGCAGCGCCTCCTTTGTATAAAACGACTGCATCAGCGTCTGCCCGTGGCGGCACGCATCCTGAATAAACGCCTCCGATGACGCCCACGCCACCGTCCGAACATTCTCTGCCTTGAAATGCCACGTCAAAGTCTCTGCATGACGCGGCCGAGACTTCGGGTCGGCCACTTCGTCGGCCGAGCGAATCACGACCGTATCACGACTCCGCTGCGCGCGATTATAACGCATGAGTTGATCGGGCGTGTACACCTCGCTCGGATTCATCAACTCGCCCGTCGCAGCAACGAGATGCGTTGCCGGCACGGTAATACGAAGATCATAATTGCCGAAGTTGGTATAAAACTCACCCGTCCCGAGATACGGCAGCGTGTTCCAACCATGTACATCGTCATACACTGCCATCGCAGGGAACCACTGGGCCACTTCAAAGATCGTTCCTTCTTCAACACCCATGGCGCCGAATCGACGGAACGTATCGTTCGGGACGGTGAACGACCACGCAATCTCAACCTCAGCCCGACCCCCGTTAGCGGCAACCGGTTGCGGCAAATCAATCTTCATCACTGTGTCATACACATGATATGACAATTCCTGTGCGCGCTGGGCAACAGACGCCGGCACGCGAACGTACTCAATCGTGCACCCTTCACCAAACTTCGAGTGCATCCCGATCGGTGTACGCGTCTCAATCGCAGCCCCAATGCTGTCCTCCCGGAAAATGTTCTGTTCAACATGGGCCCACAGGTACGCCAGCGGATCAGGCGAATTGTTGTGATACGTAATGAGCGCGTGCCCCGTCACCCGCCGAGTGTCGGCATCGAGCGTCGCCTCCAGAACGTAATCAACCTGCTGCTGCCAGTAGTCCGGGCCCGGGGCGCCGGACGCCGTCCGAATGGAGTTGCCGGGTGGCAAACTCTCAAGCGGGGCAAAGATCGCACGCTGCTTTTCAGCAACCGACTGGCCGCCGGTTGAGGCCGAGCCATCGTCCTCTGGTTCGACATGAATGCCGCCGAAACAGCCGCTGGCAAACGCAGCCATCGCAATCGCGCAGACGTGTATACGAAAAGATATCAGAAACGACAAAAGAGAATTGGGCACGGTGTAGTACTCTCATTAGGCCGGGTGCTCACAGACGAATACGAGAGCATTCTACCCCACGCCTCACTGTTCAGCCGCGGCTCTCTCCCCCTCCCCTCCGTCATTCCCGCGCACGCGGGAATCCATCCTCCTCCCGTTAGCACCCGGCTCTGCCGGAGGAATGATGCGCAAGCATCATGCCATGTGCATGCCTCATGCAAGCCGGGCAAGCCGCGCCCCACGGATTGTCCGATGCCTCATCCCCTCTCCCCCAAGCCCACGGATTCCTATCCGCGGGGGAAACCCCTCCGTCATCCCGGCGCCTCCCCCATTGGCCGGGATCCAGGGAGATCAATGTGTTCCGCACGGTCTCCCTGCCGGATCTTCCGCTCAAAGCAGCGTTGATCCGGCCTACTTCTTGCCCGTCATTCTCGCGCACGCGGGAATCCATCTTCTCCCCCCCTTTTCTCCCACCCCTCCCCCTATCACTCACTACTGCTCGTTCACATCACCATCTCCCGTATCCGTCAACTGAATCGTCCGACGCACCAACTCCACAAATTCAGCCCGACGCGTCGCATCTGCATCAACAGCCTCCGGCCGACGAACTTCAGACGTCTCGTCAGCCTCAGCCTCCGCCGGTGCCCCACCCCTCTGCTCCCCGCCTCGTGCCAGGCGAACGCGATCAACCGATTCTTCGCGCCCTGCCGATGCTGCCAACTCAAGCACCAGGCCAAACGTCGACTTCCCGGCATACGGCGAGTTCCGAAGCAGCATCCCATACGATGCAACAGCAGCCGCAAACCGGAAGTCCGGCGAGGCATCATCAATCGATATCCCATTCCCATCCGAATCACTCACCGGAATCACAACCAGCTTGCTCTCGTCGCCGGCCGGTTCTTTGTACCGCAACTTCAGATTGAACAACTCTGAAGACGCCAGCGCCCGGTCAGTCGGCTCACTCTTTTGATACACAAGATCATCCGTCGCCGGCTCAGTAGCAGCCGGATCATCGACCACCGCGCCCGACTCAGAGCCGCCGGCTGCCGGCACGATCTCGTACAATGCCGTCACCGTATGACCCGCGCCGATCTCACCGGCATCAATCGTGTCATCATTGAAGTCACGCGCTGCCAGCACACGGTTCTCGTACCCAATCAGGCGATACGATGCCACCCGCGCAGGATTAAACTCAATCTGAATCTTAACATCCTTTGCAATCGTCACCAATGTGCCGGCCATCTTCTCCACCAGCACGTGATATGCCTCGTCATACGTGTCAATGTACGCATAGTTCCCGTTCCCGTGATCGGCCAGCGTCTCCAGTTTGTCGTCCTTGTAGTTCCCCATGCCGAACCCGAGCACGCTCAGAAACACGCCCGTGTCTGCCTTCTCATCAATCAGTTCCAGCAGATCGCCGTTGTTACTGATACCGACATTGAAATCGCCGTCGGTTGCCAACACCACCCGATTCACACCCTCCTTGATAAAGTTCGCTGATGCAATGTCATATGCCTGGGTAATCCCGGCCGCCCCGTTCGTCGAGCCGCCGGCCGACAAACGATTAATCGCATCCAGAATCGTCTGACGCTGGAAGCACGGCGTCGATTCAAGCGCCACCTGCGAGTTCCCGGCATACGTCACAATCGCCACCCGATCGTCAACCGTCAGGTTGTTGACCATCTCCGCCATGCTCTTCTTGACCAGCGGCAACTTGTTGCGATCACTCATTGAACCCGACACGTCCAGCAGGAACACGAGGTTCGTGGCCGGCCGATTGTTTGCCGCAATCTCTTTGCCCTTCAACCCGATCCTGGCCAGTTTGTGAGACGGCTCCCATGGGCATTCTGCAATCTCAACCGCCGTCGCAAACGGCAGCGGATCATCTTCAGCCGGTGGCGTGTACTTATAATCAAAGTAATTCACCATCTCCTCAATGCGCACCGCCGGTGCCGGCGGAATCATGCTGTTCGAATTAATGATCCGGCGAATGTTCGAATATGATGCCGTATCAACGTCGATCGAGAACGTCGACAACGGTTGCTCCGTCACCACGTTGAACGTGTTATCAACAATCTTCGAATACGCCTCGTTGGCCAGACTGATCTCCGCGTTCGTGTGAGAAAGCGCCTGGCTGGCAAAACTATCCGCCTCCGTACCAAACAAACTCTCTCCCGACGGCAGCGTATTTTCCTGCAGGCTCCACGGCGTCCACGTATCATCATCCTCTCTGTACCCATCCATTGGTGCATCAGCAGCACCGCCGGCCCGGTCCACCACGTCCGCATAGTAACGCTGCACGGTTTCAGAATAGTCATCCGCCGGAATTCCCCCGCTCCCTCCTTCTGTGATGCCGTATGCATACCGATCGTACTCGCGCGCCGGCGCAGCACCCTCGACGAAGAAGCCCAACGACTCGCCGTCAACAATCTGCTCGCCAATCACGGTTCCGGACGAACGACGCCCCTGAATACTGTTCAGTGCCCCCTTCATCTTTGCGTCTTTGTCGGCCGCTGCACTCAGCGAATCCATCGGTGCTGCCGACGGTTGGCCCGGGCTCACGCCGCGACCGCCCGCTGCGCGCAATCGCGCGCCTCCGTTGCATCCGATTCAACCCGTAAGGCGAGCTCGCTCCTGCCACCGCCTGCCGGCTCAAACAATGATGGCCACATCGCCACAAAAGTCGCGCACGCTGCAATCCCCGTCATGCCGGCGCACGCCCAGAACGATCGCCGACGCCATAACGCCGGGTTCATGTCAACCGGCTTCCCGTCATACTTCAACGCCGGCCCTTCGCCCGTCTCTGTCGACCGCTTCTGAATCTGCTCAGCCATCGTGGCCCGCTGATCTGCCGACAGCGTCGGCCCGCCCTCAGCGCCAAGTTCAGCCGTCAAGACCGAGGCCGTCTGACGAATCGCATCGACCGCCTCCCGATACCGCGGGTCACTGTCGATCAGAGCTTCCACTCGGGCCAGATCCTCGGGAATCTCAAGTTCACCAAGTGCATACGCCGTCACGTTCGGGTCATCGAACGGATCGTGCTGCGCAACAGTTCGGTCGTGTGTATCGTCGTTGGTATTCTGAGTCGGTTCCATTTGGACACCTCGGGTTGCTTTGAATCATGCAGTAAGAACTACGAGAATCGAAATACAGGGCATGATGCCATCCATGCGATTGATCAATCGCCTCCGGCAGATTGGTTTTCCCGGCTACGGTGAGTCGGCGAAACAGAAGGCCCACTGACAGCCGGCTCCGGCACCAGGTGCTGACGCAGCGCCTTCATGGCCGTGTGAATCAGAAAACCGACGTTCGTGACCGACAGATCGAGCACTCGCGCAATCTCCGCATACGACAAGTCGCTCTGAAACTTCAGTCGCAGCACATCCTGTTGCGTCTCCGACAGCACCCCCATCGCCTGATACACCTTGTGACGCTGCTCAGACCAGTCCGGATGATCCCCCTGCAGACCGCTGCTGCCCCCTTCGTTCGCCTCATCCTTCCCATGCTGCTGCTCCATCGCAGAGGCAACCGCAGCATCGGATGGGTTCGCGTCCGGTTCGTTGGCATGTTGGGGTGAAAAGGTCGTCATACGACGCTCCTTTCGCGCGATGTCGAGTGCCCGATTGCGACACACGGCATAGAGCCACGCTTTCAAATGCTGCGGTTCCGGCTTCTTCGTATCAGGCCGACAGAGTTGCACAAACGCATCCTGAACGACGTCGGCCGCCCGATCCGTATCGCCGTGCAGCCATCGGGCCGAATACCGCAGCAACTGATCGCCGTATTCATCCAGAATCCTGCGAATCCACTCGGCATCCGGGGCCGGCGATGACTTCGGCTCCGACCTCGCAGTCTCGCTGCCCGATTCAGCAGGTAAACCCGCAGCATCCCCGGGGGGGACCGGCGTCAGGCCGTTTGTGGTTGCATGAGCGCTCATGCATCCTCCTATCCGGTAGTTATCACCCCGCCCGCCATTGTCACAGGGGCCGCGATCTCAATCGCCGTTCCTGGACCCACCATCGGCGAATCCCTGCCCGGCGACATCACTACAACGATCCTTCAACCCACCCATTAGCCGAATTCCCCCATTTTCCCCCCTCCGTCATCCCGCGCACGCCGGAATCCATCTTCTCTTCATCCGCCCTTCGCCGCCACCACCGGTGGCGGCTTTGCCGGGGGAGGATTGATGATGCGCAAGCATCTTGCCACCCCCTCACCCCGCATCCCCTCAACAACCCCCTGATTCCTGACGGAACAACAACCACTCACCCGTCTGATCTATACTGAGGAGTGCCCCTTCCTGCCACCAGACGGCATGAAACCACGCCAAATGACGAGGACGAGGACCGAAATGCCATACCAATCACCCACAAATACAGCCCACGCCTGCGCCCGCTCACGCTTCGCAACCGCCCTGCTTGCCGCTGCCACGTGTGTCGCAGCAGCATTCACGGCCGTCGCGCAGGAGCAGCAACAGCAGACCGAGAGCGAGCCGGGCGTCACCATGACCGCCCAGCGCGTCGAAATCGACTATCCCACCGAGCCCGTCCAACAGACCGTCCAGCGAACCGTCCTGAAAAACCAGACCATCCTCGTTACACAGGAAATCCCTTCCCAGCGCTTCGTCAGCATGCTCGTCGTGCTCAAGACCGGCGAAAACCACGACCCACGACGCGAAGTCGGGCTCACGCGCATGCTCGTCCGACTCGCCGATACCTGTGCTACTGAATCCGAGCCGGCCGTCTCATATGACGAGTTCGATCGACGCTTCCCTGCCGGCTGGGGTATGCAGCCACATCCCGATCACACCGTTCTCGGCATCACCGTCCCATCCGAGCAGGCCGAAACCAGGTTCCCAGCCTATATCGACCGCCTGCGCACACTCAAAATCACCCAGCCCGACATTGACCGCGTCTGTGCCGATCTCGCAGCCGAAGTCAAAAGCCGGTTCGAAGACAAACCGCTCATCGTGCCCTCCAGTTGGCTCGTCGGAAAGACATTCCGCCACAGTTCCGGCGATGCACGCGGGTGCAATCCCGATTGGCTCAAACGAATGTCACCGGCCGAAGTGACACAAGCCTGGCAGTCTCGACTCCATCCGTCGAACATCATGGTCGTCGTGTGCGGCGCTGCCGTCGAACCCGATGTCATCTCATCCGTCACCGTCTCCCTTGAGCAAATCGGCGGCAACAATTGGCCTGAACCACCAACCCGCGAATACGTCAAGCCGGTCGGGGCAGTGAAGCGCGATGTCGTCGTCGAACATCTGCCCGGGAACAAAGATCATCTGACCGTTGCGTACTACGCCCCGCCGGTGACCGACGATGATCACCCTGCCTTCCTGGCCATTGCCAAGAACTACGTCCGCCGCGCATCGAAATACCCCGAAGCACAAGGACGCCTTGCCTTCCAATATGATCTGCTCGTCGACCCGCGCGCTGCCTATCTCACGCCGCACGCCATCGGCTTCCCCGAAGGGCCGCAACAAGCATTCGACCTGTGGACGAAGCGATTTGAAAACCCGGAAGGCCAGTCAACATATAGCCGCTATGCCTTCAGCACCATTTCCTATCAACTGGGATACGACTTCTCCCCGGACTTCATCAAGGCGATGCGCGGCCGGCCGGACGTCCTCTATACCGTGGCCTACGCCGCTGCCTTCCGGGAACTCCACGGCGACGAATCCTTCTGGGCCCAATACCGCGATCGGCTGATGAGCCTGAAAAAGAAGGACATTGAAGACGCAAAGACGAAGTACTTTCTCGACAACGAGAATCGAGCCGTCTTTGTCCTGAAGGCCAAGTAAGTTAATACACAGGAACACAATACATGGGTGTCGAATACAAGCAGGCAACGTTGCCCAACGGCCTCACAGTTCTGGGCGAAATCGACCCGGAGGCCCACACGGCTGCGTGTGGCTTTTTTGTCCGTACCGGGGCGCGCGATGAATCATCGGACATCATGGGCGTCAGCCATTTCCTCGAACACATGCTGTTCAAAGGGACGGCCACTCGCTCTGCAGCCGACGTCAACCTCGAGTTCGACCAACTCGGGGCCGAGTATAATGCCTTCACGAGCAACGAAATGACCGGGTATTGGGCCTGGGTGCTGCCCGAAAACCTGCCTGCTGCTGCCGACCTGCTGGCCGATATTATGCGGCCGGCACTGCGCGACGACGACTTCAACTCCGAACGTGGCGTGATCCTCGAGGAAATCGCCATGTACCAGGACATGCCCTTCAGCCGACTCTATGACCCAGCCGTCGAAGCACATTACAAATCACATCCCCTGAGCAATCGTGTACTCGGCACGACCGAAACCGTGTCAGCCATGACACCCGAACAGATGCGCGCATACTTCGATCAACGATATTCCCCCGACTGCATCACCGTCACACTGGCCGGCCGCATCGAGTTTGATGCCATGACTGCCGACATAAAACGACTCTGCGGCTCATGGGAGCCGACCGGTGCACAGCGAGAACACCCGGAACTGCAACGGTCGAGCGTGGACCTTACATTGGACGACGAGCGCGCCGCCCGTCACTATTACATGATGATCGCAGCGGCTCCCCCGATCCAGGATGAGTCGCGATACGCCGCCGACATCCTTGCTCATCTCATCGGCGACTCCGAAGGCTCGCTGCTGTACTGGGCACTCGTGGACCCGGGGCTTGCAGATGAGGCTCAGTTCTGGTATGACGGCCGAGACGGGCTGGGCGAGTTCTACGCTTTTGCCTCCTGCTCACCCGAACGAGCCGAACAGGTCGAGACCGTGATCAATGACACGCTTGCACACTTTCTGGATCGCGTGACCGACGACGATCTCGAACGATTGCGCAACAAGATCGCCACACTCGTCACACTGCACGGCGAGCGGCCGGCCGGGCGCATGCGCCGACTCGGGAAACTCGGTGTCTACGACCTGCCCTATCGAACGCTTGATGAGGAACTGGAGCGGATCCAGGCCGTGACACTGGCTGATGTCCGTGCCGTCGCCGATGCCTTCCCACTCACCAACACCCCCACCACCACCGCCCGTCTCCGCCCCCAGAGCCCCTGAACCTCCCCATCCGTCATTCCCGCGCACGCGGGGATCCATCTTCTCCCCCTTCCGTCATTCCCGCGAACGCGGGAATCCATCTTCTCCTCCTCCCCGTCATTCCCGCGCACGCGGGAATCCATCTTCTCCTCCTCCCCGTCATTCCCGCGAACGCGGGAATCCATCTTCACGCCCCGGATCGCCAATCTCCCGATTGGCACTCTTGCCCCCCTCTCCCCACGGGAGAGGGGCTGGGGGTGAAGGCCTGATCCACACACGCCCCCTCTGAGGGTGGCACGGCTGGTACGAATCGCGACAGCGACGAGGACCGCCCGTGTATCTCCCCCCTCCCCGTCATCCCGGCGCAGGCTGGGATCCAGTCCCAGTTAGCCGCGACCCGAAGGGGAGCGCGTCCCCTTTCCGCCCCCGCCCCCTCCCCTTTTTCACTTTTCTGTCAAATTTCCCACCACACCACTTGACATTCCCAAACAAACACCGATCCTATCATTCACGGAAACACAAACAAATACCGACCGGGTCAGCGCCCCCGATCATCACCCAACGATCAACGCCTCCCTATGATGATCCGGAAACACAAACAGCGCCCTCCCGGGTTCCCGAAAGACCGAAAGCGACCAATCGACATGGCACTCTCATCCAAGTCACGATCGTCGTCAAGCCGCTCCTCCACGACCATTGAGGTCAATCCCAGATCATCGTCCTCAGGCAACCCCGACGACGACGGACGGACCCAGGCACTCGATCGCACCATCGGCCAAATCGAAAAGATGTTCGGTAAAGGCGCCATCATGAAACTCGATGGCCAGGCCATACAACCCGTCGCAGGGCTTTCGACCGGTGCCATCAGCCTCGATATTGCACTCGGCGGCCGAGGAATCCCACGAGGACGCGTGGCCGAGTTCTTCGGCCCGGAATCCTCCGGTAAAACAACCCTCGCACTCCATACCCTCGCATCTGCCCAAAAGCAGGCGGTATCGCTGCCTTCATCGACGCAGAACATGCGCTCGATCCCTCGTGGCGCGGCGACTCGGCGTCAACATCGACGAACTCCTCGTCAGCCAACCCGACACCGGCGAGCAGGCTATGGAAATCTGCGAACTCCTCGTCCGCTCCAACGCCGTCGATATCGTCGTCGTCGACTCCGTCGCTGCCCTGATCCCCCGTGCTGAAATCGAGGGCGAGATGGGCGACTCACATGTCGGCCTCCAGGCCCGACTCATGAGCCAGGCGCTCCGAAAGCTGACCGGTGCCATCTCCAAATCACGCACCACCGTCGTTTTCATCAACCAGATCCGGGAGAAAATCGGCGTCATGTTCGGCTCGCCCGAAACCACACCCGGCGGCCGGGCCCTCAAGTTCTACTCCTCCGTCCGCATCGATATTCGCCGTATCGGGTCCATCAAGGATGGCGACCGCGCCATCGGCAACCGAGTCCGTGCCCGCGTCGTCAAGAACAAGGTCGCCCCACCCTTCCGTGACGCCGAGTTCGATATCATGTTCAACGAAGGGATCAGCGCCACCGGCGACCTCATCGACCTGGCCGTCGTCAGTGAAATCGTGGCCAAGAGCGGTGCCTGGTTCAGTTACGGCGAAATCCGACTCGGCCAGGGGCGCGAAAACGCCAAGCAGTTCCTCAAGGACAATCCCGAACTCATCGACGAGATTCGTATCAAGGTCCTCGAGACACACGGCATCATCTCATCAACGCCTGACGCTGCCGACAGCAACGATGATGGCGACACCGACAGTTCCAACACCGACAAATCCAAATCCGAGTAATCGCACTCACACATCCCCCTCCGTACCCACAAGCCGGCTCCACGCACAAGCCGGTTGAGGCGATCAAGCGAGCAGCGCGATCGGCTCGGCCGGATCAATCCTCCTCCCATCCCCCTCCGTCATTCCCGCGCACGCGGGAATCCATCCTTTTCTTCCTCCGTTCACCGCCACCACCGGTGGCGGCTTTGTGAGCCCGAGCCCCCGGATCGCCAATCTCCCGATATTGGCGCTCTTCCTCACCCCATCACAAACGCCCCACCAACTCCTCGACTGCCTTCTGCAACTGCTCATCCTCATCACGCGACTCCGCTTCCGGAGTCTGTGGCACCCGTATATCCGGCATCGCCCCGTGATTCTCCATATCCGTGCCGTCCGGCAAGAACCAGCCGCGCAACGGCAACCGCACAAACGTCCCGTCAATCAACGACATCCCGCCTGTACTGATCACGCCCCCATACGTCTGTTCGCCAACCAGCGTCCCGCGCTCCAATGTCTTGAACGCATGTGCAAAAATCTCCGCGTTCGAAAAACTCTTCTCATTACACAAAACGCTCATCGGCAAACGATAACTCTGAATAAACAACCGATCCTGCGGGTACGAGTCCGTCACTGACGGGTCAGCCCCCTTCGGCAGCGTGTACGAATGCTGCCGCTCCATGATTGATGCGAGCAACCGGTCCGTCGTCCACCCGCCGCCGTTGTTGCGCACATCAACAATCAGCCCATCCTTGCCATATGCTGCCGCATACAAATCACGCTCAAAGTCATTCAACGACGGCTCGTTCATCCCGCGAATATGAATGTACCCGATCCGCCCGCCCGACAACTCATCAACCGTGCGCTGGTTCCCATGCACCCACGCATCATACCTCAGATTCCGTTCCTGCCCGTAACTGATCGGCGTAATCAAAATCGGCAACTCAACAAGCCGCCCGTCCTCCAGGCTGCGCATAACTTTGATCACAACCTCGTCCCCCACCAATCCCTTCAATTTCGATTCCACCGTATCGCCTGGACCAAATGATTCCCCACTAATCTCAACAATCACATCCCCAACCTCAATCGGCATATCGCCAGTCGCTGCCGGCGACTCGGGAATCACATCGACGACCTCATACCCAGCCTCGCTTCGCCAGTGCACCGTCCCCAGCCGCCCGAGCGATTGCGCATTCTCAGAACTGTATCCGGGTGCATAGATACCCAGGTGCGATGCATTCAACTCGCCGATGAACCGATTTGCAATGTATTCAAACTCCTCTCCGGTTCGTGCCTGCTGTGCCAGCGCGTGATACCGAGCCGTCAGCAATTCCCAATCCAGACCCTTCATCGTCGGGTGATAGAAAATCTCATTCAGCGCCCGTGCTGCCTCAAGAAATTTCTGACTTGATTGCTTGGCCAGATCAATTCGCATCGTGGCGTCAATACTCACATACTCCGTCTCGCCCCCGCCGATCCGCACCGTACCTCCCTGGCCGCCGCTGACCAACACCACTTTGTCCCCGCCAAGTGTCAAATGCTGTACACGCGATCGGCCACTTCCAATCCGCTTCCGATCACTCCCATCCCACTTCATCGAATACAGATCATTCATCTCGCCCGACCCGCTGAACACGTAATACTCACCGCCCGGCGACATTGCAATGTTCCCCTCATCACCCGGCAGCGATGTTACCCGTCTGACACGAAGATACGCATCATCCAGATCATCCAGCGCCAACTCCCACACCGGTTCCTCGTCCTCTTCTCCTTCCTCGTCGGAAGCCTCCTCTTCCCCTCCCTTTCCGTCATTCCCGCGCACGCGGAAATCCATCCCCTCTTCTCCTTCTCTTGCTACCGATCGCCCTTCCCCCGATTGGCGCCCTTGCTCCCCGCTCCCGTCAGAAGAGGGCGCGGAGGCGACGGCCTCCTCTTCCTTCTCAGGCACACGCGGCTTGATCGGCTCACGCTTGCCCGCGGCCTTTGCCGCCTCATCGTAATATGCCTGTAGTTCCTTCGCCGTCAGCGCTTCCAGTGACCGGTCCAGATACACCATCCATACGTCATACTGCTCGCCTTCCCGCTCCGACAGAAAACTCAGTATCTTCCCATCGGCTGACCATCGCGGCTGCTCATCATTGTCCGGGTGCTTCGTCACATTCACAGCATCGGCCGACCCGTCCGCAGGAGCAATCCAGATATCTGCATTGTAATTCATGTCTGACAACTGATACGCAAGCCACTTGCTGTCACCACTCCAGACCCAATTAACATCCCCATCCCAACTGTCAACCAGCGCCGTCTCCGTCCCATCATCCAGATTCCGTACCACGAGCGCCCCCAACCCACGCCGATACGCCAGCATGGTCCCATCCGGCGACGGGCTCGGGCTGTGAACATTCACTTCCGGATCGGCCAGAACCGGCTCAATCCGAAACGTCAGCGCATCATGCCACCGCTCCGGATTAAAAGCCGGCGGCAACTCTTCCTCTGCTTCCTCCTCTTCGCCTTCTGTTTCCTTCGCTCCATCGTCATCACCCTCCGCATCGGCAGCCTCAACTTCATCAACAGCGGCAACCTCGTCGCCGGCCTCTGCCGCCTCGGTTTCTGCCTCCGCCTCTTCCGACTCCCCCTCCTCCTCTTCGTCCGCCTCTTCTTCAACAACAGGCGGCTTCAACGCATCCTTATACAACTGCTTCACCTCGCCCCGAGTCGTATCAACAACGGCACGGTAGATCGATTCACTCCCATCCTCGTCCGACACGAAATACAGACTCACCCCATCAGGCGACCACACAATCTCCCGCTCCCGGGCGTGGCTCTCCGTCACCCGCCGCGTCGGGCTCAGATCCTCCACATTGCGCACATACACTTCGCCATACGCCACCAACGCCATCACCTGGCCGTCCGGGCTCAACGCTGCCTCGCTCACCTCACGCCCCACCGATCGCACTTCAAAATTATCCTCATCATCCTCCGGGGCCGTGATTGTCAACGGCCGAATGTCGTTGTCAGCATCAAGATCGAGAACATACATCGTGTCCCAGGCCATCAGCACAACCCGGCTGCCATCAGCCGACACATCAAAGCCATTAACATCAAACTCGGTAAACTGCGTCAGTGCCTCAACCCCGCCTTGCTCGCCGCCACGATCCACTCGCATCCGATACAGGTTCATACAGTTGTGCTCGCGGTCCGACAGATACAGCACATCACTGTTTTCCCCGCCCCCTCCCCATTGCGCCTGCGCATCGTTGCCCGTCCACGTTGTTAACTGTGTAAAAGCCTTCGTATCGCGGTCATACAGCCACACGTCGCGCGCATCGGGCCCGCGATAATGCCGCCGACTCAAACTCGAACTGTGTCGTGTAAACAGGAACTGCGAAGTATCGCCCCACGGCCTCATCACCGGGAACCGACCAAACGCATCATGAACCCGAACCAACTCCCCGCCATGCTGCAATGACACCTCATACGGCCGACCGTCCCGATACACATCCCCCTCCAGGCTGCAGGCAAACAATAGTGTCGGTTCGCCTGCTCGATCGACGCCGAACCCCGCAAGCACACAGCCCCGGTCCGCCATCGTCACCTGACGAATGTCGGTCCCATCGACATTCATCACATAAAGGTTGCGCGTCCCATCCCGATCCGAGTCAAACGCAATCAATGACCCATCCTGATTCCACGCCGAGCGCAAGTCGTTTCCCGGGTGATTCGTCAGCCGCACAGCCGTCCCACCATCGGCCGGCACTTTCCACAAATCCCCCCGCCATGAAAACGCCACCCATTGCCCATCCGGACTGATCGACGGGAACCGCGGTAACCCCACATTCCCTTCGCCAGCCATCGCGTTCGCAGCAATCACAGCAACCGAAGCCAGCAACACCATCCACTTGCGACTCACCATGCATCTCCTTCTAAAGCCCACGGCCCTGCCGCGGGAATGATGCGCAAGCATCATGCAACGCTTCTCCCCGGGTGCCACGGGTTACCCCGAGCGCAGCGAGGGAGAACCCGTGTCGGGTGACAGGCATTGACCTCACTCGTCATTCCCGCGCACGCGGGAATCCATCTTCTCTTCACTCCCCCTGCCGGGTGCCACGGGTTACCCCGAGCGCAGCGAGGGAGAACCCGTGTCGGGTGACAGGCATTGACCTCACTCGTCATTCCCGCGCACGCGGGAATCCATCTTCTCTTCACTCTACCGCCACCACCGGTGGCGGCTTTGTGTTCCCCCCCGGATCGCCAATCTCCTGATTGGCGCTCTTACCCACCCCCTCACCCGCTCTCAACCGCCGGCCGATGCTCCCACGTCAGCCAGCCCGGCAACTCCCCCACATCACTCACCAAATGCAAAAAACACATCCCCAAAGCAGCCGTCGTGGCACGCTGACGCACCGACTCCCGACTACGTACCGGGTCCGCACCGGCCGGGAACGCAAAACGCCGAACCATCGTGCTCGGCTTCCCATCTTCATCCACAACCCCCAACGCGATATACACCGTACCGACCGGCTTGTGCTCCGTTCCACCATCCGGGCCGGCCACCCCCGTGATTGCCAATCCCAGGTCTGCACCGCTTTTTTCCAGCGCCCCTAGCACCATCTGATCGGCCACCAAGCCCGATACCGCCCCATGCTCCCGCAGCGTCTGCACATCCACGCCCAGACAATCAATCTTCATCTCGTTCGAATACGTCTGCCAACCCCCTGCGTAGCAAGCGCTTGAGCCCGGCACACTCGTCAGCGCTGCCCCGACCAGACCCCCCGTGCACGATTCAGCCGTCACAAGCGTCAACCCCCCTGCCGTCAGCCGCTTCACAATCGCCTCAGCCGGCGTCACCATCCCCCGACCCAGCACATGCGACCCCAAACGTCGCTCAATCTCGGCCGCCACGGCCTCCACCTGCGGCTCAATCACGCCCGCTGCCCCCACCCCGCGCACCCGGCACGTCACCACCGAATCCTGCGGCAGCGTCCCCACCGTCGGGTTTGCCCCACGCTCCATCAGATCACGCAACAACTTCCCGACCCGGCTCTCAGGCACGCCGATACACCGCACCAACTGCGTCACAATCACTTGCTCGGCCGACTCCACATCACCATCACCACCACCCTTCGCCTGCCTCATCTCCCGAATCGCCGGCACCACCGACCGATGCCACATCGACGTCATCTCAGCCGGCACCCCGGGCATCACAAACACCGCAGCCCCACCCGCAGCCCCTAACCATGCCTGCAACCCTGGTGCCGTCCCGTCCGGGTTCGGGATGATCACAGCCGAGGCCGGCCGCAGTGCCTGTACCCGATTTTCATCCGGGATCCGAATCCCTCGCGCTGCATAGCGAGCCACTATCTCCTCAAATGCTGCCCCATCCTCCATCAGTTCCTCACCCATTGCCCACGCCAGCCCTGCGCGCGTCACATCGTCCGCAGTCGGCCCGAGCCCGCCCGTCACCACCAGTACATCCGCAACCTGCGCGCACTGCTGCAGTTGCTCAGCAATCAGTTCCACCCGGTCGGGTACGCACCGATGCCCCACCACATTGATCCCGATATCGCCCAGCGCATTGGATAGCCACGCACTGTTCGTATCAACAATGTGCCCACTGACCAATTCATCACCGATCGCGATTACTGATGCGTTCATCCCCGATTCTAGCGGGTACGAGGATGGCACGACGTGCTCAATGCCAGCCGGACAAGCCGCGCCCCGCGGATTGTCCGGGTCTCTTCCCCCCCTCCGTCATTCCCCACTCCCGTTAGCCCCCGGCTCTGCCGGGGGAATGATGCGCAAGCATCATGCCATGCCGCCGGATCTTCCGCTCAAAGCAGCGTTGATCCGGCCTACTTTCTCCTCCGTCATCCCGGCGCAGGCCGGGATCCATCTTCTCCTCTCTCCTCCTCTCTACTTCAACTGCTTCAAATCAACACCCTTCTGACCCGATCTCCGAGCCTTGTCCCACTCTGCCCGATTACTCTGCTGCATGATGGTGTTCTGGAACCGCAGATTCTCCGTGTAATCAACAACACCGCGCCCAGCATCCATCTGACCACTGCCCCCCGTCGGCCGACCTCGCTGCTGCTGCGCGTGTGCCCCCACCAACTGCTCGCCTCGATAAAACGCATACCGTGCATCCGCATCACGCGCAATCACCGTCACTTCGCCAACCAAACCGTCGGCCACATACACCCCGCGCAAATCCGTTTCACCGCTGCGAATCTCACCGTCCCCCATACTCCCGACAGCCTTGACATGCACGCCTGCCGGCCGCTCTTGACTCACATCATCAATCAAATTCACGCGCACCCGACCGGATCCCACTTCCTCCTGAACTTCAATCGACAACGGCGTCACCAAAACCAGCCCGCTGCCATACAAATTTTCAGCCCGGCAAATCACGAGATACGCCCCCTCCTCCTCAATATCGAGCGCTACCGACAGATCATGATCCGCATATGCCGATGCGTCCGCCAGCGACATCTCTTTCACAAACGTCGGTTCAATCCCAGCCAGGTTCACCTTCGTAATACTGCTCAGGCTCTTCTCGCGCAAATACAGTTTCATCAAATCAACGCGGTACACCTGAATGTGGACCCCATCAACGTTCCGATGCTGAACCTTCAGCGTCACATCCTCGCCCGGCTTCACTGTCGTGATTTCATCAACCGACAGTGCCTTCCGCTCGAAATATGTAATCGCCTCGCGCGCATCGGAATACTGATCCTCCACCTTCTCATACCACGTGATCGCATCAGCCGGCTTGCCCTTCGCATGATAAATCTGGCCGACAATATACCTGGCAAAGCCGCGATCCTTGCTCTCACCGTCGGCAACCGCCGTGGCAGCATCAAGGGCCGGCTCATAGGCTCGCTGCCAGAAGTGCCCCAACGCTGCCATATACTGGAAACTGCCGGCAAACTCGCTGTCCTCAAACCGATCGCCAAACGCTTCACTCAACGACACGACGCGCTGATAGTCATGCAGATCAAGGAACGCATTCGACATTGAAAACGCAGCATCGTCGGCCAGCGGTTCATCTGAGTAACACACGAGAAACTCATCAAGCAGCCGAATCGTCTGTCCCAGCATCCACGCCCGTGTCGGCAACGCGTCGTCTGCATCAGCATCCGCATCGCCTTCATCATCATCGCCGACCGGCATGCCGTTCGATGCGAGCCGGCTGCGCGGCTCCTTGAGTTGATGTGCCTGCTCTGAACTCTCATATAACAACTGGGACAACGCAAAGTGGCTGCCGATCACGGCACTCGTGTCCGGATACTGCTGCCAGAGGCCGAGTTGGTATGCCACCGAACCAAGCAACTGGCCTTCATCCTGCAACACGGCCCCGATCGCAGAGTCCGTCAGGAAGCTCGATTCAATTGCCGCCCGATACACACGCCACCCCATCTCGTGCTCCCCGATCGCACCATACGCCCGACCAACAGACAACACTCGATCAAATGGGATCGTAAGATCAGGACGACGAACCGACAGAATCTCGAATGCCTGTACCACGCGCGATGCATCAAATATCGTCTCCGTTGTGTGAATCCACAACAGCATTCGTGCCACTTCAAGTTCCGAATATTTCTTCTCGCGATCAAACAACGGCCACAGGTACGACTCTGCCTCGCGATACAAACCATCATCAAAATACGCCCGCCCCAACTCAAGCCGCTCCTGCGAACTCATGTGATACTCGTCCGTTGACGCCTCGCCCGGGGCCAGCACCGTCAACGATGCTTCCTTGCCGACCCGATACAGATCATCACGGAACGCATCGCGCATCACCATTGGCGACACCCGATACGTACCGGAACCGAAGCCCGTCAACTCATACGAATACCCATACACCGCTGAACCGGGACGATACCGCAGCACGAGACGCCCGTTTCGAACCTCATACGATGCGAAATTCCCACTCGGCGAATCCGGCACAAGCGTCAGCCCTGCCGGCAATGGCTCCTCGATCACCAGATGGCCGCCATACCCACGCTGACGCAAGTCCACCCTCACCTGCACCCGTTGGCCAACCTCAACATTCTGCACCGGTGAATCACTGCTGGCACTCAACGGCACGCCGCGATAATTCAACGGTGCGTGAAGATACCGGCGATTCCGAAACTCCGGCATGATGGTCGAAACTGCCCCGGAATCGTGAAACTCACCACTGAATCCGCTCAACCGAACCGAATACGTGTACTTCCCGCGACCCCGATACGCCAACTGCACCACGTTGCCCCGATCGGCACGCAGCATGTCAGCCGGAACCTCAAAGATCGTCAACGGGTCCACGTCCCGCCCGCGCCGATTGTCAATCGTCCCGACTGCCTTGCCGTTGACCGTCACCGCAATCTGGTAGTCGGCTGCCGACGGCTCGCCCACGCCGTAATGCGCTGCCAGGCCGGCCACCACGAATCCCCGACCCCAGACCGGCCGACACCCGCTCAAACCAGCCCGATCCATCAGGTATGCAGCCGCCTCATCCGCCCGATCCGAGCCCGGGCTGATCTGTGTATACGCCATCAGCGCGATCGCCGTGACCACCGTGTCCTGGTCATACCAGTTCGTCAGACCCTGCCGGACATCCGAGCGCCACGAACAATGCCATCCAATACTCCCGGATTCATCAGCAGCCCGCTCACGCTTCGCCTTCCCCTCAAGAACCGTCATCAACTCCTTTGCCAACTCAGGCCGATCCAGATTCGCCATCGTCAGCGCCGTGTATGCCAACGGCAACGAGTCGAGCGCGTTCCGCTGACGGTACATGCTGTTGGCCCATTCAAAATCAGCCTTTTTCCGCACCGACAACGCATGCAGCACGACCGGCCGTACCAGGAAATCAGAAGCAGGCATCGACTGATACTTCTTCCGCAACCACTGCTCAGCACTGATCAATACCGATTCAGCCACCTGCACACCGTTTGCCTGGGCCAGCGACAATCCCCAATAACTCATCGCCGTCGTCATCCAGTCCGAACCCGTATCCGAGATCGCAGCCCAGCCGCCATCCCCTTCCTGCTGCACGACGAGCGACCCTGCCAATGCACGCGATCGCTCCAGCAGCATCATCCGATCCGTTTCGTTCGACCCGGTCTTCTTGGCATACGCCAGCCCACTGGCCGACGCGAGCAACTCCACACTCGGGTGCGTCGGGATCAAACCGCCACGCCCCTCAAAGCGAGCAACAGGCCAGGCACGCAATGCCAGATCAAGAATCGACTGCTCCAGCGTCGGCCCGACCATGATGTTCATCCATACCGAATCATACTTCGGCTTGCCCGGCAACTGCACCCCCACCGACACATCACCCTCAGCCGTCCCGCCGCGTGTGGCCACATACTCCATTCCCCACGGCTCGACCAGCATCCAGCGCGTCAGTGCATCGCTCGGTCCGTCCGCCGCATCCGTCACCACCGAGACCGTCAACTGCACACTGCCCCGCGCCCCGACCGCCGGCAACGAGAATCCACCGAACAGCACCTCGACCGGCTCACCTTCGCCGGCCATCTCAATCCGCTGTTCCTGTTGCACCAGTGTCTTGGCATCCTCGCCCGCACCCGACGTCACCGCCAGCCGGGCGACAGCCGCACCTTCATACCCGCTCGGGTTATGCACCCGCGCCAGCACCTGCACCGTGTCCCCTTCGACGGCAGACAACGGTGCCTTGATTTCAACAAACAGATCCTTCCGCGTGATCGCCGAACTCGTCCCCTCGCCGACCAGCATTCCCCGATCCGCACCCCGGGCCGTCACGCGCCATTCCGTCGTTCGCTCCGGCCAGGCCACCTCCACCCGGGCCTTCCCGTCCGCATCCGTCACGATTGTCGATGCCCACCAGCCGCCCGACTCAAACTCCCGCCGGGCCGCCGGCTGCCCCAATGACAGCCCGAAGGCAACTCCCGCATAGCCGGCAGACAACTCCGGCCAATCTTCCGGGTACTCAACAATGTTCGTTGGTAGCAGGCTCTGCTCGTACAGCATCAATGAATCGCCGTCCCCACCTGAACCAAACAACGACTTCGAGGCCAATCCCCCCCGCACGGCGCCGGCCTTCCGATCCATATCCATCTGTGGAGGCTGACCGCCCTGCCACGGAAAATCCACTGATTGTGCCGCCGCCGGCGCTTCCGCGAACCGTGCACGCGATTGACTCCGAAAAGCCGCTATATCATCACCCAGCTCCTGCCGCATCTCCTCCATCTGTTGGCCCTCGGCTGCATGCCGCGCCAGTCGCTCCTGCTCTTCTACCAGCGCCTTGATCACCTTCTGCGTCACTGCCTGGTAGGCAAATCCATTGCTCGCGCCCACATCGACCATCGCATACCGAGTCTGATCCTCGTTGAACGCATCAACGATCCGCCCGACCAACTCCGGGTATCGGGCCAGGAGTGCTTCATCAACCACAGACAGGCTCAACTCTGCCTCCACCGGATTCCCTGCCTGATCCGTCACCACCAGATCAACCATCCCCTTCTCACCGGGAACCAACACATCGTCAGCAGGCAGCACCGCAACCTGCAACTCGCGCTCCACCGTGAACGAATGCGATGCGGTAAACAAGTCCTGCTCGCTCATCACTGCCACATGCAACGTGAAGTTCGGCGCCAATGCCTCGCCCACCTCAATCGGAATCGCATTGTCGCCGGCTCGTAACGGCACGACGCGATATGCAATCACCTCATCACCAATAAACGTAATCAATGCAAGCGCCTCGCCCTCGACCCGCGAATGGAGGCGCACACGCACCTGCTCCCCGACCTTCAACGTATCCGTCTCTGCAAACAGTCGCAACTTGATATCATCCGATTCACCCGAGACAAAACAGGCTCCCGCACCGCTCACCGGCGTCCCGTTCCGATCCTCCGACTCAACTTGCAACTGATAGTGGCCACCCTCGGCCAATGTCACCTGGATCACACCGGTGCCAGTCTCAGCATTCACGGCACCGGTATACCGTGCCACTTCCTCCGTCGCGTTCGACCGAGGCCAATTGGCCCAGGGTAACGACTCAACCACCGGGTCAATCGGTGTCTCCACCGTCCGCAATACGCGCAGTGTCACGTCACATCCGACCGGATCACCCTGTATTAACGTGGCCGCCTGCACCGTCACGTCAAACGGCTCGCCTGCCAGCGCAACGTCCTGCGAAGCACGAACTGTTAGATCAAACTCCCGCTCAGCCAGAAAGACATAGACACCATCTTGCACGTTCTCGCCTTGAATCGATGCGATAAACGGCAACATATCCCCCGCGCCCATCCCGGCCGTCTCGACTTCTATCGAAATCTCTCCCTTCTCATCAGTCCGCTCAACATACTGACGCCCGCCCGGCAACGTGTACGAAATTGCCTGATTCGCCACCGGCCCGCCCCAGTAATATGAGGCCCGAATCGTCCCGGTAATCGTCTCGCCCGGCCGATAGACAAGCCGCTCCAGATCAATCGCCAACTTCATCTTCTGAACCGTGTACTGCTGCACTTCAAACCGACCATGGAACGATACCCGCGCAGGCTTGTCCGCCGGCTGCACAACAACAGCATACCCGCCCATCGGCGCTGCCCCGGCCAGTGCCATGTCAAACGTAAACGTACCGAACTCCGACAACGTCACTTCCTGGCGTTGAACCTGTCGTGAAGCCGGATCAATCACACTCACAGAATACGTCTTGCCGGCCGGCGTGTACCGCTGACCCTTCTCGTTCACATCCCGGATGATTCCCCGTGCGCGCACCACCTGCCCCGGCCGATAGACCGGCTGATCCGTGTAAATGTACCCGACCGCCGAATCGTTCGATTCGCCACCCAGCGATGTCCCGCACCAGATCGTACCCGAAGCAATATGCCCGTCTCGCTCCACAAAGACCCGTGCATCCCCCTCAATCATGCGCGCCTCATCAAATGCAATATGGGCAATGCCGTCTGCGTCCGTCGACGCTTCTGTGAAGATCTCCGACCCGTCCGAAACCAACACGTGAACATCAGCAGCGGGCTTCGTTTGCCGCATGTCCTGCACATAGACCAGCATATCTGCCAGCGTCTGCTCAATTACCAGGTCCAGATCAGACCGAATCACCAACGTCGTGGCCTCAAACTCATCGTCCCCCGAAATGTTAACAAGACACACGCCCGGCCGGCCGTCCTCAAAAGGCACCTCCACGGCCTGCTCAATCTCCTTGTACTTTTCATACCCCTCAACCGAAACCGTCCACTCCTCATCCGGCTCGATCAGCGCAATGTCCAACGCCTCAACCCCACCCATCAAATGCGTTTTCCGGAAGTATGCCTCCGGATCAAGTCGGTATTGCCGGATCGTCAGTTCCTTGATATTGCGCACATCCACCGACACGACCGCCGGCTCATCGGCCCGGAACGTCCGCTCCGTCTCCACGCTCATCCGCTGCTCAGTCAATGTCCGCAATCGCTGCCGTGCTGCCTCGGCATACGGCCCCCAGGTCAGACGCCGATAGCACTCCACGGCCGTGGCCAACTCGCCGAGCCCGGTTTCATACAGCCGACCCGTCCGCCACAGTCCCAGACTCGATTCGTCCCGGTCCGGATACTTGCTGATCAGCCGACCCCATTCGGCAATCGCCGTGCGATACGAATCGACTCCCAACCCCTTTTCTTGCTCCTCAGCCTCATCCCCCAGCGCCTTGCTCATTTGGCCGAAAGTAAACATTGCCTGGGGCACCCGGCCGTCCAACGGGTACGCAGCCATGAAGCCCTCAAACAGCCCGCGCGCTGCCTCATATTCCTTCTCTGCCACGGCCGTCAGCGCAATCATGTACTTCGCATCAATGATCTGACGCTGTGCCTGTGCCCAGTCCGGCCCGTTCGGGTACCGATTCACATACCGATCCCATTGATTGATCGCATCCGAATACCGGCGCTGCGCATACCGCAACTGCCCCACGAGGAATAAGGCCTTCTGCTGCCACTCCTGCTCCAACTCTGCCGGCGTCTTGTCCCACCCTTCCAACTTCACCGATGCAGCATCGCCCGACGGCAGCCGATAGCCCTCCCCGGCCATGAACTGCTCATACGCCTCAATCGCCCGGTCATGCTGCCCCCTATGCCGGTACGACTCCCCAATCAGCCAGGCCAGCGTCACCGATCGAGGATGATCCGGGTGCACAGCCAGAAAATCGCGCGCTGCCTTGATCCCCAATTCAGCCGCATCCCCGCCCGTCTCCGGCAACCCGTACGTTTGCACGACCCGCCAACCGCAGTCCGTCACATACCCCGGCAGATCAATTTCCGGCCCGGCTGCATCCTGAACCGCCCGTGCGCGCGCATCTTTTGCGTGCAGCATCAACTCAATCAGACTGCGCAGGGCCTCGAGGTTCATTCGTGCTGATCGCGAATCGCCGGATTTCAACTGGGCCCCAGCCAACTCATACCGTGCCTGGACCACCCATTGCCCCGCTGCCTCCGGATTCTCCTTCAACTGCCCCCGCATCCGCTGCACACTGCCGACCGGACCCGTCCACGTCGGGTCAAACTCCGCCAGATACTCCCGATACTTCTGAACCGCTTCCCCCGCACTGCCGGACTTCGTCAGCAACCCGGCCACCGTGTACAACGCCATGTCACGCGTCGGCCTCGGGATCTCCATCTCCAGCACCTGTGAATACAGCGAAATTGCCTTCCGGTAATCAGGTGGCGGGGCATCAAGATCATTCGGCCCCGGCTCGGCCGACAGTTCATCTGCAAACTGAATCAGGATCTGAGCAATCTCCTTCTTCCGGTCCGACGACAGCAGCCGATCCGCTTCCTCCTGGTAGATTCCCTCTGCCTCCTCAAACTTCCGCTGATCCGACAACGCCCGGGCCAGCAAATACCGCCCCTTGCGATACCAATCCGAATCCGGGTACCGCTCGACGAACGACCGTGCAGCCTGCTCACACTCCGCAACCTTCTCATGACGATACAGCGCAAGCGCCTTCAAATAAGCCACTTCCGCAGCATCGTCACCCCCGGCACGAAGATACCGATTGGCCTCGGCAACCGCCTGCCCGTACTCCGCCCAGCGCAACCCTGCCCGCACGGCCTCCAGCCCGGTCGGAGTCTCATCAGCCGTCTGCCATGCCCAAGCCGTCGGAATGCACGCGCCCAGCACGAGGATCACAGTCGCCATCACGCTCATTGTCGTCGTCTTATTCATTGCCATCTTCTCCTGTTAGCCCCCGGTGAATGTACCCGTGGGGCGGGGATGATGCGCATGCATCATGCGTTGCCCCTCGCCCCCCGAGGGTGGCACGGCTGGTACGAGTCGCGACTGCGACGAGGACCACTGGTGTCCTGCCCCCCTCTCCCCGTGGGAGAGGGGCTGGGGGTGAGGGCTTCCCCTCCTTCTCCCCCTCCGTCATCCCGGCGCAGGCCGGGATCCATCTCCTCCCCCTCCGTCATTCCCGCGCACGCGGGAATCCATCCTCTCTTCTCCGTCATCCCGGCGCAGGCCGGGATCCACCTCCTCCCCCTCCGTCATCCCCCTCCCCTTCCGTCATTCCCGCGCACGCGGGAATCCATCTTCTCTTCTCCGTCACCGCCAACACCGGTGGCGGCTCTGTGACCCCCCGGATCGCCAATCTCCCGATTGGCGCTCTTCCTCACACCATCTCACCCCACACACTACTAAACAACGATGCTGCACCACACCACATCGGGCAAAACGCTCCAAACACCCCCGTATTAGCCGCATTTCCGACATCACACCGGCAAAACCCTGCAACCGCCACGGCCCCGAATGAAAAACCACCCACAAACGGGTATAGTGTCGCCTGCGCCGACAAGACCGGGCAGGCCGATACAAACACCAAACACATGCCCAGACACTGCACCCCCCCCGACCAACCGGGCCTCTGCAATGGGCAAGGACCATGGAGTAACAAACGATGGCCCACATCGTCGCCGAACCGTGCATCAAGTGCAAGTACACCGACTGCGTAGACGTCTGCCCCGTCGACTGCTTCCACGAAGGAGCCAACTTCCTCGTCATCGATCCCGATGTCTGCATTGACTGCGGCCTGTGCGTCCCCGAATGCCCCACCGAAGCAATCTTCCCCGAAGAGGACCTTCCCGAGAAGTGGGCCGACTACGTCGAAATCAACGAGCGACTCACTGCCGAATGGCCCGTCATCAGCGAAAAGAAGGACTCGCTCGACGACGCCGACGAGTTCAAGAACGTCGAAGACAAGCGCGAAATGCTCGACGAGACGCCCGGCGAAGGCTCCTGATGCCAACCGCCTCACCAGGCGGGCTACCAACAAATCAACCAAAAGACGAGCCCTGGGTGAATACCATCCACGGCCGTTTTTTTTGACTTATCTCACCCGCGCCTACCCGCCCCGCCTCACTTCCTCCAACAATCCACCCACCGTCCCCCTTGCCATTCCCACCACTGTGTCCGCGGCCCCGTAATACACCCGCACTTCGCAGTCCTCCCCATAACACCCATCATCCTCACCAGCCTCCCCGTCCACGATCATCCCGCTCGGGAACACCACGTTCGGAACCTGGCCCGTCAACTCATATCCCTCCCTCGGCTCCAGCACGTTGTTCCGACCACGCCCAATCACCTTCGTCGGGTCCGTCAGATCCAGCAACACCACCCCGGCCTGATAGATATTCGAACTCGCAAAATGCTGAGCGATCCCGTGGTACACATGGAGCCACCCCTCCCGCGTCTTGATAGGCGGCGGCCCCGACCCGATCATCTCATCCCAGTAATGCCACCGCCCTGCCATCACCGGCCCCACCACATCCCAAGTCACCAGATCGTCCGACTCCGACAGCACAATCTCCGACCCTGTGGTTACCCCATTGTCCAACAACACCTGGTTCGGCCGCTCCAGCCGCACATACCGCCCCCCAACCTTCTCCGGAAACAGCACGCCGTTGCGCGTCTCAAACTCACCCCCGAACGTCACCAATTCAAACGTCTCAAAATCACGCGTCCGTGCCATCCCCAACTTGCACGCACCATCAATGTCACCCGCAAACACGACAAACACATCATCGCCGATCTGCGTCAGCCGCGGGTCATACGCGTGATACACCGTCTCCGGCACATCCTCAATCCCGGCAATCTCCACCACACTCGATCGCACCGTCCACCGCTCCCCGCTCGCATCCTCCGCTTCCGCCACCATCAACACCGTCTCACGCCCGCGAGTCTGCACCCGCAATAACAACACATCGCGCTGCTCCCCGGTCCCAGGCACACGCCACCGCAACGCCCCGGGGTTAAACACCGAACTCACATCCTCCACCCACGGCATCCCCTCCACCGCCGGTATATTCTCCCGTGTTAATATCGGATTATGCTGACATCGCCGCAGTATCGCCATCGGCAATCATCCCTCATTCGCATTCATCTTCTCTCCCCCTGTTAGCCCCCGGCCGGGTGCCACGGGTTACCCCGAGCGCAGCGAGGGAGAACCCGTGTCGGGCGACATCATATTGAACTCACTCCCCGTCATCCCGGCGCAGGCCGGGATCCATCTCCCCCCCTCCTCTTCCGTCATTCCCGCGCACGCGGGAATCCATCCTCTCTTCTCCGTCACCGCCACCACCGGTGGCGGCTTTGTGTTCCCCCGGATCGCCAATCTCCCGATTGGCGCTCTTCCTCACCCAAGAAGCCCGCCCAACATCTCCCGCCGCGCATCCTTCAGCGCTGCAAAGGCCCCCCGCCAGGCCGATGCTGCGCACGGGTCCACCACATGGTGAATCATCTCCGTATGCGCATCCGCTTCCGCCAGCACCTTCCCCTGCGGATCAATGATCCGCGATCCACCCTTATAACCCAGATTCGGATCCTGCCCACACCGATTCACCCCCACCACCCACGCCTGGTTCTCAATCGCACGCGCTTCCAGCAACCGCAACCAGTGCCCATGTCTCACCGCCGGCCAACTGGCCCCGATCGTGAACATCTCCACCCCATGATCCAACACTGCCAGCCGCCACAACTCGGGAAACCGCAAGTCATAACAAATCAACGGGCATACCCGCATCCCGTTCCAATCAAATGTTGCCAGCCGCTGCCCACCCCGATATGCCTCCGTCTCCCTGCTGCCACTGAACGGAAACACTTTTTCATACCGGCACACTTCATGCCCGGCCGGGTCAAACACAACGGCATTGTTCGTCCCCCTGCTCCCTTTCCCATCCCGCTGCCGAATCGACGCCCCCTGAACATACACACCGAGCCGTCGCGCGATGGTCGAACACCAGTTCTCTGATTGTTCGTTCGTTGCCTCCTCGCTCATCCGATCCACGTCCATCGAAAACCCGACGTCAAACAACTCCGGCAAGACAATCAACGATCCCGCCGGCGGGTCGGCCAGATCAAGAAGCCCCTCAACACGCCGATGATTGGCAGACTTGTCCTCCCACGCGATGTCGAATTGGGTGGCATACACCATCAGTGATGACATGCCGAATCATACCCCACCAACGCGGCCCCTCTCCCCCCCCATTTCGCCCCCCTGTTTCTCCCCCATACGCCCGCTTCCGCACTGTCTTCTCCCCCCAGCCCGCACACACCATCCTGCCTGATGCCAAGCCGGCACTCTATCCGCAAGTTTTTGCGCCCACATGCCGACAACGCACCGATACGAACATCCGTCAATCATCGGTACGCCCCCACCAGGCGATGGGGTGAAGGAGAGAGAGAGTCACCATGTCCGATATCCTGCACTGCCCGCTCTGCCATGATCCGCTCCGACAACTCGAATACGAGGGCATCACGATCGAAGCCTGTGATGCCTGTGGCGGGGAGTTCCTCGACGCCGATGAACTCGGCCACGTCATCCGAGCACGCGAAGCCGTCTTCCCCGATGACATGCGCCAACAGATCGGCTGCCGCGACACCGTCCACGGTATCCCCTCCACCGAAACGCAACGACATATTAACTGCCCCAAGTGCAGCCAACCAATGAGCGTTATTAACTACTGCGGGGACAGTGGGATCTTTGTCGATCGCTGCGAGGGCTGCGGCGGATTCTGGCTCGATGCCGACGAACTCGAGCACGTCCAGGTATTCCAGGAGGAATGGGAATCGAAAGCACCGCAAATGCTCCAGGCGATCTCCGGCGATCTGGAACGCGCCCGACGCGAGGCTGCCGAACAAACAAGCAACGTGTTCTCCGGCTCGCGCTTTGCGTTTGTTAATGCCATCATTAACCGCTTCCTCGACGCCGCATAAGTAAGAACACTCCTGTTAGCCCCCGGCTCTGCCTGCGCGGATGATGCGCAAGCATCATGTCATGCCGCATGCCTTCCCCCTCCTTGTCGTCATTCCCGCGCACGCGGGAATCCATCTTCTCCCCCCCCTCCTCGTGTTAGCCCCCGGCTCTGCCGGGGGGATGATGCGCAAGCATCATGCCATATGGGTGGCACTGCTGGTACGAGTCGTGACAGCGACGAGGACCACCCGTGTGCGTGTGTGTGTCTCCTCCCCCCCTTTTTTTTCCTCCCATTAGCCCCCGGTGAATACACCGGGGGCGCGGGCTTCTTCTCTTCCCACCGCGTCATTCCCCCTCTTCCGTCATCCCGGCGCAGGCCGGGAACCAGGGAGATGAGTGTGATCCATGCGGTTTCCCTGCCGGATCTTCCGCTCAAGACAGCGTTGATCCGGCCTACTTCCCCTCCGTCATCCCGGCGCAGGCCGGGAACCAGGGAACTCGGCAAGTGGCGTGTATCGGTGATGGCTCCGGGTATGCCCCTCACCCCCCGCCCAAGTGCCAAACAAAACACAAACAAAAGTCTTGACAAGCCCCTTCCCTCCCATACACTCAATCACGCCGTCAACAGTAACACGATCGAAGGATCAGCACCCTCAGATACAGGCAGGAGGCCCACGCCGACACTGCAGCACACACACACACACACATAAATATGAAACAACAGGCTATTCAGGCCCCTCGAGCAGTGCTAACACAATGCGCCGTACTGGATCGTGCCACGCGCACGCATGTGCACAGACCACTGATCGGTGAATCACACGTGTCATCGACACTGGGGACGAGAATCGCAGCCGGCCGCACCCAAGCCGTCGCACGAATAGGCTTCGCGTATACCCCCCCGTTCTCGTTACCACAGTGATGATTCCGCGATCAGAAACGTGTTGCTTTGGGAAGCCTGGCCCCGGACAATCGAGCAGCAAGTGAAAAGCACGAGCTATTCGGGCCGACCGTCTCCCCGCCCGCCCCCCCGGCTGGGACCAGCATCATCGCAGGTACACACACAGGCCAGCGGCCGCGCCCAAGCGGCTCTCCAGGCCAGTGTCACGCGCGACGACCTTTTGCTGTCTCTGTTCTTTCACAGGCACAGCAGGCATACTGAACCGGCGGCGGAACGTGATTCTGTGACCGGGATCGCATACCGGGCCGCGGGCCGAACAGTGCTGAGCCGGATGTGATCACTGTCGCAGACAATATCGCCGGGTCTTTGATCCCGAGATCAAGACGCCTTTCGTATCGGCATCGAATCAATCGCATGCGTGCACGTCACGGTGCAAGAGCGGGAGACCTCATCCCGGGCTCACGCGCCGCTTGATTCCGACTGCCTGGCATCTATCGCGCGCCATCCCGCCCGATTCCGACCGATCGGCTTCATGCCGTGCTTTCACCGATCCCCGCATGTCTGAATCAGACGATCCTCGCTGTACCGGCCCAAGACACGGGGCAGAATCCGCAGCCCGCAGCCGCGATAATGTTCCACGTGGAACAATGTCATGGAACCATGATGACCCACATGCTCGATGCCGACAATCCTCGCCACGCTAAAGGCCACGAGCAGGGGAGGCGAAACCATCTCTACTCCGCCCCCCGAGTGCCATTGCCCCAAGTGGCCCAGATGAGCCATGATCTCAGTGTTCCACGTAGAACAATGACGTTCCCACATATCGATCACCCCATCAAGACATACAACATTTTCAACCCAAAGCCCCAGAACGCGCGACAAACACACCCGGTGTCGATACCATGAGTAGACGCGAAAGCCTGAAATATACCAAACAAACACCAAACACAGGTGGTCCTGCAGGCATGGAGGCCCCAGCCGTGGCGAAAGACAAACCAAACTCAGACGCAACCACCAACGCTCCTCCCAAGCCAAAAAAAAGGGCCAAATCACTCAAACCTCGGCTCGGCCGAGGCCTGAGCAGCCTCCTCAAAGACCCCGTCCCGGTACAGCCGACACCCAACGACCAAGCTGCAGAGTCACGCGAGCCGCGCCGCGGCGCCGACCCATCATCTGACACCACATCATCACACAATGACTCAAGCACACCCACGTCCTCAGGATTGGCGTATGTGCCTGTCAACCAAATAGATGTGAATCCAAACCAGCCGCGCCAATCAATCAACCAACAATCGCTCGAAAGCCTGGCAGCCTCAATCAGGCGGGCCGGCGTCATGCAGCCGATCGTCGTTCGTACCATCCCAACAGCCGGCGGCAGTGGGGGCGGCAGTGGGGGAGGCAGCGGGGGAGGGGGAGTTGATGAGACGAGCCAGCACTATCAACTCGTCGCCGGCGAACGCCGCTGGCGCGCTGCCCAACTGGCCGGCCTGAAGACCATTCCTGCCGTCGTCCGCGATATCAGCAGCGCCGAGGCTGCCGAGTTCGCCCTCATCGAGAACCTTCAACGTGAAGACCTGAACCCGATCGAACGGGCCGAAGCATTCCAAAAACTCATGGACGAGTTCGACCTGACGCAGGCACAGGTTTCCGAACGTGTCGGCATCGAACGGCCAACCGTTGCTAACCTGTTGCGCCTCAACACATTAGACAATGATACCAAGTCGCTTATTCGCGACGGCCGCCTCGGCCTGGGCCATGCCAAAGCGCTGCTGGCCTGCACCGACCACGATGTCCGCCGCGAGCTGGCCCGGGCTGTCATCGAAGAAGGCTGGTCCGTCCGCGAACTCGAATCACGAATTGACCGACTCCGCACCGAATCGCTCACACGACTCAGCGGGTCCTCGGGAACCGCAGCAGCAGGGGGGTCGGGAGGGGCCGGCGCCCACCCATCACTCAAACGTGCCGGCAGCAAGCCGGACTACCTCATCAACATCGAAAACCAGCTCACGCAGGCACTCGGCCTGCGCGCGGTCGTCCGCCTGCACAAATCCCGACAGTCCGGCGACATCACATTCAAGTTCGCCACCGTCGCCGAGTTCGAACAGTTTGTGAAAAAAGTGACCGACCCCACCAGTTAGCCGCGACGCAAAGCGGAGCGCGTATAGACGCACGCCCCCCCATCAAGCCCGCAAACCCAACCAGTTAGCCGCGACGCGAAGCGGAGCGCGATCCCCCCTCATTTGCCATAACCAGGGTCATATCGGTGAATCGGTCTCGTCATGAATTGAGCGATTCCAGCGCCGGCGATGCCTTGCGTATGGCTTCCCGCCGATCTCCCAGCTTTATGCCGAACTGCAGTTCGTAACTGACCACCGCCGCGGTCTCGCTCATGTTGCTGGCTGCTGCCCCGTGACAGATAACCGGCTCGAAGAGCACAAGAATCAGGGCAATGATCGGGGCCGGTCCACTGTATGGATCCGGCGAAATCATCGCCCACATCGTCATAACAACGCTGATGCTCGCATCAACCACTGCACACGTCAGAAATAGCAGGCCACCCAGAAAACAGCCCAGTTCTGCGAGCGATCAATGCCCTCTTGCGCCTCGGCACATGACATCGAGGCATCATGGCGGCGACAATGGCAGCGATTCGATCAGCGTGCCCCGGTGCTGTGGCGATAGCAGAGACAACAATCGCGCCTTCTGGTACTCGTGACGAACCATCGGCTTTAGGCTCAAGGCAAAGCCCGAGACCGTCAGCGGTGTCAGGATGATGGCACCAATCGTCACTATGGCATGAATATAGGCCCACTTCAGAACGTAGATTGATGATGGTGCGGCATACATGAACACAACCATGATAACGGCAGCCATGAGTGCGACCGCGGCCAGGATCGGACCGGACTTCCTGCACACAAATTCACTCGTCCTGAGCATGTCTCTCGTCTTCTTGTGCGATCCTGTGTGACCTCGTTGTGCAAGGTGATACATGATGCGACAGGTTGTGAGAACATGGTACATCAGGAGCAGGAAGCACACGTTGGCCATGAGGATGAATGCCTTGGCCTGCTGCAGGGCTGTGGCAGCATTCTGATTGAGTATCCACAAGCAGCCGGCGAGTCCGGCTATGACAAGGAATGGGGCTGCGTATCCGATCACGCGGGCGCGATGATCTCGGTGCGACTTGCCCTGTTCGTGAAGTTCGGAGGTATCGTCATATGGGAATCGATGAATCCCGGCCAGATAGAGAGCGGCACCGATCGCGAAAGCAATCAACAACGGGGCCGCCATAGTCACGCCCCCCCAACGATTCACAAAGCCTGGATTCATGACTTGCAGCAGGGCCGGCCACAGGACGAATTCGGCCGCCATTGTGAGGAAGGGGACCTTGGCACTGGTGCTTAACAGTTCCATGCTGCGTACGAGTCGGCGGAGTTGGGCTATGTCTGCAAACCGCAGCAGATCGCGATTCCATGTTGCTGCGATCGGTTTGCCACATTCCGGACACGGGCCGTCCGTCGCCAATCCTCTCAGGTCGTAGGCGCAATTGACACAGGGCAGTTCGCGTTGCAGACGGTCGTCAGACATCGTGGAGCATTGTATGGGAATCAGGGGCGACGGGGAGCGGGGGTGGTGACGGAAGGCATGGCGCGGTCACTTGTCATCGACCCAGGCGAGGTGATTGTTAAGAAAAGGCCTGCACGCACCCGTCCACCGTCACGTCCCACCATCAAACCCAATCAGTTAGCCGCGACGCGAAGCGGAGCGCGATCCCCTCCCCCCTCACTCGCCATCCTGAGAGTCCAACCACTGAACCGGTATCATCTGTCGATTCAATCGAGCGATTCCAGCGTCGGCGATGCCTCGCGTATGGCTTCCCGCCGATCTCCCAGCTTTGTGCCGAACTGCAGTTCATAACTGACCACCGCCGTGGTCTCGCTCATGTTGCTGGCTGCTGCCCCGTGACACACGATGGGCGTCACAATCATGAGTATCGACGTGATGGTGGTAACGCTGGATGCCGGGAACGAGAGAGACACGAGTGCCCACACTGTCAGGGCAATGTAGATGACGGCACATACAACAAGGAACCCGCGAAAGACCCGCCAAGATTTGATCCAGCCTGATCGGCGCACCGCCAGCGTCTTCCTGCGCGTTGCGGCAACCCCTCTTTTCGATATCACAGAGACCACCGGACCAAGTAGCGCCAGGTGGCAAAGAAGGTATAACACACATAGGAGTGCCACAAGAAAGCAAGCCCGAAGAGCAAGATGATCGTCGATTGACGTGGATGCACAGCCGGCACCAAGTCCTGCTGCACCGATGAATGGTACAAGAACGCCCGACCACCGGGCACGTGCCAAATGTGCCCGCTCAGTCTTCATTGAGGCAGCCGGATTCGGCTCGGTCGCGAGCCAGATTCCAACCGAATAGGCAACCAGTACGGCCAGCCCCAATGCACACAGGATACCAATCGAGGTGAACTGTATGGTACGCGAAATAACAGAGTCACCCGAGCGAACGATCAGCGGCCCGCCAGCAATGCCTGCGGGGATCGTCACCAGGAAAGGAACAACAAAACTCGCCACGATCAACCGCAAGCCGAGCCGCACACGCTTCAGCCAGACCAGGTCTGCGAATCGCAGCATATCGCGATGCCAGGTTTCTGCGATCGGTGCACCGCACTCGGGACACGGGCCCTCCAGCGCTAAGCCGCGAAGGTCGTAATCGCATTTGATGCATGCGAGTTTGCCAGTGAATTGAATTGGTTTTTCCGGCACGGCTCCCTCGCCGCAGGCCGGCGAATCTGCATTGGCATTCATGGGCAATGATAGGATTCAACGGCTCCTATTGTCCTGTTGTTGGCAACCAATGACGATCGGGTTATTGAGGACAATCCTCTCCTTGCCCGACGAGCCGCGCACGCGCATGCACGCACGTGAATAAGCGGGCAACAAAGCCGCCACCGGTGGTGGCAGTAACAACAAGAGTGCCAATCGGGAGATTGGCGATCCGGGCGCCTCCGACGAGCCGCGCACGTGAGTAAGCGGGCCATTGCACTTGTCGGATGAATCGTCTGTCAGGACTCGGTGGACCTCGTCCTGACCTACCACGCGTGCTCACAAAGCCGCCACCGGCGGTGGCGGTAGAAGGAAAAGCGCCAATCGGGAGATTGGCGATCCGGGCGCCTCCGACGAGCCGCGCACGTGAGTAAGCGGGCCATTGCACTTGTCGGATGAATCGTCTGTCAGGACTCGGTGGACCTCGTCCTGACCTACCACGCGTGCTCACAAAGCCGCCACCGGCGGTGGCGGTAGAAGGAAAAGCGCCAATCGGGAGATTGGCGATCCGGGGGACTACTCAGAGTCTGCGGCGGCCAGGGCTGCGACCACGGCTTCGAGTCTGGCGAGGCGCTGCTTGAGGTCCTTGATCTCAGCGTCTTGTTCCTTGACGATCTCATTCAACCCTTGGATCGCAGCCAGGGCAACCCCGTCGGCATCGATGGTGTTAATGCGCAGTTCGTCGGCCCCGAGTTCGAATGCATGCCAGAAGTCCTGCGCCATCGGCCCCATGTGTCGGATGGCGTCATCCTGCGTTTTGTAGTTCCATGTAGTCATGGGGATCGCACAGACTTTGTTCAGCACGTCGCGCGTGTCGAGGCGTTCGAAGTTCTCTTTCTGATTTCGATCACACACCGCTGCCCAGCCGCTGCCGCCTGCTGCGAGTGTCACGCCGGTTGACAGGTCCGTGCTGGTATAGAAACGAACGCCGCCGGTCGAGCGGATGGTCCACTCATAAGTTCGCGAAGATGTTACGTCGGCAGCGACACTCGTATCACCCCAGACAAACGCGCCGGAGTGATTTGCCTTGGCGCGGTATCCGGCGGCAAATGCGCCGAAGTCGATTGCTTCGTTCGACAGGCCGCCGCATGCAACAGAATAACTACCAGAAGCGACACCGTTTGAACCACCGAGCACCGAGGAGGCGCTCCCGCTTGACAGATTCCCTGATCCCCCGGACGCCGTTGCATAAGCGCCTGTGGCGGCGTTCATATATCCTCCGGCGACCGTTGCTTCCTCATTGGTTGCGCTATTCCCGATTCCGCCGGACACGGTTGCATAGCTACTGGACGCAGTGTTTTGCTGTCCGCCACCGACTGTTGCAGCCGCGGCGGTGGCCTGGTTCAGGTATCCACCGGATATCGCACAGAAGGCTGACGATGCCGCATTGCTGATTCCACCGCCCACCGTAGTATACATCTGGGTGGCCGTATTGCCGTAGCCTCCTCCGGCGGTTGCATAACTTCCTGATGCCGTGTTGGTGTAGCCGCCACCTGTGAACGAATATGTGCCCGACGCGGTATTCGTGTAACCACCGGCGACGGTGCCATGCGATCCCGATGCGGTATTAAGAAAGCCCCCCGCAATCGTCGCGCTGTCTGATGAAGCAGTATTGCCGGCCCCCCCGCCGATAGTTGCCCACGATCCGTCAGTGACGATGGTATTCGGTTGCAACTCAGATCCGCCTCCGCTGATGACAGCGCCCTGCAACCCATTCTCGATCACATTGAGGGTATAGCCCCCAACGATGTTGCTCACGCCGGCCGTCTCGACCAGCCTCCAGCCGCTGGCAAAGGTAACGTTGCCGGTCGTGTGGAGTGGCACCGAGGGATTGATGATGCCAATCCCGACGTTGTTCTGGAAGTAGGATCGGCCGCCGACGAAGAAGCCGGCGTAGCCGGTGGCGCTGTTGGTTTTCGCGTAGAGCGCATAAGGAGATCCGGAGTCGGAGGAGGTGTAAGCGTACAGTCCATAGCCTTCGTCACTATTGCTTTGGAATATCCCGCCGTAGGTCTTGCCGGTGGCACTGCTGACGAATCCCTGAATGCCTCGACCTTTGGAGGAGTTGCTCTGGAACCAGCCGCCGAAGGATTGGCTTGATCCGCTATCTGAAGCAATTGCATAGACACCGCGCCCGACCGACGACCGGCTTTCGAAGCGGCCGCCGTAGTTAACAACACTCGATTCCGATTTAGCAAGTCCGAAGACGCCGGTGCCGGTGGCACCATTGGCCAGACCGTAGACGCCGAGGTTGGAGCCGGAGGAGCGGGCCCAGCCGACAATGGCAGTGCCGTTGGGGCTGGCATTCTCGGTTTGGAGTGGGTTGCCGGGTGTGCTGGTGCCGATGCCGACGTTGCCGGCGATGTAATAAATGTCATTGCCATTGGAAACCCAGGAGCCCTGCGGGTTTTGCTGCTGATCATCACCCACACGGCCGGTGACCCCGTCGCCGTCAAGCCCATCGCGTCCCTTTGGTCCCGGGGCCCCGGTGGTGTTGCCCTGTGCGCCCGAGTCGCTCCTGGCTCCGATTGCGCCCACTGCGCCTCCGTCATCACCCTGCGTGTGCGTTTCGGCAACCGGTGACTTCAGTGCGTACAGCGCGACGGGTGTCGCAGCGATTCGTTGGCGGGGGGTCAGTGTCACCGGCTCGGTGTCGGCCGATGACAGGACGGTGATTTCAAGCCAGCGTGGTTCGGTTCCGGAGAAGGCTTCGGGCCCGAAGTCGAGCGTGAGGGAGAACAGGCCGTCCATCACATATTGGCCGATGATCCACTGAGGTTGCCCGATGCGGTTGCCGTCTTCAGCGCCGCCCCAGAGTGTGAGTTCGAAGTCGACCAGATCGGTCACCGGCTCACCGAGTCGCAGGAGTTGGCCGCGGTAGGTGAAGGAGGTATCGGGCAGGTCGCTTGATTGCTGCGGAGGACGTTGTGACCGGGCCATGTGGGATGGGAGGGCCCATGCCAGGATGACGGCGGCAGTGATCAGCAGACGTGATTGCAGCATGGTGTACGCTCCTTTGGGATGCACTTCTTCATTGATGCGTGTCCCATGTCGTGTGGCGCGATGGCGTGGGACAAAATGAGTATCGGCAGCACCGGGCCATATTGGACAAAGAAGTCGGATAATGCGGCAGGGGGCGAGTGAGGGGGGGCGCTCACAAAGCCGCCACCGGTGGTGGCGGTGAAGGGAAGAGGAGGAGGAAAAGATGGATCCCGGCCTGCGCCGGGATGACGGAGGAAAGGAAGAAGATCGGAGAGGATGGATTCCCGCGTGCGCGGGAATGACGGAAGAGGGAGGGAATGACGGAGGGGAGGTCTTGCATGATGCTTGCGCATCATTCCCCCGGCAGAGCCGGGGGCTAACGGGTGGGCGAACAGGAAGTGTGGATACGCGCGGGAGGCGTCAGTTGAAGTCTGTCTGGAAGTTCTCGACGTCGTACGCGCTGTCGAGGACGCTGTCGAGTGCCTCGTATTCAAGATAGTTCTCGGAAAACAGCAGCGTGCCGTTGCGCCGGAACACGAGTTCGGTCGCGATCCACCCGCCTTTGGCCGTCGCCTTGTACTTATTGAATTCGACGGTGATCATGGCACCGGAGCGCGGCGAACGGTAATGAAGGCTGCGGCACAGCAGCTGATGTGCATCCACGATGAACCGTGGCGTCTCCGTGTCGTCCGGATCGGTCGTACCGATGATGTAGGACGGGCCGGCGTCGCCGTGTGCAATGGTGCGACACATTGCATCCAGGTCGTACCCGATTTCCTGCAATGATGTGAGTGTGTCGGCGACCGGTTGCTTGTAGACATCGAAGCCGAGCAGGAGGACCGGGTGAGGGGCTTCGGACTGGCGCGCGAGTTGGCCGTCGGTGAATACATATTGCTTGCCACGATCATAGATTTCACAGTTGCCTGAAACAGGGTTTCCGATGGCGCTGCGGACGCGGCCGGGCAGTTGGACCCATTCGAACCAGGTGATCGGCTGGCCGGCCTGGCCGTTCTCGTCGTAGGGCGTGACTTCCTGCACGATGCGGACCGCGTCGAACCAATCATCCTGATACTCGGCGTACATGGCATTGATGAGGCTTGTGCCGTCGAGTATGGGTGGGGCTTCCGATGCGCGTTCTGTGTCCGGCGAAGCGCATGAAGCAAGGGATAGCGTGGCAAGGAGTATGAGTGAGGTCGCAATCAGTGTTGATGATGATGCCGATGATGACATGGGGGCAGCCCGCCTTTCCGTGGCGGTATACCGATCGGTGCGGCCGGGGAGGCGGTTGTGGGGGGAAGGGGAGCGTATCCGGCCGAATCGATCTTACTGTGCTCGGTCGATTCAACCGGCTTGTTGTGGATTTGTTGATGAATGAGGCTTATCGGAGACGGCCGTAGACCCCAGGGATAGGAATCCCTGGGCTTGGCTCGGGGGTACGGTTTTTGAGATTCAGGGTGACAGGTTGTTGCGTTCATACGGAATCTGGTACCAGGTGGGGAGCAGGTAGTTTCTGTCGTAGTAGACGAACACCTGGCCGGAGACGCGGAAGACGGTGGCGTCGGCGCGCTCCTCCATGAGTTTTTCCATGCGTTCGAGTCGGCGGCATGGCATGAGGACCATGGGGGGGTCCTGCTTGCCGTTGCGGTCAGCCTCGAAGGTGAACAGCCATTCGCCCCCGATGTCGGAGCGGACCATGCGGCCGGCCCGATCGACGATGATGGTGCCTTCGGGCATGATCGTCTTGGAGGTTCTGGTCTTGCGGGTACCGGCTGCGCCGCCGCCGCGTGTGCCCTCGATGGCTCGGAAGAGTTCGCCGGGATCCGATGCGTTTTCGTTTCCGGCGGCTGGGTCGGCGTCTTCAAGTTCGCGCATGATGTCGTCAACCGAGCGCTTCTTCGTCTCGTCCTGCTGTTCCTGTGCCTGTTCCTGGTGAACGGGAGTCGTCGTGCTTGCCGTCGGGGAGAAGGCAAAGGAGAGGGACAGCACGGATACGAGGGCAACGGGTGCCAGGTATCGGTAGAAGGTCGTGCGTGCGTGATTCCTGGGGTGGGCCTGCATGGTTGGTGCTCCCGGGTGTCTGTATTGGTCACGGGGTTGGGTACCCGCATTCCGTCTCTGTCGTATCGTTATCGACCCATTTGGGTCTCTGATGATAGCGAGCATGGCCGGGATGTGGCCCAGACAGCCTGTCAGGAGACCCATGGCGGTGTGGCAGACCGTGCTATGATGCGATTGATATGGTGCAAATACAGTTTCAACGTGTGGATGCCGATGTCCCGCTGCCGTGCTATCAGACGGATCACGCTGCGGGATTGGACCTGTGTGCGGCTGTTTCAGGGCCGATTGTACTCGAAGCCGGGGACATCCGGTTGATCCCGTGCGGGTTCAAGATGGCAGTCCCACCGGGGTATGAAGCGCAGGTTCGGCCTCGGAGTGGGCTGGCACTGAAGCATGGGATCTCGATGCCGAACGCACCGGGGACCATCGATGCGGACTACCGTGGCGAAGTGGGTGTGCCGCTGATCAATCTGGGGCGTGAGCCATTCACGGTCGAGCGGCACATGCGGATTGCGCAGATGGTGATCGCGCCGGTGGCCACGGCAGAGGTGGTCGAGGTGGAGCAACTGGACGAAACCGGTCGGGGTGAAGGCGGGTTCGGCTCAACGGGGCATTGAACCAGTGTGGCACAGGGCGTGTGGGGGGGTGGTGGCGCTGTGGTTAGCCACCACCGCCGTCTCCGGCATCGCCACGATCACCGGAACTGTTGTCAGAGGGTGGGGTCTCGGCCGGGGTCTGATCGGTTTCGGCAGTGCGTTCATCCACTTTTTCGGCGTATTCGCCGGTGATTGGTCCCAGGACCTGTCCCTGCAGGACGAGCCGCTTGCAGAATACTTCCAACTCACCGGTAATGACGGCATCGGGGTGAATGGTGATCGTGTCGCCGAAGAAGTGTACATCACCGTTGACGGTGGCATGAATGTCGGCCGTTTCGCCAAGTACGGCAATATTGCCATTGGAAGTCGCTTCCAGCGAAAACGCTTGGGTGAGATACACGGTGTCTTTATCAAGCTGGGTGGTGATTGTGACGGCTTCCTGCATGACCAGTTCATAGCCCATTGCCGTGTATTTGCCGACGGTTCTGTTCCACCCGGCGTACCCGATCCAGAGAACGCCGCCGCAGACCAGCACGATAGCGACGACTGCGGCCAGGCCGCACCCGATTGCCCATTTTGCCCCGCTTGACATTCCCTTTTTCTGTTGTGGCATTCCGAACGTGTCGTATTGGTCTTGTTGCTGGGCGTTCATGTCGACGGTCCCTTCGGGTTTGCTTGGCAGCGTGAGCGCATCGCTCTTTTCGGCGCTTCTCTCTGTGGATATATTACGAAAAACCGCCGGTCAATTCGCGTTTGGGGTGTCCGGAATGTGGGGCAGGCGGGACATTTCGGGGATTGAGGGGGGGATGAGGCATACCCCACGGATTCAAATCCGTGTGCTTCAAGTACGGGGCTTGGATGGTCAGCCGTTGGGGGGGGCGGCGGTGGGGGCTGGACGGTCTTGACGGGGAGGTTGATACGGAGTTCGCCCTGGGCGTGGTCGATGCGACGCCGCTCAGCGTATTCGAGGTCGAGAAGCCGCATTTTTTCGTGTGGCGGGATTTCGACGCCGAACTCCTGGCCGATGGGTCGGCCCCAGATGATGCGATTGTCACGGTCACTGATGATGACGATGCGCGGCAGGTCTCGTCGGGCACCGTCGGCGTTGCTGACGTCGATTGTTTTGACCTGGTCGAGCCAGGGGCGCGGGTCGTCGTCCGGGTTTGCAGTAGTGTAAAGCAGGCGCACGAGGGCCAGCCCGTCGGCCACATTGGAACCGGGCCAGATCGTGCCGGGCTTGGGCGGTGGGGTGCCGGTGCCGGTGATGGTAATCAGAATCTTGACCTGGCCGGCCTGAACGGACAGTGGCAGGCGGGTGCCGGTGATATCGACGAGATAATCGACTTCGCCTGCTCGAATCTGGGCATAGGGCTGGCGGATCGGGCCGTCGATGGTGATGTGATCGAACGTTTCGCCGGATTCGGGATCGGTGTCGAGATCACGACTGACGCGCAGCGCGTTCGAGTCGAACCAGGCGCTGTTGATCATGGCTTGTCTGAGCGTTGTCAGGACGGTGTGGTCGATCGGGTTGGATTGAACGAGTGCGTATGCCTGTTCGAGGACGGTCTGATCGACGCCGTCGATGATGCACGGCTCATGGGTGAAGGTGATTTGGATGGGCAGATTGTGATTGGCTGCGACGGTTGCCTCGGCAGCGTAGGCCTTGAGTTTCGGCATGCCGATGATCCAGGCAATGATGATGGCAGGCAGTGCAATAATTGCCAGAAAGCCGAGGACGTAGGGTCTGGCATCGCTCCAGCCGAAGTGGAGATCATCGTCACCGTCTCCAGAGCCGCGTTTTGATTTCGTCTTTGCCTTGGTGTTGTTCTTTTTGGATTGTCGAGCCATGCAGGGGGCCTTTTTTGCGGTTTGGCGTTCGCGCTGATTGAGAGAGTCATCGGCAAGGTTGGAGTCAACGCATGATAACGGGGGTGAGGGGAGCATGAGCGCCAATTGGGAGATTGGCGATCCGGGGGGTCACAAAGCCGCCACCGGTGGTGGCGGTAGAAGGGAAGAAGAGAAGATGGATCCCGGCCTGCGCCGGGATGACGGAGGAGAGGAAGAAGAATAGGAGAAGATGGATTCCCGCGTGCGCGGGAATGACGGAAGAGGGGGGGGAATGACGGAAAGGGGGGGCATGACGGAGAAGAGGTGAGGCGATTGGCCGCTACTTTTTGAGGGGGAAGTGCTCGGATTCGGTGCGGGCTGATTCGAAGCGGCTGAGGATGCGCTTCATGACGTCCGGATATTGCTCGGCCACGTTTTTCGACTCCATGACGTCGTAAGCCAGGTTGTAGAGTTCAGGCTGGTCCTTGTTCTTCGGCCAGACGGCTTTCCACTCACGGAGTCTGATGGCCCGGGTCCCGCCGTATTCCCAGTAGAGGTAATCGTGATCGGCTTGTCGGATGGGATTCATGCCGGTGAGTGTGGAGGCAAAGGAGATGCCGTCGATGTCGTCGTCGGGCATGATGGCATCTTTATCGAGTTCGGCGAGGTCGAGAATGGTGGGCATGACATCCCAGAAGCCGCCGATGAAGCCGTTCTTGGCACCCGCTTCGACATGGCCGGGCCAGCGGACGATCATGGGGATTCGGATGCCGCCTTCGTAGACGGAGCACTTGAGGCCTCGAAAAATACCGGCACTCGAAAAGAACTCGGAGTCGGTGCCGCCGTTGAATGTCGGGCCGTTGTCACTGGTAAAAAAGACGATTGTGTCGCCGGTCAGATTCAGGTCATCGAGCAGGTCGAGGAGTTTGCCGATGTCGCCGTCCATCCGTGAGACCATGGCGGCATAGGCAGCCCGCGGGGTCGGATGGGGGAGGTATCCCTTGTTGCCGAGGTAGGGCTTCTTGTCCAGGTACGGTTCGAGCGATTCATCGGGAACCTGCAGTGCAGCATGCGGCACCGGGGTCGCGTAATAGAGGAAGAAGGGTTCGTCCTTATGATCGCGCACCCAGGTGAGTGCTTCATCGATCATGAGGTCGGGGGCGTACTGCTTTCCCTTGAATCGGTCATAGGCCGCGGGATCGCCCGGCGCTTCGGCCAGTCTCTGATGCGATGAGAAATACTCATTGCCGTCAAGCATGACTTTGTCAGCGTTCCGCCACAGGTGGGTCGGATAGTAGTTATGTGCCACGCGCTGGCAGAGGTACCCGAACCAATGGTCAAACCCCTGGTTGTTCGGGTGGCCTTCGGACTCGGGGCCGCCAAGCCCCCATTTCCCGATGGCACAGGTGGCATAGCCGTCGTGTTGAAGGAGTTCGGCAATGGTGATTTCGGCATCGGCGAGAGGAAGTTGGCCCTCCGGCTCATCGGGTCCCCAGCCGCCCATTTCATAGTTGTTGCGGATATAAGCGTGGCCGGTGTGCTTGCCGGTCAGCAGGGTGCATCGTGATGGGGCACAAACCGGGCTGCCGGAATAGAAGTGGGTAAAGCGCATGCCGGCATCAGCCAGGCGGTCGATGTTCGGCGTCTTGTATTTCCGCTGCCCGTAGCTGCTGACTTCCCTATAGCCGAGGTCGTCGGCCAGAATGAAGATGATATTGGGCTTCCTGGCCGGCTTGCTTGTCGGGGTTGTGTCGACCTGGGCGATGAGTCTTGCCGGGCGGGCCGACATGGCGAAGACCAGGACAATCGCGAACATGAAAATCGTGCGAGCGACGGTGGTTCGAACTGTCATCATCCACTCCGGCATTGTTGTTTTCGGTCACGGTAACCGGGTCGCCACGGGCCAATCCTAGTTAACCTGTGTCAGGATCATGTTGGACGTCACGTGCTTCGCAGCCGCCTGAACCCACAGGATTCGAAAACGGGTTCCTGAAGGTGGTCGAACCCGAAGGGAGGCAAGGCCGAAGTCACTTGACCTGGCTTGCCCGGCCAGTCTTGGCTGATCGATATCGAGGGTCACATCAAGTTGCGGTACATACGTGGCGCCTTCTCCCTTGAGGCTGTAGGCAAAGTACACCATTTGTCTCGGCAGCGCGTAGTTGACGGTCATGAGCGAGGCCTTGTTCTCATAGAGCGGCTCGACCTCAAGCACGAGGCCGGGATCATAGGACCACATCTCATCGGGGATCGGCTGGCGCGGCAGCGTTTCGCTCTCGATGCGCGCAATGAGACCGGCGGTCCCGGTGTATTCGAAGAACTCGATTCGGATTTCGTGGTATCCCTGCGCCAGCCCGGCATGGGCACCGATTTCGGTCATGCCATGACGGCCGTCATTGTTAATAAGGAGGTTTCCATCAAGGTAGAGCGCGGAACCGTCGTCCGATTCGATACTGAGGTAATACAGGTCGTCGGCAGGGATGTCGATATATCCAGCGAACACAGCCCCCAGGTGGTCGCTTTGTTCACTGCCGGCAAACCAGCCGTTATAGGATGGGTACTCAACGCGGGTGACGACTTCAGACTTATACGGTTGCAATGTTGTGAAGTCGGGCAAGATTTCCGGGGTATCGAGTTCGTAGTAGTCTGCGGTCGCGCCGGGCAACAGCACACGCGGGACAACCGGGGGCTTGATGGTGAGTACGTCCACGGTGACCAAAGCGCTGTCCTGTAATCCATCATCGTCGATGATGGTGTAGGTGAAGGTGTCGACGCCTTCAAAAGCCGGGTCGGCCTCATAGATCAGTTCATCGCGGCCGTTCTCGCCGGTTCCTTCGGACAGGGTGACCGTCCCGTTATTCGGTGTGATTTCCTCGAATGACAGGATGAGCGGTTGTTGGCAGTTTGCATCGAAGTCGTTGGCCAGGACGTCAATGACGACGGTGTCGAGTGTGGCGGCGGATTCGGGTCGCGCGCGGGGTGGGGCGGGGTCCACATAGGCCCCGGTTTCATCAAGGCAGGCACGTGAGTACTTGAACCCGAGGATGATGTCGGTGGCATTCTCGCCGAATTCGAGACACCCGCCGCACATAATAACGCACGGGTCATCATGACAGTGGCCGGCCCCCCAGTTGTGCCCGAGTTCGTGGGTCAGGACGCCGACATCGGCATAGCGCGTCAGCCCATAGGCCCAGCCGGTATTACACACGACGCCGACGTAGGCCAGCCCGATGATGCCGCCGTTCATGCGCGGCCGGCCGGTGAACAGGTGGGCCATGTCGCGCACGATGTGTGCCTGGTTCGTGTTCCATTCGTTTTGAAACTGGGTGAGGATCGTGCCGGCATCGTTGCCGGAGTACGGATCGTCAATATCGGTACGGATGATGACTTCCGTGATGACATAGGTGATCTGTAAGTCGCGCGCGTAGACGAACTCACTGGCCAGCAGTGTTTCCTCGACGGCTGCCAGCACGGCAGCGGCGTCATAGTCGTAGTTGCGGTACATTTCGTAGTCAGCATCGAAGGCGATCTCGGCGGTGCGGGTGCACAGGTCAGCCTGGGGCGAGGATTTGGAATTGAAGTCGGGGGGATGAACTCGGCGGGGCCGGCGATCAGGTTCTCATCGAGACCGCACGAGCCGGTTTGAAATGCGGAAGCAAGGCCACCGGGGATCATCGTGATCCTGTGTCTGGGAGAAGAGATGTCATCATCGTCGTCGTCAATCGGTTCGAGTCGCCAGGCGATGTCGGGGTTATTGTTGTCGATGATCCAGGCTGACAGTCCTGTTTCGGGGTTCAGCGATCCGAAGATGGCAATTGCAGGATTGTCATCGAACGTGCCGCGGTAGGTGGCCGGCAGGGGGATTCGGTCGAGTATGCGGCATGAGCCATCGGCCTGTTGGGTACGGACGCGGAAGTGCTCGGGTGAACGCAGCGATACTCGGGACAAGTGGGCGTTGTGCTCGGGTCCTCCTGGAGTCAGGGCAATGTCGATCTCAAACGACTCGGTATCGAGGGTGTCGGGGAGTGCCAGTGTCAGTGATACGCTGGTCGGGCCTGGAACCGGTGTATCGGCCGCCACTGTTGGTTGTGGGGTCGAGATGCACAGCAGTACGGCTGCGATCGCAGCGGCTGCGATTCGTAAATGGCAATAGTGATATGCTATTTTCCGCATGGAGAGCGACATGTCGGACATCCCTCTTTTTTGTGTGTGTTCGTGTCGTTTTTTTGTGGTTGCGTGTTGCGGTTCCTGTTCAGGATACGGCATGATGGGAGTGAGTGCAACGGGGAAATGGGGAGCCGATAAGGTGGGAAAGGGTGATGGGGGGAGGAAGAGCGCCAATCGCGAGATTGGCGATTCGGAGGGTCACAAAGCCGCCGCCGGTGGTGGCGGTTGTGAAGGGGGAAGAGAGGAAAAGATGGATTCCCGCGTGCGCGGGAATGACGGAGGGGTGGGAGGAAGTGAATCAAACCGGGCGCGGATCTTGTCCGTAGGATAGTGCGGGCAGCAAATGTCCCGAAGGGGGAATGAACCAGCTGAGATTGGTGCAATGATGGATACGCGGGAGTTTCCAACAGGAACTTCCTTAAAGGAGTCTGGTATGCGGATGAATCAGAAAGTACTGGCCCCGGCACTGTTCGTGGTCGTCATCGGTGCGTTGGTGGTTCAGTTGCTCGGGATGGTTCGTGATCGCCACGATACCTACGAGTGGTTCGAGCCGATTCAGGATGTCCTGTGGGAGTTGAACAAGAACTATGTGACTGAGCCGGATTTCGAGCAGTTGCAGTTGGGGGCGATTCAGGGCATGATCGATACGCTTGATGACCCGTATACCGAGTTCATCCCGCGAAAAGAGATCGAAGGGTTCCGGAAAGCGACTGAGGGGTCGTATGCCGGGATCGGTGCTGAGGTGAACATTCTGGACGGCTGGCTGACGGTGACGTCGCCGATGGTCGGGTCACCGGCACTGGATGCCGGCATTCAGGCCGGCGACCAGGTGCGCGCCATTGACGGCATGACGACCGAGGGTGAGCCGATTGATCTCTCGATCAAGCGGTTGACCGGGCCCCCGGATACGGAAGTGATAGCCACCATTTACAGACCGTCGGCCGGCGATTCGGGCGAGACGTTTGATCTCACGTTGACCCGCAAACAGATCCAGGTTGAAACGGTGGAAGGGCTTGTTCGACGAGAGCGGGAGCAGTGGAACTGCATGGTCGATCCGGAGAACGGAATCGCCTACATCCGCATCGGGCAGTTCACGCATACGACCGCCCAGGAGTTTCGGGACTTGCTGGTGCCGCTCGTTGAGGACGGGTTGCAGGGGCTCGTGCTGGATCTTCGTCTGAACCCGGGTGGCTCGTTGGCAGCGGCCCTTGATGTCTGCGATGTGTTCCTGTCATCCGGGATGATCGTCAGCGTGAAAGGGCGGGCCGGCGGCGAGGAAATGGCGACGGCGCACGCGTCGGGTACCCTGCCGGACTTCCCGATGGTTGTGCTGGTCAATGGCCAGTCGGCTTCTGCAAGCGAGATTACTGCCGGGGCATTGAAGGATCATGGGCGGGCAAAGGTGCTCGGGACGCGAACCTTCGGCAAGGGCCTGGTTCAGAAAGTGGAGCACGAACTGGAAAGCGGGGCTGGGTGGCTGAAGTTGACAACGGATCACTACTACCTGCCCTCCGGCAAGAACATCCATCGGCAACCGGATTCGGAAGCCTGGGGCGTCGATCCCGACGAGGGGTTCTATCTGCCGTTGACGATGGCTGAGATGCGGCGGGTCGTTCGTGTTCAGCGCGAGTTGCAGGTGATTCGAGAGGGCAGCGGCTCAGAGGGGCAATGGGATGATCCGGACTGGATTCTTGAGCGAATGGAGGACCCGCAGTTGGCTGCCGCCGTCAAGAGTCTGCGCAGCAAGGTCACGACCGATGAGTGGGAAGCGACCGGCCGCGTGATGGAGGCAGACGAAGAGATCATTGCCCAACTCCGGCTGACTGAAGAGCGACGTGATCTGATTCTGACGCAGTTGGATCGCATGGATCGGGAGATCGCTCGGCTGGAAGCGTTCCAGGATGAATCCGAGCAGGAGGCGTTTTACGACATCATCCCGGACGATCAGGTGATCACCGGCGGGATTGTCGAGATTCGTGCTCCGGACGGTCGGGTGGTCACCAGTTTGACGATCCAGGATCAGGATCAGTTGGAAGCGGCGCTGTATCGACTGGGGTTGAAGCCTGCTGACGTTTCAGGTGAAGATGCTGATGCTGATGGTGATGCGCAGGAGGAAGAAGCCGGCGACAATTGACGTTGGCGATTTCGGGTCGGTTCACACATAGAGTCAGGGCGTCCTTGTTTGGAGTGCGAGGGGGGCGTTTGTGGCTCGAGTGCGTGAGGGATGTGTGGCCGGACGATGACTACGGCATGGTATGACAGGCTCAAGCCGCGCGGATCGCAGCGCATGCAGCTGTTTCTGGCAGCCTTCATGTGGTCGGCCGTGGGGACCGGGCTGTTTGCATATGGCGTATGGATGCTGTTTGGCCGGAGTGAGTTTGGTCAATCGGCTGTGAGTTGGGGATTGTTGGTCGGGGCGATGGTGATCGGGCTGCTCAAAGGACGGTTCGTGTTGTCCCGGACGGCCCGCAAGAACATTGCCCGCATTCGGAATCGGCCCGAGGGGCTGTGTCTGGGCGGTTTTGTTTCCTGGAAAGGCTGGCTGATGATTGCGGGCATGATGACCCTGGGGCGGTTGTTGCGCTCCGGGCTGCTGAGCCCGGTCGTCGTCGGGGTGATTTATGCTGCGGTCGGCACGGGTTTGTTCTTTGCGTGCCTGGGGATCTGGTCGGCCTGGCGGCGATGGGAAGAGGAAGAGGAAGAGGAAGATGGATCCCGGCCTTCGCCGGGATGACGGGGAGGTCAATACGCTGTCACCCAACACGGGTTCTCCCTCACTGCGCTCGGGGTAACCCGTGGCACCCGGCGCGGCGTGTCCGGCCCATTGAGTGGTTGGTTTTTGTTTGGTATAAAGATGGTTTTGGCGTGTTTTTTGACCTTGTGGCCCCTAAGGGGTCAATAATAGGTCATACAGGGTTGACTCACTTATCCCCCTAACGTCAGAGGTGATTCATGGAAGCGTATGATCGTCTCGTGCAACTGGTGCAGGAAGTATCCGGCGACGTGAGCAAGGCTGAAGGCGGCAATAAGGCTGCCGGCACACGGGTTCGGAAGCTGATGCAGGAAATCAAGGCTGCGGCTCAGGATGTGCGAGTGGCCGTCCTGGAGAACCGCGATAGTTCACCCGGGAACTGAGGGTTTCACGGTCGGACCGGTCCGACGAGTGCCGCCGGCACGCTGTGCATGAAGTCGTCAGACGATCGTGCCTTGCTGGTGTGTTGAGGAGCGGAGTGGTCGATTGTGTCCGTTCGGTTTCTCTCACACTGGTTGGTCAGACCGGCGGTGTTTCGTCTTTCCGTCGCAGGTGGTGCTCCTGTGCCCCCACGAGCGGTTTCTGTCTGTTGAGCGGCCTTCAGTCGCTTGAATCCGTTATCGGTGCGTTGCGATGTATGGACTGACAGTCGGCTTGGTTGCCTTAGTGCCACCTCCCATCGGTCTCAGGCCGTCGGGGTGGGTGTGTGAGTCGTGCGCGATGTTGGTGTCGGTAGCGGTTCGTTGAACCGGGAGAACGCAGATTATGGAATATGATCCTCGTTTGCTGTTTGATATTCGGGAAATCGATCTGTCGGCAACGATGGTCGATATCGAGGAGATTCGCCGGTTCAACAAGCATCGCGGCGAGGCTGAGCAGATCGACCGGATCGTGTGGCACAGCGAGGACTACGCTCGTGCGGTGGCCTCACGGCTCATTCGGGATGATGAATGGTGGGTGGCAGGGCACGTACCAGGCAACCCGCTTTTGCCGGCTGTGATGATGGTGGAGGCGGCGGCCCAGGTGGCCTCATACACATTCCAGGTTCGGAAATTCGCTGAATACAACTTTGTCGGGTTCACGGGCATTGATCGGACCAAGTTCCGCCAGACGGTGTCTCCGGGTGATCAGATGTATCTGCTCGTGCAGGATGTGAAGGTCAATATCAAGCGGATGATCAGCGACATTCAGGGGATCGTGGATGGGAAACTGGTGTTTGAGACTCGGATCACGGGGATGCCGATTGTGAAGTAAGAGGGGGGGCAGGGGATGGATCCCGGCCTGCGCCGGGATGACAGGGGGGCGCCAATCGGGAGATTGGCGGTTCGGGGGGTCATAAAGCCGCCACCGGTGGTGGCGGTGACGGGAGGAAGTAGGCCGGATCAACGCTGCTTTGAGCGGAAGATCCGGCGGGGGAACCGTATGGATCACATGCGTCTCCCTGGATCCCGGCCTGCGCCGGGATGACGGAGGAAAGGGGGGTGGCGCTGGATATGGCATGACGCTTGCGCGCTGTTGTCCCCACCCCCGGCGGAGCCGGGGGCTAACGGGAGAAGATGGATTCGGGTGTGTGCGGGGGGGTTGACGGATGAGGGGGCGGCTACTTCTGGAAGATGGGGAGGTAGCGTTTCGGCATCTGGAGGACGATGAGTGCCATGGCGGTGCCGTAGGGGCCGCCGGAATGTTGATCGACCCAGGCGCCGCTATTGGGATCCTGCCGGGCGATCAGTTCTTCGCGAGTGGGGGGCCACCACTTGTCCCAGTAGTCATCACCGGCCAGGAACATGGCCTGGGCGGCGTAGTAGTTACCGTAGAAGTAGTGGGCCTGCTGTCGTCGGGTGCCGGGTGATGCGGTGCGTGTGAGGTAGTCGAGGCCGCGGGTGATGCTGTCATCTTCGTAGATACCGGCGTAGTAAAGCGTTGCGACCCCGGCTGCCGAACGGGGCCAGGCCGAGGTGCCGACGTTTGTCATGTAACGAAATCCACCATCGGGATTCTGACAGTTGCGGACGTATTCAACGGCTCGATCGATGGTTTCTTTTGGCACCTTGATGCCGGCATTTCGGGCCGATCGCAGGGCCATCACCTGACAGATGGTGACCGAGACATCGGCATCTTCAGGGACGGGGTTATAGCGCCATCCGCCTTCTTCGTTCTGGGTCTTGACAATCAGTTGCACGGCTTTGACCAGTGCTTCGCGCAGGCGCGGGTCTTCCTCGGTCGTGCCGCCCATCCCATAGATTTCGCCGAGAAACAAGGTTGCAAAACCGTGGCCGTACATCGGCCCGTGTGACGTCTCGGCAGCGATAACGCCGTTGTCGTTCGTGTTATCGAGTACGAAGTCGAGTGCATTGGCCACGACGTCGCCGTACTCACCGCGGCCGGGCAGGTGACCGTCGGCCATGAAGGCAAGGGCACATAGCCCGGTGATGGCCACGTTATGCCCATAGCGAGGGTGCGTGCCGAAGGAGCCGTCATCGTTTTGTTGTGAGGCGAGATAGGCCATGCCTCGGCGAACCGCATTATTCAGTTCGGGTGTAATCTCAACCAGCGCTGCGTCATCGGTCGATTCGCTGTTGGTTGTCTTATCATCGGCGGCGGGAGGAGGGATCGGCGGCTCGGAGTCCGCTTGCTCCGGCGGCGTGGCTTTTGTGTCTGCATCCTGGGCCAACGACCACGCCGGCACACTAACACCGATCCATATCATCGCAACTAGACTCAACATGTGCTGGGGATGAAGACTCATTGATTGCTTTGCGCCTCCTCAGCCAGTCGCATGTAATACAACTCTGTCAGTCGACGGTAGATCCCAGCCGGCGTTTCGTTGCGTCCCTGCATCAGCATCTGGCGGACGCGAGTCGGCAGGGCGCCCCATTCGACGCGTGTTTCGTTCAATTCTCCGGTTGCTTCACGGGGGTCGGTGGCCGTTGGTCGGTTGTCGGTCCCGAGATTTTCAGCAGCGCCGCTTTGTTGGGTCGTCTGCGGGTTCGACTGTGACGGGGGTGGCGTTTGTGAATTCTGTTGACCGTCCTGCGGCGGTTGCTGTTGTTGTTGCTGCTGCTGTTGTTGTTCGCGCTCTGCAAGTGCAATGAGCATGTCGAGCCGGTTCAGTGCATCCAACTGCAGGCGCTGGGTGGCCAGGCCGGGGTTTTGTTGATCGAGCAGCAGGTGGGCTGATTGTTTCATCGCCTGTTGTGCCTGGACAAACAGCTGGGTCGGGTCATTCGGTTGGCCGCTGCCGGGTCCTTCTCCTTCGAGTGCTTCGTTGACGTCCGGCAGGTTGACATCATCGTGTTGCTCGGGATCGTCGAGGTTCAACAGTTCATCAAGTGACGGCGGGGGCTCGTCGGTATCATCATCATTATCACTATCATCGATCTTGTTCTCGGCGGTTTCATCCTGTTGCGTCTGTTCTTGCTTTGGATCTTCCTGTGTGATCAGAAAAGATGATTGCGGGAAGCCGTATTCGGCCGGCGGCATGGCCGGGTCCGTTGTTTCCTGTTCGGAAGGCTGTGCCGCGGGCGGCTCCGGCGGCCGTTGTTGCTCAAGGAGTTTGTTAAGGAGGTTTTCGGTCAGTTGTGCCAATTCCTGCTGTGCGTCGCCGAGTTCTGCGAGGCGCTCAGCGTCGACCGTTGGACTCTCTGCCTGGTCGAATGATTGGGTTGATTCGTGTATCGAGGCTTGAAGTGCGCGCAGGAGGCGTAGTTCGGCAATGGGGGGGATGAGTTGTTGTGGTTCATTCTGCCCGGAGCCGCTGCCGCCGGAGCCACCCCCGGCCTGCTGGCCGGCATCATCGGTTTCGAACTCGCGATCGGGTGGGGCAGGGCCGAGGGCGGTGATCATGGCTGAGAGCATCTGTTCAATATCGCGCTGGCGTTCAATCACCGGTGCAGGCACGGCTGCCTGGCTCAATGAATCGACAATACGACGGGCCGTCGAATCAATGCGGGAGTGGGTAGCATTGAAGACCATCGCATCGGCCAAGCCTTCCGTCTGATCAACGAGCGCCTCGGCCGTGGCACGGATGGCTGATTCGCGATCGGCAAAGCGACGTGCCGCAAGTTGGTTGCGTCGATCAAGTCTGTTGCCGGCGTTGACATACTGTGTGCTCAGCGGCATGGTTTCGGCTGTCAATGCCTGCTGCAGTTGCAGGAGTTGGTGGTAGGCCTGTATGAGTTCCGCCTTCTTGCGTGCATCTTCCTGATTCTGCAATCGTTCCTGTGCCTCCTTGAGTCGATCGAGCGCCTGATTCAGCAAGTCGAGGGCTGATGATTCATGGGAGACGGCTGCTTGTGGGTTCGGCGGGTCACTGCGAAGGGACGCGACGGCATTGGCCTGATGGGGATCGGCAGCCCCGGCCAGCAGGGAGGCAACTTCGAGCATGGATGACCCGGCATCGCTTGCCTTCTCGCTGACGCCGAGCGTATTAACATAGAGCGTCATCATCGGGGCGGCACGGTCGGTGTATTGAACAGGATCGACGGCTGCTTCGCCCCCACTTAATCGTCGCAATGTTGTCAGTTCGGCTTCCTGATCGGCGACCAGTGCTTCAACGGCCTGGGCGAGGTCATCGACGGCCCGCTTGAGTTTCTCGGCTCGAATGCGATCAAGTTCATCAAGTTCCTGCTGCATGGATTGCAGCGTGTCGATGGCTTCCTGCTGACTGTTGGCAGCGCGCTCTCCCTGGTTTCGGTTCAGTTCCGAGGATGCCTGCGACATGTTCTCGGTGAGGTTGCCGGTTTGGGCCTGGTTGGCAGCCCGGTCGAGTGTTTCGGCCAGTGCTTCCTGTTGCTCCTGTGTGCGTGCTTCGTTTGCCTGCTGTCGCATTTGCTCGATGAGGTTTTCGCTGTCGCGCGCCAGTTCCTCCTGTTGCTGGGCCAACTGTTCGAGTTCGGCACGCTGGTCGGCCGTGAGTGACTCAACGGATTGCCCGCGCGTCGCTGCAGTGGTCTCACGGCTGTGTTGAGCCAGTTCCTGCTGACGGGCCAGGAGTTGAGCCACCCGATTTCGTGCCACCCAGGAATCGCGCCCCTGATCAAGCATTTCAATCAGGTTCGCCAATGCACTTTGCACATCCTGTTCCTGTTGCCGTGCTGCATCCAGATTCTGCTGAATCTCTGCATCGTCATCGGAGGACTCCGTGCGGGCAGACTGGATTGCTTGAGTCAGTGCATCGTCGGCTGCATCCGACGACCCGGCAGCCTGATCGAGCGTGCTGCCGGCTTGTCCGACGAGGTCTGTCATTGATGAATTGTCGAGCCGATTCTGTTCAAGTCGATTCTGCAGGTCGGTCAGCGTTTGCCGTTGGCGGGTAATCTGGCGGCTCACGGCAGCCTGTTCGAGTCGCTCGTTACTGAGTCGGGTTGCCAGTTGCACATCCGTCTCATTCTCGGGCGGTGCCTCATTGAGCCGATCTCGGACGACCTGTTGCTGCTCACTTGTTCGAATCGCCTGATTGCGCACTCGATCCAGTTCGTTGAGGACCCGTTCCATAAAGACGGCCTCGGTAATGATGCGTATGTATCGCGGCGAGGAATACACCGGCTCATGCGTGAGGCCGCTTTCCGAGATGTAGGAATCATCAGCCCGGCTGCGGATCTCGTACACCTGGCCCGGTTGTGCTGACATGGCACCCAGGTCGGCCACGCCCTCCAAGACCTGCTGTTGCTGTGTTGATACATCGACAGCATCGTCATCGGCCAACACCGTCCAGTTGCCCGATGTGGTCGGTTCATCGGTTCCAGCCAGAATCTGATGCGTGCGAACAATCACATCGTCGCGCGCTTCGGACCGAAGACCAATGACCGCCGTCGGCAAGACTTCCAGATCAACGACCGGATCAACCATCGACACGGCCGGCGATTCATCGGCACGAGTCGGGATGTAGAGTTCAAACTCATCATCGGCTGCGATCCCGTATTCATCGACCAGTGATGCATACATCATCACAGGTTCGGCAACGTGCCAGGAGATGCCCCACTGATCACATTGTTGGTGCTCTTCGTTTGAGGATGATGATTCAAGGGCACATGTAAACTCAGCGCGGGCTTCAACCGGCGGCTGCCAGCCGAGAACACTCTGCCAGGGTTCGTTTGATTCCGACTCGCGATTCGGGCAGGGCAGAGGCTTGTTGAGTTGTATTGTCAGTTGTGCCCGGGAACCGGCAAGGACCGGGTTGCGGCGGAGCATGGTTCGGCCGGTCTCGGATGTGAGTTGTACGTCATATACAGGAATCTGCGGCCGAGCGTATTCCGGTGATTCGATGTGCAATGTAGCAGATTGCACCGCCGGGGGTGGGACGATCTGAATGGAGATGATGTCGGTTTGATCGTCGCCGGCTTCGAACCAGACTTCGATCGCAGCGGGTTCGGTGATCCCGGTATCGGTCGGCTCGATCAAACGCTCGAATTCGTTTTCCCTTTGATAGGTCAGCACGACGCGACGCCAGGGGCTGAATGATTCGGGGTCGGCTTCGCTCTGGAAGCGATAGTTTGCATAGACGCGCATATCGCTGTCAAAGCCGCGCAGGACACTGGCCCGCAGGGGCAGCATTCGACCTCGTGGCAGGACGGGGGCATCCATGACGGCATGGACGCTGGTTTGTCGCGGCCACTGTGTATTGCTCCAGGGCAGGAAGATGCGTTTGGCTGCCACGGTGGCATGGGCCGGGACGGTCAGGCTGAGCACGATCACGAGCAGGATTGCAAGACAGGCCCCGGTCAGACTCAGGGCTGTCGGTTGATAGCGTGCCACCGTTCGCAGGTTCTGGTTGCCGGCCCGGCGCACAGCCTCATCGACAGCCCGGGCCGCCAGGTCGGATTGATGTTCGAGCCCGGCCATTGAAAATTCGACGGCACTCGCCAGCCGCCCGCTGAGTTCAGGCATGAGTCGCTCGACGCGCAGCGCAATGTCAACGACGCCGGCACGAAGTCGCAGTGCCGGCAGAACCCACCAGCGGAACCCGATGCCGGCAGCAATGACCATGCCGATCAACTGAATCAATCGGACCGCATCCGGCAAGTGCAGAACATAGTCAGCCAGTGCCAGCAGAATGAGCAGGCACAGGAGTATCGTGATCGGCCAACCAAGGCGTTGCAGAATCAGTGACGCCTGGGCGCGTTTCCGGATCGCATCGAGTTCGTGGAGTATTTGGTCCACTTCAGTTTACATCTCCGTATTGACGGCACGGGTTCTCATTATGCCAATCGGATTAATCGTCGTCCGACCCATTCGCCGACAAGCAGCACAAACACCAGTATGAAGCACAACGGGCTATCCCACAAGGATCTTCTGACATCCATCGGAATTCGGACACTTCGATTCGGCAAAACGCCGGGTTTTGCCAGTTCACTGATCTGATCGGGTGTCAGTAGAACACCGCCGGTCTGCTGGGCGAGCGACTCGAGGGCATCCCAATCGGCTGATCCCCCGCCGGCCACCCCGAATTCGGCATCGCGTTGACGCACCTGGACGTCCTGTTCGAGGCCGAGGTGTGCCAGACTCGGCTCGATGACGGTGAAGCGCCAGGTACCGGGTGTATCGAGCACTCGGCCCGCGGCATAGCGGCCAGCCAGTGTGGCATCAGGCAGCAGCGTAATTTCAGAGCGTCGATCGGGTCGGCCGTCGAGTTCGACGGCAACGCGGACTTCCTGCGGGGCGGACTGCACAAGCAGCGAATCCAGCAGGCGAAGTTCGGCAGTGCATGGCGTTCCCGGCTCGACGGCTCGCGGGTCTACTCGGAGTAGGGCCGCCTGGTTTGCCAGTTCAACGCGGTTTCTGCCGAGCATGCGAATCAGCTGAATCCAGACCTGTTCGGGCAGCAGTTCACCGTGGCCGTAGCGCCAGCGCCAGAACTCATCAGTCGCAATGTAAATACTCGCGCCGCTGCCATATCGCATATGGGTGATCACGGCCGGTGCACCCGAGGTCGTGTCATCAATCGATTCGCCGACCTGTGCCAGGACTTCGACGGCCGGCTTGAGCATGGCCGGCTCGAGTTGCTGAATCCACTTGAGTTCGGTCCACCCGAGCGAGCTATCAGCCAGGGTCGGCCAGGCAGACCGGCCTTGTCGCAGGAGATCGAGCATGCCGAGTCGTCGTGCCAGTTCGCTTCGTGCCACCGTGGTCGGTCTGATCAGCGGGGACGGTTGCTCGATTGTTCGCAACGGCAGGAGCGTTGCCAGTGCTGAACTTTGATACGTCCCCGGAGTTGATCGTGGGCCGGCCATCCACAGAAGCCCGGCGCCGTGTTCTGCCACATGGGTACGAACGGCCTCGGCCTGGTCCGGTGTCAGGACATCGGCCGGTACATCACCGATCACGATGATGTCGTATGGGTCCAACTCCTCGGCTGTCATCGGCATGCGCGTGACGGGGGTGTTGCCTTCCTGTGCAAAATCGCGATCAGCCGAAAGCAGGATCACACTCGAATCAATCGATCGCTCCCGAATCAGCATGTTCTTGAAATAGCGATATTCCCAGCGCGGGTATCCCTCAATAAACAGAACGCGCAACGGGCGATCAATCATGTCGATTTCAATGGTCTCGGCGTCGTTGTCTGCAAGCAGATCATTCGATGAGCCGGATTCCGACTTGATTTCAATGCGCCAGCGGGCCATACCCGGCTCGGCCGGTTTGCCGGTCAATACGAGTTGATGCTGCTGATTTGTGTCTTGTCCCGGCGCGGATTCGATGCGCTGTTGATCAAGGATGCGCCCGGATGCCTCGTCGATGAGTTGCACGGTCATGCTGCGCCCGTCGGCAGCGATTCCCTGACGATCAATACGAACACGAACGGGCACGCGATCATGAATGAATGCTTTTTGGGGGGCTTCGATCGTGGCTACCGAGTAATCGACAATCGGTTCGCGCGAACCGTGTGGTACGGCAATGATCCGAGTGTGTTCGGATTGGAGGCGGTGAACTAATGTTGGTGACAGCGGGCTGGTCTGCCGGCCATCTGATAACACGACGAGCGCGCTGATCGGGCGGCCGGAGAGGGCAGTGAGTGTGTTATCGATTGCCACCCCGAGATTCGTCCCGTTGCCACCGGGCTCGCCGAGCTGCGGGATCTGTGATTGTGTCTCGGCGGTCATTGCGGCAGGAAACAACTCGGTAGACTGGGAATCAAAACCGATCCATGCAACGCGATGTGTGTCTTGAATCTCCGACAGGGCTGTGGTTGTCAGATCGCCGAGGGTTGTCCGCATTTGTGCATCGCGCGATGTGCGTGCTTGGGTGTTCGTATTCACATCAAGGACGGTCATGGAGCGCGAGCGATCCAGCAGGAAAGCCACGGTATCGGGCTCGGTTCGTTCGCGTGGGAAGACAATGGTCGGCCCGGCAAGGATGAACAGGATCAAGACCAGAATGGCAATTCGGATTGAGGCAAGCGCATAGCGCATGCGTGTCGGGCCGAGCAGGCCACGGTATGACCAGACGGCCAGCGCAGCCAGCAGCAGAATGGCAATCGGCCAGAGCCAAGGCGGAAGCCAGCCGACGAGCGGATCCCAGGCGAAGTGCCACTGCTCGACATCGGGCGGCAGATCGCTGAGGTTCACAAGTTGACTGAGGCGGCTCATCATGTTGCTTGGTTATTGCCTTTGTGACGATGGGGCTTCACTGCCGGCCCGTGACGACAAGTCACCGATGCCGTGAAACTGCAGGCCCTGTTGCTGGGTTGTGGAATCGGCATGGCTGAACTTCCGTGCCATCAGCGTTTCCAATCCGAGCAGCAGAAAGAGTGCACACAGGGCCGCAAACGAGTAGTCGGACCGATTTGTATTGCTTTTCCACAATGATGTTGAGGCAGCCTGCAGTTGTTCCGGTGAGATGAAGGCCCACTGTTCTCCGGTTTCCTGCAGCCAGGTTTCGATTTGTGTGGTCGTCTGCGGCGTGGTATTACATCCGCTCGAATCGACGTGAACGAGAATCGGTGAGGTTGATAACGGTGCCTCATCATATGAATAGGCTCGGTACATACCGGCCTGTTGAATAGCATCAGCAATCCTGGGAACCTGCTGCCCGGCTGTCGGGCTCTCATTCTCGTCAAAAGGTCTCAGTGAAACGCGGGTATCATCAGGGCCGACGAGTGTGTTCACGGTTGCCGGGAACATAAAGACGGGTCGGTCACCGGCCATTGTTTCAGGTACGGCGCGGGCAAGGCTCATCCCCTGGCGAAGCACCTCCTGGGTCAGGGCAACCATCAGCGGCTTGGCCGGGAGCGATGTCCAGTCGAGTCGTGCAGCAGCAGATTGATAGACAACCAGGCCTCCCCCCTGCGCCCGTGGGCGATACGTCAGCAGATACGGCCGGCCGTCTTCCATTTCCAGAATGATGTCGCCCGGTTCGAAGCCTGCCTCGGGTGCCAGGCGCTTGTGAATCTGTATGGTCGGAGCCAATGTATCGAGTTCCGATTGAATCATCGACAGCAAGACGGATTTCGGTTGCTGATCTGCCAGGCGCCAGCCGTCGGCTTCGATCGTTTTCTCGATCTCGCGTGGCCAGGTCCAGGGCAGGTCGAGTGCCTGCACGGCGTCATCGGTCCACAGGGCTGCGCGCTGTTCGCTGTCAGCAGGAAAGAGCCAGAGGAGTCCGGCACGGTGTGTTGCATTGACATTGGCCGTGGTGGAACCATGTACATAGCGGGCCAATGACTGCCAGGCTGCTTCAGAAAGAAGGTCCGGGCGTGTCAGAAACACCGCATCGGCGCCGCGCAGTTCAGCATCGGTTACCGAGGCCGGATCGATATCATCAATCTGCATTCGTACATCAGCGGCTGGATTCAGAGCACGGCGAATCCAGGAAGCCGCCGGGTATAAATCAAGGCGCCCTGCATCTGGGCCGGTCGCGACGGCTTCCCTGCGAGCAATCACGACGACATGAATCCCGTCTTGTACTTCGACAATCAGGGATCGGTGGTTATCGGCGCTCAGCGCATCGTCGTCGAGATTGGCAGACAGATTAATCGGACCGGTTGTGTCGGAGCGCTGATCAAGCAGATTGACTGTGTCAATTGGGATGTCAACGGATTGATCCGTTTGTCCTTGCTCCCATGAAACGGAAATGGGCTGGGAGAGGATGGACTGCTCGCTCTTAATTGAAACGGTCGTGATCATTCCGGGCAGATCGCCGCCGTTTCGTCGAAGTTGCACCTGTACTGAGGGGACGGACTCCCCGAGGCCGCGCGTGAAGACTCGGCGGGTCGGGCGGAGTGCTGTAATCTGCGTATTCTGCGATACGGCCGTGTTCGGCGCCGTTGCCAGGAAGGTGACATGGTCTGACAAATCGAGTTGTGACAGTGTCTGCAGCGGTCGGTTTGTTTGTGCGGAGCCGGCAAGCCACTCGGACAGCAGCATGACGACGGCCGGCCGACGATCGGTCCGAGCATCCTCCTCAAGACGAGCAGACAATAACTCGAGCGCGCCGGGAACATCGGTTGCTGCATCACTGGGGGATATCGTTTCGAGTCGTGATGAAACGGCCCGATGATCAATGGCCGGCGGGTCGATCAGAAACGATGCCGGTCGAGCCATGCGAATGACGCTGACCCGGTCGCCCGGCCCGAGCGACGCAATGATGTTCTGCGCGTTGGCAATATGATTTTGTAAGGCGGTGTGATCCGGGCCGACTGTCAGACTTCCCCGGTTTCCTGATGCCACCCCGTTATCAAGCAGCAGATAGACGATGCGGCCGCCTTCGAGCATGGATGAGGCAATCGGCGTGGATTGTAATAACGGGCGCGCCAGGGCTGCACCGAGCAGCAACACGATGCAGCATCGGGCCAGGAGGAGCAACCACTGTTCGAGGCGCGTTCGCCGCTTCATGCGCTGATAGGCTGCCAGCAGGAACTTCATGGCCGCCCAGGGCACGGGCCGCCGACGTTTACGGAACAACAGGTGAATAATGATGGGTGCGAGCACCCCGATCAGACCCGCCATCGCAATAGTGCCGTGCAGAAACGTCATGATCGACGGCTCCCGCGGCCTTGTCGACTTCGTGCGTTTCGTCGCGCAAGGAACTGACTCAAAACCGGGCCGAGCGAGCGGTGGGTGTTAATAAGCAGATAATCGAGGCCGAACCCTCGTGATAAGTGTTCGATGCCACGGCAGTGTTCGGCCAGTTCCTCCAGATAGGCTTCGCGCAGTGTTTTCGGATCGATATTCAGCGGGAGTTCACCTTCGAGCCCGATAAAGGGGGCGGCTGCCTGAAAGTCGAAGTGGATTTCCTGTGAATCAAGCGTTTGAAAGAGGATGACATCATGCCCGCGGTGTCGTGCTTTTGCCAGTGCGGACTTGATCTGCTCGATGTCATCGAAGAAATCCGAGATCAGAATAAACAGCACGCGATTTGATATCTTTCCCAGCACCTGTTCGAAGCAACGGAGGATGCTCGTTTCGGCCTCGACGGTTTTGGACGTGAGAGCGGTGACGATCTGACGCCAATGACCGGTCGTACTGCTGCGTGCCATCAGCGCGCGCACTTCGTCGGCAAAGACCGCCAGCCCGACGCGATCCTGCTGTCGCAAAGCAAGGAATGCAATGGCTGCAGCGAGCGCGGTGGCGTGGTCAAACTTGGACCAGGATTGTCGCTTTCGTTCCCGGGCAGCAGGCGGCAGGCCCGAGCCGTATGACATCGAGCCGGAGGAATCGACCAGGAGTACGACATCCTGATTCGTTTCCTGTTCGTATTGCTTCAAGTAGAGTTTGTCGGATCGGCCAAAGACCTTCCAGTCGAGATATCGAATATCATCACCTTGCACATATTGGCGATGTTCGGCAAACTCGACACTGAACCCGTGGTATGGGCTCCGGTGCATGCCCGAGCGAATACCCTCGACGATCATCTTGGCACGCAACTCAAACGTACCCAGGCGGGCCAACGTTTCGGGGCTGAGGTAATCCTGTATGGTGGTTTGCATTGCCGGCCTTTGCAGTCCCAACACGTGAACCTGGGGCGTCGTTGTTACGACTTGACTACTGCATCGAGCTGTCGCCGCGTGTCGGGATTGGCATCATCAAGAGGAATGGTATCGACCAGACGGTTAATGATGTCGTCCGTGGTCACGGCATCGGCTTCGGCGTTGAAGTTCAGTATCAGGCGATGACGCAGGACGGGGTGAATGACGGCACGGATGTGTTCGGGGGTCACGTGGGTGGCCCCGGTCAGCAAGGCCTTAGCTTTGGCTGACAGGACAAGATATTGGCTGGCACGCGGGCCGGCCCCCCAGGACAGGTAATCGGTGCAGAAGTCGGGCGGGGGTGTTGTCGCTGCAGTGCCGCTCAGATCATCCTGCTGAGCACGAACCCGAGTCGCTCGAACCAGGGCCAACGCATACCGGAGGACGTGATCGGCCACCGGCACATGCTCGACGATGTGTTGGACCTGCTGGACTTCCGGGCCGTCGAGTACGGCCTGCACTTCGACCGGATCGCCGCCGACGGTCCGGCGCATGATCTCGAGTTCCTGTTGTTCCCCAGGATAGGTGATGTTGATCATGAACATGAAGCGGTCAAGTTGGGCTTCGGGGAGGGGATAGGTGCCCTCCTGCTCGATCGGGTTCTGGGTGGCGAGCACAAAAAACGGTTCGGGCAGCGGATGGGCAACCCCGCCGGCTGTGACCTGATGCTCCTGCATCGCTTCGAGGAGTGCAGCCTGCGTCTTGGGCGGCGTGCGGTTGATTTCGTCGGCCAGGATGACATTGGCAAACACGGGTCCCCTGACAAAGCGGAGTGCCCGCTGGCCACTGGCCCGATCCTCGTCGATGACTTCGGTCCCGGTGATGTCGGAAGGCATGAGATCCGGCGTGAACTGAATGCGGCTGAAGTCGAGCGAGAGCGTTTTGGCCAGTGTGGAGATCAGGAGGGTCTTGGCCAGGCCGGGAACGCCGACCACGACGGCATGGCCACGGCAGAGGATGGAAATCAGCAGTTGATCCACCACGTCCTCCTGCCCGACGATCACTTTCGCTATTTCGGACCGGAGCATCTGATAGACTTCGCGGACACGGCGCACGGTCGCCTCAGCGTTCGCGTTCAGATCAAGTCCGGGGGGAGTCGTGCCATCATCGTCATGCGTCATGCGCGGGGTGTCCTCTCTCGGGATTCAGTGCGTCTCGTGCGGCCCACTGGTGATTTTGAGTATAGTCTCCGCTGCTCGTGCTGCTGCAGAATCCGGCTGTGTTGCCATCCTGCCATATTGATCGGTTCAAACGTGCCCGAACTGCCTGAAGTTGAACATGTACGACGGACGCTGGTTCCTCACTTGGTCGGAAGATCGCTGACAGTTCAGACGATCGGCCGGGCGGATGTCATACGAGGTGCCGATGGGCATCGGTTCAGACGATCATGCCGACTGCTGCGGCAACGGCTGCTGGACGGCGGGACCGTGACGTGTCTGGGCCGCCTGGGCAAGCATCTGTGGATCGAGACTGAGGGCGGCAGGCGACTGGATGTTCATCTCGGGATGACGGGTCGGCTGACGCTGGTTCGGCCTGGGCGATCACTGACGGGGGTCCCGCACGTTCATGTGACATGGAGAATCGGGACGAGGGAGCAGGACGAGTATGACCGTCTCGTGTTCCAGGATCCGAGACGATTCGGGTGTCTGCGGCCGTTTGGCAATGGTGCAGGACATCAGTGGGTCATTCTCGACCGTTTGGGGCCGGATGGGTTGACGATCAAGGCACGGGAACTCGAGGCCCGGATGATTGCTCGTCATCGGCCGCTGAAGGCTGCCCTGCTGGATCAGCAGATCGTGGCCGGCCTGGGAAACATCTACGTCGATGAATCCCTGCATCGGGCTGGGCTGCACCCGCTGACGCGATGCTGTGCTGTGAATCGGGAGCAGTACGTCCTGCTGGGCCGGTCCATCCGGGCGATTCTGAGGCAGGCAGTTGTGCACGATGGGACGACGCTCCGCGACTACATCGACTCGGAAGGTCGTCCCGGCCGCTTCCGCTCGAAGTTGAAGGTCTACGGCCGGGCCGGGCTCCCGTGTCTGAAGTGTCAACAGCCTTTACACACCCTGCAGGTCGCTCAGAGAACGACGGTGTATTGCCCACAATGCCAACCAGCCAGCCTTTAGGGAGTCGTTTACACTATTTACACCGGCCGGTTATCCACAACTTACCCACATGGCGGAATAGCCCGTGAATTGTCCAGAATAACGGTGTGCGGGAGAATGACTTGACGTGTCAGTAACAGGACAGAGCAGACTACTATAGTAGAAGTATTAAAGAACCGTATCAGTGGTAGTCCTGTTCATTCGGGGACATCGGGGGCACTCGTAAACACAACTATCTATCACTGAAGCAGTTGCGCGATGGTTTGGTCATCGGATAACCTGTCATTTGGCTGTCATCAACTGTGAGCAGCTGTGAATTGCCGGGTTCAATCCACAACACCATCCTGCAAGAACCGAGCGTTCGCGGGCCGCGCGCTTCGATGCCCGGCAGGGCCTGTCAGGGAATGACTCGTATTCGAACAGGTTTTCCACATAAATAGCCCCCCGAATTGGAGGCGAACTTCGGACTGGCTTATCTGGTTTGTGCTAAGATTCAGACAGTTGTCATGCAGATTCGACACGTCATCGCAATGTGATTATTTCTGACCGGGTCGAAGTTGCTGTTCGAGCGTTTTCATAAAGCGATCAAACGATTCATCGCTTTCGCGCATGTCTGCAATCTTGCGCTCAGCGTGCATGACAGTTGTATGGTCGCGCCCCCCGAAGTAGCCGCCAACCTCTTCAAGACTGTGGTCTGTGTACTGTCGTGCGAAGTACATGGCGATCTGCCTGGGGGTGGCGATTGATCGGTGACGTCTCTTTGACAGCAGGTCGCTTTGCCGCAGTTCGAAGTGGTGACAGACCACCGTGATGATTACCTGAATGCTGACTGTGTGGGCTGCGGGGCTCTCGTGTGGGTTGCCGAGTGCTTCGTGTGCTAACTCCAGGTTGATTGGGCGGTTAAGCGCCATTGACATGCCCTGGAGTTGTGAGAGCGCCCCTTCCAGTTCGCGGATGTTCGAGTCGACACGCTGAGCAATGAAGCAGACGACATCGTCGTCCAGAGCCAGCGATCGCATGGCTGCTTTGCTCTTGAGAATACCGATGCGCGTTTCGTAGCAGGGGGGGTCGATGCGGGCAACGAGTCCCTGTTGGAATCGGCTGACGAGCCGTGCTTCGAGATGGGGGATCTCGGACGGGGCTGCGTCGGAACTCAGGACGATCTGCTTGCCGCGCTGATGGAGTGCGTTAAAGGTATGAAAGAACTCCTCTTGCGATCGATCATGGCCGGTCAGATCGTGTATGTCATCGACGACGAGGATGTCGATGTTGCGGAAGTGGTGGCGGAAATCACTCATCTCGCCGGCTTTGACAGCCTCGATGAACTGGTTGAGAAATGAATCGCACGAGGTGTAGTAAAAGCGCGTCTGACTGTCGGTGGCGAGTATGCGTTGACAGGCAGCCTGGAGCAGGTGAGTTTTTCCGAGCCCGACGCCCCCGTGAATGAAAAACGGGTTGTACGCCCGGCCGGGTTGCTCGGCTACGGCAATGGAAGCAGCATGTGCGAGACGATTGGTCGGCCCAACGACGAAGTTTTCGAACGTGTAATCCGGATTCAGCACCATCTGGTCATACAGGTGATGCCAGTCGCTTGACGAGTCGGGCGAAGTCAGCGGGGTGCTGACGATCGCGTTGCCGGAACGTGTTGTCTCGGGCGGCTTGGTTTCGATCAGGGGAACGCTTTGTGAATCGGCCACGACGGGGCCGGGTTCGGAATCTGCTGTTTCGGGATGATCGGTGGCCGGCGTATCGACGGGTGTGGATTTTGAATCGGCGTCGAGTATCGGCTTGTCGGGATTGGTGTGATGACGTTTGCCGTTGGTGGGCGGCTTGAAGCGCCGGTTGTCAGGGTAGGTTCCGGTGAACGAGACGCTGACCAGGTGGCCGGTGGCTGCCTGTGCTGCTTCGGTGAAGATGTTGGTGCAGTGTGTCTGCAGATACTTCAGGTGAATCGGGTGCTCGACATACAGGCGGAGGACGCCGGTATCGATTTCGAGCGGCTCGATGTCTTCGAACCAGTAACGACAAAGGCTTGGATAGTGGCGGCGGAGGTGCGCAAGCACATCCTGCCAGACCGCCGGATCCGGATCAGCCATGGATCAATCCTCGGCACAGGGGTGGAGGGCAATCAGCGTTTTCTCAACCAGTTATTCGGATGCCCGCCATGACCGTCCCACCGGCGAGCAACCAGACCATGCACAACATAAATGCCTTCAGGCCGAATGTCAACAGGCAGCAGCGCCGAAGAGTGCGATTCATCGAGACACGTCAGCCGGTGAGCCGGTTCATTCGGCGTTCGCTTCGGCTTCTACCAGTTGCTCATCGAAGCGTTTGCGATTGACTCGATGATCCATCAAGAAATGAATTCTTTCAGCATCTTCTTTTTTCAGTTGCTCGTTCAGAACGGTGCGCGCGAGACCGAGATGGGTGCGTCGCGAGATGTGGGTGAGGACGATGGCGTCTGCTTTGACGCGCGGCATGAGTTCAGCGAGATCGGAGATGTGGATGTGCTTTCCGATGACTGCTCGATCCTTGTGACCATTCTCAAAAAACGTGCATTCCATGATGAGGATGCGCGCATTGCAGACATCGTCTGACAACAGGTGCGGGCCGGCCAGCGTGTCTCCGATGTAGGTGATAATGGGGACACGGAGGTCGTAGGTGATGATTTCACCGGCCCGAGCGCGTTTGGTCAGTTCATCCTGAGGCAGGCCGGCCAACTCGGGTCTGAGTTTGCTGCGTTTTTCGATGATCGAGTACGCCGTGCAGGGGACGGTGTGGTCCACGTGAAAGGCGCGAAGAAAAACGTTTTTCTTCACTTCAAATTCTTGACCGTCTTCAAGCCCGATGATCGTGTGCTCTGTTTCCTGTTGTTCGAGATCGACCCAGCCGCGCATCATGTTGCGGATCGCGGGCTCGATGCGTTTGTCGCAGATACAGGTTCCGACGCCCATGCCCTGGAATCGGCGTTGGCTGAAGTAGTACGGGAGTCCGCCGACGTGGTCCATGTGGCCGTGGGTGATGGCCACGAAGTTGGCCGTCAGCATGGCTTTGTGGCAGGCACCGATATCAAAGCAGAGATCGAACTCGGGGACCATGATAGCCGTTGCCTCGCCGGCAATGGAGGTTCCCTGGACGCGATATGGCGGGAAAAAGAGGTATCCGAGTCGGCCCGGGGAGGGCGGTGGTTTAGGGAGCATGGTTTTGGTTTTTCCAATCTACATCGTCGGGCTTTCGCCCGGGCAGATGAGTGCATGTGTGTGGCGTGCGGACCAGTGTGAAACGACGTGTTGATGAATGATAGGGTCGGAGTGGGAGGGTGGCGAGGGGGAGTTTTGGTTGGCACAGGCATGAATCAGGCAGTAGGAATTAATTCCTACTGCCTAGCGTAGGTAGCGTTTGTAGGGGACGCCATAGAGGAAGGCGCGCAACTCGGTTGCGCGAGTGATTGCGCGCTCCATTTCGATGTTGAGGTGTGTATGTGGGTAGTCGTGCCAGTTCCGGCATAGGCCATGACGAACACTTTGCTGCAACACATAGCGGTAAGCATGTGCCGCCTGCCGTTCATCACGAATACAGCCGTCGAAATATGTGTTTCGGCCGTCGCCCCAGAAAGGCACCAATCGACCGTTGACCAATGGAGAGTCAGCAGAGCAGTAGGAATGAATTCCTACTGCCTGAAGATGATCGTTAACGAGTTTGGCAGTTGATCCGTGGATCGATTTCATCATTGGGGCAAGGTCGCGGCCGTACTTGAGATAGCCAAGTGTATGATAGTGGTTGTCGAGCAATGACGTGATCCAGGGCGTGAAATGACACTTGGCTGTATAATGATCAAAACGATCCCAGAAGATGCGCTTGGCATGATCGGATGCGAAGGCGGGGAATTGTGTGTGGCAGCGTGCAGTGATGAAGTACACTTGGTTATCACGATACCAGTGCTCGAAGCGATGCTTGTGGTCATGTATCCGATGGTCGCCCTGGTGTGACTTTGCAGTGTGATTCACAAGGAAATGGTAGGCAGCCGGTAGGAAGTAATTCCTACTGCCAAATACATCACATTCTTGTGAAGATTGCGGGAACCGTGAGCACATTTCAGCGTCTCATTTACATAAAGGAGACGCAAGCGATGGGGCATCAACGATTCGTTGCAGCGGTTATGGCTGCGCTGATTCTGTGCGTGGCGCTGCCTAGTCTGGCATTTGGTCAATCGGAGAATGCAGCAAAGTCAAATGTCGAGACGGCGGGTGACGATTCGCTGGAGCGGTTTGTGCTGCAGGATGGGATGGAGTATGTCGGGGTTGTGACGGAGGACTCTGCAGATCATATACGACTGCGTCTGGATCAATCATACGGCCAGCGCACAATCACGATCTGGAAAGATGAGATTGCCAGCCGCTCTTTTGCATTGTCGGCTGCGGTTGAAAAAAATGGCGCCGAGGAATCACCGAAGGAAAAGGCTGTTGAGCCAGAGAACACCGCACGCTTATTCGTCATTCCGCTGAGAGGCCTTATTGGACACGACGCAACGCAGGAATGCGTAAAGCTGGCGATTGAGAGCGTTGATCTGAATGAAGTTGATGCGATTGTGATCACGATGAACTGCGCGGGCGGCCATATTCCTGCGCTGGAGGAAATTCACCAGTACCTGCTGACAATCGAGCGGAATCATCGAGTCGTTATGTGGATCAGGCTCGCTTGGGGGTCATCGCCTGTGCTTGCGCTCGGGCACGCAGAACGATATATGGAATCAGATGGACACATGGCGTTTCGGGATGCCCCCTTTCAATACTGGTATCAACCCGACCCGGATAAAGGTGCAGAGAAGTTTGCAAAATGGTGCGCGTGGGCCGTACAGGAAATGAGAAATGCCGGCATTGATCCATTGGTGGCGGAGGCAGTATTAAAGTGTCAGACGATCCTTTCGGTTGATGGCTTGAAACAAGAGGATCCGCAATCGTCAGTTCTTTGTCATGCTGATTTGTCCGGTGAATATATATTGAGCAGAAAGGGGGAGTATCTTGAGCTGTCTGCTGCTCTGACTGAAGCGTTGCACATTAGTCGAGGCAGTGCTGATACACTCGAGGAGTTGTCGGTGCTGCTCGGGTATGACGGGTATGAAGAGGTGTCAAAGGCAGGGCTGGAGATTGCGAACGCCTGGCAGGCGCTGGTGAAGCAAGCCGACCGGGATGTTCGAAGGCTGTATCAGGAACTCTATCTTATCAAAGATGTTGAAACGATAGAAGATAGACATGAGCGGATACATACGTATCGCCGACTGATGCGTTATGCCGAGATGCTCGGGCCGGAGGTGGCGAAGGTGTTTTACGGGTTGGAGCGGAAGACGATTATGGAGGCGATTGAACAGGAAACAGAGAAGAAGCAGTAGGAATGAATTTCTACTGCCGATAAGAAGATGCGCCATTACGGCTACTTCGGGGGGCGCAGCCCCTTGAGCGGGCTCGTATCACATTGCTCGAATGTGTGGCGGGCAGCAATCTGCTGGATGGCTGCTTTCACAGCCTTATCAAGCAGCCGGCCGCTGCGATAATCTGCAGGAACAGCAATGTCTGCCCTATGCTGCTCAACCAGATTGTGGGCGCGTGTCTTTGCGCCGCCGGTCCGGGCTTTGTACACAACAATCGACTTGCCGCCCTGGTAGGTGACCATTTTCATGGCCGGCACGTCGGTCAATCCATCGCCGAGATAGATGAAGTTTCTGAAGGGGACGGGGCGCTGTTCCTCCGGTGTATACTGGTTGATCGTGCTGTTGTCATAGGCGTTTTCAATGCCTTTGTTAATTCGAAAAAGGAACTGGGCTTTGTTCGTATAGTTGATGGCCAGCGCCGGCCAGACGGCCACGCCGTTCTCATCATATCGAAATCTGGAGGCGTATATGTGCGCAAAATGACGGGCGATTGAGGTGCCTTCGATGGTTTCCTGATTGCCCGACGAGATGATGTAGTGTGCCACGACAACGCCGGCCTGTTTCGCAAAGGTGCCGACGCGGGAGAACCACGTATCGACCCCGGGGAAGAACTTGATGCGCTGGCCGTATTCTTTGAATGTGTCTCGGCGAACCGGGGTTTTCGTTGCTCGTGAATGCTCGAGCATCAACTCCATGTACGAGAGTATTTCGTCCATGTCATGCTCTTTGGTCCGGGCCAGATTGTCGTTCCAGAACTTCTTTTTGTTGATATTGACGGCAGGCAGAAAACTCTGTTCCTGCATGTTGCCGGGTGCGAGCGTGCCGTCAAAGTCGTAGACGAGGGCCACGCGTGGTTTTCGAGATCGTTGTCGTTGTGTTTTCATCGGCGTGGGATACTCGCGCGGCCTCTTGTTCGGTGTTCTGACAGTCGGATTGAAGTCCTACGGCCGAGAGATCAGGTAAAGAGTTGATCACGGATGGCACGGAGGCGTTTCAGCGCCCAGGGGCCGGGTCGGGCGCGCTCGTGAATCAAGCAGTAGTCAAACATACCACGGCTGAGCAACAGGCTCGAGCCGTTATGTTTTCCGGCTCGTCGGGCCAGCCGGTCGACGAGGATGCGATCAACATAGCCCAGGCCGAGGCGTGCAGCGAGGCGGCGGTAGTCCGGGCCGTGTCGCATTTCATCGCGCATCTTCCATCGGAATGCAATGATGGTGATGACACAGGGTCCGACGATGATGGGGATCCAGAACCAGACATCACTCAGGTCCGGCATCCTCGAATCGGAGAAGCCTCGGGTAAAGCGGTTGACAAGTCCGGCAGGCGAGTTACCGGATGAAGCAAGCAGCATGATGGGCAGATACAGCATGTTCATGCAGCCGAGTCCCCCGTGGTGATGGCCGGGGTGGCAGGTGAGGACGAAGGCGCCGAGATCAGGCGGCGTGCCAGGCGTCGGGCTCGGGTGCACTTCGGGAACCGGATCGGCAGCGGCCAGGTCTGCAAGGGCAGACATGCATGCAGGCGGTTGCTGTTTGCTTTCGAGTACCCAGAGGGCGCTGCATCGGTGGGCAGGTGTCCGATCACGAAGCATGGCTTCAAGATGACGGCCGGCCAGGTCGGGTTCGATGGCAAAGAGTCGGCAGACGGCGTTGGCACGAGCGCGATTGTGCGTGTCGGGTGATGAGGACATGGTTGTCAGCAGGCGGGCAATGACGGGCGTTGACAGCAGCGGCGGGTCGAGCGATTCGATCGCGTTGGCACAGACGCGCGGGTCGGGGTGCTGCAGCAACGTGGCGATGGCCTGTGAACAGGAATGACTCTCGCGGGCCAGGCACGCCAGCAGGCGCACGGCCGTCGCAATCACGCGCGTATCGGTGTGTTGCGTCAACGTCAGGAGTTCGAGTTCGAATGCAGCGACTCGATCAATGACGGAGATCAACTGCATGGCTGCCAGCAGATTGGCTGGAGAATGATGGGGCGCAAGTTGGCCGCGCAGGGCGTCTGCCAGTTCATTCGGATGCTGGGTCATTGCCAGCGAACGGCAGCGAGCCGACCGGATTGTGAGTGTGAGGGAGGTATCGGTCCAGATCTGCCAGAGTGTCTCAAAGTCCGTGCGATCCTCTGCCAGCGCGGAGGCAAGTCGGCGGATTGCAGGGTGGCAACTCTCCCACCTGAGGCTGTTGACGGCCGTGGCGGCGAAGGTGGCTTGGTTGCGGTTCGTGTGCAGGCAGAGGAAGGCCAGTTCAGCCACGCGTGAATCGGGATCGTGGCAGAACCCAAAGAGAGCTTTGGTCAGCACTGAGGCGATTTCGGGGTCCGGCGCGGTGTGTCGGGCCAATGCGATTGCGATGCGGCCGAGGTGGTGGGCGGCTGCCAGCCGGGTGGCTGTGTCGGGGCAAACCTGGGCATCGGCGAGCCGATTGATTCGATCGGCTTCGTCGGCCATGGGGATGGATCGAATCCATCGTGCCAGTGCCGGGGTATGCAGGGGGGATTCATTCGTGGAGGTTGTGAAGCCGAGTTTGCGATCGACGACGGCCGGCCGGCGTGGATTGAGTTCGTGGAGACGGCGTCGCTGGGTTGGCAGGAGGGCAAGGTGACTCGATGAGAGGACGTGCGGGAGATGGGTCTCGGAGCGGGCCAGTTCGTTGAGATGGGTGAGTGCTTGCGGCGCAAGTCGTTTTGTGCCAAGCCATTCGAAGATGGTGCGAGCCAGTTGGGTCCGGTTCAGGCGTTTGAGTGTGCCTCGGCTTGCCATGTGACCTGCATGGGTGTCATCGGCGATCCAGGCCTGGAGTTTTGGTGTTCGGGTTGGCCCCAGCGATTGGCTGAGCAGGCAGGCAGCCAGAAGGATGTCATCCTGTCGATGATCTGGGTATGACAAACAGGCATCGGCCGTAGCCCGGTCCAGGTCTGCAACGTCTTGTTTGGTCGGATGGTGTCGTCGTCGCCAGATCAGGAGCGCCACGCGCAGCAGCCAGGCAGCCACTGCTTCGCGCACAGCAGGCGATGGGTGTGAGAGGTTGGGAATCAGGCAGTCGGTAAACATGCCGCAGGAAGCGCGGAAGTCAAGTAATGCCAGTGCGTTAAGGCGGGTTTGGCTTTCGCCTGACGCGAGTGCCGCCCGGGTGAGTGTCTCTGTTGATATGGATTCGTTGCCAAGCGTGGATTGCCGGAGATCGGCCGCAAGGCGGTTCATGGTTCTGACCAATGCATAGGCACCGATTGAGGTGGCCGGGCCTCGTTTGATCAGTTCGGTTGCCAGTGCAGAGAGTTCGCCCTTGTCAGCGTGGGAGATGGCTTCTGCCAGCGCACGTTCAGCGCCGGTCTCGGACATGTCGCACAGTGCAGCAATTCTTGCGCGTAGGTCGGGCATTTGGGTCTGGATGTCTACAGAAGTGGTTTTTGGGTCAGAATCTCTTGCCGGTGGTCTGTGTATTCGGCGTTGAAGGAATGTGTGGGGCGCGCAGCGATCCGGGGTGTCAACGACAGCAGCCGCACCTGTAGATGGATCGGCATGTGGAAAAGGGGACCTTGAATGTGAATGTCCGAGAAAAACATTGCCATTTGTACAGAAAAACACGATAATTCAGATGCGGCACGATTGGCATTGTTACAACACAGCCACTTCTGAGACCTGTTTCTCGGGTCGATCAGTCAGATTGTGTGTTGATGCGGCTTGCGGCCTGGGTGGGCCGTGAGGTATGCCGCAGCGGCTTCTGGGTGCGATTTCGGGCGGGGTTATTGAGGACAGGGAAACCTGGCGGGTGGAAAAACGAGGTGCGTCTATGACGCTGGTCCAGCAGAAGGCCCAACTGAAGCTCCAGGATTATCGCCTGTTGCTGTATCGTCGGTCGATCCACCCGGAGTTTTTTGATGTGGTCTGTTCGCGGACCGTCCATCAGGATGACTATGACCTCGAGGTGTTGTTGTCGCACGGCTCGCACATGCTGAGCGTGCAGCATGCCCAGCAATGGGTGGTTGAGGTGGTGACGCCCGAGTCGTTGCATTATCCCACGCGGGGGTTGATGGCCACGATCCCCTGTGCCGGCGAACGTGATCATGAAGTCGAGTTCGGCACGATGTTCCGGTATCTGACGACGGTGCAGACGGAAGTGGTGCCGCCGGCCGTGTATCGGGACACGCTGCGCGAGATGCGCGCATTTGCGTGCAGTGAGCAGGCACTCGTGTGCGAGTGGCAGGACGAGGGTGAAGAGGATCATAGCATGTCGGTGGTTGACTACCAGCGGTTTGTGCGCGAGGTGCATATCCAGACGTGGCATCTGGATGCATCGTGCGGGCTGATCGTGCGGAGCCAGGGGCTGTTCGAGTTGGGGGGGTAAGAGGAAGGGGCGGCCGAATAGCGAAGCGGGAGATTTTCAGTCATCAATGGCACTCATGGAAGGAGTGTGGTAACCATGTGGGTTTTCACGCGATATGGTTTTTTCAGTGCCGTGTGTGCTCGGCAGGGGAGCGGCGAACCCGGTCAACCGGTCGATCCGGATCGAGTCATGGTGCGGGCCCGGGTGCGGCATCATCTGGAGGCATTGCAGGCACGGTTTGGGGAGTTGCTTGGGGAGTCTGAGATCCGAGTGTTTGAGGCAACGGATTACGCGTTCCGGATCTTTGTTGACAAGTCGGTCTGGGTGCAGGTGATGGCAGCGCTGACGGAGGAAATGGACTATGACAATTTCAAGTCGGAAGTGGGGCGGCATCAGGGAGTCAAGGGAGGGCGTTATGTCGGTGCACTGCACGGCGTGTGGGACGTGATGTACAGATTGCAGGAGGGGTAGCGGGGAGAGAAGAACAGGGCAAGAAAAGGATCGGGAGACACACGGGTGGTTCTCGTCGCTGTCGCGACTCGTACCAGCTGTGCCACCCTCTTGTCCGATGATGGAATGATGGAAGAAGGTGGATCCCGGCCGGCGCCGGGATGACGGTGGGGGGAGGGGGCAGGACGCGGGTGGTTCTCGTCGCTGTCGCGACTCGTACCAGCTGTGCCACCCTCTTGTCCGATGATGGAATGATGGAAGAAGGTGGATCCCGGCCTGCGCCGGGATGACGGTGGGGGGAGGGGGGCAGAACACGGGTGGTTCTCGTCGCTGTCGCGACTCGTACCAGCCGTGCCACCCTCGTGTCCGATGATGGAATGACGGGCGAAGGTGGATCCCGGCCTGCGCCGGGATGACGGTGGGGGGAGGGGGGCAGAACACGGGTGGTCCTCGTCGCTGTCGCGACTCGTACCAGCCGTGCCGCCCTCTTGTCCGATGATGGAATGATGGAAGAAGATGGATCCCGGCCGGCGCCGGGATGACGGTGGGGGGAGGGGGGCAGGACACGAGTGGTCCTCGTCGCTGTCGCGACTCGTACCAGCCGTGCCACCCTCCATTGGCGGGCTTTTTTCCGAAGGGTTGACTCCCGGGAACCGATTGGTACTCTCATACGCATCTGTTTACTCAGGACTTACCGAGGAGCCACCATGCGCTGGCGAGTTGCCACAGCCTGGCACTGGATCATCCCGATCGGTATTACCAGGCCCCTCTGAGGGGCCGGGAAGCGGGATTGCTGCGCGGTGTGCGACCGTGTTGGCAGAGTCCCGGTCAACCGACCCGAGGCGGGGCCCATGACCTCCTGAGTCTAAAAGACACCCACAATCGACCAAGAACCGATATCAGGCACGAGACGCTACAATCGGCGGTTCCGGTCCGTTCTGATCCGTCATGACGGCAGGCCGGGGCGGGCTCGTGTTGATTCGATGAGTGATGAATAGAGGAATATGAATCATGGCTGGTACCTCTTCAGAGAAGGCACAGCAGCAAGGCGGCAAAGACAGCGGCGGAACTGCCGACAAGCCGAATTATCGCAAGACGCTCAACTTGCCACAAACGTCGTTCCCGATGCGGGCGAACCTGATCCAGAATGAACCGCAGAGCCAGAAGCGCTGGGAGCGTATGGACTTGTACCATCGCACGCGCGAGGTTCGGACCGATGACGGCGTGACGGGTAACAAGGGCCCGTGGTCCTTTCATGATGGCCCGCCGTATGCCAGTGGATCGCTGCATCTGGGCCATGTGTTGAACAAGGCACTCAAGGATTTCGTCGTGCGTACTCGGGGCATGATGGGGTACGACGTTGAGTTCACGCCGGGATGGGATTGTCACGGCCTGCCGATCGAACATCGGGTGATGACGGAGATGCACGAGTCCGGCAAGGGCAAGAAGATCAACGAGTTGAATGACGACGATCGGCGCATGGCCGTGCGGCGGTCATGTGTCGATTCAGCCAAGAAGTTCATCAAGGTGCAGATGCGCCAGATGAAGCAGTTGCTCACGCTGGCAGACTATGACAAGCCGTATCTGACGATGCAGAAGGCGTACGAGTCGGCTGTGCTCGGTGTGTTTGCGGACCTGGTCGCACAGGGTGTGGTGTACCGGGATCTGAAACCCGTGCACTGGTCGATCGCGAATCAGACGGCCCTGGCTGAGGCTGAGTTGGAGTACGAGGATGTCGAGGACACCTCGGTCTTCGTGAACTTCGAGGTTGAGGATGAAGCCCAGTTGTGGTCCGTCTTTGGCGTGACCGCCCAGCAGGCGAAAGAGGCAGGGGCCACGAAGCCGGCAGCGCTGATGATCTGGACGACAACCCCGTGGACATTGCCGGCCAACCTGGCGGTAGCAGTGCATGCTCGGTTCCGGTATGCACTGCTCGTGCTGGACGGTCGGCCGGTGGTGGTGGCTGAGGAACTGGCTGAAAAGGTCGCAACAACCGGGCCGGGGCTGGCACATTTGCCGGAGGATGCGCAGGATGGAAATGGAGCAGGAACAGCGTTCGTTCCGCTGGCGGTGTGTAATGGTGAAGATCTACTGAGCGTGCGGTATCGGCACCCGTTTTGTGATCGAGTGTCGCCGGTGGTGGCGGCTGATTATGTCACGCTGGAGGACGGTACGGGTCTGGTCCACACTGCGCCCGGGCACGGCTTGGAGGACTATCTGACCGGGTTGTCCAACGGATTGGAAATCTATTGCCCGGTGCTGGAAGACGGGACGTTTGATGAGACGGCCCCGGAATGGCTGCACGGTAAGACCGTGTGGGAAGCGAACCCGATGGTGCTGGAGCGTCTCGACAAAAGCGGGCACTTGTACCATGAGCATCGGTTTACCCACTCGTACCCGCATGACTGGCGGTCCAAGACGCCGGTGATCTTCCGGGCGACCAAGCAGTGGTTCATCGGTGTGGACAAGGAAACGAAGCGAGATGGGAAGTCGCTGCGGCAGATGGCGCTCGATATCACGGCGCGCGATGTGGCGTTCTTCCCGGAGTGGGGGCGGAATCGAATGCGCGGCATGCTCGAGAGTCGGCCTGACTGGTGTCTGAGTCGGCAGCGGGCGTGGGGGTTGCCGATCCCGGCGTTTCGGATGCCGGATGGGACGGTTGTATTAACAGAGCAGATCGTGCGCGCGGTCGCAAAGGCTGTGGGTGAACATGGATCGGACCTGTGGTTCACCAAGCCGGCGGCGGAGGTGTTGCAGTATTACGATGCGGCACATGATCCGGAAGCGCCGGACGGGCTGGATGTGAACACGCTTGAGAAGATGTATGACATCTTTGATGTGTGGTTCGAGTCCGGGTCGTCATGGTGTGATGTGATGAAGGATCGCGGGCGCGGCTACCCGGTTGATCTCTATCTTGAAGGCTCGGATCAGCATCGCGGCTGGTTCCAGTTGTCACTGCTGTGCGGGCTTGGCTCGACCGGAACGACGCCGTTCAAGGCGCTACTGACTCATGGTTTCACCGTTGACAAAGACGGGAAGAAGATGAGCAAGAGCGTCGGCAACACGGTCGAGGTTGACGATTTGTTCAAAGAGTTCGGGGCGGACATCTGCCGCTGGTGGGTGGCCGGGCTGAACTTCGAAAATGACATCAAGGCAGACCATGATTACTTCACGGTGGCCGGCGAAGCGTATCGGAAGGTGCGCAATACCTTGCGGTTCCTGTTAAGTAATCTCTATGATTTTGAACCGAGCACATCAGACAATCCGGATGGGCATTGCGTTGATCTGTCTGCCTTCCCGCCTCACAGCCTCGATGCGTGGGTTTTGTCAGAGTACAACGCGCTGGCAAGAAAGGTGATGGCTGCATACAAGCGGTATGACTTCCGGACGGCCCAGGCAGCGTTGTATGATTTTTGTAATGTGACGTTGAGCGCGGAGTATTGTGCAGCAGTAAAGGATCGGTTGTATTGTGACAAGCCCGACAGCGCGCGTCGCCGTCGGACGCAGACGGCGATGTGGGAACTGGTTGAGGGCTTGGTTCGCTTGTTGGCACCGATCCTGCCGCACACTGCTGACGAAGCGTATCGGGCGTTGTGGAAGTGTGATCCGAAGTCGGATGAGCGCTGTATTCATTTGATGACGTTTGTGGAATCGTACTCGGTGTCGGCAGCACCGGAGTGGGAGAAGGTGCTTGCGTTGCATGATTCGGTGATGAAGAAGATCGAGGAAGCGCGGGCGGCCAAGCAGTTTGATAACCCGCTGGACGCCGGTGTGAGGGTGCCGGACACGGCCGAGGGTACGTTGTCGGCATTTGCCGGTGCTGTGGCTGAGTACGGCGAGGACTTTTGCGGTGACCTGGCCGATCTGCTGGGTGTGAGCCGGGTGGAAATTGTGGATAGTGGCGAGTCGCTGGAGGTGTATTCGCTTGCGGATGCCCCGCGGTGTGACCGGAGTTGGAAGCGTGACGGCAGCGTGAAGCAGCGAGCCGACGGCGGCTGGTTGTCGGGCCGTGATGCAGAAGCGGTCGGCGTGGAATGATGCGTGCGCATCATCCCCCCGGCAGAGCCGGGGGCTAAGCATGTGTTTCCGGTGCCGAAGAATTAGCCCCGGGTGAACACGAGGGTTATGCATAACGCAATCGATATGCGCGCTGCGTGGGGCGACGAAGATAAACTGACAGCGAACCTGATGTACCTGGGTCTCTGCTCAGCCACGAAGTGGCGTCTGGGAAGTAGCCTGGGGCAAGTGAGCCAAGCGCCAGCGCGGCGAACGCCGCCCCAGGGAGAGAGTTGGCACGACCATCCAAGCCCCCGAGAGGGGGCGAAGGATGTGGCCTCTCATTTGACTCTCACTTTCTTGTGCCACGTCGTGGCTCGGGAAAGCGGACTGGGCGCACCTCGGCAACCGCTCAATTCACTGACAACACCGATCGTACAGCCAGGAATCAATGCCGCCTTCATGCATAATCCTCGTATTCACCGGGGGTTAAGAGCGGGAGGTTAATCCAGATTCATCGTCAGCAGGAATTCGGCGTTCGATTTTGTCTTTTCGAGCCGGTTCTTGAGCAGTTCCATGGCCTCGACCACGTTCATGTCGGCCAGCACCTTGCGCAGGCGATAAACGAGTTCGAGTTCCTTCGGGTCCAGCAGCAGTTCTTCGCGCCGTGTGCCGGACGCGCTGATGTCGATGGCCGGATAGGTCCGTTTCTCGACGAGCCGACGGTCCAGGTGCAGTTCCGAGTTGCCGGTCCCCTTGAATTCCTCGAAGATGATGTCGTCAGCCTTGGAGCCGGTGTCGATCAGGGCTGTTGCCAGGATCGTCAGTGAGCCGCCGTCTTCGATGTTCCGGGCAGCGCCGAAGAACTTCTTGGGCTTTTGCAGCGCGCCGGTGTCGATGCCGCCGGTGCCGATCTTGCCGGAATGCGGCATCTCGTTGTTGTAGGCACGAGCGAGACGGGTGATCGAGTCCAGCAGAATGACGACATCGTCGCCGAACTCGACCATGCGCTTGGCCTTGTCGATGACCATTTCAGCCACCTGGACATGTCGGCCGGTTTGCTCGTCAAACGTTGAAGCGACGACCTCGACCTCATCGGGCGTGTTGCGGCGGAAGTCGGTGACTTCCTCGGGGCGTTCGTCGATGAGGAGGACGATGATCTGCGTTTCCGGGTGATTTTTTATGATGGCGTTGGCCATCTTCTGCAGCAGGATCGTCTTGCCGGTTCTCGGCGGGGCAACGATCAGGCCGCGTTGTCCCTTTCCGATCGGGGTGACGATATCTACAACCCGCATATTGACCTCTTTGGCGTCGGTTTCGAGGATGAGGCGCTGGTTCGGGTGCAGCGGGGTGAGATCTTCGAAGCCGGGCAGCGAGCCGATTTCATCGGGTCTTTTGCCGTTGACGGTTTCGACGCGCAGCAGCGCGAAGTACCGTTCCGATTCCTTTGGCGGGCGAATCGTGCCGGTGATGATGCTGCCTTGTTTCAGGCCGAAGCGCCGAATCTGGCTCGGTGAGACGTAGATGTCATCGGGGCAGGGCAGGTAGCTGTACATGGGGCTGCGGAGGAATCCGAAGCCGTCGGGCAGGATTTCGAGGACGCCCTCGCCGACCATGAGGCCGCGTTTGGCCATTCGTGCCTTGAGAATCTTGAGTACGAGTTCCTGCTTTTTCAGGCCGGCATAGTTCTCGATGCCCTCGGTGTTGGCGACTTCGTGCAGGTCTTCCAGTTTCATTTTCTGAAGCTGTGAGACATGGAGGACTTCGTCGTCGGACCCCTTGCCTTTGCGCCGGCCGTGCTCGTCGATGCCAAGCAACTCTCTTGCCTCGGCCTCGATTTCCTCATCGGAGGGAAGTTCATTGCGAGAGACCTGTGACATTGATGAACTGCCACTGCCGCCGCCGCTGCCGCCGCCGCCGCCGCCTGGTCCTCGTTTCTTCTTCCTGCGATTTGTTTTCTTGTGTGTTGCTGTGCCTTGATTAGCCATCCTGGTGTATCCCCTGATGTCCGGCTTCTACCCAGAACAGGTGCGGCCGGTGGTGTAAGAAGTGTTTCTGTGCTTTTTCGTATGTGTGATGTGCCGCACTCGTTGGTGGGGCATCATCACATTCTGTAACGGTTTGATTCCAATGATGACGAGGTGCTGTTTGCGCAGCAGCCGGCGTCAATTGGACGGTTGGTGACACGGCGGTACGCGTGTCGGATCGCGGTCAGGCTGTTGTGGTATTTGCATGGAATCCGAAATGGTCTTCGCAGCCGTAGGTATGCACCGGCTGTGATTCGGAGTCATGAAGTCGATTCAGGCGACGAGCCAGAACAAGACTCCGGCATTGGTATGGGACGGCTTCCGATCTCATCCCTATCAATGAGCGATCCACCGGGATCGCGTTGACGATCATCCCACTTTTGTCATCGGTCGCAGTTTCCAGCCCCAGGGGTTTCGCGACGGTTGACTTGCACGGTGCGCATCATCCGTCCGGCCAAAGTGGCTGTGCAATCAAGATGCCAAAGGGGTAGGCCCTCTCACGACCGTGTCGTTGGTGCACTCGCGTGTTACTGCGAATCAGGCCGTGATTGATGCTGGTAATCGTGGAGAATCTGTTGGAACAAGGCTTCGACGTCGTGTCTCAGAGCCGTGACATCGGCGTTGTTCTGTATGACATGATCGGACCTGTTTCGCTTCTTATCAAGAGGCCACTGCGATTTTTCTCGCAATTCCAGTTGTTCCGGGGCCCATCCTCGGTCCCGTTTCAGCCGCTCCAGGCGGATCGTGCGGGACACGTCGACAAACAGGACCACATCACAGGCGTGGTTCAAACCGGCTTCGAAGAGGAGAGGGGCATCAATGACAAAGGCCGGGATACCCGAATCACCACAGGTACGGCGGGCCTGCTGCCATTGTTCCTTTCGCATGGCATCGGCGATCGGATGCAGAAGTTGTTCCAACTTTCGGCGGGCCGCTTCATCGGCAAACACGATTTCAGCAACGGCCGGGCGGTTCACGTGGCCCTGTGGGTCGAGTGCTCGATCACCCCACCAGGCTCGTAGCGTGTCCCGCACTTCTTCGGTGTCGAGGGCTCGTTGCACATCGCGATCTGAATAAGTCACGACACACCCGAGTTGCTCCAGGACGCGCGCGACCTCGCTTTTGCCCGACCCGATGCCGCCGCAAAGGCCGATGATCGGGATGCCGTTGGCCTCGTCGTGGATCGGATGTGTGGATTGTGGCGTGCCATCAGACATGCCGAAGCGCTCCTACCGGGTTTTTGTGAGGGATCGCTTTTTCCGGGTGCCGGCTGAGATACTGAGCCGCATAATCGGCCGTTTTGGTGATCGGCGGGCACATTCTGTGAATCCGGCACGGGCATAGGCAGAAGCGGTCCCGGTCCAGATGAATGCCGGCGCAGCGGTCTTGCCGGTCGTTTCGTGTGGGTAAGCCTCGACGAGTATGCCGCCCTGGTCCGCCACGAAGTCGGCAGCAGCGTTGATCATGGCCACCGAAGCACCCTGTTTGCGATGTCGGCGTTCGACAAACAGGCAGGTCACCGACCAGACGTCATCGCGATCGTCGATGGGTGCCAGGATGCGGGATCGGGCCAGGCGTGGATACTCGGCTCTGGGTGCGATGGCAATCCAGGCGATAGGTTCGTCGTCTCGGTTGTAGCCGAGGAGGCCGGGGGGCACGGCTCCCGTGCGCACCCGTTTTTTCATTGCCTTGCGATTGGGGTCGCCCTTGCCGGCTTCGAAATCCGAGTGCGACAGTCGCCAGTACATGCACCAGCACCCGCCGCACGCCCCCCGTGAGCCGAAGAGCGTTTCGAGGTCGCTCCAGCGTTCCGGGGTCAAGGGCTCAACGCACACGACCCCTTCGGCTGCCTGTTTGGGTGATTCTGTTTGCTTTTTTGCCTGTGACTTCTTGCCCATAACTGCAAACCGTGAATCTGTGCGGGTAAGGTGCGGAATAGGCGGGTACGCCACGCAGTCCTGTAGATGTTGCGAGATCGGCAGGGTCATCATAGTCCGGTGCGCCGGATTCATGCTCCGTGCACAGGCAGAACCTTGCCGGTCGGCCATCGGTACAATGGGTGGCACACAACCCTTGCCGCAACAGATGGCCGGCTTCCACCCCACCCCCACGGCGACATGAAATCGCACAGCGGAGCGCTTCCAGATGCAGAATCTACATCATCAGTCTCATCGGTATGTGACCCTTTTTGTCCTGTTACTGGTGGCCGTGGCCTCGAGTGGGGCATCGCGGCATGCAGTCGCGCAAGAGCAGGTTCTGTCTGAGCAGTGGTATGCTGTTGAAGTTCAGGACGAACAGGCCGGCTGGTCTCACGCCAAGACGGTCAGGGCGGACGGCCAGATCACGACGCTGAGCGAAATGCGATTGAAGATTGCGCGGGACGGCGTGACGATCCGTATTCAAACGGCAAGCAAGTTCGTCGAGACGCTGGGCGGCGAACCGGTTTCCATGTGGTCGCTCGTGAAGTATTCGGATATGCCGGTGGAGACCGACTGGGTCTTCAATGAGAAAACGATTGATGTCACGGTGACGTTGAATGGCGAGGACACGAAGATGTCTGAGCCTCGGCCGACCGGGAACTGGCTGACCCCGAACGAAGCGTCAGAATACACCCTCAAGCGTATCAAGGCCGGCGCTGATGTGATTACGTTGAGCACGATCGACGCAAGCCAGGGGTCTGCTCCATTCAGCGTCACGCGCAAGGTGATTGATCGCGAGGCTGAACTTGAACTGAACGGCGTGAAGTATGCAGCAATCGAATGCGAGAGCACAACGAGCATGGCACCGACGGTCGTGTCGAAGGAATTCCTTGATCCGAATGATGGGACGGTTCTGAGCGGCACGACCGGCATGGGGGCGCTCGTGTTCTCGCTGAAGTTGACCAGCAAACAGCAGGCGCTACAGAAGGTTGCTGCTCCGGAGTTGATGATCGACACGCTTGTTTCGCCGGATCGCGCCATTCAGAATCCGCGTGCTGTGACGCGCATGATTGCTGAACTGTCGGTGAAGGAAGGGAAGATGCCGGAGTTGCCGAATACCGGCGCCCAGTCGGTGACGCGTGTTGGTAAGGATACCCTGCGTCTTGTCATTCGTATTGACGAGAATACACCGGCTCCTGAGGAAGATCTGACGAACGAGACGTATCTGGCGAGCACGACGTATCTTGATTATAAGAACGAAGCGATCGGCGAGATCGTTACCCGCGCGCTCAAGGGAAAAGAGGAGGCGCCTACGGCTGAGAAGGCTGAGGCGATTCGCGCGTTTGTGCATCGCTATGTGAGCAGCAAGAATCTTGACCAGGGATTTGCGACGGCGACCGAGGTGGCCAAGACGCAATCAGGCGATTGCAGCGAGCATGGTGTGTTGCTGGCAGCGATGTTGCGCGGGGCCGGGATCCCGTCGCGCGTGGCGACCGGGCTGATCTATGTCGAGCGATTTGCGGGTCGCCGGAATGTGTTTGGGTATCACATGTGGGCCCAGGCACTGATCGACGGCGCGTGGGTCGATTACGACGCGACGTTGCCGATGCGTTTTGATGCGACGCATGTCACGGTGTACACGTCGGCGCTTGAAGATGGCGGGATGATGACGGATTTCAGTTCGATGATCCCGCTGCTGGGTCAACTTGAGATTCGAGTGATCAAAGTAAAGGCGAACTGATGAGGATGCATGTTCATGGGCCACCGTCGCTGCGCGCGTCCGGGCACTCCGCGGCATCCGGTGGGCACATGGCATGATGCTTCGCATCATCATTTCCCCCCCGGCAGAGCCGAGGGCTCACAAAGCCGCCACCGGTAGTGGCGGTGCTAGAACAAAGAGTGCCAATCGGGAGATTGGCGATCCGAGGGGGAGGGGGGCACCGGGGAACACGGCACCGCCCCCCTTTTATTGCTACGATAACGCAGGTATCTGCGGGTGTTGATGGATTCGGTGGCGATATGGCGTTGCTCAGTGCGCCGCCACCGCCGCCTCCTTCTCCTCCTACACATGCGCCCGCCACATGGCCCTCTCGTGAGTCCCGGCAGCCAAGCAAGCCGGCAAGCAGGCAGGCACACACGCATTGTGAAGCGGAAAGAACAGACAACCTGGGCCTCCTGTCTTGTCGCCGGCGGGCTTCACGCTGCCATGACGGTGCTCGCCTTTCCCCCATATGACTGGTGGTATCTGTCATTTGTCGCATACACACCACTGATACTGTTGGCACTTCGGGCCCGGACATTGATGCGCCCGTTCCTGGTGGTGTGGCTGACATCCGCGCTCGGGTGGATGGTGATTCAGAACTGGATGGCAGGCGTTGCGATCTTCGGCTACCCACTGATGGCACTGTACCAGGGGTTCTGGCCGGCTCTGTTTGTCGTCCTGCTGGCCCGATTGGCACCGCAGGCGAAGCGCGAGTTATCACGGCGTCGTGCCCATGCGGATGCCGGTGTGATGCGGGGACATGCTGCAGGGGCCTATGCGAGCCATAAGGCGGTCCCGGCGGTTCTACTGGCGCCGCTCATCTGCGTCACGATCGAGTTTTTTCGCGGGCGGCTGTTTCTCGGCGGGTACCCGTGGTACTTCGTCGGGCACCCGCTGATCAATGCCCCCACACTGTGTCAGATTGCCGACCTGTTCGGGGCATACGGCGTGTCGTTTTTTGCCTGTGCCTGTGCCGCACTGCCGGCTGATCTGGTCACGCTCCCGCTGGCACGGCGAGGGCGAACGTCCGGCGTTGCCAAGGCGTCCTTCGGGCTGTTCGGTTTTGTACTCGTGATCTGGGTCGGGTATGGCCTGATGCACATGCGCAGCCGACCGCTTCAGACATCGTTTCCGGAATCGGCCCGAACGATCTTCATCGCAGCGGTGCAGACGAATCTTCCTCAGAACAACAAGATGCGGTGGACGCTTCCTCAGCAGAAGGATGATTTTGACCACTTCGTCAGTATCACTCAGGCGTGGGCAGGCAAGCGGCCGAGTGACGGTCGGCAGCCGGACCTGGTGGTCTGGCCGGAAACGATGGTGCCCGGGCTGGGGTTGAACCAGGAGAGTCTGACAACAGTCGCTCAGTTTGAAGAATCGGAGCGGCTGCTGGTCACCGGGCAGGCCGGGTACAGTGGGCTTTATTTCAATCGGCGGCTGGAGGAGGTGGCTCGTGACAACTTAGGGGTCCCCCTGCTGGTCGGTGCCTCGGCGGTCGACGGTCTGGCGATCTCAGCAGAATCATCTCAGGACCCGGAACTCGGCCCGGTCATCCGCATCGACCCGAAGTGGGACACGCAGTACAACTCGAGCTACCTGTATCTGCCGGATGGGACCCAGGCCACGGCGCGATACGACAAACTCGTCCCGACGCCGATCGGCGAGCGGATTCCGATTCTGTACCGTTGGCCGAAGCTGCAGACGCTTGTCGGGAAGATCGGTTCGGCCAGCTCATTCAACGTGAGTATGGGTATCGGGACGGCTGCGGTGCGTCATCAGGTGCCGACGGCGAGTGCCGGCACGGTGCGCGTGGCGACCCCGATCTGCTATGAATCCACCGTGCCCCGTTTATGTCGGCGGCTCGTCTGGTCGCGTGGCACCGGCGAGGATGATCAGAAAGATTCCGACCGGATGACCCGTGCGGCCGATGTGTTGATCAATATGACGAATGACGGCTGGTTCGGGAATCATGCCGGCGGCCGTGAGCAGCATTTGCAGATGGGTCGATTTCGGTGTATTGAGAATCGGACCCCGATGATTCGAGCAGCGAACACGGGTGTCAGTGCTGCGATCGATGCCGCCGGACGGCTGATTGAGGCCGGGCCGACGGTGCCGACCGGGCGGGCGGATTGGAATGCGGAGGGGGTTCTGTTTGCCGAGGTGGCACTGCCTGATATCGAGGCAGGTACAGCCCCGTTGTACGCTCGCGTCGGTGACCTGTTTGCCTGGCTGTGTTTGCTGACGATTGTCGTCTGGACCGCCGGGAAGTTCGTGCTTGGAAGGTAATGCACAGATGCACAGACACCATCGGTTTTCGCACGTGAGGACTACTCGGCTGGTGCATATCCATCGATATGCCACGCGGTTGTCCCGGCCGGCAGCGATCATTGCCTGCTCGATCGGTCTTGCCGTCAGCCTGTCGGGCTGTGCGGGCGGGCGTGGTGGTGGCGGCGGCGGCAGCGGTGGTGGGCCGTCGGCGAAGTCGGGAAGCGGCATGACCGGCCGAGCGTTTGTGCCGGATTCGGCAAGCATCGCCATCCTTGCTGACCCGGTGGCGGTCGAGGCACTCCGTGCCGAGGCGCTGCAGTATTTGCAGGAGATGACAGCCGACCCCTATCCCGGGTATCGGGCGAATGCGATTGAAGCCCTGGCAGATGTGCCGGAGGTCGGCGAACAGGTGGCGCGCACGGGACTGAGTGATGAGAATCCGGCCGTTCGATATGCCAGCGCCATGGTGATCGGCCGTCGGCTGTATGCCTCGTCGGCGCCGCTGGTCAATGCGCTGGTGCGCGATGTTGATCCATCGGTGCGGCTGGCGTCGCTGTATGCGATGAAGCGGAACGGGTATCGCGTTGATCTCACGCCGCTGGCTGATGCGCTGCGGTCGAGCCCGGATGCGCGGGTTCGGGCCAATGCAGCCTATATCCTGGGGGAACTTGGGGATCCGACGGCCATTACTCTGTTGCGCGATGCGCTGACCTATGACGTTCCGAAGTCCACGGTGGCCGACATTCGGATTTATCAACTGCAGGTGGCTGAAGCGCTCGTCAAACTGGGGGACCATAACAGCCTGTCGCGTTTACGGGCCCCGTTGTATACGCGTGACCCGGCCGACGGTGAGATTGCTGCGTTTGCGGCGGCCATCCTCGGGCGAGTCGGTGACCGCAGTTCCATCCCGGACCTGGTAAAGATCGTGGCCATGTGGAAGGAATACCGGTATTCGGCTGAGATTCGGCTGGCTGCGATGGGGTCGTTGGCACAGCTCGGTCAGCCGCCGGACCCGGAGATGATCGCAGAGTATCTGGGGCCGGAGTTCCAGGCCGACGAAGCAAACGTGTGGGTGCGTGGCGTCCGGTCACAGGCGACGTATGTTCTGGGATTGATCGAATCCTCGGAGGTGGTCTTGCCGTATCTGGTCGGTCTGTACCGCACTGATGGCGACGATCTGGTGCGGATTCCCGCAGCCGCCGGGCTTCTGAATCACCTTCCGGCATCACCGTAGTGCGTCCGGCGATCCGGGGGCGTTCACAAAGCCGCCACCGGTGGTGGCGGCAAAGGTGTAGGCCGGATCAACGCTGTTGTGAGCGGAAGATCCGGCAGGGAAACCGTTAGGATCATATTCGTTTCCCTGGATCCCGGCCTGCGCCGGGATGACGGAATGGGGGGCAAGGCCCTCACCCCCAGCCCCTCTCCCGCGAGGAGAGGGGGGGAAGAGACCCGGACAATCCGCGGGGCGCGGCTTGTCCGGCTTGTGGGCAGAACACCCAAATAATCCAAAACAACACAGCGATTTCTTGCCGGCCTCGCGACTGATCGCCGACATATCCTTCTGTGCTTTACCGGTATCCCCCTTGACTTTGGGCCGGAATTCACGATCCTATTGATACGACTCTGTCAGGGTTTCTCCCCTGACATGTTTCTACATGGCCGGATTGTTGATATCTGGCAGCGGTTTCAGCAAATCTCAGTCCAGCCACTCAGCCCTCCTTCAAGGAGCGACCTCATGCACTCAGGCACCACATCAATCTCACGTCATGTGCGCACGAACCGGGTCTCATTGGGCTTTACGCTCATTGGTCGACCCTGAAAAACACCGCCGATCAGGCGATTTTGAACCGCGGGTGATGGTTTGGCCAACGCAATAGGTGCCAGAGCCAGGCGAAGTTGAGCTGGAACGTCTGTTCGACGCCACGTGCGCATCGCAAGAGCCGAAGCAGCTTGCGGAAGTTCGCTCCCGCCGCCGCCAGCACCACGTTGATTGCATCCCCGGCCAGGCCCTTGAGGTAGCAACGTCCCAGACGACTCTCCGATTTCGCGTGCCCAATCTTCGGTTCGATCGCACTGCGTCGCTTGCGACGCTTCCGTTGAACTCGCGTCGCCCGCTTGCTTCCACGGCCGGCAATGTGTACCGCCGCCTCGCCTTCGTAATCGTGACCCCGATATCCCTTGTCAACATACGCATCAGTCAGCGCAACGCCAGTGTTTGATTCGACACGACATAAGGTCGCATTCAGCGTATGACCATCGTACGGGTTCCCTTCGCACAACATGGCCGCCACGAACCAGTTCCCTCGATTCGTCGTCGCCAAGGCCACCTTCTGACCAAACTCATAGCGCCTGTGCGCTTGCCCTTGCTGATGCAGCACACCTCCGGCTCGTGCAGCGAATATAACTTGTTCGAGTCGCTCGGTCGTTGATCGATCAACCGTTGACACCGTCCCAGCAACATCGACAACTCTTCATCTCGGCTCGATGGCGGTGCTTTGCGTTCGATGTCACGGACCAAACGCCCCACGTACGTCCGGAGTTGACGCAACGACCGACGCATTCGCTTGAACTGCTTCGCGTGCGCGTATCGACCGGCCTTTACCGCAGCCCGTTTGCCCACTCGAACATACGACTGGCGCAGCACGATATCGCGTCCCTTGGCGGCCCGAACCAGCTTCACAATCGACCGGTACAACAGCTTCGAGTCGGTCGGGTGCGTGATGTTCTTTTCCTGCACCGTCGTGTCCACGTTCACATGGGTCAACTCACGTTCGCTCAATCGATGGTGTTTCACCGCCACCTCGATGGTCTGTTTCAACAACTCATTAAGTTTCGCTTCACCCACACGATTTCGCCATTTGGTCATCGTCGTGGGATGAATCGGACACTCGTGCTGCAAGTGCGTGTATCCGCAGAAATACTGCCAGTACGGGTTCTCCACCCAGCCGCTCGACGACCGACTCGTCCGATTCGTTGAACGCGTGTTTGAGGTAGATCAGGCCGACCATCAAACGCGTGGCCTTGGCCGGGGCACCCACCGACTCACAGAAGAACTCGCCGAACGATTGATCGAAGTGATCCCAGTCGACCTGCTTCGATAACTTGATCAGCGGATGGGTCGGATTGAGCAGTTGATCGAAATGAGATTGGAACAGGAACAGCTCATCATCAGGCTGGGCTTGGGGCTTCATCCGTGACTCCGAATTTGCAAGGTTTCGGAACGTATCCCTACAATATCCTGCAAAGTATGCCACATCCCGAAGCCACTTTCAACCTGGATTCACCGATCAAATCGAATTATTCAGGGGCGACTCATTGAGTTGCTCGTTGTCATTTCGATCATTGCGCTGCTGATCGGCATTCTGCTGCCGGCATTGACGCAGGCGCGCAAGATGGCCCGCAAGGGGGTTTGTGCAAGCAATCAGAAGCAGATCGGGTATGCCCTGGGGCTGTATTCGACTGAAAACAAGGATTACATCCCGCGTGAGGGGAAGCATCCGTATCGCTCGACGTGGAGCAAGGGGTACCACTATCAGTGGCCCCGGCTGTTTTTCCAGTATGTATTTGAAGGGCGCCCGCTGGTCCATGAAGGCGATGGGGAGACTTTTTCTGCTACAAACCCGAACGATTCCAATTGGGCCCGGTACACCTTTCACCAGGTGGCTGCTTACAGGGATCCGGATCACCCGAACCAGAATCATCAGATTCACTATGTCAACAATGGGCTGATGCTCACGCCGCAGGGGAACATCGCGCGAGACGGCCGCCACCCGACGGCTCAGATCACCGAGTTTCTGCGCCCGGACAGTTCCATGTTTCTAACGGCGTTCAATGACGATTCAGATAACGAGATTTTCAATATCGTCTACAACGGGTATCACTCCGAAGGGATCGACGCGCTGTACGACACGTTTACCGTTGATCACATCACCGGCCCGGAGGACGGTGCCAACGGATGGATCGGCAACGTAGCCCGGATTGACAGCGACCGCCATCAGACCGGTTCGAACGCGTTGTTCATCGATACGCATGTCGAACTGCGGACGAAGGAGACGCTCAAGGACATTGATAGTTGGGACGACCGCACGTACAACGAGAACTTCGGCGATAAATGGTAGATCGCCCGGGGTGATATGAAGTGTGAATCAACGAGCCGCTTCTCAGCCGGCCTGGGGGGCGGCCTTTTCTTGCGCAGTATCCTCTGGTGTGCCTGCCGTCGGGCGGCCATGAAGCCGCTCTCGTTTGAGCATGGTCAGGTGCCAGCGCAGACGTTCGGCCTGGATCACCGCTGCGAGCACGGCATATAGCCCGATTGAGGTAGCGGCAAACATTGGGAGATGGTGGCGGAAGTCCGTCGGGAGCCCCTTGAGGAACTGGTCCCCATCGAGACCGGCGTGTTCATAGACCCAGAACCAGGTAAACAGCAGCGCTGCAAAGGGATTCGGCAGGGCGGTGTAGGTCCCGCCGACCCAGGCGTTCTTGGCCGAGTACAGGACCATGGCGGTAAACGCCGGGACCATCCACAGAATGAACAGGATCACATAGCACATTCTCGTGCTGAACCGCTCACGAATACCCTGGACGAAGAACACAACCAGAACGCCAAACAGCAACGGCTGCAGCAGCACCCAGGTTGGCGGGAAGATGGTTAAAAACACCCCGGTTTGGCGTGCGTGTTCGATCAGGATCCAGGCACCGACGGCAGTAATGGCTGTAATACAGCATGTCAGCAGCAGGCTTGACGAAGCGTCGGACGTGAGCGTGACCCATCGGCTGTGCCCCTGTTTCATGTTCAGCCGAATCCCCTCTGCCATCGTGAATCGTGAAGGGGTCGTGACATGGACGACGAGGATGAGAAACACACCGCTCACCGTCAGCATGGTCATCAGCAACAGGAAGAGAATGAAAGCCGGCTGCTGGTCGGGGAACTGCTTGGAAAACAGCCGGAGCAGTGACTCGTTTGAGAGGATGGGCCAGACACTTCCAACGAGCAGCGTGGTGACGATGCCGTGGAAAAAGAGGCCGTACAGTTTGGAAAATGGATGCGCGTGATCGTTCTTCCATTTGCGAAGCACGACGACGATCATCGTGCACAGCAGGAACCCCTGTACGATGAGTGTGTACGTCGTCGGATGGAGCATCCAGTTGAAGAATCCGATTTCATCGGTGCCGATGGCAGACGCAAACCGTTGCTCGGCGACCTGGCGCAGGCTCTCAGAGACGTCTTTCAACTCGTCGAGCAACATGGCCTTGAACGTCGGTCGCACGGTGAGGAACTCGAAGAACGTCAGCCCGATGGCTGACAGTTGGGGCAGCACGAGGTATAACAGGACGACAAATCCCTGGGTGATCATCGCGGCCCGGCGCGGCTTGCTCCAGGCCATGCCGACGACCATGCCCGTCATGTGATACACCCAGACGGAACTGAAGAACACGGCATAGAAGTGCAAAAGTTTAGAGACTTCGAATTTGCTGACGATCACGGCAAATGCGACGAACGGCACAGTCAGCAGGAACAGGAAGTACTCGCGGATCGGCAGCCCGAAGAGATAGCCGATCATCTTGGCCAGCGGCGACATCGGCGTCATGCGCTGGTAGGCAATGACGCCGGTATCCCGTTCGACGGCCAGGCCCGAAGCAACCGAGCCCGTCCCGAGCAACATCAGGATGATGCCCTGGATGATGATCAGCGGCAGGAGCATGGCGCGAGCCGCTTCCGGCGGCGTCATCAGTTCGCGCTCCGTCGTCGTCAGATACACCATGAGACAGACGAAGGCCGTTATGGTCAGCGTGATCAATCCCCAACTGAGGATGTGCTTGAGCCGCAGGCGGGAGTGAACACACTTAACAATGATCGGATTGAAGAGGATACTCCAGAGGTGCCCACTCGTATCGGGTGAACCGGGCGAGATGGTTGTATGCGTTTGATTCACGACACTTCTCTCGCACCGACCTGGAGCAGGATGTCCTCCACGCCGACCTTCTTTTCATAGAAACCGGAAACGCAGACGCCGTGGGTCACCAACTTCTGGAGGACGGCAGCAGCGGCTTCATCCACATCTTCGAGGGCCGTGATACCGAACTCGACTCTCACGGTGTTGGGAGCCAGCACCCGGGCGGTGGCGGACGGCTGCTGTGTTGCAGCGCCGGCCACGGTGGCAATCGTCTCCAGTACGCCGACACAGTGATCGGCTTCGGGAGAGGTGTTGGAGTCCTCAGGCTTCTTGATAATCTCGACGACGAAGCGCCGATGGCCGTTGAGTCGTTGGACGATGTCCGAGATGCTCCCGCTTTCCACGAGCACGCCTTTTTCCATGATGCCGATGGAGGTGCAGAACTCTGACAGTTCGGTCAGAATGTGGGATGACACGAGAACCGTTTTCCCGAGATGCGACAGGGCAACGAGCGAATTGCGCATGTCGATACGGGCAATCGGATCGAGCCCGGAGGCCGGCTCGTCCAGCAGCAGGACGTCGGGGTCGTGCAGCAGTGTTTTGGCCAGTACGAGCCGCTGCCGCATCCCGCGCGAGAGGGTCCCGGCCAGTGCCTTGCTCTTGCCGGTCAGGTCCACTTGATCGAGGCATTCATCAATGCGTCGACGTCGGTCCTTTCGGTTCATGAAGTAGCAGCCGGCAAAGAGCTCCAGGAACTCGGTGCAGGTGATGTCCTCGTAGACGGGGGGCATATCGGGCATGTAGCCGAGCATCCGTCGGACGGCCGCCGGGTCGGTGGCAATGTCGATGCCGCCGATCTTGACGTCCCCGTAGGTGGGTCGCTGGAGGGTGGCCATCACGCGGATGGTGCTTGATTTGCCGGCCCCGTTCGGCCCGATCAGGCCGAAGACTTCGCCGGTCCCAATAGAGAGCGTGAGATCACGAACGGCTGTGACGTCGTCGTAGTCCACTCGGATGTCACGCGTTTCAATCACAGGCACACCAGACGGCTTGTTTTTGGGGCACAATCTCCACTGTTCAAGCAGCTGAGCCCCGATGCCGGTTTTACTCGATGGTTGATTGGGAGCGGGGTTGTCCCGATTTCACGCACGCAACCCTGTGGCCCGGTGGGGCAGTGATGCCAGCCTTGGCTGTTTCAGGGCCGGTAGGAGTGCGCCGGGTAGAGACAACAAATCATCCGATGGCTGTCTGTATGCTCGATGGTGAGTCAACAGGAAGTATCTTCTCAAGATTCTCAAGCGCATCGACTGAGCCTTCATCAAGCACGCGGCGTAAAGCAACCAACAGGTCATCGGTTTCTGGTAAATTGTAGTCTGCCTCCATCATATGGAGCAGTCGCTCAAAGGCCAGACGCAGGTCCGGTGGAAGCGCTGAACGATGGCTTGTTGTTCGCACGGTCATACCCTCAAGTGTGATCGACGATTTGGCCCGTGTCAAGTTGATCGACAATTTCACCCCTCCTCCGTGAGCACTTCACGAGGCGATTCGCCATCTTCCGCCCTCTGGTGTTCCCTACGCGGCGATGATTCAGAGGGTTCGTCATCCAGCCGTGTCGCCTCTATCGTCCGCGACCGAGCTATTCTAGCCACTTGATTCAGCAGGTCTGATAACTCCCGCAATATCCGGATCATGACTTCAGAGGTGAGTGGCAGGTGTCCTTCACGGATTTCTGCACAGAGTACTCCCCACGGCTTGTCGCCATCGCACGGGATCGGCATGCAGCCGACCTGGCTGTACTTGGCTCCCAGGCGGCGACGCTCCCACTTCTGATTCTTTATTGTCTCCTCATTCAAAATTATGTATTTCTGGCACAGCATCGCCTCGGCGGCACACGACGCCGTCCGTATTCGGTTTCGATCACTCCAGATCGGCAGCGGTTCCTTTCGTGCATTGCGGCGACCAAAAGGGAACGATGTTATATGCTCCAGCTCATCCTGTGATGGGTGAACACGCCAAACGGTAAAGTTGAGCGAGTTTCGCCGAAGTCGCGATGTGAGCGTTTCAACAAGCGAGGTCAGAATCGGCTGCACGACGATCATGGCGCGCCGAACTTCATTGTCATCTCCCCGGCGACTCTCGCTGCGCGTTTTCGCAGACTCCAGTGTGCGCAGTACAATTTCGATCTTGGTGCGTGGCCGAGATGATGTTACACCGGCCGATACATCGCCCAGTCGCCCATCTTCTGTGTCGAGTCGATGAAAGAAGTCTACTGCAGCCTCACTGAACTCATCCCAGGCCTCGTCCATGTCGACGGCTTTGTGAATTTGCTGAAGCCACGAACCGAATGGATCTGATCCCGCAACGAGTGTCAACCATCCCATTGCCCCGTGCAGAGCACCAAAGCGCTTTGTTACCGGCTTAATGATGCCAAGCCTCACATATAGCATTCCAACAATGACAGAGGCCGTCGTACCCAGCAAAAAGCCAACGGCAGTCAAGACTCCCGCTTGCCCCCACGTCATTGGAAAAGGAAGCCCCTTAATCCCCGTTCCGATCGCCGCACTGATTGAGGCCAACGATGCCGACCCAAGAAAGCCGCCTCCGAGTGCCGTGAGCAGTGTTTTGGGCTCCGTTCGTGTCTTGCACACATAATACAGTGAGCAGACCGCAATCAACACGCCGAAGCCCACACACACTGAGCACGTCGTGCAGAACCAGAACAGCTCGTGAGTTTGAACGTCCGCGCCTCCGGCGAGTTCGGACATCAGATTCCTCCATTGGGTGCCGGACCCACACTACGCAGCAGGTATTGAGGAGTCAATTAGTACTGTGGTCACACGATGATCCCCGCCGCCATGTGTGCATCTGTACATGCAGTATTCTTGGCTTCTCAGGCCCGTATGTATGATTCGATGTGGACGCTCAGATAAGAGTCGGCGGTGCCTTTAGAAAATGTGTCGCAAGAACCCGTGGCAACGAAGACGATCGCGTATGTATTGGCCGCATAATCACTTGCCCCGCCGCCAGGCTTGTTCGGCCTTTTCGAGGACGTCCACGACGTCTCCGGAGTAGCGAGAGAGGGGGCAACTTCGGATCTGGCCGTCTGCACAGTAGTCGCCGGCCGTGGGGCTGGACTTGCAGTTCTGGCAGACGAGTTCGTTGATGGCCGCCTCGTAGGCACCCAGGTCCGGGCTCTCCACATTGTGTGCAATGCATGAGTTTCGGCAGATTGATGAAGATCGTGCAGGAAGGCTCGCAGGGTCTGGGTTGGGTGACATCGGGCCACTGCTCGTTTTCGGGTTGCCGGCGATGACAGGTCGGGCACACCGTTGATCGGAGTGATTTTTGGGCAATGGCCAGTGGTTTTGAAGTCGGCTCAGGCATGTACACGGTCTCCCGGGGTCGCACGTATTGATCAACCGTTCGCTCGTGTATCTTACGCATCGAAACGGGCAGTTGATCGGTTCAATGAAGTGGGCACAATTTCAGGTCCTGTAACCACCCAGACTCGGCCGTCGCCGGCCGGGGCGCTACACCGGAGCCGTCGCCATGTCAGTTTCTGCTGCTGCTACCGTCGCGTTTTTGTTGACCGGCTGTCTGATCGCATCGGCAGCGGTCGTTTCCGGATCACTGACTTTCACGGACCAGACGGCCGGTGACGACCCGGAGGATCCCTGGCCGGCGGCCTTGTGTCTCGTTCCGGAGATGTCGTTCATCCCGGCCCTGGACACCTGGCCGGCGGTGGCCGACGCAGCGTTGCCGGGGCACGAGCAATATCAAGAGGTCATTGAACAGGACTGGAATCATCGGATCAGGCCGTGGTTGCAACAGCGGCTGACTCCTTCGACGGTCGTTGCGTTGTCGCGCTGGGCACGGGAGGAGATGCTGGATCTGTTTGTGGAGTTGCCGTCGTTTGACGATCCGGCGTTTGTTCCGATCACCCATCATGTGAAATCGCACATGATTATGTATCGCCTGCAACTGTCACCGTCGCTGCCGTCGCATTCTCCGCTGGTCACCCGGTCACTGATGTTGTTTTGCCTGTTTGATACGGAGCGGCAGGAGATTGTCGGTGTAACGGTCACGATTCGCGGCGAGGCACAGGAATAGTGCCGTGCGCCCCGTCATTGCCTTTTTTTTGAAGGATTGTTCAGATGTCCGGACGACGAACCATTGCTGAGTTTCGAGAACAGCGCTGTGCCGGCCAGGAGCGCGTGCTGGCGGTCGATCACCTTGGGGTCAAGCGGTTTTTCAACCTTGATACGAGCGCGTATCGTGACGGCGCACTGCCGGCCGGGACGAAGGAACTGCTCGGGCTGGTTGCGTCGATGGTGTTACGTTGCAATGACTGTATCGACTACCACCTTGAGCAGTGTGTTCTGACGCACGGGTATAGCGAGGAGGAGTTGGTTGATGCCATGAATGTTGCGCTGATTGTCGGGGGTTCGATTGTGATCCCGCATCTTCGGCACGCGATGTTGTCGCTTGATGAGTTGATGGCCGAACGGGGGAAGTGATTGTGTATGTGTGTCAATCGGGAGATTGGCGAACCGGGGGTTCATAAAGCCGCCACCGGTGGTGGCGGTAAAGAGAAGAGAAGACGGATTCCAGCGTGCGCGGGAATGACGGAAAGACGGCGTGTTTTACCGGGGAACGTGGTAGATTTCGTCGCTCTGGGGCCGACCATACAGATCGGGGCGGAGATACTTGCCTCGTTGGTTCTGCGGCTTGCTATATTCGTCGGAAGTCGGGTGCGTCTGGACCCAGGGGTCATCACGAACGCCGGTCACGGTCCAGGACACTTCGGCACCAGGTGTGCCGCCCGCGATTCGGAACCGATTGTTCCTGATCTTGTCAGCAATATACAGATTCGGCCCGGGTGCGCCGATCGATGTTAGTTGGTAATGATAGTCACGGTTAATTGCTTCGAAGTAATCTGGGAGTTGGACCCATGTCTCGCCATTCTCATCGAGCATGGCATTGCCGCGGTACATGAGATAGGGTTCCGGCCCTTCGGCGGAGAAGTGGTCGAGGAATTGGTTCTCAGGGTCGAGGGGGTGGTCGATGTGGAATGACTTGACGCCGGTGGCGCCGCTGTTTCCATTGGAAAGCACGCCGTAGTTCCCGGATGTTGCATCGGTCACGCCGTAGATGCCGGTGCGCGTGCCGGACTCTCCTGCGGCAAGGCCGTATATGCACAGCGCCCCGTCAATCTGCGTGACGCCTCGGATTGCCACCTGTCCTTCGGGCGAACTGTTGGGGGCGCTGACGCGCATGAGGCCTCCGACATCAACGCTGTACAGCGGAGCCTGGTTGGTGCCAAAGCCGGTGTTGCCGCCAAAGTAGTTACGACCGCCGGCAAAGTAACCGGCATACCCATAGTCGGCGGCGCACCATGCATAGATTGCTTTCGGTGTGCCGGTATCGCTGTTGGCAGCGGTATAGAGCGTCGTGCTGCTCGGGGAAAAGCACTCTGCTCGAACCGCCTGTGCTCCTCCTGTTGTTGAGGATGCGTAGCCGACCAGCGCGGCCCCACTTGATCCGTTGGTTTGGAAGAAGCCGCCGTATTGGCTCCCATTGACATTGCTTGCGAGCCCATAGACACCGGTGCCATACTCTGAATCGGCAACGCCCATGACTCCATTTGTTCCCCCGGTGCTCGAATCTGTATATCCATATACTCCGACGCCACCTGTTGAATGTGACACGAAGTACCCCCCGTAGGTGTCGCCGGTATCACTATAAGCCAGTCCATAGACACCGGTGCCTGCGACCGACCGGGTTTCGCCCACGACGCCATAGGCGTTTCCGGTGGCAGCGCCACCATAGCCGTAGACGCCGTGGCCGGTGGGACTATTGCTTCTGCCGAAGACGCCATAGGTTGTTCCTGATGTTGCATCGGCGATGCCGAACACACCGTATCCTTTTGTGCTCTTTGAGCGGAAGTTGCCGCCAAACGTCACAGAATCTCCAGCATTTGCAGCCAATCCATAGACGCCGTATCCCTGATTGCTGTTACTTTGGAATATCCCGCCGTAGGTCTTGCCGGTGGCGCTGCTGACGTAGCCTTGAATGCCTCGACCTTTGGAGGAATTGCTTTGGAACCAGCCGCCGAATGATTGGCCGGACCCGTTGGATGATGCGATGGCATACACGCCGCGGCCGATGGAGGATCGACTCTCGAATCGGCCGCCGAATGAGGCGCTGTCTGACGCGGATTTTGCCAGGCCGAAGACGCCGGTGCCGGTGGCACCATTGGCCAGACCGTAGACGCCGAGGTTGGAGCCGGAGGAGCGGGCCCAGCCGACAATGGCAGTGCCGTTGGGGCTGGCATTCTCGGTTTGGAGTGGGTTGCCGGGTGTGCTGGTGCCGATGCCGACGTTGCCGGCGATGTAATAAATGTCATTGCCATTGGAAACCCAGGAGCCCTGCGGGTTTTGCTGCTGATCATCACCCACACGGCCGGTGACCCCGTCGCCGTCAAGCCCATCGCGTCCCTTTGGTCCCGGGGCCCCGGTGGTGTTGCCCTGTGCGCCCGAGTCGCTCCTGGCTCCGATTGCGCCCCACTGCGCCTCCGTCATCACCCCTGCGTGTGCGTTTCGGCAACCGGTGACTTCAGTGCGTACAGCGCGACGGGTGTCGCAGCGATTCGTTGGCGGGGGGTCAGTGTCACCGGCTCGGTGTCGGCCGATGACAGGACGGTGATTTCAAGCCAGCGTGGTTCGGTTCCGGAGAAGGCTTCGGGCCCGAAGTCGAGCGTGAGGGAGAACAGGCCGTCCATCACATATTGGCCGATGATCCACTGAGGTTGCCCGATGCGGTTGCCGTCTTCCGCCGCCGCCCCAGAGTGTGAGTTCGAAGTCGACCAGATCGGTCACCGGCTCACCGAGTCGCAGGAGTTGGCCGCGGTAGGTGAAGGAGGTATCGGGCAGGTCGCTTGATTGCTGCGGAGGACGTTGTGACCGGGCCATGTGGGATGGGAGGGCCCATGCCAGGATGACGGCGGCAGTGATCAGCAGACGTGATTGCAGCATGGTGTACGCTCCTTTGGGATGCACTTCTTCATTGATGCGTGTCCCATGTCGTGTGGCGCGATGGCGTGGGACAAATTGAGTATCGGCAGCACCGGGCCATATTGGACAAAGAAGTCGGATAATGCGGCAGGGGGCGAGTGAGGGGGGGCGCTCACAAAGCCGCCACCGGTGGTGGCGGTAAGAGGAAGAAGAGAGGATGGATTCCCGCGTGCGCGGGAATGACGGAGGAGAGGAAGAAGATCGGAGAGGATGGATTCCCGCGTGCGCGGGAATGACGGAAGAGGGAGGGGAAATGACGGAGAAGAAGTAGGCCGGATCAACGCTGCTTTGAGCGGAAGATCCGGCAGGAAAACCGTGCGGATCACATTGATGTGCCTGGATCCCGGCCTGCGCCGGGATGACGGATAAGAGTGCCAATCGGGAGATTGGCGATCCGGGAGGGTGTCACAAAGCCGCCACCGGTGGTGGCGGTAATAAGAGAAGGAGAAGATGGATTCCCGCGTGCGCGGGAATGACGGAGGAGAGGAGGGGGATGACGGAGGGGAGGAAGAAGATCGGAGAGGATGGATTCCCGCGTGCGCGGGAATGACGGAGAAGAGGGGGGGAATGACGGAGGATAGGTATTGCATGATGCTTGCGCATCATTCCCCCGGCAGAGCCGGGGGCTAACTGGGGGGGCGTATGTCATCCCTATTCGCCGTCTCATTTCCATTACTCATGCCCATCTGAGTCCGGCAGAGTTGCTGGTAGAGTTCGCAGCGGGCAAGGAGTTCATCGTGCTTGCCGACGTCGAGGATTCTGCCGGCGCTCATGACGACGATACGGTCGGCGTTGATCACCGTGCTGAGCCGATGCGCAATGACGAGCGCGGTGCGATTGCGCGAAAACTCGGCCAATGCGGCAGCGATCTGGGCTTCGCTGTCGGCGTCGATCATGCTCGTGGCTTCATCCAAGATGAGTATCTGTGGATTGCGCAAAATAGCGCGGGCAATGGCGAGTTTCTGGCGTTCGCCCCCGGACAGCGTGGTTCCCTGTTCGCCGACGACCGTGTCATACCCCTCCGGCTTGGCCTGGATGAAGGGGTCGGCAAACGCCTGCCGGGCAGCCAGTTCGATCTGTTCGCGCGTGCCGCCGTTCTCACAACCGTAGGCAATGTTGCTTGCAATCGAATCGTTGAACACGACGGTTTCCTGCGTCACGACGCCGATCTGTCGTCGCAGGCTGCGTCGGGAAACGGCCGAGATGTTCACGCCATCAATCTCGACAACGCCTTCATCAGGATTAAACAGTCGCGGGATGAAACTGAGCAGTGTGGTCTTGCCTGAGCCGTTGGGCCCGACAAACGCGACTGTTTCGCCATGACTGATAACGAGGTCAACGCGGTCGATGGCCGGGTGTTCTGCGCCCGGATAGGTATAGCGGACGCCGCGGAATGCGATTGATTGTGTGTGAGGGGCGAGGCGGGGCTTTTTGTCGCCGCGCGAGCGTTCGATTTCCTGATCGAGCAGCGCGCCGAGACGATCGGCAGCAGCGGCAGATTCGTGGATGTCGGTCGATAGTTGCGTGAGTGGTCGCACGGTGGCGCCGGCCACCCCGAGTGCGAAGAGCGTAAACAGGGCATCGGTCCCGGTGATTTCGGTGCTGCCGGTGATATACCAGGCTGTCAACGCAGCAAGAACACACACCCCGAATACGGTCATGGTTTCAACGACCGGGGAAGCCATCGCCTTGGCCTGGCGCATTGCCAACTCTTCGGCCAGCAGTGCCTTGTTTGTGCGGCTGAAGCGGCCGACCTCATGTCGTTCGGCCGTGTGAACCTTGACGACTCGGATGCCCTGCATGGATTGCGTGACGAGTGCCAGCAGAGAAGCGGATCGGCTCAGGGCGCGTTTGCTCGCTTTTTGAACCCGGCGGCTGAAGAGGCGCACGGTGAGTACGAGCAGGGGGGCTCCCAGCACGGCCAGCAGGCACAGTTTCCAGTCCGAAGCAAACGCAACGATCAGGGCTGCGGTCCCCTTGAGGCCTTCGCCGACGGCCTTACTGGTAAGGGCCACGAACCCATTTCGTAACTGGTTGGCATCACGGATGATGCGGCTGATCTGGTCCATCGTCCCGGTGGAGACGACGGTTTTGAGCGGCAGGTGGACGATGCGATAGAAGGCAGCCTTACGGATATTGGCAATGGCCCGCATGGCTGCGTCCATGGCATAGTAGTTGTGCAGGTACTTTCCGGTGGCCCCGATGGCCGTCAGGATCATCAGCCCCACCAGCACGAGAATCACGCTGCCGAGCCTTGTAGTCGGCATTGCCCTTACGAGCGAATCCGGCAGCCACCCTCCTGACGAATCATCCAGATGCAAGGCCCAGTCATGTAAAGACTTACTGTCTGCCCCGAGCAGGGCCTCCATGATCGGCTTGAAGGCAGTGATCCCAAAGCCGAAGCAGGCACTGGACAGCAGGGCACCGATCAATGCCAGCACAAGGGCTCCTCGATACCGCAGCATGTATTTGGCAAAACGCCAGAAGTGATCCATAGCGGTCATTATCGCGTCCCGAGGCCGGATTGCGACACAACCGGGCCGGTTTGGGGATTTGGGGGCAGGATCAGGCGTTTCAAGGGCATACAGTGGGCTGATGAGTACGAAACAGACCGAGTCGGAGGCCAATGACATGCACACCACGGATCGACCGGTCCTGCGGATCGGGCACTCACCGGACCCGGATGATGCCTTCATGTGGTTCCCGTTGACTGGGATCGAAGGTGAATGCGGGCCGCTGATCGATACCGGGCGCTTTGCATTCGAGGCTGTGGCACTCGATATTGAGACGCTGAACCAGAAGGCACAGCAATCGGCTGAGTTGGAGATCACAGCCATCTCGACGGCCCAGTACCCGTACATTGCCGACCGATATGCACTGACCTCGTGCGGGGCCTCGATGGGCAGTGGGTATGGGCCGCGGCTGGTGGCGCGAAGGGATGTGCTGGGGGATGCGGTACCGGAGTCGGCAGCAGCGGTATCGCGGTGGGTCGGTGGGTCCGATGGCCGATCGATTCGGCTGGCAATCCCGGGTGAGCGGACCAGCGCATGGCTGGCAATGCGACTGATGATGCAGGCCGAAGCCCGGATCGCGCCGGATGCGGTGACGGCTGAGCCGGTCCCGTTTGACGAGATTCTGCCACGTGTGGCCGACGGCGAGTTTGATGCCGGATTGGTCATTCACGAAGGGCAACTCACGTTCGAGCAGTACGGGCTCGTCTTATTGCAAGACATGGGACAGTGGTGGGGGGCGCATTCGGGGACACCTTTACCATTGGGTGCGAACACAATTCGGCTCGATCTGGAAGCGCAGCACGGGCCGGGCACGCTGCGTGAGGTGACGACGACATTGTCGAGTTCGATTGCATATGCCTTGGAGCATCGAGACCAGGCCATTGATTACGCCTTGAAATTTGGGCGTGGGCTTGATCGAGCACTGGCCGAGCAGTTTGTGTCGATGTATGTGAATAAACACACCATCGACTACGGCGAACAGGGGCGCGAGGGAGTTCGGCGATTCCTGCACGAGGCGGCCGAGGCAGGCTTGTGCCCGGAGGCAGCGGTGACGATCATCACGCCGGCATGATTGCATTTCACGCAATCGACTTGTGTCTGCATGCGCGACACCGTTATACCACGATGAAGTACGAGGTCACGGCGGACAGAATCAGTAGCACCAGTGCGCCCAGTTTGATCCGGCGCACTTGCCGGTCGACGCTGACCTGGTTGCAGGGTGTGCCCGGCAGCGTCATGAGATAGGCCAGTCTCCAGGCCATTGATCCGTGGCGCCAACTCTTGCGCGTGAGTGATGTGTGGCTTTGTTCGGATACGGTTGTCAGCGCGCGGCACATGCAGTAGGTTGCCTCGGGCGTGATCAGAACATCCTGGTCTGACGCGCGCCCCATGCCGGAGAGATGCTGTACCGCAAAGGTGTCGGCCTGTCGTTCAAATCGTCGACTGACCCAGCCGAAGGCAAGCAGGGCAACGACGAGGCTGGCGCCGGCGGAACCGAGTTCCAGCCACATGAGGATCCGCCCGGCCGTGTTTGCGTCGGCCTGGGCAGCGGGGAGTTGCTCGTTCGGCGCGAGCACCCATTCTGACAGATTGTGCAACACGCGATCCCAGACATCGGCCGTTGCTGATTCCGAGGCGTATTCGCCATATGCGGTCGTTGACGATTGGGGATAGGCTGCCTGTGCGATGGTATTGATCCCCCAGGTTGCCAGCGTCCCGGTGAAAAAGAACAGGGACAGCATGATCAATGCGAGCCAGGGGAGGTGGTGGCGGCGAACGTGGCCGATCTCATGGGCCATGACCGCCTCGGTCTCATCGTCGTTCATGGAATCGAGCAGCGCATCGGTCATCAGCACATATCGAACGGCAGCAAAGACGCCCATGACGGCGGCGTTGACGACGGCACCGCCGGTGCGCCAGACAAGGATGCGCCGGACGCGGATGCGATGGCGGACGCAGAGGTGTTCCAGCCGGCTGCGGAGTTCTCCCGGGGCCAGCGGCACGGTGTCCCACAGCCAATTAATAAGGACGGGTGCCAATGTAAACAGGACTGCCACCCCGAGGAACATGGTGCCATATTGGGCGGCCTGGGCCGAGACGGGGCCGACGCCGTTTTCAAAGGGCCACCAGAAGTCAATCGCCTCTCCCCAGGTCAGGACCAGCAGGATCGGAAGCAGGAGCAGGGCAAAGTGCATGCGAGCCTGAGCGATGACGTACTGCGACATTGTCCAGATGGGGTAGACCGGTTCGCCGGCATCGCATTTTCGTATGAGCGATGCTTCGCGCACCCGCCGGATGATCGGGTACTGCATCATCCACAAGGCCACGATGCTGACCAGCGGCAGCAGCAGCACGAGAAACTCGTCGAGCAGAAGCACATCGCCGATCAGTGATCGCACCTGGCCGAGCCAATCGAGGATGTAGACATTAAACAGGTGTATCGCCAGGACCACGGGGTAGTACAACGTGGTCGCTCGGTCCAGCGCTCTGATGGCTCGCGGGTTTCCGGTTCGGTCGAGTCGGCGTGTGAGCGAGACGGCGATCGACCCCATGAACCAGCCAAGCATGACATACAGCGCGGTTCCGAGCCCGAGGCATCCGTCCGGCCCGAGCAGGCGCGACAGCGATGACAGCGCATCAGGGAACCGGACTTCGCGCACGAAGTAAACGGCTGCGATCAGGATGATGAGAAAGACCTGCAGTGGACTCGCTCCCGCGTTGGTCTGACCGGGGTTGGGGGTTTGGTCCGGATAGTCAATTCAACTCACAGCGCCTGTGCAGGTTTATGGTACGTCAACTAGTGTGATTCGACCGGTGCAGACGGTAATGAACTGCCAGACCATAACACACTCTCCCGTCATTGAAACCGCCCTCGATCACTTTCGTAATGCGAGGGCGGTGAGGAAGAAGGAATCAATTGAAGAGCGTGACCGTTTGCAATCTGCTCGTGGTTGGCATTGAAGCCATCTTCTGAAACCTATCCGAGCCTCTATTGTCTACTTATGTATTCGGAAAAAGACACGTCAGATCGTCCGTAAATTACGCAGATTGACACACGTGAGCCCGCACGGGCCTAAATTACGACAAGAATACGCGGCGTACACATAAGATTATTGCGACACAATACTCTTGAGTGGATCGGGGCCGATTGAGCAGGTCGTGTAGATTTCGGCAGGGTGAGCGGCCAGGAAGTCATTGATCTGGGGGAGGGTGACGGCCTCGAGTCTGGCTGCCAGTTCGTCGAGTGATCTGGCACGCCCGACGACGAAGTGGTCGTGTACGAGCGCTGCGGCACGGGCTGCGGTTGACTCGCCGTGCATGACCAATCGGGACTTGAGGCCGACCACAGCGCGGGCAAACTCGTCTTCGTCGATGCCCTGAGCCATCAGCCCAAGTTGCTCGATCAGGACATCGTTGGCTTCCTGGGCACGTTTGGGCGTGGTGCCGACATAGGCAAGGATGGCCCCGCGATCACGGCCGGCGGCATAGGACGCGCTGACGGAGTAACACAGCGATCGCTTTTCGCGCACTTCGGTGAAGAGTCGGCCGGCCATCCCGCCACTCAGGGCCGCAGTCGCAACACGCTGCAGGATACTGTCATCGTCCGGCTCGGGCGGTGCATCATGTGCAACCGCGATGTGCGTCTGTGCGGACTCTTCGGGTTCGTGTACATATTGCCGGGTCGGGTCATCGGTCGGCTCGGGCTCTGATGTTGAGCCGTGCCAGTCGGTCAGGAGTTCGTTCAGTGTCGCGGTGATTGCATCGGGGTCGATGTCGCCGGCAAATCCGAGCGTGCTCCCGGTTGGGACTGCACGGTTGAGCCAATGTGATCGCAATGTGTCAGCGGTGACCGATGTGATGTCATCGATCGTTCCCATGCCTGAGCGGTCAAAGGGCGGGGGGAAGTGTTCCTTTTTGAGGTTGAGCATGACCCGGTGTTGCGGCTCATCTTTCAGGCTGTCAAGTGCCTGCAGTGCCAGGTCGCGGGCCGGCTCGAGATGGTCGTCTGTCAGTTGTGGGCGCAGGACGATATCGGTCAGCAGTGGAAGCGCTTCGATGGTGCGAGTGCCGATCATGGTGGCCGACAGTCGTGTGTGGTAGCCTTCGACCCGGCAGGCTCGCTGCACGCCCAGGCGATCGAGCGCTTCGGAGTGACCCCGGGCGTCAAGATCGCCTGCCCCGCGCAGAACCCATTCGGACAACAGGGTGGCAGCACCTTCGGCGCCGGCAGGATCGGCCGCACTGCCGACCGGGAACAGCCAGGACATGGCAGCCGATTTCACGCCCGGCATCGGCTCAAAAATCAGTGTCAATCCGTTGTCAAGCTTGCGATATTCGATGGTTTTTGGGGATGACATGCTGCGTTGGTTCCCGTGCTTCCTCGGTTGGGCCGGTTTTTGTGGTGCATGGCCATGCGATGGTACGAGCGAGCGTCAGCCTGGACGAATCATCGGCGTTCGGTCTGCTTTGGCTGATCCGGTTCACTTGAGACAGGCAAACCGTCTAGGATAGTGCGGCGATACATCATTGCCTGGTGACCCGGAGGCATTGTCATGACGAGGCGTTGGATGGAAATGGTACGGGGTGGCGGATGTTTGCTTGCCGGTCTGGCGCTGGGGGCGTCTGTGCTGGTGGCAGTGGGGGGCTGCGGGGCGGTTGGAGATGATTTCAAAGAGGTTTTCATCGAGCCGTTTACCATGCCGACCCCAAGCGAGGCTGCCAACTGGATGTTCTCGGCCGACCCGGAACAGCGTCGGCTGGGCATGATGTTGATCAGTAATGCCCCGTTCGGCGGCGAAGCCCCGTATCTGAAGGTGTATCGCGAGGCCATGACCGACACGGACCCGATGGTACGAGCGGCCGCAGCGCACGGGCTGGCCATGCACGGCGAGGTGGAGGATGCCCAGCGGCTGATCAATCTGCTGGCCGACAACTCCCAGATGGTGCGGTGGGAGGCGACCAAAGGGCTGCAGCGCATTCATGATCCGCAGGCAGTGGAAGCGTTGTTGATCGTGCTGGCGCGAGACCCTGATCCTGATACGAGAGCGGCCGCGGCAGTGGCATTGGGGCAATATGCCGAGCCGCGTGTGCTTGAGGGGCTGATTGTCGCGATCGACGATCAATCACTGACGGTGAACTTTGAGGCAGCCCGCTCACTGCGCACGCTCACCGGCGAGTATTACCGATATGACACGCCGGCGTGGGAGACGTGGGCCGATGAGACGGCTGCGCCGTTTGCCGGGCGCCGCGTGTATAAGTACCCGACGTACTTCCGCAAGCGCTTGTGGTATGAAAAGGTGATGCCATTTGCCAAACGGAAGTTCGAGCAGCCTGATGTTCCGGTAGGATATGAGTTGGCAAACAGCGGCGGCGGTGGCGGTGACGGCAAGATGAAGAAGCGGGACACCGAGAAGGCAAGTAAGGAAGTTGGATAGGCCGGGGAGGGACAGAAGATGGGGCCTGGGAAGGATGAGCGCTGGGACGGGCGGTTTCCAGGATGTCAGAGAAACGGCACACATTCAAACTTCACGCTGGGGCAGCGACCGTGTTTGTCGTGGGCGTGGTCGTCTGTGTCGTGAGTCCACACATGTGCGTCCGTGAGTCACTTGTTATCGAGATTCCGCTGTATGCCACGTTGTTGGCAGGCTGTGCCTTGTGGACGGGTCTGGCAAAGACGCCGAGTCAAGCCTGGACTCGGGTTGTGCTGTCGCTGGTATTAAGTCTTATGATCGAGGAAGCCTACACCGCCTGGCTTCATTCCCCCTCTTTTTCCAGAAGCACTGCTATCGCAGCGGGCGCGCACTCGATTACGAGCCGTGGAACAAATGAAGCAACAGAGAGATTCGGTACAGCAAGAGGCACCAGAAGAGAAGGATGACGAATCGTGCGGCGACCAGTGACCGAGTGCATTGATTTCAGCAACTGTACATCAGGCATCGATTTGTTTACCGCCCCCCCGCCGCGATGATCGTCCCGTTGCCGAGCCCGAGGACCGCTGCCTGTCCGGATGGCGCGTAGTCGGCGCACTTGACACCGTAGGACGAATGGGCAAACGGGTAGATTGCGACCTGCTTGCCGTTCTCAATGCTCCAGATGCGAACACTGTGTTCGCCGCCGACCGGCACATCACGGCCGGTTGACATCAGAGTGAAGCGGCTGGGCGCGAAGTCCAGTGAATACACCACCCCCGTCTCGTGGCCGGGAAAAGATTGAATGTGAATTCCGGTCTCTATATCCCACATGTGTATGGTGGCATCGGCATACTGCTCGGTGACGCCGGCGGCGATTTTGGTACCATCATCGGACAGCGCGAGTGTTCCGAAGCCGCCGCTGTCTGCCTGGAGGCGCCGTAGTTCGGTTCCGGTAGTCGCATCCCACAGGACGACTTCCGAGTCACCGGCACACGTGGCCACGACATTGCCGTCGGACGAGAAGGCCATGTCATAGATGTAGTCGCCGGTGTAGAAGTTGGCGATTTCGTTCCCACTCGGGAGTTCGAAGACATTGACATAGCGGTTGAAGGTCCCGCCGGCACAGACGATGCGCGAGCCGTCGGCACTGAAAGACGTGTACGCCCCGCCGAATTCGTACAGGAGCGTATGAGTCTTGATGTCGTATACGTTGGTCTTGGCAACAGCATTGTAGAAATCGACCCGGATATAGCCGACCGCCAGCATGGTCTCATCCGGCGAGATATCGATGCTCACCACACCGGTTTCATGGCCGGGATACTCGTCAAGCAGCGCCCCGGTTCGTGCGTTCCAGATGCGTGCCGATGCGTCTCCGCCGTATCCGCCGGTGGCAACCAGCGACGTGCTGGAGGAGATCTTGATGCTCGATACATCTTCGCCCTGTTCGCTTTGCCAGTAGACCCGTGTGTCGGCGAGCGAAGGAGCGGCGATCATGACGCCAATAGTAAATGTGACGGCGGCCTGTGATACCCGTGTTCGGTTTCTGAGCGTATGTTGCATGGTCGCTATACTCCTGGACGAGAGGTGTGATATCGTTGACACGAGCGCGCATCCCCGACGGTGCAGTCGATTCGTCGCACATCGGGCAGTGTGGTCACACGGCCAATACGTCTTTTTGCCGGCTTTGCTTCTGCAGGGCTGATCGAGGCGTCAAAAACAGGCATGGACAACGATCTTTCGATCCCTAGAGTACAGCCGAATGTCCCATTCCTCTTCATCAACCAGGGGCGATGTCGGCCGAATACGAAGCCGGAATGAGCGCCCACCCAGCTTTCAATCAGTCGAGCAATCATCCGTGATGGAGAGGTCTTCACGCGAGCCGCATTTGGCTGGCCAGTCTCAATTACGCAAGACGGTTTCGCGGGAGATACGCGTGATTCTCGGCCGGCTCAATCATCGATATCGGATGGCGACCGCTCATCGCCGCGCATTTCCTGATTTCATTATTGTTGGTGCGCAGAAGGCAGGCACGTCAAGTGTGTACTACTACCTGCGTCAGCACCCGCGCCTGGTCCCGTCGTATCGCAAGGAAATCCACTTTTTTGATGGTGGCCTGGATCCGAATGTGGATGCGTACGCCAAAGGTGTGGCATGGTATCGAGCCCATTTCCCGACCGTTCGCCAACTTGGCGGTGATAGAAAAGCGTTCGAGGCGTCGCCTTTGTACCTGTTCAACCCATTGGCGCCGGCGCGCATTGCCGACAGCCTGGAAGAGGTGAAGTTGATTGCGGTGCTGCGCGATCCGGTTGAACGGACGATTTCCAACTACTTCTATGAGCGGCGCGCAGGCCGGGAGCCATTGCCGATCATGGAGGCGCTCGCGCAGGAGGAGGCGCGCGTCAGGCCGGCGCTCGAAGCACAGGATTACAAGCACCCCGAATTCATTCATCATTCATACAAGGGCCGCAGTCTGTATGACGAGCAACTCAAGCGATATCTGAAGTACTTCGATCGTTCGAGTTTGCTGGTGATGAGCAGCGACCTGCTGTTTGCGAAACCGAGCGAGGCATTACGGCGGGTTTTTCAGTTTGTCGGCGTTGATTCGGGTGTCGCGATCAGCGACTTGAAGCCGCGAAATATCGGGACGAACAAGGGGAGGGTTGAGCCGCAAGTGTATGAGTATCTGCAGGAGTTCTTTCGGCCGCACAATGAGAGGCTGTACGAGTTGGTGGGCGAGGATTGCGGGTGGTGAGTGTGTTTGTTTGTTCTTCGTCATCCCGGCGCAGGCCGGCACCCCCCGGCAGAGCCGGGGGCTAACAAAGCCGCCACCGGTGGTGGCGGCGAGAAGAGCGGGCGGGCTACATCGGCTTGCGGCTGATGGTCTGATCAAAGACTTCGAGCAGTTTCGTCTTATCAAAGATCATCTCGTTGCGCGACAGGCCGGTGATGGCATACTCCGGCGTCAACTCAATCGCGTCAACCGGGCAGGCTTCCTCACACATGCCGCAGTAGATGCAGCGGAGCTCGTCGATATCGAACTGCTTGGGATACTTCTCGCGATCGTCCCAGGGGCTCTCGGCCCCGACGATGTGAATGCAGTTGGCAGGGCAGGCAGTGGCGCACATGAAACAGGCCACGCACTTGACCCGGCCGTCTTCATCCTTATTGAGACGATGAACGCCTCGGAAGTTGTCCGGATAGATGCCGCCATCCTCGACGCTGAGTTGTTCGCGTCGCTCCTCCGGATACTGGAGGAGTTTCTGGTGATAGCGACCCTTGCCGTCGCGCCCGACGTTGCCGAGCATGTGTCGCAGGGTGACGCCGAGGCCACGGATAATCTCGGGCAGGTACACGCTCTCGGTCCGTTTGATCGGCGGTGGCGTGAGCACGACGATGTCCTGATCAGAGATAGTCATAGTGCGTCATTGTAGCGCCGGGGGTGTCGGTTCCCAGCAAGACGAGGGGGTGTCGGTCGTGGCTGAGGCGCATTAAGGGAGATGCTGGGGCCGGCATTGTGGAAATGAAAAGCCGTACCCCCACAGATGGGAGGGTACGGCTTTTTTGTCGAACAGAGTTCACCTCAGCCCAACCGGTGTTGGGCCGGGATGATTCCGGATGCGTTGTCGGCTCAGTTCACCTTGTGAGACTGAGTCGAGGTCTTGCGTCCGGACTCGACGCCCTGGAACCACACGGTCTTGCCGCTGGCTGCATTGGGCACGGAGACGACCAGTTCGGCCGTTCCGCTGCCATCGGCAGCTGCCAAGCCGGCCAGTTGCGGGCCTGCCAGATCGACGACGACTGCGAGGCTGTTGACGTACTTGTATCCAAGCCCCTTGAGGGAGTAGATGAAGTACACGTCATTGCCGGAAGTCGCATCGGTGACCGTCAGGGTGGCGTTCTGGCCGCCGATGAGCGGCGTGACGTCAAGGCCCATTCGGTCGCAGTACACGTTGGATACGCTGAACGCATCGAGGCCGGATTCGGTTCTCGAATCGTCCGGGTTATCAGAGACGAGCACGCGCATCTTCATATTCGGGGATGCGGTGACATAGTCGTCGGCTCTGACTGAGCCGGCAGCCCACTTGGTGCCGTGGCCGTAGGTTGTAGCCGGGACCCAAGTGGAGCCGTCGTTGCGTGAGACTTCAATTTCCAACTCATCGGTGACGCCATACTGGCTGTAGTGCCAGTACCCGAAGTTGAGGATGACGCCGCCGTCACTGACACCGAAGGTCGGTGATTCGAGTCTGGCCGGCCCGCCATCAACGTCCTTGCCGTATGCCAACTCGGTGAGCCAGCACTGGCCGGAGCCGTCATAATCGGTTGCCGGTGCGCCGTTGCCCTCGATCGGGGTCCCGCGCTGCCAGCGTCCGCCGGTGAGATTGCTGTAGGAGGTTCTCCAGCCCTTGTCATTTTCAAAGTCATCTTCGAAGACGACATCAATGCCCTTGGCGACGAGTGCAGCATACACGCGATCGGGGGCATTAAACGGGTGGTAGACGGTCTCGCCGTCGACGGTGTCGGCACTGAAGTAGTATTCGACAGTGGCGAGGCAATCGAGGGCCGGGAACACGGCATCGTAGACGTTGGGGGTGATTTCAACCATGGCGGTTGAGGTATAGGCTCCGCCACCGGTGCGGTAGTACAACATGCCGGTGCCGGGCTCCGGATCGACGGACTGGCCGACGACCTCGACGCGGACGGCTGTTCCGCCGCTCGGATCAACCATGTCGGGCAAGCCGTTGGGGAACTCGAAGGTGATGTTATTGGTGGCCATCGCAGCGATGACACACTCGTAGGCATCAATCATGCCCCAGCCATAATCATTGTCTTCGCCGGTGGAACCGAGGTCATAAGCCGTATCGTAAATGATCTGCTTGACCTCCTCGACGGCGATATTGGGATTCGCCTGGCGCATCATGGCCACGACGCCGTTGACATGGGGCGACGCCATTGATGTGCCGGAGTAGTTGGAGTACCCACCACCCGGAACGGAGGACCGAACATTGACACCCGGGGCAGCAATGTCGGGCTTGATGGCCGCGGAGCCGTCGGGGTGCAATAGGTCGGGCCGCGAGACGAGAAGCTCGCGATGGGCCAGCTGCCGTTGTTGGCATCGACTGCTGCGACGGCACAGGTGCGGTAGTCATCGGTCGCGCGATCGCCGGGGCGACGCAGGCCTGAGAAGCCTTCGTTACCGGCCGAGAAGAGCACGACGACGCCGACTGCTTCGACGTTGTCAAGATGATTCCAGAAGGTCTCGTCACACGGCGGGTAGCCGTGGCCGGTCACGAGGCCCCAGGAGTTGGAACTCGTGTCAGGCACGTCCCAGTTCGTGTTCGGGTTGCCATCGGGATCGGCGGTCCACTCGAAGGCGAGCAGTGCGTCGGCCACGGTGCGTTCAATGCTGACGCGGTCGATGACGGCTGCCTGGATCCACTCGGCCCCGGGGGCTACGCCGACGGGGTCGCCAGGGGCGCCGCCGCAGACCGTACCCATTGTGTGGGTGCCGTGTGAGCCGCCGTCTCTCGGGAAGGTCCAGCCGGTGACGGGATCAAAGAAGGCCCATTCGGGGTTACTGGAATAGCGTGAGTCGAGGCCCCGCCAACGACTTGCCAGCGCGGGGTGATTGCCGTCGACGCCGGTATCGAGGGTGGAGACGAGTCGACCGGTTCCATCGATGCCGAGGGCCCAGCATTCGGGAGCGCGAATGGCTTCGACGCCGATCTCGGCCGCCGGGTTCTGCATGCCATTATCGATCTCATTGCCGAGTTCGGGATTTCGGCTGACGGGCTCGATTGTTTCGATGCCGTAGTTGTAGTAGACCATGTAGACGTCATCGCGATCGGCCAGGTCCCGAATGACATCCGGGGTGGAATCGACGCGAATGGCGTTGGTGATCCAGTATGCGTGGAAGTCGGACACCTGATTCTGGGCTTTCAGGTCCGCCAGCGTTCTGAGAAGATCGCCCTGGGTGGCCATGGCCATCATCTGCAGGTCGAGCACCACTTCCTCGTGGCGCTGAGCCAGCGTTGCGTTGGCCATATCCAGTTGTTTGGTCTTGGTTGCCGCATCGAACTGCTTGTCGAGAAAGACAAGGGTCGATACGACCTGGTCTGGGGCGGTCTGCTGCAGGACGGCCTCGAGGCCGGGATCGACCTCGCCGGCAAAGGTTGTGCCGGCACAGGCTGCTGCTGCAAATCCACCAAGTAACGCCAGTTTTCTCATGGTCTCACTCCTCTTTCGTGTTGCCTTTTCCACAGTGTCTGAAGTGTTCGTGGAAGTACGAGAATCGCTTCATATGAATGACCGAAAGGTCAGCATTTCAATCTGTCGAACGCCGACAGCGTTGGTACTCAGATACCCTGGTTATGGTTGTTTTAGCGGATTGCCGGGTCGCTATACCCGGCGGAATCGTGGCTTTCCCCTCGTCTCGCGTTGGTCCCTCTGAGGAACGCCCGGGGCACCCCGGGACAAAAAACCGCACCCTGCCCTGATTCTGCGCGCGCCTGCAAATCAAGCCCCATCCAGCATTTGCGGGTGCAAAGGCTGATGGGTCAGGAATGCCGGCGAACACGCACCAAAATGTCCCCACGGAGATCCTTCACTATCAATGTACCGGAAAACCCCGCTTTGAGCAACGGGAATCCTGACATGAAACACAATAGTGTGGGATTCTTGATATTCGGACCCGCGGGCCGGGAATTGGCAGCGTGGTTACCGCGAATTGCTGTGGCTGAATATCAGCAAGTTTGTCATGATTCGGCGTGCATCGTCCGTCTCATAACCGCTGATTCCCCACCGGGGACGGGCCAGTTGTGCATACGTCATGTCTTCGCGGCTGGACAGAATGCGAGGCAGGATGCCGGTTTTTCTTGTCGATTCTTCGTTGTTTCGTTCTGTCTGCCCGGTTGATGTGATATAGCGGCGTAATCTCGGGCGCGTTTCCTTGCTGCCCAGGTGTTGTACGGTATAGAGGCGGTACGAAACGCGGGAGCACGGGAAACTGCCGTCCAGCCCCTGCCCGGTCACGATGGAGTGACGGCCGAGGCTTCTGAATCGACCGTTCCGTGTCGCCGATTTTCCTGGCTCGCCTTCAGCGTTTTCGGCCCGTGCCGTGATCGAAATCATCGCTTGCTCGGCTTCCGCGGCGAATCGCCCGAGGCCGCCCACCGTTTCCAGCAGGACGGTGCCGCCTCGCTGTGTGAACTGGCGGAGGCCCTCCAACTCACTCGGGGTGAACTGGTGTGCATCCACTCCTCTGATCCACAACAGAACCTGCAGCGTGGCGTTGCCGGGAAGTGATTGAACGGTTTGATCCAGGTCGGCCAGTGGGACGTCGGAGACATTCAGCGCCCAATTGCGTTCCTGTTTCAGCCAAGCCCCCAGCGCAAGGTCGGCCCCGGGTTCCGGGTTCCAGTTTCCTTCATACACGCCGCGCCACACGGTGAACGTGCGTGTGGGGGTCGGCGTCGGATCGTCTTCGAGTGTCGCAGTGCGTGAGTCTGCGGCCAGGCGCGGCTCCAACAGGCCGCGCTGGGTGGCGTACAGATAGATGTTGGTCAGGGTGGCATAGTGATCCGGGTTGTTGATGCGATCGTTGATTTGCAGGGCGGCCCCGAAGTCGGCAGACGGGGCGTGGATGATCAGTTCGCGCACACCGTTGGACAGGCCGAACAACTCCGGCGGGCGTCTGACGGGTGTCGAAAGGGTGTAGGCCCAGTGATCGGCCGGCAGGGTGCGCCAATGGGCGTCCGGATACATGGCTGACCCGAGCCCGACAATCGATCGTGTAAACGCCTCGGACCCGATGTCGGCCGAGGTGAGCAGGAATCCCCCGGCATCAAGATACTGTTTGATTCGTTCCTGATTGGTCAGTGGCGCCGCTGCCTGATTGATGGCCAGGTCATGTGTTTGTTTGCGGCGCTGGTCGTCGTTACGCTCGCGATACTCCTTGAGGTGTTGTTCTGCATATGGGACGGCTTCGTGTGATGACAGGTAGACGATCGGGCTCTCCAGCCAGTCGGCCAGCGGGTTGTTGACGTTCAGCGTCTGCCAGCCGAGTTGTCGTTCGCTCTCTGAACTGAGCCACCGGGCCAGATTGGCTGCATCGCGCGGGCGATTGTTCCAGGCATACTGGCCATCCTGCAGTTTGCTCACGACGATCGGTGATCGGCCGTGGGCAAGGAACATGAGGGCAAACGAGAGTTGCACCACCGGGACTTCGACGTAACCCGTGTCGGGCAGTTGGTTTGTGAGCGTGAATCCGGTGATCGAGCCGTTCTCATCTGTGACCGGTTCGCACAAGCGGTTGATGATGGAAGCGGCCCCGTCTCGGAACCAGTCCCGACCGCCGAACCGCTTGATGCCGCCGGCCAGCCCGACGCGTTCGATCCCATACAGGTAATAGAAGTAGTAGAAATTGTGGTTGGCTCCGGGGGCGCCGGGGTGGTTTTCCACGGTGAAGTTGGCATCCAGCCACTGGAGCCCCTGCTCGATCGCAAGTTCCGGCTTCGTGGCCGGCTGTGCCGGTTCGAGATGCTCGGCAGCATGGAGGAAGTCCTGAGTAATGAACAAGGCTGTGAGGCCGGCAGCCGTCATTGAGCCGCGGGGCCCCGGCACGTCCATGTTGCCCGGCCGGTAGTTCCACCCGCCGCCTTGGAGTTGCACGCGCAGGTAGTGGTCTTCGATGCGCTTCCAGAGCCGATCGGGAATTTTCTTGCCGCGCTTGGCTGCCTCCCACAGGCCCAGTGTGCCGTACTGTGTGAGCGAGTTGTCATAGCCGCTGGATAACGGGGCGATCGAATACCCCCACGAGCCGGTTTCGTAGCCGTAGGTACTCATGAGCACCTGGGCATCGCGTTCGAGTTCCGGCCCGAAACTTCGAGGCAGCAGGGCCCAGAGGTGACATCGGAAACTGCGGACGTAGGTGTACTCGGGACGCTGCTTGCGGAGCCACCTCACGACCGGATACAGGCGAGGGTCCTGGTAACTCTGTCCTGCTGCAAGGAGGGCATACACGGCCAGTGTGGTCTGGCCGGTCTGATGGACGTTGAGGTTTGCCAGGGCTGAATCCGGATACGACCGGTCCCACCGACCGCCGTCCGGATCGCGCTGGTCGTACAGCGCCTGGGTCAACGTGCCGATGGCCCACTCGATGTGCTGATCTGTCAGTTCATCCGGCGTGACAAAGGCACCCTCATCCCCGGCCGAGGCGGCCCGTGTGCCACCGGTCGTGCCACTGACGACAGATATCGCCAGTGCAATAAGCCACATCGTTGGTCGCGACGGAGTATGGCAACCCTGCAGCCGGTGCTGCCGGCCGCCGGTCGATGCGGGGCAAATGTGGGATCCTTGTGGGGTGGGTGGGTGTGTCATGGTTCCAGGTTGATGATACAGGCTCGAGTCAGGCTGTGTGCAGGATTTGGTCGTTTGGCATGTCTGGGAATCGGTATGATGTGGCACGATGAGTCGAATCGACGCTCGAAGGGATTCCCGTCATCCGTTGCGTGTCAGGCCCGGCCGATCGGATGACGTGCCGGCGCTGACGGCGATCTACAACCACTATGTGGTCAATTCGCATGTGACGTTTGATACGCAGCCGTTTACGCCGGAGCAGCGGTTGGCGGACTGGTTCGTCCAGTTTGATGCAGCATCGGGGCCGTATCGGCTTCTGGTGGCCGAAGTGGGGGAGGGAGAGGACAGGGGTCAGGTCGTCGGCTATGCCGCCGGCACCCGATTTCGCCCCAAGCCGGCGTATCGCACATCGATCGAGACGTGCGTGTATCTCGATCCTGAGTGGGTCGGCCGGGGGGTCGGTCGCTATGTGTACGGGGCTTTGATGGGGCTGCTGGATTCGATGCCGGATGTCCATCGGGCCTACGCGGGGGTGGCGCTGCCGAATGACGCTTCGCAGCGGCTTCATGAAGGAGTCGGGTTTCGTCCGGTGGGGGTGCTTCGGGAGGTCGGGTTCAAGTTCGGGCGGTTTTACAACGTTGCCTGGTATGAACGGGTATGCAGCGTGGGCAATTCCCGGTGATTTACCTATCCCGAAGTGAATCGACTTCCGCTAGACTTGGCCGATTTCGAGGGCTGAATGCGGCCCGTTTCGTGTCCTGGGATGAAAACACTCATAAAGGTGACAACTTCAGATGGCTAAGTACAAGATCGCGTGGATGCCGGGTGATGGTGTTGGGAAAGACGTCATGGAGGCGGCTCGCATTGTCCTCGATGCCATGAGTTTCGATGCGCAGTACGTTCCTACCGACATCGGCTGGGAGTTCTGGTGTTCCGAGGGAGAGGCACTGCCCCAGCGGACAATCGACACGCTCAAGACAACGGATTGCGCGCTGTTCGGGGCGATCACGAGCAAGCCGCGCGACGAGGCAGCCGAGGAGTTGGCACCGGCGTTGCGAGACAAGGGCCTTGTGTACTTCAGCCCGATTGTGAAACTGCGCCAGTTGTTCAATCTGCATACGAATCTGCGGCCGTGCAAGGCGTACCCGGGGAACCCGTTGAACTACCGTGATGATATTGATCTCGTCGTGTTCCGTGAGAACACCGAGGGCATGTATGGCGGGGTTGAGTTCCACCCGATCCCCGAAGGGGTGTTCGATGCCTTGTGTGCACACCCGAAGATGGAGAAGTTCCGGCAGCACGGCCTGGACAACCTCGCGCTGTCGACGCGCATCATGAGTCGCAAGGGGTGTGAGAGTATTGTGCGGCAAGCGTTCGAGTTTGCCAAGACTCACAATCGGCGCAGCGTGACAGTCGTTGATAAACCGAACGTATTGCGTGAGACCGGCGGGCTGATGGTACGGACGGCACGCGAAGTGGCCAAGGACTATCCTGAGATTCCGTTGTGGGAAGCGAACATCGATGCGATCTGTATGTGGATGATCAAGAACCCACAGGATTATGATGTGCTGGTGGCCGAAAACATGTTCGGTGACATTATCTCGGACCTGTGTGCCGGCCTGGTGGGCGGTCTCGGGTTTGCGTGTGCCGCGAATATCGGCGATGAGTATGCCGTGTTTGAACCGACGCACGGTTCTGCCCCGAAGTATGATGGGCAGTACAAGGTGAATCCGATGGCGATGCTGTTGACGGTCAAACTTATGTTTGACTGGCTCGGCGAGCCGGAGATGGCCCAGCGGTTGGAGGCTGCGGTCGCACGGGTTATTAATGAAGGGACCGTCGGCACGTATGATGTGAAGAAGGACGGCACACCGAACACGACGCTTGAGGTGGCCGAGGAAGTGGCAAAGTGTGTGGGGTGAGCAGGGGCGGTGGAGAGGCCTTCGTGATTAGCCCCCGGTGAATACACCGTGGGGTTAACAGGAGGGGGAAGATGAAGATGGATTCCCGCGTGCGCGGGAATGACGGAGGAGATGGATCCCGGCCTGCGCCGGGATGACGGAGGGGGGGAAGAGACCCGGACAATCCGCGGGGCGCGGCTTGTCCGGCTTGTGTGTGTGATTGAGAGGAAGTGCGATGCCCCCGCCGGCCCATACGGTGTTTTTGAAGATTCGAATTGCAGAAGGGAAGCGCGATGCGTTTCTCGCCTTCTTGCGTGAAGCGATCCCGTTTTATGAACGGGGCGGCGACTCGCGTATGCGCCTGTTGGCCGATCCGAATGATCCGATGCAGTTTATTGAGGTGGTCGAGTACTTTACTGATGAAGCCAAAGCACGCGGCGAGCATGAGGTGCAGAACGATCCGGAGACGATCGAATATCTGCAACGCTGGCGGGCATTGTTGGACGGGCCGCCGACCGTGGAGTATTGGGCCGAGGCAACGGGGGACGTGAAGGGGTGATGGTGTGATGAGGGGCGCCAGTCGGGAGGTCGGCGATCCGGGGGGTCACAAAGCCGCCACCGGTGGTGGCGGTGAAGGAGAAGAGAGGATGGATTCCCGCGTGCGCCGGAATGACGGAGGGGGGGGAGATGGATCCCGGCCTGCGCCGGGATGACGGAGGGGGGAAGAGACCCGGACAATCCGCGGGGCGCGGCTTGTCCGGCTTGTCGTAAGAAAGGTATGACATGATGCTTGCGCATCATTCCCCCGGCAGAGCCGGGGGCTAACAACGTCGGCGTTAGAAGTCGGCGGAGCGCGGCGTGCGGGGGAAGGGGATGACGTCGCGGATGTTGGCCATCCCGGTGACATATTGAATCATCCGCTCGAAGCCGAGGCCGAAGCCGGCATGAGGCACCGTGCCGTAGCGCCGCAGGTCGCGATACCACCAATACGGCTCACGCGGCAACCCCATTTCATCAATCCGCCGATCGAGCACGTCGAGCCGTTCCTCACGCTGTGATCCGCCGACGATTTCGCCGATGCCGGGCACCATAACGTCCATGGCTGCCACCGTTTTCTCATCATCATTCAAGCGCATGTAAAACGCCTTGATCTCCTTCGGATAATCAATGACGATGATCGGCTGTTGATACAGTTCCTCGGTCAGGAACCGTTCGTGTTCGGACTGAAGATCGATCCCCCACTTGACGGGGAACTCAAACTTCTTCTTTGCCTTCTCCAGTTCGGCAATGGCATCGGTATAGGAAACTCGCGCGAAGTCCGCCTCCACGACCTTATGCAGTGAGTCGATGAGGCCCTTCTTAATACGAAGGTCAAAGAACTTCATATCGTCGGCCCGTTCTTCGAGTACCGTCCGGATCAGGTGCTTGAGAAACGCGGTGACAAGCGTGGCATCGTCGGCCAGGTCGCCGAAGGCGATTTCCGGCTCGATCATCCAGAACTCGGCCAGGTGGCGGCTCGTGTTCGAGTTCTCGGCTCGGAACGTCGGGCCGAAGGTATACACGTTTGACAGCGAGCAGCAATACGATTCGACGCTCAACTGGCCGGATACGGTGAGGTATGCCTCGCGCCCGAAGAAGTCGTCGGCGTAATCTGCAGGAGCCGGTTGCCCTTCGGTGGCGTTCTCGCGGTTGAGCAGATCGAGGGTGCTGACGCGGAACATTTCGCCGGCACCTTCGCAATCCGATGCCGTGATGATCGGCGTGTGTATGTAGAGGAACCGTCGGCGATGGAGGAAGTCGTGAACGGCATAGGACAGGCAATGCCGCACACGGGCCACGGCCCCGAATGTGTTCGTGCGCGACCGAAGGTGTGCCACCGAGCGCAGGTATTCAAACGAATGGCGCTTGGCCGACACGGGATAGGTGTCAGGGTCTTCGACGTCGCCCACCAGTTCGATGGTGTCGGCGCGCAGTTCGATCGTCTGGCCGGCCCCCTGGCTGGCGACGAGTTCGCCCTCGACGGTGACGCTGCATCCGGTGGTAAGTCGCAGCACGGTGTCCTCGTAATTGGACAGTTCGCCCGGCGCGACGACCTGAAGATTGTCAAAGCACGAGCCGTCGTTGACATTGAGAAATGACAGGCCGGCCTTGGAGTCGCGGCGGGTACGGATCCAGCCCTGGATACGGTGTTTGGTGCCAATCGGGGCAGCCAGGGCATCAACGATGAGTGTTCGGCTTTGTTCGTGCATGGTTCGTCCCGGTCCTTTACCGGATACAGTACTCAGTTCGCGCTGGGCAGATCGGATCAATACGCGGGTCCGCTGCAGATATCAGCCGGTATCTTTGCATCGTGCCGGCAAATTGCTATACAGGAGCCGAGTGTTTCCATGTCGGACCAGGCAGCACCATCTCCGGGGCCTGCGAATTCAAACCCATCCGGCGAGCGGGGGCCGGTGCTGACAGGGCAGCGCCTTCGGATTCGGCCGATCGAGTGGGACGATCTGGGGCATGTGTGTCGGTGGTGGAATGACGCCCGGGTCATGCGCGAAGTGCGAGCGGAGCGCTTTTCGGTCACGCTCGAACAACTGCAGTCAGAGTACTGGCCGGCCTGGCGCGATCAGAAGCCGGAGGGGCCGGGTCGATGTCAGTGCATCATCGAGTTTCCGATTCGGGCCGGCGCGCAGCCGATTGGCGAGATTGGGTGGTCGCTGGAGCAGGGGACTGAGGATTCCGGCGGGGAGGTGCATGTACATATCAAGGTGTGCGAGCCGTCGCTGTGGGGGCAGGGATACGGCCGGGAGGCGCTGCGTTTACTGGTTTCGTATCTGTCCGATCACCCGACATTGAGCGCGTACCCGATCATCGGTGAGCCGGGGGACTGGAATGCCCGGTGTCATCGGATGCTGGAGCAATGCGGATTTGTGAAAGTCGGCGCAGGCCGATTCACCGGGAACGCGTGGTGTGAGCCCTGTGCGTTTATCCGGTATCGCCACGGGCGCTGAATCATCGATGTCGGGTGCTAGCCGGTTTGTTTGGCCTGGGCACCTCCCCGGTGCATCTGCATGTCGACGTAGCGGCACAACTGGCTGACGATGAAATCCTGGTGACGGCGGTTGTGGCCGAACTCGAAGGCCATGCCGGCATAGGTTCGTTGTGCTGAATCGATGTGCATGTGTACCAGGCGCGAGGTGACTGCCAGCGGGTGCGGCACCTCGGGGGGGAGGGCAATGCGCAGCCAGTAGAGCCGATGGTGGGGGAGTGAACGGGCATCGTCGGGTTCGACGAGCAGGCCGATACCGCCGCCACCGATATTGGCCAGGGTGGCGTTGAATCGTGGCCCGACCTCTGGCAGGGCGAAATGCTCAGCATACGGGTTGGGCGTTTCATCGGCGTCTGCGTGCTGCTTCGGCGCGGCTGCGGCCTCCTGGGCCGAGAGAATCTGTGCCTGGTTCGCGTTTTCGGCAATGATGGCTGAAGCCGGGTCCAGCAGTGCCCAGCAGGACACCTTCGGCGGCGTCAGCGTCATCGTTGACACTCGGTAAAAGTTTCGGCGTCGGCATCGTTCAACCGACTTCGGCATGCACAGGCGCAAGGCAGTGAGTTCGCGATGTGACGAGGCCTGATAATTGAGGTGCCCGAGGACGTGCGAGCCGAACATCCAACGGTTCTGGCCGACGGTCATGACGCCGATCACCTGCGCACCTTCGGCCAGCGGGATCGCAGTGCCGAGCGTCATTGGTGATTCGACGACGATTTCGTCATCGGTCAGATTCAGCATTTTGACGCGCCAGATCAGCGTGCTGGCGTCGTGGCGGTCGAGGTCCTCGGCCGAGGGGGTCGAGGCACCCGTGTCGGTCGCGTCGGCATGGCCCGGGCGCGCCAGCGAGATCTCGAGTGCCCCGCCTCGATGGTGAATCTTCTGAAGGCATTGGCGCCAGTTTTCGTTGCGCAGTCGATTCGCAGGCACAGGTAACCCATCCTCTCACTTAAGAATGCATGGCCATGAGTGAGCATTCACTCATCACCGGCTCCGGCAGCACACTGCATGGTGCTGCCAACGCCCGGTAACTGTCCGCCCATTGAGATCGTGGAACGGCTTGCGCATCTATCGGGACACGACGGCTGCTCCATCAGCGATACCACGGTCGGTTGATGACTGGGGTTCCATTCGTATGGGTTTTTCGACGGGCGTATCTCGGCATGTCGTGGCTGAGAATGCGGAAGGTGGGTGTTTCAACCCAGCAGATCGCTGTTCTTTCAGGTCAACACCGGCGTGGAACCGGACGATGCAATCTGCAATCGTGCTACGAGTAATTCGTGGGGGAATATCGGACCGCAGGGTGGTGGGCACAGTGGGTATTCCGGATCAATATGTGATCGAGCAGCACCAGGGCAGCGCGCTCGCTGCGCCGGCGGTGTTTGCTGGCTTCCTTTAAGGTATCAGTAGAAGAGGTGCAGCAATGACGGCAGCAACCTTGAGTCCCGATTCACAGACATCGAACTCGACGCGGTATGTCGTGTTGCTCGGTGCCATTATTGTCCAACTCATTCTCGGCACGGTGTACGGCTACAGCATCTTCTGGCAGCCGCTGAACTCGACGGTCTTCCCGACGGTGATGACGACGACCGAGCATACTGAAGCGCTGACTGCGAATCCGGAGTTGGATAAGCAAAAGGACATTATCGTCGTGGGGGACGAGATGGCCAAGGTGACCCAGCAGGCGGTTCAGCAGGGGTACTTGAAGTACGTCTTTGCAATCTGCATTCTGTCATTTGCGGTCGTGATGGTGTTGGCCGGCCGGGTGCAGGACATCATGGGGCCGAGGTTCACGGCCATCATCGGTGCGGTGTTGATGGGCGTTGGCTTCATGATTGCCGGCCTGATGCGGAGCCCGATTATTTTCTATCTGGCTCATGCAGCGTTTACCGGCGCTGCCGCGCTCGTGATGCTGATGATGTACCATGCGATCTTCGGCAAGGCAGACATGGAGAAGATGCCGGCGTTGAAGTATGTGCCCAGCGCGCTGATTGTCGCGGCCGTGACGGCCGGCTTGCTGTTGGGCAATACGTATGTCGGGAAGATCGGGGAGTGGGACAAGATTTTCCTGTTATGGGGCACGGTCGGGTTCCTGGCCGGGGCCGGGATCGGGTTTGCGTATGTGTGCCCGATTGCAGCGTTGATCAAGTGGTTCCCGAATCAGAAGGGGTTGGTCAGTGGCCTGGCTGTGGCAGGCTTCGGGTTCGGGGCGTTCCTGTTCAAAGGTGATACCTACGGAGCACTCGGGTACATCCGGTCACACGGGATCATTCCGTTCTTCCTCGTGCACGGGTTGGTGTGTCTGGTCGGCATTACGATCGGCGCGATGATGTTGCGCAATCCGCCCGATGTGGCACCGGCCAAGAGCAGCGACGTCAAGTCAACAGACAGCGTGTGGCAGGACACGCTGCGCCGACCGGCGTTCTATGTCTTGTGGCTCATGTTCTTTTCCGGTGCGATGGCCGGGTTGATGGTCATCGGGATTGTCAAGGACTTTGCCGGTCAGCAGTTGATTGATGCTGCCGAGGCCGAAGGGGCCGTGTTGTCAGGGGCTGTTCGGGGTGACTGGCTGGTGCGCGGGGCGGCAGCGGTCGGATGGTTGGCGATTTTCAATGCGGTCGGGCGCGTCGCGTGGGGGTTCGTGTCAGACTGGATCGGGCGCTCGGCTGCGCTCGTGGCGATGTTCGTGTTCCAGGCAATTATGATGTACTTGTTGGCCGGCATGAATACGGAGGTGTCGCTGGCAGTGGCTGCATCGGTCGTCGGGTTCAACTTCGGCGGCAACTTTGCACTGTTCCCATCGGCAACGGCTGACCTGTTCGGGGCGAAGAATCTCGGGGCCAACTATGGCTGGGTGTTCACGTCGTATGGCATTGCCGGCGTGGTCGGCGTGGCAGCCGGGAATACAGCCAAAGTAATGACGGGCAGTTACCACGATGCGTTCCTGCTCGCCTCGGCTTTGTGTCTGTTGTCGGCGATCCTGGCGATCGGATTGCGATACATGAGCGGGAAGAAGAGTCCTGCCTAACGGTGGAATTGTCACCTGTCTTTCCGTGTGCGCGGGGTATGACGGAGAAGATGGATCCCGGCCTTCGCCGGGATGACGGGAGGGGGAGAGTAAAGCCGCTACCGGTGGTGGCGGTGGACGGAGCGGGAGGAAATGCCCTCACCCCCAGCCCCTCTCCCGGCGGGAGAGGGGGGCAAGAGTGCCAATCAGGAGATTGGCGATCCGGAGGAAGCGCTCGCCCGACTCTGTGACCAAATCCGGGGGCGCACAAAAAACCCCGGGTGCGTCTCTGTGTTCACCCGGGGCTGCGATATTCGTACTCAAAGAAGCTGCGAAATGGCGAGATGCGTTTACTCGTCCGTCTTGGGTTCTTCCTCGCTGGTCGCTTCTTCGGTCGCCGGCGGCGCCTCTTCTGCGACAGCCGTTGCCACTGCAGCGCCGTCGCCCATCACGCCGAGTTTCTCGGCAAAGGCCTGGCGCTTCGACTTCTGCTCGCGACGACGTGAGAACAGGCCGCCGATTTCCGGGCCTTCCTCGTCACCGACGAGTTGGAGCAGGACGAGGTCTGAACCGTCGCCGATGCGTCGCTTGCTGAGTTTGATGATCCGCGTGTAGCCGCCGTTGCGCTCGCTGAACTTCGGGGCGACATTGTCAAACAGGTGACGGACCAACTTCGGCCCCTTCGTCACATCGCCGTATCGATCACGCGTGATCTGCTCAGCATCATCACACATAATGCGATCGCGCAGAAGTGCCACCACCCGACGCCGAGCGTGCAGGTCGCCGCGCTTGGCAAGCGTGATCAGCTTCTCGGCAAACGGCTGGACGGCCTTTGCCTTGGCGTGGGTTGTCTCAATCTGGCCGTGCTCAAAGAGGCCGGCAGCGAGATTGCGGAACATCGCGGTGCGATGCTCGGTGTCCCGATTCAGTTTGTATCCGTGCACGCGGTGACGCATGGCAGTCACTCCAGAGTCAGCAGTAAGAGGGACCGTTCAGCAGTGGCCGACGGTGTCCATGGTGTTACACAATATCCATCACTTCGAGGTCAAATCCTTCGGGCAGTTCCATCCCGAGGGCGAGGTTGATCTCCTCGAGCTTCTTCTTCACTTCACGCAACGAGGTCTTGCCGAACGAGCGGACCTTCAACAGGTCGCTGTCGCTCTTGGTAATGAGTTCGGCCACCGTTCGAATCCGGGCCGAGTCGAGGCAGTTGCTGGCGCGAACTGACAGGTCCAGATCACCGATGGGCATCCGCAGTTTGCGGAGCAGTTCCTCATCGACGCCGGCTGCCACGGAGGCTTCCTCGGAGACGCGTTCTTCGCCGATCTCCTGGTACATGACAAACGGGTTGAGGTGCTTGCGCAGGATCTTGGCCGCCTCGACCAGCGACATTTCCGGCGTGACCGTGCCGTTGGTCCAGATGTCCATGATCAGTTTGTCGTAGTTCGTCTTCTGGCCGACACGGGTGTTCTCGACCTTGTAGCGAACACGGCGAACGGGGGAGTAGGAGGCATCGACGGGGATGATGCCGATCTCCTGGTCTTCGCCGGTCTTGTAATGCTCGGAGGCCGGGACATAGCCGCGGCCGCGTGTCACGGTGAATGCGATTTCGAGATCGACAGCCTCGGTCAGCGTGGCAATGACAAGGTCTTTGTTAACGATCGTGACATTGGCGTCGGCCTCGATGAGGTCAGCGGTCACAACGCCCGGGCCCTCGGCTTCGAGGATCATGGTTCGCGAGGCATCGCCTTCGAGCTGAACGACGAGATCCTTGATGTTGAGGATGATGTCGGCCACGTCTTCGAGCACACCCGGCAACGAGGAGAACTCGTGTTCGGCGCCGGCGATCTTGATGCTCGAAACGGCTGCCCCCTCGATACTGGACAGCAGCACGCGACGCAGACTGTTGCCGACCGTCGTGCCGAAGCCGCGTTCGAACGGTTCGATCACGAACTGCCCGAAGTTGGGAGACTTGAGATTCGGGTTCTGGGTCATGCGACCGGGCAACTCGAATCCGCGCCATCGTACTCGTTTGCTTGCCATTGGTTTCAACCAGCCTTTTCTACATCCGGCAGCAGTGTCCATCGATCCGCAGGGCAGGCAGCGCCGGTTCGTGTCCGGTGCGTCCCGTCGGTCGAAGTGGTTTGCCCGTCCTCCCGGTGACCAAGCAGTGTTCGGCGCTGCTGCATCGCACGACACGCTCTACTGACCGAAAGAGGAAACTCGCAAAAGTGAAAATGCAAATCGCAATCTTATATCCGGCACGCTGCCGTCGTTGCAGCCGACGGCTCGCCGGGGGTTCGCTCGGTATGGTCGGAGATTACACGCGGCGGCGCTTCTTGGAGCGGCACCCGTTATGCGGGACCGGCGTGTGATCTTCAACGGCAGTAATCTTGAGCCCGGAGTTGGCCAGTGCCTGGATGGCCGGCTCGCGCCCGGGCGCCCGGGCCCTTCACGCGGACTTCAACTTCCTTCATGCCGATCTTGCGGGCACGGGAAGCGACCTGCTCGGCTGCCCGGGTGGCAGCAAAGGGAGTGGACTTGCGGGCACCCTTGAAGCCGATGGTGCCGGCCGACCCCCAGCAGACCGTCTCGCCGTTCACATCGGTGATGGCGATCAGGGTATTGTTGAATGTCGCTTTGATATGCGCGATGCCGCGCGTGACGTTCTTACGAACCTTGCCCGATTTCTTGGCCATAATCGGCTCTGCCTTTCAGCTCGTGTCGTTGCCTTCTCTGAAGACCGACCATTCGTCGGCATCAGCAGGCAACTTGCTGCGGGTGAGCCTGGAGCCAGTCTGCCCCAGGTGCTCGCCCGGATGTTTGAAATGTCATACGAAGCGGCGGTGTCGGCCGGCGAACGACGCCACGTTAGCCCTTGACGCCCTTCTTTCCTGCAACCGTCTTCTTCTTGCCCTTGCGGGTTCTGGCATTCGTGCGGGTGCGCTGGCCGCGGACCGGCAGGCCTCGGCGATGTCGCTCACCGCGATAACAACGAATGTCACGCAAGCGCTGAATGTTCTGTTGAACCTGCCTGCGCAGGGTGCCCTCGACGATGAAGCCGGCGTCAATGATGCTATTGATGCGGCTGATTTCCTCGCCGGTCAGGTCCTTGGCGCGCTTCGCAGCGTCAATGCCTGATTCGGTCAGGATATCGTCAGCAAACTTGGGTCCGATCCCATAGATGTACCGCAGGGCATATCGAATGGGTTTCTTATCGGGAACGTCTACACCGGCAATACGGGGCATTTTCGGTTTCTCCGAACAGGTATGTGGCAATCAGTTGCGATGCCATGACACACACTGGAATGCTCAGGCGTCTGGGGTCAGCCCTGGCGCTGCTTCATGCGCGGGTTCTTTTTGTTGATGATGTACAACTTCCCGCGACGTCGAACGATCTGGCAGTCGAGCGTTCGCCTTTTGATGCTTGATTTGACTTTCATGATCCCTCGGATCCTCTCTCGTATCTGCTCACTTGATTTGTCACACACTTGGCCACGCCGTCAACCCGAATCGGCTGCGGGGCGGTTTGGTGCACACAATTCAATGGTCGGTCTTCCATCACCGGACGAATCGTGTCATGAATCGGCATGTCCGACGGCCATCCCACCGGCCTACTGGAGCACCCGCCATGCACGATAACGTCAGGCCGGGTCAGGAAATCCTGCCCGGAGACGCCGCGGAGTATAGACCAGTTAGTGGCGGTAGACGATTCGACCTTTGGTCAAATCATAGGGGCTGAGTTCGACCGAAACAGTGTCGCCCGGCAAGATTCGGATAAAAAACTGCCGCATTTTGCCGGAGACATAGGCCAGGATTTCGTGGCCGTTTTCGAGACGGACCTTGAACATGGCATTGGGCAATGAGTCGATCACCTCGGCCTGAAGCACGATTTTGTCTTCTTTGGGCATTGGTCCCTGTCTGTGAGCCGTGGTCCGGTTCCATCTTCGTGGTTAAACACATCGCCGTCGGCCGGTTGGCCAGCCGATTTGACGATGGCGATTGTATCCGGGAGGTTGCGCGTGTTCCCACTCTCCCTTGTGTGGTATGCACTTGGATCGGTATGGCAGCGGGATATCAGGCTGTCTCCCGAGGGAAGATGGGGGCATGAGCGCCAATCGGGAGATTGGCGATCCGGGAGGAAGAGATGGATCCCGGCCTGCGCCGGGATGACGGAGGGGAAGGGGAAGGGGATGGGAAGAATGGAGTCCCGCGTTCGCGGGAATGCCGAGTGAGGAGCCCGTTTACTTGATTGATTGTTTATCTGTGTACTTGCTTACGCGTGCGGTTCATGGTCGTCGGGCGGGCCGGCCGTCAGGACGTCAGCGCCGGAGAACGTGACGGCCACGGTGTGTTCGATATGGGCCGCGGGTGTGCCATCTGCGGTGACGACGGTCCAGCCGTCGTCGAGGGCGCGCGTTTCGCCGGTGCCCAGCGTCAGCATCGGCTCGATGGCCAGCACCATACCGGGAACGAGTTCGAAGTCGGCCTTCATGAGTTCATTGCTGACGAAGTTGGGCACCTTGGGCGGCTCATGCATTAATCGTCCGATGCCGTGCCCGACATATTCCTTGACGATCCCGTAGCGGTCCCGCCGTGCCTCCTGTTCGAGCAGCCGTGCGATTGCGCCCCACTTCACCCCGGGGCGAACATGGCGGATGGCAAGGTCGAGCAGGTTGCGGGTGGCGTTGACCAGGTCGCGGGTTCGTGTCGGCACGGTGCCGACGAGAATACTTCGGGCCGAATCACCGCACCAGCCATCGACTCGGACGCCGCAGTCGATCGACACGAGGTCGCCGTCGATGATGATTCGGTCATCGCGCGGGATGCCGTGCACGATCTCTTCGTTTATGGAGATGCATGTGTGCCCGGGATAGCCGCGGCCGGGTTCATAATCCGGGTAGCCTTTGAAGAGGCCTTCGCCGCCGAGTTGTGTAAAGGTGTCGTAGGCCAGGCGATCGAGTTCCCCCGTGCTGACACCGGGCTGGCAGGCTTGTTCACAGGCATCGAGTACGGCCCAGACCACCGCCCCGGCGCAGCGCATCTTCTCGATCTGCTGCGGCGTCTTGATTCTGATACCACCTTGAACAACCATGCGCCTACCCGAAGGGTGTGTGGGTACAACGCTCGGATTGTACCGTCATACGGCCCCTGAGTCGCTGCGACCTCTGCCTGGCCTAGCGTCCGTTGCAGGGAGTGATGGTCTCCATGAGACGAGGATGAAAGTCATCAAGATCCCAGTTGACATACGGTGCGGCATTCCGTTCGTAGGCATCGCGGACCGGCTCATTGAATCGATCGTCGCCCTGGAGCCAGAACGGGTGAATGAGATTCGACCAAAGCGAACTCATGTCAAACGGCTTGTAACTTTGGGAGTAACCGCCGTACAGCGCGAACACGTACCCGGCTTCGCTGAGCGCCGACAGAATGTTATGCACGCCGAGATCGGGCCCGGGGCCGATTTCGTGAGTCATCCACTGGTTGTATATGAAGTCGTCCCACGTTGCGTCCGGCGGGTAATCGTTCGGCATGGGTGGGAGGTAGTACATATCCATGGCGTTGCGATGTGTTCTGGGTGGGACGTCACTGTAATACAGGTCGCGCCACGCATACGAAGGGAACGGCCCCCACTCGGTACAGGCCAGCGCTTTGGGAAACGCATCATTCTCGGGAAACGCCAGCCAGCAGTTTTCTTCGTCGTCCAGCCATTCGACGATGGCCTTAACATGGGCTTCGGTGACCAAGTCTTCGTGGTGAAGATGTACGGAACACATATCAGCATGTTTGTTCGTATATTGGTACATTGCCCAGAGGCCGTATGCCTCATGGGTATCCTCGGGCCCATCCGACAGCATGGCATAAAAGAGCATTTTGCGAGTCGGGGCCGGGCCGATGATGCGGAGAGGGCGGCCGGCCAGCGTCGACCCGATTCGGACGGCTCGCATCTGCGCGACAAGCGACTCCATCATGATCGAAGATGCCTCGGCAACGCAGTCCGGGTAGTTGTCAAGCAGTTGACTCAGTGGCCCGCCGGACCACCCCTCACACGAGATGTCGTCGGGCCCGAAGTAATACATCCCCAGGCCGCGGTAGACTTCGTTCCCGAATTGGACGTAGTCGATATTGTGGGCCATCTGGTACGAAAGGCAGCGTACCCCCTCGAGCATTTCGTCGCGCGTCCATTCGGGGAAGCCGGGCGTGCAATCCACACGCGGCCCATCGATCGGGGGCAGATAGTCGTAATCCGGGCTATAGGTCCAGCCGGGCAAATCGTCGTATGCCTCGCAGGGCATGACGGTCCGCAAAAGCAGCAGGATTTCCCGCTGTGTCCCGCCGGGCCATTTATCCACACCGAATTCATTAATCCGGCTATTGAACGTGCTCTGAGGCTGTTCGCCTTCCAGCATCTCCTGCAACGTGACCTGGTCGATATGCATCCGGACAATCTGGACATTGAGGATCTCGTAGCCGTGGCAATCCTTGGCGGGGCCGTCGTCTGCAGTGGCACCCATTGCGTACAACCCGGATCGAAACGTTTCGCCCCAATCCAGCATCCACCGGCGCCCTGATACATCGAGTGCAGGATCCTCAAGAATCTCTCGGTAATCGGGAATCGATAGTTGTTGATCCTGGAAGCCGGGATAGTAGTTGTTATTAATGTTGTACGGTACCATCAGTATGGGGAAGTACTCGTTCTCCAGCCCCGGGCCGTCGGGCTTGTATGATCCGGCAATCCAGCCGGCGTCATTGATCGCCCATGCCTTGTGGACGGCGGCCGTCCCGTTTGGGTCAAAATCAACCTTGAGGGCCATCTCATTCAGGTCGTAGGCCGACTGGCCGAGCAGTTCGTCCCACTTCCACAAGTAAGCACCGGACGCATCGGGGTCATCGTTCACTATCAGCACTTCGTTGTATTCGTTCAGGTCCACCGCCTGTGTATTTGTCTCAGGCCCGTAATTGACGGAGATGGTGTGAGGTGTCCAGGCCGGGGAGTTCCCGGGACGGCGTTCCCAGAACGTCGGCGAATTCGATCCGCCGTCGGGTCGCGTCCAGCCGACAATGTGCCCCCAGTCGTTGATGGCCGTGGCGCCCGTGTGCTGTTGGCTTGACGGTTCGATGTCGTAGAGCGAGCCCTTTTTCGCGCGCCAGTAGTATGCATGATACTGTGCGTTGGCTCCGACATACGTCCCGACAAGATTCAAGCCGGAATCCAGATCGGCAGCAGTGCCACGACGCTGTGGGTGGGGGGTCAGCAATTCATTGGCAAAGTCATCGAGTTGAAATGACGTGTATACACCGTTCAGCGTTGCAGCCCCCAGAATCGATCGGCGATCGCTCACATCCGTTGCGACTGACTCATCGGAGCCACCAAATAGCACCACGCACTTCCACTCTCCTGCCTTGCGTCGCCAATACACGGCATGATGCGGCGAGCCGCTCGATTCCGAAGCCGTCCCAGTGATCAGCAGTTCCTCTGTATCCTCGTTGATGCCATGCGCTTCCATGCGGGTATAGGGGGGCGGCCCGGGGAGCCATTGAATGTACCCGATGGCTGGGTCGAAGAGAAAGGCCCGGCGTTCATCGGGGGCCACATCAATCCAGCCGACCGCGATGCCGGCATTGTTCACATCCAGCGTTTCGCCGCGTAGCAACTGCTCGCCGCCGGGATCCCCGATATCGCACAGGTCCAGCATCACAAAGGGTTTGAAGTCCGGCGGGGCCGCGAGAGCGATTGTGCTCGCACTGCTGACCAGGAGCAGAATCAGCACGGCCGACACACGCGGGAGGAGTCGATTTGATGCAAAACGAAAACACGCAGGCAACGCTGGCATCCCCTGTTCCTCTCAATCCTCCCCCGATGAGTCAATTCCGCGTTCGCCGGCCTTGGTGCCATGGCACGAACACAGGACACAGCGGTCCGCTTTGTCGTTTTCCCGATGGATTACACGACGTTGTGATTGATCCCGGAAAAGAGGCTTCCGGGCCGAGAATGAACCGCATTTCGCCATACTTCACGCCATACTACTGTAAAGTCGGCGAACTGTCGATCGGAAAACCCGGCGCTTTCGCCAATAGAATCTCCTCCTGGGCGGGCAGTTTTCTGTTCCAAGGCCGGCTGGCAATCAGATTATCGCCACCGTGTGACCGGGTCATGCGTAAAGTTGTTATAAACCGGCGCAGACGGCACCTCAGCCGTCGCGCAGCGATGAATGACGGAAGAGTACGGTGCTGACTGCGACGACGGAAGATTATCTGAAGCATCTCTACCTCGAAGAGCAACGGCTCGACGGGAATCTGGTACCCAACGGCACCCTTGCTGCATTGCTGGGTGTGACGCCTGGCACAGCGACCGCCATGGTCAAAACGCTGGCTGATGCCGGGTTGGTCGAGCATGTGTCGCACCGTGGCGCCCGAGTCACCGACAAGGGTGCATCGCTGGCGCTGCATGTCATTCGGCGACATCGACTGATCGAGAAGTTCCTCGTTGAAATTCTCGGCTTCGATTGGAGCGAGGTCCATGATGAGGCCGAAGCCCTCGAGCACGTCGTCTCAGAGAATCTGCTTCATCGCCTCGAACAGAAACTCGGCTACCCGACCCATGACCCGCATGGCGAACCGATCCCTGATGCCGACGGTGAAATGGCAGAGCGATCGGCCCACAGCCTCGCAGACTGCGTGGCCGGCTCACGCGTGACGATTTCCAGAATCGATGATCGTGAACCGTCTTTCCTCCGGTTCGCCGACGATCACGGCCTGCGCCCGGGGACGGCCCTTGACGTGGAACAGATGAACGCGGTGAGTGATTCCGTGCAGGTCCGGCCGGAGCAGAGCGATGCAGTGGTCCTCGGGATTGCGGCCGCGCGACGTATCTTTGTCGAACTGTGGGGTGAGAATGAGCGCGAGTCAGAGCCGGGATAGGCCGACTGATTCGCGTCGTGGCATGATTCATGAGTCGACGTCGGACGCCTTGTCAATCCTGGGTCCGCCAAACAGAATCTGTGTATGTGATATGAGCCCATTGCCCTGCGCAATCCTGATGGCCAAGCGACCCGACCCGGGAGCGGTCAAGACCCGATTGACCAGCGCCGTCGTTGCAACGACGGAGACGACTGCGGGCGACGGGAAGGGGCGAGCCCGAGTCGAGCCGATGCCCGCTCTCTCTCCCGATCGGGCCGGCCGGATTGCCCGGGCGATGCTGGAATGTGTGTATGGCCGGCTGCGAAGTGTGTTCCGCGATCGCGTCATCCTGGCCGTGACACCGGATGACGCCGGTGATCTGGATCTGCCACATGTTGACCACATCGTGCCTCAGGGGAGCGGGGCGCTGGGGCAGCGTATGAACACTGCCTGGCTCGGAGCGCTGCAGGTGTTTGGGCAACCGGAAGACCTTCCGGTGGCCTTCTTCGGCATGGATTCGCCCGATGTGCCGTTTGATGTTTTGTTGCGCCTCGAACTCGTGCTCCGCGGCCAGCGGCAACATGTCGCCCGAGGCGAGGCAGACGATCTGGCACAGGCCACGACGCTCGGCGGCAATCCGGGCGTCTGGATCGGCCCGACGCAGGACGGGGGATACTGGACGCTGGCCTGCCGAGCCCACCATCCGATCCTGCTCGACGGTGTCGAATGGGGCAGCCCGCACGTCTGCGAACAGACCGTCCGGAGTGCGGAATCAGCCGGCCTGTGTGTCGAGCGGCTGCGAACGTGGTACGATGTGGACCGGCCGGCAGACCTGGCGGCCCTGCGCGATCGAATCGAGGGTTCGCACGAACCAATGCTCCGCGTGTTGGCACAACGACTTGATCAAATCGGAATCACACCAGAATGACAGACACGAGTAACAACACATCGTCAGCACCCAGTCCGGCCCAGGACGCATCGTTCAAAGATGCCAAGATCCTCATCGTGGACGACAATGAACAGAACACGGAACTGCTCCAGGCATATCTCGATGCCCTGCCGTGTGAAATTCAGACGGCCGGCAACGGGATCGACGCACTCGAGGCCGTTCAGAAAGATCAGCCTGACTTGATTCTGCTGGACATCATGATGCCGCGCATGTCCGGGTATGAAGTGTGCGAAAAACTGAAGGCCGACCGGCGGACGAAAGACATTCCGATCGTCATGGTGACTGCGTTGAATGAAGTGGGGGATGTCGAGCGCGGCGTCGAGGCCGGGACTGATGAGTTTCTGTCCAAGCCTTTTAACAAGCTCGAACTGCTGACGCGGGTTCGATCATTGTTGAAGATGCGACTCCTCAAGAAGGAACTCGAAGGCCTGACCGAGGACCCGGACGCGGAATGCGAACGGCGCCAGCACCTGGACGACCAGACGAGCCCCGGGGGGTGAGGCGGAAGTAGGCCGGATCAACGCTGCTTTGAGCGGAAGATCCGGCAGGGAAACCGTATGGATCACATTCATCTCCCTGGATCCCGGCCAATGGGGGAGGCGCTGGGATGACGGAGAGGGGGGCACGGCCTTCATGATTAGCCCCTGGTGAACACACCGGGGGTTCATAAAGCCGCCACCGGTGGTGGCGGTAGAAAGAAGTGAAGATGGATTCCCGCGTTCGCGGGAATGACGAGTGAGGTCAATACGCTGTCACCCGACACGGGTTCTCCCTCGCTGCGCCCGGTATAAGCCGCGGCACCCGGCGAGTTGCGCCCTCGGTGTGTTCACCAGACGCCACTTCGTGGCTGAGGAAAGAGCCCGGTACATCAGGTTCGCTGTCAGTTTGTCTTCGTCGCCCCACGCAGCGCGCATATCGATTGCGTCATGCATAATCCTCGGAATAACGGGGGAGAGGCAATGCATGATGCTTGCGCATCATTCCCCCGGCGGAGCCGCGAGCTAACGGAATGGGAGAAGATGGATTCACACGATCATTATTGCTTGACGAACCGTGTGCCAATGTAATTCGTGGCGATGCCATATTGCACGGCCTGGAACCAGACTTCCTGCTCATCAGCCACGGTCGGCATCGGCAGGGTGAAGCCGGCTCTGCCGGCGTCGGTGCTGTTGATCGGCCCGGCAGCCAGTTTCGAGCCTGCCAGATTGATACTGACATTCAACTTTGGAATGAACGTCGAACCCAGCCCGTTGTGACTGAACAGCAGCCAGGTTGAGCGATTCGGTTACGTTCAAACACGCCGTCCTGTACCCACTGCTGGAAGTAGCGATGCACCGCGCTCTTGCTCACGTAGCGACGCGGCATATCCTTCCATTTGGTGCCGTTGTCGAGAATCCGAAAAGATGCCGCCCACCGCCTTGCGTTTGTCCAGCGGCGGCCGTCCGCCCAGCGGATTCTTCGGCGGGTCGGGGATGCGTTCACAGACCCCGTCCAGTTGTTCCGTTGTCAGTATCAGTACCATGCAATACTATACCGACATTAACATAATGGATTTAGGGATAGACTCTAGTCTTTGGCAGCCAGGAGGCCGCGCAGTTCATCACGCCAGTCGCGCCCGTGGTCTCCGGTCTCCTGAATCACCTGGAACCTGAATTGGTGGTCCTTGAATTCCTCTCCTAACTGCTGCCAGGTGACCCTCTTTCCCACTCTCTCGAAGTACTTGGCGATACTGGTCTTGTACTCTGTATCGAGACTTCCCGCCAAATGATCACCCTTGGTCTCCACGACAATAACGCGATGCAACTCGCGTCCGTTTGCGTCATCTTTGACAACAAAGTCCGGGTATATCTTTTCCCGCCGATAGCCCTGAATTGCGAAATTGTCCGCTCCAACCAGATTGCGGTACCACCAGAGTATGTTGGCATCGTCGTCAAAGCAGATTGCGACCACCTTCTCATACTCATTGAATTCAGATTCATCGACATAATCAAACAGCGACTTCTTAAACTCCTCATCTTCGTCATTTCGAAGTCGCCGCGTCGCCCTAACTTCTATCTCCGGCGGTATCTCAAAGCGGCACTCGGTGCATTTCAGGTAAAACTGAACGCGCCCTGCATCATACAAATCGACAAAGGCCTTCTTCGTCTGCTCATCGAGTTGTTGGCGGACAAATGCCTCAATATGATCCCGAACCACGAATTTGACCAAGGCTAACTGATCCTTCAGTCGCAATTCTGATTGTAAGAGATGGTCACAGACACCTGAGACTATGCGGGCGAGTTGCTTAAAACTTAGGTAATCGAAGGGAAGGCTGGCGGCAAGCCACGCCCGCACCTGAGTATCCGGCTCATACAAGTCGATTTCCGTTTCGTACTGGCGCGACAGATCCTCACCCAGAGATATCCGATAGAAACGGTCCTTTGCTTTCATGAGTTCCTCGGCAAGCGGCCAGTCGATTGATGCATATTCAAACGCATCAACATCAATGCGAGCCAGCAGATGCCGATAGTAATCGAGCGGCTCGGCCGTATGACCACTCACAACACAGAATCGAGGTAGATAGATCTTCCCATCGAATTCGCGGTTGTAGAGCGACGAGAAGGAGTCACGAATTCGTGCCACCTTCGTTCGCTTCTGCTGCCTCTCCCCGGGCTCAGTGATCACACCCTCAAGATCACCCTCGTAGCCTTCTTTTTCGAGTGCCTGCTTGACTTCCCGAGCGATTGTACCCGCCTTGCGATGCAGGCAGTAAATATAACTTTCGTTGAGTTCTTCTATGGGCACCCTCTTTTGGTAGGGCTGCCGCAGAATACGGCCGATCAACTGCGTCATTGATTGCCCGCTGCCGGTATTGTTCAGCGAACACAGGATATATGCAAATGGGCAGTCCCACCCTTCCTGCAGCGCACTTTTCGTGATGATCCACTCGACCGGGCACTCCGGATCGAGCAGCTCGATCCCTTCGATGTCGTCAGTCTCCGATGTTTTCACTGCGATGGCGCGTTCGGGAACGTCCAGGCGCTGAGTCAGATACTCCCGCACATCTTCACTGTGAATAACGCGTGCCCCCCTGACCTTGTTTCCGCGTTGTTCCTTGCCGGTTCGCTCCACCTGTACGAGCACGATCGGCCTGATCATCTCTCGGTGGTCCGTCGTGATGGCGTGCTGATCAGCCCGTTCTTTCAATGCCCGTTGTTTATCTCTCGCCTGAGTGAGTGCGTCCTTCCACGATTTCTGGCCCGAGGTCGCGATGTTGAGCGGAAGTTTGATCATCTCCTCGTCAAGGAGTTCCTGGCCGCTCACCCGAGAAATGATGTTCGCTCCCTTGTGTGGTGTGGCAGAGAGTTCCACCACGACCGACGCGTTGAACCCTGCAATAGTGTCTCTGGCTAATTGACTGGTCGCTTTGTGTCCTTCGTCAAGAATGACGGCCGGCTTGCACATCGCCACCAGATTCCCAATCGATGTGGCAACGAGCCACGGGCCCCGTTCGCCGTCTGGTGGCTCGGTCTTTACGCCCTGCTTTGTTACGATTCCGAGATTCGGAGTGCTTTGCTTCAATTGCTCATGGGCCGCAACATCATCTTCCGGTGGAAAGTGCTGCATGATGTTGCCGCCCGAATCACGGAAGAACTTCAGTTGCTCTTTCGTTTCGCGGTTCGTGCTCGCCAATTGAATCACAAGAATGTTGAGCGAGTCCCGCAGTTTCGCGGGGGTAAGCCGATGAATGTCCGATTTCTCCCACAGTTCGATCCGGCGCGATACCGCATGCTCGAGCATGATGCGATACAGGTCACGCCGATCCCCGAGCCGTTTGAGCGTATCGCGATAAATCTGGCTGCTTGGCACCACCCACAGTACGAGCCCGGCCCCGTTTCGATCTCTTAGGATCGTTCGGTGTATCGAGCCAAGCACCTGGGTTGCGATCAGTGTCTTGCCGCCTCCGGTGGGAACCTTGATCGTGAAGTTCGGCATATCCTGACCAATGCCGTTTGTGTGCGGCGTGTACGTCCCGGAGATTCGCAAGTCCTGCCAAGCAGCCATCGAAGCAAAGCGCGTCTCGCCTTCTACGCGCAACGCAGCCACGCGGTCGAGATACGTCTCGACTTCCTGAATCACTCGTTTCTGATATTCCTTCAGATTCATCGCGGCTGCTCGATATTCCTCATCCTCGGAAAGGCCAGTGGCCGGATCACTTCAAATTGAACGGGACGAGCATCGGCCGAACCTTCTTGCCGTGTTCCTGCTCGAACTGCTGCAACTGCTCGCGGTGCAACCAGACTTTCTCACAATAAATGACAAGTTCGTGATTCCCGTCTTTGGCTGCTACCTCCTTGAGAAACACCGTGTCCAGCGCCCAGTCGATTATGTGATTCGGCCGGTATAACAGGTAATACGAGCGCCCGCCGTGTTCGCCGATGCGGCCGGCTTTCTTGTCCCACGCCGGATTCTTCTTCTTGGTTGTGCCCGGAAACTCTTGGCTGGTTTCGGTGTAGAAGACATACTTGGCGATGTCTTCATACGACGGCAGTTCGCCTTCGCCGAAGTCCTTGTACTCCCCGAACAGCGGTCTCTCACTGAGGCGCGCATAAGTGAAGGAGCCGCTCTGGTAGCCTTCTTGCTTCACTGCCCGCTTGACACGCTCTGCCGCGAGCTTGCAGATGTTTCGCCCTTTGTTTTTGTCCTCTTTGGTATCGTGCCTCTGTTGGGCGAGAATGAACTGCCGCGACCCGCCATCCAATCGATTGGCTTCAAGTGTGGCTTGCCCAGTTGACCCACTGCCGGCGAACGAGTCCAATACCAGCGCGTTCGGCGGTGAGCAATAGCGGATAAGGCGGGCCAGTACTTCGTGGTCTTTTGGATTCGGAAAGACTTTCTTCCCCATGAGTTTCCGAAGGTATCTGACTGCAATCTGCGATTGCTTATAGATGTAACTCCCCATCACCTGCATTCCGATGTCTAACTCCTCAGGCTCTTCATCGCCAATCTCAATAGAGTCTCCGTTGTCGAGCACTTCGTCCGGAATCGGCCGCAGGTGTGCTTTCCGGAAGGGGGGCTTTGTGTGGTCCTCGCGAAAGACTACCAGACCAATCTCAATTTGCCGCTCCATTTCTTCGCGGTGTGCGAAGCGCCAGCCAGCGTCGGGAACGACACATGGTTTGCCTGTTTCTGGGTGGGGCACGTCGTATCGAGGACCACCCCCCCCCGGCCAAGAAATATCGCGGTCGCGCCACGGGCCAAATTGATCGACGTGCAAGTAGCGGCGAAGTTTTTTCACGGGGTGCTTGGCCGGCTGCTCCTCGAACCACTCCTTCAATGCCGACTCAACTTGTGCGTCATCCGCGCCAATATCATTGCGAAGGCTGGCGTATGCATCCCACAACTCTGCTGCACCGGGCTTGGGTTCTCGCCAGACCACCCCCTTCGTCTTAAGTCCATCCTTCGATTTCGCATAGACGAACATGTATTCATGCCCGACGGACCAGAACCTCGCATCGTTCTTGCGACCCTTCTCCCACACGAGCGATGCAACGAGATTCTCTTCGCCGAATAGCTCATCCATTAGCATTCTGAGATGCTGCAACTCATGGTCGTCAATAGAGACGAGCATGACACCATCGGAATGCAGCAACTCCTTCAACAGCGCCAGGCGCGGGTACATCATGCAGCACCACTTGTCGTGCCGGCAGGCATCCTCGCCTTCCTTGCCGACTTCCTTGTCGATCCACTCCTTGAACTGCGGCTGAGTCAGATTGTCGTTGTAGATCCATCCCTCGTTGCCGGTGTTGTACGGCGGGTCGATGTAGATGCACTTCACCTTGCCCGCGTGGGTGGGCAGGAGAGCCTTGAGGGCCAGGAGGTTGTCACCTTCGATGATCAGGTTGCCATCAAGCGACGGCTCTTCACCTTTGCCGAGACACGAGAGTTTCCGATCGAACTCCAACGTGTGGTGGGGAACCGTCCAGTGGTGGTTTTCGACCGCAGTTTTGCCTTTGAACTGAAGGACCGGCATGCGTAAGTCCCTTTGCGGGCCTGAGATACCCGCCTTGTGACCAGATTGTGGATAACCTGTCAATAAAGTACGGTGTCTGTATGGGTTCTCTATGGTATTTGAGCATTACCGGCACGGGAAGTCAAGGGGCAAAAGCAGGAATCACACGGTTCATAGGAGAGTGTGTATGGGCGCATCAAGTAGGGCGAGTCAACGACACGAATGCCCCACGAATGCGGCCACTCGCCGTTGCTTGGTCCTCTCTGTACGGAGTTGAACCTATCGGCGGCAAGTGATTGAATGATCGTGCATAGAAAAAACCCACACATCGGTATGTGTGGGCTAGATTCGGTTGTGGTGGTTTCTGTCGTCAGGACTCGAGGCTCGTCCTGATCTACTACTACTACGGCTGACCCGTGCGGCCTCTTACGCCGATTCCTTCTTCCGACGGGTCGTCAACTCACCCAGGTGCAACTTGTTCTCGATCGCATTGCGATCGATCACATAGGTCACGCCGTTGCTGTCCGCGTCGGGCAGTTCATACATGAGATTCAGCATCAGATTCTCAATCACGGCTCGCAGTGCCCGGGCACCCGTGTCACGCCGCATGGCATTGTCGGCCATACATTCCAGCGCGTCCTGCGTGAAATCAAGATCGGCGCCTTCGAGTGAGAACATGTGCTGGTACTGCTTGATAAGCGCGTTCTTCGGTTCGGTCAGAATGCTGATCATCGCTGCCTGATCCAACGGCATGAGTGGCGTGATCACCGGCAGGCGCCCGACGAGTTCGGGAATCAGGCCGAAGTCAAGGACATCATCATCCGTCACCTGGCTCAGCAGGGCAGCCTTCTCATCCATCTCATGCTGCAGGTCCTCTGCCAGAGTCGCGGAGAACCCGATCTTCCGTTTGCCGAGGCGCTTCTTAATGATCTCATCAATGCCGACAAACGTGCCGCCGACAATGAAGAGGATCTGTGCCGTATCAATCTGAATGTACTGCTGCTCGGGGTGCTTGCGCCCACCCTGGGGCGGGACGTTGGCGACCGTGCCTTCGAGCATCTTCAGCAAAGACTGCTGCACGCCCTCGCCCGACACATCGCGCGTGATCGAGACGTTGTGGCTCGTCTTGCCGATCTTGTCGATTTCATCAATGTAGATGATGCCGCGCTGGGCTGCTTCGATGTCGTAGTCTGCCGACTGCAGCAGTTTGAGCAGCAGATTCTCGACGTCCTCGCCGACGTACCCGGCTTCGGTGAGCGTGGTGGCATCGCCGATGGCAAACGGCACGTGCAACACACGCGCCAGCGTGCGGGCCAGCAGCGTCTTGCCGGACCCGGTCGGGCCGACGAGCAGGACGTTCGATTTATCGAGCTCGACGCCGGTTTCCTTGTCGAGTTGTGTGAGTCGTTTGTAGTGGTTGTGCACCGCCACGCACAGGGTCCGCTTGGCCATGTCCTGGCCGATGACGTACTGATCCAGATGGTCCTTGATCTGGCGCGGGCTGGGTATGGTGGAAAACAGTGGTTGGCCGGCTGCGACCCGTCGCCGTTCCTGTCGGAAGATGTTCTGACACAGGTCGACGCAGTTGGCACAGATATAGACCTCATTGGGTCCCTCGACCATGGGGCCGACGTCGCGTGACGTCTTGCCACAGAACGAGCAGGTGGTCACCCGACGTCCTCGGAAGCCGCCGCCACCACCACCGCCGCCGCTGCTGCTGCCACTGTCATCGCCGCTGCCGCCGTTGCCATTTCCGCCACCGGGACCACCGCCACTGCCGCCGGTCCCCGAGCCTGATCCACCACCGGCTCCCGAGCCGGACTTGGACGTACTGCTGCTGCTGCGGGGGGGAGTGTTTTGGTCACCTGACGATCCGCTGCGGTTTTTGGCCATGGACCCCTCTATTCTGACTGATCGCCTCGAACAGGTTCACACACACAGAGATGGCAATCAGTTGTAACGGTCTACGAATACGAACTCACACCACAATAGTAGCCGGCGAATGCAGGGAATGAACGGTGGATCGGTTGGACTCTCCGTGGATCCACCCACGACTCCCGGCAGTCCGCGCAGCCGAGTTGTGACAAAACGCCCCTCCGCGACAGGGCCGACGTCTCTGTCGGTTCATCTTGCGCGACACACTGCCGAATCTGCGCAGTGCCGGCACGATGTTACCGGACCGATAATCGCCTGCGAAACGGGCAAATTCTGCCGTCAACCAAGCTTCGCCGATGGGTTTATCGACCGCCCGGCGCACCGTCTTGACCCGCCGGCGGGTCACACAGCCATGTTTCCTCGGTTCCTGTACAGGCCCTACAGGATTATTCGTCCTGATTCGTGGTCATGTTCGCAATCAATGCGTCGCGAGCCGCCCGATATTCCACATCGCTCAGCGTGCCGGCCTGGTGCATTTCCTTCAACTCATGCAGCGTGAAACCAGGATCATCCGTGTCAGGCCTTGCCAGCATTTTTCGTGCCATCAGGACCCCAATCCCAGCAGCGATCAGCAGGGCCGCCAACACAGCTGCCGGCACCACAATCTGCGAAAAAAAGGAGCCCTTGTCGGTCGCTGAACCGAGCGACGTAGTGGCTATTGCCCAGGTGCCGAGATGAGAAAGCAGGCCGTGAAGGGACATCGTTTATCAGTGTAGACAGGGCCGATCGACAGAGCGATTCAGCCGGCCACACATTCAAGCCCCTGCAAAAAACACACGCCGGCAGGGAGGGGTGGGGGAGAAAGGTGTGTGTGTGCGTGTGGAGTGGCCGGGCCGTAGGGGCACATTGCATGTGCCCTCTCCCTCTCTCTCCTTTGTCGGGACACGATGTCACAGGCCCCGAGCAAAGCGAGGCAGAACCCGTGATGTGCCGTCATCAAATCCGCGAGCGAGCAGCAGGAATGAATTCCTACTGCCCAGCCAGCACGTGCTCCCCCACCTTCAACATCGCATCCAACTCCGCCAGCGTGAACCGTACCGACAGGATGTACGGCTGTGTGTCCGGTTCCCAGTGGCCATAGGTCGTCACGACAAACGTACCGACTTCATCCGGCAACACATCCACCCCCGGATACGCGCAATCGCCGCGGACGAGGTTGTCCTTCAGCCGCACGCGATACTGCCCTTCGGTACCGTTGACGATGTCATCCCAGGTGCCCACCCAGCCGACCCAATCGCCTTTGGTCGGGCTTTCCAGTGTCGTATCTCGAAACGAAATGAACAGCCGGCCGTCCGGTGCATACTTGGCCGTATGCCGATCGCCCGTCAACGCTCCCGGCAATTCGCGCGGGGCCGACCATGTCGCGCCTTCATCAGTCGAAAACATGACGTGACTGTTGCGCTTCCGTCGATTCTCACGCAGCAGGATGGCCAGCGTTGTGCCATCCGGCGAGCGAATGATTCCAGGCTCACACAGATGAACATCCGAACCGGACCAGACGGCTTCCGGCGCTGACCATGTCAATCCGCCACTGTGTGATAATGTCTGATACAAAGTGAACGTACCGGTGGCTGTGCCGTTTGCGGTAAAGAAGCGCCCATCATCGTGAAACATGGCCAGATATGAGCCATCGCGCCGGCGTTCAACGCACCCCATGACGACAATGCCGCCCCAGTCGCCGGCTTGTTCCAGTTCGGACCAGGTGTTGCCGTCGTCCTCGCTCACAGCCAGCCGTGCCGGGTACAGCCCGGACCAGACAATGAGGCGTTTCGCACCGGTTGCCGGATCGATGACACGATGGATGGTGGGCGTTTCCTTGCTCGTGGCCCACGAGTCCGGCGTCGGCAGACGATCACTCCACGTCAGCCCGCCGTCGGTCGAGCGCTTGTACATGATCGCGCCCCGGCCGTGTCCTTTGGGATATACGCACAGGATGGTCTTGCCGTCTTCAAGGAGCACGGTCGTCGGGTGTCCGAGGTACTGACCGTCCTCCCGATCGACAACCACCTGGTGTTCCGTCGCATCATTGAGATCAATGATCGGGATCGAGTAGCCGGGAGAGGGCGGCGCCTGTGAAAACAGCAATAAACACGTCGTGGCAATGAGTGTGTGCATCATGATCACTCATTGTAGGTTGGTTCCTCCAGGCAGCAGGAATTCATTCCTGCTGCCAAACTCGTCATTCCCGCGCACGCGGGAATCCAGTCCAGTTTAGCCGCGATGCAAAGCGGAGCGCTCCTCCTCCTCTTCGCCCGTCAGGGCGTACGAGCGTAGCCGGCGGCTTCAGCCGCCGGTGTGTGGCCCCTTGCACCTGACCGCCCGGAGGGCGGACGAACATGCGTAGCGAAAATCCAGTCCAATCGCCGCGACCACGATTGTCATCATTGACGAAGAAATCCCGGCAGTAGGAATTCATTCCTGCTGCTGCCGTTGAAATCAGCACACGTACTTGCGCGAGTATGTGCCAGACACCGTGACGGCCCTATTGATCATCCTCCCGCACAACCTCAATGTCTTCATACACGATCTCACCATCCCACACGCGATCGATCGCAGCATTGGCGCTTTGTAGCGCCTCACGGTACCTGAGAATCAGATCAATCGGCCCTCTCTCCAGCGCCGGAATATCTCTGCTGGTTTGAGCATATGATCCGCCTGAATGGTTTCGCGACCAGATGAATCCCCATACCCGGTGTTCCTGTGAGGCGTCTCTCAAAAGGACATCAAACGCGACATCTACCGGGAGATCCGTCGCTTCAAGTTCGAGCGTCAGCAGCGCACGATTGTCATATCCCCCCCACACTTCAACCTTCATTTCCCATACCGTGACGGCGGCTCGTATCTGTTCTCCCAATGCAGGGTCATCAACAACAGTCACAGGATTCTTATCTTCCGGAAACACGGTAATCTGCTTGGTGACGGTTCGCCGATGATCGTAGATCGGTCCGGTGAAACGCTCATCAGCCGAGATTTCGAGAAGAAGCGAGGCCTTTATCTCATATTCGCCTGGCGACAGGTCCGCCATGTATTCAAAGTAGGTAGTTCCGTAAAGACTGACGCCCCATGGGTTGTACCAGTAGATCAAAGCGTCCTCTGAATCTTCATCGATTGTCTCATACCATCGCAGTTGGGACAGCGCCTCCCACGGCCGTCCATTGGCGGTGAGCGACAGAAGACGCGGTCGAAAGAGTGAAAACTCGCGCGAATGTAGGGAGACGTTGCCCGGTCGATAATCGATGGCATAGCCGGCCAGGAACGGATGCCCTGCAACAATAAAGTCAGGTAGAAGCAGATCAATCTCATACTGGTTCTGCATGAATCGATCCCACTGCTCCTGTGTCATCAAACCATCTTGGTGCAACGCGCGCACCACATCTGTCCCTTCACGTGGCAACCTGAATGGTGCGCTCGTGTTGGACTGGCAGTCCAGCCAGTACTCAACCATCTCCATGACTTCCGACTGTGATATCTTTCCGGCATTGAGTCGCCGTGTGATCTCGTCTGCCGCAACTACGGGCACTTGCCAGCGATCTGACAACATTTCCCGGCTCAGCACCCACAACGGCATCACCCGCTGTATGAGTGGAGACCAGACATACCCCTGGCCGACGAAAATGCCGACCGCGATTGACAACCCAATGAATCCGGCACCCCATCCCAATGGTTTGAATCGTCGTCGGCGGTGTCGGATACGGACACATCGCTCATTGACCAACTCAGTCCCGCATTCGGGACAGCGCTCGATATCCGGCCAGCGGCCGAACAGATCAAACTTGCACTCTCGACACGTCGGATGACCGTCGAGCGGGAGGCCGTACCAGCCAATTCCGAACAGGATCAGGCCGACAGCGGCGAACAAGCCGCAGATGATAACAGTGACGATGTAGATCATTGCAATACAATCGTAGCACAAAGATCATATAGCAGTCAGCACGTTGCGAAATGTTGTTGTGCATTGGTCAATACAAAAAAGGCCCCTGTCAGCAACACCGTGGCTGACAAAGGCCCGCCTGGACCTCGACACGCCTTGATTGTGTGGCTCATTTGCACGAGAGAGGGGGGTGTGGCCAGGGTAGTGACCACGGATCCTCGCACCATATCCACACACACGTCAAGCGCGCGCACCAGAAGCCTCGGCTGTATCGTGCATTCTGCCGCTCGACTCACGCCCTCAGAAAACGCGATCGTTAATTGTCAATCCGTCGAGCCGCGAATCTCTTGATACAGTCAGACAAATATACAAACAAACATACACACGCCGCCGCCGGTACTCAGTCATCTGTACGCAGGAAACCCGCCCGGCACATCTGAATGAGCCAACGACGCCCGGGCCTGCCACACATCGGCCGACATCTGCCACGAGGCCGAACGACGCAGTAGCACACCCCAGGTTCGTCGCATGATACGGGAATGTTGCCGAACCGTGAACCCCCGACTGCCACTGTTTTCAAAAAAACTTCATCAATGCCAACAGCAGACAAACAGCACGGCCTTTCTGGCGATCGACTCCAGATAACACCTGACCACAGAGCCGACGCTCTGGTACCCGACGTGTCTTGTCACACGAGATCAAACTTGGCCGTGAAGTGTCGCAACGCCGGAGGCTGCTCGATGATCTTCACGCCGCGAATCCGATCACGATTCTCAAAGACCTCGATGATCCCTTCACAGGTGTAGTCCATGTGGCTCTGCGTATACACCCGACGTGGGATGGCAAGACGCACCAACTCCATCGGTGCATTGCCCTCGAACATGATCGACCCGATCTCGCAACTGCGAATGCCGACATGCCGGTACAACTCGATCGCCAAACCCTGGCCTGGAAACTCGGTCGTCGGAATGTGTGGGCAAAATGCAGCAGCATCGATGTAAATCGCGTGACCGCCGGGCGGGCGCACAATGCTGACGCCGGCATCAAGCAACTTCTCCCCCACATAGGCCGTCGAGCGGATTCGATACTGCAGGTAGTCCTCGTGCAGGACCTCTGCGAACCCTTGAGCCATCGCTTCAAGATCGCGACCGGCGAGCCCGCCGTAGGTGACGTATCCCTCCGTCAGAATCAACTGGTTCGATGCGTTCTGAAACAGTGTCTTGTCGCGCAGCAGCAACACACCGCCGATGTTGACCAGCCCGTCCTTCTTGGCAGAGATCGTGGCCCCATCGGCCAGGTCAAACATCTCGCGCACGATCTCGGCGACCGACTTGTCCTCATACCCCGGCTCACGCATCTTGATGAAGTACGCGTTTTCTGCGAAACGACAAGCATCGAGAAACAGCGGCAGCCCGAACTCGTCACACACCGCCCGCGCCTGCCGCAGGTTCTCCATACTCACCGGCTGCCCGCCGATGTTGTTGCATGTCACGGTGATGAAGACTGCCGGGATGCGCTCCGCCCCGACTTCGGAAATAAGTGCCCGCAGTGCTTCGATATTCAGATTGCCTTTGAACGGCGCATCACACGACGGCGTCTGGCCTTCTTCAGTCAAGAGGTCCAGTGCCTTGGCACCGGAATGCTCGATGTTGGCTCGCGTTGTATCAAAGTGGGCGTTGTTCGGCACGACTTTGTCCGGCCCGCCGATCAACTCGAACAAGAGCCGTTCACTGGCGCGCCCCTGATGCGTCGGCAGAATATGCTCGAACCCCGTAATCTCCTGCATCCGGTCGTAGAACCGGTAGAAACTCCGCGCCCCGGCATATGACTCGTCGCCGCGCATGATGCCGGCCCACTGGTCCGAACTCATGGCCCCGGTGCCGGAGTCCGTCAACAGGTCGATCAGCACATACTCCGCCGGTATGAGAAACAGATTGTAGTGGGCCTTGCGCAGTTGCTCCTCGCGCTCAGCCTGTGTGGTGATTCGGATCGGCTCGACCACCTTGATACGAAACGGCTCAATGATGCTTCTCATAAATCGCAAACTACCTGTCTGTCTGTGTCAGCAATATTAATAAAAACGTTGTTATGCAGAGTGAATGGCAGCCGCCTTCTCCAACTTGTACTGCTGCACTGCCATTTCACGAATCTTGAACTTCTGAATCTTGCCCGTCACCGTCATCGGGAACGCATCGACCACGAGCCAATAGCGCGGGATCTTGAAGTGAGCGATCTTGCCCTTGCACAAGGCCCGGAACTCATCGTCCGTCGGCGGCTTGGCCCCCTCCTTCAACTGAATGCACGCGAGCAACTCCTCGCCGTACTTCTCGTCCGGCACGCCGACGACGGCCACATCATAGATGATGTCGAGTGTGTGGAGAAACTCCTCGATCTCGCGCGGGTACAGATTCTCGCCCCCACGGATCACCATCTCCTTGATGCGCCCAGTGATCTTGACATACCCATGCTCGTCCATCACGCCGATGTCGCCGGAATGGAGCCAGCCTTTGCCGTCGATCGCTTCGGCCGTTGCCTCGGGATTGTTGTCGTAGCGGGCCATCACGTTATACCCGCGGAAACAGATCTCACCCGGCGTGCCGCGCGGCACGGTCTTGCCCGTCTCAGGATCAATGATCTTCTGTTCCTGCCAGGGGGCCACCTGCCCGACGCTCCCGACACGCAACTCGACCGGATCATCCGGCCTCGTGATATTCGTAATCGGCGACGCCTCCGTCTGGCCATACCCGATCAACACTTCCCCCATGTGCATTCGCTCGATCACCTTCTTCATCACTTCGATCGGGCACGGCGCGCCGGCCATGATGCCCGTCCGGAGGGTCGTCAGGTCATAGGTGTCGAACTCGGGGTGATCGAGCTCGGCAATGAACATCGTCGGCACGCCGTGCAGGGCCGTACACTTCTCGCTCTGAATCGCACCGAGCGTGTCCGTGGCATCAAACGAGGGCGATGGGATGATCACCGCCGACCCGCGCGTCATTGCAGCCAGATTCGACAACACCATGCCGAAACAGTGATAAAACGGCACCGGGACACACAAACGATCGTTTTCAGTCAGCCCCATGATGTCCGCCACCATGCTGGCATTGTTCAGAATGTTGTTGTGCGTCAATGTGACGCCCTTGGGAAAGCCGGTCGTACCCGAGGTATATTGAATATTAATATCGTCATCGAGATCGAGTTGTGCCCGACGTGTTTCCAGAACACTGTCCGGCAACTCGTCGCCGAGTTGATCAAACGCCCGGCGGGTGAACATCCCCGGGTGCTGTGCCTTGCCGATGAACACGACATTCTTCAAGTGCGGGAATCGCCATGAATCAATGTATCCCGGCTCGGCCTTCTTCGCTTCCGGGCATGCCTCGTAGAACATGTCAACGTAGTTCGTACTCTTGAACGATTCGATGAGCATGAGCACCCGGCTGCGCGACTCACGGAGCACATACTCAAGCTCGTGCAGCCGATAAGCTGGATTGATATTGACGAGAATCGCACCGATCTTGGCCGTCGCATACTGGGCCACGACCCACTCGTAGTTGTTCGTCGACCAGATGGCCACCCGCTCGCCGCGCTGAATCCCGAGCATCAGCAGCGCCTTGGCTGCTCGATTCACGACCTCATTGAATTCACGGTACGTGAACCGCCGGTCCTGATGAATACTCACAACCGCGTCGCTGTCTGGATAGGTGTGCGCAATGCGATCAAGACATTGCCCGATCGTCTCACCCAAAAGCGGGGTCGGTGACGGGCAACTGTCATAACTCAGGCGTGTCATTGGTTCATCCCTTATTGATGATGAAGATGGTGCCGCCGCACTCCGTGGATTCCCTCAGGGTACACCGGCAGCAGCAGCGGCAGCGGCAGCGGCAGTAAACTTGGCAAGCGCTCGCACAGCACGATCGGCCGACCGAAAGACCGGGGCCCCATCGCGCCCGAGCGCATCGGCAAACGGGTCATAGTGACGACCGCAATCCACAACAAAGACGACCGGCTTGCTCGTCGCGGCCGCAGCATGGCGCAGAACGGAGGCAAGTTGCTCCGGCCCGTCCAGATCCTCGGAATGCCCTGCCCCCGGCGGCAGTGATTGGAATGCCGGCGTCGGCGGCACCGGGGAAAGCAAGACCAGGTCCACTGACGCATCGTCCAGCACGGCAGCCGTTGCCGCCTCCCATGAGGCCGTGTTGGCCATCGGCGTCAAATCGACCGGATTGCGAATGTCGACGAGTTGATCAATCGAACAGATGGCCATGGCCTGGCTCAAGCGCGTCCGAGTCGTGACGGAGAACTCGACCGGCTCCAGCGGGGCCGACAGGGCATCGGCAATCCCGACACACTCATACCCGGCGTTGCTGATCGCAGCAAAGCGAGTCCCAACGATCGGCCGATCCGCCCAGCCGACACTCAGCCGAACCAGTTCCTCAAACTCCTGAAAACTATCTGCGTGCAACAATCCTGTGTCACGCAGTAACTGGCGACAGACACGGTCATCGCCGGCAATGGAGGCCGTATGCCCGCTGGCAGCGCCGGCACCGCGCTCGGTGCGGCCGGCCTTGTACAGCACGACGCGCTTGCCCGCCTGCGACAGTCGTTTAACAACCGTCGCGAATCGTCGTCCCTCATTCGTGCCAAACCCCTCGACATACACGGCAAACACGCGCACCGATTCGTCCTGCTCCAGCGCTTCCATGACATCAACCACACCGGCTCGAAGTTGATTGCCGGTCGAGACCGCATACCGCGGCTCAAGATCGGCCAGCCGATTCATCCGCGTGATCATGAACGCGCCGCTCTGGCTCAGGTATGCCATCGGGGCCGGCTCATGGCCGGGGCGCGGCAACTTCGCCTTGGGGAGAAACAGCGTGTCAACCTTTGCCGGTCGCGATACCAGACCGAGGCTGTTCGGCCCGATCGCCATGATTCCCGTCGCATCGAGCACATCGCCGAGCCGCTGTCCCAGGCCAGCCCCGTCACTCCGCTCGCTCGTCCCGCCGGCTATTAACAACGCCGATGATACACCACGGCCGGCCGATTCGAGCATGGTGATCGTTTCTTCCGCACTGACGGCCAGCACATACAGATCAACATCAAACGGGGCCTCCGCCGGCGACGGGTAACACGACACCCCGTCGATCACTTCGCCCCCGGCCGCATCCGTGCCGGGCTTGATAATCGCCAGCCGACCCGTTTTCCAGCCCTCCGCCAGCAGATTGTTAAGAATCACGCGACCGGGATTCATCCGCTTGCCGGAAACGCCGGCCACGGCCACCGTCTTCGGGTTCAAGAGGGTCAGCATCGACGGCACGGCTGCGCGACGTCCGGCCTCGATATCACGCGTTGCCACATGACCCGAATCAACCCGAACCAGCCCATCCAATGGAATCAATGAACCGTCCCGAATCACGAGCGGATTAATCTCCGCTTCGATGATCCTCGGCCGTCGCTCCAGGCTCGAACCGTCGAAGTATGAAATCAGATCGGCCCATGCCTGCAGCCAGCGGGCCGGTTCACGGTCATCCATGAGCCGCTTCGTGCCGCGATACCCTTGCCACAATCGACTCATCGACATGCGTTGCAACAACCGATCGGCATTGGCATCATTCATATCGAGCGCCGACCCGATTGCCGGCCCCGCGTCATCAGACGCGACCTCGCTCCAGAACTCGGCCGTTATCCCGCCCGGCCCCAGCAACACGATCGGCCCGAAGTCATGCGTTCGTCGTGCCCCGAGCAGCAGGTCAATGCTGATCGGCCCCGCATCGGCCGCCACCTGCTCGACCACGAGCACGCCCGCAATCATCTCACACTCCAGGCCGCTCCGATCAACCATGCACCGCGCAGCATCTCGCACGGCTGCCAGATCATTGCCGACCCGCTGCACCGCGCCGGCTTCCGTTTTGTGCAGCAGGCCGACGGCCTGTAACTTAACATACACCCACTCGCCCGGAAAGGACGGCAGGTCAGTCAGGTCACTGAGTTCATCGAGATCGAGCAATACGCGCCGGGGCGTCGGCAGGCCGCACGCATCAAGCAGGTCATACACATCGGATTCGAGCAGTGTGCCGTCCGTGGCAGCACGGGTCAGCACTTCCTGTTGCTTTTGTCTCGCTTCATGTGGCTGCTGCACCGAACACTACTCCATGATGGCGGCTAGTTGGGACGGATCGACCGAAGCCGGCCGGTTCGATTCGTGAATCGCATTCACGATACTGCGCCCGGCATCGCGCGCCAGCGTCTCGGCCCAGGCCGGGACAAAATGCAGCGCATCCGGCGACGGCTCAGTCTCGCTGGCCAGCACCAACGCATCCGCCGGTGCCACCCCGCCCTCAATCAGTGCCCGGTAAAACAAGCCGGCATCGCGCCCATACTGGTACGCCCGCTGATTCACCGTAATGACCTTCTCACCCTTCGGTCGCCAGACCTCTTCGAGCGTCAGATTGATATCACGGTCATCAAACCCGAGCAGCGGCGCGACGGCCCCCAGCAGCACCATGTTCGCCGACTTCGCCCAGCCGGCTTGTGAGGCGAGCCGGTCCGCATCGAGCAACGTGTGGGCTGCAAACGATTGAATGTGTGCGAGTACTTCCTCGAGTTCGGGATAGTTCGGCACATTGACAACCGGCTTGACGCTTGCCACCAGATGCCCATGCGGCCCAAGATACCCGGTCCACCGCAATGCTTCCATCGGTTCGACGGCCAGCAGAATATCACCCTGGCCTCGTTCCACCAGATCGCTGTGCACCGGGTTGACCCCATACCGCACATGAGAAATCACGGCCCCGCCCCGCTGGCTCATCCCGTGCGTCTCGGCCTGTTTCACATACATGCCCAACCGCGTCGCCGTGATCCCGACCGTGTGCGCAATCACAAGGATGCCCTGCCCGCCCACGCCGGCCATGATCAGGTCACGCTTGAAGTCCGGGCCGAACGAGTCGCGAATCTTCGGCCGCCCTTCCGGCACTGCCTCCGCCTCGGCCGCCAATTCGCCGGCCGCCTGCTTGTTCGCTGCCTGCAAACGCTGCTGCTGCACTTCCTTCTGAGCCGATTCGAGTTCCGCTGCCTCTGCCTTGTCACGTCGCGGATTGTGAATACACGGCCGACGAAACACGAGCACAGACGGCCCCTCGTACTCGACTTCACGACGAAGCGCATCCTCCATCTCCGCGTGATGCGCCTTGTTCGCGTCGATGAAGTGCACATGATCCTCGTCAATCCCGAGACCTTTAACAATGCGCACCAGATCCTCGCCGGTCGCAATGTCAGGCTGCCCGCCGGTCATCGCCGTCGTCGAGTTGTCCGAGATGATGACGACCACATTGGCGTGCTGATTGATCGCGTCGGCCAGTCCCGTCATGCCGGAATGCGTAAATGTCGAATCACCGATCACGGCAATGGCCGGCGACAAGCCGGCCTGGCTCGCGCCGATGGCCATCGGAATACTGGCCCCCATGTCCACACACGTGTGCATCGTGTCATACGGCGGCAGCGCGGCCAGCGTGTAACAACCGATGTCGCCGAACACGCGCGCGTTGTTGTTCCCGCCCGTGATCTTGTCGATCGTCGTGAACACGTCAATATGCGAACACCCGGCACACAACTGCGGCGGGCGTGAGACCACCGGTAACGGCTGATCGCTGGTCCGGGCTGCCAGCACGTCCTCGGACGGCACCTTAACGCCAAGTGCCGTGGCCACGATCTCCGGCGTCAACTCACCGGAGCGCGGCAGGTCACCGGTCAGCCGCCCACGCAGCAGTTCACGCGTCGTCAGGCCGGCAGCGTGCAGAATCCGCTCCAGCAACGGCATCCCCTCCTCCACCAGCAGGATGCAGTCGCACATGTGAAACATCTTCCGCAGCAGCGCATCCGGCACCGGATAGGCACCGACACACAGCAGCGGGTGCCGCACGTTGTATCGATCAAAAGCCTCTTTAACGTAGTTCACGCCCAGCCCGGTCGCGATGATGCCATACGACCGGTTCCCCGTCTCATCCAACTGGAAATACGGCCCTTCTTCGAGCCGCTGTGACAGCCGTTCCTGCTTCGACAGGAGCCGCTCGTAGTTCGGCTTCGCGTTGGCCGGCAACAGCGTCCAGCCACGCCAATCGCCCACCGGCGGGACGGCCGGGACGGTTTCCAGTGGCGGCTGGAGCTCGACCGATGCCCGGCTGTGCGCCAGTCGCGTCACGAGCCGAACCATCACCGGCAATTTGAACTCCTCGGACAAGTCGAATGCTGCCCGGGTCCAGTCGTAGGCGGCCTGCTGATCCCAGGGTTCGAGACATGGCAGGAGTGCAAAGTGCGACAAAAACCGCGAGTCCTGTTCGCTCTGGCTCGAATGCATGCCGGGGTCGTCAGCGACCGCGATGACCATGCCGCCGTTGCAGCCGGTGATGGCTGACGACATATACGGGTCCATCGCGACATTCAGCCCGACGTGCTTGAACGACACCATCGAGCGATGGCCGGCGTAACTGTGACCCATGGCGGCCTCGTAGGCCGTCTTCTCGTTGGCGCACCAATGGGCGTGTACCTTGTGAAAAGGAACCCGCCGCCCCAGTTTCTGGAATGTCTCGAGAATCTCGGTCGAGGGCGTTCCCGGATAGGAGTAGCCGCCCGTCACACCGGAGTGGATCGCTGCGGTCGCGACCGCTTCATCGCCGAGTAGAATTGTCCGAGGCATCTCACTTCGCCTTCCTCGTTATTCACGCCGAAACCAGCGATTTCGGCTTCCTTTTTCCGGTTCTGCATGCGCGCGGTTGTGTCGTTCCGGGGCAAATGCCGGTTCAATGTCCGCTTTCTCTCACTCTGCAACCGGTCAACAACGGCCCGCCCCCGGCGTCGCAGCCCCACGCGTGCGCGCCTCTGCAAACCTGCGTGTTTCCGTCACGACTATCGTGTATCGCCAACCCGCTCAGGCAACCTGAGAACTCCCCCTATTTGGCATCTTGATGTAGGTAATTCGCCTGCCGCCCCCCCCTTTCCGTCATCCCGGCGCAGGCTGGGATCCATCCCCTCTTCCGTCATTCCCGCGCACGCGGGAATCCATCCCCTCTTCCTCCCTTCTACCGCCACCACCGGTGGCGGCTTTGTGATCCCCCTCACCCCCTCTTTCGCCCCGCATTATGGGGACATTCGCTACAGACCCACCACCTGATCGACGATAACCAAAGCAGACGGTACCGCAACACCCTGAATCGGTGGAGAGGCAACCCATACCCGTCCGATAAGGGCTTGGTTGCGGCCGGGTGTGGGTGCCGAGTCTGTGCGTATCGGACGTCGGGCATTCACAGCCACGGATTCTCGCTCGAAACTGACGCCTTATTCGCCGTTCGGAGATACACGAAAATGCTGCACTCTGACCGTTGTTCTCAGCCTCGTCTGTCACATATCCTGCCTGCAACCGCTGCCGTCGGCCTCGTCCTCTGCACGCTTTCCGGGTGTGGCATGTTCAAAGGCAATCGATCGAATCAGCAGGCAGCCACGTCCGGCAGCCGGCACTTCGACACGCAGAACGATGCGAACAAGGCCCAGGGGTCCAACGACGCTGCAGCGGCACCGGTGACCTCCTCCGATCACACAGCCTCTGCCGATGCCGGGCACGCACCGGCCGGCCCCACCGGAGCGCAGAACGAGGACTATTTCGCCGGTAGTGAAACGACTGTCGCATTCAACGGCCATGCCACCGATTTTGACCACACGGGCTCTGCCGGATCACCACGGCCGGCCCTCAATCTGTTCGGCGAAATTGACGGCGTGGGCGGCCGAACCGGCCCGTTCGGCGCTTCGGAAAACGTCACCCAGGTCACCTTCTCCGTCGAAGGCGAAGACTTCAATCCCGATATCAACAGTGCCGGCACCCACCTGATCTATGCCAGTACGCAGCACAGCCGGACCTCGGACATCTACCGTAAACCCGTTGGCGGCCAGGCGATTACGCAACTGACCAGTGACCCCGCCGACGACATCATGCCCTGCTACAGCCCGGATGATTCACAGATCGCCTTTGTCAGTAACCGCAACGGCAACTGGGACATCTTCATCATGGGCACCGAAGGCGGCACTGCCGTCCAGGTAACCGACGACCCGGCCAACGAGATCCACCCATCCTGGTCGCCCGACGGGCAGAACCTGGTGTTTTGCCGATTGGGCGAGCAATCCGGCCGCTGGGAACTCTGGGTCAGCGAGTTGGCCACCCCGACACGCAAGCACTTCATCGGCTACGGCCTGTTCCCGGAATGGAACCCGGACCCGAACTCGAACAAAATCGCCTTCCAGCGAGCCCGCCAGCGCGGCAGCCGACTCTTTTCCGTCTGGACCATCGACTATGTGAACGGCCAGGGGGGCCAGCCCACCGAGGTCGCCAGCGCCGCAAACGCTGCAACTCTCGGCCCATCATGGAGTTGTGACGGGAAACTGCTCGCCTTCTCGACCATCGTCGACCCTGATCACCTTCAGGGCAACACCGAGATGGCCTGGGCGGATATCTGGGTCGTCAGTGCCGAGGGCACCGATCGTGTCAACATCACCAACGGCGAGTTCACCAACTGCCAGCCGACCTGGGGCCCCGAGGGAACCATGTATTTTGTGTCCAACCGGTCCGGCACCGACACCATCTGGGCCATCGAGCCGAATCGTGCCATCGATCTGGCCAGAAGTGGGGGGGCCGGCAGCGGTTCATTCAATAGCGGGGCGAATACGGGCACGACAGAACTCGCGGAAGTTCCTGAAAATGCACCGCACTCAGGACAGCCTGATTGACGATAAGTAAAAAGGGACGTCGTGCATACGACGGCTCGACCGGCTGAACGGGGACACTCTGCGCAGCCGATTTGCGACACCGAAAAAGGGGAACCGGGAGCGAGAGGGATCAGATTCAGTATTTGTTTGTGTGGGGCCGCTGGAGGCGGGCTCGAAAACCGGCAGGACGCCATGACAAGTGTACAGTCCAGTTCGATCAACGATGAACCACGGCGGTGTCCCACCCTGGCTGCTGCAGCGCAGATCCTCGGGGTCGTTGCTGTCGGGTGCAGCCTGCTGTTGACCGGGTCCGGGTGCTTCTACATTGGTGAGAAGCCCCCCCCGATGAACGCACCGCTTCGTGCCCCCTACCCAGCCGACAAGGTCTGGGCCGTCGCGCCGCTCGGGAACGAGTCCGGTGTGTCCATGATTGACACGCTGCACTACTCCGATCTGCTGGCGGAACAGGTGGCTGCCATCGACGGCGTCGATGTGCTGCCTGTCCAACGGGTGCTCGAAGCATTTCGTGCCCTCGATATTGCCGAAATCCGCAGCCCGGCCGAAGCCGTGGCTTTGGCCCGGTTGCTCGGTGCCGACGGCTTGATTGCCGGCGTCATCTACGCCTTCGATCCCTATAATCCGCCACGGGTGGGGATCACGATCCAGTTGTACGCCCGATCTCTCGAACCCGGGGAAACCGATCTCGGGAGCGATGCGATGCGCCGCCTCGAAGCGGCCCCTTCCGGCTCCGACTGGGAGGCACTGCCGGGATTGCTGCGGTCATCGCAGCCGGTCGCCAGTGTCTCACATGTGTTCGACTCCTCGGAAAATGCCGAACGCGAACGAATCCGCTACTACGCCCAGGGGCTTGGCGGGCGCGAGTCGGCCCACGGGTGGGAACGTGTCCTGATCGATATGGACCTGTACATGCAGTACGTATGCCGACGTCAGCTGGAGCAACTGCTGCGACAAGAGCAACAACGCCTCTTTGTCGAAGCAACTGCCTCCCGCAGACGACCGGCCGACAACCTGGCCGACGGACGAGGCCGTATACCACGCGGCCCACCGCCCGACGGATGAGAAGACCTTTGAAGGGTGCCGGGCCACCGCTTACACACGGCCCTGCAACTGCCTGCGAGCGCTTCCGTGCTCCCCCCTTCACCAAGTTCTCGTTCGCAGGTGGTTTCAGGATCCGGTCGGCGGAGGAACGGCATGGACGGGAACCGGAGACTCAATTGGGCCCATCGGCAACCAAACCGATGTGCCACGGGAGATGGAGTCAAGGAGAAGGATGATCACCCCCTCCCTGCTCACTGGCCCGAACGCGGCCAGGCCGGATGTCTGCGCCTTGTAAAAGGCCGGCACATCTGGATCTTCCACTTCGATCCTGATTCAGCCTCGCAGGTCGTGGCTGCGCTCACTTCCATGGCGCACGACGACGACTGCGATCTGAACTGGTTCGATGCGGCTGTCTTGATTAATCAAATGGAAACCATGCTCGGCAGCCGATTCGCTGCCAAGCACGGGGCCATCCGACTCTTGCGCGACGATTCGTTGTAACCGGGCATTGAGCGAGCATGCGGATGTGTCGATAACACGTGAATACGAAGTGCAGTGACAACGACATTTTGCCACCACTGAGCCACACTTGAGTTGTAGAAGGTGAACGACAGATGCAGAGCATACCACTTATTGATTCATTCTTGGATTATCTCATCCAGGACCGCCACTTCAGCGACTATACCGCGAAGTGCTACGGGGCGGACCTCCGTCAGTATGTTGCCTTCCTCATTGATGAGTTCGGCCTGACGGCAGCACCGGCCAGAGAGCAGGATGCGCTGACACAACTCAATGCCTCTCGACCGCAGGCAGCACCGGCCCAGCTCGTGAACCATGACAGCCAACCCACGGCAGCAGCGGCACCGGCTCAGGGCGACGGCACCGTGACGAGCATGATCGTCGGGGCCGATGTCAACCTCATTCGGGCCTTCCTGGCCCATTTGAATGAGCAGGACTACTCCGCTTCGACCATGGCACGCAAGATCGCCACACTGCGCAGTTTCTACAAGTGGGCGGTCCGCCATGAACTCGCCGCCGCCAACCCGATGCTCATGATCCGCACGCCCAAGCAGGCCAAGCGCCTCCCCAAGGCCATCACCGTCGAAGAAATCGAACGCCTGCTGGCTGCCCCCGATACGAGCGAACTGCTCGGGGCCCGCGATCGCGCCATCCTCGAGACCCTGTACTCCACCGGCATCCGAGTCAGCGAACTCGTCGATCTCAACATCGGCGACCTCGATGAATTCGGCGAGGCCCTGCGGATCCGGGGCAAGGGCAAGAAGGAACGCCTCGTCCCCCTCGGCTCCCACGCCCTGGCAGCCATCAACTACTACATGGGGATGCTGCAGAAGGACCCGCGCTTCGGCCCGAAGATCATGAGCCGGCAAACCGGTACCTACGACGCCGGCAGCGATGGGCAGTCTGATAAGGCGCCGAACCCGCTGTTCATCAACAAGCATGGCAAGCGGCTCAGTTCACGATCCGTCCGCCGCAAACTCGACAAGTACCTCAAGCAGGCCGGCCTCGACTCGGACATCAGCCCCCACACACTGCGGCACAGCTTCGCCACCCACCTGCTGGGCAACGGGGCCGACCTCCGATCCGTTCAGGAATTGTTGGGGCATCAGTCGCTGTCAACGACCCAGATTTACACCCACTTGACCCCGCAGCGGCTGCGCCAGGCCTATGACCAGGCCCACCCGCGAGCCGAGGCGAGTTGACCGATTCGCACGCTTGCCTTCCTGCAGGATCGTGCTTACGGTTGCGCTGCCAGACGCACTGGGGATTAGTGTAATGGTAGCACGACGGTTTCTGGTTCCGTTAGTAGAAGTTCGAGTCTTCTATCCCCAGTTTGAGCGATAAAAAAGACCGGCCGGTTGGGCAGTCACACCCAGCCGGCCGGTTGGTTTTTTGGGGGTCTGCATGGCGGCACTCCAATGAGCCGTTGGCAGATCGCTCCCGGCTATTCAAGGAGTACGACGTTGCTCGTTTCGCAGGTCGTCAGATCGAGCAGTTGGAGATAGCCGCCGCACACGCCCGACCCCGTGTTCCCATTGACATCTCCCTCACCATTGGCGTCAGAGTTCAGTGTGCGTGCCAACTGGATCTGGCTGGAGCAGAGGCCGAGTTCGGTCTGGGCACATGGGTTCCCATCCGGCACGAGGAAGGCGCCCTCGCATCGGGCGTAGATCAGGGCGACCTGGCCGTCTTGGGTCGCGCCGGTCCAGGAGACGTTGATCGGACCGCCGTCGGGACAGGTGGGAGTGATGGAGAGTTGGACGCCGGGGTTGGGGTTGAATTTGACGATGAAGGCGTCATCCCGCCCATGGGACGAGTTATTCCGCCCCGCGAAGTCGGTCGATGCCGTTTCGCCCGTCACCAGCACGTTGCCCGCGCTGTCCACGGCAATGCCGTTGCCATATTCCCAGACACTTCCGCCCAGGTAGGTCATCCACTGGAGTTGGCCTGACGAGTTGACTGCGAGCCCGAAGGCGTCATGGGAGCCATAGTTTGAGTTGTCCCTCCCATCAAAGTCGGCGGACCCGGTATCGCCTGCCACCAGCACATTGCCCGCGCTATCCACAGCGATGCCGGAGCCGGAGTCCCCTTCGCTTCCTCCGAGGTAGGTCATCCACTGGACCTGGCCCAAGGGGCTGGCCTTGAGTGCGAAGGCGTCATCCCGCCCATGGGACGAGTTGTTCCTCCCCTCAAAGTCGGCGGAATCGGTCTTGCCGGTCACCAGCACATTGTCAGCGCTGTCTACGGCGATGCCGTATCCAAGGTCCCACGTGCTTCCGCCGAGGTAGGTCATCCACTGGACCTGACCGGCAGGACTCACATTGAGTGTGAAAGCGTCCATAATGCCGTGGTACGAGTTGTTCCGTCCCTCGAAATCGGTGGACTGGGTATAGCCCGTCACCAGCGCGTTATCGGCGCTGTCAACGGCGATACCGTACCCGTATTCGGTGCCGTTACTTCCGCCGAGGTAGGTCATCCACTGGAGTTGGCCCGAAGGGCTGACCTTGAGTGCGAAAGCGTCCGCGTAATAGCCGCTTCCATGCATTGAGTTGATCCGCCCTTCGAAGTCGGTGGACGAAGTAACACCCGTCAACAGCGCGTTATCATCGCTGTCCACCGTGATGCCGTATCCGATGTCTCCAGTGCCTTCCTGGGCGCTTCCGCCGAGATAGGTCATCCACTCAATCTGACCGTTGAGGCTGACTCTGAGTGCATAGGCATCGCCGCCGTAGCCGCCGTAGGACGAGTTGTTCCGCCCGTCGAAATCGGTGGACAGGGTATGGCCCGTCACCAGCGCGTTATCGGCGCTGTCCACGGCGATGCCGTAGCCGATGTCCCCACCGCTGCCCCCGAGGTAGGTCATCCACAGGAGTTGGCCGGTCGGGCTGATCTTGAGTACGAAGGCGTCCCAGCCACCATGTGTCGAGTTGTTCCGCCCTTCGAAGTCGGAGGAGGAGGTAGAGCCCGCCACCAGCGCATTGTCAGCGCTGTCCACCGCGACAGCCTGGCCTTCATCCTCTAAGCCACCGCCGAGGTAGGACATCCACTCGACCTCCGGATCGATGACAAGCGGAAGGGTGCCGTCATACTCCTGGCCGAGCGAGAAACCACAACTCGCATCATCAAGCAACGTATACTCCACCGTGAGCGGGACGTTTTTGCCATCACGGGTCTGGTGTGCGATTGGCGCATGATCAACCAGTGTGCCGAGTGCCGTTTCGATGTTCAGGTTGCCAGTATCGCTCAGTGTGAGCGGGCCAGACAGGTTTGTGTATTGAAGTTGAATCTGGTCAGGATCAGTGCCGGGCGCGCAATGAAACTCATACTTGAGCGAGCCGGTTTCCCCGTTGGCACTGACGAACAGATCGATGCCGTCGTACAGATCGGAATACTTGATTCGCGAGTATGCCGGAAGATCGGCAGCCGAAGATCGCCCAGGTCCGCCCACGAAGTAATTGAATCTGGTCTCGGCCTGATCAATGCCGATCGGATCGATCGGATTCGCGCCGACAAATGATACCGTGATCGTCTCCTGTTCAACACACGCATCGCGCTCGTACCCCGGCCCCTGCGTCCCTGAGGACTTGGCGTCAACAACCCGCAGGATCAGTGCAATCTCGCCTTGCCTGAAGGCAATACTCCAGCGGCCTGCATGCAGACCATACTGGGTGGCGTCATCCGACCATTGGCCCTCATTCGGCACAAACAACGATCCGGCTGCCGACAGTGCCGGACCAAACGGCAGCCGGCCTGCGTCCGCAGACGCTGTGCCTGATATGGCAGGGGCAACAGGTACGGCCCCTCCATCTGAACTACCCATGCCTGATGTGACAATCACACTGCAGGCAGAGATTGCGCACAAGCATGAACCCCGCCACGTAGACCCACTGTTCCTCATCGGTTTCTCCTTCCGGCAGGACCCGGATATGTTGTTAGACGCGCCACGTGATGCGCCAGGAACAGAGTACTCGGCACAATACGGGATATAAGGATGTGTTTATCCCCCACAATGCAGATGAGCAGTCTAAAATTGGCGCCCGCGCCGCATCGCGGGATGACGGAAGACGTCCATGCAGACCGTTGTACCAAATGTGATATCGTGGGTCAACACAATTAGAGCAATGTCTGGAACTGCGTGGCGGGCTTATCGAAGCACTGGGAATCCGCCTCAGCGTTGAGTGAGCGTGTCACTCGTGTTGTCTCTGGAGGGAGTCCATGTCTGAATCTGACGACGGCCGCCAACGATGGAACCGCCTGGCCGACGACTGGGATATCCAGGTCGGCGACGACGGCGACAGCAACCGAATCAACAACTCCGATCCGGTCCTCTGGAACTTCACAGGAGACGTGGCCGGCAAGTGCGTTCTCGATGCCGGCTGCGGCACCGGATACCTGTCACGCAAACTGCGCGAGCGCGGCGCCCGCGTCATCGGCATTGACATCTCAGATTGCATGATCGAAATCGCCCGATCCAAGGCGCCCGACATCGACTTCCGTGTTGCATCCTGCTCAAGCATCAGCGGCATACCGGATGGTACCGTCGATCTCGTGGTTTCAAACTACGTCCTCATGGACACGCCCGACATGGAGGAAGCGCTGCGCGAATTCGCCCGCGTCCTGAAGACCGGCGGGATCGCGGTACTGATCTTCTCGCATCCATGCTTCCCAGCCGGTGCATCGACGTGCTCTGTCGATGAAGACGGCGCTCATTACCATTGGGCACAATCCTACTTTGAGCAGCGTCGTGGCGTCGACCCGCCGTGGAACCATTTCAAGCACGATTTCGTCTGGTACCATCGGCCGCTGTCGGACTATTGGAGAGCCTTCAAGGCCGCTGGATTCGAGGTGGAGGATTTCGACGAGCCGCACGCGCCAGCGAATGGGGAGAGTGCCGGCGGGGAGGGTATTGTCCGCCCGTTTTCCGTGGCATTCAAACTGCGGCATGCGGGGATCCGATCCAAATAGTAACCGCGACGCCGGCCCCAAAGACCGGCACGGGTCGGCTACAATCATGAGCTATGGACATGTGGTTCTTCTATGACGTCACGCATCGGCTGCACCGGTACTGCAACCCGATCTCGGCCGACAAGATCGAGCAACTCGGGTGCATCCTCGACCTGCAGCAGGGAATGCGCGTCCTCGATATCGCCTGCGGCTTCGGGCAGTTGTTGATCACCTATGCCAACGACTTCGGGATCCACGGCGTGGGAGTTGATGCTTCGCCTCTGGCTGTCAAACGGGCACTGAAGCGCAAACGCGAGCAGGCACCGAACGCCGAGATGCAGTTCGTTCACGAGCGAGGCGAGAACTATCGTCTGGCCGATGACGAGCAGCAATATGACGTGGTCATGTGCATCGGCGCCTCCTGGATCTGGAACGGGTATGAGGGCACGGTCAAAGCAATGCGGGGCTTTTGCAAGCCCAGCGGGTTGCTCGTCGTCGGTGAGCCGCATTGGAAGACCGAACCGTCAGCCGAGTATCTGGCCACTCAGGATTTTGATCGCACCACCTTCTTCACATTACATGAGAACGTGACGATGGCCCGGGACATGGGCTTGCGCCTTGTCTATCTCATCGTGTCAAACGAAGATGACTGGGATCAATATGAAACGCTCCAGGTCGCCGGCGTCGATCGCTTTGCGCGCGAGAACCCGGACCACCCGGACCTGCCGGCCATCCGGGAACGCGTGGATACCGGATATGAGTCGTACCTGAAATGGGGGCGCGACACCTTCGGCTTCGCCACCCTCGTGTTTCGAGTGCCGGAATCAGAGTGATCATTGATCCGGCAAGCCGGGAACGGGCAGATCAGCCATTCGTTCACGCAGTGGGCCAAGTGTCTCCGTATCAGCCGACCAATCTCCATCAAGCGGGCTGAGCGTAATATACCCGCGCGCAAACCATGTGGTGTCAGCCGTCTCTGAGGTGTCCGTGTACTCAATGGCAATGCGTCGCGCCAACACGCCCGGCTCACTTGTTTCGCGGTATGACCACCGATAGGGGCTCAGCCGACTCAACTGCGTGCAGCGCACTCCCTTGATGTCAGCCGGTGCCAGGGCCGGATAATTAATATTGAGCAGCGTATGCTCAGGGAGCAGTTGTTCCTCGCTGTTTGCGCGGGTGTCATGCAGCACGTCGATCAGCGATGAAACAAACCCGGCCGACTCGGCAAAAGCGTTGATCGTACTCTGAAATCCGGTGGACCGTTCCTGCATGTTGATGCCGACCGATACTGCAAACGCCGGCACGCCCTCAGTCATGGCAGCGACGGCCGCGCCCAATGTGCCGGAACTGTTCGAGGCCACGCTCAGATTCGTACCGAAGTTCGGCCCGGAAATGACGAGATCGGGGCGATCGTCATTCAAGACATGGTGCAGCCCGATCAAGACACAGTCCGCTGGACTTCCAGTAACCGTCCAGGCATCATCACCTTTTTCGAGTACCGTGAATGGACCACCTGAGATTCGCACACTGCTGCCGCTTTGCGGCTCGGCGGGCGCGACAATTGTGACGCGATGGCCGGCCTTGACCAACCCATCATGCATGGCCATTAAGCCTGGGGCATCATACCCATCGTCGTTGGTCAGCAGGATGTGCAGATTGACGGAATCAGGGCTCTGGGCGGACGCGATGGTACATATGGCAATCGCTGACACGACAGCGACGATTCGATTCAGTAATTCCATGGCTGTTCCTTTCGCGGGAATGGCGGGCACTTGCCGGCCAGTGAGTGTAGCAGGCCAGGCGGCTTCCTGATTTCAGTCAGTTGGCCACCAGTGGGAAGACGAGTGTGTCGAGAGACGGCCGTCTTGCAGATACAATGCATCAGTGCAGTGACGAGGCTGGGACCCAGCCCTCCGTTCCACGAATTCGGCACTCTGCATGGCCGCCGCTGCTGCCACGCGCACGCCGGTACCGGGATGGAATGGTGTTTCGATTAATGCGAGCGGGTGCGACCAGTCGCCTGGGAGTGGCCGATGGAAGAGCACCATCAGGAACAGTCGGAACGAGACGATGGTCAGTCGGGTGCCTCGCCGGACCGGCGCAAGAGAGGCCCGACTCTTGTTGCCGACGTCAGTGAACACGTGGGGCAGCGGGTCGGCCGGTACAAGTTGTTAACACAGATCGGCGAGGGCGGCTTTGGCGTCGTGTACCTGGCTGAGCAGGAGGAGCCGGTTCGCCGCAGCGTTGCCTTCAAAATCATCAAACTCGGGATGGACACGAAGCAGGTGATTGCCCGCTTCGAAGCCGAGCGTCAGGCGCTGGCGATGATGGATCATCCCAACATTGCCAAAGTGTACGATGCCGGAGCGACCGACACGGGCCGGCCGTACTTCGTGATGGAACTGGTCCGAGGCGAACCGATCACCGAGTATTGTGATAAGAACAATCTCAGCGTTGAGCAGCGGCTGCTTCTCTTTCGACAGATCTGCCTGGCGGTGCAGCATGCCCATCAGAAGGGAATCATTCATCGGGATATCAAGCCAACGAACGTCATGATCACATTGCATGATGGCGAGCCGATGCCGAAGGTTATTGACTTCGGGATTGCCAAGGCGACGAACGCCCGATTGACGGAGAAGACGATCTTTACCGAGTATCGCCAACTGGTCGGAACGCCTGAGTACATGAGTCCGGAGCAGGCGGAGATGAGCGGGATCGACATTGATACTCGGTCCGACATTTACTCGTTGGGCGTGTTGCTGTACGAACTGCTGACGGGCACGACACCCTTTGACAAGCGTAAGTTAAGAAGTGCTGCCTATGGAGAGATTCAGCGCATCATTCGTGAGGAGACCCCTCACAAGCCATCGACCCGTTTGAGTACGTTGGATGCACTGGCGTCCATTGCGGCTCAGCGTCGCACGGAACCGAAGCGACTTCGGCTGATGGTTCGGGGCGATCTCGACTGGATCGTCATGAAATCACTGGAGAAGGACCGGACTCGCCGATACGAAACAGCCAACGATTTTGCGCACGACATTGCCAGGTACCTTAACAACGAGCCGGTCATCGCCGGCCCACCCGGCGCTGCCTACAGAATCAAGAAGTTCATCAGTCGCAACAAGGCCGGTGTGGCAGCCGTAGTGATTATTGCCGCCATCCTCATTCTGGGTGTGGCAGGTACGTCATGGGGGCTGTTGAAGGCACTGGATGAAATGAAGCGCGCCGATCTCGAGGCGACCAATGCCCTGGTGGCTGCCAATGCCGAGAAGGCAGCCCGGCAGGATGCACAACAAGCCGCCCTCAAGGCCCAGCGCGCGGAGGCGGCCGCGGAAGCGGCCCGGGCTGAGGCGCAACAGCGCAGCGATGAACTGGAGGTTGTCACCGACTTTCAGATGTCATTGCTGAGCGGAATCGATCCGGAGGCGATGGGCCTGGCTTTATACACCGAGCTGCGCACCCGCGTCCGCGATTCATTGCAAGCAGATCAGATTACGTCTGAGGAGCGCGAGGTGATCGCGATCCGCTTTGATCAGACCCTTCGTCGAGCCAATGCCACGGATGTAGCGCTACGGCTCATCAACGAACACGTGCTCGGCCGGGCTGTGAGAGAAATCGAACACCTCTACGCCGATCAGCCGGTCGTTCTGGCAGCCTTGGAGCAGACGATTGCCAGTACCTATGTCCAGATCGGCCGTTATGAGTCGGCACTCCCGCTGCAGGAGGCGGCCCTGCGAGTTCGTCGGACCGAACTCGGTAATGATCACCCGGACACACTGTCCTCGATCAATGAGATGGGGTACCTGCTCGAGTCAATGGGTCGATTCGACGAGTCGCTGATCTATTACGAGGAAGGATTGGAGAGATGTCGCCGCGTGTTGGGTGAGTCTCACCCGGACACGTTTGTGGCCCTCAATAACCTCGGCCTGCTCCTCAGCCGAATGAATCGTGATGATGAGGCATACGTCTATGCCCAGGAGGCGCTGGAAGGGCAACGCCGGGTGCTTGGTAATGATCACCCGGACACGTTGAACTCAATCACCAACGTGGGCAGCCTGCTCATGAAATCCCGCCGATACGATGAGGCCCTTGGATACTTCCGGGAGGCGTTGGATGGAAATCGCAGGATACGCGGCAGTGACCATCCGGAAACGCTGACGGCCCTCAACAATATGGGCAACCTGCTCCAGCACATGGGGCGACTCGACGAAGCGCTGGAGCATCATCGTGAGGCATTGATGGGTCGGCGGCGATTGCTGGGAGACGAACATCCGGACACACTCGTGTCGATTCTCAACATGGGCGTCCTGTTGATGATCATGGACAATTCCGAAGAAGCGTTGACGCACTTCCAGGAGGCGCTCGAAGGACTGCGGCAGGTGCTTGGAGAGGATTCTCCAAGCACGCTGATTGCCGTCGGCTACGTTGGTGTTGTGCTGAAATCGATGGGCCGACTCGAAGAGGCTGAGCCATACTTCCGTGAAGCGCTGGAAGGCACCCGCCGCACGTTCGGCGAGAACCACCAGAGAACAATGGGAGCAATCCACAATATGGGCCGGCTCCTGCGCGATCTCCGGCACCTCGAAGAAGCCGAGTCGCTTGGTGCGACCGCAGTCAAATGGGCGCGGGAGTCACTTCCGCCAGCGCATCCCACCACCGCTGCTTTTCTTGCAAGTTACGGGAAGACACTGGCCGAACTTGAGCGATTCGGCGAGGCGGAAGCCAATCTGCTGGAAGCGCACGAGATTACTGCTGCAGCGAGCGGTCCGGCCCAGCGACGGCGCATTGACCTGATGCGGTCTTTGGTCGATCTGTACGACGCCTGGCATGAGGCAGACCCTGAAGACAGCCATGACGCTGCGGCGGCACAGTGGCGCGCGCGGCTGGCAGAATTGGACACATCGCAGGATGATGATGGAGGGTGATACCGCGGCAGCAGTGTTGCATCGCGGTGCGCTATACTCGGTCGCATGACCAAACGCCGCCACGACCTCGATGCCCTGCGCGCCTTTGCCATGCTGCTGGGCATCGTGCTCCATGCAGCGCTGTCATTCATCGACGGCCCGTGGGTCGTGCAGGATCAATCACAGGCCCCGGTGCTGGGCGTGATCGTCTCCGCTATTCACGGCTTCCGCATGCCGATCTTCTTTCTCCTGAGCGGCTTCTTCACCACGATGCTCTGGCACAAACGAGGGCTGGTCGGCCTCCTGTCACATCGGGCCAAGCGCATTGCGCTCCCGCTCGGCCTGGCCTACATCATGATTGCCCCCCTCATGTTGCCCATCTGGATCTGGGCCGAGGCAAGCCAGGGGGATGCCCAGGTCAATACCTCGCGCGATCTCTGGACCGCCTGTGCATACGGCGACCTGGAAGCCGTCCGGGTTCACCTCGATCAAGATGCCCCGACGCTCAACACGCCCGATCCCCTGTACGGGCTGACCCCGCTGTCCTGGGCCGTCGCCTGCGGCCAATCAGACACCGTGACATTCCTGCTGGACAACGGCGCCGACCCGAATGCGCGCAATGCCGGGCGCAATACGGCACTGCACACAGCCGCCTTTCTCGGTCAGGCCGAGGCCGCCTCCCGGTTGCTCGCTGCCGATGCGCACGTCAACGCGGTCAACACCGACGGCGCCACCCCTCTTGATTCACTGCGCTATGACAAGAAGACAACGGTATCGATCGCTGCTGCCATCACGCTGACCATCGACTTTGACACGGTCACAGCCGGCCGTGAGCGGATTCGCGTCATGCTTGATGAGGCCGACGCCGTCTCCGGACTGGACAACCCCGAGGCGATCGCACACACGTTGCAGGACACGCCCAACGATCGGCCCTGGCAGGCTGAAGTACACGACACACTCAAACGCGTGTTCGGCGGGCTGATGTTCCGCGACTTCTTCCTGCACCTCTGGTTTCTCTGGCATCTGTGCTGGCTCGTTGCCGGCTTTGCCCTGATCGTGTGGCTGCTTGGGAAACTCCCGCTGCGCCTTCCCGCCATCCCCACGCCACTCGTCTCGGCCCCCCTGTGCTTCATCTGGCTCATCCCGCTGACGATGATCCCCCAGTCATTCATGCACGTCGGCGGCACGACTCCCGGCTTCGGCCCCGATACCTCGACCTCCATCCTCCCACAACCGTATGTGCTGGCACAATACGCGATCTACTTCGGCTTCGGCGCTGTGCTCTATCACAAACTCGGTCCGAGTGTTCGGCTGGGGCGCGGCTGGTGGTATTTGTTGCCCCTTGCATTGTTAATATTGCCCGTGGCACTGGCCGTCTCGTTTCAAACAACATGGGGCCGCAGTCTGGTCGCCGGCAACGAGGGCACGCTTCGGCTGCTATCGAATCTGAGCCAGGTGCTGTATGTCTGGCTGATGATCTTCGGACTGATCGGCCTGTGTGAAGCGCTGCTGAGTCGCGAGCGCCCCTGGGTCCGCTACGTCTCCGACTCCTCATATTGGCTCTATATCGTCCACCTGCCGCTTGTGATAGTCGGCCAGATCCTCCTCCGCGAAGTCCCCCTGCCGGCCGTTGTGAAACTGTTCATCATTGTGGCGATTGCCACGACATTGATGCTGATCAGCTACCACCTGTTCGTGCGGTACACGCCGATCGGGACGCTCCTCAACGGCAAGAAGGTACGGGGGGGGTGAATATTACATAGCCCCTCGCCCTCCGAGGGTGGCACGGCTGGTACGAGTCGCGACAGCGACGAGGACCACCCGTGTATCTCATCCCTACACTTCCTTCCGTCATCCCGGCGCAGGCCGGGATCCAGGGAGATGAATGTGATCCGTACGGTTTCCCTGCCGGATCTTCCGCTCGAACAGCGTTGATCCGGCCTACTTCCCTCCGTCATCCCGGCGCAGGCCGGGACCCATCCTCCTCTTTCCGTCATTCCCGCGCACGCGGGAATCCATCTTCCTCCCTTCCCCCTCCCTTCCCTTCCGTCATCCCGGCGCAGGCCGGGATCCAGGGAGATGAATGTGATCCGTACGGTTTCCCTGCCGGATCTTCCGCTCGAACAGCGTTGATCCGGCCTACTTCCCTCCGTCATCCCGGCGCAGGCCGGGACCCATCCTCCTCTTTCCGTCATTCCCGCGCACGCGGGAATCCATCCTCCTCTTCCTCACCCGCCCCTTTCACAACCTTCTGACACTGTTGATTCACTTCTTATTCAAGACACCCCCATCCGGTCTGAGCCACGTTCTGAACACACGCGCGTGCACATGGCGTGGCGGCCTACGATGTGCATCAACATGACCGACTCGGCGGGTAATCACCGATGCCGATCTCGGTCACGTTCCGTCGCTCACACCAATACACACCAGCAGTTCGTGAGGATCGATCATGGTGGCCGACGACTTCAGCACACATCCGGACGAGGCAGATGAGACCATCGATCCGGGAAACAGTGGGACCGGGCCGGTCACGCCTCCCCAGGCTGCCGATGCTGCGACCGTGATGGCCCCAGCCGCCGGCTCACGCGAACAGTCCGGCCGGCAGATCGGCCGTTACAAACTACTCGAGATGATCGGCGAAGGCGGGTTTGGCTCCGTCTGGATGGCCGAGCAGCGCGAGCCGGTCCGACGGCGCGTCGCGCTGAAAATCATCAAACTCGGCATGGACACGAAACAAGTGATCGCCCGCTTCGAGGCCGAACGCCAGGCACTGGCGATGATGGACCATCCCAATATTGCCAAAGTCTTCGACGCCGGCACAACCGAGACCGGTCGGCCGTACTTCGTCATGGAGTACATCAAGGGCATCCCGATCCTTGAATACTGCGATACCGAGAAACTCGACACGCAGCAACGACTCGACCTCTTTGTCCTCGTCTGTCATGCGATTCAGCACGCCCACCAAAAGGGGATCATTCACCGCGACATCAAGCCGACCAACGTCCTGATCACCATCCACGACGGCACCCCGGTCCCCAAAGTGATCGACTTCGGGATTGCCAAGGCCACCAATACCGAACTGACGAGCAAAACGCTCTTCACGGAACACCGCCAACTGATCGGCACCCCGGCGTACATGAGCCCCGAGCAGGCGGAAATGAGCGGCCTCGATATCGACACACGAAGCGATATCTACTCGCTCGGCGTACTGCTCTACGAACTGCTCACCGGCACCACACCGTTTGCCAACGATGACCTGCTCAGCCGCGGCTATGTCGAAATGCTCCGCATCATTCGAGAGGAAGAACCGCATAAGCCGAGCACTCGGCTCAGCACACTCGGGGAAACCATCTCGCGCACAGCCCAGCAACGACGGGCCGAGCCGGCACGATTGCGCAGCACGCTGAAAGGCGACCTCGACTGGATCGTCATGAAGTGTCTGGAAAAAGATCGAACGCGACGATACGAAACCGCCAACGGGCTCGCCGCCGATCTCAACCGACACCTCCACGATGAACCCGTGGTGGCCGGCCCCCCGGGCACCGGCTACCGAATCAGCAAGTTCATTCGCCGCAATCGTGGCCCGGTCGCAGCCTCCTGCCTCCTGGCACTGGCACTGATAGCCGGACTCGTCGGCACGTCACTCGGATTCATCAATGCGGCCCGGTCGCGCGACGAAGCACAGGCACAACGCGACATCGCCAGGAACGAGAAGCAGCGCGCCGACGAGCGGGCCGAGGCCGCCTTGGCCGCTGAAGCACGAGCCAATCGCAGTGCCTACTCAGCCAACATGCTCTCCGCCGGCATGGCGCTGCCGGACCACCCGGACAACGCCCTGGCCTTTCTTGAAAAAGCACCGGAAAGTCTGCGCGGGTGGGAGTGGGGGGTGTTGCACAACCAACTCGATTCGTCAATCGGCACGCTGAGCATATCGGCAAATGACCTTCGTACCGATGACCCGCGATGGGCCGACGAACTCATCGTGCATCCCGACGGCAAATCGTTCTTCTCGATTCGAGAACATGCCGTTGACGCAGTCCAGCGGTGGGATCTGGCGACCGGGGAACTCCTCGCCCGATACGAGCGACCCGGCTCGAGTACCCCCTCCGATCGCAACCGGGCGGCCTTCAAACTCGCACCCGACGGCGATCGTCTCTATGGATGGTGCCGAAGCGAGGACGGCACATCCGTCGATCTGTCAATCTGGGATCTTGCATCGAATCGACAGACGCTGCGGACCTCGGTCGTGCCAAAGGAACACGCCGATGCACGCGTGCTTGCCATCAGCCCTGATGGGACACGGTTCGTTTTCGGGCAGAACCGGGATCTCTGGCTGCAGCGCATCGACGACGGTCAGGTGCAGGCAACGGCCGAACCGACGGCAAACAGAACCTTTGCCTGGTACAACGATGATGCATCCCTGCTGGTTACGAGCAACGGGCGCGGCCGCATTCAGTTGCTCAACGGGCAGACACTCGAACTGATTGCACCGCTCAACGGCAACCTGAACTTGCTCAACGATGTCACATTCTCACGCGACGGCCGATGGATGGGCACGGCCGGCATTGACAGCCGATCATTCATCTGGGATCTGCAGGCCGACCCCCCGACCTCGACGAAGATCGAGCACAACGGGGCCGTCGGGAGCGTGCGCTTTTCGCCAGATGGCTCCCTCATGGCCACCGAATGTGCCGGCGTCAACGTCTGGGAGACCGCCACCGGCGACTCGGTCGGCTCCTTTCGGAGCGATGATCGGCTCGGTAACACGATGCTGTTCATGCCCGACGGGCAGACGGTCGCTGTCGCCGAAACCGATGGGCTCCTGCGCTTCTGGAATGTGACAGCCGACTTGACGAGATTCTTGCAAGGCCACCAGGGACTCATCCGAAGCGCCAAGTTTGCCGATCAATCCGGACTCATCGTGTCAACCGGCTGGGACGGGTGGGCGTCACATGTGCCCGGCTGCATTCGCTTCTGGGATATCGAAACCGGCGAACAGGTGGCCATGCTCGGCATCTCCGGCGAAGTCGGAAGCAGCCTGGCGATCTCGCCTGACGGGATGCACGCGGCTGCCCGAATCACGCACAACGGCGACACGACGCGCGGCGTGCTGATTGATCTGGCAACCGGGCAGGTCATTGACATGCGACCCATTGCCAACGGTTATGCCTTTGATCCATCGAGTCGTCTGCTGGCGGCCTCGTTCACTGAAGTATTGGAAATCCGTGATGCCCGGGATGGGTCACTGGTACGAAGTCGAACCGACGGATTCGAAGCGTGGACAATGAGTGCACCCTCGTGGAGCCCTGATGGGCGCTGGCTGGCCTGCCGCACCTCCCCCGCGTCGCCGGAGGTCGGTTCGGCGCACACGCTGCTGCTCGATGCGCAAACGCTCGAAACCGTGCACCGCTTCGACAAGGGGTCGGTTATCTTCAGTCCCGATGGTGGCAGAATAATCCGGCATCAACCGGACGGCATCATGGAGATCTGGGAGATCGATCCGTTGCAGATCATCGACACCGTCACGGTCAGCGGGCTGGCCGGCACCGGGCCTCCTTCGTTCAGCCCGGATGGCAGGCGCTTTGTCGTCAATGGCCCAGGCGAAGGAACCGTCACCGTCTGGAACGCCGAAACCTACGACTGCGTCGCCCGGTTCCATGAAGACGGCTTTGTTCCTGACATCGCCTGGAACTCGACCGGCACACGCCTGCTGATCTGCTGGGGCTGGACCGTGGTCTTGTTTGATGACACCCCCCTGCGCGACCGGGTGCTGGCACGCGAGGCGAGCCGGGCAGCCCGAGAGATGGTCAGCCCACTGGTCGAACGCCTGTTGGCCGACCTGGGGGGTGATCCGGCCAAAGTGCTCGCCACACTCGAAGCCGACGCGTCGCTGTCGGCCGTCCAACTCAAGGTGGCACGCCAGGAGGTGCTGCGCCACGGCCTGGACGCAGCCCAGCCGGCCACACCCTCCCCGTCCCAGTGATCCCGGGTTGAAGTCCCCGCCACCCCGTACACTCAAAACACAAAAAACCCCGCACACACGCAACGGTGTATGCGGGGTGTTTCAAAACTATTGCGTGGCCGCGATCGCGCGCACTGCGCTCACGATCGGCAAACCATTCCGGTTGCTGCGGGTCAGATCCCGACAACCGCCGTCTTCTCGCATGTCGTTCGGTCGACGCCTTGAACGAGCACGCCACCGCACGCACCCGACGGTACGTTGCCTGAAGTGCAGAACTCACCATTTGCATCAGCAGTACCGGTGGCCGCCACCTTCGGCCTGCGAATGTCAACGAACAGAATAGGACACCCTGGCACCGGGCCGGCCGAACCCGCTGACGTCCCGTAGATAATCGCAATCGAGTCACCGGGATCAGCCCCAGTGACGCATGCAGTCATTCGGCCCGGGCAATCGCCGGTTACTGTCAGGCGCAACTGATCGCCGACGCCGTACAGATGATCGTCGATCATGATGTATCCGCTGTTGGCGCTGACGACGACGTAGCCGATCCCGTCGGCATTTTCCCAGCCGAAGAATCCGCCGTTGACGTTGGCCACGCCGAGCAGGTTGTTGCTCGTGTCATACACCGAGGCCGTACCGTCCATGGCGTACCCGGAATACCCCTGCATATCAATGCCCATCGCCGTGACCTCAGTCGTGTATTCAATCGTGATCGCAAACCCGCGCCAGCCGCTGCTATCAGCCAGCGTTTGCGTGTTCAGGGAGAAGTAGCCGTCCCCATTCCACCAGAGCGTCGGTGAAATGTAGTCCGCGCCCGGTTGGACCAATCCAGGCCCGGACCCGTCAAAGATTGAATCCGAGTTGAGATACCCGGAAGAATCAGAACGCTGCCCGCCATATCCGATGCTCAACGTCTCAAAATCTTCAAGCGTTCCGCCGCCACCGAGCATGTCTTCAAGCGTCGCGCGATCGGCAATCTCGTCTGCCGACGCCGCCCCTGCGATCAAGCCCAGTGATGCCAATACGATTGCACATCGTTTCATACTTCTCTCCTTCGGTTCTGAAAAATACGATCAACTACTGTGTCTCTGCCTCCGGCACATCGGCGCGCATTCAGCCCACAACCTCATGCAATTCTCGGTGCCGCGAAACGGACAGAAAACCGGCCACTGCTGAATACAAGTGGCCAACAAGCCATGCTAACCGATACCACCCCGGTCCTGTCAAGCCCTGAATCACAGGAATGTCAAAATCCTGTAAAAACCTGCCGGATTGCCTATTCCACCACACACGTCCGCAGTTCCGATGTCCAACCTGGTTGACACGCCTGGAACCACACCTGGTGCCCGGAGGCCACACCCGGCACGTGCAACACCCACTCACACACGCCGTCCGCATCCGTTTGCATCATCGGCCCTGCCTGCGTCGGTGACTCAATCTCGAGTTCCACGCCCAATCGCCCCACATACTTGTACCCGACACCGAATACGGAATACGCCAGATACGTCCGCGCATCAGGCTGCCCGTTCGTCACCGTAAACACCGCATCCTGCCCGCCGACCAGCGGATTCGGCTCCGACGCCAATAGGAAGTGATGGTCCGGGACCGACAGGTACAGCCGAACCATCCCGCCATACGAACCGATCAACACATCAGGCCGGCCGTCCTCATTCCAATCGCAAAACGCCGGCCGGGAGCGCGGGCTGCCCTCAAGATCAATCATCACACCGCCCGCATCAACATACGAGTGATACACAAACGTCGGATCGCCGTCCGTGTGATTGTTCGGGTATGTAAGCAGTTGCCCGTTCGTGTTGCCGGTCACCAGGTCCTTCGTCCCATCAAGGTTAACATCCAGCATCAGCGGGCATGAGCGGCCCGACGGCACCGACAAGTCCCCATTGCCTTCCATCAACACGATCGTGGTCACAAAATCCGGTGCGTCATCAGTCCCCTCGTTAATATACAGACGCAGCAAGCCGTCCGAGGCGCCGACAAGTAAGTCCTTGCGTTCATCGTTATTCCAGTCGACCACACACACAGTGGCCCGATACCCGCCGTCAATCGGCACCTTGTTCCCGGTTGGCCCGACTTCCAGCAGCGTCCCGCCATCAAACTCCGGCACGTCATCGGTGTTGATGTTGAGATAAATCTTGACGGTCCCATCCGCCAGACCGGTCAGCAGGTCCTTTCGCCCGTCGCCGTCCCACTGCACCATGCGCGGGAACACCCCGAGACACCCGCTGCCGACTTCGATCAGGTCCGCCCCGTTCGACTGGGCATAGAAGAAATCGGCCGAGAACTCCGGTGCCCCGGGCGTCCCGATGTTGCGATACACACGAATCCGGGCCGTCTCGACCCCGCTGCCCTCCCCGATGATCAGATCCGGCAGCCCGTCATTGTCCCAATGAGCCAGCGATGGCACCGAATACCCCGGCACGGCTATATCCACCCCGCCGGCCTGAATCACCTGCTCTGCTTCCAGCGTGAGGTCCGCGTAAGTGATGGCACAACAAGACGCCACCGATATCACTGCGCACGCCGACAGAAATCGTCCAACGGTCCCCTGGTTCTGCATGATGCTCATCCCTCTCAGGCCAATCCGGACACAACGCTCCGCAAACACATGGTACATGATGTCCAGCCCGTTGTGAACCGTGATTCTGAGAACAAATCCGCCCGGAGGACAACCACCCTCGCATTCTGTGCCGATGAAACATCTACGAGCATGGAAAGGACCGATAGCCCCATGAATATTGCCCTCGACATTGACGACACCATCACACGCCACCCGGAATTCTTTGCCTTCCTCACCGCTTCCCTCAGACAGGCCGGCCACCGCATCATCATCCTCACCTTCCGCGAGGATGCCGAGGTCACAACCGCCGACCTGCACGGGTGGGGAATCGTCTTCGATGAACTGATCACGTCATCCCTCGACCTCTGCCTGAAACACGGCGTCGATGAGTGGAAAGGTGCGATGTGCCGGCAACACAACGTCGATGTCTTCTTCGAAGATGACCCCGACGTCCTGCAACACGTTGACGATCACACCATGTGCCTCATGCCCGTCGACAAGAACTACCACGTCCTGGCTACACAGCAGCAGCAGGCCTGATCCCGCTGGCACGGGCGTCTAAAAAGCCTCGTCATGTGGGCGCTTCGACACATGGCGGGTATGACTTCGGATTCGCGACTACCCCCGCCATCCCGCCCAAGCCCACGGATTCAAATCCGTGGGGTTCTTCCTTTCCCCCCTTAGCCATACCAGCGCCTGATCCCCAGTGGTCGGCAATGCCACCCTCGGGAAAGCGGACCCTTGCGTTACCTTTCCTCCCCCCCGAATGGGTGATCGTCGCGGGATACTGACATAGCAACGCCGGGCACGCCCGAACCTAGCCAATAAGCAAATCGCGGTATAACCTGGACTCTGGTTTGATCTCTTCTATCGGTATGGAAAACAGGTCAGCGATAATCAGCCGCACCCTCAGCAGAACTTCCTGTTGCATAATCAGCGTCTGGCCGGGCCCGCCGGCGCGAGTTTGCATAGGTGCGATCGAACGTGCCACGTCAGCAACCGTTTCAAATCCATCAGGAAAGCGAGTTCGTCGAAGCTCGGAGATTGCCCTTGATCCGATGCCGAGCACGGCAATACCGGCTACGCACCACAGGATCGCGATCGCCCAATGAAACGTGACGAACAAAAACACAAAAAGCACGATGAGCGGAATATACAGAAACGTCCGCACGGCATCGATCGATCGCTGAGTATTCTCATCTACTTCCAACCGAGGTAGATCGCCGTCTTGCTTCTCCATTGCATGCCATTTATTGCGCGATTCACGTGATGGAAACAAATCGCTGAGCGGCGTAGCCGGCCGAATGTCAGCCCGCTTGATACCCGTTTGGCTAAGTAGCAATCGTCGAAAAAGGTAAAAGGCGCCGGCGGTCGTGCATCCCCCCTGATTATCCGGCAAACGATTGGCAACGACAGCGGCAAGATCAGCCACACGCAGTACCTGCCGACAATCACTGTCAGTCAGTACGACGTCAAACTGCTGTTCGACTTCCATCACAAGTTCAACGGCATCAAGTCCCATCGTGTCATATTCTACCGCCATCTTGCGTTTTTGGCCATCCCGCCCAAGCCCACGGATTCAAATCCGTGGGGTGTTCCTCGCCGCAATCGCAACTACCCCCGTCCTCTTCCTCCCCCTCAATCCTCGAAAAAATTTGACTTCCAACTGACAGATCCTCCCACCTGGCCCGGAATGCACTCTGGAGAGGCGGTGATCGATGCCCCCCTCCGAAAAAAACCGGATCCCAACTCCACAACTCAGAGAGGATGTGTCACATGACAGCAACAACAACCAATGCCGGGCGGTGGGCCTGCTGCACAAAGGGCCTGTTGGCCGCATCACTGTGTCTGGCCGGCCTGTGCGTTGGAACCCAGTCAGCCGAAGCGAGCCGACGCCAAATCAAGTTCACCAACAAGACCGGTAAGGCCGCCGACGATCTCCATATCGTGATCAAGGAAGCCAAGAAGAATCCGGCCGGCGCGACCGTCGAGTGGGCCGACGGGGCCACCACACCCTTCCCAAGTGAACGCGGCGTGGACGGTGGATACACCCACAATCTCTACGGCGCATCCGTACCCAGCGGCGGCATCGCGACCGTCACACTCACGAGCGACGCCGACACCATCATCCTGCAACAATGGTGGTGGACCCAGGGAGGCAACGCCCTCAAGGACGGCAAGCGCATCAGCAATATCGGCAAGGACAATGGCGGCTGCACGCTGACCTGCTCGCTCGGGCCCGCAGCCGGTGATGGCATGATCTGGGTATCCAGCGGTGGGATCGGCGAAATCTTCATGACCATGCCCGGTGCCCCGCCCGAGGAAACGGCCATGCAGTTCCAGGCATTCCTCGACGACCTTTTCTTCGATCCAGATTCCGGCTTCGACTTCATCCACTCAGTCCTGACCGAACCGAACCAAGTCACACTGGCCGGCAATGTGCTCGGGTACGAGCCGGACGAGTTGACGGTCGAAATCCTCGCTCCCGATTCACAGCAACTGCTCGAACACGAGCCGCTCGGCCCTGACCCGCTCCAACTCGATCTCGACTACATCGGCACCTGTCCCGGCTTTGTCACGCTTTCAATGACCGGCGGCCTCCCCGGCGATCAGGTGGCCTTCGTCTACGGCATGCGCTGGGGTGAAGTGGAAGTCCCCATGTGCCCCGGCGTCTGGGTCGGCATCGCAGCGCCCAAAGTCGCCGGCGTCACCAACGCCGATGAGACCGGCACGGCGGAACTCGGCGGCAACGTGCCGGCTGCCGGTTGCAACCGCGTCTACGTCCAGGCCATTGACATCACAGCCTGTCAGTCCACCAACGTCGCCCTGATCGAATAGTGAACCTTGAACCGGTGTAGCCCTTCGTTCACCAACCAATCAATCAAGCCCCGTCATGCGTCGCTTCGATACATGGCGGGGTTTTCCCATTCCCCAACCCCACGGATTTTAATCCGTGGGGTTTCTTCTCTTCCCGAGTCACAACACCCGTCCACCGCGAACAAGCCCACGGATTAAAATCCGTGGGGTATTTCCTTTCTCCAATCCCCCGGCATGCAAAAAATAAAAAGCACTGCCCCGGCAACAAGCCGAGGCAGTGCACTGTATAGGAAACGGAAGTAAGAAGGAGCAGGCCCGCTCCCGCCGACCCGAATATTAGAACGTGTTCTTCACGACGTTGCTGACATCACAGTTGGCCGTCGTTACTGCCTGGAAGTAAATCGTCCGACCGGCTGCAGCATTCGGCACATTCACGCTGAACGTCGCGAACCCGTTCGCATCAGCCTTCTCGGTGGCAAACAGCGTCGGCCCACGCAAGTCAAGGGTCACGCCCCCGCAGCCCGGGACCGGAGTCGAACCGGTGGAGAATGCGTACACGAAATACACCGTGGCATTGCCCGGTGCGTTCCCGGCCGAGAACTTGTTGCTCTTGCCGGCTGTGCCCGGGACCGGGCCCAACAACTCAAGCGTGCTCGTCCCGAAAACACTCACATGCCCCGACATCCCCGAGACCGTCCCGTCGCCGTTGTCGAAGCCGTGGATGATGCAGTAATACGGGTAAATGCCCGGGGCCGTGAACGTGTAATCAAACGTGGCGCCTGTGCTCTGAATGCCGGAGTCCCAGGACTCAGCAAAGCCGCCGGCCGATGTGGTCGAGTGCGGGAAAATACCGCTCCAGGTCCAGCGGACCGTGTCGTTCACCGCAATGCCAACGTCCATCGGGGCAAAGGAGGAATCCTTGACGTCAACGTCGACCACCTGGGCAGAGGCTGCCGAAGCAAGAGCCGTCATCGTACAGGCAGCCAGACCGATAGCCATCATCTTAGAAGTGCAGCGCATAATACCAAATCTCCTGATTGTTCGAGCCGAGTAGTTCTTTCTCTCTCACTGAACCCATCAGGCAGCAAGTAAAACACAATAACGGTCTTGTGCATCTGGTTGACGGGAATATCGCCACTGCGTTGGCTGACTGATTGGGATCAGTGACGATAATACCGCAGGCAGTCCGGATTTGTTCTGCATATTGAGAGTATGTTGCAAAACAACCGCTTCGCACGCCGCCATGTACACAAAGCGTCCGCGCATTCACCCTATATTAAGATGGAGTAATCGATCCGGTTTGTGTGAAGCCGCGTCAGGTAAGAAACGGGTTCGTGCGACGCTCCTGGCCGATCGTCGTCGGTGGGCCGTGCCCTGGGAAGACTTGCGTCTCATCAGGAAGCGTCAGCAACCGTTTGCCGATGGAATCAAACAGTTGTTGCCCGTTGCTCGTCGGAAAATCGTATCGCCCGATCGAACCGGCAAACAACGTGTCGCCCACCAACGCGATGCCCGACGGCTCGTGGTACAGCGTGATCCCGCCGGGGCTGTGCCCGGGCGTGTGAAACACGACCCACTCTGCCGTGCCTGCCAGTGTCAGCCGCTCATTGTCAGCCAGCAAGTCGTCCGCATCGCTGCACGTGACCGGCAGTTCGAGCCACCCAGACAGATTCAGATCGGGCGACCCCAGAAACGCTTTTTCATCGGCATGGATCGCCACCCGACACTCAGGAAACGCGGCACGAATCTGTGACAGCCCCCCGATGTGATCAACATGGGCATGGGTCAGAATCACCCGCGTTGGCCTCAACCCCTCAGCCTTCACACACGCAATCATCGGTTCCGGCTCAAAACCGGCATCGACGATCCAGCATTCAGGGGAATCCGCTAGCCGCACAATGTAGCAGTTCGTCTGCCACGGGCCGAGCGTAAAACTCTTGATATCAATCGGTTGCGATGGGGTCGGTGTGTCGCTCATGGGGGCCTTGCTCTACTGAATACGGGGTCGGTCGCTCCGGGTCGCCGTCGCTACAATAGAACCACCATCAACAGGAGCGTCAACCCATGTTTGTTCGGAAGCCCAGTGACGTCCAGGACAACCCCGTCGACATGGAGGGGGTTCAAGGGGTCTCCATGCGGCTTTTGCTCGGCCGGGCCGACGGGGCGCCAACCTTTGCCATGCGACAGTTTACGGTCAAGCCCGGGGGGCATACACCGCGACATCAGCATGACTACGAGCACGGTGTCTATATCGCTCATGGCAGCGGGACCGTCGAATTCGGCGGCAAAGACCACCACGTCGCTGCCGGCGATGCCCTGTTCATCGAACCGAACCAAATCCACCAGTTCCGGGCTGACCAGGGCGATGAACTCGTCTTCCTCTGTATGGTCCCCACAACCTTTGATTGTGGGAAGCCGACTCCCGGCAGTTAGTCGGCGGTATGACTCAACAGTGGGGGGGGACTGACGATCGAAGGAGCGTGTACTCATGCAAGGTCTCGGACGGGATGCCTGGTTGGTCGTGACATATTTCCTCCTGCTCATTCTCGGGCTGTTCCTGCTGCTGACCGGATACCGGGCCGCAGGAGCAAACATCCCGGGCGAGCACCTCGTCATCCTCGGGATACTCTGCGTGGTCATCACGGCTTCGCTCATCCCGGTCGGCGTCGCGCAGATTCGTGCAGGCCGCGCTGCCAACGCTGCGCTCAAGCAGTGCGAACTCCTGAAAAAGCAGATCGAAATACTTACCCAGATCCATGAGCACACCATGCTCTCCGATTCTGCCAAACGCATTGCCTATCGACGCAATGAACGCGAAATGCTGCGCAAGGCGATCGAGGAAGACATCGCGCAAGAGGATTGGGATGCCGCGCTCGTCCTGGTTGATGACATGTCGGAACGATTCGGGTACCGCGAGGAAGCCGAGGAGTTCCGCCACCATATCGAACAGACAAGACAGCATGTCGTGCAACAGCGGATCGACGAAGCGATTTCACACTTCGATACACTCGTGGAGAAGCGAGTCTGGTCCGAGGCCTATGCCGAAGCAGCCCGACTGCAACGACTCTTTCCCGATGCGCGTCGCGTCGTCGGCCTGGAACGCCGTGTGCGACAGGCATGGGAAGACCACAAACATCTGCTCGAACGTCGATTCCTCGAAGTCGCAAGCCGCGGCGAGAGTGAGCCGGCCATGGACATCCTGCGCGAACTGGACCAATACCTCAGCGAACGCGAAGCCGAGCCGTATCGCGAAGTTGCACGCGGCGTCATCTCACAAGCGAAGGAAAACCTCGGCCTGCAATTCAAGATGGCCGTCCAGGATCACGATTGGCAACGAGCCATCCAGGTCGGGCAACGAATCGTCCAGGAGTTCCCTAACACGCTGATGGCCCGTGAAGTGCGCGAACGAATCGACATGCTGCGCCTCCGCGCCTCAGGCGTAGCCGGCCTCTCCGAATCACCCGAGAATACTGAGCCCGACGCCACCGCCTGACGCCGCCCCTCCCCGCTCACAAGCCGGACAAGCCGCGCCCCGCGGATTGTCCGGGTCTCTTCCCCTCTCTCCGTCATCCCGGCGCAGGCCGGGATCCATCTTCCATCATTCCCACTCCCGTTAGCCCCCGGTGAATACGAGGATTATGCGCGTTCGGCGTATGTTAGGTGGCGCGAGCCAAAAGTCGCGCCCATACTCATGCCTTCAAAAACCCCTATTTCCATAGGAGCATGAGCATGGAACGCGAACTTTGGTGCCTCATTGTAGCCACTCTCCGCAGGCTGCCACGTCGTCGACACGCACAACTGACCTACTCCGACCCTCAGATACTGGCCGTCCTGTTCTGGGCCGCACTGCACGATCGATCCATCAACTGGGCCTGCCAACGCAACCACTGGCCGGGACAGGCATGGCGGCGACTCCTGCCGAATCAGTCCACCATGAGCCGACGCCTGCGTGATCCATCGACCATTCAACTCATACAACAGGTGCTCGACCGATTGCAGGTCGTCCACCACATACCCACGCGGCTGATCCTGGACGGCAAACCGTTGTCACTTCGATCACACACCGGCGATCCAGATGCGACCTATGGCTGGGCTGATGGAGGCAAGCGGCGCGGCTATAAGTTACATCTTGTCATCGATGATCAGCAGTGCGTCCGACAATGGATTGTCAAGCCAATGCACGAATCGGAGCCGGTCGTTGCCCGGGAGGACCTGGTTCCCGCATTGGGACAAACCCCGACGCTCAATGGACTGCCGGTCTTGGCGGATGCCAACTACGATCGTAATCCCCTCTATGCTGCGACGGCTGATGCGGGTCTTGTGTTGCTGGCTCCACGACAACGCCCTGGCACGGAACTCGGACATCGAACGCACCATCCGGATCGACTGACGAGCATGTATTTCCTGGAACACTGTTCCGGCCTTCGGAAGCACCTGTTTGTGATGCGCGGTGACATCGAGCGGTTCTTTGGGCGCGATGGCCAGCTTCGGGGGGTGGCCTGATCTCCTTGCCCGCCTGGGCACGCCGCCTGCACCGCGTCCGCTACTGGGTCGGTGCCAAACTCGCCATCAACGCCGCTCGAATCGCGCGAAACCGAACGCTTCATGCATAATCCTCGAATACACCGGGGGGGGCGGTCATGACGCGCACCCCCATGCCAAGCCCACGGATTTGAATCCGTGGGGTCGACTCGCTGTAATCAAGACACCCGTCCACCCCCATGCCAAGCCCACGGATCCCAAAAAGGGGGGGGAGGAATCCGCGCGCTTCGCAGATCGCTGCTGGTTATCCACATCTAAACTTGGAACAAATGGGGACTCCAGGCAAATGAGCGAAGATGCAACATGCCCAGCCTCGAATCCCTATCTTCCTATTCCACAAGCCCTTGAGGCCGCAATAACGACTCTCGTGATCCACACGCTTCAGAACTTTAGTTTTTTTGCCCTAATTTCGCCCAAGTGGGTAGCAGCGGTCGCCCGATTTGGTAAACTGGTTGACATTATGCAGTCGAGTGGCCGTTCTATGCTCGCCCTGCCTTTATATTCATATGACGTGCAAAATAATACGCCTTCAAGTAATTTGGTAGTTGACCATTGGCGGGTGATCTACGAAGGGAAGGTTCTCCTGTGAGGTTGCGCACATCGTCCGCCGCCTGCGTCGTGATTGCCGTTTGCACTGTCGCATTGATGTCAAGTCGTCTTAGTCCGCCCACCTCCGCTGCCGCGGTATACGGGGCAACCGTAATTCCGCGCGCCGACCTATTGCGACTCCGCGCCGGCGACGGCACCTGTGACTTCATCAACGGAAACGAAACCAGCAGTGGCTGCCTTAACACAGGGGCAATCACCTGCCCCGGCGTGCTCCCACCTTGTTCAACACCAACCGGCGGATGTACCACCGGCTGCACGGCAGTTCCAATCTGGCTCTACATAGGACCCGATGACCCGGATATGTTCGGCAGGGCCATTACATCGCCGTGCTCAACCGCAGCCGCGCCGAGCTTTCTTGTAATGAGGCAGTGTGCCTGGCTCGGGACCTGTAAGTGCAACGGCTTGCCGTTGGTCACAACCTTATGCCCATCCTCCTATCAGGAAGCCGTCTTCTGTGATAGTGTCGGATGAGCGACACGTTATTTTACGCCGGAGTCTGAGACGGGCTCCGGCATGTGGCTTTGTGTGAGCCACCCAAAGGAGAGAACTTGTGCCAAAACAAAGAAGACACATTCAGCCGTTCGTAACGACGGCCGCTGTGGTGTGCGCTGCTATGACGTTGGGCAGTGCCACAACACGCTGCTATGCACAGCGTCCCGCAACACTCACCAAGGACGGCATATACGCGCAGGCACTCAAGCGAAGTGCAGCCATCACGTCCCTGGACGTCTCGTTCACAGGCGACCAGGTGGCCGGGCCGACCGTGCAGGTGACACAAGGCAGGACAATGCCCCTTCCCTTTGTCTTCTCCCATCGCAGGATTGCATTTGATGAATCCAGATTTGTGAGCGAACATAATTTCGCCGGCGACCCGTTTGTCACTGACGTCAACGCAACTCGGTGGGTTGCCTTCAACGGCGTTGCAACCTCGCTGTACGTCGCTGCTCAGGACGGGCCTCCCGGCATACTCGGCATCGATATGGATCTTCCCGACTTCAAAGACAGAACCGGGAAGGCGGAGGAGCTCACGACATCGGGCATTGATTACTTTGACATGCAATTGCTCAATCCCCCAACAACCGACGGCCAGGGGATCGGCGATCTTAGCCTGATTTCCCTGCTGCAATCTGACTCCGCCGTCCTCAGAGAAAAGATGGAGACCGTCGACGGCCGAGAGTGCCACGTCATCGACCTGTACGACCCCTCCGGCGCGACCGACAGGGTGGCCATGACCGTTTGGACCGATCCCAAACAAGGCTCGCTCCCGATTCATCAGTGTCATTACACGCTCAACGCATCACTCGAAACCGAATTGCTGATTGAATTCGCCGTTACCGACAGCATCGAAATCGAGCCGGGATTGTGGCTGGCCACAGATGGCTGGAAAAAGGTCTACGCCACTTCTGCCATCAAGGACATCCCGTTCCGCGAATGGGAAATACATGTTGATCGCGATGCGGGCGACACGCCGCTCCTGGCCGTCAACATCCCGCTGCCAGCCGGGAACTTTGACATCTGGGATCGTGTGCCGGCCGGCACCGATTGCTTCATCGAAGAATCACAGGAGTCGTGGATCGCTCGAGCCGACGACGTGCAGGCAGTCGCGACTCAATTCCTGGCAACTGCGAGCCTGAAATCCGGGCCGGACGATGCAATCCAACGATTCAGCCTGCTCGGTCGCACTGATGATCAGTCGTCGCACGCATGGTCCATCACGATGATGTGCTCCATCGGAGGTGCCGGTCTCTTCCTCCTGATCCCCTGGAGACGGCGACGTCCCTCATCTCAACTATGTGAATGATCCGCACACGCAAACGTGCGCCCACTGGCAGGGTATATGACAGGGCTGTGAGCAGCCGTCCTCTCTGCTCACTCGAGTATGCGGTGATCACGATGAAGTCTCGAGTTCGACTCGATGTATTAGGCGCATGCACGCTGACACTTGCCGTCGGCATCGGTCTCTCCGTACAGATGAAGCCCTGCGATGCGCAGTCAGACGACACCGTTTCCGAAATCGCAATCAATACAGCCTCGCCGCGAACGGTGCAATGCGGCCGCGCCTGCGCAGCAGTACTGCTGAGCCTCGCAGAGATCCCATACTCGAATGCCGAACTCGAATCAGCGCTCCCGACCGACGACGTCGGCACGGTTTCATCTGCTCAAATACTGGACTTCCTCCAAGCAAAGGGCCTGGGCATCGAGGCAGTCCAGATTGGGCCATCCTTCCTGCTGGAGCACCGCCTGCCTGCCATTCTGTATGAAGAACGACCGAAACTCGAAGGGGCCGTCAAGCAACTCCGTCCGCATTTCGTGGCCGTCCTCGGCTACGACTCACAGCGCATTTGTCTCTTCAACCCGGACACCACCAGCCCCCGATCAGGCTGGCTCAATCCCGACGCAGCCCTGCAATACTGGTCCGGCAAGGCACTGATACTCACATCAACCCCGGCAACACAAGCGTCCAATCTGCAACGGCTTACAAGGGCCGATGCCGGTGAGGTGACATGGTTGTTCAAGTGGCTGGCCCTGCCGGCCCTCCCCTGGCTGATACTCGTGCTCATCAGGTCGCACAACCTGTCTTTGCGAAGGCAAATTCGTGGAGCGTTAAGCCACCACGAGCCGACATGATTCACAGCCGCATCGCCGCCCGCCGGCACCCAGAAGTGGGCAGTGTTGTGCGAGATGCATAGGATTTGCGATAAATGTGTGTGTCGGCCTACGGCACACCGACGATCGAGGCAGATCGTCGCACGCACTTCATAGCCAGGCTGGATGCCGCAATGGATCTGTTCCGGAGACCTGCGCGTCTGTTCCCCGCTCACAACAACAATCTGTCATGGCACGCGGTCAAGGTGTAACACCCACGCGCCACACACGCACATACACATGAACGGTGTTTTCCAGATTCAAAGGAAGCGGCCATGAAAACTCTGATCTCCAAACTCGGACTGAGCACTGTCGGCGGTGCCCTCCTGACCATACTCGTTGCATTCGCATTTGCATTGACCAGTGGCCCGACATCACGTCCGACGTCCACCTCGATAGACGAGCGCATATTTGCCGATGGCTCACGTGAGTGGAGAGTCAAGGAATCTCGGTACCTCGGCGTGACGAGCGTGGTCGGAATCTGCTTCCCGATTGATGATGAGACGCGCAATACATTGGACACATACGAACCGCCCAAGTGGTCCGGACTCTTGAAGCCGTACAGTTTCACCCGAGGCTTTCAATACAATGACGCCTACGGCTGGCCCATGCGCACCCTGGCCTGGCGCGGCAGCCTCGCTCGTGACAATGGGAGATCCGAATCCCTGTCGATCGACAACGGCATTGCGCTCGTGAACGATCCAAACGCCTCGGGCATCGCCGAGAAGGTGATCATCCTCCCAACCGTCCCCATCTGGCTTGGCCTGGTTGTTAACACAGCCTTCTATACACCGCTCTGCTGGGCGCTCTGTGCTGTTTGGCTGTACGTTCGGCGCAGCCGCAAAGCCAACGTCAGCATCAGATCAGAGAGCGCCGAGCACACCCGCCGGACAGCGACTACCCCCGCACCAACATCAGTCGCCCCGGCATAAGCCGGGACCCATCTCCTCCTCCGGATTCCCCTCCCTATTCCGTCATTCCCGCGCACGCGGGAATCCATCTTCTCTTCTCTCTACCGCCACCACCGGTGGCGGCTTTGTGAACCCTCCGGATCGTCAATCTCCCGATTGGCGCTCTTGCCCCGCGCTCTCCCCACTCCCGACCCCCCTGTTTCCCACGCCTGACCATTCGATTCTGATCGTATCGCTGAGCCTATCATATAACGCCTGAGCAGAACGGGTCCGTTGCTGAGCGGCCTGCTTTAGGTGCGTGCTCCATTGGCGTCCATTCTTGATACGACCGGCTCAATGTTCCCATTCCTGATATTGTGATCGGCCCGTTGATGGGTAAAAACAGCATCTCAGGTGCGCTGTTCATAGTGTCAGGAATGTGACTCGAAACGATGTCTATCGGAGGTCAGAAATGAATCGTATGATAAGAAGGTCCGGTTGTAGTTTGATAGTGGTATCAATGGCGGTGGTCGCACTCGTGGCGCCAGCCTGGGGGCAGCAGGTGATCACTGAGGATCTCAAACTCCTCCCAAGCGACGGGGCGGCCGCAGACTTGTTCGGCTACGCCATCGCCATCGACAACGGCATCATCGCCGTCGGGGCACAACAGGACGATGACAACGGTTCCAGCTCTGGTTCGGCGTATCTGTTCGATGCATCCACCGGCGCACAGGTCGCCAAACTCCTCCCAAAGGACGGCGCAGCGTATGACTGGTTCGGCTGGTCCGTCGCCATCGACAATGGCGTCGTGGCCGTCGGGGCGCTGTTGGACGACGACAATGGCGCAGGCTCCGGCTCAGCGTATCTCTTTGATACCACCGGCGCCCAGTTCGTCAAACTCCTCCCGAGCGACGGGGCGGCGGGTGACCAGTTCGGCATCTCCATCTCCATCGACAACGGCGTCGCCGCCGTCGGGGCCCACCTCGACCAGGGCATGGGCTTCCAATCTGGTTCGGCATATCTGTTCAATGCATCCACCGGTGCCCAGATCGCCAAACTCCTCCCAGGCGACGGCGGGGCTGGTGACGCCTTCGGACGCTCCATCGCCATCAACAATGGCATCGTGGCCGTCGGGGCCTACCTCGACGACGACAATGGCAATAACTCTGGCTCGGCATATCTGTTCGATGCCTCCACCGGCGCGCAGATTGCCAAACTCCTCCCGAGCGACGGGGCGTCCGAAGACCAATTTGGCATCTCCATCGCCATCGACAACGGCATCGTGGCCGTCGGCGCGCGGGGTGATGACGGCAGAAGCGTCGACTCCGGCTCTGTGTATCTGTTCGATGCCTCCACCGGTGCGCAAATCGCCAAACTCCTTGCCCGCGACGGGGCTGCAGGTGATCAGTTCGGCATCTCAGTCTCCATCGATGCCGGCGTCGTCGCCGTCGGGGCCTACTTCGACAACGATACCGGCAACAACTCTGGCTCGGCATATCTGTTCGATGCCTCCACCGGCACCCAGATTGCCAAACTGCTCCCGAGTGACGGGGCCGCGGATGACCAGTTCGGCTTCTCCATTGCCATCGACAACGGAGTGGTCGGTGTCGGGACGTTTCAGGATGATGACAATGGCACCAACTCCGGGGCGGCGCAGGTGTATGACATTGCCATACTCGCAATATCGCCGGACCCGCTGCTGGCCGGGCAGGATGGGGTGTTCACCGTCAGATTCACAAATCCGAACACGAACACCTTTCTCGCGTACACCCTGGTCGGACTTGGCAGCACCTATATCGCACCGCTGAATATAACACTTGATCTTGATCAGCCGTCACAGGCTGGCGGGATGGTGACTTCAGACGGGACAGGCACAGCACAATGGGTGTTGCCCATTCCACAGGCAGCCGCCGGTCGCGATGTGTGGTTCCAGGCGTGCCAATTCGAGTCAAAATCAAATGTCGTGTCGACACGTATTCAATAGCAATCAGATCCCGACCCTTTTTCCTACTCACACCCACATATGTCGCCCCGGCACAAGCCGGATAAGCCGCGCCCCGCGGATTGTCCGGGTGAAAGCCGCTTGAGGCGATCTGCTATCGGTCGTAGTCACGGCGCTCTGACGAGCCGCGCGCGTAAGCAAGCGGGCAGATCGACGAGCCGCGCGCGTAAGCAAGCGGGCCTCTGCTATCGGTCGTAGTCACGACACTCTGACGAGCCGCGCGCGTAAGCAAGCGGGCCTCTGCTGTCGGTCGCAGTCACGACACTCTGACGAGCCGCGCGCGTAACGGATCGACGAGCCGCGACCGTGAGGGAGCGGGTTCCGACAGTGGCACGGGCGTCCCCCCCCCGTCCCCCCCGTCCTCATGGTGCCGAAGGGACGACCTCAGCATCCTTCAGTAAACGCCTCCCCCCCCCCTTGCTGAACGCAACTCGTCATTTCATACCTTCCTCAATCAAAATGTAAATGGCGTGCCCGAATCCCAATTGCCGCCTCGCAAATCCGGGATATCGGACACGCCGCTACCCATCACGATAGAAAAAGTATCCATGAGGCATTACCGCAAGAATCATGGATTTGCTCCACACGAGCAGGCCGAATCGGGTAAATTGAACCATGCGACCCTGCCCGCCTCGAGCCAGTCCGGTAACGGGAGCCGGCTCCAGAGGGGATGCCGGAGGGGGATTGTAACATTCCTGGGCCTGACATTCATGCTGACGCTCCTCTCAACAGAATCGCTCGGCCAGACCGGCCCTGACCCCTTCAAGCCGTTTGTGGGGATTGATATCGCAGACGTATCAACAGTGTACGAGTCAGACGGCATTACAGAGTCTCAGTACTCGATCACGTCAGGCGAGGTCCGGGATGTGAACGAAGACGGCTGCGCTGTCGGTTCTGTCACACTCAGCGACGTCTCTAATCGCGCCTTTCTCTTTGTTCCCCCTCACCTCCCGTCGAGCGGATGCGTAGATCCGACGATCAGGATCATCCTGCTTCCAAGCCCTGGAGCGGCTGAGGCCATCGCATACGGACTTAGCAAAGACAATCCGTATGACGACTACAAGAACAACATCATCGTTGGTGCAACTGCACAGACAAGTCTCGGCACTGATCCGGTTCCTGTGTATTGGCACTACGATAGTGGCAACGGCGGCTGGATTGTCAACCAGGTAGCAGGCACCTCCACGCCCGGCATTGCATACGCAGTCGAAGATACCTGGGTGGTCGGCTCAGCGCTCGCTGGCAGGCCGCTTCGCTTCATCACTTCTGCGTTGCCTGGGGAGGGTTTGCTGAAAGCGGGAGTCGGCGACAAGGATGATGACCTGAGCGTACAAGATAACAGAGATGCCTGGTGGACGTATTTCATTCTTGAGGAGTTTGCCCGTCCATACGAACTGATTGTCGACGAGCATCTGCACTACACGCTGCCGACACTCATCCCCACCTACATCTCGGCGCTGCATGAGCCACAGAACGAGCAATGGTCCACGCCGAATACATACATAGCCCTCGAATGGGGGCCGGAGCCCAAAACAGGGAATGGTACGTGGTTCAATGCCAATCATGACGACTTTATCACATACTATAAGACGAGTCAGGGGACCCCGCCGAAGAATTGGGACCAGTTTGTTCGAGAGTGGGAGAACGATCAGTTTGGTGTTTACGGCGGATTTCTATTGAGCGGAGTACTGGAATACATTCACGACAGCGGATTCATCGCCGGCTGCTACGGTCCAACTTCGCAATACGGCACCAAGGATGCTGTGAACAAGTGGGATCTGGCGGCACTGCGCGCTGACGCTATGAAGCCGACATCTGTACCAGACGGGGATCACCAGTTCACGACTATTCGAAGTACAACATCGCCCGATCTGGATGACTACGAGGAAGCAGCAGAACTGTGGCAACTAGACGACTTCGATCCGAATCAGCACATCTGCCTATGCTCACTTGTTTGTCAATGCTACTGTACGGAACCGGAGTGATCGCCTCTACACGTGGCCCGTACATTCTACTAGGAAGGCAGATATGACTAACCTATGGAGCCCTTTGTCATTGCTGTTGCCCCGCGCTCCCGTAGCGCGCCGGGCTTGCGTGCAAGTTGGCATGACTCTCTGTATATGCATGGCATCCACCTTAGTATTTGCCCAAGCGGAGTATGCTGTTATTGACATTGGCGGTCTGGGGGGCACATTTTCCATTGCCTGGGGCATTAACAACTCCGGCGTTATTGCGGGGGAGTCCTTTACAGAGGGTGATGAGGAGTATCACGCCGTTCTGTGGTGCAACGGCATAATTCGTGACTTGGGTAGCATCGGAGGGCCTGGGTTTAGCAGCCACGGGCACGGTATTAATAACATCGGGGACATCTGTGGATGGTCTGGTTACGAGGGGGGCGGGGCATATGACGACCATGCCTTTGTCTGGCGCAAGGGAGTTATGTACGACCTCGGGACACTTGGGGGCACTTCATCGATAGCGTATGACATCAATGACAGCGGTGTCGTAGTCGGTAAATCAGAACTGGTGCCAGGTTATGCTGACTTCTTTGCGTGCAAATGGGTGAACGGCGTGCCGATTGAGTTGCCGGGAATCGGTGGCCGCGCATCCTGGGCCTTCGGTGTGAACAACGCAGGGTATGTTGTTGGCAAGTCGGGCACGAAGGACTTCACAGAGCACGCGGTTTGCTGGACGCCTGACAACCAGATAATCGAGTTGGACAAGAATCGTCAATCCCTCAGCCATGCATCTGATATCAACGAGGCTGGCTGGATAGTTGGATCTGCGTTCCAGGCAGGACATGAACATGCTCAGATCTGGGTGGGCGGGCATAGCTTTGACATTCACGACAGTTCGGAGGAGGACTCGTCTGCACATGCGATCAACAATCTCAACCAGATCATCGGGTACACATGGTCGTATGATACTGGCTGGTACTTCATCTGGGACGCCGATACCGGCATGGTGAACTTGGACGGCCTAATGCCCCTCCTTTCAGATTGGGCACTCACAGGGTTACTCTCGGGCGCAAACAGTATCAATGACCTGGGACAGGTAGTTGGACAGGGAAAGCGCACCGGTGATGGAGAGTGGGATATCCACGGCTTCATTATGACTCCCGTCTACCCATCCTTCGATTTGTCACAACCATCGCCTGCCATCGGCGGCAAGACCAACGGCATTCGAGCGACGAATGTCGAGCCGGGCGCGAAGGTGTACTTTGTGTACGGCTTCGAAGGTGGAGGCACGTTGATTCCGACGTGCGATGTGACCGTCAATGCGCTGCAGATTGACAACGCTCAGGTGGCCGGCTCAGCGATCGCAGATGTCAACGGCGTGGCCGAACTACGTGGCAGAGTGGCAAAGAACATGAGCGGCCGGACGTTGCTCTTCCAGGCCCTCATCCCGAGTTCCTGCGAGATCAGCAATCTGGTCGTGCAGACGTTTGAGTGATGAGCGAAGCCTGTGCGCGCATTCACTTCGGGCCAATACCCTCTCGTGCCTTCAGACCGCAGCCCCCACCATTTCCTGGCAATCAACAGGATCAAGAGACAGTTGCCCGTTCGTCCACGCGTCCCGGGCGGCCGGATCCTCCTCGAATGCTCGCTCAATCGCCAGCGTCTCACGATACTCCCGTGCGTCGGCCACCATGGTCCACTTCGCGCTGATCCCCATCGAATCGATCTCTGCACGAATGTCTGCGATGCGAGCGCGGAAGAACTCCTTGCGGTGATTCACCTTGTTCATCTGGTTGAGCAGGAAGTGCTTGTGCAGTCGAGTCTCCAGCGCCGGTGCATCTTCACTAAAAATGATGGCGTGTACGTCAAAAGCGAACGGCACACTCGCATCGCCAAGTTCCTTAACACGATCGAGGGGTTCCAGCCGACGAGTGAGGCCGATCTTGTAAACATCCTCTCCGAATGAGCCCACGTTCGAGATAATGTACACATGGCCGCGGCGGGTCTGCTGTGCCATCGAAATGGCCCGCTGATTTCGCTCCTCGGCTTCCTGTAGTTTCTGGTTGAGTTCAGCCAACTGAGCCTCGAACTCGGCACGCTGCTCTTCGGTGGCAGCGACAATCTGCTTTTGTGCCTTCGCCATTGCCTTTCGAAGCATGTCCTCCTCCTTGGCGGCCTCGCGCATGGCCTTCTCATACTCACGCCGGGCCTTCTCCTCCTCCCGGATCTGCTCACGAATCCGGCGCTGCTCCTCCTGCTCCTGCTTCTTGAGTTCCTGGGCAGTAGCAGCCCACTTCAACTCTGCAAGGCGGGCAGCCAGATATTCATCCGTGATCCGTGCGTCACGAAACGCTCTCCCCCCGTGGTTCACGATCGTGAAGGCATCGTGAATTTCCTGCTCGAGTTTCCCGTGGTTATTATGACGAACCTTTGAGAGAATTGAGTCGACCTTGCCATTGAATGCATCGAGGACGAATCGCTCTGCCCCCTCGCGCCTGCTGGCTTCAACGTACTGGCATGATGACGCCTGCCCTGTTTTGATCAGGACCTTCGTGTGATCTCGTGCAATCTTCAGTTGTCGGCCGGCATCCTTGTGGCCGAACTCTTCAGCCAGATCATCAAGCAGACTGGAGGCCGGTTTCAGATACTCATCACCGTACCCCTTGATCGTGTTCTTCATGGCCTTGGCGGTACGTTCATACAAGTCTGCATTCCGAACGGCATCGTATGCTTTGCCGGCAATCTCCTCGGCTTTCTTATTGGCATCCTCGACAATCAGAGAGGCTTGTTCAGTCGCAGTCGTCAGCGCACTCCGCGCCTCATCAGCCAACTCCTTCGCGTTTGCCTTTGCCTCTGAGGTAGCCCGTGCCGCCTCTTCCCGGGCTTTGGCCATGACCTGCTCGTATTGCTGGACGGCGTTGTCTGTCAGTATTCGGGCGTCTTGGTCAGCCTGGGACACCGTCGCTTGTGCAGATGCCAGCAGTTCTCGGGCCTTATCGTCGGCATCTGCAACAGCGGTCCACTTCGCCAGTCGCTCGACCTGCTTGCGGCCCTTTTCAATCTCGGCCTGCAGTTCTCGCATCTTTGCCTGTGCCTGCGCTATGAACTGCTCTCCTTCCTCAGCGACCCGCTCCACTTCTGTGCGCTCTTTGTACCATAGAAGCAACAGGGCAATGCAGGCGACAACAGCAATGATCAAGAGAAAGGTGAGTATGACAGTCATCAAATCCCTCCGGGGTGAGTACGAGACCCATCAGGCCAAATTACAAACCGCCCATGTCGTCTACCCGGAAAACGCACAGGCGGTGTCGCTGCATCAGATTGTCTGTGATCAGAAAACGGCTACTTCTTCAGCGCCTTCGGGTCCCGGACGGACCTGGATCACCTTTGCGATATTGTCTATCAATGGTGGGACCGCGTCCAGATCGTGTACTGAAGGATCACGTCCGAGACAAGCGGTTCACCCGGCGTCTGCCGAGGCTACGCCAAGATCAGCGTATCCAGTCTCTTGTGTGAATGGGCCCGAGAGGAGTCGAACCTCCGACCTCACCGTTATCAGCGGTGCGCTCTGACCAACTGAGCTACGAGCCCTGGTTTTGCAGTCACCGTCCGCGATTCTGAAGAATTTGAGGTGCACTGGCCACCGCATTGCCCGCTCCCTCGCGGTCGCGGCTCGTCGGAATCCCGGACGGGACTGGTAGTATCAGCGCCGTCTCCCCGGTCGTCAAGGTGCTGCCCACCGGTATTATCCATCAATATGACGACCCCTCCCGCGCACCCTGCCACATCCACACTCCCAAACGCCGGCCCACCCCTCGAACTGGTCTGGCCGGGCAAGTATCACCCCGAAACCCACCTCCGCAGACAGCCGATCACGCTACAGGGCACTGCGACCGATCCCCATCCCCACCGTCATCACCACCATGCCCCCCCGATAACCCCCTCAACACTGGCCCACGGCCGGTTCCAGCATGTCCTGACGGCCGCAATCCCGGAAAACACGGCCGATTTCATCTATGCAGACCCCCCTTTTGCGACCGATCGCCTCCACCGCACCACCACCTCAACCACCACCACCGACGACACGGCATACTCCGATCGCTGGACCCTCCCCGATTACCTCGATTTCCTTGATGATCTGATCGCCCTGTCCTACTCACGCCTGGCTCCCGACGGCATCCTGGCCGTCCACGTCGACCACCGGGCCTCCCCATATGTACGCAGCCTCATGCAGGAACACTTCGGTGTGGTGCCGGGATGGGGGGCAACACACAAGCAGCACTCCAGCCCACCCGTCGCTGCCGGCGGCGTCTTCATCAACGAACTCATCTGGCGCTATGGCCTGGGTAACTCCAGGGGAGGCAAGTACTTCCTGCGAAAACACGACACCATTGCCGTCTTTGCCAAATCCAAGGACTACTACTTCGATCCTCCCGTCGGCCCAGCCAGCGATGCCCAGAAAGCCAAGTACTGCCACATCGAAGACACCGGCGACGGCACCCAGCCCCCGCGCCGCTACATGGTCTCCTACGGCAAGAAGTACTACTTCAAGGGCGGCAAACGACTCGACTCAATCCTCGAAATCCCATCCATCAGCCCAACCGCACGCGAACGCACCGGATACCCCACCCAGAAGCCGCTGGCATTGCTCGAACTCCTTATCCGGACCTTCTGCAAACCCGGCGGGCTCGTCATCGACCCCGTGGCCGGCTGCGGCACCACGGCCATCGCAGCAGCACGCCTGGATCGCCCCTGGATTGCCATCGACCAAAGCCCCACAGCCGTCGATTTTGCCCGGAAACGGCTGGTTGAACACATCGGGGCCGACCATTTTGACGATGTGGACTACACATCAACCCCGATTGTCAAATAGGCGATCGCGGGCTATGGTTGGGCAGTCTGAAACCGGACAATAGACAGCCTCAAAAACCTGACGCAGCATCACACAAAGGCCGTGTACCCAAGTGGACTAAGGGGACGGATTGCAAATCCGTTATTCGTGGGTTCGAATCCCACCGCGGCCTTTTTTCCATGCGCCGATCTCGCTTCTCCTCCCCTCTCCCCCAAAGCCCACGGATTCCTATCCGTGGGGTATCCCCACCCCCTCACCCTCCCGTCATCCCGGCGCAGGCTGGGATCCACCCCCTCTTCCTCTCTCCGTCATTCCCGCGCACGCGGGAATCCATCTTCTCCACTCCCTTTCCCCGCTCCCGGGTGGCACGGCTCGGGTGCGTCGCGCTGCGACGAAGCCGACCCGTGTCTGATGCCTCACCCCCTCACCCGCAATATCCCCCTTTTTCTGCCACACATTTCTCCACAAATCGGTAGGATAAGGCGTGAGAGCAAAATACCACGCACCTAGCCTTCCTGCCACAATCACCCACCACCCCCACCCCCCGGCTCGGCGCACCTGGATCGCGAAAGGGAATCGCCATGACACTTCGACGAACATGCTCCATCCTGCTGTCGATAGCCGCGCTGTGTATGAGCCAGCCGTCGGCTGCTCAGGAGTTGATCTGGTCCAATATTAACAACTACCCCGACGACTTGATCCAGACTCAGGACGCCTGGACCGCTTCGCGATCCGAAGATGCCTCCTCCAAGTCCTATCGCATCGCTGCCGATGACATCGAACTCACCGAGCAAACCCGCATCACGCGCATTGCGTATTACAGCGTCGACTTCGGCGACGCCGATGTGCTCGGCCATGACTGGTATATCTACGAATATGGCAACAACGGCTCGCCCGGCGCGCTGCTTGCCTCAGGCTATGACAATCCGGTCAACCGCCGCGACACGGGATATGTGAGTTACTTCGGTGCCTTCATCTATGAAAACATCATGGAGCCGACCGACCTCGTGCTCGAACCCGGCCGCTACTTCCTCGCCCTGCGATCCGTCCAGACATTTGAAAACGGCGGCGGCAAATACTCCATGCTCACCACACGCTGGGCCAACGGCTCCGCCCGTGCCAACTGGAACTTCGGGGTCTATGCTGACGGCACCGTCTTCGACGACTGGGTCACGATGGACGTCTTCAATGGCGTGCAGGATCAGGAATGGGCCTTCGAAGTCTACGGCGAACCCGCAACCGGCGGGCTCCGACTCACCGGCCCCGATCCCGGGACCGCCGGCGACTTCAACACGCTGGCCGTCGACGGCGCGACGCCCGGAAAAACCGTCTACTTCGGCGCTTCGCCTCACACCGGCACCACCAACGTGCCCGGCTGTCCCGGCCTCGTCATCGACCTCGGCCCACGCATTGAAGTCTTTGCTGCCACCGCCGACGCCAACGGCCACGCCGAGTTCGTCCAGTACGTCCCACACTGGCTCTATGACTGGACCATCTACTTCCAGGCTGCCGAACGTGCCACCTGCCGCGTCAGCAACCGCGTCGAGCACATATTCCATTGATAGCCAGCACAACCTCTCTCCCCCAAGCCCACGGATTCCTATCCGCGGGGTAAAAACCCCCTCACAACTTCTCCCCCAAGCCCACGGATTCCTATCCGCGGGGTAAAAACCCCCTCACAACCTCTCCCCCAAGCCCACGGATTCCTATCCGCGGGGTAAAAACCCCCTCACAACCTCTCCCCCAAGCCCACGGATTCCTATCCGTGGGGTAAAAACCCCCTCACAACTTCTCCCCCAAGCCCACGGATTCCTATCCGTGGGGTATCCCCCCTCACAACCTCTCCCCCAAGCCCACGGATTCCTATCCGTGGGGTAAAAACCCCCTCACAACTTCTCCCCCAAGCCCACGGATTCCTATCCGTGGGGTATCCCCCCTCACAACCTCTCCCTCAAGCCCACGGATTCCTATCCGTGGGGTAAAAACCCCCTCACCCTCCCCCGCGCTGCGCCTTCAGCCGCAACGTCTGCTCCAGATTCCGCTGGGCCGATGGATACGACGGGTCAAGCCGCAGCGCCTCACGAAAATGCATGATCGCCTGATCCAGGTCCCCTTTGCTCCGATACGCAATTGCCATGTTATGATGCGCCGATATATGCCCCGGCTGAATCGCCAGTGCCTGCTGATACGCAGCGATCGCCTCATCAAGCCGATTCGCTAACTGCAACGCATTGCCAAGATTATTCGCTGCCTGATGAAATGAAGGGTTCGCCTCCAGTGCCTGCCGATACGCATCGGCTGCCTCATCATACTGCTTCTGGTTCTGCAACTCGATGCCCGTGTTATACCATGCCTCTGCATTCTTCGGATTGATGGCAATCGCCTCACCATACACGTCCAACGCCTCTGCCCCTTTGCCAACCGCTGCCAGTGCAATCCCTTTATTAATATACGCATCGCCATACATCGGCGACAGCGCGATAGCCTCGTCATACGCAGCCACCGCTTCCTCGTGCCGTCGTATTGATGCCAGTGCCAGCCCGCGCCCGTTGTGTGCCGATGCCATCTCCGGTGCCAGTCGCAATGCGACATCCCACTGTGCCAACGCCGCCGACGGATTCCCCAACTGCTGCAACAGATGCGCATACTTCATCAGAATCATCACGTCATTCGACCGCTCCTGCAACGCAGCCTCAAACACCGATTGCACGTGCAATGTGTACTGATCCGACAGACTCGCTTCGAGCGCGTCGGCCTGCTGACGCTGGGCGGCCAACCGCTGTTCATGATCAAACTGACCCGTGAAAGGCGGCCGATTCATCATGACACCGATGTCACGCGCTGCCTTCCGCTCATCCCAGGCCGTCCATGCCAACAACGCCTCACATCGCTCATAGGGCAAAACGGCGGCCTCTTCTGTACTCCCTGCCCCCTCCCCCTGTGTGATCGACGCCGGCAACAGCGGCACAACCTGCTCAAACACCGAGGAAGCGACCGCATAGTTCCCTGCAAATGTCATGTGCACATGCTCGTAAAACAGGTCATTCCCCGGGCTCCCACACGGCGAACTGCCATGAGCCGCCAACGCCTCCCGTGCATCAGCCAACGAAACATCGGCAGACTGCAGGTCCGCTGCCACTTGCCCCACCCGCGCATTCAATCCCGAATCACAGCGAAATCGCAGCGCATCAAGATCGCGAGCCAATTCGTAATGTTCCCGCGCTTCTTCGCACATGCCCGACGCTGCCAGGTTCTGGGCGAGACGAAAATGAAACTCCGCATTCCCGCTATCCAGCGCAAGCAGACCCTCCAGTGCCTCAACGCTGCCGGCCGAGTCAATAACTGCCTCGGCTGCCTGGAGTGCTTCAAAATGCCGGTCATACTCAGCACTCTGCTGAGCGTTCAACGGCGGGTTGACCTCAGATGCAAACGGCGGGCAATCACTCAGGTTCACCGGGACCGTACACAGGATCGTGCCGGCCCCGGCCGATGCAGCAGCCGCTGCAATGTCCCGCAGGTTTGCCTCATAGTGGTCATACACCGTCGGCAAACGCGGGTCATCACCCGACACCCGATTGTTTAAAAACATCTCCAGCCCCTGCCAGTCCGTCTGTGCCTCCTCGCCTGAGCCGGATGCAAATCGGGACGACAACTTTGTGACCAGTTGCCCGACTTTCGTCGTCTGCATCCACATCCCGAACTTAATACTGGTCCGGCTCTCTGAGAAACCCGAGAACGCCGTCCCCGGCCCATACGGCCCGATCACCTCATTATTCCCCAGGTACACCACGAACAAGTCAGGATCAAAGTCCGCACATTCAAGTGCGATCAGCCGCACAACATGCGAGTTCACAGCCGTCACAGCCGTATTAACAACTTCAAACGTGGTGTCCGGATAGTTCTCCTGAAGCATGACCTCCAGAATCCGCCCGATGCTGATGGCCGGCTCGGGATACCCCTGGGCTGCCGATGCACCGAGAACAAAGACACGATACGTCCCGGCCGGCTTCTCCTTGTCGATGCCGGCCGATACCGGCGCCCGGGCGATCTCACGCGGGAAGAACCGCCACCCAAACTGCGGGTTCGTGATATACCGGCCCGCCTGCCCGGTCGGGGACGGCACAAAAAACGACGTGTCGTACCCATACCCGACAACGCGCAGCGACAACTCGAGCACAAGAAGCAACACCAGCGGCGTCAGCACCAACCAGACAAATCGCCTGAGCCGCCGGCTTCGGCTGCGCCGACGAGTGGGAGAAGGGGACGGCTTGGCACGATCAGGAGACGAATCAGTCGAATCGGACACGGTACCACCTCTGTGTGAGCCCTGCGGACGCTGCTGATACACAAATCACATCAGGCGTTTGGCCGTGATCCTAGTCCGGCAAATGCCCCCGCGCTTCCCCCGCATCGCTTCCATGCTCCCACGCGCTCACCGACGCCGATCCACAAACACAGCCAACGGCGGCGAGACATCCCGGTGAAGCACATCAAGACCCGGCGGTGGGGGAGTACCCGGCTCACCGAAGCGAACCACAAACTCATACGGCATCGCATCCGGCATGCCCGGCTCAGCATCCATCTGCACAATATCCCCACCCTTCACCTCCGAGAGATCAGCATGCCGAATCAGTTTCCACGACAACCCCAACTCATCCACCTCAATGTCCGGCAACGCGGAGTCATTCATCTCACCAAGATCGAGCATCGGCGAATCAAGCGAGGTGATCGACACCCACCGACCATTGCGATCCTCAATCCGTGCCCCCGTTGACGACGCGAAATGGCCGAGACAGGCTCCGGGCAAACTCTCCACACCCGGCTGATACCACCCATCCGGGCCGGCCACCCACAGCGTTGTCGTCGGCGACAGATTCGCCGGGAAACTCACGCAGTAATGATGCGAATGATCGTCCAACGGCACAAACGGCAACTCCGAACGACGCATCACCACCGTGACATCAACACGCAGTTCATTCCCGTCAAACAGCCGATACTCACGGATCAACTCGTTCCGCTGATTGAATACCCGCATCCGTCGAAACACAGCCGATGGCTCCTCAACCTGAATCGTCACCGGCATCGGATCACACTCATACCAGATCCCCAAAAACGCTTCGTAATTCGTCCCCCACTCAATCCCGCCAAAGCGATGCGGCCCGCGCTGAGCAAGCCAGTTAATACTCGTCGTGTGATCCATCAACGTCACAGCCGTGCCGCGCTGAGCATCAAGCCCCAGTTCAAGATCGCCGACCGTGATCGTGTTCCCGTCAGACCAGGTCGGTGGCGGCGGGGTTGTCCCGTTGTTCGCCACAACCCAACGCCGATACCCATTGGCCGGAATGGACACCCGGAACGCGATGGCCGTGCGCTGTGCATTGAGCCAACGGAATGCAAGGTCCGGGCCGCCCTCCGGATCATCAAAACGCAGATCAGCCGGCAACGGGCCGACCGTGCTCTCCACTTCCATCACGCCCTCATATGCCGAATCCGCCGGATTAAACAGCACGAGGTTGGCCTCGCCCTTCGGCACGACTGCCTTCCCGGCGATCGACGTTGCCCGGCCCTCCAGCGTGGCCGTTAGCGCTTCGCAACGCAGTGCCACCGACACAAACTCCTGGTTCTCCTGCCGAACCTCCTGCTCCGTCAGATGCCCCGGCCAACCGAACCCGCCGCCGGAATGCTCATCAAAAATCAGTGCATACTTCCACGCGGCATCAAACATCCCCTTCGGATATGCCGGCCCGCCCTCGTTGCCGATTTCCTCCCACAGCGTCTCAAGATCGGCCAGTCGCGTCCGCGCACGCCGCACCCGGGCCGTCGTGGCCGGCGTGACCATGGCAGCACTCTCCCACATGCCGGACGCATCACCGGTGTACGTCGGGAACACATCGCCATAGGTGTCCAGCAAATACCCAAAGAAGTCAGCCGGCGTCGCGAGCCTGATCTCAATGTCGTTGTACGTCCGGTTCCAGTCGATCGCGAGTTGCGGCATCACCGTGTTCGGAATCTCATCATCCGTCCCACGCAATACCATCACGGCGTCATACGGGTACCCGGCCGCTTCAAACTCTGCCAGAATCGGTAACACCTTGTTCCGTGCATTGCCGACGCTCGTCAAACCCCAATCAAAGTACCCTTCAATGTACGAGCCGTAGCACAGCCATGACAGCACCCGGGAACCGTCACGACCCTCCCACCAGAACGGGCGATCCTGCAGCGGGATCGCCGGCTTGCCGCCGATAAAGTCGTTCGCGCCCAACACCGCATACGGCACGTTACTCTCCGACAGCACACGCGGCATCGCCACCGTGAAACCCGGCACATCATCGAGCATCGCCGTGTTCGCGCTGACCCCGAGTTGCGCCGCAAAATCAGCAGCCGGCGCCGTCATCCGCTCAAACTCGCGCTCACCGCACAGTCCCGAATGCAGATTCGTGTAGTTGCCGCCGAATGTGAATCGGCCCTCGCTCAGTCGAGCCTTCAGCCGGTTGATGTCCGCTGCCGAGGCATTGGTCAGAAACCCCTCGAGCTGATAGGACGTCTCGATCGTCCAGTGAAAGTCCGAATATTGATCAGCCAGATTCAACGCTGCCACCGTCCGCTCATGATTCCGCTGATACATCACCGACGGCGGGGCATCGAACCCAATGTCCGCATGGCTCAGTTGCACCACATACAGCGTCTTGATCTGCGCCTGAGCAGCCGTGCCCGGTACCACACACAGGTCCAATACAAAAAGAACAGCAAGAAAGATGAACAGTGAACGTCTCATGACAGATAATCCCTCCGGCCTGCGCGGGCATGTGGGTCGTTCTTCGAATCAATTTGGTATCATAAAGTGGGATCGGGCGTTCCGCAATGACAGTTTCAGGAATCCACCACCGCAACACACATCGCACCAGGCCGGACAAGCCGTGCCCCGCGGATTGTCCGGGTCTCACCCCCTCCCCCCCGAGGGTGGCACGGCTCGGGTGCGTCGCGCCAGCGACGAAGCCGACCCGTGTCCGATGCCCCTCCCTATCCCCCAAGCCCACGGATTCCTATCCGTGGGGTCTCCTCACCCTCTTCCCTCCTCCCCCTCCACCCCAGCCAAAAAAAGCACGATTGCTCGATTTCAGGTAGTAGGGCACAAACGAATTCCGATACAATGTGGGTTCTGCTGGTGGACAACAAAAAATGAACACCCCCCCTCGGCACACAGGCTCAAGCACAAGGAGAAAACGGTGATACAGCGCAAGAACACACGAAGTGGGCGACTGATACGCTACGCATGCTGCTGTGGCCTCATGCTCACGGGAGCAACCGCAACCACCCTGGCACTCGCCGGCGACTGCCCCGAAGACCTCGACCGCATCGCAATGGGTACCTCCAAAAGAACCGTGCACGAAACCACCATCAACGGCATGTCCTTCGAGTACATCACCGTCTTCTCCGACCTGCCATACATTGCCTGGCCCACCGCCGGCCAGGAGAAAGAACTCCCCACCACCGACAACCCCCAGGCAACAGGCAAGTGGCTGGCTCGCGCTGCCGGGCCGCTCGGCTTCGACGGCTTCGTACCGAAGTACCTCGAATCATTCCGCTGGTATGACAACGATGTCTGGGTTTACACACTGCAGCGCAACGGCATGGAACTCCACGACGCCCGAGTCATGGTCCACCGACGCGACGGCATCTTCCAGGGCATCCACAATCACATGGACGGCCGCATCCGTTCCATCACAGACCCGACCCGACAACAACTCGATTCAGCCAAGCCGAACATCGAATACCTCTACTACCCGAAGCGAGTCGCCGACGGCCTGTATGACGTCATCCCGGCAACCCTCATGCGCACCAGCCAGGAAGGCGGCATCACTGAAATCGTCAGATTCGGCGACGGCAACGGCGAGCAGGAAATCACACGCTTCCCGATCGAAGAGCATCTGGCCCAGCAGGTCCCGGCACGTTTCACCGAATACAACGTCCCCGTCGGATCATTCCCCGATCAGATTTCCGTCGCAGAAGACGGATTGGTGTGGTTCAGCCAGCCAAACAACAACTACATCACATCACTCGACCCCGACACCGGCGTCTTTACGCAGTATGACACGACAGTGGGGGGCGGCTCCGGTGCGGACGGCCTCATCGTCGGCACCAACGGGCGCGTCTGGGCCGGCATGTACTACACCGGCAGCCTCGGGATGCTCGACACCAACACCGGCATCTACCATGACTACCCCGGGAACTACGGCGTGGCCAACATGGCCATCCCCGTCGAAACCTCCGATGGCCACGTCTGGGTCACCGACCACCAGTACAACCGCATCAGCGAGTTCGACCCCGCAACCAACTCGTGGATCCAAAGCCTCGTCATGCCCACGCCCGCCTGCTGGGTCGTACAGGGCTACGAAGATCGTGACCACGGTGAGGTTTACTACACCGAGTACAACGTGAACAAACTCGGCCGATGTGCCGTCGGAGGCAATACCGTCACCGACATCGTCGTCGGCGGCGGCGGGCCGGCCTTCTGTGTCTATTCCAACGGCTGCGTCTACTACTCACGATGGCTCGAATCTGGCATCGGTGAGTACAACGTCACCACCGGCGTCGTCACCGAATACGACTTCCCGGTCGCCAATGAATGGGGCGGGCCCATGTGGATCCGACCAAACGGCGATATCGTCACCGGAACACGCGGGCGCGGCTACATCATGATCTTCCACCTGGCCGGGAAACGCTTTACCTACCACCAGATCCCAACTGCCTACCCCGGCCTCAAGGACGGCCTGACCGTCAGCGATGACAACGTCATCTGGTTCACCGAAAGCGGAACCAACAAAGTCACCAAACTCGACTTCCATTGGCGGTAATCTCTCCCGTAAGCCCCCGGCTCTGCCGGGGGAATGATGCGCAGGCATCATGCCGTGCCGCGTGCCCCGGATCGCCAATCTCCCGATTGGCACTCCCTGCCCCCCTGCGCTGTAGGGGCACATTGCATGTGCCCTTCCTTCCCCCTCCCCTTCCCCTCCGTCATTCCCGCGCACGCGGAATCCATCTTCTCCCCATCCCCCTCCCCTCCGTCATTCCGCGCACGCGGGAATCCATCTTCTCCTCTCCTCTCTCCCCAAAGCCCACGGATTCCTATCCGTGGGGTACACCCCTCACCCTTCCCCCGTCATCCCGGCGCAGGCCGGGATCCATCCTCCTTTTTCCGTCATTCCCGCGCACGCGGGAATCCATCTTCTCCTCTCCTCTCTCCCCAAAGCCCACGGATTCCTATCCGTGGGGTAAACCCCCTCACCCCCAGTCCGACACCTGAAACACTCCCGCCCCATTTCCCAATAATCCCGTGAACAACTGATTGCAGCCCCGTCCGGCGGCATCCTGGTTAACTGACTGATCCCCAGGGTGTTCGCCTTCTGCGCGTTGCACTCAAAACCGGTTGATGAGTTGAGTCGAGTCGAGATGATGGAAGATGAAGGAGACGGGACCATGCGATATCTTGCACCGTCCGTAGGAATTGTGGCCCTGACGGCCTTCTGTGCTGCTTTTTTGCTGCTCCATGCCGAAGTGTCGGTCGCTGAACCACCACCCGGCAGCACGCCACTCAGAATCATCACCATCAGCCCCAAAGACCCACCCAAAGCACCCGAACCACCACCGGCCGCTGCCGGCGCTGAACAACAGCCGCAGGAAGCACCAACCGTCGTCGTCTCGGCCGATCAGGCCCAAGCCCTCCAGAACGCCGGCCGCTGGGAAGAAGCCGCTGCAGCCTGGGGCCAAATTGTCAAATCAGACGCCGAAAACGCCGCTGCCTGGTTCAACCTCGGCTACTGCCTCCACTTAGGCGGCCACCTCGAAGAGGCCATTGCCGTCCATCGCAAAGCAGCCGACTTCGAACAATACCACGGCATCGCACTCTACAACCTCGGTTGCGCCTTTGCCCTCACCGGCAGAACCGACGAAGCATTCGATACACTCGCCAAAGCACAGGCAGCCGGCTTCGGGCTCCGAGGACAAGCCGAAGGTGATTCCGATCTCGATTCCCTCCGCAACGACCCGCGATACCGCCAACTCATCGGGAACGAACGCGTCGGCTTCTGGGGTCGCGTCACACGAGGCGTCTCCATGATCGCCGGCCAGATCCAGCGCCAGGCACCTCAAATCCAACGCGAAGTCATTCATCTGGCAAACCAGGCCGACCGTGAACTGCGCAATGTTGCCGGCCACGTCCTCAGAGCGGCCGGCTCGAATCGCTTCACTGCACCGATCGCCCGCAAAATGCAACAGATGGTCGGTGGCAGCAGCAACTCCCGCGAGAACGCCGCAGCCTCTGCACCATCAACCAGAGCCGCCTCCGCTGCCAACATGGCCGACAAAGCCAGACAACTCCAGAATGAACAACAGTGGATCGAAGCCGTCAAAGCCTATCAGATGGCACTCCAGTCAGATGCCGAGAACCCGATGCTCTGGTTCAATATGGGCTACTGCCTGCACGCTGCCGGTATGTATGACCAGGCCATCCCGGTCCATCAAAAGGCAGCGACCTACAACGATGTCAAAGGCATCGCCTTGTACAACCTCGGGTGTGCCTACTCCCTGACCGGGAAACTCGACGAGGCAGTCAAAGCACTCCACGCATCCCGTGAAGCCGGATTCAATATCGAGAACTACGTCGCCGATGACTCCGATCTCGACAACCTGCGCGACGACCCGCGCTTTGTCGAACTCCTGGCCGACCTCGGCGTCGGGTATTAACGAACCACTCCACCTTCTCCCGTTAGCCCCCGGCTCTGCCGGGGGAATGATGCGCAAGCATCATGCCATATCTCACATCGCACAAGCCGGACAAGCCGCGCCCCGCGGATTGTCCGGGTCTCTTCCCCCCTTCACCCTCCCCTTTCCCTCAAGCCCACGGATTCCTATCCGTGGGGTAAACGCCCTCCCACCCTTCGTCATTCCCGCGCACGCGGGAATCCATCTTCTCTTCTCTCTACCGACACCACCGGTGGCGGCTTTGTCAACCCCCGGATCGCCAATCCCCCCCCAAGCCCACGGATTCCTATCCGTGGGGTGTGAACACTCCCTCACTTCTTCCCCCTCTTCCTCCCAAACGGCACCGCACACACCTGATACTCATCCTCATACATCACATACCCCGGCTGATCCGTTGTTAACATCTCAACATGGATCCCGTGCACATCAAGAATCGCAACAAACTCACGCATCCGCGAGATACATTCGGCAGCATCATCCTTGTACCAACTGATTGCCTTCTGCGGAGCACGCGTCCCTGTTGGTCGCGAGAATCGATCCGGGGCTGGTAAGTGCTCGTTATACCATTCACGCACTTCCACATACCACCGCTCTTCGCTTGCGGTCAACGCGCCGTCGTCATACAAGTCCGCCATCGCCTGAAACAAGCCCTGTTTCTTGCCTGAGTCCTCATCACGCTTCAATATGACAAACCGTACATAATTCACAACAACACGCCTCACCCTCTCCCTCCCCCCCAAGCCCACGGATTCCTATCCGTGGGGTAAACGCCCTCCCACCCTTCGTCATTCCCGCGCACGCGGGAATCCATCTTCTCTTCTCTCTACCGCCACCACCGGTGGCGGCTTTGTCAACCCCCGGATCGCCAATCTCCCGATTGGCGCTCCTGCCCCCCTCTCCCCGCTTCCGGGTGGCACGGCTCGGGTGCGTCGCGCACGCGACGAAGCCGACCCGTGTCCGATGCCTCACCCTCTCTCCTCCTCCCGTCATTCCCGCGCACGCGGGAATCCATCTTCTCTTCTCTTTACGCCACCACCGGTGGCGGCTTTGTGAACCCTCGGATCGCCAATCTCCCGATTGGCGCTTCCTCCCTCCACCCCCCTCACCCTTCCTCCGCCACCGCGATATCCTCGTACCACAACGCCCGCTCACGCTCGATAAACAACTTCATGATCTCCACACACCGTTGATCATCGAGCACCGTCACCACAATCCCGTTGTCACGCATCCACTGTTCTGCCCCGACAAAGTTCCGATTCTCACCCACCACCACCTGCGGGATCTTGAACAAGACAGCCGTCCCCGAACACATCGGGCACGGGCTGAGCGTCGAATACAACGTCAACCGATGCCAATCGCCACGTCGACCCGCATTCCGCACACAGTCGACCTCGGCATGGGCCGTCGGGTCACCCGTCTGCACCCGCTGGTTGTGCCCCGCTGCCACCACCTGCCCGGCACCGTCAACCAGGACCGCACCGATCGGAATACCACCCTCGCCTCGGCTTTTCAAAGCCTGCTCAATTGCCAACTCCATCAATCGAAAATGCCTGCGATCATCTTTGTCTGTCTTCACGCTGAACGACTCCGTTCACCAAAGCGTACCGTGTGCTGCACCCATTCCATTGTCCGCAATCTGCACGCCATTGCAAGCAGCCTACCATCATGTCAATGAACAAATCCACATCATCTTCTTCCCCCGCTGCCACCCCTGATCCTCCTCCTGCTTCTGCTGCTGACACATCGATTGACCACCTGCCCGGGCTGCTCGATATTCTGCGCGATCTGAGCAGCCTGGATGATGTCATCGACGTTCAGTATCAACTCGGGGCCGGCGTTCGCAAGTTCGTCCCCTTCGACGGGATCGTCTCAGTGTCCGTCCGAGGCATGGAACCCGGCCAGTACAAAATCACACGCTGCTTCACCGATGTGCTGAAAATCAGATCGAGCCCCTCGAACCCGTGGCGCGACTGGTCGACCCTGCCGACCCACTCCGGCGGATTCATCGGGCAAGCCCTCGTCAATGAACGCCCCCAACTGTTCTACGACCTCTTCCTCCGTGACGATCCCGTCCTCGCAAACACAATCGCCGAATTGGCTCCTGCCTCGTCGTCCCCCTGTTCGACCAGGGCCGAGCGCTCAACTGGAACTTCCTCCTGCGCACCTCCACCTCCGGCTTCTCCGACGAGGATGCCGAACTCATGCTCCTGCTGGGCAACCTCATGGGACTCACCACCCGCAACCTCGTTGCTTCCCAACAGGTCGAACAACTCAATCAACGAATCACGACCCAACTGGAACAGGTCGCACAACTTCAGCGGGCGCTGCTGCCCCAGCAACTGCCACGGATACCCGGCCTGAGTATGAACGCACACTACCGCCCCTGCGAACAGGCCGGCGGCGATTATTACGACTTCATCCCACTCAAGGGCGGCGCCCAACCCGACGACGCTATTAACAACGATCACCCATGGGGAATCATGATTGCCGATGTCTCAGGGCACGGGGCCAGCGCGGCCGTCATCATGGCCATGGTCCAGACCCTTGCCCATGCCTACCCGATCGACCCGGAAGACCCCGGCCGGGCACTCGAACAAATCAATGCCCACCTCATTGCCGAACGACTCGACTCATCATTCGTCACAGCCTTCCTCGGCGTCTTCCATCCCGATACCCGAATCCTGACCTATGCCTCAGCCGGCCATCATCCGCCGCGAATCAAACACATCGGTGAAAACAACCCGGCCCGCCCACTCGAACTTGCCTCAGCCCCACCGCTCGGCATTTTCGATCAGAACTACCATGTCGAAACAAAACAGCAGTTGCTGAACACCGAAGATACGCTGATCCTCTTCACCGACGGCGTCACCGAAGCCATGAGCCCCACCCGCGAACTCTTCGGCGTCGAACGACTCGACGAGGCCATCCTCTGCTGCTCCGGCGAACCCGATTGCATCATCGGATCGCTCACCGCAGCCGTGGCACAGCACGAGCAAGGCAACCGACCCGTCGACGACCAAACCATCGTCGCCCTCAAACTCATCTCTGATTAGCCCCCCCCCCCTCCGTCATTCCCGCGCACGCGGGAATCCATCTTCTCCCCTCCCCCCCTCCGTCATCCCGGCGCAGGCCGGAATCCATCTTCTCCCTTCCCTCTCCCCTAAGCCCACGGATTCCTATCCGTGGGGTCCACCTCCTCCCCCCCCTCCGTCATTCCCGCGCACGCGGGAATCCATCTTCTCCCTTCCCTCTCCCCCAAGCCCACGGATTCCTATCCGTGGGGTCCACCCCATCACCCCATCCTCTTCTTCCGTCATTCCCGCGCACGCGGGAATCCATCTTCTCCCTTCCCTCTCCCCCAAGCCCACGGATTCCTATCCGTGGGGTACACCCTCATCACCCGCCCTCCCCGTCCAACTCCTCGCTCGTCTTCCCGCCATACCGCCTCAACAACTCACTCACAACCTCGTTCCCGCGTGCCACCGCAAGATCGACCGGCGTCCCACCGGCCTCGGCCGACCGCATATTAACAAGTGCCCCGTTCTTCAACAACAACTCGACCAACTCGGCCTGGTCCAATACGACTGCCACATGCAACGCCGACATACCCGACCGATCCACCGCATTCACGTTCGCACCATTGGCCAGCACAAACTCAATAAACGCCGACCGCCCACGCATCGTGGCCAGCAGCAACGGCGTGTACCCCTCCGTGTCTGCGGCGTTCACTTCAGCACCCGCAGCCACCAACAACTCTGCAATCGCCATCGAAGTCTGATCCACCGCAGCAAACAAAGCAGTCTGTCCCAGCGCACCTCGAACATTCACATCCGCTCCCGCTTCCAGCAACTGCACCACAACCGCCCGCTGGCCCCGGTTCACAGCCACCAATAACGGCGTGCGGCCCAACTCGTCGACAGCGTCAACATCGCCCCCATCCTCCAGCGCAGCCGCAACCCCCGATGCATCGCCATCCCAGATTGCTGCGAATAACCGTCCTGTCAATGACTGATCGCTGCCATTGCCATTTCCGTCATCATCACCCTCCCCCTCATCATCGTTCCGTCTGCCCTCCAGAATCCCCTCGATCTCATCACGCTCCAGCGAAACCGCATAGTTCATCGCCGTGTAGCCGCCCGGTGTGCGGAAGTTACGGTTCGCGCCCGATTGTACGAGATGACGAACGCCGCCCACCTTGTCGAACATGACCGCGTAAATCAATGGTGTGTGGCCCATTTCGTCCACAGCATCCAACACCGCGCCGGCCGATATTAATAATGGAATCACATCCGCGCCCTGATGCTGGCAGGCCATATGCAACGCCGTTCGACCCCGTGCATCCTCGGCCGTCACATCGGCCCCAAACTCCAGCAACATCGCAGCCGAGCGCGCATACCCATACTTGGCAGCCAGCATCAACGATGTCCGCCCGAAATCATCGACGGCATCCACCTCGGCCCCGGCCGAGAGCAGGAATCGGGTAATCTCCTCGTGCGCCTCCACCTCCTCCGTGTCAGGCTCCATCGCGTAATGCAGCAACGTCATCCCGTCGCCAAGCCGGGACTCAACAGCAACCCCTTCCAAAAGCAGGTCAGCAGCCCGAACGGCATCCGGCTCGCGAATCGCTGCACATAACGCCTCAAGTTGCGCTGCAGCCAACTCCTCGGCCGTGAGTGCCTTCACCGCCGTCGTATCGTCGGCCTCTCCCTCCGGCGACCGCTTACACGACGCCACCCCAACCAACACGGCTAACATCATCAGAACCACAACTCGTTCACGCATACGGTTCACACGCTTCCCATCCTCACCCCATCTCCGTCAAGCCCACGGATTCCTATCCGTGGGGTATCATCGCCACATCACCGTCATCCCGGCGCAGGCCGGGATCCATCTTCTCCCCTCTCCCCAAAGCCCACGGATTCCTATCCGTGGGGTATCATCACCCCATCACCCACCCTCGTTACATATTAAACTTAACATTCCACATCTCCCGATACGCATGAAGCAAACCGCGAAGCGCCCGCTGCGTCCGCTCATCCGTCCCCCCGAACGCTACATACAAAACCCCATATGCATGCCCCAGCAGTACACTGCCCTCATGCACCGCCCCCCCCTGATAAACCAGAAACTCGCCCAACTCCATCTCCGTCTCTGCAATCAGCCAATGATCAGCCGGCAAAATCCGCTGGCGTACTCGCAACGCCTCACGTAGTTGCACTTCCGCTTCATCATACTCGCCGCTCGCCAGCATCAAAAGCCCGGTGGCCAGGAACGATCGTGCCAGGTCGGGATGCTCCTCATGAAGCACCGATTGGCGAATAGACAGCGATTGACCATGCAAAACCAGGGCCATCCTCAGATCCCTGCTCAATCGACTGATCTCACCCATCTGGTACAACGTCATGGCCACGTCAGCATTTTCGTACCCGAGTACATCAGTACGAATGTCATACGCCTGGCCGTACCAGTCCCCCGCCTTCAGATAATCCTTCATCAGCACCCGCAACTGTCCGAGGTTGCTCATGCACATTGCCACATCAAGATGATTCGGGCCCAGTTGCTGCTTCCGAATCTTCAGCACTTCGAGAAAAATCGATTCCGCCTCTGCGAAGCGCCCCTCATCACGACGTAATAACCCGAGCGCGTTCAACGCCTGCGCCACCGAGAGATTCCGGCGATCCCCGTGAACGTGTTCCAGAATAGCCAGCGCACGCTCAATGTGTCGCCCCGCAGCCTCGTAATGCCCGAGACTGCGATAACTGTTCCCAATCGTCATCAACAACGAAGCCTGAACCTCCGGCTGACCCTCAAGCGCAATGTCAACCCAGTGCACCGCTTCATCCAACGTCTCCCGAACCGTCACCGGTCGGCCCGGCACCGTCGGCTGCACCGACCCGAGCGTGTCCTCCAGAAAAATCCGAATCTGATTCGACTTCGCAGCCTCGACCCGCGCCCGCTGCCACAGAATCGACATCGCGATTGCAAAGATTGTTAATACGACGACCGCTGCCGTGCCACCGCCGGCCAGCCAGCGATACCGCTTCAGCGTCTTGCCCAGAAGATAGAAACTGCTGTCACGCCGTGCATCAATCGGGTCGCCGGCAATGTAATGTGATATATCAGCCCGGAACGCATCGGCCGACTGATACCGCCGTCCCTTCTCCTTTGACAGCGCTTTCAAAACGATCGTGCGCAACTCAGTGTCGATCAGAAACGAGGCGTGCCGAGCCATGGATGCCGGGGCCGACTCAGCAATGGCATGCAACACGTCCGGCAACGGCTGATTCATCGCAAACGGCAGCGAGCCGGTCAATGCCTCATAAAGCATCACCCCGATCGCATACACATCCGTCCGCACGTCAATGGCTGCCGAATCACCCCGCACCTGCTCCGGCGCAGCATACGCGAGCGTGCCCAGGAATGAATCCGGCATGGTCAACGTGTCATGAATCCCGGGCGTGTTCCCCCCGCCGTCATGCGAAGCCGTCGACTCCAACGCCTTGGCCAACCCGAAATCGAGAACGTGCGGTGCCCCATCCACATCAACCAGAATGTTTGCCGGCTTCAGATCACGGTGAATCACCCCGTGCTGATGCGCATACGTCACAGCACGACACACTTGCTCAAACAAGGCGAGCAACTCACACACGCGAGCCCGCGACTTCGGGGCCGTCGCACCGTAATCACTCACGTGCCGCGCATACGCATCCAGCGGTTGCCCGCGAACATACTCCATCACCAGATACTCGCTGCCGTCAGCGGTCCGCCCGCTGTCGTGCACTGTCACGATGTTCGGGTGACGCAATGCCGCTGCCAACTCGATCTCGCGCTCAAAGCGCAAACGCTGCCGTTCCGTTGCAAACGTGCCGGCCAACAGCACCTTGACGGCAACCTCCCGGTTCGTTGCCACCTGCCGAGCCCGATACACCACGCCCTGCCCGCCGCGGTGAATCTCCTCCCCGATCTCATACCCATCAATCTCCAGCAATCGACCTGCTGCCGGCCCTGCCTCCTCGGCCCACCTCGACGCCGCTGCCGATCCCTGGGCCTGCTCCCCGTGCGCTCGAGTCCCGGGTGATCCGGCTACCACCGACCCACCCCCGTCAACCGAGCCGACCGACTCCAGCCGACTTAGCAAATCGTTGTTCTTCCGAATCGTGTCAAGACGTTGCAGACAGCGCGGGCACGACAGTGCGTGCGATGAATCCGAGGCGCGCACATGACCCGCTCTGCCGGAAACGATCGCCTCCAGCACCTCCAGCGACGGGCACCCCTGGCTCGCATTATCAGCCGGGCGGTCCGCTTCAGGCACGGCCGCACCTCCGATCCGCTCTGCCTCCAAAACCCCATCTACAGGTCATACACCTCGGAATACTGCTCGATGATCGAACGCAACTTCGTCAGACACCGATGCTTGGCCAGATACACATCGTTCGTCGTCACACCACACTCCGATGCCACCGCCGCTGCAGTCTGCCCGCCGAACGCAATCCGCTCAAACAAGTCGATCGTCCCCGTTTTCAGCCGACTCGACGCCCGCAAATCCACCAGAGCCTGGCGGAGTACCTCGCGCTCCTGCGCTGCCTCCCATATCGCCTCCATCTCCCCACCCTCATCCGAATCCGCCAGATCAACAAACGCCGATTGGCCTCGCGCCTCCCGCTTGCCGGCCCGCTTCGATCGCAGATCAGCAGCACAATGCCGCGCAATACCGATCAACCACGAGCGCAACCGTCCCTTGTCTCGATCATACTTGCCGCTGCGATACGACGTCAGAAAACGGACAATTGCCTCCTGCGCAACGTCCGCTGCATCACTCTCCCCCAACCCCAATCGCCGGCCAAATGCCACCAGAATCGGCCGATACCGGCGATCAAACTCCTCCCAGGCACCCTCCTCCGCAACCACCGCCGCATCCCCACCCGCCAACAACCCCTCCAGCAACGCGGTTGTCGTCCTCGATGCCTGCAACATGCCCGCCACTCCCTGCCAACCACCTCCTCATCATACGCGGCCGCGCGCCCCGAAGCCCCATATCCCCCATGCCCACGGATTCCTATCCGTGGGGTTAACCACCCCCTCACAACCTTTCTCCCTCAAGCCCACGGATTCCTATCCGTGGGGTTAACCCCTCACCCCTTCCCCTTCCGTCATCCCGGCGCAGGCCGGGATCCATCCCCTCTTCCTCTCTCCTTCATTCCCGCGCACGAGGGAATCCATGTTCTCTCCTCCCCCCGGATCGCCAATCTCCCGATTGGCGCTCTTGCCCCCCTCTCCCCGCGGGAGAGGGCCATTCCCCCTCACCCCCTCACCCTCACCCCCGCACCGGACGCATCACATACACCGCTGCATACATCCCCGCGATCTCCTCACGATGCACCCGACGCACCTGATACGCTTCATTCAAAGGCTCCAGCCGCACAAACTCATCCCCTTCATCACCCTCAAAAAAAACACGCTTGAACGTCGTCTCACCATCCGGCTCCAACCGCACAAAACAATCACTCCCAGCCGGCGTCGGTGCATCCGGCGAAAACACCACCGTGTCCCCCTCGTGGTACGACGGCTCCATCGAATCGCCCACCACACGGGCTGCAAACGCCTGACTGTCCTCAGCCACCATCACATCCGGGCAGGCCAGATACTCGTCCGCCACCCGAGCCGGGTACCCCATGTCCGTAAAATCACGTGGGTACCCTGCAGCCACCTTGTTGATCACCGGAATCTGATTGCCGGCAACCCCCAACCCCTCAATGTTCGACACATGCGACTCAACCAGCCGCTGCAACTCCCCGCTCTTCAACATCGCATCAAGATCACGCGGCCCACGCCGCAACTGCTCGATCAACGCCCCAGCCCGACGATCTCGATCCTGCAACTCCTCAACCTGCTTCCGCACACTCGCAGGCGTTGCCAGCCACCGCGCATTCTCAACCAACTGCCCCCCCTCCAACAACAACACCTGCTCCAGTGCCACCAACAACTCCTCGCAAGGCGGAGGCCTCCTGCCGGTCTCGATCATCGACAAATAACTCTCGCGGCACCCAACCCGCTGCGCCACCTCCGTTAACGTCAACCCCAACTCATTCCGACGTGCCCGCACCCGGGCCCCGAAGGCGCTCCCTCCATTCCCCTCAAAGCCCACGGATTCGAATCCGTGGGGTATCTGCCCATCCCGCTCCCTCTCCCGTCTCTGTGGGGGAGGGCCGGGAGTCAGGGCTTCCGTTCTCCCTCTCCCAGCCACGCGATCACCCCCCTCATCCACATTCAACTTTTTTTTCATCACAGGACTCCCTCGCGCAAGTCAAAACCCCGCTTATCCACTAAACACCCCACAAATCACTGCCAGCCACCAACTTCCATCACCAATCCCGATTGCCCGAACAAATAACTTACAAAACTCATCCTGCTCCCCGTTTCACAAACATGTGAAAACCCCCTTGACACCAAACGAAATACTAACATACTCTTGGCGTCTGTCAAGTACAAATCCGGAAGTCGAGAGGGAGGCCCTTTCACAATGTTCACTACTGCTACCGCTGCCGACGCTTCTGCGACAAGCCGCCGCCATCACCCTGCCACACGCTTGTCGCGTCGCCCGGCCCCAACACACCGGGCGCCCCCTCGACACAACAACGTCGCTGCACGCCGGGAACTGACAGAACACCTGCTCCGACGATCCTGGTTCCTCAGCCCGGCGGACCGCTCACTGGTCCACAGTGCACTTGATGCCGGCATGCCACCGACCCAGATCGCCCAACTGGCCGGCGTCTGCCCCGAAACCATCCGCAGACGACTCCGCAAACTCGTCTCACACCTGTCCAGCGATCTCTTTACCTTCGTCCTGACACACCGCGGCTCATGGCCCGTTGCCAAACGCCGCATAGCCGACCTCCGCTTTCTCCAACGATGCAGTCTCCGCGAAACGAGTGTCAGAGCTGACATGTCCATGCACCGCGTGCGACGTCAATCCGACGCCATTCTCGCCCAATACGAGGCAGTGCAATCATGATGATGATGATGCTGAAACACATGATGATGAGAACACAAACACATCACCAGTCACAGGATCACCATCCCGCAGTCGAACCGGAAAGACACGGATCCGGCGTTTGCCCTCATCAACACGCTCCGCGTGTGCGTTGTCGACAACGTGATGTTCATGAGGAACCCGAGCCACGACTCACCACCGTGGTTCGAGTACACAAGGCCTGGCAAACAGCCGTCGAACCGTCGGAACGGATCCTGCAGGTTGCAGCCATGTTTGGGTTGGGCGTCGATGAACAACGCACCATGCGTGTGGTACCAGACTCCGACATTCCTCTGTCCGGCGGCTCGCTCGTCTTCGTCACCGGGCCCAGCGGCAGCGGAAAATCAACTTTCCTCCGTTGCCTCGAAGAACAACTCGGCCCATCAAACATCCTCAAATTCAATCCAACCCCTCACCCCTCCCCCAAGCCCACGGATTCCAATCCGTGGGGAATCCCTGCCACCGTGTCAACCGGTGGGGGCCACCTGTCCCCATCCATCCCCCTCATCGAACAGATCGGCGACTCCCTCCCCGATGCCGTCCGCACACTGGCCGTCGTCGGCCTGGCCGACGCCTTTGTCATGCTGCGCACCCCGTCACAACTCTCAGACGGCCAACGCTATCGCGCCTCACTGGCTGCCCTCATCCAACACATCAACCTCTACCGACAACAACAGCGCACACGTGACAAACCCATCATTGCCATCGCAGATGAGTTCGCGTCCACACTCGACCGCCTCACCGCCTCCACCGTGGCCCGCAACATTCGCCGCTGGGTATCAAAACAACCCGACGTCTGCTTCGTCTGTGCCACCACCCATGACGACCTCCTCGAGCCGCTCGACCCGGACCTGCTCGTCCATCTTCCTCTCGGCGAATCCATCGACATCCACCAACGATCACCCTCCCCCCTTGTCAAGCCGGTTGTGTCGATCACGCGCAGCGAGAGCGACACGGCCGGATCTCCCGCTGCCCCCTCTCCACATTCCACCACCCCTCCTCCTTCCTACCGGTCCGAACTCGATGCCTGGAAACACAACACCCTCCACTTCGCCGCCGGCACATACGACGATTACAAAAAACTCGCACACCACCATTACCGGCCCACCCGGCCGGCCCCCGTGACCTCCGTTTTCACCGTCCATGAAAAACGACCCACCGTCGTCGGCCGCTACCTCCAACGCCCGGCTGAGAACATCCTCGTCGGCGTCCTGGTCCGGTCACTGCCCCACCTGGCCTGCTCACTCCGCACCATTGCCACCGATGGCCGATACCGCGGCATCTCCAATGCGAAACAGCGCGCTGCCTTACTTAACAAGGAACTGCGAACCATCAGCCGCGTCGTCGTCGATCCCCGCTACCGAGGCCTCGGGATTGCCGTCGCCCTCGTCCAACATGCGCTGGCCAACCCCGAAACCATCTACACCGAAGCACTCGCCGCGATGGGAACCGTCAACCCATTCTTCGAACGTGCCGGCATGACCCGATACGAACGACCGCATTCACCGCCGAATGCCCGACTCCTGGCCGTACTCGATGAACTGGATATCCCACCCTGGCACCTCGCATCCAATACACGGATGGCCGAACATCAAAACACTTGGACCGACGACCAACGCGCCTGGTTCACCAATGAACTCACACGCTGGTCTCACACCACCACCCGCGCACACCAGGACACAACACCGCTCGACGCCAACGACACCACATCATTCAACCACCTTCTTCGCCTTGCCCGTGATCGCCTCCTCTTCGTCCCCGTCTACTACCTCCACCGCCGTTAACCCCCGGCTTTGCCGGGAGGGGAGGGGGGGGAAGCGCTTCTTACATATGGAACCACTCGCCATGCAACACCCAACCACCACGACCACCACCACCACCGTCCCGTTGGCCAACCTCATTCACCGGCTCGACAATGCCAATACCATGCCGCCCGATGCCTTTGAAAAACTGGCCGCCCACATCAACCGCACCGGCAACTACCCACCCATCATCGTGCGACCATCCCCTTCGCACGCTGATCAATACGAAATCCTCGATGGTCACCATCGTGCCAAAGCACTCGCGCAACTCGGTATCTCCTCCGCCCACTGCGTCATTTGGGATAATGTCGATGACGATGAGGCCGTCCTGCTCCTGACGACCCTCAACCGCCTCCATGGGACCGATGACATCACAAAACGCGCGCACTTGGTCAAACACCTGACCGAACGCTTCGGCCGAAAGCAGGTCGAATCCATGCTTCCCGATTCAACCACAGCCCTCGATCAACTCCTGCAGATTCACCAGCCGGCACCACCCCCCGCCCCGGCCCCGCAGTTGGCCACCATGCCCGAGGCCGTCACCATCTTCCTGACCGTGAAACAGAAACAGCGACTCGATGAGCAACTGTCACAGTTCAAAGGTTCACGTTCACACCGCATCGTCCAACTCCTCAACTTGAACACACCCACCCCCAGTTAGCCGCGAGGCGCCAGCCGAGCGCGTTCTTCACAACCCGAGACACACCCAGTTAGCCGCGAGGCGCCAGCCGAGCGCGATCACCCCCAACTCGAGAAACCCCAGTTAGCCGCGAGGCACTAGCCGAGCGCGTTCCCCAGCGCCAGCCGAGCGCGTTCTTCACAACCCGAGACACACCCAGTTAGCCGCGAGGCGCCAGCCGAGCGCGATCACCCCCAACTCGAGAAACCCCAGTTAGCCGCGAGGCACCAGCCGAGCGCGTTCCCCAGCGCCACCCGAGCGCGTTCCCCAGCACCAACCCGCCGCGGAGCAATCCCCACCATGCCAACGACGAAAAAGAAAACACACACTCCATCATCATCATCAGCAGCAACCTCACCATGCCATAAACGCCGCAAACGCACCCTCTCACCAACCGCCATTGAAACAAACAAGCGACGCGATCGCCTGCTGCAAACCATCTACGAAGCCCAATCGGACCTCAACGACTTAGCCAAGTCCGAACACATGACCCTGGCAGCACTCGCCTCGTGGGGAAACGAACAACTCACCATCGATGCGCTTGAAGGCTTGTGCCGCCTCAATGACACTCGTGCCCAACTCCTCGTCACACGCTACCGCACACTCGCCGCTGCCAAACTCTTCGAACTTGCCCAGCAGGAGGCAGGAGGCGAAACCGCCCGCAAGGCCTGTGTCGATCTGCTCAAAGTCAGCCTCGTACCGGTCGTCAAAACCCCAACCACCACGACCGCATCAACCACCGAATCACCAGACACTGACACCGCCCTCTCCGCATCCGATGAGCAGACCATCCGCCAACTCCTTGCCGATACCGGTGCCTCAAAGAACATACCCCCCGGAACTTAACACCCATATTCACAAGTCCACATATTTGACGGGGGAGGTTCGCGGGGTAGCAAAGAGAACACAACACATGACGACCACGACACAAACACAAACCCAATCACAGACCATCACCCTCTCCCCGGCCGGAAAGCGCGCCCTCCGATCCGTCCAACCGGCCACCCCCGACGAACTCCACGGCTACTGCCGACTCGTCCTCGGCTTCAACATGCCCCGCACCCCCATGGAACTCGGCATGTCCTCCCCCTTTGACTACCTCTGTCACTCCTTCTTTGAAGACCGTCACGGCTCAGACACCCGCCCGCGCGACAGTATCGTCTGGGCCAACCGAGGCGGCGGCAAAACCCAACTCGGCGCCGTGGCCACCCTGCTCGATGCCATCTTCAAACCCGGCATCCAGATCCGAATCCTCGGCGGCTCCCTCGAGCAATCCTCCAAAATGCACAACTATCTCCGCGAACTGCTCGAACGCGATGAACTGGCCGACCTCATCGACGGACGCATCACCGAACGACGCATCCCCTTTGCCAACGGCTCCGCCGTCGAAATCCTGGCACAGTCCGAACAGTCCGTCCGCGGCCACCGTGTCCAGAAACTACGCTGTGACGAAGTCGAACTGTTCACCCCCGAAGTCTGGCAGGCTGCGCAATACGTCACCCAGTCCAAATGGTGCGGCAACACCTATGTTCACGGCTGTATCGAAGCACTCAGCACGATGCACCGACCCTTCGGGCTCATGCATCAACTCATCACTGAAGTCGAAGAAGCCAGACACACACCCGATGCAACACCACGTCGCCATATCTTCCGCTGGTGCGTCCTCGATGTCCTCGAACATTGTGCCGAACGTGATCCCCACACCGGCACCCCACGCCCCTGCGCCGGCTGCACCATCGAGCCCGATTGCAAAGGTCGAGCCCGGCATCGCGCCGGAGGGTTCTTCAGAGTCGAAGATGCTATCCAACAATGTATGCGATCCTCGCCGCCGGCCTGGGAGGCAGAAATGCTCTGCCGCAAGCCGAGCCGATCCGATTGCGTCTTTCCCGAGTTTGACCACGATGTCCACATTGTCCCGTTCGCCAGTGTGAACCACACGCACACATCCTCAACCGTCACCTGGGTCGGCGGCATGGACTTCGGCTACCGGAGCCCGACCGTGTTCCTCTGGGCCTGTGTCCGACCCGATGGCATGTTACATATCGTGGACGAACATTGTGCCCGAGAAATGACGATCCACGACCACATCAACCATATTAACCGATCACACTGGCCGACCTGCGACTGGATCGGCATCGATCCAGCCGGCTATCAACGTCACGAGCACCTTGGAACGAGTACCGCTGCCCTGCTCAAGAAGGCCGGTTTCACGCTCCGCGCTCGTCGACTCGACCTCCGGGCCGGCATCGAAGCCGTCCAATCGCGACTGCGCACCGCCGACGGCTCCATCAGGCTGGCCATTGACCCGCGCTGCAAAACGCTCATCGAATCACTGTGCACCTATCACTACAAACCGGACGATCCCGATTCCGATACACCAGTTAAAGACGGCGCCGATCACGCCTGCGATGCGCTGCGCTACCTCATCATCAATCTCGACCGCACCGAGACCCGCATTCAATACGGGCGCTACCTGTGATACATCATCCCGACCCCCAGTTAGCCGCGAGGCACCAGCCGAGCGCGAGTCTCGAAACAACAAGCCCACGGATTCCAATCCGTGGGGTCTCTGCCGTGATTGACATGCCGCGAGGCACCAGCCGAGCGCGAGTCTCGAAACAACAAGCCCACGGATTCCAATCCGTGGGGTCTCTGACGATCCCGGACGGCCCTCCGGGGGCGCCACACGATCTTCGGTGCCTTGTACTCGTCAGCCGTGGCCTGGCGTTCAGCCGGCTGGAGCCGCCGCAATCAGACAAAGCCATCGCCGACTTCAAGGCCGTTATTAATATGAGTGATGCACGTCATAACATTAAGGCATACGCGCTCATGGCATTGATGCTGGAGGAGTCGGACCCCGAATCTGTATAGCAGACGACAACCTCAAAGGGCCCAGGCAGTACACACACACGAGCCGCCTTTGCCCCTGCCGCTCTTGATATCAAGAGTCATTCCAGACTCCAATATCGCTTACACGACGGATGTCGCCTACCATCCATGCCCCTTCACCTCGTGTGCAAGTCAGTCCGTATCTTGGAACCTCCGGGAGAGAGTCAATATGACACGTCGCTGTAGCATTACGTCCATGATCTCTGTTGCGTCAATCGCTGCGCTGGCAGCGCCGGCACTTGCGCTTCCCCAGTCAGCGCCCGCTGCTGCCCCCCCGGCGAAGGATGAGCAACCGACCGAGTTGCCCGTCACGCTGATCCCCCATCCCGGGTCGGCAGCCGAGGCCTACTTCTCGCCAGACGGCACGCACCTGATCTGCAATGCCCAGGTCGGTGATGATGAAACCTATTACGTCTACACCATGAAACTCGACGGCTCTGAAGTCCGCAAAATCAATGGCAAAGGCATGGACGCCTGTACCTATTACTTCCCCGACGGTCAACGCATCATCTGGACCTCGACTCGCGACTGCCTCGACTTACCCAAAGGGGATTATTCCGAGCCGAGCGACTATCCCAAAGGGGCGGAACTCTTCATCTCCGACCTCAAAGGCAAGAACGTCAAACGACTCACTCACAACGAATGTTATGATGCGGAATGTTCCGTCTCGCCCGATGGCAACTGGATCCTCTTTTCGCGTCAAACTGACGACGGCATCGACCTCTGGAAAATGCGGGCCGACGGGTCCGACGAAGCCCAACTGACGTTCACCGATGATTGGCATGAGGGCGGTGCGTTTTTCATGCCCGACGGCGACACGATCATCTACCGTGCCTGGAGACACGCAGACTCCGATCAATCACCCAAGCCGATGACCATCTTCACCATCAAGGCAGACGGCGCCGACCTGACGCAGATCACGACCGACCCCGGCACGAACTGGGCGCCCTACCCGGCTCCCGACGGCAATCACTTCGTCTACGTCCGCATGATGCCGCCGCATAACTTCGAAATTTATCTGATGAACATCGAGACCAAAGAGAAGAAGCAACTGACCCACAATAACGCTTTTGATGGCTACCCCGTCATTTCACCCGATGGCCAGACCCTTCTCTTTTCAACCTCACGCGGCATCCCGCGCGGCGAACGAAAACTGCGCCTCGCGAAGATGGATGTCTCATCGCTCCACCTCGGTGCCGGCAAGAACACTCAGACCACCGGACACGAGCAGGATCACTGACGCGCGCCCACTCACCGGGCCAGCGTGCCTTGCTACTCCAGAGAGTCGATCCCAAGCAACCTGCCCGATCACCGCTGGTACGGTGTATCGCTGTCGTCTCATTCCCGCTGCCGACATGACGCCGAGGATTGCCCCATGAATTGGAAAGTCGTACCCACGCTGGCTGCTGTTTGCATCTGTCTGAGCATGGTCGACGCATCGCATGCCCTTGCCGGTCGGCCACAGGACAACGGCAACGAAGTCGGCCAGGTGTCGTCGTACCGGGTCGAGGAACAGGGGATCGTGCTGCAGATTCCAGGAGACGACTGGAAGCGCACCCAAGGCACACAAGGCGGCAGTCGCTGGGTGGTCCTCGATTCCGAGAGCCGGGCCGGCACTCGAGTCTCGCTGCAGATCTGGGGCCTTGCACCCGAAACCGGCTCCCCGGCTCAACTCTGTGATGCCGAACTGAAGTTCTGGCGCGGCCGAGGCACGGTCGAGGAACAGGCACGTCTGGAACGCACCGTCACCGGCACCTCAGGACTCGGTGTCCGCTTCCGATCTGAGACCGAGCAGGACGGCGACCGGCTCGTTGACGCCACCTATGTCGTTCATAACAACATGGTCTATCGCATTGCGCTGGCCGTTGCCGTTGATGATGAAGTGCGGCTGACCGATCTGGTGACACAAACGCTCGCCGGCGTCGAGTGGGTACAGATCGTTTTCACCCAGCCGGCACCCGCAGTCTTCGAGAATCCGAATCCGATTGCCGGCAACATTCTGACGGTCGTGCATGACACCGGCCCGGATGCTCCCTACCGCTATCTTGAATCATTGCCCGGCGCCTCCGCTGCCAACAACGGCCTGCCCGTCGTGTTGGTCGTCGGGGATCGGCTTACCTCGACCGCTCGCACGTTTCTTAAGAAGTATCGCCCGTCCGAGATCCGGCTCATCGGGGCTGCGCATCCGGAGTTGCCTCAGGCCGAAGTCGTCCCCGGCAACATGCCACTGGGCGCAGACCGCATCGCCATCGTTTCGGCACGGACTCTGGCCGATGCGATCCCGGCAGCGGCGCTAGCCCTGCGACTCAAGGCACCGTTGCTCATTGACGATGCCACCTTGAACGCACGCCTCGACAGCCTGCAGGCGGATCACTACATCGTCGTCGGTGCCGTGGAGATGCCGCCGGGCCTTGACGTCGAATACTGTGCCGACTCGCGGGACGTTGCCGATCGCACCGATGGCGGTTCTTACATCGCGCTGTGCAATGTGGCCGAGGGATCGGGCGATCGCGCAGCCGTCTTTGCCGCTGCGCTTGCCGGTGTGCATGACGGCGTGGTGCTGCCGATCTCCGAGCCGGTCCGGATTCATCGCAGCGCGCTGTATGAAACCTCGGACCGCCCGGACGGCTTTGTTGATGAATCAACCCAGCTGCTGGGTCACCGGGACGATCGTGGCCGACGGCCGCGAGGTCACCGTGGCGGCGGCTGCCACCGGGCGCATTCGTATCTCGGGTGCCGAGTCTGATCGCTACAGCCGGCCGCGCATCGATCTGAACGGGGACGGGCGTTTTGATCGTGAGACCGAGCAGGTGCATGTCGGTGAGACGATTCAGATGCTTGAACGCCCGGCTGCTTTTACCGTGCGGTACCAAACGGCCTTCGGCCAGCCCGGCCAGGGAGAAGCATTGCTCGTGCAGCCCGACCCGGCAGGCATTCGCCGATCAATTCGATCGTTCGTTGATCACCTCGGCCGCGCTGAACACCTGGCCATCGTGGGGGCGCCCGATCGGATCCCGTTTGCGATTCTCGAATCCGAAGCGTACTACAAAACGCTGGACATCAAACAGGAACTGGCAAGCGATGCACCGTATGCCGACCTGGACGACGATCCATCGCTCGAACTCGCCGTGGGTCGCGTGCTTGTTCCCGACCTCGAGCGCGGTTCAGCCATCCTCGCCACCTCACTGGCGTACCCGCGTTTCGAAGGGGAGTGGGTGGCCCGGGCAGCGATACTGGCTCCCGGCTTTGCCGGGGCTGAAAGTCGAACCTCTCTGCTATGGGTCTGGCCGGAATCCGAGAGTCTGGCACGCAGCATTGACGGGGGACTTCGGGCAATCGGTGTCGAGTGTGATACGTTTGTTCGTGATACCGTCGAGCGCGCCGATGTGCTGACGGCCATGCAGCACGCCGGTTGGATCGGCCACATGAACCATTCCAACGAAACGACATGGGGGATCAAGCCCGGTGCTCATATTACATCGGCCGACCTGCCCGAGTTATACGGGTCGCCGATCGTTGTGGACACGGGCTGTTCATCGGCCGGCATCGATCGTGATATCCCGCTAGGCAACACGATGCCGGGCCGGTTCTTTGATCTCGGGGCCGTGGCCTATGTCGGCAACACGCGGCCGGCCAGCCTCGGGACCGAAGCAGCGGTGCAGCAGATGTACAATCGCCTGATCGCAGACGGGGCCACGATCGGCCAGGCATATCGCGATGGGCGCAATCTGCTGGCCCATCTGCTGGAGCACGGCCACATGGATCCGGAATTCGGAACGTGGATATTCGACCCGGCCGTCTACGAGCGCACCTGGTTGCAGTTTTACAATCTCAATCTGTTCGGTGACCCGGCATTGACAGCCCGGCGCCCCGAGGTGCCGAATCAACCGCTGCTCGACGTGCGACTTGATGAAACAGCACAGCCGGATCGTCACCGCTTGACGATTACGCGCCATGCTCCTGAGCGCGTAGACCCGCTCCTGATACTCCCGAATGCCGGCCCGGGGACGCCGCGCGAAGCGATGCTCCCGACGGCCCCGGGGTTGTCGTATGGCATCGTGCCTCATTTCTATCTTGATCGCAACGGTCTGGGCCCGATCCGGTCCCCGATGGCCGTCGCGCCCGGGGCCTGGGTCGATGTCGAACTGCCGGCCCACTTCGATGGTGATGTTAATATGACCGTGGTCGACGGGCCGGAATGGGCGAACCGTGGGTTCAGCATCGAGACAGACCCGAACGGCCCGACGAGGCTCCGTGCCTATGTGCCGCTGGTACACACGGATCTGGAAACAGGCAGCGGCGACGTTCTGGACCGAGTCGTCTTTGATGTCACAACGACGAACTCACCTGACCCGACAGTGTCGGCCGAGTCTGCGACCCGTCGTCATCACATCCAATCGTCCCCGCTTCGCGCGACGGCTCCCGCACGAACGCCATACGCATTTGTCACGGTGACCGATGCGGCCCGCGAAATCCTGACAGCGATCGAGGCACGCCGGTATGACCCATGGGACTACGGGCTTGTCGGGCTTGATTTCACCGTGGCGAATCCCGGCTCCGACGTGCTTGAGAACGCGGAATGCCGTCTTATATTGACCCAGGGAAACACGGTGCAATGCAGCGTGAGCGAACTCCCGGCACGACTCGAATCACATCGGGTTGACGTGGAACAGGCGTTCGGTTGCATTGCTGACTTTGTCGTCAATGACCCGCTCGGGTTCCTGATATCAGGTGAATATGCCGTCACGTTGGAGGTCCGAAGCAAACGGCAGGCAGTCGACCGGCAGTCATCGGTACTTCGTCTCGTCGCGCTGGGAGACAATGAGGCAGATGAAATTGTGCGGGTCGTTGTCTCGAAGGACGCCCGTATTGAACAGGTGCGCCGACGCCGCTTCGGTGTCGAAGAGGTCACTCATTTCGAATGGCACGCGACTCCAGAGGGAGACATCGTGACCCGTCTGCTCACAGACGACATCCGTTACGGGCAGCCGCACGTCATTAACATCGAGTATGATACAAATCCTCAGAATGGGTACCGGTTGCCGTCGGTCATTACCATCGGCGTGCCGGGCTTGCTTGCACGGCCGTTCGTGTTTCGCCCTCACTACGAGGACCCGGCTGCACAACGTCTCTAAAACTCAGGCGGTTGTTGGCCGCTGTCGGTTACTGACTATCCGACTTCCTGCTGCGCTGAATCTTCTTGCGTTGCGCTTCGCTGAGATACTCTTTGCGCAGGCGGATTGAGTGCGGCGTGATTTCCACAAACTCATCAGATTCGATGTACTCGAGTGCGGCTTCGAGCGTGAACAATCGCGGCGCCTTGAGCGTGACGGTCGCTTCCTTTGTCGACTCTCTTACATTGGAAAACGCCTTGCCCTTGACCACGTTCACCGGGAGATCGTTGGCGCGATTGTGTTCACCGACGATCTGGCCGGGGTACACGGGGTCCTGCGCTTTGACGAACATGACGCCGCGATCCGCGAGATTCTGCAGTGCATACGCCTTTGTCTGGCCCTGTTCTGTGGCAATCATGACACCGCTCTGTCGGCTGATCTGCTTCGTGCGGACGGGCGCATAGCGCTGGAAGGCATGATACATCACGGCATTGCCTGCGGTGGCAGTAAGCATGATGCTGCGAAGGCCGATGAGGCTGATTGCCGGGATCTCGCACTCGATGTGCATCTGGTCGCCTCGCTGATCGAGTGATTGCACCTCGGCACCGCGGCTGCCGATGAGTTCGAGCACGGCTCCCATATGGTCGGCACCGACATCGATGGTGAGCAGTTCGATCGGCTCGCAGCGCAGCCCGTCGATTGTCTTTTCGATGACCTGGGGGCGGCCGACGGACAGTTCGTATCCTTCCCGTCTCATGTTTTCCAGGAGAATACCCAGGTGCAGCATGCCGCGCCCGGATACCCGGAATTCCTCGGTGGTATCGCCGGGTTCGACGCGCAGCGCCAGATTCGATTTCAACTCACGATCAAGCCGGTCCGACAGTTGCCGAGAGGTTACATACTTCCCCTCTTTGCCGGCAAAGGGGGAATCATTGATTCTGAAGAGCATGTGGAGCGTCGGTTCATCGACGGCCACGCGGGCGATCGGGAACGGCTCATCGGGGCAGGCAATGGTGTCGCCGATTTCAAAGTCGCCGATTCCCTCGACGGCACACAGATCACCGACGGAGATAATGTCGGCCGGCACGCGCCCGAGGTCCTGGAATCGAAATACCTTTTGAGCGCGGGCTCGGCGCTGGGTGCCGTCAGCATGGCAGAGGGTGACGGCCTGGCCCGAGGAAATGGCACCGGCAAAGACGCGCCCGATGGCGATCCGCCCGACGTATGATGAATAGTCGGCCGTTGTTATTAACATCTGCAGCGGCGCATCGGCATAGCCGAGCGGGGCCGGCAGTTTCTCAATGATGGTATCGAGCAGCGGGACCATTGAGTCGCCGACCGTCTCGGCATCCACCGAAGCCCAGCCGTCGCGCCCCGAGGCGTAGATGATCGGGAAGTCAAGGTGAGCGTCGCCGGCATCCAATGATACGAGCAGGTCGAACACCTCGTTGACCACTTCATCGGTGCGCGCGTTGGGGCGATCACACTTGTTGATCACGACGATGAGCGGATGATCCAGTTCGAGGGCTTTGCTGAGGACGAAGCGCGTCTGCGGCATCGGGCCTTCAAACGCATCGACCAGCAGCAGGACGCCGTCGGCCATTTTGAGGACGCGCTCGACCTCGCCGCCGAAGTCGGCATGGCCGGGTGTGTCGATCAGGTTGATCCGGTGGGTTGTGCCGACATGGTCTCCGTCGGTGGGTCGATACGTGATCGCACAGTTCTTGGAGAAGATGGTGATGCCGCGCTCTTTCTCGATCGGGTCGGAATCGAGAATGCAGTCGGTATGCTCCTCCTTGAGCGAGAGTGAGCCACAGCACTCGAGCATGGCATCGACCAGGGTTGTCTTGCCGTGGTCCACATGCGCGATGATGGCAACGTTTCGAAGATTCGGGTCGGCAGCGTGTAACATGGGGCGGATGATAGCGTGGTCGGGACGGCGATCCTGCCGCAGGGCAGCCTGAAAGCGACAACAAATCGGAAGGGGGTGCGTCGATTGAGTCAAAGGGCCTCAGCCTGATCACGCAAAGCTCACGATCCCAAGATCGGCCAGAAGCAACGCTGTCACACCGGCCGCGACGAGGTAGGCAAGGAGGACGATCGCCAGCCCGGAGGCCCAGGCATGGCGGATTTTCAAGTAGCGCCCCATGGCCAGCGCCCACCAGCAGACGAGCCATACTGGCATGAAGGCACAGGCTGCCTCGGCAACCAGCGAAGCCTCACCGCCGTACCACGACCAGGGCGTCGCGAGGCGAAGCATCTCACAAACAGGCACGATGCCCACCGGCAGGATCAGACAACTGTACGCCGTGATGCGCACGAGATGGCTTAACTTAACTTTGGCACGTTTGAAGGTGACGGCCAGCGTGACGGAGCAGAGCGGGCAGAGCGGGAATGCCATCATTGACAGAAATGAGATAAGCAGGTAGCGCGGGGCCGGCTCGTTGCAGATCAATAGTTCAGCACAGCCGTCCTCGACCCACTCGCCGAGCGCCTCCAGGTTCTGGCTGTGTAGATGCCTCGGTGTAAGTGGCCTGCCGCCCCAGGTCCACGCCGTCCTCCCATTCCACCAGGGTGCCACCGCAGTGAGGCCGGCCATCGTGAGTTGCTCGATGCGGGTACCGCCGCGATATTCGACTCGTCGCCACATTTCTGCGGCCCCATACGATGCGTAGATGACGTACATGCAGCCGAGCAGAAGCAACAGATACACAATGAGTGCGCGGGTGCGGACGCGGTGTTCCATGCGCACGTCCGACCAGAAACGCCAGGGCATAAATGAGTATGCGAATGTCTTGACACTCCGGCGGAGTGTTTTTGGCAGGGACAGGGCAGACTCGATAAACCACCGAGGGCCGAGCGACTCCTCTTGAAAGATGTCCGGCCAGTAGAGCGTGAGCCCGCATTCCGAACAGGTGCCCTCCAGGGGGCAGGACTCCTGCCAGGTGAGTGTGATGCCGCGCACATCATACCCACAGCGGGGGCACTGGAGCGTTGGATGGTTGGCGGGCGTGGTCATAGGAACGACAGTATACCATGCTCGGCAGACGTCGCGTTCGGGAATGTGATAAGACGGCCCTGTTTCCATGTCGACTCAGGGCGCGTTTCCTCGAAGGCAGCGGCCTTAGTTCTCGGCCTGCTCCTGTTTGACCAGTGGCTTTCCGTCGATCGGGCAATACTTCCAACTCGGGTGCCAGTACGAGCCGTCACACTCCGGGCAGTCCTTGATCGGGAGCTGCTCAAATGTGATATCGACAATGTCCTCGAGGCCGATCAGTGACCGAGAGCTCAGTGAAGCACTCAGGACATACACGCGGCCCTCGGCCGTCTTGGTCCCCCAGCCGGAGCCGGCCTGGTATTCGAATGTCTCGAAGTTTACGACACTCCCGTCGCGGGTCTCGATCCGGTGTTCCTGGCTGCTGGTGAGCGATGTCAACTGTGTCGGGCGCAGGAAAAGGCTGCTCCCCCCGGCGAGTCGTACTGCAAACATATCGTCCTGCGATGTGTCAGGGAATTGGGGGTCGAAGTTCATGCGAACATTGTTGAGTGTGACGCCGCTCTTGAGGGTGACAGTGGCACGGTACACCGTCGTGTCATCAGTTGATGAACAGGGTGCGGTTGCAGACATGAGCGGGAGCGACGCAAGGACAACGCAGCATGAAATACACCCGGGAGTGAGTCGATTCGTCATGGGAACGCTCCTGTCGATGGTCTCTGCTTCAATGGCCTGCACGTCGGCGTGTCATGCCATGTCCTGATCATCTCACATATCCGATGCTCGATTCGCGAGCGATCAGTGCGATCCTTCCTGCAACTTTTTGCCGATGGCCTTCAGGGATGTTTCGAGTGTTGCGATATCGTCGTCCGTGAGATTCTCGGTGTGCTTTTGCAACATTTCCATGAAGTAGCCGACTTCGTGATCTGCTACCGGGAACCCGACGTTTCCCTTCGGGCCGTCGCTCGTGACAAGGGTTTCACCTTCTGCATTGAGGATGGCAAACCAGGGGATGCCGGCACTCTCTCCTTCACGGAGTTTCGCTTCGAGATCCCTGCCGCCGATCGTGCGGTCCTCATCGATCTTAATATCGACGAACTCTTTGGCCAGGATCTTGGCGATCTCCGGCTGGGCCATCCAGTTTTCGAGGCGGTGACACCAGCCGCACCAGGGAGCGCCGAAATGGAGAAAGACTCGCTTGTGGTCCTTCTTGGCACGGGCCAATCCTTCCTCGAAGATGTCGGAGGCTTTGCGATATGCGGCCTGGTGTTCGGTCAGGAAGTTCAGAACCTTCTCGAGATCGTGGCCGGACTCGCCATCGCCCTTCAATTCGAGTGAGCCGGTATCCTGATTGGCAATGACCTTCCCGTCGCCGTCGAGAATCGTCAGATAGGGGACCCCTGTGTTCTTAATGTCTGCGCCGTATTTCTCGACCAGATCGAGGTGCTTGTCCCACTTTCCGATGTCAACATGGACGAGGTCATATTCGTACATCAGTTTGCGGCTGATGTTACGATCACTCTTGAAGGCTCCGTCGAGGAGTGTGCACCACCCGCACCAGTTGGCGCCCCATTGAATGAGGACTCGGCGGTTCTCCTTCTTTGCCTTTTTCAGTGCGTTGGCAATATCGACATGCGCGTCGGCAGCCTCGTCGTAGACGGGTTTCTTGGCCGGCTCCTGCGGGTTGGTTTCCTTTTCCTGGGCGAAAGCAGAGCCGGTGGTGGGGCCGATGACGAAAGCGATCGCGCTGCAGACGATCAGCGTGGGGATCCACGTGCCGTGACGTTTCATGCCATACTCCTTGTGGTGTGTGAAGCGTGAGCGAATCGGCTCGATTGGCGCTGCCGGGCTCCGGTTATCACTGCCGTAGTATATGTCGGCCGTTCCGGTATAATCATGAGCCGTCGCCCGATTTCGGCGATACCGGCCGGTTGTTTGCAGGTTGCGGGGTGTTGGGTGCGAAGCGGCCCGGGTGGATGGGGCTGCATGGTCAGCCGCTCCCGCCACGCCATGCCCATTTGTCGAAAGCAGTGTCCCGTCTTGGTTGATCGTGTCAGTCGTCCTCTCGCCTGGCTGTGTGTGTGTGCTCTTCTCGGAGGGTGCAGTGATACGGGTGCGCCGGCCGACCAGGTCGGGGAGTTGGTTCGCGTTGATGGCGAAGGGCTGCGCGAGGGGCTCGAAGTCATCTTGTCCGTGGTGCAGTATGTCGCAGAGGGTGGGGCTGTTTCCATATTGTCGATCCTTGAGGTCAGCCCGTGAGTCTCCCGGAATTTACCCTCAAAAACCGAGCGATCGTGCAGTGTGCTCTGGCGGTCGGCCTGCTGTGGGGCGTGATTGCCTATGTGACATCCCCGCGCAGCGAGAACCCTGAGTTCACGATTCGGACCTGTACGATCGTGACACGCTGGCAGGGGCAGACGGCCGAGAAGATCGAGGACCTTGTCACCGGCGAGATCGAGAAGGCCGTCGATACCGTCGATGAAGTCAAGCGATTGCGCTCGACGACAACGGCCGGGCAGTCCGTCGTGTTCGTTGATCTCGAAGATGAAAACGGGTCGGCTGAGATCGACAACGTATGGGATACGATTCGCGCGAAGGTCGATGCGCTGACACCGTCGTTGACTCGTCTGGGGGCACAGACTCCGGTTGTTAATACGGATTTTGGTGATACGGCTGCGATGGTGCTCGTGGTCTATCAGCGGTTCGACCCGGCCCGCATGGATGACGAGCAGCATCCTTATACGTGGCGCGAGCTCGAAGTGATCAGCGACCAGATCAAGGATGAAATCAAGCGGCTCCCGGCTGTTGCCACGGCTGAGTTACATGGGGTGCAGGATGAGGCGATCTATCTTGAGTGTGATGCCGGGCACTGGAGCAGGATTGATCTGACCATCAGCGAGTTGCAGTCACTCCTGGAGCAGCGGAACACGGTGGCACCGGGTGGTGTGGTTGAGACTGAGCACGGTCTCTTCGGTGTCAACCCGTCGGGTGAGTTCAATACCGTCAGGGAGATTGAGCGCCTGGTTGTCGGTCGCCATGGCGGCAACGTTCCGGTGTACTTGCGTGACATCGGGATCAGCGTTCGCCGGGACTATCGTGACCCGCCGAGGGTGATGACGCGCTATCGGCCGGCTCAGGACGCCGATGAGCACTCCGTCGGTGCCGTGGGATCACCCGGGGCGTCTGTTAATTGTCTTTCGATATCGCTGACGATGAAGTCCGGTCACATTGTTACAGCGCTTGGCACAGACGTTCGGTCGCTGCTGGCTCGGCTGAAGCAGACCTCACTCCCGGCCGATATCGAAGTGACGGTCGTCACCGATCAGCCGAGTGACGTGCAGGATGAAGTGTCGGGCTTTTTGACGAATCTGTATCAAGCGATCGCCATTGTGATTCTTGTGGCCTTTGCGCTTATCGGGTTGCGAGTTGCCATCGTCATGGCGGCATCCATCCCGATCGTGATCATTGTGTCATTCGGGGTGGTGCGGTGTTTCGGTGTGCACGTCGAGCAGATTTCGATCGCAGCGTTTATTATCTCGCTCGGGATGCTCGTGGATTGTGCGATCGAGGTGTGTGACAATGTACACCGCCTGCTTGAGGGGGGAAAAGACCGGCGGCAGGCAGCGATCGAGGGGACGGCCCAGATTTCCTTCCCGGTACTCATTGCGACATTGACCACGATCTTTGCGTTTTTGCCCATGCTTACGATCCCGGGATCGTCGGGCGAGTTTTTGTACAGTCTGCCGGTGGTTGTCTCGACGACATTGGCTGTCAGTTGGGTACTGGCCATGACGGTGACGTGCCTCATGGCCTATTTGTTGATGCGCCCGGCCCACGGTCGTTCGCCCTTTGTCTGGGCCGTTGATGCCTGTCGATTTCTTTTGCCGCGCAAGATCCGGGACAAGCGCGGCGGCTTTGAATCCATGTATCGATCGATCTGTTTGCGGGCCGTGCGAAACAAGTTCATCACCGTGGGGCTCGCGCTGATCGCCTTTGTCTCGGCTGCGTCGCTGGTCGTAAGCGGGCAAGTTGGAACGGAGTTCTTCCCGAATACCGAGCGCGATCAGTTTGTCGTTGATATCTATCTGCCGGAAGGCTCCACGATTCGCCAGACTGAGCAGACGTCGAAGCAGGTTGAGTCGCTTCTTGTTTCACTCGGTCGGGATGAGGCAGATGGCGGGTTGCTGGTCCGTGATGTGCTGACCTATGTGGGCGAGGGCGGGCCTCGATTCTATATGAGCCTGGAGACTGAACAGCCGGCCCCGAACTATGCGATGCTGCTTGTTAACACGACCGACGAACTGCGCACGGCACAGTTGGCAGACCGATTGCGGGTGGCCGCAGCGTCACAGATATCTGGCTGTCGGGTCGTCCCGCGCGCGTTGTCGATGGGGCCTCCGGCAAGGTGCCGCTTGATTCGGTTGCGACGATCAGTGCTGAGTGGGTGACGGCCAGGCTCGAGCGGTACAACCGGGCACGGAATGTCGAGGTTCGCGCTCGGCCGTTGTCCGGCGTGCTGGCCAACTCGGCGGTTGCAGCGATTGCCGATGAACTTGATCAAATTCGCGCGGAACTTCCGGCCGGGTATTATCTTGAGATCGGTGGCGAGCAGGAGGAAACGACGAGAGCGCAGGGCAACATGATGCGCGCCTTCGGCATTGCGTTGCTTCTGATCGTGATGTGCCTGGTTGTGAAATATAATAACTTCAGCAAGCCGGCCATGATTCTGGTCACCATCCCGCTGGCAGCCACGGGGGCGATTCTCGGATTGTTCATCACCGGCGATGCGCTCGGGTTTATGGCCATGCTCGGGCTCGTGTCACTGTCCGGCGTCGTTCTTAATGATGGGATCGTGCTGATTGAGTTTGCCGAGACGTTGATCGAGGAGCGGGTGCGCAGCAATGGCGGTAACGGTGGGGCATCATCAGGCCAGGCGATCAATCGTGTGCCGGTCTCAGTCGCGAGACGTTTCACGAGTGTCTGGTGAATGCCGGCATGATGCGGTTTCTCCCGATCTGTTTGACGACGCTGACGACGGTGGGTGGGTTGATCCCGTTGGCACTCACGGGAGGGGCGTTTTGGCGGCCGCTGGCTGTGGTGATCATTTTCGGATTGTTGCTGGCCACCGTGTTGACGCTGTTGGTTCTGCCGGCGTTGTACGCCATCGTTGTTGAAGTGCTCGGCGGTGGCCCGTCGGAGCCGTCCGGCGCAGGTGCGGGCGACGACGCCGGGCAGTGATCCTGTTGTCAGTCACTCGGATTCAGCGAATGGGTGACACCGGGAGCGCATGAGCGGGTACAAGAGTGATCCGTTGGCTCTTGATCTCACGTCGGCGCTCATACTCTCGATCAGAAGGACAATTCATATGTTCACGACTCGCTTCCGCCTGGGGCTTCGGTTCATCGGTGTTGTTGCTGCTGTACCGGCGGCCATGCTGTGGTGCACGGTTGTTGCCCGGGCTCAGCCGGACACGCTGCTGCCACAGCCGGTGGTAGAAGGTCTGGCAAACACGGTTTCCGGTTCGCAGCCGATGCAGCATCTCATTGACTTCACCGGCTACAACCGTGATCGGAACGCCGAGGAGTTTGCCGGCACATATCTGGAGAGTGAGTTATTTGCGCGGTGGGCGACGGAGTATGGCTTCAGTGACGTGGAGATTCTGCGGTACCCGCGCAGGCCGATGTGGGACGGTATTCGAGGTGAGTTGTGGGTCACGTCGCCGGTGCTGCGCAAGGTTGTTGACTTCCGGGACATTCCGACGGCGCTGGCCTCCGGCAGTGTATCGGGGACCTATGAAGGGGAGATGGTGTGGATTGAGAATGCGGGCGACGAGGCGGCCTATGAAGGGCTCGATGTAACGGGGAAGATCATCCTGACGGATTCGAGTACGGGACGGGCGTATCGGCAGGCTCGGTCCCACGGTGCGCTTGGTGTGGTTAATATGAACTCGCCGCGGCCGTATGTTGCGCCGGATGCGATTGTGTGGAGCGGGATTCGGCCGGGAGATGACGAGGCCGGCTTTGCGTTTAATCTCTCGGGCCCGATGGTGCAGGACCTGCGTCAGTTGCGCGGGACGGTCACGCTCAAGGCGATCGTCGAAGCCGAGATGCGCGAGGTGGATAATGAGGTGATTACTGCTGTGATCCCCGGCGACGGCTCGACGGACGAGTGGGTGTATTACTCAGCCCATGTCTTTGAAGGGGCGACGAAGCAGGGGGCTGCCGACGACGGCTCCGGGGCAGTCATTATTCTAGAGGCAGGCCGCACGATTCTTGAAGCGATCGAACGCGGGTACGTCAGCCGCCCGGCTCGAAACATCCGATTCCTCTGGGTTGATGAGTTCAGCGGGACGTATGCGTATCTCGATTCGCACACTGAGGAGTTCGCCAAGGCGACGGCGGATATTAACATTGACATGGCCGGCCAGAACGTGACACTGGCGAACAATGCGACGCGGCTGTATCGCATGCCTGATGCACGGATTCATTTTCTCGGCGATGTCTGTCAGGAGTTCTTTGAGCTCGTCGGCCTGACGAACATGGAGCGGGTCCACGAACGAGGCGGCGGATACCGATTCACATTCCCGATCATTGATCCCTACGGCACGCGTGACATGTGGCGATATGAGATCGAGCCGTTCTACGGGTCGAGCGATCACCAGGTGTACAACGATCGAGGCGTGCCGGCTGTGTTGTTCAATCACTGGCCGGACCCGGTGTATCATTCGAGTCATGATCGGCCCGGGTTGATGGATGCGACACAGATGAAGCGCACTGCGTTCATTGCTGCGGCAGCCGGCCTGGTGGTTGCAGGAGCCCCGGAGACGGACCCGATGCAGGTGGCTGCCCAAGCATATACAAGGGGCAAGGCACGGATTGCCGACGACCTGCGCCGGTGGACACTGCAAATGGCGGCTGCCCCGGCCGGCGATCTGGCGATCCAATATAAGGAATCGGCAGCGGCATTGCATCAGTGGCATTTGCGCGAGCACCGGAATGTGTTGTCCGTCAACGAACTGACGCGCGGATCGACCTGTGAGAATCCTGATCGGGCGGCGAAGGGGATTGAAGCACTGGCCCAGCGCGTGTTGGATGAAGAACCAACGGCGCAAGCCAGCCTGGAGGAGTTCTATCAATCGCTGGCTGCAGTGCGAGGCGTCGAGGCCACGATTCCTGATCCCACAGAGGATGAGATTGAAGCGGGTAATCTCGTGCCGCGGTGGGATGGGGAGTATGAGCGGAGTTGGGCACGGGGGTTGCCGGGTTTTGCCTCGATGGAGGTGCGAAACTTCATCGATGGTCGGCGTTCCGTGCTGGAGATTCGAAACGCGGTGAACAGCGAGTATGCACTCGAATACGGGACGATCACACTCGATGCGGTTCTGTCGTATCTGCGATCACTCGAGGAGGCGGGCTCGGTGGCGATCGAGCCACGCAACTGAGGGACCGGGGAAGGTGGGGGGACTCTGCGATTGCTGATATACTGATTTCCGCGCCGGCGCTGGTGCAGTCGTCGACTTGAAATTCCTGTCGCGGTTCCTGAGTGTTCGGGTTGTGCCGAAGCCGTCCCGCCAGTATGCTGTGCGGGTGTTGCGGCCAGGCGGCCGGGCATTCTGTATGTTTGTATAAAGGGTTGTCGTGATGTTATGTTTCCGGGTGCCGATAATAATCGTGTCTTTGCTGGTTGTGTTCGGGTTGACGGCTGGGGCCACTGCGGGCAGCGAATCGGATTTGTTTGTCGAAACGCCTGGGGTGGCTGAATTTTCCGGTCGGATGATTGCACGGCCCATCCAGACGCCGGCCGCCCGAGCCGGGGCTGAGGCGCTTTTGTCCAATGATGATTTGATTGCCTACCGCTGGCGGACAGATGAGTACATCTTCGCTGTGCCGACGGGGTCCACGGAGAATGAGACAGCAGCACGGTTGATGGCACAGGGGATCTTTGAGTATGTTCAGCCGGACTGGCGTGTGTTTGCGCTGGAGTGTTCGGACGATCCGCTGCTCGGCTCGCAGTGGCATCACACCATGATGGACTCGTGCAGGGCATGGGATATTCACAATGCGATGCTGTCGCCGGTGACGGTGGCGGTTGTTGATACGGGCATTCGGCCGACGCATGAGGATCTGCGGAACTTCCAGGTGGAGGGGTACGATGCTTTTCACAAGATATGGGAGTCGGAAGGCGGCGACATTGTTGATGCGAACGGGCACGGGACACTAACAACCGGGGCCGCAGCAGCGGAGGGGAACAACGGCGTCGGCGTGAGCGGGATGGGGTGGCAGTTGCAGCACCGGATGGTGAAGGCTGTGGAGGGGGGCAACGGCTGGGCGTGGCTGAGTGACTTAACACACGGGGCCATTGTGGCTGTGGAGAACGGGGACTTTGTCGCGAGCGTGAGTTTCAGTCTTGGTTGGGATCGGTCGATCGAGACGGCCGGCCGGGTGATCATGGAGGATTACGGCGGGTTGCTCGTGTGGGCGGCCGGGAACGACGGGGCCCGACATGATGAAGTTGATCATGAGCACGCGATCATCGTCGGGGCCACGAGCCGGGGTGGGATCCGGGCCAGTTTTTCCAACTACGGCAAGTTCATTGATGTGTTTGCGCCGGGCGTGGACGTGCTGACGACGACGTTGGAAAGCGATTCAAGTTACGGGGCAGCAGGGGGGACGAGTCTGGCGACCCCGTTGGTGGCCGGCTTGTGTGCCATGATCAAATCGGCGCGCCCGAACTTCGACAACTGGATGGTTCTTAAGTATCTCGAGGCCGGGTGTCGTGACATGGGTGATGAGGCGCTGTACGGGGCCGGCGAGATCAGTCTGTACGGCTCGTTGTCCTTGCTCGAACGAATGGAACTGGAGATTCTCGACCCGCCGTTGAACAGCGGGCAGGATGAGACGTTTGTTGCGTACTACGGCGAGCCGCACGTGAATTCAGCCTTGTTCTACAGTACCGTGGGCGAAGGGGAGACGATCATCCCCGGCTACGGGATCGTGCTCGGGTTACATGAAGCGCAGCAGGCAGGCACCGTGAAACTGACGACGATCGAGGGAACGGTGTTCTGGACGCTACGCATGCCCAAGGCGAGCAGGACTCGGCTGCTGTGGTTCCAGGCGGTGGATGAGACGGGGCAGTTGAGCCAGGTGCTGGTGACGCAGTTGAATCCGTGAGCGCGGGGGGGGTGGATAGGAGGGGGAGGAAGGAGCAAGAGTCCGGCACGGCCTTCGTTCATTGGGACGGATCGCTTCGGATTGCGTTGCCATCGATTTGAGTGGGTCTGCCGGAAAAGTGCTTGACAGGCACATGTGGGGACAGTATTTTCACCTGATGGAGCAATCCGCCCGCATTAGGCTGTAGGATCAGCCTCCCACCATTGGGCGGAGAGCAGCGATGATCCACAGCACAGGGCCCCGCCCGGATCCATCGCCTTCACTTTAAGTTGGTCGTTCGCAACGAGTGTACACGTTGTGCGCTTGTTGCATGAGACAGATGGGCACAGGCCGCACGGTGCGGCTGCGGTGTTGGTTGGTGCGCAGAGCGGGGGTACCGCCTGCCGGATGCCCTGTTTTCTATTGTGACACGTACTTGGAGAAACCACATGATTATGCACAGGATCATGGCACGCACTCTATCTATGGCAGCCATTACAGGCACGCTGGCCCTGACGGCACCGCTCATGGCACAACATGGTCGGGACACCGTTTTGACTGATCTTGGCACGCTTGGGGGATCGACAAGCCGGGCCTTTGCAATCAACGATTCCGGATATGTCACCGGCGGCGCTGATTTGGAGGACGGTGTCTGGCACACCTTTGCCAGTTGTGGCTGTCAAATGCTGGACCTCGGTTCTCTGGACGGGTATCGCTACAGTTTCGGGAACGACATTAACAACAAGGGCCAGATTGTCGGACAGTCGTATTACCTCTATGACGGCGAAGCGACCGTATGGAGTTTTTGCCACATCGAATCACTTGGTCTGTATGGCAACAATCCCCGTTCCGAGGCACGGGCGATCAATAACGACGGCAACATTGTCGGATACGCATGGGATGATCGTGAATATGCATTTGCGACCCCGCTGTTGTGGGCTGGCGGGCAGGCTGTCGATCTGGGAACGCTGGACGAGCACACCGGCGGACGCGCCCAGGACATCAATAACAAGGGCACCATCATCGGCGTGTGCTGGGATGAGAGTCAAACAGTCACCACGGCCTGGATCAAGACCCGGGATGGACTCATGACGGCCCTCCGCGGGCTCGGTGGCAGCGAAGCAGCCGCCGACGCGATTAATGATCGTGGTGATGTCGTTGGATCAGTCCATGATGCACAGCAAGTCGAATACCCTGTCCTGTGGCACAACGGGGTGCTGGTTCTGCTCGAAACCATCGAAGGTCGAGATGCACGGGCCACCGGAATCAATAACAACGAGATGATTGTGGGATACGTCCTGGCCGAAGATGGGTTCCACTCCAGTGCTGCCCTGTGGCGGTTTGGATCACTGTCGATCCTGAACGAGATGCTGCCACCCGATTTGCGCGATGAGTGGGATCTCGTGAGCGCGTACGATATCAACATTCACGGAGAGATCGTCGGTGTTGGGTATCACAACGGTGAACTCCACGCATACGTGCTGGATGTGAATCAACTCAACTCGCAGACGAAGCGCATCACGACCTCCAACTGAGACGAGTGCGGTGTTTCGTTGTCCTTCACGGCGGCACATTCAGGGCCGGTCGGCTATTTACGCCGGCCGGCCTTGTGTTTGCGTGTGCAACTGATTTCCTCCCCGGCACTATCAGCAGACGCAGCACGGAATCCATGTGACGGATGGTCACAGGCACATGGCATTCGTGCGGGTACACCTGAAAGGAACGGCCATGAAAACACGGAGTATGATCGGTGTTGTTGCATCGCTCGGTCTCATTCTTGTGAGCACACTGGCGTGGCGCACGCCGATCGTGCAGGAGCAGCAGCAGCAGGCCCCACCACAGGAACAGAAGAAGACAGAGCAAGCGATGACGCCGGCGGCTGTGCGCGACGCAGCGGTGGCCGGGTATCGAAAGTGGGGTGATGCGCGCATTGCGTATGATCGCGAGGCACTTGAATCGATGGTGGCACCCGATTTGTATATTCAGTTGGCCGACCGACGGATTACCGGCAAGGAGTTTCTTGATACGGTGTCGCAGCGAAACCCGCGCGCTGCCATGACGCGATTTGACGTTGATGTGCTGAGTGTGCAGAAGAAGGCGGACAGCGAGAATGAGTGGACGCTGGTGATCTGTGAGAAGATCGAGTATTCGCTTGTGAACTCGGACGTGAAGGGTCCGGTGTTTTACAGTCTGTGGGTGACGCGTGATGGCTGGCGGCTGACCGAGGATGGGACCTGGCTGATTACGTACAGCGAAGAGATCGGCCATGAGAATTGGCAGGGGGCGGGTGACGGCAAGGCGCCGATCGAGGGTTGGTAATCCTGTCGGGCTGACAATCGGCTGACCGATCGGCCAGCGTGTGGCGCTTTAGTGTCTATTGATCGTTGAGGGGGAATTCCTCGTGCGGCGCCCAGCGGGTACCATCTTCGAGTGTCAGTGAACTGATGATGAGGTCGAACTCATTGCGCGGGAGGCGACTGACATGCCCGTCATGGTATGCAATGAGGCCCAAATCGTTATAGTGATCCGGATGCTCATAGAGGAGCACACGGGTCGAGTCGGTTGTGATTGTGGAAGCCGGCACAAAGAAGTATGAGGGTGGGTTGACGACATGCCCTGCCGGCGGCCCGGCTGCTTCGTAATCGAAATAGGTTGCGATTGATATCGGGCCCGGGGCAACGGGCGACGTGAGGATTTCGGGGGATATGTAATTGTTCCATACCAGTACAGAATCCCAGTTGTCGTATGTCGGCAAACTCCCGTTTCCGGTGTCGGCATACATAGTGAGCGACTGGGCGAGTATGCGCATCTGCGACTGGCTCTTGACTGTTCGCGCGGCTTGTCGAGCCCGCCCCAGTGCCGGGAGCATCAGACCGACCATCAGGGCCGGGATGAGCAGCAGCGAGACTACTCCTAATACCAAGCCGCCGACCGCAAGTCCCCGCCCCCCATGCTTCGGTACAGGACCCGTGGTGCCGACCAGTGCAATGATTCCCAGCGTGATCGCAACGACGCTGAGCAGGGGGATACACAGGCTGCAGATCCCGATAACGAGGGCCGCGATCGCCAGCCCTTGTCCCGGCTGGGGGTTCATGTGTGCGTGCGCGGGCCTGGAATGCGGTGGTACCTGACTCATCGTGGGTCTCCTGCTTTGTCGGAGCCTAGCCGGATACATTACATGGTCAATGGTGCTCATCATCGTGTTACAGAATATTGTGGGCGGCACTGCTTCGTTGCGTGCTTTCGCCTGGTGAAAGTTATGGCCTACTTGGCTGTATTGCGTGGTGGGAGAGTGACACGAATACTCGCTTCGTGTTCGATTTCAGTGCCTCAGGACTTGATTTGGCACGGTTTTGTCATTGTAAACACGCTCGGCACGGCCTTTGCATCTGGTGGCTCATTCACTCCTTCCACCATTGTGAACATGGAGCCTTACCAGATGCACTCCCGACCAAAGACGTCCTTTCTGTCGAGTCCCGGCCTGTACGCTTCCTGTGCCGTTGTGATGATGGGAGCGGGCGCAGCAGCCCAGCAGGTTGAGTATGAGATCACGGTGTTGCCGCAGGTGCCGGATGCGATCTACTCGTATGCGACGGACATCAACAACGCAGGGCAGGTGGTCGGGTTTTCCTCGTTCCCATGGAATCCGTATGCGTATCGCGGCTGGATCTGGAGTGAGGCGGATGGGCTTGAGTTTCTTCCTGACCCTCCGGGTGAGGATCGACTGCGGTATGCAGCGCAGGCGATCAGCGATACGGGCTTTATTGCGGTTGACGGTGGTGGCGACTTCGGAAATGCCTGGGTGTACAAGGATGGTGTGTATCACATGACCGGTACGCCGGCCACGCCTGCCAACTGTGTTGACGTTAACAATGCCGGCGATGCAGTCGGATGGTACGGCAGTGCCTTCTTTGGTGTACATCTGTTCAAGTACACGCTGGCGGGCGGGTTTGAGCAACTGCTCGCGCCGCAGATCGGGCGGGCGTATGGAATAAACAACCACGGGATCGCCGTTGCCAATTCCGGGGCCGACGGCTGGCGTATCTATCCGGACGGGACGGCTGAGATCATCGAGGGTCTTCCTTCATTCGGTTCGCGCTCCCCCTCGCGCATCACGGATGGCGGGATCATCACCGGCTCGGCCGGCGCGCACGACTTTAGTGCCGGGTTCTATTATACCGATGCCGGGGGCATGATTGAGATCCCGTGGATCAGCACGTGGAACTGGGCGGTTGGTGTGGCTGATGACGGCACGGTGGCCGGTTCATCGAGTAACTCGATTGCGACCTGGATCTGGCACGTCGGCGATGCACAGGTCACCTGGCTGCCCGGTCTGATCGACCCGAACTCCGGCTATCGCCTTGACCGTGTCGAAGCGATTAATAACCGGGGGCAGATGGTTGTGGATGCTCACGTTGATGACTGGCAGAATCCGGATCGGCTGATCGTACTGACGCCGGTTGATGCCCGGCCGTACCCCATTCTCGGTCAGACGGGATTACGTCGGGGGCAGGAGACCGAGTTTGTCACCAGCGGTGCAGAGCCGGGTGAGGAAGTGTATTTCATCTACAGCACTGCGGGTCTTGGTGAGGGGCCGTGCCCGCGTCAACTCGGCGGACTGTGTCTTGATTTGCTGAAGCCGGTGCTGTTGGGCACGGCGGTCGGCGATGCGAATGGGATTGCCCGCTTGGCAGTCACGGTTCCGTCACGGGCCCCGCTCGGCCAGATGGTGCATACGCAATCGGTGATTCGGCGCGGTCCCAGCGGCGCGGACTCGGTGAAATCGGAACCGTTCTATGCAACGATTACGGATTGAGGTCGCACCCGCGCTGAGTTGAGTCAGTCGCCGGTCGGTTTGATGGCTGTGTCCATCAGCAGCATGAACCGCCGTCGTCACAGCAGCAGGGAGCGTCGGCGTTGCGAATCGTGCGAGTGTCCTGCCCTTGCTTTGTAACGTGCGGGGGCCGGATGGCCGATCCGGTGCAATGGAATGGCTGTGCCTGCTCGGCCGGCACTTCCCGGCTCGGAACAATGGGGATCACCTGCTGTGCGTAGGGGCTGTCGGCATCGGTCATCAGGTGGAAGGTTTTGTCACACACTGCCAGCCGGCGGCCGCGTCGAAGGATATGCCCGTCGTCGTCGCGCACTTCCTTCCACGGGCCGCGATAGACGACGGCTTGATTGCGTTCCAGGCACGGCCCGTGTTTGCCTTTGTATGCCCGGACGGTCATGGCACGGAACTCGATCCCTTTGATCACCTGCCACGGCTCATCGGAGCGGGCCATGATTTCAATGCCGTGGAACCCGGCTTGTTCGAACTCGTTGAGAAACTCATCTTCGCGGAAGGCACCGGCAATGCAGCCGGACCACAAATCCGGATCGTGTCGGATGTCATCCGGAATGTCTTCATCGCAGACAATGTCGGAGATGACGGCTCGGCCTCCCTTTCGGAGTACGCGGAAGATCTCGGCAAACAGTTGTTTCTTTTCCTCGGTGCGAACCAAATTCAGTACGCAGTTTGATACGACGACGTCAACGAAATCGTCGGCCACGAGCGGCTCGGTGTTTCGTAGTTCGTCGCAGTGCGCTTCGAATCGTGAGAGGTCTTCGATCGAGGTAATTGGATTGGCGTTGAGCCACTTCTGGGCTGTGTCCAGATTCAAGGCCATGTCCTGAATCCTGGCCTTGTGGAATGCAACGTTATCGAAGCCGAAGGCCTGTGCCATTTCCTCTTGATACTTGCGGGCGACGGCCAGCATGGCATCATTGAAGTCGAGCCCGATCACGCGACCCTGAGGTCCGACTTTCTGGGCCAGGATGTAGCAAATCTTCCCGACGCCGGAGCCGAGATCGAGCGCCGTCTCGCCGGCTTCGACGTAGCGCGAGGGATTGCCACAGCCATAGTCTTTTTCGAGGATTTCCTGAGGGAGGTGTTCGAGGTATTGCGGTTCGTAATCGTCGGTCGGGCAGCACAGATCCGGTGCAACGCGGTCGGCCCCGTCGGCATAGCGCTGGCGCACCGCTGATTCCACGTCCTGACAGCAGGCCCCGTTTGCGGGCGTGGGTGCGGGTGCAGGTGCAGGTGCTGCGTTGCTCGAAGTGCTGGTATTGACGCTCGTTCCCACGTTGAAACTCCCTTGATCCGGTCGACCCGTTGGTGACCGGTCTTCTACGGCACTCGCTTCGCATTTGTTTGTTTCATCTTGAAAGAGAAAGAAAGGGGCGCGTTGTCGAGGCGCGGTGCATCACTCGGCAAACAGCAGGTCCTGCTCTTGTTCCTGTTCCTGCGCGGCAGCCAGGTCCTCCAGGCGCCAGGGGTGGCCGGATGGAACGACGACATAGATGTATTCCTTGTTTCGAAGGTGGCTGACCGTGCCCACCATATTGCCCTTCGGGTTGTAAATGCCGATTTGGGCGCCCACATACCGTTTGTAGTCCTGCTCGACCGTGTAGACGTCGCCGTGTTTGGAGAGCAGTTGCTCCATGAGTGCTCTGTCGATGTATCCTTCGTTATTGAATGACACCACCAGAAACGGGCAGTCGACGCGTTCAAGAAAGTCACGAAAAGCGGATTCAGCCCGAACTCGGCTATTGAAATCGCTCTTTCGTGTCTTGCAGTCAATTCGCTTACAGGCTATCCCGTAGAAGTCGGGCTTGTCCCATCTGACGAGCGTTTCCCAGATGTGGTAGTTTCCCAGATAGGAATGTTGATTGTATGGCGGGTCGATATAGGCCAGGTCCGCCTTCAGGGAGGCGGCCGCAGCCTGTGCCTCTTTGCAATGGGCCTCACATTGGCCATTCTGAGGACGGGGGAGGACGCGAGGCATCCGCAGTTGCAGGTCGTTGTGTGCCCGAGGCGCCCACGACTTCAGATAGGCCATCTGCAAACCCGTTGTCGAGTCGACCCGATCGGCGGCCTCCATCAGCGAGACCAACAGCACCGCTTCTAACTCCGGTTCAAGGTTCCGCGCTGCAATCGATTCACGGATCGCATCAACACGAGCCCCGTTCTTCGGCTGGAAGAAGCGGCTTTGAATGCAGAAGGTGTCGGTGAAGTACCCGGGATCACCTGGCAGGTGATTGTACTCAGCAATGAGTTTGCGCGCGTCTTTGTCTACTGATTCAAGGTCTGCCTGTACATAACATGTAGCGAGCGTATGGGCGTATGTCATCAGGTCGTTTGCGAGGACACGATAGCCGTTCTGCTTCAGGGCGTGCCCGACCCGTGAGGTTCCGGAAAAGAAATCGATGACACTTGTTGCCTCAGGGATTGAACGAATGATCTGGACAATGGCAGGCACAAGAACGCGCTTCGATCCGAGGTACTTGATCATCCTTCATCCTTGAGAAGCGAATCTGACACGCGATTGGTCAACCCAGCGCCGGCGAATCTGTGACGAGCAGATCCATCATGTGTGCAGTATACGGGCGATCGTCACGCCGGTCAGGCTTCGGCCTGAGTCGGCCGGATCGTCAGAGGCTCACGTATCGACAATGCCCGAGCCTGCTATCATCAATCGGCCTCCTTCTCCACCCTGCGCAGGACACGCCCAATGGTCTCCGAGCCCAAGAATGAGCAATCGACGACCAGCGCCAAGGTCAGCATCGTCGATGCCCGTGGCAAGCGGGTGACGCAGCTCGACCCGGTGGCAATGCACTTGCTGCATCAGCATGACGTCATCCCGGCTGATGATCTGCGGGCGATTGCGACGCAAGTCGACCCGCGCGAAGTCAAGGTCCGTCCCTGGGCGGCTGTGTTGACACCGTTCTGGATCATCCTGGCATACTCAGGGTTTTTCGGTTACTTCTACATTTTCAAGCGCTGGCGCGGCTGGGACCCGGTGCTGATTTCGTTCGCGACGTTCTACTTCATCTTTCCGATCGCGTTCTTGATTTTCGGAGTGTATCGAGCCAGACGCCGGCGCTGGCAGCGAATCAAGCAGGCGATGCTCGATCACCGTTACTGCCCGCACTGCGGTTATGATTTGCGCGGGTGCCCGGTCGCCGATGATGGGAATGATCGTGTGGGCAGCCACATGACGGTCTGCTCTGAATGCGGGTGTGCGTGGAGGGTGCCTGATGAACCCGGCGCTTCTTTATAGCACGCGCGCGCTGCCACGCACCCGGCATTGCGTTGAGTTGACGGATCACTTGACGGCTGCTGCATGATCATCCTGCGCGAGGTCGAGGAGGGCCAGGACGGCCAGGCCGGTGCCGGCTGAGCAACCGATGATCGGATTGTCAATATAGGAACCGTCGGCATTGCGGCAGCGGGACAGGCCATGCATGATGGCAGTGCGGGCAGCGGTTCGTGTGGCTTGATCAACGACATCGGGGCCGGCGGCCTTGAGTGCTTCGGCGGCGGTCGAGTAGTCATATAACAAGTAGTGGGAGCCTTGCCCGGCTGCGCCGGCGTGCATGAGTGCCTTGCGCGCTTCGGCAGAGAATCCGGCCAGGTGGTCTGCGTAGGTTTGAAAGGCCGGCTGGATGGCATCGGCGGTGAGCAGGCCGCCTCGATGCAGGGCCAGGGTGCAGATCGGGCCTCGGGCGGCTGACCCGTTTGGGCCGACGGCATCGACGGTGAAGGCCCCTTCACCCTGGCGCATGTAGGCGAAGTTGCCATTGGCAGCGCGCAGGCTGGCAAGACAGGCGTAGCCGCGGGAGAGCGTGTCGTCGGGAACGTCGTACCCTGCATCTTTGGCCAACTGGAGTGCATGCAGCACGGTGGCAGTTGTGAAACTCATGGCTGCGCCGACGGCCTGGCCGTCTATCTGGCCGGAGAGGTAATAACTCCAGCCGCCGTTACCGGCCTGAATGCGCACGAGGTCGCTGATCAAATACTCGATTTCCTTGCTCAATACGGCTTGTGATTCGGCGTGTGATATGTCTGCGAAATCGAAGTCGGTGTTAAGTAGTGCCGTGAGACAGAACAGGCCGTAGGAACTGCCCCAGCAGGTGTAGTCCATGAACGCGACCGGGCGTGGGTGCTGGCGACTTAATGCACGGTCATCGAGATATCGAGTCAGGCCTCGTTGTGCAGCCTGACGACAGGCACGCGCACGCTCGGGATCGTCGTTATTCTGGAAGTGCTGTGCAGCCCGGAAGAGCGCGAGCGTGTCGATGGACTGAACGGCCAGGGCGACGGGCCCGGGTGCCGGGTGGGTATCGCCCATGCCGAAGCGTGTGTCCCACCCGCCGTCGGTTCGTTGTGCATTGACGATCCAGTCGGCAGCAGCGACGAGTGCCGATTTGATTTCAAACGGTGCGGATGCCGGGGCTGCAGCGGGGATTTCAGCAATGCGCGCAGCGGCCTCGGTGGGCCAGCGGATGTCGGGCGTGATGCCCATGTCCAGGACCGGGCCGAGCAGTGTCGCGGCTGCGACCCAGGCAAACGGTTGTTCGGGCAGGTCGTGGGCCAGCGTGTTCCACTGCGCTTTAGCCTGATCCACGTTGCCCTCGGCCCAGGCAATCTCGCCAAGCAGCAGCATGGCCTGGGCCCGGGTTTCGTCATCTTTCGGTTGTTCATTCAGGCACTGTTGCAGTGCCTCTTTGGCAGCCTTGATCTCACCCAGCCCAATCCTGACCGTTGCTTCTTCTAACAGCAGCCGTACTTGTAATGCAGGGTCCGGGTGTTGCGCTGTCTTGGCGAGTCTCAGTGCTTCCAAAGCCCGGTCACCGCTTCGCCGAATGCGGTGGAGCCGGACTCGCTCTAATGTCACTGCCAACGGCTCGTTGGTATTCGGCTCGCCGAGCACGTTGCCGGCTGCATTCAGTTGGCCGGAGTCGATGAGGAATGCGATTGCTTCGGCCCGATCGGCGGCAGGGTCCGGCGGTGGTGCGGGTGCGACTTCGGGGTTCTCCTGCAATACGTCTCGCAAACCATCGGCAACAAGCAGCGGTTGGAGATAGAACATCTGGCGGACCACTTGGCCGTCCGGTGTGCAGACAAGGAGCCCGGCGCCGAAGGTGGTGCCGCTGAGGCCGAAGACTTCGTGATTGACAAACGGGGCCGGCTGACCTCGATTCCAGCGCATGGCCACGAAGCGATGCTTCACGAGTGCAATCACTTCGGGGGACATGAACACGGATTCGTTAAGTTGGTTGCCGATGGCAAAGCCGGGTTGGGCATAGACGCTCACGATGATGAGGCGGTCTTGTTCGGTGGCCTGTTGTGCTGCCTGCTCCCAGTTTGCAGACCACTCGACTTGTGTGCCGCAGCGCAGGGCGAGTTGGCGCAGGGCGTTTTGTGTGCGTGCTGCCTCGTCGAGTTCGATCAGTTCGAAGCCGGCCAGGATGTCTTTGACGGCTTCCCAGTGATCGTCGAATGTTTCGCGCGGGCTGTGAAACTGAAAGCGATACCGAATACCGCGCGAATGCAGGAACACGAGCACGACGCGATACTGCCGGCCGGAGGCAGCCTGGATCAGCCGAAGTCCGGTGGCTGTCTGGTTCCCGACTTCGAGTTGAATGTCCTGGACTTCGGAGAACCCTTCGTTGGCTGCGATGTATTGACTGATCTGTTGGGCGTCTGACGCGGCAGATTCAGTTTCGGGGTTTGCTACTTCGGTGGCCCGGATGCTGAACTGGATGAGCCCGCCGGCATCGGCCGGTTCAAGGTAGAGCGCAGTGATCTCCCCGGTGCCCGGCTGAACGCGATGGGTCCAGGCCGGGGCGATGTCGCCGGGCACTGTGAGTTGGAACCCGGCGTCGGCCACCGTGATCTCAAGGGCGGCGGCAGTCGGGGTATTGTCCTGTTGCTGTGCAGGGATGGCGACTGTTGCAAGCGTTGCCAATACGACGACGAGCAGGAGTGCAGTGATCCGTGCCATGGTGAACCTCGGCATCGCACCGGATGATTGCGGCTGATCGGGACACGGCACATGATAGGGCAGTGGGGGGGCCGGCGGGCGCGCTCGGCTGCACGGTGTTTCGCCTTGTGCGGCGAACGGGTGGGACGGGGATCGGGATGTGGGGCGCGCTCGGCTTCACTTCGTTTCGCCTCGCGGCTAACGGGTGGGTTGGGATTCGGGTGGCGGGCGCGCTCGGCTTCACGGTGTTTCGTCTTGTGCGGTGAACGGGTGGGACGGGGATCGGGTGGTGGGCGCGCTCGGCTTCACGGTGTTTCGCCTTGTGCGGCGAGCGGGTGGGCCGGGGATCGGGATGTGGGGCGCGCTCGGCTTCACTTCGTTTCGCCTCGCGGCTAACGGGGCGAATTGCCCACTTACCGCAACCGCCGTTCCAGTTGTGCAGCGTGCAGGTCGGCGGGCTGGAGAGTGTTCGGCGGGATCGGTTCGATCCATTTGCCGGAATCAGGGTCGGTGAGGGATTCGGTATCGGCTGCCATGCGCACGCCGACCAGGTTCATCGAATCCGGGCCGAAGGATGCGCGGGGCCAGGTCTGATCGCGATTGGCGCGGATGCACCAGAACGTGGTCCGGGCGCCGCAGTGTTTGCCGAGCGATGCGCCACCGCCGCACCGCCACATTTCGGTCCCGGCCCCGACGTCGATATTACAAAACAGGTTCTCGTGGTTCGCCTTTTTGTGGTGATCGAATGAGAGGTTTGTGCCGCGGCCGTTCTTGACGACGTTGCCGGCGTGGGTGTAACTGACCGTGATGTCGTGGATGAAGTGCGTGTTGAATGTGAAGTTGGTCATGAGGTTGTCGGTGCCCATGATCACCCCGTGGTGCCCGGTGGTTCCGCCGATTGGTGTACGGGCGGATTCGATGACGAGATTGTCAATGGTGCAGAACATACCGGTCAGAAACACCCCGCTGTCACAATTGTTAATACGCACATTACGCACCCAGCAGTTGGCCGCGTTATTGATGGCGATGGCGTTGGCACCGAACTCGGTGAAGTGGCCTTTGTATGGCCTGTTCGGGAACTCGAAGCCGAGGTGTTCGATCCCGACTTCGGAGACGGTGGGATTGAACGTGCGAATCTCCGGCTTCCATTCGGGTCGAATGTCCCACCGCAGCGGGCGTTCGATTGTCACGCCATGCCCGTCGATCAGTGTGAGGCGAGTGACAAAGCGGACGGTGATCGGCTTCGTGACTTTTCGGGTATCGCCGGGGTCGCCGGTATAGAGGTGATTAAGAAGCGTTTTGTTCTCATCATCGTGCAGTGTGATCGTGATCGGTTGGTGGAGCGGGATGTGTTCGGTGTCGGCCACGCTGACCGTTCGATCGCCACGTGTGCTTTCTGATGTGATTGGAGTGACCGGGGTCATGCGGTAGTTGCCTTTGACCCAGATGAAGCCGCCGGACCAGGAGTAGCCGGAGGTCGGTCGGCCGGAGGTGGTGGCTGACATATTGGGGCGAACGTCTTCGAGTGACTTGGTGCACACGAGAATTGATTTGGCTGCTCCCTGGCCGCGAAGGACGATGTTCGGTTTTTCGATCCAGAGGATATCGGAGATGATGTAACGGCCGGCTGGGATGAGGATGGCCCCGTGATCGGTGGTGGCAATGGCATCCTTGAAGGCCTGGGTGTCGTCGGTGTCGTCGTCAGGGATGGCACCGAAGTCGCAGACGTTGGCAGTGATGTCGATGTCCGGCAGGGGGTCTTCGCCGAAGTGATAGCCTGCAAAGGAGAAGTCGGGCAGTCGGCTTTGCGGGGACCAGTTCTCGCCATGCGCGCCCCAGAGGAGGGAGTTGTGTTGCTGCTGTTGTTGTTGTTGAGCGTGTACTGCTGCTGTACTCAACAGAGCCATGATGAACAGTGTGTGGCAGGCACGGGGACGGCGAAGGTGGTGGTGGTGGTAGCGGTGTCTCATAGAGTCACTATATAGACGGGCGTGGGGGTGTGGCGCTACGCGCTTGTTGGATGGTGGGGTGCTTGCTATTTGCCGGTGGGCTTTCGCGAGGATCGCTCACCCCACCCTACACATGTTGCCCGCTTACTCACGTGCGCGGCTCGTCGATCCATTGCCCGCTTACTCACGTGCGCGGCTTGTCGGAATGGTGGATGGCGTCGGCGATTGATTACCAGTTGTCCGGGTGATTGACCCAGCCATATTTGTCGAACTTGGACTTGTACAACTGGGAGTACTCGGTGCCCGGATTCGTTTCGAGGCGCAGGTCCTGGGCCGTCAGATCCTCCGGCTCCTCCTCATCGGGCTGCGGTCCTTTCGGGCTCTCGAACTGACCGGCCGACCCGTCCAGATAGGACAGATTGCCTCGTCCGTAATGTCGGTCGGTGAACTGATCGTTCCAGGCCCAGGTGCCGTCATCGATATTGGCGTTGTACCAGAACTCATCTTCCTCAACGAGGATTGGCATGGCGTGGAACGTGTTTCGTTCGCCGGTCGGCCTTGATGGGTCCACCGGGTACGACACCCGCCATGCCAGATCGGTCCGGGCACCGGCCATGCCGGCCACAAACGTGAAGTCGAAAAAGGTGTTGGCCCCGCGCTTGGCCTTGGGGCACTCGACGGCCTTGTCACTTCGGTTTACATAGGGATAGATCCGCCCGAACGGCCAGGGACTGTCGCCCTGGCGCCAGTACCGGTCTTTCTTGTTTCTGACGCCGCTCCAGTCAAGATTGTCGCGCGCCCCATGATCGGTACAGCCCGGGATGGTCCCGAAGTCGAGCGCGTAGTTGAAGAATCCCAGCGACAGTTGTCGTTGATTGGAGAGGCAGGCCCCGTTCATAGCGGTTTCGCGCGCACGGGATAATGCCGGCAACAGAATGCCGATCAGCAGGGCAATGATCGAGATTACGACGAGCAGTTCGATTAGTGTGAAACCGCGAGCGCATCTGTGCATGTTCATGATCCGATCCCCATCTATTCCTCGGATCGAAAGCCGACCAATTCGGCACCCATCCACACCCATGAAAGCCTAGATGCTCGCCTCGTAGCAAACAAGTCAAATCCCTGTCATGTGCGGTGCATTCCGGCTCCCGTCGCAGCACAGTGGGAGCCGGTTGTGCCGGCTTGCTTGAATAGGGGCGACTCCTTGAATGAAGTGTGTCAATGGCATGAAGGATTCTCCCGGTTTCCCTGATTCCAGATCAACGGGGATGATTCCCGGTTGACGTCTGCATCGGTTCCTGATCTAATGGGCATTGGTTGACACCGGATCGATTCCTGTCACTTCAGGTCTTCAGAAGGAGGCGAATGATGCGATTGTTTATGATTCCGATGGCCGTCGCGATCGGCGGGCTTGCCGTGGCACCTGCCGTGCAGGGCCAGAGCGATTCCAGCGCGTGGTCCCAGTGGCGCGCCAACACCGCCAAAACCGGGTCGGCCGTGGCTGACGGCCCGGCACTGACACACGATTGGACACGCGATGATGTCGACATCGTCGCGCCCGGCGGCTTCTCCGTCGGCTCCAATGGCGACATTTATTACAAGAGCATGGATGACGATGGAACCTGGGTCTATCGCATTGACCCGGCCGATGGCAGCACCGTGGCCAAGAGCATTAACCTCGGCGGCGTGGTTGGAAGTTACTCTGGGGTGGCCGTCGGCGTCGAACAACTGTACACAACCGTGTACGTTGCTGAGGGTGACACTTCCATTATCGTGCTGGACAAGAACACGCTCGATGTGCTGGGCACCATTTCCCATCCCGAGTTCCTGGGGCTGCGCGGCACGCCGGTCATCAGCGAGGTTCCCAATCAGTTCGGCAACTACACGCTCTATGTTGTCGACCGGAACGGCATCCAGATGCACGCTGTTGATGCCACCACCGGCGACCTGCTGTGGTCGTATGACCTGCCCGCCGACGTTTCTTTCGGGCAGCTCGGCCCGCTGTGGCTGGATGGCAACAATCGTCAGGTTGTGGCCCACTTCTGCAATGCTCAGAATTTCGGCGGCGTGGCGATCGCCGACAACGGCGACGGAACCTATGAGGAACTATGGGTCGGTGGCCCGGACAGTTTCAACTGGTGGGGCAGCGGTGCCCTGAGTGCTGATGGGCTCCGTATCTATGTGACCACGTTTAACGACGGTGATGTTCCCCCGCTGTGGGCCATTGACGTTGAGGACGGCAGCATTGTGTGGGATGTCCCCGGGTACCGCGATGATCCCGATCGCGAGATGAACTTCTTTGCCCGGCCGGCTGTGGTCGACGACCGTGTATATTGCGGCGGCGGGCGCGGCGTGGTGGCCTGTTATCAGGATCTGGGTGGACGAGCCGAACTGATGTGGGATTACCGCGATCAGGAAGATGAATACACCTGCTTGTCTGCGGTCAAGGCTCAGGATGGCAACACGTATATCTATGCCGTCCGCCAGGGCTTGATTCAGATTCCGAACCGAGGAACGCTGGTCGTGCTCCGCGATGACGGCGACACGTACACGAAGTTGCTGGAGACCGACCTGGACGGCCTGATGCTGCCCACGCTGTATTCAAACAGTTCATGCACGATCGACGATGCCGGCAATCTGTACATCGGCGGCGGCAACTCGTTTGATGAAGGCGTGAATCCCGGCGGTATTTATAAGTTTACACCCGATGTGACCGGGCTGGCCCTGACGACGGTCGGCACCTGCCCCGGCGATATGCGCTTCAAGGCCGACGGCGCGACCGCCAACGAGAAGGTGGCGTTTATTTACGCTGAGGGGACCGGCTCCGTGTCGATTCCGTCGGGCAATCCGTGCGTGGGAACCATGCTGGGGCTCAATGGGACGGCGAAGCTGGCCGGCGTGGTGAATGCGGACGCCACCGGGCTCGCGAAGTTCGATACGCGCGTTCCGAGCAAGGCCTGCGGGCGAATCTACATGCAGGCGCTGGACTTGACCACGTGTGGCACGTCGAACGTGGTGCTGATCGAATAGTCGTGGCGATTGTGACGGAGTAAGAGAAGCGGGGGGGATGGTGGAATACATCACAGCAGGCGGAGCCGTACAACTGTATGGCTTCGCTTGTTTTTTTGTTATAGGGGGAGTGGGGGATGATGATACAGCCTGTCTCGTAGAATCATCGACAGCACTCAATGCAGCCCGAATCGAAACTGAATTACCATCAGTGGTATGTCCCGCGCGGTGTTCGGACGTTGGTGAACCCACAATCTCGCGCGTTCTTGAAGCGTCTCTTTACCTATCTTATCAACAACATCTCCTGAGTCACACTTCCTCTAAATAGGGTATGATTTCATCGGGAGATCGTTCTACGATATACGAAGGGAACGGAGAGGAGTTACCGCACATCTCTCTGATTCCCCGAGAGGAGATGCACAATGCAAAGCACCATGTGGAACTCTATGGGCACATCACCACTCGCAACAACAGTTGCTGCTGCTGCACTGTTCGTTGCAACGACAGGAGACGTATTCGCCCAGCACGTTCGAATCAACGAAGCGCGAATCGATCAGCCAGGTGCAGACACGGATGAATACTTCGAACTGTCAGGCTTACCTGGAACAGATCTGGCCGATGTCTGGTACATCGTTATCGGGGATGGTCCCGGCGGAAGTGGTGTCGTCGAACACGCACTCGATCTCAGCGGGAGTGTTATCGGTGCTGATTCCTTCTTCCTTGTCGCAGAATCCGGTTGGACCGGCGATCCTTTGGAGGTAGACCTCGAAGCAGTTCTCAATTTCGAAAACGGCGACAATGTCACACACGTACTCGTCACAGAATTCGCAGGTCTTGTTAATGATGATCTCGACATCGATGACGACGGCATCCTCGACACAATACCCTGGACAACCATCATTGATGACTTTGCGCTCATCGAAGAAGGCGGTACCGGCGATCTGGTCTACAGTGACACGCGCATCGGCCCAGACGGCCAATTCGTACCCAGTCACGTGTACCGCTACGAAGATCACTGGGGTGGTTGGAACATCGGCCCACTCGATCCAATTGGTGGTGATGATACAGGTGGAATGTCCAACGCATTCAGACCCGGTTGGATCACACTCGCACTCACCGGTGGTTGTGAAGGCGAAGTTATTGCTGAAGTCACTGGTGCACTTCCGGACGCATCGGTATGGATACTCGTTGCACGTGAGCCGGGTGGATTCTTCTTCCCCAATCAATGCTTCGGACTCCAGCTGACCCTCTCAAGACCAATCTGGGCGCGACAGTACACCGCTGATGGAAGCGGATACGTCAACTCCGGTCCAGTCACGGTCGGCCCTTCAGGTTGTGGCACATGGATACAGGCCGTCGACGAGCAAGCATGCAGAGTTACTAATATGGTGCAAATCCAATAAGATATTCCTCACGATCGGCACGCCTGTCCTCTCCATCTCCCGCTCCTCCCTCGCGCACGACACAGGCCAGCCGTGTATCAACGACTGGCCTCCCTCAGTTTCCGCCAACAGTGAGAGCGCAACCGTGTTCAAAACACCAGATCCCCCTCCGTAGTCAGAGGAACTATTTGTCAGAATGCTCGGGTGCAGACGAGTCACTGGTTATGACCATCCAGCCGACTCGGTCGGTCACTCGATCTGCGACCATACCTTGATCGCCGTCCAAATTGAGCGATCACCACATCCGCCCGTCTCAACCTGTTGACGATCAGATCGGTGCGTCGCCGGTCGTCTCTCGGCGGGCTGCTGAACCATGACGAGCGATCCGCCACATGAATGACGAGAACAACGGGCCGGGAACGACAGTTTGGACCGCCTCCGGCTGTGGGCCACTTCATGCGCGCCTCTGCACACCACAAGGCCCGCCTAAGGCAAATCCTCAATGCCTCGTATAGCTGTACGCGGCATCTGCTGGACCAAACAACTGCTTTATCTCAGCTTCCGAAGCGGGCCAACCAACCCACTTGCCCGATTGTGTTGTGCGCAATTCTATGCTAGTCCCAGGCCGGGGTCTGTACAGCTGTATTTGGAGGACCTCTCCCTCGCATACGCATACGTATATCTGGTGATATTCGTACGCCACCGTACCGCTTGGCCAAGCCTGCCCGTCTGTATACTTGTGCACAGATTGTGCATTCGTTTTCAGCCATTCTAAGTCCACATCACACATGTCAATAATAACATCTTGAGTAGTGCGTGCCTCGAAGCATGGACTACCGTCATATGGCGCTCCGGGCAATCCTGCCGCCATGTACCCATATTCGATGTTTCCATCCACGATGTCTCCATTCAAATGGATGGAGCCCACTCGGTAGGACCTAGCATTCGGTCCGGAGAACGCATGAGTGATCTGGGACAGATACGGCCACATACATAGTAGGAGACACGCACCACAAGCGATTGCTGCCAGAATGAAGGAAGCCAGCAAACATAACCTGTGTTTGGGGGAAATGTGATTCACTGGTAATCCTGTCATGCTTGGTGGCATATGTCATACAGCGCACTGGGTCCCAGTGCATCTAGGGATGAAGGGGTTGCGTTGAAGGCATCGGAACGTGAGGACGACTCGGCAATGACGGCGAACCGGGCGGACGGGGTGTTGCGGGGAAGGCCGGAAACTAATCTATGCCCCGCGCAAGTCCTGAAAGATCACCACATTCATCAGCCCATTGGTGGCAATTCATATCAAACATCCAGTATGGAGTGCCTCCCGGTTGAGTGGGCCCAACTGGAGCACTACACTTCTTTGAATAGCATTCTGGGTCAACACAGCGTTTGTAACACGTGGCAAATGCAACATCACGGCCATCATCGGTGTTAATGTGCCCTGGCCCCCGAAACGGATTGCTCTTGTAAATTGGTGGGGTGTAAAAATCGGGCCCTCGCACCGGAACGATTATGGGGCCGAAGAAGGGGAAGGGGAAGGGAAGATGCCGTATTCCGGGCCAAAACGTAGGCAAGCGGAATTGCGGTATGTGGATAGGAGGATCATCTGGCGTTTGTCGGAGAGGTTCGATGTCTTCTTCACGTGGGTGCTTGCCAAACTTTGGAATCAGTTCATTAGGGGTTGTAAATGGGTTAGCGCAGGCCACGTAGCTGTGCGATACCAATTGCCATGGTGTTCGACCTTTCTTTGGATCGTCTCCGCCAAGCTTGCCCCTACATACCCACAGGGCTCTTGTGCCCTCCGGGCACGCATCGCTTTCATTCCACTCTCTCCACTTCTGGTATCGCTTGCGTGCTTCTTCGGCTTGACGGATCGTCTCTTTCATTCGTTCAATATCCTCGTCCCAATGCTCCTTTCCACTATCAAGTCCGGTGGGATCTACGGAAACAGTGGGAGTTGAGAGGACATATTGAAAGAGGTTGAATGACCCCCCACGGTACAATACCGGATCCCTCTGCAGCCATCTCCCCAATCTCGGCGAATAACCCCGTGCCCGTACGTGCCACTGCGCCCGCTCGTCGTTCCACAGGTACGCAGCATAGCCGACATCGTTTCCGACATCATCTGTACTGAGCACGTTCGCGCCACCTGAGGGAGACTTGGTGACGATGTATCCGTGCAGGGTCACATCCGTGGCATCCACGTCGCCGTCAAGGTCAATATCTCCCAGGATATTGTAGGGAGAGTAGCCGTCCTTGATATTGGTGATCTCGCTGCTGTCGGCCGAATCCACATCGTAGTCACCATCGACATCGCCGAAGGGATAGCACTCAGGCTCACCGTAGGCCTTGTAGAACACTCGCTCAGCACCTCTGGCTGCATCGGTCACCAGCATGACCACATTGTAGTTCGCGTCTGTCAGGTAGTAACGGCGCTCGGTGGGGGTATATTCCCCCGGATCAGGATCGGTGTCCCGGGCCCGCATCACAATGTCGTCAACATACCGGATGCCATAGACATACAGTTCCACTTCGTCGGTGGAGGACTCGCCGTCGGGCCGAACCTCGATCCGCTGCCAGGCACAACGCCCTGGCTCGCGAATGCGGACATGTCACGTTCGCGCCTCAGGACTTCCAGGCTGGTGCCCGGCCCTCTCTGACCGGCACGCCTAAGGCACGCCTGGACCATCCCGCTTCGCACGACACAGGCCAGCCGTGTATCACCGACTGGCCTCCCTCAGTTTCCGCCAATAGAGCGGGGGCAGGATTTCACTTCGTGGTGCCTGGCGCCTTCGACGTGAACCTGCGACCTCCGGTGGCGTTTATGCTGCGCACGCGCGTCTCCGGGCTCGCAGGGCAAATCTCACCACGCCATACAGAAAAAAGACAATGACCCTGGCCACTGAAGCGACCAGGGTCGTTGTCCTGCAATAGCGGGGGTAGGATTTGAACCTACGACCTCCGGGTTATGAGCCCGACGAGCTACCAGACTGCTCTACCCCGCATCCATAATCAAATCAATCGAGATGTCGTCCGCTCCCGGCTGCCCCCAATGCCGTCCTCCATCAGCCCCCCGGCAAACGGCCCTAGTCTAGGGCCCACATACCACAGGTCAACCACGCGAGCCCGGAGCCCCGGTGCCCCGTCCCATCCCATCACCATCTGCCATCACGTCAGACGGCAGCCAGGATCTCCTTGACCAGATTGTCCGGCATCCGGCGATAGGTGTGCGGCTCCATCGTGCTCGTGGCCCGGCCCTGTGTCAGTGACCGCAGGGTCGTCGTATAGCCGAACAGTTCAGACAGCGGGACCTCGCAAATGACGAGGCGGGTTGTGCCGCGCTGCTCCATGTTCATGATGTGGCCGCGTCGGCTGTTCAGGTCGCCGGTGACCTGGCCGAGGTAATCGTCGGGGGTCGTGACGGTCAGTTTCATGATCGGCTCGAGGAGGCACAAACCGGCCCGGGTGCAGGCCTCCCGCATGGCCAGCGCGCCAGCCTGTTCGTAGGCGACCTGCGAGGAATCGACCGGGTGGGTCGAGCCGTCGGTCAGGGTTACCTTCACGTCGATCAGCGGGTAGCCGCCGAGGATCCCGGTGATGGCTGCCTGGCGGCACCCGACCTCGACGGACGGGATGTATTCCTTCGGGATCGTGCCGCCGACGATCTTGTTCTCGAAGGCAATGTGATCCTTGTAATTCAGGCCGTCCTCTTCCGCCCGCTCGTCGGTGTACGGTTCGACGTTGATGGTACAGTCGCCGTACTGGCCGCGGCCGCCGGTCTGCTTGATGAAGCGCCCGCGAATCTCATTGGCGCTGCCGATGATCGTTTCGCGGTAGGTGACGCGCGGCTTGCCGACGGCGACGCCGATCTTCATATCGCGTATGAGTTTGTTCTTAATAATCTCCAGGTGGAGTTCGCCCATCCCTTCGATGATCGTCTGGCCGGTCTCATCATCGAAGTGGGATCGGAACGACGGATCTTCGCGTCGGATCGTGACGAGTGCCTCGCCGAGTTTCCGCTTATCGTCGGCGGTTCGCGGCTCAATCGACATGGAAATGACCGGCTCGGGGAACTCCATGCGTTCGAGCAGGATCGGCTTATCGCCGTCGCACAGCGTTTCGCCGGTGATTGAGTGCTTCAGGCCGATGACGGCCACGATATTGCCGGCATACGCCTCGTCGAGTGCAACGCGTTCTTTGGCATGCATTTCAAAGATGCGCGAGACATTTTCCTTGCGATTGTTCCCCGGGTTCATGACACGCGAGCCGCGCTTGAGTGTCCCGGAGTAGATCCGGAGATAGGTCAGGTCGCCGTGCGAATCGGCCACGACCTTGAACACGAGCGCGCTGAACGGGGCATCGGCCTTCGGGGGCCTTGTGAGTTTCTCATCGTGCTTGCGCGGGTGGACGCCCTGCACTTCGGGAACCTCAAGCGGGTTTGGCAAGTACTCGATGACGCCGTTGAGCAGTCGTTGGACGCCGATGTACTTCAGGGCCGATCCGCAGAACACGGGGAAGCATTCGAGTTTCCTTGTGCCGGCGCGCAGCGCTCGTCGAATTTCGTCAGCCGATACATCTTCACCATGTAGATAGATTTCCGCCAGTTCGTCATCCAGATCGGCGGCCGCTTCGATCATGTGTTCGCGCCACTCGGTCGCGGTCGGGAGCAGGTCGTCGGGGATCGGGCGTTCTTCAACAATGGCCCCGAGTTCTTGAGAATCGAAGTAGTAGGCTTTCATCGTGATGAGATCGATGATGCCCGTAAAGCTGTCCGAAGCGCCGATCGGGTACTGGACGGCAATCGCATTGGCACCGAGCCGTTCCCGCAGTGACTTAAACGAGAAATCAAAGTCGGCCCCGAGTTTGTCCATTTTGTTAATAAAGCAGATTCGGGGTACCCGATAGCGGTCGGCCTGTCGCCAGACGGTTTCGGACTGGGCCTCGACGCCTTCCTTGCCGTCAAAGACGGCGACGGCCCCGTCGAGGACGCGCAGCGCGCGTTCGACTTCGATGGTGAAGTCGACGTGGCCTGGCGTGTCGATGAGGTTGACCTTGTAGTCTTGGCCGTCATGTTGCCAGGGGCAGGTGGTGGCAGCGGACTGGATGGTGATGCCGCGTTCCTGCTCCTCGATGAGGAAGTCCATGGTGGCTGTGCCTTCGTGGACCTCGCCCATTTTGTAGTTCATGCCGGTGTAATACAGCACCCGCTCGGTGACGGTGGTCTTGCCTGCGTCGATGTGGGCGCAGATACCGATGTTGCGGATGTGGGTCATGTCGAGTTCCATGTCAGGCGGTCCTTTGATTCTGCCGATGCGATCGGGGTCAGGTGTCCGTGGTTGAGTAGCCGGAAAGTGGTAATACGGTAATACAATCTTGTTGTTTTAGCGATTCTGGCGTTCTTATTGGCTCTCTGGTGAAGCCGAATCCACTACGAGCGCCTTGACAAACGCCTGGTTATGGTCGATACTTTGTATGGAGACTCGGCCGAAGGGCTGCTACGGTGGCCCCGCACGCATTGTCTCCTTTTTTTTTCGCACTCCTATCTCGATGTGTATGGATCGGGGACATACACGGTCCCGTGTGACCGAAACGTGGTGCCGTCTCGGTAGCCCTCGCCATGCCAGATTACTCGTTCAAGCAGCCAGACAAAGGGCTCGATCTCCTTGCGTACCGGTTCTGCCATCTCTTTCAGGCGCCATCCCCAGTTCAAGCAGTAGATACAGAGGTCTGCCACTTGCACTCCATAGGCCATGTCCGATTCAACGAACATCGGCACCGGTACGATCCACTGTGTGCGCTGCCTGCCGGTGCTCGTTTGCGTGAAGTACCGCTCCATGTGTCGGATCAGTTTTCGGTCTGACTGCTTTTCAGAGCCATCCATCACGATCAGTCCTGACTCTTGTTGCATTTCCAAGAAGTAGAAGTAGCGCTCAAACAAAAACACAAGATCTTTTCTGAGCAAGTCCGGCTCAAGGTCTTTCGGTTTCGACATGCAAGGTATTGCTGCTGCAAAGACCTTTGCCTCATGGCTTCGAAGCAGGAGCAGGATTTCCTCGGCGATGGCGATGCATGCCTGCCCGTATGCAGTGAACTCGATGCGGCGCGGTTTGCGCCCCTGCTTGCCGCTGTTCAGGAAGTTCAGCGCATGCTTCCGTCTTGGCTCCGCTTCCAGTTTCGGGCTCTGCTGTGCCCATCGAAATCGGTGTTTCTTGAGAAGTTTGCTTCCTTTGAGTTCAGAGCCGTACTGGTGCAGGTATGTGCCGAACATTGACTGCTCCAGATTCCTGATGGCACCAATGAACGGCCATAACTTTGAAGTATGAATGGCAAACCCACCGTGCACCTCATAGGGCATTGTTCGGTGGTCATGACCACTCTCATCAAGGAACAGCAACCAGCTCATTACTACTTCACCTATCTCCGGAATATCGTACTTGATCTCCCGGGGCGGCCGCACGACACCTGTGGGAGCCGGTGCGCGGTCGGTTTATATCAACACAGTGACGCCTGGGTTCCACCAAGCGTCTGCCGGAGAGGTTGGCACATGCCGTTACTGTTCGTGAGATCAGCAGCGCCCTGATGCGTTGCGTTGCCTTGATCTGATCGATTCACGACGGTCCCGGTTGTGGTGGGTGTTGGTCCCACCGACTGTCTTCCCGGCAATCTGTCACACCTCGGCCCACGCCGAGGCAAACGGATTGGCCGCCGTATACCTCGAGTGAGCCGTTAGTCGTCTCCTTCGTTCACGAAAAGACTCCTTTTCTTCGGCTCGTTCATTCAATCAACACACCGTGGGGCCCACACAACACCGAACCGATCCGGTTGCTGCATTGCGATCACAGACCGCCACGTGCATGCCCGGGGACTTGTCGTCCCAGGGTGCAGATGATATTCCTGCTCGCTGCCCTGATTATCGTCCCGTGGCAACGAGAATCGAGAAAATCTTCCCACAAAGCGTCGCAATGCTAACTCAAGCCCGCAACTGGTCAAGTCTTGCGCTGCCTTGAGGTCGATTCCGGGCGTTAGACCGGGGGAGCCGGCCTGCTTGAATTCTTGGCCGAATGGACTATGCTCGTGTCGCTTCGGCTCAGGCCTCTACGCAGGCCGGCCGAGGCTGTTTGATTGAAGCGGATGTGGCGGAATTGGTAGACGCGCATGGTTCAGGTCCATGTGGGAGTTAATCCCGTGGAGGTTCGAGTCCTCTCATCCGCATTGCCCCTCCCCCTCTCCCCTCCCCCTCTCAGCCCCCTGCCTCCGGCCCCTCCTCTGTCTCATTTTTCCCATGCCTCGAATCCGCCGCCTCCCTTGATGCGTCACTCGAAATGGCGATTCCGGGTCAGAATCGCAGGATGCCCTCCTCGCATTCCACAATTGGCTAACAAAAACCAAGTGGCAGCGAGTAGTGTCTGATTCAGGCTGACATCCTCATCGAGTCTGGATGGAATCCGCCTGTGAGTCGGTATTGACGGCTGTTGCAGCGGGTGGAAACGGCCGATAGAGACTCGGCCAGGATACCTGCTATCTCTGTGCGCTGGATCGAGTTATGAGGCAGTACTCCGTTCAATATGAAGATGCGCGAGCGAGTCTGGCCCGAGCCCTGCTCAGCCTGCTTGTCGTCGTTTCAATTGGCACGATCGGCTACATGCTGATTGAGGGCTGGGATGTCTGGACGTCCCTGTTTTTTACCGTGATCAGTATCACGACCGTCGGGTACGGCGACTATGGGCTGACCGAAATGGGCGAGCGGTTTACGGCTGTCTTGCTGCTGGGTGGGCTGGGGGTGGCCACGTATTCGCTGAGCCAGATGGTGAGCGCAGCAGTCCGGATGCGGCCGTCGGTGCAGGATCGCATGATCAGGAAGGCCAAACGCATGTCAAGTCAATTCATTGTTTGCGGCCTGGGACAGGTCGGTCAGCACATTTGTGAGAGCCTGATTGAGGTAAAGCACGATTTCGTGGCCATCGACATGGATAAGGCAGTCGTTGAGCGCATGGTGGCGCTGGGTGGCACAGCCCTGGTCGGGGATGCGACGTGTGATGAAATTCTGCTGCTGGCCGGGGTGGAGGATGCCAAGTGCATTGCCTGCGTCACGCAAAGCGATGCCGACAACATCGTCATTGCGTTGAGCGCCCGGCATCTGAATGCGGATATCAAGATCATCGGGCGGGTCGATTGCGACTCGAATGTCCTGAAATGTGAGCGGGCCGGTTCGGATATCACGGTGTCGCCGGCCCGGAGTGGGGCCCATCAGATTGTGCAATGCATGCTGAACCCGGGGCTGGCCAACATTCTGAGCCGGGAGCCGTCTGAGAATGGGTTTTCGCTGATTGAAGTGAAGGTGGAGCAAGATTCCGAACTCGAGGGCGTGACGATTTTGGAGTATGGCTCGGCGCATCCGGAGTTGATTTTCGTCGCTCATGCCCGTGGGGGGGCCGTTCCGCAGCACCGGCCAAGCCGGGATGAGGTCCTGGCGGCCGGGGACACGCTGATCGTGGCAGGCGGCCTGAGCGAGTTGGCAATCTGCACGCGGGATGCAGCTGCGGAGCTGCGTCGGGCAGCGGCATGAGGAATCGTGTGGGTAGTGCGCTCCTCGGTCCGGCGAATGCTCTATTATGATGGCATGATGACACATACCAAAAACACGTTCATTACGGCAGCGGCGTTGCCACTGGTGTTGATGCCGGTCGCGACGGCGCATGGTTCTGCGCTGCCTCAGGTGACGCAGCAGCATCAACAACCTGTGACTCGGGTCGATGACGAGGCCGATCGGCTGATCAAGGAGTTGATCACGGAGTCGGAGGAGTCCGATCTCGGGTATGTCGAGGCGTACAAGGCGTTCAAGCCGAAGTTTGAGCAGTTTGCTGCTGACCATCGCGGGACGGAAGCGGAAGTCCGGGCACTGCTGTGGCTGATCCAGCAGACGTGGTGGCTGCGGGCCGAGGGCACAATGTCCGAGGCAGCCATGGCCTTGACGGAGGATCTGCTTGAGCGTCACCCGAAGTCGAAGCAACTCGACCTGCTGGTGGAGTTCCAGTATGTATTCACGAAAGAGCAGCGTGCTGCGTTATTCGGCAGCCTGCTAAAAGATTCGCCGCATGCTCATGTGAAGGCAGCAGCCCACTTCGGGTTGGCCAAGTCGGGGCCGGCCAAGAATGAAGATGGGGAGCCGAACGAACATTACCAGGCACTGCTTGGCCCATATGCGAATGTCAAGTGGCGTGAATCGACCTATGGCGCCATTGCGAACTCGTATTTGAATCCGCACCCGGCGGAGGCGTTGGCCGTGGGTGCCGTGGCCCCGGAGATTGAGGGGACGAACCACGAGGGCAAGCCGATGAAACTGTCGGACTATCGTGGGACGGTGATCATGCTGGACTTCTGGGGGAACTGGTGAGACCCGTGCCGGGCGATGTACCCACACGAGCGGTCGCTCGTGGAGAAGTATGCAGATGCACCGTTTGCGATTGTCGGCGTCAATAGTGATGATTCGCTGGAAGCCTTGAACGCCGCGATGACTGATGAGAATCTAACATGGTCGTCGTTCTTTGACGGCGGGGGCACCGGCGGGCCGATTGCGGTCCAATGGGGCGTGACCGGCTGGCCGACGGTATACATCCTTGATCACAAGGGCGTGATTCGATACAAAGGTCGGAGTGACCTTGATGAGACAATCGCGGAACTGGTTGCCGAGGCAGAGAAGGCCAAGGCGGGGGCCCAGGCAGCGGCGGCAGGTGCCGGACAGTGATTTTTGTCATGTAGACCCGCACGCGGAGTCTTTGGCACTAACGCGAGACTCGTACTCAACTGGCCCGTGAGGAACTGACTCCTTGCGGGCCTTTTCTATGGCGTCCTGAGGTTGACTGAGTTGAGTAGGCCGGCTCAAGATGCGAAGCATCGCAGAGCAGGCGGTGTGATGAGGTGCACGGACATGCATGTTGCCGGGTCTTCCGCCCAGAGCGGCGTTGACCCGGCCTACGTCACTGGCTTTGGCTTTCGACAGGGTGGCAGTTGTTACTTCCCTATATATGTAAACTTCTGACCGCCGATGGAGGCTTCGTACATCAGGCCGGCTTCGTCCATGGTGAACACGGCGACGCCGTCGGTGAACTTTGCGTTGGCGCCGGCGCCGGACTTGAGCGCGACGGCGGTGGCCTGGGCATCGAAGTGGAGGTTGCCGCGTTTGAATTTGGTGACGGCCCCGGCCGTCTGGAAGGCCACGATCTCGGAGTAGGCCTGCCCGCCGAGTTGGAAACCGATGGATGCCTGGGTGAGATCGCAGTAGCCGACGATGGTTCCGTCCTCGTACAGCACGCCTTTGCCGTAGGCACCGCCGACGCCGATGGCCACATGGCCGACGGTCGGGAAGACGGCATAGCCGGCAGCCTGATCGAGGATCGCCGCGATTGATGGGTCGCTCATGGTGGCCTTGCTCACCGTGACGTTTGCTTCACTCTCGATGGCAGCGCGGCCTTCGGCTGTGCTCGGCGCGGTGGCGCAGCCGCCGAGTGCGAACATGCCGCACAGGCTCGCCAGTGTCAGCGTGCACACAAATCTTGTCAGTTGTATTGAGCGCATTGTCTTCATCATGGTCAGGGTTCCTTAATAATCATGTCTATTGAGACAGTGAGTTGCCTGTATGGCGATGTTCCAGGTTCACGGGCAGCCCACAAGCCATCGGCCATGATGGTGGCAGGTTGCGATGAGTCGATCGGTTCGTGTCCCGTCGTGCCAGAGACTCATTTCGAGCCGTGGCCCGGGATGTGGGTCGAGCCATTCGAGTGAGACATAGGCCAGGTCACGTTGTGCGCCCAGATCATTCAGCCTCGCATCGAAGTCTGCACGCCATTTTTTGGGCATTTGGTAGACAGCATGGCTGTGGTAGATACATGGTATTGCATCGGGACTGACGTCGGCCAGCACCTGCGGGACGAGTTCCAGCCCGTCCCCGGCAATGAGCGTCGGGGGATCGGTCTGGGCGATTTGGCGTGCAGCCCGGTGCATCTGCACCCGATCCGATTCATCAGGCCAAATCAGTGCTTCGACCCATTGCATGGCTGCCTCATCCATCACATCAATCGGCGCAATGTCGATGCCGACGCGAGCGGTGACCGGTGGCAGGCAGTCGGGAATGTGTGGCGGGTGGTCGCCGACCAGTTCGGTTTGAATGACGACCGGCGAATCCGGGCCGGCGGTGATGCCGTTGCTGTAGCGATACTGATATCGATCAAACAGGAGATTCAGGCCGGCACTGGCACCGACTTCGATCAGGTGGAGGGGGCGCGATGCCCCGAGTGCCTGGTACGCTGCGGCAAGGGCAGGCATGAGCAACCCACAACGGCCAATCTCGTTGGTCTGGACGCGCCCGTGGGTGACAAGAGGGATGAGGTTCTGTTTGTGGACTCGGCAGAAGTCGAGGAACACGGGCCAGGCTTCGGTGGCCGGCTTGCTTCCACCAAGTGTTGCGTAGAACGACCTGAGCGGGTGCTCGACCCCCGACAGGAGGAGAAAGAGGACGGAGCCGAAGAGCATGTTAACGGCCGGCTGGCGTTTTTGGTGATGGGCTGCGATAGCCAGAATCTCGGGTTCCTGCGTGATCCGGGTTGCCAGCAATGCATAGAGTGGGCATTGGTCCTCGCAGATTTCGGCGAAGTGAAGAAAACTGTTGACCACATGGTCCGGAATATCACTCATGTCAGTCATGGCGGATGTAGTGTAGCCACCGGCGAAAGTTGTCGGTGGCCACTCCCAACAACTCTCCGCCGCTGTCTTCCGGCGACGAGGCTGCCGGTCGTATGTGTGGTGGTGCGTTGATGCTGTTCTTTTTGTACTCACATTGTTTTTGGAGCAGGTGGTCGCCTTGAAAAGTGCTCGTACAACCCGGCGTCGGAAGATCGGCATCGCTATTGCCGCGGTGGTCGGTGTCTGGCTGGTATGTGCTGCGTGGTTGCTGGGGACAGCCTGGTATCGGGTTCCGCGCTACGAGCCGGGATCTGCTCCGACGGCCGTCGTATCGCTCATACACGGGCCGACTGAATACGAGCGTGTGATTGAGACCCATCGGCGGCCGCATGTGTATACCTGTGAGGCGGCGTCGGGGGCAGGAGCGGTGACGGTCTTTGGTGCAGAGCATACGCAGGACCCGAATGATCCGCAGGTTGATCTGATTCGGTCAGAATGGGAGGCGTTGCATCCGACGGTGGCCCTGATTGAGAGTGATCTCGGGATGATGTTCCCGCTGTTCATGGATCCTGTTGTGACATTCGGGGAGCCGGGTTTCGTGCACGCGCTTGCTCGCGAGGATGACGTTCCGACCTACACATGGGAGCCGGCTGATGGGGTGGTGCTTCGGCGGGTGCTGAATGATGGATTCACGTTGCAGCAGGTGGCATTGCGCTGGATTCTAGGGCCGTATTTTTCGCAGGTGCGTCATGGTCGGCTTGCTGATCCGGATGGTTTTGTTCGCGATACGTTGGACCAACGGAGTCGGGTGTTTGAGATCGAAGGCGTGATTGCGTCGATGGACGATATCGAGGCTGCCTGGCAGTCTGCGTTCCCGGACGGGCCGGATTGGCGTGAGGTGTCGGATGAGTTCGGCTTGCCGGGATTTCTCGGGGAGATGGACTTGAATCGGCCTCGTGATGAGCATCTGGTATCGTGTCTTGCAGCGTTGATTGCACAGGGTGAGCGGGTATTCGTGATCTGCGGGTCGAGCCACGCAGTTAAGATTGAGCCGGCAGTCCGGGCACTGTGTGAGTGACCATCTGCTGGTCATTATTGCGGCATGATGACATTGACTGACTCGCGTTCGGTTCTGCTTCGTCGATGGGTGGCGTGGCGGAATCTGTTTCTGGTTCCGATGCTGCTGCTGCCGCTGCTGCTGGGTGGTTGCGGCACAGCCCCGCTGGTCCTTGATGCCGGTGGGTCCGGGCCGTCTGTATTGTCATCGATCCCGGATGCCCAGTTGATCGACACTCGATCGGCAGACGGCACCTTGGTGCGCGGCGTTTTTGTTGAAGCCGGAAGCGAGGCTGGAGAGCGGGCATTAGTGATTCTGCATCTGTTGCCGAGCGGCGCGTCGGTTCAGACCGGGATTTCAGCCGGTATCGGGCGGGTCGACCTGGGCACGACGACGCCCGAGTTGCTTGAGTGTGAGCGTGGGTTCCTGGACGGTATTCGCGACGCGGCGCATTGATCAGCATTTGTTTGTTTCGCCCGCACGATTGAATAAGTCGATCAACCGAGCATGTCTTGATTCTTCATTTCGGTCAGAGGGGCATTACGCAAGGTTTCTCGGGAATGATGGAAGAAGGGGGGGAGGAGACACGGCAAGAGGCATGGCATGGCATGATGCTTGCGCATCATCCCCCCGGCAGAGTCGGGGGCTTACAAAAGAAAAAACCCCGCACCAATCTCGGATTGATGCGGGGTGGAGAAGTGATGAAGTGTGCTTGTTGTATTAATTCCAGAAGACCTTGACGACCTGGCTGGTATTACATGTGGATGGCTCGGCAGCCTGCTGATAGGACGTGACGCCCGAGGCAGCCTTCGGTACGCTGACGGAGATGACGGCGATCCCGGACCGATTCGAGACGGCCGTGGCTGCGACCTTCGGCGAATCGAGGTTGATCGACACACCAGGGCAGGCCGGCCACTTGGTCGACCCGGTTCGCAGGGAGTAGACCAGTGCCACGGGGTAGCCCGGATTGCACTTGCTGACGGTGAAGTCGTTCATCTGGCCTGACTGCGGGTTGGCCGGCGGCTGCAGAACGAGCGGCTGCGGGCCGGACATGGCAGCAAGGACGGCCTGATAGGCATCGACGCGGCCCCACCCGGTCTGGTTGTCCATGCCGGGGGTACCGAGATCGACGGCCGTCGTGGACAGGATGTCCTTGACGTCGAAGTGATCCAGGTTCGGGTTCGCTTCGAGGATCAACGCTGCTGCACCGGCGACATGGGGGGTCGCCATCGAGGTGCCGCTCATGTTGGTATACCCGCTGCAGCGATTGTGTGACTTCGTGTTCACGCCCGGCGCGGAGATGGTCGGCTTCATCTTGCCCGGCGGGTAGGCCCAATCAAACCAGGGGGCTTCGTTTTCCCAGGTGACGGGCCCGCAACTGCTGAAACTCGCCTTGTTGTCGTTGCAGTCAACGGCTCCCACGGTGATCATGTCCGGCACGTCGCCGGGGGTGGTCACGTCCCAGGGGGGATTGCCGCAGCCGTAGTTGTGGGCTGCAAACATGACGACGACGCCGGCTGCCATCGCGTTTTCGGACAGCGTGCGCCAGGTGTAGCGATCGGGATTCATGCTGTTGGGCCAGCCGAGGCTGGCGGTGAGGATGTCAGCGCCGTTGTCCACGCCGTACTGCATGCCGTCCCACACGGTCTGCTCACCGGAGAACGAGTTCCAGAACTTGCAGGTCATGATCTGGGCATTCGGGGCCATGCCGCATTCCGTACCGCCGGTGCCGTCGCCGGCCACGGTACCACTGACGTGCGAGCCGTGCCCGTGGAGGTCGGTGACGTTGTTGTTGTTGTTCTCGAAGTTCCAGCCGTTGATATCGTCGATGAAGCCGTTGCCGTCATCGTCGATCCCGTTCAGTGTTTCGCCGGGATTCGTCCAGATCTGATTCTGGATATCGGAATGGGAGAGGCAGCAGCCGGTATCAATGACACCAACGACGACGCCATTGCCGGTGATTCCGAGCTCATTCCAGACGCGGTCGGCATCCATGAGGTCGACGCCGCACTCGATTTCAGCGAGTGCTCCACCATGATCGTCGCCGGCCTTATCAGGCTCCTGCGGTTCGACGGGAAAGACATCCTCGAAGAAGACCGGCTGGTCGTAATTGATCCAGGCAATGTCAGGGCGAAGTGCGAGTGCATCAATGACGTCGGCGGTGGTTTTCACGCCGATCACATTGTGCAGCCACAGGGGCCGGACGTACTCAGCCTGGCCGTTGGCCTCGGCAGTATGGAGCAGTGCGAGGATTTCGCCCTGGGTGGCGGATGCCATCTCCTTGAGCAGGGCCGTCACTGTCTCGCGACGGAATTTTTTGTCCGCGATGCGTGAGGCATCCTCGATGACGGTCCGGTCGACCTGATCCTGCATCACGATGGTGATCGGGATCAGCTCATTGCCCTCGGTCTGGGCCAGGATTTCAAGCAGGTCCGGCTGCAGGATGGTGGGGGCATATGGGACATTCAACTCCTGTGCTGCCAGGGGGATGGTCAACGCCAGGATTCCGGTCGCAGCCAGGCTGCGTGTCAAGAATTGCATAGTTTGGTTCCTTCTTCCTGTTTGTCGTGTGCTGTATCCACTGTGTGGTACTGCAGCGATGTGCCCAAAGCGTAATCGGACCCTCGGAGGGGAGGGTGTTCATCGAGTGTACCGATTCGTACCCGTGAATAGAACCCCAAATCCGGAGATTTGATTCCGTTGATCTGCCGTGGAGTCGGTGATGGGGTTTGGGGGGGTGGGGGGAGCTCACAAAGCCGCCACCGGTGGTGGCGGTGGGAGGGGGAGGAAGAGAGGGTAGATTCCCGCGTGCGCGGGAATGACGGAGAGGGAGGGTGGGGGACAGGGGTTTTTGTAACTGTTTCGGAAACAGTTTCTTGACAGGCATGAAAGATGTGGTATGGTTGGGTGCACAGGGACATAAACCAATGGCTGACAGTGAAATGCACATCAAGGAACCCCCGACTTTCGAGGCTGATATCGAGGCTCACGTACCCTGGATTCAGGATTTGCTGGCCTCGGTATTGGAAGCGACGTGCGGTCAGGGTGATGTGCCGATCACGGCCATCTGCGAGCGGCTGGGGATTCACCGGAAGTTGGCCTGGCAGGTGCGGAACGTGGCCTACAGCCCGGACCCATTTCGGGCTGTGCGGTACATGCCCACCGAGGCCGGGTTGAACACACTGGCAGCGTCAATCGGGGGTCAGTGCGGGATGCCGGACCTTGCTGAGAGTGTTCGGCTGGCTGGGCAGACGTATGCGAGGCTGGTGGAGGTTCATGCCGGCGATCGGACGTCGATGGAGATGCTGGTGGAGTCGTGTGCCACGGCGGCCGCGGCAGCGACAGCGGGGCCCGGGTCCGAAGGGGATGAATCGGCAGACATCAAATGGCGTGAACGGTCGTTTCAAGGCAACAGTTTCACCTGGGGGGCGTATGCCAAGACACAGTTGTCGGCCAGTGTTCTGAATTACTCGGCTGCCAAGCCGGGCTGGTTTGACCAGGTGCAGGTGCGCGGGTTGATGAGTTTGAAGCGGGTGCGCCCGAATGTGCGTTGGATTGTGGGTCAATCGGTGGTGATCGACGGCGATGACCCGAACCCCCGTGCCCCGGTCCGTGAGCCGATTGATGCGGCCGCAGCGGCCGAGATGGGCGGGGTGCCGTTATTGCCGGAGTTCTGCTCGTCGCCCTTGCCGCAACTCGAGCGCCGGCCGGCTGAGCAGGGCTTGTTGAATGACGAGTTGCTGCCGGCGCCGGTGGGGACGATCGGTCAGCAGACCATTGTGACGGGTGAGGTGATTCGCGCGCTGGCGCCGGCCTATGCGACCTCACATAATAAGCGGGCGCTGTTCGGGGCAGTGGTCCGCACGCCGAGCGAAGTGTTCATGTATGACCAGTTTGTGCATCGTGATTTGTTCCCCGGCGTGGAGCGGGAGTTATGTGTTTTCAGCGAGTTGAACTCGCAGATTGCGCAGGACGAGAGTGATCGGCTGCCGATCAGTGCTGCGATTGAGCACCGCGGGTGTGGGATCGGTTCAGCACGCAGCCCCGACGTCCCGGGATATATGAAACTGTTGCAATATGTGTTTGATTGCATGGGGTGGGAGCCCCGTGAGTTTGAGTTGTATCGCATCCGGGTGCCGTACCCGCCGATGCCGTCATCGGTGGTGATTCGTCATCCATTGCCGCCGGAAGGGTAAGCAGGGGATGCCGTTCTCGATGGTGGTCGATGTGTATTTTGTTTTGACAGATTCAGGAGAAATGTAAGATGAACGCAGTGATGAAAAAGAAGACCCAGACTGTTCTGGCCTGTTTGACAGTGGCCGCGCTTGGCGCTTCCGGTGCGTGGGGCGAGATCGTCGTGGACGACTTCGAGGACCTGGCAGAGGGATTCTATGGGATTCCGTATTCACATCAGGGAATCACGTATCATGATTTGAACAACGTATCCGGCGTGTTCCCGAGCGGCGAGACATTCGACCCGCAGCCGTTTGATGAGTGCATTATCGAGGATGCGACCTACTGGTATAATGACTTCCCGGGCTGGGGCAGTGCCGACAAGTGCATGACCTGGGGGACGGCTTATATTAACGGTGACAACCTGAGTCTCGGCCGGTGTTCGACGGTGACGATGGATCTTGATCGGCTCGCGACGTCGGTCACGATGGACCTCGGGTATTACGAAAACGGGCCGTGGGGCGGGATTGAATTTCATCTGGACGCCTTGTCCAAGGGGACGGTTGTCGGTTCGGACGGGTTCGTGATCAGCGATCTCGGCGGCCGTGACAACGGCGCGACGGCGACCCTGTCGATTGCGGGCGTTGAGTTTGATCAGTTGCACTTCTATGCGACCTATGGCGATGAGTATTCGATGCCGCGTGCGATCATTGATGATCTGACTCTTGATTACATCGGTGGTGGCGGGGCGACGCTGGCGATTGATCCGGACCCGCTGGTTGCCGGTCGTGATGGGTCGTTCATTGTGACAGGCGCCACCCCGGACGCCAAGACGTATCTTGCATACAGCCTGAGCGGGATGGGGAGCACGTATGTGCCGTTCCTGAACGTGACGGTCGATCTGAACAGGCCGACGCAGGCCGGTGATGTGCTGACAACGGACGGCACGGGTGCATGCACCTGGGTGCTGCCGGTTCCGAAGGCAGCATCGGGACGGAACGTCTGGCTGCAGGCCGCCCAGTTTGAGAACACGACGAACGTGGTTGCAACACGCGTTCAGTGATACGTATGACGCACGGCGCCCGTCGGGTGACCGTGTTGTCTGGAATGGAGATCTTCTTCTTCCTCAGATGAGGTGAAACGAAGCAGCCCCGATGCCACAGGGACGCCCCCTCCCGGTGGATCATCGGGGCTGTTTGTTTTTTCTGTGTGGTGTGGGGGGAGGAGAGGCGAAGAGACCCCACGGACCTCCCCCTCGGAATCCGTGGGCTTGGGTCGGATGTGGTTCATGTTGTGCGGAAGCGTGCGGCTCGTGGGAATCAGGGAGTGAACTGCTGATTGGTATCGAGGCAGTGACAGAGGATCCGATACACGGCTGCGAGTTGCGCGTGAGTTGGCTCAGGCGTGTTGTCAAGTGATTTCAGAATGCGTCGTGAGAGGGGGCCATGTTCAAGAATGGTATCAAGCATGCAGCGATTGGGATTGCTCGGCTCAACGAGACGATTGATGATGTATTGCCAGACCTCGCCGGCGGTTGGGGCACAGGCTTCATTGGTCGAGTACCGGATGGCTTTGAGGTACTCCCGATCTGTGATGACTGTCTGCTCACCATGGCGCGCGCAGTTGAGCAGCGTCTCGGCCAGCGAGTCGGTATGGCAGGCACGTTGTGCCGCCTGTTCGGCAGGGGTTGCGTTGGTCAGGCTATGAACAAGAAGCATGAGCAGGTCGACGACGGCGATGTCGGCTGCCGGGCATTCTTGTATATCGATGAGTCGGATTTCAATTGACCCGCGATCGAAGCGGGCGATGCAGCCGCGTGAATTGAGCCATTCGTATTGGAGGATTCGATCGGGATCCTGTGGGGCGATGTCGCGGTACATTGGGTTGAGGATGTCCCGTTCATAGTCGGCGCGCGTAAAGGCTTGCTCGGGGATGATTCGGCCGACGATCGACGGGATGCGATCAGCGTTCTGACGGTACGCTTGGATGCGTGTATCGGCGAAGCCGGTGGGGGCCCCGTCTGCGATGGGGGATGAGGCCGTGAGTGCCGGGAGTATCGGGAGGACGAGTCGGATGGCTGCATGGAGGCGCCCGAACTCATCATCGTTGCTGAACGGGAGATTGACATGGGTGCTCTGGAGGTTGGCCCAGCCGTGGCCCCGGCAGGAAAAGATCCGGTCATAGGCGTGGTAGACGGGGCTGTAGTCATGTGGCCAAAGCGTCAAATCAGTATCGGGGTTCATCCACGGGTGCATCGCTGCGGGCATCAGGCGGGCGTTGAAGGCGCGCAGGATGTCGCTCATGAGACGGAGGTGTCGATGAAACTCGTGAGCCAGTGACGTGACTGACGGGACCGGTCGCGTTGTCTTCAGTTCGATGACGTGCAGGGCCAGCTCATTCGACCAGCTGATGGTGCCGTGTGGACCATCGGGTTCCGCCTCGGACTGGTAGGTGCCGGCGATCGCTTTGATCAGTTCGTCGGCGATCGGGCAGACATTGAGCGTGTCGGCGTCGACGATCATGTACTCGAGTTCGACCCCGACCGCCGTCCCGAGCGCCAGCGGGTAGGTGTCGTCTGAGGATGGCTCGGGGACTGGGGGCATGTTGTTATGCGTTCCCGTTCCCGGGTGTCAAGCCGGTTCGTGTGCGGGCTTGTTCAACCCGTTCGAGCATGGCAGCCATGATGCGATCGTAGAGTGCCTGCCCCAGCACCTTGTCTTCATAGCCGGCGTCGACATTCGGATTGTCGTTGATTTCGATTACCGCGGGCTTGCGCTTGAGTTCCTTGATATCCACGCCATACAGCCCGTTGCCGATGAGGGAGGCAGCCCGGACGCCGAGGCGCACGACAGCCGTTGGGGCATCCTCGACGGCAAGTGTGTCAACGTTTCCTTCTTCGGTGCGGTGCCCGTCTCGTTTTACGATCTGCCAGTGTTTACGGGCCATGTGATAGCGGCAGGCGTACATCGGTTTGCCGTTGAGGACCCCGATGCGCCAGTCGAAGGCAGTCGGGACGAATTCCTGAATGAGCAGGAGTTCGGATCCCTCGAAGAGGGCCGGCAGGCACTCGTTCATGTGCTGTTCATTTTCAAGTTTGCTGACCCCGGTCGAGAAAGACCCATCAGGCTGCTTCACGACGCACGGGAACCCGATCTGCTTGACGATCTGGTGGGCGGTATCGCGCGCAATGACGATCGTCTTTGGGGTTCGGAGGCGGTGCCGCTGCAGGAGTTCGTTCAGATACACCTTGTTGCCGCATTTCAGGATGGAATCGGGGTCATCAATGACCACGAGGCCTTCGGCAGAAGCCCGGCGGGCGAATTTGAATGTGTAATGATTGACGGCAGTCGTGGCACGGATGAAGAGCGCGTCGAACTCGCTGACGCGGCCGTAGTCATCCTGAGTGATGATTTCGGTCCTGAATCCGTGTGACTCGGCTGACTTAACGAAGCGGTCGATGGCTCGCGGGTTGGACGGGCAGGTGTGGCTTCCCGGTTCGTGCAGGATCGCGAGGTCGTGTGGGAGGTGCTTGCGTGGCCGGCGTCGTGGGGAGCGATCGAAGTATCGTCGTGCCTGCTCGATCATGAAGGGCCGATGCGGTTCGGGGACGTCGCTCGCACCGATGATGCGCAGGCTGTGGAGGGACCAGTCCCGGCCCGGTGTCCGTTGAAACCTGGCGCGAAGGAACGGGGCAGGGAATTGATTAAAGAGTGCGAGGGTGAGGTCGTCGTAGCGGGCGGCGAGGTTTCGCCCGAAGTAGATACTGAGGGAGAAGTCGTCTGACCTCAGTGGCTTCAGGGCCCGATGGATGAGTCGATCGAGATCCTGTGAAGCGACGCGGATGACGGATTGCAGGCGGAGGTCCTGGATGGTGGAGACGGCCGGCAACGGGCGGTGCCCGCGCGCCATGGCCAGTAGAGACACGTAGTAGCCGGCGGTCTGGTATCGATAGGACTTGCAGAGGTTGAAGACCTTGGCACCGGGTGCGGCGCTGAAGGCCGGGTCGGCCAGGTAGTCGCGTGCAGACACGACCTGAACCCCGGGCAGATCAATGCCGAGGGTCTGCGGGTTATTGCACACGATGATGGCTCTCATGCGAGACACCTTGAGCCGATCTCGACGCAGAGCGCAGGCGGGCCGACGAACCGGTACGGGCCGATGATCACCTGCGGCGTGGGCCGGCGGTGATAGTAGTCAGGACCAGGTGGGCGGGCTGGCGCCGAGGAGGCAGGCGGTTTTGTTCTGTGGAGATGGCAGTGGGGGGCTGGTTGGTTGGTTGTGGGGGTCGATCCGGCCGAGCCGATTTCACAGGGCTCGATCGCCTCAACCGGCTTGTACCCGGACTTGTCATTGGTGCTGTTTGTTTTTTCTGTGTGCTGTGGTGGGAGGAGAGGAGCAGAGACCCCACGGATTGGAATCCGTGGGCTTGGGTCGATCGGGCCTCAGCCGGCTTGCTCGGAGTGATGAAAGAAGGGGGAGGGGCTGGGTGGTTGCCGGTGATGCGGATCAGTTATCATTCTCAACGGCGACGAGTTCGAGTGTGACGGGGACATCGAGTTCTTCGGTCCCGCGCTTGATATGGAGGGTGACGGTCTGGCCGCCGGTGTAGTCCTGCATAATGGTGCGGAAGGTGTCGGTATCGGGGACGGGTGTGCCGTCGATGCTCATCACGATATCGCCGAGCACGAGTCGGCCGCGCTGGATGTAGGTGCCGCTGATTCCCGCCTTGTCTGCGGGCGAGTTGCGGTAGACCTCTCGGACGAGCAGGCCGGTGATGCCGTTATCGCTCAGGGCTGGGATTGCTGTAGTCGGGATGAGGACGACGCCCATCCAGGGTCGGACTTCCCGGCCGTGGTTAATAAGTTGCGGGACGACTTCGTTGACGATATCGACCGGGACGGCAAATCCGATCCCGACGTTGGAGGGCGTGTAGTTCGGGCTGTAGATGGCTGCGTTGACTCCCACGAGTCGGCCGGCCGAGTCGAGCAACGGGCCGCCGGAGTTGCCGGGATTGATGGCCGCGTCGGTCTGGATCATGTCGCGGAGGATGACGCCTTCTTCCTGCTGGATATCCCGGTGCAGTGCACTGATGACGCCGGTGGTGAGTGTCTGGTCGAGCCCGAAGGGATTGCCGATGGCAAAGACGGACTGGCCGACTCTGAGATCAGACGATTGACCGATCGGGATGGGGATGAGTTTGCCGATCGGGGCGCTGATGCGCAGGACGGCCAGGTCATGTCGCTTCGAGGCCCCGACCACGAGTGCATCCCAGCTGCTGCCGTCGGCGAGTGTGACGACGTGCTGCTGGGTGCCTTCAACGACGTGGTAGTTGGTGACGATGTGCCCCTGGTCATCCCAGATGAAGCCGGAGCCGGAGTCACGTTTCTGGAGCATGACTTCCGCGGTGCGCCAGTTCTGGACATAAGAGGAGTTTGTGACATAGACGACGGCTGGCGAGGCAGCATCGAAGATGTTGATGGTGGTGGTTTCGGTGTCGGTCAGGTTCCCGCGCGGGGTGATGGCCCGTGGGAGGGCTGATGGGGCGGACCAGAGATAGGGCCAGAGCCTGATGGTGGAGAACGAGACGGCTGCGATCAGGAGGGCGACGGCAATGAGGAGGCCGAGGTTCTGTGCCTGTCCGGTGGTGGGCGGGCGCTGGGTGGTTCTGTTGGCTCGGCGGTGTGGCGATGCGTTTTGCATGTCGGGGGGCTCCTCCGGCGAGGGGGCCGCACAAGGAACTCGGGGGGAGGGACATCCTGACGGAGCAATCATATGCGGGAGAAAAGTGGCAGGTTGGGGAGGGGGGCAAGAGCGCCAATCGGGAGATTGGCGCTGCGGGGTATCGGGTTGGGATCTCATCGCATGATGCTTGCGCATCATCCCCCCGGCAGAGTCGGGGGCTAACGGGAGTGGGGAATGACGGAGGGTGAGGGGGGTGCGGCGATGGTCACAGGTTGACGACGTTGCTCGCCTCGCAGGCGGTGAGGTTGATGGCCTGGATCAGCAATCGGCCGCAGGCTTTGGCAGGGGCGCGTCCGGTCACGACGAATTCACCCTGCGCGTCGGCTGTGCCAACGTCGGCAATGTTGGGCTTGGCAATGTCGGCATACAGGCCGGGGCAGCCGGGGACTTCGTGCGTCTGGCCGGCGTTGAGTCCGTAGATGACGGCAATGCGATCGCCGGGCTCGGCGCCGCCTGCGGTGATCCGGATATCGCCGGGGCAGTTCCCATCTACGGCGACCGCGAACCCACTGCCGCCGCTGCCGACAAAGGTGAGGCCCTGTGGCGATCCGAGTTCATCAGTTTCTCCGACCATTTCAATGATGCCGGTTGCAGGATCAAAAAACCACAGCCCGCGCGGGTCCGGATTGCCATAGGGATCGACCTGGGTGGCCCAGAGTCCGCGGCGTTCGGTATCGAATGTCAGGCCGCGCCAGACATAATCACCAATATCACCGGAGACGGCCACCGCGTCGGCTGTGTTAACATCGATGCTGACGATGCACTGATCGAGATCGGTCAGGCCGAAGAGCGTATCGGTATACGGGTCGTAGCCGAGCCCTTCGATTTCACGGAAGCCGCCGCCGATGGTGCCGATGGCATGGCCGACTCCGGTCGTCGTGTCGACCCACATGAGCGTGTTCGTGTTGTTGTCGGTGGCGTAGAGGATGTCGTGGTTCGGGTCGTAGGCCAGCCCGTTGGCGTTGTCGTAGCCGAGTGCCCCGGTCCCGCCGATGGAGGTGGCGCGTCCGGTGGTGCGGTTGATGGTGAAAATGCAATCGAAACTGGCAGAGATGCCGTACATGATGTCATGGTTGGCGTCATAGGCGAGTCCCTGGATGAGTGAGTTGAAACCGCCGACGATGGTGCAATCGGCCGTGTCACGATCGACGATCCAGAGGGCGTTGGTTGAGACGTCAGCGGCATAGAGGTCGCCGGCGGACGCGGGTGATGCGCAGAGCCCGACAGTTGCGAGGGCGGCTGCCAGGAGTGCCGTCGGATTATTCGTACGTTCTATCATTTCCCACCTGCTTTCATTCAAATCGTCTTATGTGATTGCGTCCATCCCGCTGTCGGTATTACCCCGCGATAGGCCGAAGCGGCATATCACGGGGCTTTCTGGTGCGAGTATTGAAGGATCCAGTCGGACAAGAGGTCCGGGTAGTTGTTGACGAACTCATCGCCGCCGTCTTTGGTTGTTAATGTGTGGCTGGCGTTCGGGATGATGTAATATGTTGCCTCGGCGTGGCCGGTTTCTGCCAGGCGCGCTCGGAAGAAGGACTCGCTGCGGCGGGGCGGGAGGAACTCATCGTTTTCGCCCCAGACGGCCAGGATCGGGCAGGTGATGCGTGCAATGGCATCGGACTCCTGCGCGACTTTGAGTGTTGTGCGATAACCGGACAGCGGCCCTTGAAAGAGGAGTACGATCATCTGCCCGGTTGGAATAGTCATCAGACGATCGAAGCGGTCGACGTCAACGACGACGAGATCAAACCAGGATTCGGTTCGCCAGATACTGAGCTCCTGCTTGATGTCATCCCAGGCTTGTGCCGTCAGGTCGAGGTCGGAGCGGGACCAGATTTGCTGTACCAACTCGGCCATCTGCACCCAATTCTCGTTCGGCCATTGGTTGGCCTTCTGGATGATGAGGGGCCAGTCGAATGCATCGTTGCCGGCCAAGAGCGCAAAGAGGAGTTCCTCCAGGAGCAGTGCTTTCTGGATCGCGTTGGTGTCCAAGCCACGTGCGAGGCCCTTGGTCTCGATGCGGTAGCGGGCACATTCGAGCATCGGGACGCCGGTGGAGGCGGAGACCGGGATAATGAATGCTGGGCGTGGGACGTCAGTATTCAGATCGGCACCGGCAGCCAGGATGGTAACGAGTGCTCCCTCGCTGATTCCCATGAGGCCGACGCGGTCGGCTGGGACCTGCTTTTGTTTGCGCAGACAGATCACGGCGGCGAGTGCTTCGATGGCCCGATCCTCTCGGGTTTGCATCAGCGTGTTGCCGGTGGAGGTGCCGGTCCCGGGTGAGTCATAGATGAGGGCCGCGATGTTGTTTTGTGCAAAGTGTGCGGCCAGGCGGCGTTTCATATCGGTTTGTGGGCCGCGTTCGGACCCGCCGAGGATGACGATGCCGGCCACTGCTTCGGCATCAGCAGCAGGGAGGTAGATGGTGGCAGAGAGTGTTGAGGCGGGCCCGTTGGTGAAGGAGGTGGTGAGAATGGTGATATCGGGAAGCGGTTCTGTTGCAGGGGGATGTGGTTCCTGCGCGGGCGCGCGGTCGCATGAAATGGACAGGCATGCCAAGGCGACGATGGCGGCGGACACCGTGTTCAATGCGAATCGCCTGCACGCTGTGCTCATGTTCAATCCTCCCGTGGGGGCACATCATCTGCCGTTGGCGGATACCCGGATATGTCGAGGATGGCACGTCCGGCTTTGCATCGACTCGCCTCGTGGCTCACGGGCAGGGCCATTGTACGAAGAGTCATGATGCGTGGGGTGCATCACTCCCCCCGGCGGAGCCGGGGCTAACGGCTTTGTTGGTGATACATGCGATGAGGGGAGTGGGTTTCAGTTGCGGGCCAGACTAGACGAAGTCGGTGATGAGGAGGTCAAGTCGACGGGCCGGGGGATCGATCAGGAGGGGTTGGACGTGGACTCGGTCGCCGATGTTGATGGTTCGGCCGCTCGTATCGTGTACCAGGGCCCCGGTATCGGAGTTCAACTGCCACCGATCGGCGCGCCGTCTGAAAGCGCCTTGTGATTGATTGTGATTTTTGTGACGGCCGGGGCTGCCGGCCTTCTTTGTCGTGTTCTCTTCCTTCTTCTTCTCGCCGTCCTTCTCGGCCTTCTTCTTACCGACCGGGATGTCGCTCGTCTTGACCATGCCCTCGACGAGGTACTTGTCGATCTGGACCCAGACGGCATTGTTCGATACGCTGACGATCACGCCGTCAAAGGTGTCGCCCTTGTGTTTTTCATCGAGGAGTTGCAGGACGAGGAAGGTGCGCAGGCTTGATTCGGCCATCTCGGCGTTGCGCTCGGTATCACTGCAATGGAAACCGATCTCAAGCAGTTCCTCCTCATCGGGACAGCGGTCATCTTTCCGCAGTGTTTTGCCGAGTTTCGACCCGCCCTTGCCCTTTGGCTTGTCTCGACCGTTGTTCGTGTGATCGAGCCAGGCATCAAGCGCGCGATGGACGAGGAGGTCGGGGTAGCGTCGAATGGGGCTCGTGAAATGGGCATAGTGTGTGCTGGCCAGCGCAAAGTGGCCGATCATGGCCGGCGAGTACTCGGCTTTGGCCAGGCTCTTGAGGACAGCCAGGTGGACCGCATGCTGGCGCGGGGTGTCGCGCGTCATATTAAGAATCGTCTGCAGTTCGAACCGGCTCGGGTTCTTCGGGATATTCACGCCGGCCACACGGCAGAACTGTCGGAGTTCCGTGACGTCGAATGTCGAGGGATCGGGGTGTGTGCGGCGCAGGACCGGGACGCTGAGCGATTCGAACAGCGTGGCGACCGCTTCGTTCGCCTCGACCATGAACATTTCGATCAGGCCGTGGGTCGAGGCATCGTCCTCGGGCACAGCGTCGATCACATGGCCGTCATCATCGAAGATGAGTTCGACCTCCGGGAGCATGAGTGAGATCATGCCGTCTTTGATTCGGCGTTGGCGCAGGATGTCAGCCAGTGCGGCCATGTGTTTCAAGGCTGTCTTCAGTTCCTTCGAGTACCCGGATTCACTGCGGGTGTTCTCTTTGGCCGTCTTCTCATCGTTTCTAAGCAAGGCTTCGGCTTCGAGGTAGGTCAGTCGCTTGTTCGACTTGATGACCGATCGGCAATAGCGGCGACCCACCACCTTGCCGTCCTTGTCGAAGCGCATGAAAACGCTCTTTGTGAGTCGGTCGACGCCTTCCTGTAACGAGCAGACGCCGTTGGAAAGGACTTCGGGGATCATGGGAATCACGAGGCGGGGCAGATACACGCTGTTGCCGCGTTCGGATGCTTCGACATCGAGCGGCGAGAGGCGATTGACAAAGGCCGAGACGTCGGCAATATGGACGCCGAGTTCGTAGACGGCCCCGTTATTGCGCCCGTCGAGTTTGTTAATAGAGATGGCATCGTCAAAGTCACGGGCATCGGGCGGGTCGATGGTAAAGGCAAACAGGTCACGGAGGTCCTCGCGGCCGTCGAGCCACTGGTCGGCGTCGGCGAACCGTCGGGCAATGTCACCGGCCTGGTCATCGCAGTCGTCGGTGAAGTCGCCGGGCAGGTTATATGCCAGGATGACGGACTCGGTTTCGACGTCCGGTCGGCCTGCTTCTCCGAGCCGTTTGATGATGACACCTTCAGCCCAGTCACCGGGTTCGGGGAACTCGATGACCTCGGCCAGCACTTTGTCGTTTTCGTTCGCGTCTTTGGCACCGATGTCGCGGACGTGGATGGGGGACCCGAGTTGGTTGCCGTCGACTTCGACGAGCCAGTACGGGCCGTGCTGTATGAGGGTGCCGACGAAGCGGGTCCGTTTGCGTTCGAGTACTTTTTCGACGCGGCCGACGTATGGGGAGAACTGTTTGCCGCCGCTCCCGCGCCCGGTTGCCGGCCTTGCGGACGCTCGCTTCAATGTGGTCCCCGCTGACGGCATCGAGCAGGTCGCCGGGTGGGATGAAGAGATCGCCTTCGCGGTTCGGTTCATCGGGTCTGACAAAGCCGAAGCCGCGCGGGTGGACCTTGATGGTGCCGGTGATGCGTTTGCCGATGGCCGGCAGTTGCAGCAGCCCCTTGGAATCGATGGTGATTCGTTTGTCACTCAGGAGTTTTTTGAGTGCCTGAATGAACTCGTCATGCTCATCATCTTCGACGCCGAGTTGTGCAGCCAGGCCTTTGCGGTTGACCGGCTCATAGCGTTGATCGCGCAGGTGGGTGACGATCTGGGATGTGAATCGGAGCGGCATGGTGGGGGGACTCCGTGGGTATGTCAATTGGCGTGTGCGTTCGTATGACCGTATGCAGGTGAGCCGGGCGGGGTTGGAATGTTGGAAGAGGAAAGGGGGGGGCTCACAAAGCCGCCACCGGTGGTGGCGGTGGACGGAGGAAGAGAAGATGGATTCCCGCGTGCGCGGGAATGACGGAGAAGATGGATCCCGGCCGGCGCCGGGATGACGGGGGGGGAGGAATGGGTAAGAGAGCCCAGGGGGGGCACGTCAATACGGAATACACCTGAACCGGGAGAAGATTTTCCGGCTGGGTGAACGAGTGCGCTTATGATTGAGTACTGTCGATCAGTATTGCACAGACCAGACTACTGACTCTCTTTTTTCTCTCTTGGATAAGGGGAAACGCCCATGCCACGTTTGAACGTTGTCGATCCAGCCACCGCCTCAGGGAAGGCAAAAGAACTGTTTGACGGCCCACTGAAGGGCAAGCATCTGAACATTTTCAAGGGGCTGGCCAACAACGCCTCGATTCTGGAGGGGTATCTCCAGTTTTCCGGCGCGTTGAAGGGTGGCCGGGCACTGAGTCCGGCAGAGCACGAAGTCGTGGCTTTGACGGTCGGTCAGTTGAACGGCTGCGATTACTGCCTGGCAGCGCACACGATGTTGGCCAGTGGGGCTGGGCTCGATGTTGATCAGACGATCAAGATTCGCAAGGGACAGGCTGACGACGATCGCCATTCAGCATTGTCGAAGTTTGTGACGGCCCTCGTGGAGAAGAAGGGGCATATCGCGGACACTGAGTTGGCCGAGTTCAAGAATGCCGGGTTCGGCGATGATGCAGTCGTCGAGACGATCGGCGCCGTGGCCGTGAACTACCTGACGAACTTCTTCAATCATGTGAATAACACGGACGTCGATGGGTTCTTCCAGCCGGCACCGGCTATTGATTGAGTGAGCGAGTGAGTTGATGTGTTGATTGATCCGGGGGGTTTGTTCGATCTACCCCGTGGTATGTCCTGAGCGACACGCCACGGGGCTTTTTTTTGAGCGCGTGTCGGTGAAGGTGTCACTCGAGCCGCAGGATGGCATTCATGTCGCGCGTGGAGCGATCGATCGTCTCGATCGGCTCTTTGTCAAAGGTGTACGAAGCCACCTGGGTGAAGGGGGAAGCGTCAATCAGTTGCTGCCATTGGTCCAGGTCGTAGGACAGCAGGTCATATGACGATTGAAAGTACTGTCTCGTGGAGGGTGTGGTGACCGTGATGTGATTGATAATGCGCTCGAAACGGGTGCCCGAATCAGGGTCGTCGTTGAGCATGATGTGCTGGACGGTGCAGCGGCCGCGTCGTGCCACCCAGAGTTCTTCGAGCGGGGTATCGGGGAGTGTGTAATCAACCAGGTCGATGCCCAGGACATACAGCCCCCCGGGTGCAAGCGAGGCAGCGGTGTTTTCGAGATGGGTCAGGGCATCGTCGGGGTTGAGGATATGGCGAAACGTGTTGATCGTGTTGAAGGCGATGTCGAACTTTGGCAGGCGGGGTTTGCGAGTGCGATCGGCACGAAAGTTGGTCATGTCATTGTGCATGATGTGTGCACGGGCATGGCCGAGTCGAGTCATGCGTTGATGCGCATACTCGAGCATGTGGGGGTTTGTGTCGTAGCCGCAGAGTATGTGGTGCGGGTAGCGGCGTGCCAGGACGGCCAGATGTCGGGCCGTGCCGCAGGCGGGTTCAAGCCAGTGGAGTGATTTTTCATGGGCTCGTGCGCGCCGAGTGCGGCAGTAGTGTGCTGCCATTGATTCGAGGAAGTCGATTTCGGCCGCCGTACCCTTGGCGTGAACGATGTCATACCAGTGGGGGTGGTCGTAGAAGGCAGTGGGGGAGTCGGCGTCGGGCATGATGTGGGAGTGTAGCGGCAGGGAAGAGGTGATCCCCTCCCGTCAGTTCCCCCTCTGGCGCGGTGGAAGGGAGAGGTACCCCACGGATTGGAATCGGTGGGCTTGTTCTTACCCTGTGAAGCGCTGGAAGATGTTTGTCGCGTTGGCGCCGCCGAAGCCGAAGGCGTTATTGGCTGCGGTTTTGACATCACCCTCGTAGGGTTCATCGCGGACGATGAAGATCCCTTCGCAGGATTCATCGAGGTCCACGAGGTTGACGGTATGGGGGATGGTGCCGGTCCGCACGGCATAGATGCATTGGATGGCCCCGACCGCACCGGCTGCACCGATGGAGTGGCCCATCATGGACTTGGTGGCCGTCACGGGGACGGAGGTGGCCTTGTCGCGGAGGACCATTTTGATGCCGCCCGCTTCGGCCGGGTCACCGACCTCGGTGGCAGTGGCATGTGCAAAGACGGAGTCGATCTCATCGTAGTTCATGCCGGCATCGCGCAGGGCTGCCTCCATGGCACCGGCCGGCCCTTCGCCGATCGGCTCGGGAGCATAGAGGCTGTAGGCATTGGCTGAGCCGCCGACGCCGACGACTTCGGCCAGGATGTCGGCATCGCGCTTCAGTGCATGTTCGAGCGATTCGAGGATGAGGATGGCGCCGGCCTCTGCCATCACAAAGCCAGATCGATTCTTATCGAACGGCTGACTCGCCTGCTCGGGAATATCGCAGTGTGATGTGAGGGCCTGCATCGCATCGAGGAACCAGATGCTGTATTCGGTGACGTCGGATTCGGACCCGCCGGTGACGACGATGTCGGCCTGGTTGTGCCGAATCATGCGGACGGCCCGTTCGATGGACTTGGCCCCGCTGACACAGGCTGATGACACGGTGAACCGGGGCCCATTGGCACCGAGTCGCTCGGAAATGAACGAGGTCGGCATGTCATAGTTCATCAAGATGGTCAGCCCGGGATTGAACGCAGCCGGGCCGAGCTTCTTTTCGTAATACGTGCGGGCATCCTTCCAGAGTCGCGGGCCGTTGCCGTACTCGTAGGTGCCTTCTGCGATCCACTGTCGGGTGACGTCGGGCATGCAGTCCCATTGGCCGTGCGCGTTCGAGACGACGACGCCGGCATCACGGAGGTCGCCGTTTTCGATATCGAGACCGGCGTTATTGACCGCCTGGACGGCTGCCGCCAGCCCGACCTGGATGTATCGTTCTGCCCGGCCGGCCCATTCCGGCCCGTTGATGGCGACCGGGTCGAAGTCGGGGACTTCGCCGGCAATGGTGATGGGAAAGTCGGAGGCATCGAAGATGGAGATTCGGGAGACGCCGGAGCGGCCGGCCAGCAGGTTCTGCCACATTTGTTCGGGCGTGTGCCCGAGGCAGGTGTAGGCCCCGAGGCCGGTGACCACCACTCGCTTTTTCCCGTTGCGTTCAGTCTCCACCGTTTTTTGCGTCCTTACTGCTACTGCTGTCGTTGCTCGGTTCGCCCCTGCGATTCTATTCGGTTCGGTATCTGTTGGTGCCGCTGCATGGGGAAATGATCGGGCAACAGGATAACCGGTTCGGACCTTGTGGTTCTGGGCTGGCGCGGATTCGGCCCGGCTGCTATTCGCCGCCCTCCGGCCCCCCTTAATGGATCGACCTGCCCACGATTGAAGTTGAGCGGACCCGCCTGAAACATCTCTCTCGCCCACAGTGATCGAAACTAGTGTACGCAGCCGGTCGGGTGCGGCAACGCAGGGAGGGGGTGAGGAGGTGAGTGGGCGATGGGCGTGATGAGAAGATGGATTCCCGCGTGCGCGGGAATGACGGAGGGGGAAGTAGGCCGGATCAACGCTGCTTTGAGCGGAAGATCCGGCAGGGAAACCGTATGGATCACATTCGTCTCCCTGGATCCCGGCCAATGGGGGAGGCGCTGGGATGACGGAAGGGGGGGGGAGCGGCACCTGGCATGGCATGATGCTTGCGCATCATCCCATCCCCCCGGCGGAGCCGGGGGCCAACGGGAGTGGGGATTGGCGGGGTGCGGGGTGGGAATGGACCGATGCTGTTGTGCCAGTGAGGGGGGATGCTGCTACACTGGAGGCCTATGGAAGCATATTGGCGATTTGCCCGTTACATGTTGAGATATCGTGGCCGGCTCGTCCTGGCTATCACAAATGCCACGCTGGCAGCAGTTTGCTTTGCGTTCATGATGATCGCGGTTTTCCCGGTTCTCCGGGTGATTCTGAAGCAAGAGAAGTCCATGCCGGAGTACTTCCGGGAGGTCGATGCCGACCGGTTCTTCGGCTTCATTCCGGATGTGCTGATTAACGCCCTGCCCGAAGACTTGCTCTACGGGGCGATGATCCTGGTCGGCACCATGGTGACGGTGGGCGTGATCGGGTCGATCTGCAAGATCATCGGCAATTACCTGGCCTTTGTGGTCTGTATCCGTTCGGTGGCTGACCTGCGGGTGGACGTGGTTGGCAAGATGATGGAGTTGCCGTTGCTGACGTTGCTGGGCGAACCGGTGGCAGAGCGGGTGAGCCGGGTGATGCGTGACAGTTCGCAGTTGGTGCGAGGGTTCACATCGCTGATGGGCCGCACGATGGGCGACTTGATGAAGGGGGTTGCTGCCCTCGTCGTCGCGTTCATTGCCGACTGGCGACTCGCGCTGGCGTCGATGCTGTTGGCGCCGGTGTTGGTGCTGTACTACAAGATGCACGGCCGCAAGGTTCGTCGGTTGTCGCGGCGGGTCCTGGAGCAGGCAGCGAAGATGCTGCACACGATCGAGCAGTCATTGCGTGGCCTGCGGGTGGTGAAGGTCCATACGGCTGAAGCGCATGAAGTAGAACGATTTGAGGGTGTCACGAATCGTTTTCTGGCAGCGGAGTACCCGTTACGTTGGCGCAAGAGCGTCGCCTCACCCACGATCGAGATTATCACGACGATCGGGTTTGGCTGCCTTGCCGTGTTTGCTGCCTGGAGTATCGGCAATGGCTTAACCGACGGCACCAAGGTGACGATGTGTGTGTTTGCACTCGCGTTTGCGGCGACCACCCTGCGGCAGTTCACGTTTGTGTACAACGAGATTTTTGAATCGGCAGCGGCTGCGGATCGGTTGGCTGAGATTATTGATCTGGCCCCGGAGGACGAGGGGGATGAGCAGCGGCCGGAGTTGTCGCGTTTGACGACGGCCATCGAGTTCGACGATGTCACGTTCCAGTATCCGACGGCGAATCGACCGTCGCTGGAAGGGATCAGCCTGACGGTGGAGAAGGGCAAGATGGTGGCGTTTGTCGGGCCCAACGGCTCGGGCAAGTCGACGCTGCTGAGCCTCGTCCCACGCATCTTTGATCCGACGTCCGGGCGGATTCTGGTTGACGGTCAGAGCATCAAGTATGTCACGATGCGGAGTCTGCGCGACCAGATCGGTGTGGTGACCCAGGAGACGGTGCTGTTTCACGACACGATCGCTGCCAACATTGCGTATGGGCAGGATGACGTGTCGCGCGAGCAGGTCGAAGAAGTTGCCAGGCGTGCCTACGCGGATGACTTTATCAGCCGCAAGCCCCATGGGTATGACACAATGGTGGGGGACCAGGGCCTGACGCTGTCGGGCGGTGAACGCCAGCGGGTTGCGATTGCGCGAGCGATTCTGCGCGACCCGGCGATTCTGATTCTTGACGAAGCCACGAGCATGATCGATGCGGAATCGGAAGCGTTGATTACCGCAGCGCTCGATGAGTTCTGTCATGCCCGGACGTCGTTGGTGATTGCCCACCGGTTGAGCACGGTGGTGAATGCGGACCAGATTGTCGTGTTGGATATGGGTCGGATCGTGGACAAGGGGACCCATGACGAGTTGCTGAGTCGGTGCGAGTTGTATCAGCAGTTGTGCCGGACGCAGTTGGTTGAGCATGCCGACACGAGCGGTGATGGTGGTGAGCAGGAAGCAGCGAAGGTTGTGGAGGCCGACGATCCGATTGAGGAAGTTGAGGGGATGGACTTGGTGTGAGAGGATGGGTCCCGGCCTGCGCCGGGATGACGGAGCGATGGGAAGGGGATGGGGTGGTGGAGGGAAGACACGGGTGGTCCTCGTCGCTGTCGCGACTCGTACCAGCCGTGCCACCCTTGTTTCTGAGGGTGGCGGTGAGCGGAGGAAGAGAAGATGGATTCCCGCGTGCGCGGGAATGACGGAAGGGGCAGGGGAACAAGGATGGATCCCGGCCTGCGCCGGGATGACGGAGGAAGTGGGGAGCGCGATGATGAAGTTGAAGATGCTGATGGCAATGGAAGGTTGTGTGACTTGTGATGATGGCAGAGTCGGCTGAACCTGGCGCGGTTGAGAAGATCCCCGTCAGTGAGGTTGAGGTTCGGAATTTTGAGAAGTCTGACTTGGCACAGTTGCCGGAGTTACTGCATCGGTGTCTGGGGCGACAGGTGACCGAATCGTGGCTGGACTGGAAGTTCTTTCAGTTGCCGTATCAGGGCAAGTTGGCGTTTGTGGTGGCGACGCATAGCGATGAACTGGTTGGATTCATCGGTGCGAATCCGGTGCCGTTCTCGGTGGAGGGTGAGTTGTCCCGGGTGTATCAGCACCAGGACATTGCGATTGATGAGCGATGTCGCGGCCTGCAGTTATTGCGGAGCATGATTCAGCGGTGTGAAGATGAGCAGGCGGGGATGGACAATGACTTCACCTACAGCATCACGACGCCGCATCTGCGGGCGTTGGTGACGAAGCGGATGAAGTACACGGTGGTGTGGGAGAATCTGAAGATGGTGAAACTGACGTCGCTGAAGGCAGTGGCGAGTAAAGCGACGCGGTCGTCGATGCTGGCGAGTTTGATGCCGGGCCCGATCGCCCGGTCATCCTGGAAAGCGCCGGCGTCGATGTCGGGTGAGATGGTGGCGTTGGAGGAGTTCGGGCCGGAGTTTGAAGACTTCTGGAAGAAGTCGAACGTGGCGAATGATGCGGTCGGCCGCATTTTCCCCTGGCAGGACCCGGCCTGGCTGAACTACAAGTTTTTCGGCGATGAAATGGTGAAGTTTCACTGTTTCGGCTATCGGGAGGCTGGTGAGTTTCTCGGGTATGTGGTCGTGAACTTCACACGGCTCGATGTCCGGATCGGGTATATCGAGGCAATGTGGACGGTGCCGGATCGGCCGGACGTGGTTGATCTGCTGACGGATTTCGGGGTCTCGCAGTGTTTGCAGAACAAGTGTGATCAGATCAGTTGCTGGACGCGGCCGGATGCACCATTGGGCCAGGCACTGGGGTCGCGCGGGTTTACCCGGCGGCCGACGCCGCAGTGTTTGTCAATCAAGCAGTTGCGGGACGGGATGGGTGATCTTGGGTTGAAGGGTGAGCACTGGAATCTGCAGCGGGGGCATACGTATTACACATCGCTGGGGCACTTGAGTGTGGATGATGGGCAGACGCGGCTGGCCAAGGTGAAAGAGCAGAAGGTAAAGGATCGGAAGAGCGGGGGCGGGTGAGGAGGAGCGCCAATCGGGAGATTGGCGATCCGGGGGCTCACAAAGCCGCCACCGGTGGCGGCGGTGAACGGAGCAGGAGAAGATGGATTCCCGCGTGCGCGGGAATGACGGAGGGGGGGATGCCAATCAGGAGATTGGCGATCCGGGGGGGCTCACAAAGCCGCCACCGGTGGTGGCGGTGACGGAGGAGGAGAAGATGGATTCCCGCGTGCGCGGGAATGACGGAGGGGATGGGGAGACGATGGGAGTGAGAGCAGAGATCCGGACAATCCGCGGGGCGCGGCTTAGCCGGCTTGTATCTATGAAGGACCGTGACGATGCAATCCGGGCACGCTCGTTCGTTGCGTGTGAGGCGCTGGCGCGGTCGCATTATGAGAACTTCACGGTGGTGAGCCGCGTGCTGTTGCCGGCCGATCCGGCTCGAGATCTGGCAGCGGTGTACGCGTTTTGTCGGATGGCTGACGATGCGGCAGATGAGATTGATGATGACTCGGAATCGCTGGCAGCACTCGGAGTGATGCGGCAACAGTTGGAGACATGTGCTGCGGGGGGTTGCGATGAGGCGATATGGGGGCCGGCACTGGGAGATGTGATTCGGCGTCATGATGTGCCGTTGGAGTTGTTTGGGCGGTTACTCGATGCGTTTGAGCGGGATCGACGACAGGATCGGTATCGCGACTGGGCAGACCTGTTGAGTTATTGCCATGATAGTGCAAACCCGGTGGGGCGCATTGTGCTGCACATCTCGGGACACGGGGCGCGTCGCGACTTCGGCGAATTGTGTCTGTTGAGTGATCGGATCTGTACCGGATTGCAATTGGCCAATCACTGGCAGGACGTGGTCGGCGATCTCAGTCAACGAGGGCGGGTGTATATCCCACAGGATCTGCTGGATCAGTTCGGAGTTGAGGAGGCAGATTTGCGGACTGGGGCAGTTGCAGTCGACCGGTTCGTCGGGCTGATGCGCGAGTTGGTGGGGCGGGCGCGGGCTCTGTTTGATGAAGGGGCAGCCTTGTGTGATCTGGTTGATCCGGCGATTCGCCCGAGTGTGCAGCTGTTTCGCTTGGGTGGCGTGTCGATACTGCATGCGATCGAGCAGCAGGGATTTGACGTGCTGAGGCAGCGGCCGGCGGTGTCGAGTTGGTGGAAGGGGGTGCTCGTGGGGGCCGCGTGGCTGAGTCGGGAGAGTGGGATTGACGTGGTTGGATGGTTGGCGGGCCGGGTGGAGCGCGGGTGCAGTGCCTGACCGGGAGGGTGCGGTAAGATGAAGGTTGATGGATATTGATGGGGCACAATGCGAACGGGGTCAGCAGCAGCAGGAGGAGGGGCTCGCAGAATCGGATTCGTTTTGTCGACGGGTCGTGCGGGCACGGGCACGGAATTTTTACTATGGGATGAAGTTGACGCCGGAGCCGGAACGGTCGGCGTTGTATGCGCTGTATGCCTGGACGCGGTATGCAGATGACGTGGTTGATGATGCCGGGGATGCAGCGGCAGCAGGTTCGGCCATCGACGGCATGCTGACGATGACGGAGGGGATGCTGTTGCATGGTGAGGCGGCGGTGGAACGGGGCACGTTCTGGCCGGCGTTTGCGCACTATGGCAGGCTGTATTCGTTTGACATGGCCGATCTGGAATCGATGCTGGCCGGCCAGTTGGATGATCTCGTGACGAGTCGACGACGGACATTTGACGACTTGTATCGGTATTGCGACCGAGTGGCTGGGACGGTCGGTCGGCTGTGTCTCGGTATCTGGGGGCAGCGCGACGGGGAAGACAGCGAGGCGGCACGGCAACTGGCTGAGTGGCGCGGCATTGCCTTCCAGTTGACGAACATTCTCAGGGATGTACGGGAGGATTGTGAGCGTGGGCGGTTGTATTTGCCGTTGGAGGACTTGGAGCACTTCGACTTGAATGATCGGCAGTTGCTGGAGTGGTCCAAGCCGGCTGAGTGCCGGGCGTTTGTGTTGTTTCAGATCGAGCGAGCGCGTACCTACTACGAACGGTCACGAGGGTTTGAGTGCGTGGTGAGTGAGCGGGGGGCACCGGCGAGTTGGGCCATGGCAGCGGTCTATCGGCGGTTGCTGGAGCAGATGGCAGCAAATCCGGAAGTGGTCGTTGGCTGGGGGCGCGGTTCACGGGGAGGGGCTGCAAACGGCGTGGCTGGGCGAGTGCATCGGGCGCAGGTCTCGCGTGCGCGCAAGGTGATGATCATGGCAGTGGCACCGTGGGCAGCAGGGCGTGCCAAACGAGCGGGCCGGTGATGGGTATGGCGGCTGAGCAGACACAGGTACCGGGATCGGTGGTTGTGATCGGGGGTGGGGTGGCCGGTCTGGCCTGTGCGGTGCGGCTGGTGGAGGCCGGGGTTCGGGTGACGGTTCTGGAGGCAACGGAGCGGTTGGGGGGACGGGCCGGGAGCACGGCCGGCGGGCATGACCTGGGCCAGCATGTGATTCTTCGCTGCTGCACGAACGCTGTCGATTTCTATACGCGACTCGGGGTGATTGATCGGTTTGCCTGGCATGACCGGTTGTATTTTGCGCGCGCGGGGCAGGCTGAGGTTGATGTACTGCGTGCGTCGTCGTGGTTGCCGGCCCCGTTGCATTTTGCGTCCGGATTCGCCAGGGCATCGTTTTTGAGTCTGCGGGACAAGTCGGAGTTGGTTCGGGGGGTGGCTGCAATGATGGGAGCGGCAGATCAGCAGGAGCAGGACGGCACGTTCGGTTCGTGGTTGCAGAATCATGGTCAGGGGGAGTCGGTGATCGAGCGATTCTGGAATCCGGTGGTGGTGGGTGCGTGCAATGTGCCGGTGGACGGATGCTCAACACGGGTGGCCGTGCAGGTGTTTCATCGGGGGATGCTGGCGAGTCGAGGTGGGATGGTGCTGGGGATACCGACGTCCGGGTTGGGGGAACTGCTGGAGGGTGGAGCGCATGCGTATGGTGAGGATGTACGGCCTGGTGTGGGTGTGAGACGGGTGATGGTGGAGGAAGTGGAAGCGAAGGTGGATTCCCGCGTTCGCGGGAATGACGAAGGAGTGGGGAATGACGGAAGGGGAAGCGGAACCCCGGTGTCTGTATCGGGAGTGAGTGCTGCGGGGAGGGCGACGCATCATGTGGAGGGGGTCGCGTTGGTCAATGGGGAGGTATTGCAAGCCGATGGATATGTGTTGGCGGTGCCGGGGCATCGGGTGTGCGGGCTGTTTGCCGATCGGGTACTTGAACATGATGCGCGGCTGCAGGCTGCGGGGCGGATGACCTACAGCCCGATTCTGGGGGTGGATCTGTGGTTTGGTCGGCCGGTGATGGACCTGCCATATCTCACGGTGGTCGGGAGCCCGTTGCATTGGTTGTTCAGGAAGGACGGCGGGCGTCGCGTGCATGCTGTGGTGAGTGCGTGTGATGACTGGATGGGATTGACCCGCGATGAGGTGGCCGACCGGGTGCTTGGGTGTCTGGCCGATGTGCAGCAGGTGTCTGTTGACGGGTCATCGGTGCTGGGGGTACGGGTGACGCGGGTGAAGCGTGCAACGATCGCCCCGGTACCGGGGATTGAGGCAGATGGTCGGCGTCCCGGCGCGGGCGGGGGGCATGTGTCGAATCTGTTTGTGGCCGGTGACTGGTGTGATACGGGCGGCTGGCCGAGCACAATCGAGGGGGCCGTGCGCAGCGGGTACAGGGCAGCGGCCGCAGTGCTCGGGGTGCCAGCGGAGGCGATTGAGGTGCCGGAAATGGGCCATTCGGGGGTGTATCGGTGGTTGTGCAGTGTGTTTGGCAGCGGTGTGTGAATGGGTGATAGGATTCTCGGGCAGCATGGCTGGGAGGTCGGGCCAAGCGAAACGACCCCACGGATAGGAATCCGCGGGCTTGGCATGGGGCTCGGGGTAGACAGGTCGATCCCGGTGGTGTGTTCGAGTTATGAGTAAAGCGATCCATGTGACATCCTCGTTGCCCGGATTCGACCGGTCGTTGAGCCAGCGTGTGGTGCGTTTGGCACCGGCGGTCGTGCTGTCGCTTTTGTTGCATGGCGTGGCTCTGGCGGTGGCCGGCCGGGTGGCATTGATGCGTCACTCGTTTGTGACGATGCTGGACCCGGACGCGGCCATGTCTGATGAGGAGGATCTGACACAGCAGGAGGATCAGGAGGAGAAGCCCAACGATTTGACGTTGATGCCCGGCATTGATGACGGGTCACAGGAAGCACGGGTGACCTGGATCGGGTACCGCGAGTATGAGGAACACCTGGCCGAGTTGTCGGAAGTGGACCAGGCAGCGTTCGCCTCGTCTCAGGCCGGCGGGGCTGCCGATGCACGGGATGATGGGCCGGCGCAGAATGAGGAAGCGGCCGACGAGGGGGAAGTCGCCCGACTCGATGATGAGACAGTGATGCCCGAGGAAGAGAAGGCGGAGGCGGAGTCGGAATCGGCTGTGCAAGTGCCGTTTCCGATGCCATCGCCGACGTTGACGATGGTGCAGGACATGGTGACGCTGGCACCGATGCAGAACCTGGAATCGGTGTTTGTCTCGGAGGAAGAGGGTCCGGAAGACGTTGCTGTTGACGATGCGCCGGATGTGGAATCGCCGGAGGTGGCAAAGGAGGGTGCTGCTGCGGAGGCTGCCTCCGATCGGGGCGAGCAGGCAGTGGCTGAGGCAACGGATGAGGTGGTGGTCGACGGTGAGACCGGCGGCGGGGCAAAGCAGGGCGACCCGACGGTTGATCAGGATGCGGAACAGTCGGAGAAGGACACGAGTGCGACGAGTGTGCATGAGGTGCCAGAGGCAGCGCTGATGAGCGGCAAGCCGTTGGCGATGGAGGGGCTTGAGATTCGGCCGTATTCGTTGTACAAGCACGTTCTGGTTGACTCGAATGATCGGATGCTGACGTTGCGGTGGGCCGGGAGTATCAAGCAGAATGCGGTGGTGTCGTTACAGTTTGACTCGAAGGGGATTGCGCGGCAGGTGAAGGTGTTTCGCGAGACGGGATACGAGTCATTTGATCGGTTGTACTTGCGAAGTTGGCTGGCCCGGTGGACGGCCAAAGGTGAGGACTTGAAGAAGTTGAAGCCGGGCGAAATGTGTGAGCCGATCGTTTTTACGCTGCGGTTTATTGAGGAGAAGAAATAGGCCGGATCAACGCTGCTTTGAGCGGAAGATCCGGCAGGGAGGCTTCATGATTAGCCCCCGGTGAATACACCGGGGGGGCCACAAAGCCGCCACCGGTGGTGGCGGTGGACGGAGGAAGAGAAGGAGGATGGATTCCCGCGTGCGCGGGAATGACGGAGGAGAGGGATGCCAATCAGGAGATTGGCGATCCGGGGCACGCGGCATGGCATGATGCTCGCGCATCATCCCATCCCCCCGGCAGAGCCGGGGGCGAACGGGACGGGGAGGGCGATGGGGGCTGCTAGAATGGGGGACTCTGAGAAAGGGGCTGCAAGGCGTGATGAATGGATGGAAAAAGGCGATGATGTACCACACAGTGGGGCAGGCGCGTGTTTGTGCCGCGTTGGCAATGTTGCTGATGCTGTGCGGCGCAGTGCCGGCGACGACTGCTCAGCAGCAGGAGGCACCGGCGAAGGGTGAGGACCGGGTCATTTCGGTCCCGAGTTTTGAACTGGTGTTTGATCGGGAGGTGCAGACCGAGCCCTTCTCGGGTCGGGTGCTGATCGTGGTTTCGCGCGGCGGCGGGCGGCCGGCGTGGGTCGAGTTGTCCAACTGGTTCAGCAGTTCATATATCCTGGGCGTTGATGTGAAGGGGGCGTTCCCGGGTGAGCCGGTGTTGGTGTCGCCGATGGATGATGAGTCGATTCTGACGTTTCCCGGCCCGCTGTCGGAGTTGGAGCCCGGTCGGTATTGGGTGCAGGCGGTTGTTCGTCGATCGCGGAAGCACCCGGCACCGGGTCACGGGGCCGGCGATCTGCTGAGCCGGGCTGTGAAGGTGTCGATCAATGAGCCGCCGCCGATCGATCCTGATACGGGCAAGCCGGCTGTGGATCGTGGTCCGACGGAGTTGCGGTTGGCCCAGGTGGTGGAGGAAGAGGGATTTCGTGAGACGGAGCGTGTCAAGGAAGTTCGTTTTGTCAGTACGTTGTTATCTCAGTTTCATCATCGCGAAATGGAGATGAAGGCTACGGTGATTCTGCCGGCAGGGTGGTCTGCAGAAGGAACGAAGCGGTACCCTGTGTTATATTTCATTCCGGGGTTCGGGGGAACGCATCATACCGGGCGCATGATGTTCCAATATATGAAGCAGATGCCCGGCGGCACGTTGATGGATCAGTTGATCTTTGTCGTGTTGGACCCGACGTGTTACTACGGCCACAGCGTGTTTGCGGATTCGGACAATAACGGGCCGTGGGGCAAGGCGCTGGTGACGGAGTTGATTCCGCATATTGAAGAAACATATCACGGGACGATGTCGGGCGACAGCCGATTTGTCACCGGCGTTTCGTCGGGCGGGTGGAGTAGTTTGTGGTTGCAAATTACGTACCCGGATTCGTTTGCCGGGTGCTGGGCACATGTGCCGGACCCGGTGGATTTCCGGCAGACGCAGCAGGTCGATATCTATGCACCGAACGCGAATATGTTTCGGGATGCGGAGGGCAACCGGATAGCGACGGCCCGGCAGGGTGAGCAGGTTATGTTGTGGTGTGATGATTTTGTGCATCGGGAGGCCGTGATCGGGGCAGGGGGGCAAATGGGATCGCTCGAAGCGACGTTCGGCACCAAGGGCCGGAACGGGGAGCCGATGCCATTGTTTGATCGGAAGACGGGGGCGATTGACCCGGCTGTGGCCGAGCAGTGGCAACGGTATGACATTCGGATGATCCTGGAGAAGCAGTGGGAGACGCTCGGGCCGAAGTTAGGCGGGAAGTTACATGTGTTTGCCGGTGGGGGTGACAACTTCTTTTTGAACGGCGCGGTCGCGTTGTTAAAGGAGTCGCTGGCAGAGTTGGGAAGTGATGCCCAAGTGGAAGTGATCGAGGGGATGCCGCACATGATGTATGTTGAGTCGGTGGAGCCGATGTTGCGTGCGGTGGTTGGGGAGGATGGGGAAGAGGGGGGCTGAGGAATGACGGAGGAAGGGAGAGGAAAGTAGGCCGGATGATCAACGCTGCTTTGAGCGGAAGATCCGGCAGGGAGACTGCATGCGCGGGGATGACGGAGGGAAGTGGAGCGGCGCGAAGCATGGCATGATGCTTGCGCATCATTCCCCCGGCAGAGGCGGGGGCTAACGGGAGTGGGGAAGTGAAGATGGATTTCCGCGTGCGCGGGAATGACGGAGGGAGGGGGCGTGAATCGGCGGTGTATCTGTGGCATTGATTCTCGGGATTGAATCGAGTTGTGATGAGACATCGGCAGCGCTTGTGCGCGATGGGCGCAAGGTGGTGTCGAATGTCGTCGCGACACAGCACGAGTTACATGAGGAATATGGGGGGGTTGTGCCGGAGATCGCAAGTCGGGCGCATATCGAGCGACTGTGGCCGGTGGTGGACAAGGCGGTACATGATGCTGGGTGTGAGCGAGAGGCGGCCGGCGAGTTGATCGATGCGGTGGCCGTCGGGAATCGGCCGGGCCTGATCGGGTCGTTGCTGGTGGGGGTGGCTGCGGCCAAGGCATTGGCGTGGGCATGGGGGAAGCCGTTGATCGGGGTCGATCACATCGAAGCGCATCTGCATGCGGCGAGTTTGGGGGGCGATGCGATTGCGATGCCGGCTGTCGGGCTGGTGGTGAGCGGGGGGCATACGAGTTTGTTCTTCATGGAGTCAGCGTCTCGGATTCGGCTGATGGGTCGAACGATCGACGATGCGATCGGCGAGGCGTTTGACAAGGCGGCGTCGATTCTGGGTCTGCCATATCCCGGCGGGCCGATCGTGGACAAGCGGGCGGTCAACGGAAACGAGCGCGCGCATCGGTTTCCGGTGGCCTCGGTGGGGGATCGTGCCTGCCTCGACTTCTCGTATTCCGGATTGAAGACGTCGTTGTTATATGCAGTGCGCGGCAAGCCTGTTGGTCGAGGCAAGGATGCGCAGTTTGAGCGCGATCACACGGCGTTTGATGATGCAGCGATTGATGACTTTTGTGCATCGTTTCAGAAGGCTGCGGTCGATGCGATCGTTAAGAACACGAAGTCGGCAGTGGACGTGTTGCGTGACCAGCACGGGGTGGAGGTGCAGTCGTTAGTCGTGGGCGGCGGCGTGAGTGCCAACTCACGGTTGCGGGCCGAGATGGAGCGGTTGGCCGATGAACTTGGTTTGGCATTGCGGTTGCCGGCGATGGGATATTGTCTGGATAATGCAGCGATGATTGCGGGCTATGCGTGGCATCGATTCGCAGCAGGCGGGCCGTTTGATGGATTGGATCTGAGCCCGTCGCCGCGTGGTGAGTATGAGGGGTTGTGAGGGGCGAGCGAAGAGAGGTCCGGCCGAGCCGATTTCGTTTCACTCGATCGCCTCAACCGGCTTGACCCGGACAATCCGCTGCTGCGCTCGGCTTGTCCGGCTTGTTCGGTCGGTGGGTTGGGGCGTGGGAATGGGTGTTTGACATGGGGTTCGGGGATCGCATAATCGAGCGGCGGTGATTTTTCCATGCGAGCAGTAATCTTTGATGGTGAGCGGTTGGGGGTGGACATGGATCGGGCTGAGCCGGATGTGGCGGCTACCCGGGGTGAGGCCGTGGTGCGCCCGCTGCTGGCCGGGATCTGCTCGACGGATCTGGAGATTTGCAAGGGGTACATGGGGTTTACCGGGGTGCTCGGGCACGAGTTTGTCGGAATGGTGGAGCGGGTGAATGGGGAGGATCGTCGGCGGCTGGCCGGAAAACGCGTGGTCGGGGCGATCAATGCGGTCTGTGGGTCGTGCGACCTGTGTCGGGCCGGGTTGACGACGCATTGCCGGAATCGGACGGTGTTGGGGATTTCCGGGCGGGATGGGTGCATGGCCGACCGGTTTGTGTTGCCGGAGGCGAACCTGGTGGCGGTGCCGGATCAGGTGGATGATGAGGCCGCCGTGTTTGCCGAGCCGTTGGCAGCCGCGTTGCAGGCGTGTCGGCAGTTGCATCTGGAGGGTCAGCCGTATATCACGGTGCTGGGCGACGGGCGACTCGGGTTGTTGTGTGCCCAGGCGATGTCGCGGTTGAATGCCTCGGTGCGGGTGGTGGGCAAGCACGAAGCGAAGATGAACCTGTGTGAGAAGTGGGGGATCAAGCACCGGCATGTGTCGGAGATTGGTCGTCGGCAGGATCAGGATGTGGTGGTCGATTGCACGGGGTCGGCCGATGGGTTGGCGTTGGCATTGGAGTTGGTTCGGCCGAGGGGGAAGGTGCTTCTCAAGACGACGGTGGCCCCGGGGGGGTATGCCGGCGGCGGTTCGCTTGACTTGAGTCCGGTGGTGATCAACGAGATTGATGTGATCGGTTCGCGGTGCGGTTCGATTGCCGATGCGGTGAAGATGTTGGCCGGACGGGTGCCGACCGTTGATGTGATCAGTTTGATCAGTCGACGGTATCGGTTGGAGGATGCGGAGCAGGCGTTTGCGTTGGCCGGGCAGCCGGAGGCGATCAAGGTGTTGATTGATATGCGGTGAGTGTGTGTCGAACAAAGCCGCCACCGGTGGTGGCGGAGGTGGGAAGGAAAGAAGATGGATTCCCGCGTGCGCGGGAATGACGGAGGAGGGGAGGGGCAAGAGGCACGACCCTCCCCCGGCCCATCTGTCCGGTCCAAACAAGGGAGGGGGGGAAGAGTGCCGGCCGGATCACCTGATAGATAATGGAAGAATGATGCGTTATGCCGATCCATCGGATTGAAGTTCATTGCCAGGACGAAGCGCTGGACAGTCGGGGGGCTGGAATCGCACGGTCGGCCCAGGACGTGCTCGGGATCTCGTCGTCGTCCTCGTTGTCGGTGCGCAGTGCGGACGTCTACCTGATCGAAGCGGACCTGACGGATGAGCAGATGCAGACGCTGGCTGACGGGTTGCTGGCTGATCCGGTGACGCAGTGTGCGGTGATCGGGGCCCGAGATGAGGTCAGCGGGGAATCGTTGATTGAGGTGCATCCGTTGCCGGGTGTCATGGATCCGGTGGCCGAGTCGGTGGAACTGTCGATCCGTGAACTGATCGGTATCGAGGCCCGGGTCCGAAGCGGCACGCGCTATGGCATATCGGGTGTCACGAATGCACAGGCACGGGCGTTGGCGGATCGGCTGTTGTCAAACTCGGTGATCCATGCGGTGTATGAGCACGCACACTGCCCGGAATCGTTCCCGGTCGGGAGCGCGGCGGACCATGCCATCCGGGAAGTCCCGTTGCGGGATCTGGATGATGCCGGGTTATTGAAACTGAGTCGGTCAGCCCATCTGTTTTTGTCAGTCGATGAGATGCGAACGATCCGTGATTACTACGCGCAGCAAGGTCGTGAGCCGCGTGACATCGAACTCGAGACGTTGGCCCAGACGTGGTCTGAGCACTGCGTCCACAAAACGCTGAAGTCGACGATCGAATACGAGGGGGTGCCGTTGCCGGTCATGTCGCCGGCCGTTGGTTCGGGACAGCGCCCGGGCGTCGAAGTGGTGGATGCCAACAGCGGGCGGGTCGTGATTCACAATCTGCTCAAGAGCACGGTGGCAGCAGCGACGCATGAACTGATGGCCGATGAGACGAACGGGGTGGATTGGTGTTTGTCGGTCTTTGTTGATAATGCCGGAGTGGTTGCGTTTGACGATGAGGCTGCGATCTGTTTCAAGGTGGAGACGCACAATCACCCGAGCGCGATCGAGCCGTATGGCGGGGCAGCGACCGGGATCGGTGGGTGTATTCGGGATGTCATCGGGACCGGGTTGGCTGCTCGGCCGATTGCCTCGACGGATGTGTTCTGCGTGGCTGATCCGAGCAGTAGTGAAGACGATGTGCCGGCCGGATGTCTGGCACCGAGGCGGATATTAACGCAGGTCGTCGCAGGCGTGCGGGACTACGGGAATCGGATGGGGATCCCGACGGTGAACGGGGCCGTGCGCTTTGACTCGCGATATGTCGGGAATCCGCTTGTGTATTGCGGGTGCATCGGCATCATGCCGCGTGACAAGGTCCATGGTGATCCGCAGGCAGGCGATCACATCATTGTGCTGGGCGGGGCCACCGGGCGTGACGGGATTCACGGGGCGACGTTTTCATCGGCTGAATTGACGGATACCCATGCTGATGAGTTCGGGCACGCCGTGCAGATCGGGAACCCGATCACTGAGAAAAAGACGCTCGATGCGATCATGCAGGCCCGGGACTACGGGGATGGGCACGGGTGTTTGTTCAGTGCGATCACGGACTGCGGGGCCGGCGGGTATTCGTCGGCGGTGGGCGAGATGGGCGAGATGTTGGGGGCGGAAGTGTTCCTGGAGCGGGCACCGCTGAAGTATGACGGGCTGTCGTATACCGAGATCTGGATTTCGGAAGCGCAGGAACGTATGGTGCTGTCGGTGCCGGCCGAGAACCTGGAGGCATTGGCCGAGATCTGTCGGGTCGAGGATGTGCCCTGGTGTGATCTCGGGACGTTCGGGACGGCTGACCGTGAGTTGATTCTTAACTTCCATGACCAGGAAGTCGGCCGACTCGATATGGGATTGCTGCACGAGGGGATCCCGACGCCGGTTCGAAAAGCCCGATGGGACGGGCCGGCTGTGGGGGCCGGTCATCGTGGGGATGAGCGAGACAGTTCCGCTGATGTTATGAAGTGGTTGCGTGATGAGGCGGATGTGGGACAGGTACTCCTGGGGCTGCTGCGTGACCCGAACGTGGCCTCGAAGCACTGGATCATTCGTCAGTATGACCATGAAGTGCAGGGCCAGACGGTGGTGAAGCCGTTGGTGGGGGGCACGCGGGTCGGGCCGTCGGATGCAGCGGTCATGCTTCCCCGGCCGGGACACTCGATGCGCGGGCTGGCGATTGCCAACGGGTTGACGAGTGCGACCGGCAACGATCCGTATTACACAACGCTGGCAGCGATTGATGAATGTGTTCGAAACCTCGTGTGCGTGGGAGCGGACCCGGATCGGATCGCGATATTAGATAACTTCTGCTGGCCGTCGTGTGACAAGCCGGAGAATCTCGGGTCTCTGGTTCGAGCAGCGGTCGCCTGTTACGACGGGGCAAAGGCCTATCGCACGCCGTTTGTCTCGGGCAAGGATTCGTTGAATAACCAGTTCACAACGGAGGATGGGCAGACGATCGAGATCCCGCCGACGTTGTTAATATCGGGGATGGGGATTGTGCACGATGTAACGCACTGTGTCACGATGGATGCGAAGCAGGCCGGGAGTCTGTTGATTGCCGTCGGGATGACGCGCGGCGGCGAGTTGGGTGGGTCGTTGGTGTTGGAGCACATGCCGGGTGGGACGCATGGTGTGATGGCTGATCCGGTGACGGATCTGGAAGTCGGGCCGGCGACGGCCAGGGCGGTCGCTGCATTGATTCGGCAGGGATTGGTATTGTCGGCACACGATTGTTCGGAGGGTGGGCTCCTGGTGGCTGCTGCGGAGATGGTGATTGGCGCCGACGGGAGCGGGATCGGATTGAATATGGATCGGGTCGGGATGATGCCGACGTCGGGCAACACGCCGTTGGCAGCGCAGTTGTTTGCTGAGACACCATGCCGGTATTTGTTGGAGGTTGCGGTTGAGGACAAGGAAGCAGCCCGTCGGTGTCTGCGTGACTACGACGGAGTGGAGTGGGCTGTGATCGGGACGTTTGATGATTCGGGCGCGTTGAAATGTGAGAAGGCAGGGGGATTGGAAGTGGGGGCGGGTGAGTTGGTGAAAGCGTGGCGAGGGACGTTGGATTGGTGAGGGTTTTTTGAGCGCACGGATTGTGAGCGTGTGTTAGAATTGAGAGTGGTGGGGGTGTGAGTGGATTCGATGCGAGGATGCATCGCCCCACGGCAGAGCCGTGGGCGAACGGGCATGGGCACATATGACATGGAGGTGATGGGATGAGTTCAGCCGATCATGACAGTCTCGTCGAGTTGACCGTGTGTCACACTGAGTTGGAAGCGCAGTTATTGAAGGAACGGTTAGGTGAGGAGGGGATTGATGCAGTCGTGTTTTCGACGGCATCGGAGGGGCTCGGGTTTATGACGGATACGACGTTTCCGCATGGGGGGGCCCAAGTGCGTGTCCGGGAGGCGGATCAGACGGCAGCGCATCGCATTTTGCGGACGTTTGAGGCAGAGCATGAGGAGGGGAGTGCGTGACTCATGGCACGGCACGACGATCCAAGCCCCCGAGAGGGGGCGAATGAAGAGTGCCAATCGGGAGATTGGCGATCCGGGGGAGAGAAGAGAGGATGGATCCCGGCGTTCGCGGGAATGACGGAAGGGGAGAAGCAAAGCCGCCACCGGCGGTGGCGGTAAAAAGATGAGAAGATGGATTCCCGCGTTCGTGGGAATGACGGAAGGGGGGCATGGCATGACCCGTGCGCATCATTCCCCCGGCAGAGCCGGGAGTTGGCAGGTGCCGGTGAAGACTTCGGTGGCGGGCCCGGTCATATACACATGATTGTCATCAGGGGACCAGTTGATGGTCAGTTGGCCGCCCGGCAAGTGGGCGGTGATGGCCGTGCGCGGTGTTTGTCGAGGAGGATGCAGGCAACGCCGACGGCACAGGCACCGGTGCCGCAGGCCTGGGTGATCCCGGAGCCACGTTCCCAGGTACGCATCGTGATCTCATGGTCGGTGCGGACATGAACGAAGTGGGCGTTGATGCGGTGGGGACGAAAGGCCGGGTGGTTTTCGACGGCCGGCCCGAGCGTGGCAAGGTCAATCGCATCAAGCGCATCGGCAGTCTCCATGAAAAAGACTGCATGGGGGTTGCCGACCGCGACGAGCGTGGCCGGTGTCGCGCAATGCGTTTGAAGATTGAGCGTGTATGTTGAGTTGGATCCGGGAACCGGCATGAGGTGTTCGGAGTTGACAGGCAGGTCGAAGGTCGGCACTCCCATATCAACGGAAACGCTATTCACCAGTCCGGCTGAGTCGGTCGTGTAGGTCATGTGGTGGAGCAGGCCGGTGATTGACTCGATGGCGAGCGACCCGGGCATTGCATTGGGGACGAGCCCGTGCTCGACAGCATACTTGGCTACGCAACGGATCCCGTTGCCGCACAGTTCCGCTTCGGAGCCGTCGGCATTGAAGATGCGCATGGCGACGCCGGAGCCCGGCTTGATTTGTGAATCGGGTTCCGGTTTTTGAATGATGATGAGGCCGTCAGCACCGATCCCGGTACGGCGATGGCTGAGAATGCGGGCTAGTTGCGGGAGGTCCGGACGGGCTGCGAGGGCGGGGTGGGAGACGGCATCGAGGTAGATGTAATCGTTGCCGAGTGCGTGCATTTTGGTAAACGGCATGGGGGGGTGGGGCACGGTGGGAGGCTCCCTGGGTGCGGCGTGCAGGTACTCCGATGGCAATTATCGTGCGGACGGGGATGTTATGCCCTGATTTGTGACAGAATGGTGCTGTGCCGGCCGTCTTGGTACACTGTAGCCGGGCATTTCACGGCCTGGCCGCGGTGTATTCACGGTCCCAATCGAGCGTTGCGCATCGGGTGGTTGGCGCGGCGTGTTCGACCAGAAGGAGTTTCGCTATGGGGTTTTTCGCCACGCAGGCAGTAGTTTTGGGATGCTCGACGGCGCTGATGGTTTCGAGCATCGGTCTGGCTCAGCAGCAGGAGGAACAGCAGCAGGAGCAGTCGGTACAGGAAGTGAAGCGGCCGATGCGTGCGCAATCAGGGGCAGCGCGCAATGTCCAGCCTCAGGGGGCAGCGCGGCTGAGTCCCGGGAGCGGTCTGCGTGTCGGCAGGCGGAGTGATCAGCGTTTTGATCGCGATGAGCTGGATCGTCTGATCGAGGCCGTGCAGTTGGATGACGGTCAGATCGTGCTCGTGGAATCACTGTTTCAAGGATACCGGGATGCCACGTCGGACGGCGTGAAATCGGTGGCCGGCTTTCGGTCGGGGGCCGTGTTTTCCCAGGAGGATCAACCGGATCAGGACCAGATGATGAAGCGCATGCAGGAGGCTCAGGAGGCAGAGCGCAAGTGGCGGCACGATCGTCGGGTATTGGAGGTGGCATTTTTCGATGACATTGAGAGTCTGTTGAGCGGGCCACAGGCCCAGCGGCTCTGGCCTGAATATGAGCGCGGGTATCGACGGCGGACACAGTTGACACAGCGGTCGCAGTTGCCGGGCGAGGGAGTCGATCTCATCGTGATGGTTGATGACTTGGATGTTTCTGAGAGCCAGCTGGCGGCCGTGGATCCCATTCTGTCGCAATATGCAATGGAACTGGATCGGGGAATCCTGGCTCGGAACGAGGCGCTCGATTCCATGACGGACGTCATGGACACGATGGTCATCGGAGAGGCCACGCCGAATGACGATGATCCGGACCGGATGATGAAGATGAATCAGAAGGCACGCGAGAAGCGTGTGGCACTCGTCGATACGAACCGGCGATATTGCAGCATGCTTGTTTCGAACCTCGGGCCGAGCGTCGGCAAGCAGTTGCAAAAGCAGTTCTATCAGAAGTCATTCCCGCGGATCTATGCACCGACAGCCGCCGATCGGTTTCTGGAGCGGGCGCTGGGGGACGAATCGCTGACGGGATCGCAGATCGGCCGTCTGACGGCTTTGCAGGCGGATTATGAACGCCGGGTGGGGATTGTGAATGACGACTGGCTCTCGCTGGAGTTGAAGAAGGACAAGGAGATGCGCAAGCCGGCGGAGGAGCGGGCCAAAGAACGCCAGGACGACGGCGAGCCGCAGATCCAGATGATGATGATGACGACCTCAGGGGATGGGGAGGTGATGGTGCATGAGCAGCCGCCCAGCGAACTGATCGATGAGATCTATGAGGTTCGGAAGAAGAAGCACGCGCTGGTGCAGGAGACGATTGATCGTGTGTATGACATCCTGAATGATGCGCAGCGGTTGTCGCTGCCGAAGCCGAAGGTTCGGGAGCCGCGTCGAGGTGGGGTGATGATGTTCACGGGGATGGATGCGATGATGGGGAATGCTGAGTTACCCGAGGGCGTTGAGCTCGATTTGGATGATGTGTTTATTCAGATTGAGGATGTGCTTGGCGACGTCGACTTGGAGCAGTTGATGGAGGAGGGCGGGGGCGCGATCACGATCCAGTCGGTGCAGAGCGGGCCGGTCGAGGGGGCCGACGGCGAGGTCCAGCAGGTACAGGAAGTGCAGATTCAGATCGGCGGTGGTGATGGAGAGGGCGAGGAGGAATCGTCTGAGGACGACGGTGAAGGCGGTGGGGATGGGGGAGGGTAACTGATTTCGTCAGTGCGTCTGCAACGCCGCACTGAATGAGCGGTAGGCAATTGCGCAAGGCATGACAGACACAGCACCGTGTGGATGTGAGGGTTGTTTTCACAGCACAGGGTGTTGTGTTTTTTTGTGGTGGTGGTGTGTTTAGGGGGGGCGGTGCGGAGGAGCACAAGAAGATGGATTCCCACCTGCGCGGGAATGACGGATGGGGAGTAGGCCGGATTAACGCTGCTTTGAGCGGAGGATCCGGCAAGGAGGCGGCGTGGATTACATGTGTTCTCCTGGATTCCCGCCTGCGCGGGATGTGTGATTCAGGCCTCCGGCCTGACAGGGACAGGCGAGACGCCCGTGCCACTGCGGGGGGGTGGGGGGTAGCCGATCTATTTTGCCACGAAGTGGCACCGGGAAGTAGCCTGGGGCAAGTGAGCGCAGCGAGCGCCGCCCCAGGTAAGAGGAGACAGCGCGATGATCCAAGCCCCCCGAGAGGGGGCGAAGGAACAGAACGCGCCAATCGGGAGATTGGCAATTCGAAATGGGCGGACAATCCGCGGGGCGAGGCATGACCGGCTTGGCTCTGGCAATCCGTGCCAGCCTGGTGTTTGCTGGCAGATTTGATAGAACAGACTAACACCGCTGATTATCAGGTTTTGTACTGGCGAAATGGAGCCGGTGGCTTATATTGTCATGTACCGGGCATTCCCTGAGTGCAGCGGGACTCGGCATAAAGGAATTGGTTTGCGGGTTCTTGTCGGCTCCTGGAGATTCAGGAGTTGTTTTTTGAATTGTCGTGTGGTGTGGGCGGCCCCCGTCGAGTGCGACCAATCCATCCCTGATTACAAGTTCGGAGTTACTCGTGAAGCGTCTCTTGTGCGTATTGGCAGTATCGTTCCTGCTGGTCCCGCCTGTGTTTGGCCAGGACGTGATGTATGACCAGCTGATGTGGTCCAACGGTGGCAATCTGCGTAACTCACAGCTGTGGTACGATCCGGTTCATGGGAATGACTCGGATCTGGATGCGATTGCGTGGGAGGACTTCATTCTAACTCAGGACGCATCGATCACGCATGTGACGTGGTACGGCGACCCGGCACCGCCTTCAGGGTTCACGATTCAATTCTTCCTGCAGGACCCGAATACCCCTTCGTTGCAGCCGGATATTTTCAGCGGGCCGTTCAGCGAGCGCGACTATCCGACGGTGGTGCAGAAGCCGATTGGGGGCGGGTTGTATCAGATCGATCTCGATCTGGTCACGGCTGAGGATCTGCTTGCCGAGACGCAGTATTTCATTGCTGTGATTGGTCGAACGGAATTCCCGTACTCGGTGTGGCGGTGGGCCCAGGGGGTGGGACCGGGTACCGGGACGTTTTATTGGCAGCGTGGTGACGGCGGTCGGTACAGTCGGCTTGGTGAGGATCGAGCGGTCACAGTGTCCGGCTTCGCCCATGTTCCAACGCTGACTGTTTCGCCGGACCCGCTGGTCGGCGGGCAGAATGGGACGTTTGAGGTGCACTACATGACGCCATCGGGCAAGACCTATCTGGCGTACAGCCTGCAGGGGCGAGGCAGCACGTTTGTGAATCAGTTGAATGTGACGCTGGATCTGGTTCAGCCGAAGATGGCGGGCAATCCGAAGACGGCTGATGGGACTGGGTCCGTGACATGGGTTCTCCCCATACCCGGGAGTGCGGTCGGGCGTAGCGTGTGGTTCCAGGCAGCACAGTTTGAGGTGAAGTCAAACGTGGTGGCGACGAGCATCGGGAATTGACAGGATGGGGGAGAGGCGGAGAGAAGACACACACGGGTGGTCCTCGTCGCTGTCGCGACTCGCACCAGCCGTGCCACCCTTGGAGGAGGTGGAGCAAAGCCGCCACCGGTGGTGGCGGTGGGAGATGGGGGAGAGACACGCTTCCCCCTGTCCCGTCCCTCCCCCAGCCCCAGGGCCGGCATGGGGTGATCCGAGTGAGGCTCACTGCTAATTCGTGTACACCGACCACTCACATCGGGCACTATCCCACGGTTTCCCGGGTATCATTGTCCTCCTTACACAACCCGAACTCTCGCCCCCTCCCCCCCGAGATGGAGTTGATGGACAATGGCTCGCCGGAAAACAGATACAACGCGCTGCGCTTGGGCCAAACAGCCCGAGATGATCGAATACCATGACACCGAATGGGGGGTCCCGGTGCACGGCGACGACCATCGGCTGTTCGAAAAAATCACTCTCGAAGGCGCGCAGGCCGGCCTCAGCTGGCTCACCATCCTGAGAAAACGCGAGGGCTATCGCAAGGCATTTGCCGATTTCGACCCCGCCAAAGTCGCTCGCTTCACCCCGGCCAAAGTCGAAAAACTCCTGCAGAACCCGGAGATCATCCGGAATCGGCTGAAGGTCGAATCAACGGTGAACAATGCCAAGGCGGTTCTCCGGGTGCAAAAGGAGTTCGGGAGCCTCGATGAGTTCGTCTGGGGCCTGGTGGGCAACAAGACGACCGTGAACCGGTTCCGCACCCTCAGCGAGCTGCCGGCCAAGACCGACGTGTCGACCGTGATGAGCAAGGCGCTTCTCAAGCAGGGTTTCCGCTTCGTCGGCCCAACCATCTGCTACGCCTTCATGCAGGGCATCGGCATGGTCAACGATCATGTGACCACCTGCTTCCGCCACAAGGAAGTGCAGCGCGTCTGAGTACCACCGTGTCCGCAATGGCTGTGGGTTGGACACGTTGCTGGGAAACTTCATGCCGGATGAGCGGAAAAAGGGGGCATACGCTATGAACTGCGCCGGCACGGCCGCTCATGGCCACAGAGCCGGCACCGGATGGCTGGCCGACCTGGGTGGGGCTGGGAGTCGAAGGCAAGGAGTGCATGATTGTGAGTAACGGTGAATCAGCAATTACGATTCGGGGCGTCACCAAGACGTTCGGGAAGCTCAGGGCCGTCGACGACCTGACCCTCGACGTCCCCTATGGCAGCCTGTGCGGGTTCCTCGGGCCCAACGGGGCCGGCAAGACGACAACGATCCGGATGATCATGGCGATCATCTTCCCCGACAGCGGCGAACTGTCCGTCCTCGGGAAAGCGAGTGCCGTCGAAAGCAAGGACCTCATCGGCTACCTCCCCGAGGAGCGCGGCGTCTATCGCAAGATGAAGACGACTGAGTACCTCGTCTACATGGCCCGACTCAAAGGGGTGGACGCCGGGCCTGCCAAGCGCAAAGCCTCGGACTGGCTCGACCGCGTCGAGCTGCCGGGCGTCGGGAAGAAGCGGCTCGAAGAACTCTCCAAGGGCATGCAGCAGAAGGTCCAGGTCGCCGCGACGTTGATCCACGATCCGGAACTCGTGATCCTGGATGAGCCGTTTTCCGGCCTCGACCCCGTCAACGCCCGCATGCTGCGGAACCTGATTGTCGACATGAACAAGCAAGAGGGGCGAACGATCATTTTCTCGACCCACGTCCTGCCCCAGGCAGAACAGATGTGCGAGCGAATCGTGATGATTGATCGCGGCAAGACTGTCCTCGATGGGACGCTCGCTGAGATCCGCGCGCAGTTCGACCCGCGGACGTTGCTCGTGCGGAAACGATCCGAAGATCAACGACTTGATTTACGAGACTACGACGGCGTCCAGCGCGTCAATGAATACAACGGTGAAATCGAAGTATTCCTGAACGCAGAGGTGGACCCGGTACAGGTGATGCGAGCGATGTTGAACTCCGACGACCTGGCCAAAGTCGAACTGCGACAGCCGAGTCTCGATGATATCTTCATCAGTCTTGTTGATGACGCGCGGCTCAATGAGTTCGGCGTGCTGGAGGTAGGAAGCCATGACTAAGGTCATTCAAGTCCTGATGCAGGAATATAAGTCAACGGTCATGACCAAAGCGTTCGTGCTCGGGGCGGTTATCTTTCCGCTTGTCTTCTATACGCTGATTATCATTATTCCGAACGTGATTGACAGTGAGCCTCCTCAGTTGAAGGGCACGCTGGCGGTGTATGACGCGAATACTGCCTCGCGGGCGTTTGATGCCATTGAGGAGCAGTTGAATCCGGAGATGATTCAGGCACAGAAGAATGAGCTGGAGCAGCTGCGAGATCCGGATAACTCGGATTCAGATGCACAGCGTCAGGAAATGGTGGAACAGGCCCGCAGTGCCGGTGGTGAAGCCGCTGTGATCGCGATGGAGTTGTTTGGGGGAGGCAACCCGTTTCTTGATCAACCGGTGCCTGACGTGACGCTCGAGTTTGCCGATCTTGAGAGTGAGGAAACGCTTGACGATCTGCGTGAGCGGATGCAGGCACTGATTCGTGCGGGTGATCTGCTTGGTTACCTGGAGATTAAGGAGGGCGGTTCTCAGGCCATGGAGCGGGGGGGTGTGACGTTGTACACCGGGCCCGGCCTGCATGCCGAGAATCAATCCGCGCTGCGGCGGGCCGTCCGGCAAGGGATTGTCGAGTCCCGCTGGTCGCATGCCGTCGCGTATGCCGCGGACATGATGAACATGATGCCGCCGTCGATCGAGTTGAAGACGGTGACGGAAACCGGCGAAGCAAAGTCGATCGGCGAAGCGATGTTTCTGGTGCCGCTGGCGTTCATGATGTTGTTGTGGATCAGTACATTTACCGGCGGCCAGTATCTGCTCATGTCCACCGTTGAGGAAAAGTCGAGCCGTGTCATGGAGGTGATGCTGTCAGCAGTGTCATCAATGCAGATGATGACGGGCAAGATCCTGGGTCAGGGGGCGGTGGCAGCGACCATGCTGGCGATCTATCTCACGGTCAGCCTGCTGGCACTGGACAAGTACAATCTTTTGCATCTGATTGAGTTTCGCGATGTCATCATCTTCATCCCGTACTTCATTATGGCGTTTCTCATCGTGGCCTGCATGATGGCGTCAGTGGGTTCGGCAGTGAACGATGTGCGCGAGGCGAGCGCAATGATGACGCCGGCGATGATGGTTTTGATCATCCCGTTTCTGGTGATGATGCCGGTCATCCAGGCACCCAACAGCATGCTGGCTCAGGTGCTGAGCTTCATCCCGCCGTTTACGCCGTTTATCATGGCCATGCGCTTGGGCAGCAATCAGGACATTGCCATGTGGCAGGTCGGGGCGACGCTCGTCATCGGTTTTGCCTCGGTGTATGTGTTGATGAAAGCGGCCGCAAAAGTCTTCCGCATCGGTGTGCTGATGTACGGCAAGCCGCCGAACTTCAAGACGCTTGTTAAGTGGGTGTGGCAGGCGTAGGGCGGGAGCGGAGCGGTATCCGGCCGAGCCACTCTCGTTTTACTCGATTGCCTCAACCGGCTTGTATGACCCGGACTTGTCGTCACAGCGACGGCAAGTCCGGCTTTTCTTGTTACTGAGTGTTGTAGTGTGATTCGGCCTGTTTCACCGCAGCGTACAACGGCTTGCGGAAACGGATAAACAGATACACCGTGCCGATCAAACCAAGCCCGCCGCAGACAAAGAAGACATGATGCGCCTGCATGTGGAGGACGCTGCGGGATACCTGCACGATGATCGCGCCGAGTGAACTGAACACAAACGACAGCGCGTTGGTTGTCCCGAGATATCGGCCTCGTTCATTCTCCGGTGCCAAGTCCTGGATCAGTGCCTGGAGCGGGATGAGGTACGCGCCTGCAAACGCGCCGGCACCGGCCAGCAATCCTGCAATAACCCAGAAGATGTGAGGATTACTTGCAGACCCAATAAGAGGGCCAGGCACAAATCCGAGCAGGCCAAGAAAAACCGTGACGCCGACGGCCCCGACCGGGACGAGCCGCGGCTCAATACGCTTGCCCGAAATGAGGCCGGCTAATGCGCTACCCACGCCGATCGAGATAGCGAGCACCGCGAACAGAATACTGGCCTTCGTATAACTGATGCTCAGCAGATGCTCGTACTCAGGCAACAGCAGGATGGCAGCAAACCCGACCATGTAGAAGTAGGCCCAGGCAATGGCGATCGGCAGCAGCGGTCCCTTGGCCATCTCGCGCAGGGCATAGTAATACGTGCTGAACGGATTGGAGTTATATTTGAGTGTGGGTTCCTTGGCCGGCAGTTTCGGGATGAACAATGAGCCGCAAAACCCGAGAATGGCAATTACAAGCATGACAGCCAACGGCAGCCACACCATTCGATCGACCGACGCGGCCACTTCCGCCCCGCTCGGGTCGGTGGCAGCAGCTGCAGCCGCGGCTGTTGCTGCTGATTGTGCCTTCGGCCAGAAGAGTTCGCACACGGGCCCGGCGATGAGCGTGCCGATGATAACGGCGATGTTGGTGAACATGTTAATAACGCCGTTGGCCCGACTGAGTTCGTTGGCGTTGACGAGTTCGGGAATCATGCCGTATTTTGCCGGCCCGAAAAACGCACTCTGCACGGCCAGCGCAATAAAGGCAACCAGGCTGATCCAGAACCAGCCGAGCCACAGCCCGATGCCTGCCGTGATCGCGATCCCGATCTCGGCTGCCTTCACCTGCACGGTCACCACTTGTTTGCTGTTCCGGTCGGCATATTGGCCGGCATAGCCGGACAGCAGAATAAACGGCAACGTCAGGCACAGGCCGATGACCCCCTGGCCTCCCTTGCCGAGCTTCTCAGCCCAGAGCCCGTTGGCCATGATCATGAAAATCAGCGTCTGCTTGAGTACGTTATCGTTGGCAGCACCAAGAAACTGAGTCGCGATGAGCGAGCCAAATCCTCGCTGCAACAGTCCGCCGCGCGCATGTTGAGAATCACTATCAGGCATGGTGCAGGATCGCTTTCATGGATTCGGCCGGTCCGTGCAGATCACGTGAAGTCACCCACTCATCGTTGCCTGCATGGTAGGGGATGATCTCCACCCTCGCGCCACGCCCACGGCTCCGAATCCGTGTGCATCTCCCCCTCCCTTCAGTTAGCCCCCGGCTCTGCCGGGGGAATGATGCGCAAGCATCATGCCATGCCCCCCTTTCGCCATTCCCGCGCAGGCCGGGATCCAGGGAGGTGAATGTGATCCATACGGTTTCCCTGCCGGATCTTCCGCTCAAAGCAGCGTTGATCCGGCCTACATCCTCCTCCGTACGCCGCCACCACCGGCGGCGGCTTTGTGAGCCCCTCTCGGCGAATACACCGGTTGCCTCACTCATACTCACTTCGGCCGGTTATCTTTCGACGACTTGTCCGGGTGCGTCGGGGCATCAGGAATGACCACCGGATCGTTCGCCAATGACTCAAGCAGATGAGCGACCGCAGCATCGAGTTGCTCATCGGAACCGAGAAACGTCGCATACGGCAGATTGTCGACCGTCTCGTCCGGCTCCACCCCATGCCCTTCAATCAGCCAGGTTCCCTCCGGCCCATACACGCCGAACTCGGCTGCCGTCGCGATCCCGTTGTCAACCAGCACGTTTGAGGACGTCAGCCAGATCTCACCGCCCCAGGTGCGCGTGCCGATGACTTTGCCGAGCCCGAGTCGCCGGAACCCCTCGGTAAACGCCTCGCCGTCCGACCCCGTGTGCTCGTTGCACAGGACGACCATGTGCCCCGGAAACGCGTACTGCATGTTCCAGGTCGGCTTGCCGACGCGAGCCTGCCAATAGAACCAGATCTGCCGAATCAACTTCTCCAGGATCCACGAGTCGATGTTCCCGCCGCCGTTTTGCCGCACATCAATGATGAGTGCTTCGCGATCGTGCACCGGGTAGAAGTCACGCGTCCATTGCGCAATATCACCGCCGCCCATCGCACGCAGATGCACATACCCAATCCGCCCGTCGCCCATTTGATCAACCAGCAGCCGGCGCGTGTACTCCCATTCGTCATACCGCAGATCGCGCTCGGACCACGTGGAACCAGGCATGACAACCTGTTGATACGTCTCGCCGGTTTCGCCACCGGTCAGATCGAGCAGCACCTGCCGGCCGACCTGATTGCGCAGCAGCGCGCCGATATCAGGGGCTGACAAGACCGGAACGCGATTGACGGCCGTGATCACGTCGCCTTCCGCAATCGTTGAATCCAGTGCAGCCAACGGCGACGCCTGATCCGGCTCATCGGGATCGTGCCGGTAGATATGCTCAATCCGATACCCGCCGGCTTCGGGGTCACGAGTCAGCCGTGCACCGAGCGTGCCGATGTTGATGTTGTCCGTCCCGCCGCGATTATCGCCGCCGTACACGAAGGTGTGCAGCGCGGACAGTTCCGCCACCATCTGCGCAATAAGATCGCTCAGTTCCCCTCGCGTGCTGACTCGATTGACGAGCGGGAGGTATTTGTCGAGCATGGCCGGCCAGTCAACGCCGTGCATGTTCGTGTCATAGAAGTAATCCCGTTCGAGTCGCCAGGCATCAATGAACATCTGACGCCACTCTTCACGCGGCACGAGTGAGAACGCCCAGCCTGACAGGTCAAACGCCGTCGTATCGTCAAGCGTAGCCGGCCCGCGCGCCGAGGCGGTATCGATGCGATGCAGCCCGCTGCCCTTCCGAATCAGCAACTTCGAGCCGTCGGGCGACATCTCCACCGACGCCACACCGGACACGACCGTCTTCGGTTCGATCTTCGTGTTCTTGATCTCCAGCGTCTTGAAGTCGACGCTTCGGTCGTACAAGTCCTCGCGGCCAAGCCAGAACAGATGGTCCGCTGTTGCCATCAGATTGCCGTAGTTGCCGGCCGCGACCGGGATCCGATACAGCCGCTCCTGCAGCCCCTCTGCTTCAATCTCGATGAGTGACTCCGCCTTGTCAGCCTCATCATCACCTTCATCCTCATCATCACCATCAGCAGCTTCACTATCCTCCGCGGACTCGTCTGTGCCATCCTCCTGCGATTCATCGGCCGTTGCCTCGTCTGCTGTATCCTCGGTGTTTGCTTGTGCAGCATCCGTGTCATCCGTGGCTGACGCGTCGTCCTCATTCGTCTCCTTTTCCTCATCTTCCTCCTTGGCCTGCTCTGCCTGGCGCGTCAGTTCGGTATCCGGCTCAAACGGGGATCGCAAACCCGGCTGCAGTGCTGCCATGAACAGTTCGGTTTCACGATCAAAAAACGGCTCGGGCTGCCTCGGCCCCCATGGGCTGCGCACGAGCGAGCGGAAGTTTCGATCCGACAGGAAGTACACCCATTCGCCGTCGGGATCCCACGCCGGCGAGCGACTGTCGTACCGATCACTCGTCAGATCAAGCGTGATCGCATCATCGACATGGTACAACCGAATGACGTGGTTTTGATTGTGAACTACCTTGACATACGCCAGCCACTTGTTGTCCGGGCTCCATGCGAGATCAGAAAAGTCGTCGTAGTCCGACTGATCGATCAACCGCTGTTCTCCGCTGTCGACGTTGAACAGCCAGAGCCTGAAGTTCTTGTCGTAATGCGCGATCCATGTGCCGTCCGTGGAAGGAATCCCATCCCAGCGCAGCACGACCCCGTCGGTTGTCAACTGCTGATGGTCGTCTGGCGTCCCATCGGTCGGCAGCGTCCAGAACTCAATCTCGCCGGACTCATCCGACAGGGTCAGAATCCGCTCGCCGTCGGCCGTGAAGCGGGCCGTGCGATACCGGACATCAGGCCGGCGGGTGGCCTGCACGAGGCGCCCCTGGCCGTGCGGCATCACGAACACCTCGCCCCGGGCCGTCAACACCACTCGATCACCGTCCGGCGACAGGTGGGCCGACGTCAGGTAGTCAATCGGGCTCGTGACCCACTTCTCGCGTGTCTGATCGAAGTCAGAATCGAGCGTGATCGGGATCATGCGATCGGTGCCTGCCGTGATGTCGAATAATCGGATGTCCCCGCCGAGTTGATACACGATGCGACCCTGCCCGAGCGAGGCCGTTTTGACATCCCAACCAACATGGAATGTATGTTGCTGGAGGTCCGATCCGTCCGGCTTCATCGACCAGACGTTCATCGTCTCATTGCGATCGGATTCGAAGTACACGCGGCCATCCCAGCACATCGGGTTGCGGCTCGTGCCGGGATAGTCGCCGGTCAGATGGACGGCTTCATTCACTGCTGCCGGGTCGGTTTCGTCTGTCGGCAGGTCGAATCGCCAGAGCGTCTGGGCCGTCCCGCCCTTGTACCGCTTGGTGTGACTGCCCTGAAACGGCACGCGGGTAAAGAAGACGGATTGGCCGTCTTCATCAATACACCCGCCGGCTGCCTGCGCGAGCGGGAGCAGTTCCCGATCTCCGGTGGCCGGGTCGAGCAGGACCATCTGCCAGCGCGGCAGCGTCGAGTAGATTGAGCAGATGTAGATGATGCGGTTGTCGGGCGTCCAGCCGGCCACGAGGCCGCGGTTGGCGTCATAGGTGAATCTGGTGGGGAGTCCGCCTTCGATGGGCATCGTGTAGACCTCGGCGGGCCCTTCGTACTCCCCGGTGAAGGCGACCGTCGTCCCGTCAGGAGAGATGGCCGGGTTCGTCTCATCGCCCGGATGGCTCGTCAGCCGGCTTGCCGCCCCACCGAAGACCGAGGTTTTCCACAGGTCGCCCTCGGCCACAAAGACGATGGTGTTATCGTGGATGGCTGGGTTTCGGTAATACCCGACTGCCTTGGCCGGCGGTGTTTTCTGGGCAAGGGCAGCGGTCGCGGCGGTCCCGACCCAACCCGTCATAAGCAGCAGAATCGTGAACGCCGGAGCAATCATCGGTCGAGTCAGACTCATTGGGCAACCTTTCGTCGTGGGGCAGTGTGCGGCGGACCACCCGGGGGGGGGAGGGGGGAACGGGCCCCACCGCTTCGAATCGCGTATCAGCCAGTTATAGACATTCAGCGGCACGGTGTTGCCCACTCTGACCGAAAAGTCAGCAGCATCAACGCCCCAGGGTGCCCGGCCCGCGCATGAGCGGCCATATCATCTGCCATGCCGAGAATCTGGTTCATCGAGTTGATGCGCGACAATCCCCCCATGCTTGTGTCCTGGGTGTTGTGGGTGATCCTGTCGATCTGTCTCCACGAACTGGGCCACGGGGTGGCCGCGATCTGGCAGGGGGATGACACCCCGATCAAGCGAAATCGCATGACCCTCAACCCGCTCGTACACATGGGCACGATGTCGCTGATCGCTTTTGCGTTCATAGGCATCGCCTGGGGGCAGATGCCGGTCAACCCGAGTCGATTTCGGTGGGGACGCATTGGTGACGCCGTCGTCTCGGCAGCCGGCCCGGCAGTGAACGTCATCCTGGCGCTCATCTCGCTCACAGCCTTTGCCATCATCAAGAACCATGTGATCGGGACCGAGCCCCCCTCCAACTTTGTTGACAACCTCGGCACCTTCTTCATGACCGGCGGGATGCTCAACATCGCCCTGGCCATGCTCAACCTCATCCCCGTCCCACCGTTGGATGGTTCGCACATCCTCGGGGCACTGTCACAGACTGCCGATCGGCTCTATCGATCAGAGCAGTTCCAGAGAATGGGAATCATCATCTTTCTGCTCGTGCTGTATTTTCTGTCGGGCGAAGTGTTCGGGCTGGCGCTGAACGTGACGGGGAAGATTGTGGATCTCCTGGTCCTGGTGGTTTGAAGGGGAAGGGGGAAGAAAAGTAGTAGGCCGGATCAACGCTGCTTTGAGCGGAAGATCCGGCAGGGATACTGTATGGATCACATTCAACTCCCTGGATCCCGGCCTGCGCCGGGATGACGGGGGGGCAGGGTTGTCCGGTGTGTACACTGCCATGTATGGTTTGGTATGTCTGTCACAGGTCGCATTGACGTTCGAGTGGGTACGGTGGTCGAGGCGAAACACCACCCAACGGCACGGCTCCCGGCGATCGTCATGGCCATCGACTTCGGCCCGGCACTCGGCTGCAAGACCACTTCCGCTCAACTGACCGAAAAACTACCAGCCTGAATCCCTCATCGGATCCCAGGTCGTCGCTGTCATCAACCTGCCACCGAAGCGAGTGGCCGGCGTCAAATCCGAAGTCCTCGTCCTCGGGGCATTGTGCCCTGCCCGCGGGACCATTCTTCTCCGACCCGATGGTTGCATGCCCAACGGGGCGCCTGTCGCCTGTGCCCAGGACAACGATGATAAAGTCGCGCCGGTCGCCTGATGCCTGCCACCGCTCATACCATTGGGGCTATGTCATCCGGCAAGAAATCCCGCACGCCCATCAAGCCGCTCGAACCCCGCTGGTCCGCGGCTGATTCGGCTGAACTCTACCAGATCAAGGCATGGGGCAAGGACTACTTCGACATCAACGATGCCGGGCATGTCGTCGTCCGCCCGGAACAGGAGCGCCACAGCGAGATCGATCTGTACGAAGTGGTACAGGGGCTTCGAGATCGCGGCCTATCTGCGCCGGTCCTCGTCCGCTTCTCCGACATCGTCTCCCACCGGCTTCGCCACCTGCACGCAGCCTTCTCGCGTGCCATCGATGAGAACTCCTATACCGGCAGTTACACGGCTGTCTATCCCATCAAGGTCAACCAACAGCGGCCGGTCGTCGACGAAGTCTACCAGTTTGGGAAGGAGTTCGGGTTCGGGCTCGAAGTGGGGTCCAAGCCGGAACTCCTGGCTGTGATGGCACTCACCGACGGTTCACCTGATCGACTCATCATTTGCAATGGCTTCAAGGACAACGGCTACCTCCAGGCGGTCCTGCTTGCCGGCAAACTCGGCCGTCTCATCATCCCGGTCATCGAGAACATGGGAGAACTTCGCCGCATCATCAAACTTGCGAAGACGTTTCACGTCCGACCGCGACTCGGCGTCCGCGTTAAACTCGCCAGCCAGGGTGCGGGGCGTTGGCGCGAATCGAGCGGTGCCAAATCGAAATTCGGACTGTTCGTCAGCGAACTCGTCGAACTCCTCGATGAACTCAAGGCCGAGGGAATGGAGGACTGCCTGCAACTGGTCCACTGCCACACGGGGAGCCAGGTTCAGGAAATCCGGCGCGTCAAGGACGCCGTGGCCGAACTCGCACACGTCTATGCCGAACTCAAACTCATGGGGGCCGGGGTCCGGTATCTTGACGTCGGCGGCGGGCTCGGGGTGGACTATGACGGCAGCCAGACGAACTTCCCCTCATCCATGAACTACACCCTTGACGAATACGCCAACGAGATCGTCTATCGTATCAATACCGTCTGCAACGAGCGCGACGTCGAACATCCCACCATCATCACCGAATCCGGGCGCGCCATCGCTGCCTACCACAGCGTCATGGTCTTCAACGTGCTCGGCCTGACCAGCCTCGACCGCTTCCGCGTCACGGAACGGCCACCCAACGCTGAGTCGGACACCGACGAACTGCCGCCCCCGATTCGCGACCTCTTCGATGCACACGACAATGTGACCGAACGGCGACTCATTGAGAGTTATCACGATGTCATGCAGGCCCGTGAACAGGCCATCCACCTGTTCAATGCCGGCTACCTCTCGCTCGTGAACCGTGGTCTGGCTGAGCGACTGTTCTGGGTTACCTGTGCCAGAATTCGAGACCTGGCTCGCAAGATGCCGCAAGTCCCCGAGGAACTTGAAGAACTCGAGACCATCCTCGGCGACACGTACTACTGCAACATGTCCATCTTCCAATCACTGCCCGACAGTTGGGCCATCGGCCAACTCTTTCCCATCATGCCGATCCACCGACTCACGGAACGGCCGACGCGCAAGGCAATCCTGGCTGATATCACCTGTGATTCGGACGGCAAGATCGACCGCTTCGTCGATCTTCGTGATATCCGGAAAACGCTCGACCTGCATGACCTCGAAGCCGGCGAGGAATACTACCTGGCGGCCTTCCTCGTCGGGGCCTATCAGGAGACACTCGGCGACCTTCATAACCTGTTCGGCGACACGCATGTCGTTCACATTCGACTCCACGAGGACGGAGGCTGGTGGATTGAGGAAGTCGTGCGCGGCGATACGGCGGCCGAAGTCCTCTCATATGTGCAGTACGACGTCCGACGCCTGTACCCACGGGTCTCCAGAGATTGTGAACGGGCCGTCCGTGACGGGTGCATGACACTGGCCGAGAGCCAGTCACTCCTGCGCTTCTACGAGGTGGAACTCAATGGCTACACCTACCTTGCGCCTGAGATTCCCGAAGGGGCTGCCCAGCGTGAGCCGGGGAGGGCCGACCCATGACCGGCACCCACTATGAGACCGGCAGCGATCCGTTTTCGCCGACGTTCCTCGGGCTCGAGGGGCGGGACGCCGATCCTCAACATGCCGCTGCCGTCGTCATTCCGGTCCCTTATGACCTCACCAGCAGTTGGGTGAAGGGGGCAGACCGTGGGCCTGCTGCCCTGATCGATGCCTCCCAGTATGTCGAACTCTATGACACGGAGACCGATTCCCAAGCCTACCGCCACGGTATTGCTACACGCAAACCGATCTCTTGCACCGACGGGCCAGAGCAACTGGCCGAACTCGTCACACAGGCCGTGACCACCGAACTTGATGCCGATCGACTCCCCATCGTCATCGGCGGCGAGCATTCCGTGACGATCGGGGCTGTTCAGGCCGCTGCCAAACGGCACGCAGCGCTTTCCGTCCTGCAGATTGACGCCCATGCCGATACTCGCGAGGAGTACCACGGCTCGCCGTACAACCATGCCTGTGTGATGGCCCGAGTGCGCGAGGTGTGCCCGATCGTCCAGGTTGGGATCCGGAGTGTCGATCCGTCGGAACTGCCGGCACTGGACCGGAGCCGAGTCTTTTTTGCCCATCAGATTGCCGGCCGGCCTGATCGCGCAGCATGGATCGACCGGGCAGTCTCACTGCTGACCGACACCGTCTACGTCACGATTGATCTTGATGCGTTTGACCCGAGCATCATCCCGGCCACCGGAACCCCCGAACCGGGCGGCCTCAATTGGTACGAGATCACAGCCCTGCTGGACGCGCTCGTGGCCAGCGGCAAGCGTGTCATCGGGTTCGATGTCGTTGAACTCTGTCCTGCTGACCCGCCGGCCACCGGTGACCACGCCAGCGCTTTCACCGCTGCCAAACTCGTCTACCGCTTCTGGTCAGCCATCACACGAGAGCAACCAGAATAAACAAGCCGGACACTCCTGCGCAGAGGCTTGTCCGGATCTGTGCTCATCTTCCCGTTTCCTGTTTCGTCCCGGTGAACAGTCCGCAGACGTTTCTGTCGGCTGCCACCCTCGCGCTCCCGTTATACGCTCACTTCCTGCGTTACTTTCTCAAGCGGTCGTGCTTGCTCGCGCCCGATAAACTGGATCGAAATCCGGTCGACGGACATGTCGAGCCGCGCTTCGATCTCCTTGATGACATCCTGCGGCAGATTCTGGATCACTTCCTGCCCCAGGTCATCAGGAATGTCCACGACATCTCCGGTCTCACTGTTGACGGCATGCAAGTGGGGGTGTGTATCGGCGTCATATCGCGACGAACCGCGGGTGGTGGGCAAACGGCGACACAAGCCGGCCCGGCACAAGACCTCGAGCGTGTTGTAGACAGTCGCCAGGCTCAATCCCGGGCAGTGCTCCCGCACCTTGTCGTACAACTCCTCCGCGGTCGGGTGGGTTTTCATGTTGATCAGGGCTTCGTACAAGACGACCCGCTGCCGGGTACAACGAAGCCCTCGAACCGCAAATACTGATCTGGCATCCATTTTCGGCAAATCTCCTGGCACTTGTCGTCCATCTCCAATTCTAGATTCTTTCCTGGAATGTTTATCATATATTTGAAAAAACCCGGGTAATTTACCCAGCAGGTCACAAATTTCGGTCAGTGAACCCTGTTTTGCAGCCATCTCGCTGCGACACCTGCGTTTTCAAGAGTGGAGCGCCTCCGATTCCTTGCTATGTCGGCTAATCGAGATCGGTGAATCAACCCGTTCTGCGCTTGGCAAACTCGGTAACGGTGGGTATTCTGGAGTGCTGCGTGGCTCTATTGACACATGTGGATGGTTTCGGACACTGCCTCGGCCGCGTCACTCAGACGCTCATTTCAGTGACCCAACAGGCCATCCAGGAGTCGGCTGACGCTCAGTATTCTGACAGACAGGCCAGATCGGAATGAGTCAACAAAACGGGTCTGACTTCTGCACGATGCGAGGGTACGACGCCCCGTGCGTGCGGCAATTCAGCGTCTTCCTCGACAACAAGGTCGGCAAACTCTACGAGTTGCTCGAAGTCTTCGATTCGCGCACGGACGTGCAGATTTGCGCGCTCAGCGTCGTCGATTCAACCGACTATGCCGTTGTCCGCCTGATCCCCAGCAACTCGACCGTTTCACGACAACTCCTGCGAGAACGCGGACTCGGGTTTGCCGAGATCAGCCTGCTCGTCGTCGAATTGACGCGCGACCATTCACTCACGAGCCTGTGCCTGTACCTGCTTGGGGCTGAGATCAACATCCGCTTTGCCTATCCCCTCATGCTGCGGCCACATGGGGCTCCCACCATTGCGTTGGCTGTGGACGACTATGTGCTGGCCGGCCAGATCCTTCGGAACAAGAACTTCGATCTTCTCGGCGAAGCCGACTTGCCAATCCCCGGGTTTGAATAACTGGAAACCACACGATCAATTCCTGACGAGGTGGAGTACTCAATACATGATTGAATCGAAGCGGCAGGGAGACGGGGGATACAAGGCGCCCGAGGAACTCGGTGACCAGTTTGAGCCGCTGCTACGTGAAGCCTGCCACGAGAGGCTCGGCCCGATCGCCTGGTTCCGTGCGGACTGGCAACGGGGTGGGGCCAAGACCGGCCGCTCGACGTACGACCTGGGGGAACACGGGCCGGTGCCCGTCGTCGTGAAAATCCCGATCGGGCCGAACGAGTTTCTGTGGCATCACCGCCTCCAGCCGCGCCCGGGCCAATCACAGGAAATCACCTCACGTCTCTATGCCTCCGATACCATCCTCGGTGGGTATGACCTGGCCTGGATTGTAACCGAGCGGTTTTCGGAGGGCCCGCTCTTAGGGCTCGTGCGCGAGGACGCGATCGACCTCATGTCCGATGCGGCAGCCCGATTCCATGCCCTTGCCTCCGCCTATCCGATCACCGGCAAGTCGCGTCGCGAGGATTGGGCCCTCCTGATCGAACGGGCGCGAGAGAACGTCCAGACGAACTCCGTCTGGCATGAACAGAAGTGGACCAATGTCCTCAAGCGCGTCGCCCGCAGCCTCGACAAACTCGTCGAACTCTGGCGGGCACGTCGATGCGATTGCTGGTGCCACGGCGACCTCCATCCTGCCAATGCCATGTCACGATCCAATGACGCTGAAGATCCGGCCATGCTCATCGACCTGGCCGAGGTCCACGTCGGTCACTGGGTGGAGGATGCGGTCTACCTCGAACGCATGTTCTGGCTGCGCCCCGGCCTGCTCGAAGACCGACCCCCCGTGCAGCAGATCGCCACTCGACGAAAGGACTTCGGTCTGACTGTTGAGCCGGAAGATCACAAACTCGCGGATGTCCGCCGCATTCTCCTGGCAGCCACCGCGCCGGCTTTTTTGCGTACCGAAGGCAACCCACGGTATCTCGATGCGTGCCTCAACGTGTGCGATGAAGCACTCGGGCGCATCCTGTAAGATAAGACCCCCGACCACGACCGTACAATACCGCATGACGCCCGATCCGCATGAATCTGAATCGCGCGCAGCCCGCGCGCCCCGCGAGACCGTCTTTGATCCCTTCGAGGTTCTCGGCCTGTCCCGACGCTTTGATATCGATGTCAATGCCGTCCAGCGTGCCGTCCTCCAGCGACTGGCACGCGCGCATCCCGATCGTCAGCCAGGCGCCGGCACTGATCCGATGGTTCAGGCACGGGCCGAGCAGGAATCAGCCCGACTCAATCAGGCAAAGGCCATCCTCTGCGATGATGAGAAACGGGCTGACACCCTCGTCGTGCTGTTGGGCGGGCCGAGCAAGGAGGATGAGAAGTCACTCCCGGACGGCTTCCTGATGGACATGCTCGAAACGCGGGAACAGATGGAAGAGGCGCTGGCTGCGGACGACCGCGCTCAACTTGATGAACTCAAGGACTGGGCAGAGGAAACACGAAGCGCGTACATCAGCCAAACGACCGAACTGTTTACCGCACTGTCCGACGGACAAGAGCCGGCCGACACACTGCGTCAAATCCGGATCGTGCTCAACGCCTGGCGCTACATCGAGCGCATGATCGAGCAGATCGACCCGTAGCCCATCCTTTTTTTCGTGCCATTGTCACAGCACAGCGGCTGGAATCACTGATCATCCCACCGGTCACTCGGGAGCGGATCGCCGGTGTGTGTGTGATCACAGTTGTCGGTCCGGCTCTGTGCTGCATTAGTCGATGACGGTCGTGATGACGTTTGAACTATTGCCGTCGACGGCAGCCTGGAGCCAGACGGTTTTTCCTTGAGCGATCCCGGGGACGAGTTTCACGAGGACGGCAGTGCCGCTTGCATCGGCCTGCTTTTGGCCGACGAGTTGCGGGGAGGCGAGAGCCAGGTCGACGCCGAGCGGCGGGACGGTGGTGCGTCCGGTTCCGGTGAGGCTGTAGACGAAGTAGACCATGGTATTGGCAGCGGCCCCGCGGGCACGGAAGATGCCGTTTTGGCCGGCTGTGAGGGTGTTGGTTTCAAGTTCGAGTGTTGTTTTAAGGCGGTAGACTTCGCCTTCGATGTCAACAATGTAGAGTTCGCCCAGGCCGTCTTCGCCGAATGATGGGATGAAGTCGATTGCCTGGCCGTTGCCCGGGTCCAGTTCTACCGTCCGGTCGGTGAACTCGCTCATCTGGCTGCCGTCGTAGCGGAAGGACCAGATGTCGGCGGCGCAATAGTCAGCGAAGAAGTAGGTTCCGGCGAGCAAGGGGATCGACGGGCCGCGATAGACGTATCCGCCGGTGACGGAGCAGCGGCCGCCGGCGTGGGTGTAGTCGTAGATTGGAAGTGTGAGTTCGGGGCCGTTGCAGTTACAGCCGTCGAGCCCGGTGCAGCGGAAGCCTTCCATGCAGCGCCATCCGTAGTTTTCGCCGCCCGGCGAATCGGCCGGCTGGAAGTCGAGTTCCTCACGCGCGGATTGGCCGACGTCACCGATCCAGAGGTCGCCGGTTTCGCGATCGAAGGACCAGCGCCAGGGATTTCTGACTCCGATCGCCCAGATTTCATCGAGTGTGCCGGGGTCGTTGACAAACGGGTTGTCAGCAGGGATGCCATATGGATCGCCGTTGTCGACGTCGATGCGGAGAATCTTGCCGAGGAATTCCAGCGGGTTCTGGGCGCGATTGCCGGGGTCATTACCGCTGCCGCCATCGCCCATGCCGATGTAGAGGTAGCCGTCCGGCCCGAAGACGATGTTGCCGCCGTTGTGATTTGAATACGGCTGACTGACGGTGAGGAGGATCTTTTCGGAGGCTGGGTCAGCCAGGTCGGGATTGTTCGCGCTGACGGAGAAGCGAGCCACGGTGGTGGCCCCGCTGGAGTTCGTGTAGTTGACGAACAGGTATCCGGTGTTGTCGTAATCGGGATGGAATGCGAGGCCCAGGAGGCCGCGTTCGCCGCCGGATCGGACGCGGTCGCTGATGTCAAGGAAGGGGTCGGGGTAAACGCCGTTGCCGCTGCGGTCAGCGATGCGGATCAGGCCGCCCTGCTCGACAATGAAAATGCGGTCTGGGTCATCGGTCGGTGCGGTGACGAGGACGGGGATGGCGAAACCGGATGCGACTCGTTCAGTGGTCAGTTCCTGGCCAAAGGTGCCCGTGTTGGCAGTCATGCTGAAGATCAGCAGTGCAGCCCCTGTGAGGGCCTTGAGTGTCGAGTTGTGATGTCGGTTCTTGGTGATGCCCATTGTGCCTTCCGCTCCTCTAACTAGAACAAAGATGCCCACTGTATCCAGATAGCGACATTAATTTGTCAAAAACCTATCTTCAAGAGGTATAACAAAGCGGGCTTGAAAATGTTCTGTGAAACCGGGAATTAGCGATGGTCGAGGATTGGTGCGGCTGTGTGCGTTGGTCGATTGGCGTGCTGCTCTGTTCGACTCGGGGTATGTTTTGTGCAATATGGGGAACAGATGCCCGTTTTAACGGTACACATGCTCCGGCTACAGGATCCGTGCGCAGTGGGTGTTCGGATTCTGGGGTCTGGATTCTTTGAAAGACAAGGACGCTCAAGGCCCGGGTGCAGGTCCTGGCGGCCGCCGGCATATGCCGGTGATATGGCAGTAGAACAACACCCGAAGGAGTCTCTCATGCGTGGCAGAACGAAGGTCGCTTATCGGTGGATGATTGTGGTTACGGTCGGCTTGGTGATCGGCCTCACTGCGACGCCCGGGGCTTTGGCTCAGGGGGGACGTGGTGGTGGTGGCGGCTTTGGCCAGCGCGGGATGGGTGGTGGCCGCGGGATGCCCGGCATGGGACGTGGCGGCTTCCAGCGAATGCTGCAGCCGACGTTCGATACCCGCGAGTTGGAGATTCTCAAGGATGACCTTGCACTCGACGGGGACCAGCAGGCATTGCTTGATGCGATGTACGAGGGGTATCGGAGTGCGTTTAGCGATGCGATGGAGGCCGGCCAGCAGCGGATGGCTGAGATGCGCGACGAAATGGGCCCGGACGGCGACTGGCAGGGCATGGCTGAGCGATTCGGCCAGATGGCTGAGGAATGGGCTGCTGACCGGAAGGAACTCGAAGACAGTTTCATCGGCGACTTCCAGAGTATTCTGTCGGAGGATCAGTTGAATCGCTGGCCTCGGTATCAGCGGGATCAGCGCCGCCGTCAGACCCTGAACCAGGGGGCCTCGGTCCCGGGCGAGAGTGTTGACGTGATTGAGTTGGTTGAGGGTCTCGAACTCGATGACCAGACCAATGCCCGGATTGAGCCGATGCTCGATCAGTATGCGACCGAACTCGACCGTGCCCTGGTGGCCCGAAACGAGATGTCGGATCAGGATGCGAATCGGATGATCGGGATGATGTCACGCGGGTTCGGGACCCAGCAGAGCGCCGATGAGCAGCAAGAGGCCGAGGAGCGGATGCGCAAGAGCCAGGAACTGCACAATGCAGTTCGGGACACGAATCAGCGCTACGTGGACGTGGTGGCCGGGCAACTTGACCCGGAGACGGCTGCGACACTGAAGGATGAGTTCACCCGGCAGTCGTACCCGAGTGTGTTCCGCGGCACGCAGGCGGATCGGTACATCGAGCGGGTGCAGCGGCTGGAAACGCTGACCACCGAGCAGGTCGAGTTGATTGACATGCTCAATCAGGATTACACGACTCGGGTCGACGATCTGAATCGACGATTGGTGGCTGCCGAGAAGAAGATGGAGAAGCAGCGGGTCGAGCAGCGACTTGAACGGATGAAGCAGATGCGTGAGATGTGGCAGCGGGTGCAGGACACGGGCGAGCCGCCCTGACCCGGGGGCCATGCGCGGCATGTGGGGCGGCGGTCCTGATGAGGACGATCCGGTTCGCGTACTGCGTGAGGAGAAGCGCGAGTTGAGTAATGCCACCGCCGAGGAGGTCTTCCGAATCCTCACGCCCGATCAGCAGGCCGAAGCGCCGAAGCCGGAGGCTGACTCCGGTCGGCAGCGCTGGCAGCAGATGCAACAGGGCGGCCAGCAGCGAGGCGGTGGGCGAGGGCAGCGCGATCGCGGCAGCGATGTGTGAGGCATCTCATTCTGACTTAATGTGAGTGCTACGGCACCTGTACCAATTTTCAGACTCACCACACGGGCAAACCTGCATTCCAGCAGGTTTGTCTGTTTTTTTGCCAAGTATGGTAAGAGTCCGCGGCTCGTTCCAACGCTCATGATATGAGTTTGATCGTTAGGTTCGGCAGGGTTTGTCTATCGGCGCGTGCCGGAGGGGGGAGGAGTAAAGCCGCCACCGGTGGTGGCGGTGGGTGGAAGGGGGGAAAGGCCCTCACCCCCAGCCCCTCTCTGTTTGGACCGGACAGATGGGTGACACCCGTTCGGGGACATGGGTAACACATGATGGTACGCCGGTGGGCCGGTGAATGGCGGGCGGAGGGAGCGTCACGAGCGGAGCGAGTGACGCCAACGCAGCCGCCATTCACCTCACGCGCGTCCCAACCCCGGGCCCGCCGGACATGGCTCCACCCGTTCCATCCCGCCACGCCGGCCCGATCGACGCGTCAGACTCCGAATGTTGAGCCGGCCGAGCCGCTCGTGGCAGAAGTACACTTCGAACCACCCGTCGCGGACCGTCGCACGCAGCGCCACATACTCGCCGACGAAGGCCTTCCCAATCTTGTACTCGATCCCACCGTACGTGATCCAGCCTCCCTGGCCCACCTTGCGAACCACATCACTCGGCGAATACTCGATGGCCGGCAACCGGGATGGCATCTCACGGTCACTGCCACGATACCGGCTCACCGGCGGATGCATGTCCAATGCCTCGTGCGGCCGCTCACAGTTGTACACCGTCCGCCAGCGATCGAAGTGACGCTGCCAGTGGGCCAGGCCCGGGAAGGTTCGACCCGTCATCGCCTCAGCTTTCAGCGTCCGATGAAACCGTTCATCCTTGCCCAGCGTCTGCGGGTGCACCGGGCGGCTATGTGTGACGCGAACACCCAGACGCAACAACCACGCAGTCAACTTCGTGTGCCGATGCGGCGTGTCGGAACGCCAGACCGAGCCGTTATCCATCAGCATTCGACGCGGCAGCCCGTAGTGCTGGAAGATGCCCGTCAACTCCGAACGAACCGTCGCTTCACGCTCATGCCCACAGGCGCGCAGCCCGACGACATACCGCGAGTGATCATCCAGCACCGTCAGCGGATACACTCGGCGACGATCCTCGAGAGCATCGCTCATCGCGACATGCCCTTTGAAATCCATCTGCCACAGATCGTTGGGTTGCCCATGTTCGAAGCGACGACACGGCGTGTGTTTGCTCGCTTCGGCTGGATCAATCAGCCCATGGCGACGCAGAATCCCGGTGATGGTGCTGGCGGCCGGAACCGACTCATGATGGCCCAACGCCAGCAAACGGTGACGAATCTTGCGGCCACCCCAGACCGGGTGGCGACTCCGGATGGCCAGCACCGCCGACTCCACTGACACTGGCGTCTGAGCCGGTGATCGGGTCGGCCGACGCGACCGGTCAATCAACGCCTCATCCCCTCCCCGACGATACCGATCGAGCCACTTGTAGGCCGTCTTGCGGCTGATTCCGAACCCGCGACTGAGACGGGCGATGTTGGCCCCCTCGACGCTGGCCAGGTGTACAAACTCCTGTCGCTCCGACACGGTTGACACTTCCTTCCACGGCATGCCTGGTCTCCTCAATCGGTGAAGAAACCAGCATACGAAAAGTGTCACCCATGTCTCCGAACACCTGTTACCTATGTCTCCGGTCTATACACTCTCCCGCGGGGAGAGGGTGGCAAGATGGATCCCGGCCTGCGCCGGGATGACGGAAGGGGGAAAGCCTAGTTGCGTCGAGCGGTGGTGGTGGCGGGAAGTTTTTTTCCGAAGACGGCGCGCATGGTGGCCGGCTCTCGGTCCATGATGGCTCGGAGGTATGCAGCGAGCAGCAGGTTGGCGCGGCCGACGGCTTGATCGGATGGGTGTGCTGCCTCGTCATGTGATCCGTCTGCAACACGGCGGAGCAGTACGATGGTTTCGGTCCGAACGCGCCAGCGATCGCCGCGCCCATCATCGACGACGGTCCCGCCGGCGCCGGCACTGAAGCCGAGCGATTTGGCATCATCGGGAAACGTCTCACCGGTTTGAGCATCGTGGTCCAGGACGGGCCTGAATCCGGCCTCGACGAGTGCCGTCCATTGAAATGCAAGCAGGCGGTTCTCAACGCTTCCGGAATCGGGGAGGGCCGCGAGTGACTTCGTGAGACAGTCGAACATGTCGGGATGTGGGTCGGCCTCGCTGAAGAGGTGTTGGATTAGATCGGCGAAGTAGAGGCCGGCGTAATGGGAGGCGAGGTTGCGGGAGAGGGCCGGGTAGAGTTCGAGCAGGTCCCATTCGGTGATGGTGGCCAGATCGCGGCCGGATTTGACGATGGCCTGGACGTGACCACGTGACAGGAGCCCGATGCCGCCGGAGAATCGTCCCTTGGCCTGCTTTGATCCTTTGGCGAGTCCTCGGACCAGGCCATGATCGCGCAGGAATAGGGACACGGTCTGACTGGTCTCGGAGAAGTCCCAGTGTCGGATACAGACGGCCTGATCGGAGAGTCGAGTGGACATGGCTAGGCAAGCGTAGACGCGACTGCGGCCTGGGGCCGCAACAAGATGTTCCCAGGCGCAACCGACCACAAGATCGCGTGTATCATGTGAGTGGAGAAGGCTCAGGATACCGAGAAAGAGCAGGATTCTCACATGCCCAACATGACGCGGACGATTGCGTTTCTAAACCAGAAGGGGGGCGTCGGCAAGACGACGACGGTCGCCAACGTGGCAGCAGCGATGGCAGCGGCGGGTCGATCGGTCGGGGTGATTGATCTTGACCCACAGGCCCATCTGACGCTGCACCTGGGGATTGAGCCGGACGGCAATAACGCCCCGGAGCAATCGGTCTATGACGTGCTGACAGAGCAGCCGTCATCGGACGGGTTTGCGACCGTGGCCGACTCGACGTGGATTGAGGCAGCGCCGAACCTGATGGTGATGCCGTCGGAGGTGGATCTGGCAGCGGTCGAAGTGGAGTTGGCGGACCAGCCGGGGCGTACCCGGCGTCTTGCTGATGCACTGCGTCATTCAGAGATCGCTCAGTGCTTCGATTTCCTGCTGTTGGATTGCCCGCCCAGCCTCGGGCTGCTGACGGTGAACGCGTTGGCAGCAGCGCGTGAGGTGATCGTGCCGATGCAGGCCCATTTCCTGGCATTGCAGGGGGTGGCCCGGCTTCTCAAGACGGTGGGGATGGTTTTTGAGCAGGTGAATCCGAAACTGCAGGTGACGGGCGTGGTGCTGTGCATGTTTGAGGGGCAGACCCGCCTGGCCGCCGAGGTGGTCGAAAACCTGGAGACGTTTTTTGCCGGCGAGCGTGAAAAAGAGGTCCCGTGGCGGAACTGTCGTGTGTTCAAGCCGCCGATCCGACGGAATATCAAACTGGCTGAGGCCCCGAGTTTCGGTCAGTCGATCCTTGAATATGACGCGAGTTGCCCCGGTGCCCAGGACTACACGGATCTGGCACAGACGTTGATGCGGCAGTGGGACAAGTTCGTCTCGGCCCGCAACGGCATGCCGGCGACCGAGCAGCCGCTGGTGACGCAGCCCGATGAGCCGTCAGCCGAAGAGGAGTCGGAGCCGGAGGTCGTGGTGCGGCACATGGCCCCCCCGGATGACGGGGTGGAGCCGGCGGTGACGGTCGAGCAGGATGTGGCTGCGACGAGTGAGGCTGACCACTCATGACCGAGCAGCGTCGGCCGCCCGTAATCCAGCGTCTGCGTTCGATCCGCCCGATCTGGTGGCGAACGGCGTTTGTTTCGTATGCCGTGCTGTTGTATGTGGCGACCCATCTGCCGCAGGTTCATGTCTCATCCGAAGGGGCGATCCCGGTTGATAAGCAGGCGCATGTGGGGGCGTATGCGATCTGGACGTTTCTTGCCATTGCTGCCTGGCCGGCACGGCGGCTGAACCCGCTGGTCATCACAGCGGTCTGCTGTCTGATTGCGGCAGTCTGGGCCGGATTTGATGAAATCACCCAGGCGTTGCCGATCGTGCACCGGCATGCGCAGTGGTCTGACTGGTTTGCCGATCTGGTGGGCGTGGTGCTGGCGGGGGTGATTGCCGGGATCGCTTTTCAGTTCATGGCTTCGGCAGGGGAGGCGGATCGGGCGTGATGCGCGGCGGTCAGTGGAGGGGGGGTGTATCCATTCCGGGATTCCCCCAGTGACACCCTCTCGGCTTGCCTGCATACCATCGGGCATGATGACTCCACACACACGAAGCCGTACAGCCGTTCTGGTCGCCTTTTTCGTTGGCATGCTTCCGTCGGTCGCAGCCCATGCGCAGGAAGCCACCGAGAGCGACACCAATCCCCGCAACCATCGATATGACAGGTTGGTGATCGATTATCTTGAGATCTCGCCGAAGGTAGAGGTTCGAGAGGTCGGCGATCGGCCGCATGCACCGGAGGCTGAGGAGGCAACGTTGACGGTGTACCTGCGGAACCTGTCGGACAAGCGGGTGTATGCAGCGATCGAATGGGGGCGAACGATCGGGATGGAGGAAGTCGGGTACCTGTCACCGGGTGAGACGATGTCGGTTCCTCACACGCTGCCGACTGCTGAGATTCCATACGGCTCAAAGATAGAGGCTGCCTATTACGACTCTGCGGTCCATCAGCTCGTCCCGACCGACAGTGTGCTCATCCACCCGGCCGATGCGATGCGGGTGGCGCTCGTGGTGGAGAAGAAGACGTGGGAGGCCGGCAACAAGCGATTCGGCTCGTTTACCCGACGGATGCGCGATTCATTTGAGAGTCTGCATGACATGTTTGAGAACGGGACGGCGCCGGCGGTGCTGGGGCTGGAGCGCGTGCCCGTGACCGATCGGTTCCGGATTGATCATGTTGAGGTCTATGAACAGCAGGAGACGGCTGAGCCTGACGATCCGGATGAGACCGGCCAGCTCCCGGATCTGCCGCCGTTGTTCGAGGACCACCCGCAGTATGACCTTGTCATCAACTGCAATGAGGGGGGCCGGCTCGGTGGCTTCTGGATGCCGCATTACACGATCGGTCATACCTTCTATTTCGTCGAAGAGGGCGAACCGGTACCCGGTTCCACCGAGCCGACGCAGCACATCTTTGACCTCTGGTCCACCTGGGGTGAGCATGCCCTGTGGCACGAGATGATTCACTTCCGGGGTGTGGGGGACATTTACATTTATGAAATCCCAGCCGGCGCATTGTCGGCCTGGACCGATGAGGCGGTCCCGGTTCCGGAGCCGTGGGCGACTGAGGTGCTGAACTACCCGTACCGAGATGACATCATTGTCGGGCCGCTGGCAGCAGCCGTGATGAACAGCAAGGCCGGCATTGCTCGGGTCGGGTCGTGTGAGGATACGACGATTGAATACGGGCATATGTGGAAGTGGGTGCCTGCTGAGTTGAAGGTGGCCGTGACGGATGCGGGTGGGGCATCAGCGCTGGCCGGTGCAACGGTGAAATGGTGGGCCTCGCGATCGGCTGGCCTGGAGGACGCGCGGGTCCAGGGTGTGGCTGCGGATCGGGCTGATTCGCCGGACGGGCAGGGGAGCGGTGAGGCCGCTTCGATCACCGGTGATTATCTGAATGGTGGCAAGGACAATTGGGATGATCGCAGTTTGTGGCTGTTGGTTGAGGTGACGCATCCGAAGTCTGGTGAACGACGATTCGGCATTGTGTACGGGCTGTGGCTTAATACGGCGTATGCGGCAGGGAACACGGAGTCGGTGACGTGGACGATTTCGTGGGATGAGTTGAAGGTCGCGAAGTGATTTGTGTCCTTGTGACGCAGGGGGGGTGATGGGGTGAGGAATGGCCCTCACCCCCAGCCCCTCTCTGTTTGGACCGGACAGATGGGTGACACCCGTTCGGGGACATGGGTAACACATGATGGTACGCCGGTGGGCCGGTGAAGGGAGGAAGATGGATTCCCGCGTGCGCGGGAATGACGGGGAGAGGAAGTAGGCCGGATCAACGCTGCTTTGAGCGGAAGATCCGGCAGGGGAATCGTATGGGCCGCATTCATCTCCCTGGATCCCGGCCTGCGCCGGGATGACGGAGGGAAGGGAAGGGAGGGGAGCCGCACGCGGCATGGCATGGCATGGCATGATGATGCTTGCGCATCATTCCCCCGGCAGAGCCGGGGGCTAACTACTCTTCCTGTTCCCAACTGTAATAGCGGTCGGAATACTCACGCCAGATTTGGTAGTAGTTGACGCGTGCGCGGAGTTCGGTCAGCATGGCACGGATGCCGAAGAAGGCACGGGTGAGCCAGGTGTTGACCGGTCGTGAGCGGACATACCGTCGGCGTAGCAGTTCGGTGTAGATCTCGGCCCCGCGCCGGATATAGGAAATGTCGCTGAAGTCAAAGACGCGGTCCTCCTCCTGTGTTTCCCAGACCCAGTCGCCCCAGGCCTTGAGCATCAGCATCCGTTCCTTGTCCGCCCTTTGTTTCGGCGTGGCGCAGCCGGCATGGGCGCAGGCTTCGATGATTCGTTCCTCCGAGCCGGACCGGAACGCCTGTTCCGCTTTCAGGACGTACTTCAGATCATCTTCCGAATACCGGACGCAGCACCCGAAGTCGAGCAAACCGAGGCGCCCGTCGTTCAGGAACACATAGTTGGCCGGGTGCGGGTCGGCATGGAGCAATCGCTCGCCATAACTGAGGCGGAGCGTTGAGTGCGCAATCAACTCGCCGTATCGGTCTCGTTCCTCTTGTGAGGGGTTTGTTTCCAGATATTGGCGCAGGTGCAGCCCGTCATCCAGCAGGTCCATCGTCAGGACGCGTCGCGTTGAGTAGTCGTCATACACGCGCGGCACGACGATGTCGTTCCGATCGGCAAATGCAAGCCGGGCCACTCGCAGGTTCTCGGCTTCGTGTTCATAATCACACTCGAGCGCGAGCATGCGACGGATGTCCTCGTAGCCGTTCATCATGCTGTCCCAATCCGGGTGCATGCGCATGGGGGCAAAGACGGCCTTGAGATTCTTGAGGTCTGATTCGATGGTGCGCGCAATGTTTGGATATTGCACCTTGACGGCAACCGGCCGGCCGGATTCCTTGAGGCGTGCCCGATGCACCTGTCCCAATGAGGCAGCGGCAAATGCTTCGGTTTCGAAGTCGTCGAACACGTCTTCCGGGTCGCGGCCGAGTTCTCGGGTGATGAACTCGCGGAGCAGGGAATAGTGCATGGCGGGCGCTTCGAAGTGCAGTGAGCCGAGCACTTCGGTGAACTCGGACGGCATGACATCGGGGTAGTTGGCCAGCATCTGGCCGAACTTCATTGCCGCCCCGCGCAGATAACTCATGCTGCCGAGCATGCGGAAGGCAGCCTTCATATGGGCATCGTTCAGGGCGCGCTGCTGTGCATCGGCGTTCTTGTACCATTTGCGCAACCACCAGGCGAAGTAGGCAGCCCCGATTTTGGCCTGGAGTGATGTGAGGATCCAGAGTCGGCCGAGCCGATTCGTCGGGATCGGGCGCAGTGCCAGGTCGGCCAGCAGATCCTGGAGTGCCTGCTGGTAGCCGACGGCTCGCTCGCCGTCCGGCGCGGTTTCGTGTTCATCGATCGGCATCGCGTCGATCAGTTCGGCAATCGACGGGCTGTCAGTCTTGTCGGCAGATGGTCTTGAGGATGACGATGATGATGATGCTGCTGCTGACATCGCGTGTCTCCAATCTCTTATTCCATCTCAGGCGTGCTGAGTTCGGCGTCCTGCTGATTCGGCGGGTAATCCGTGTCCTCGACATTCAGCGACTGGGCGAACAGCCGGGTCGTGCGATCGAGCATGGCCAGCGTGTCCTCCTGGTTCGGTGAGTCATCGCGTGACCAGAAGGCCACGACGGCAAGGTACAGCGACCAGTACAGATGGCTGGTGAGGATTTCGAAGTCGTCCAGGGCTCGCGTGCATTGCCCGGCACGTGCTACGACCAGTTGCCAGACGGTTTCGAGGTGGGTCTGGCGGACGGCATCGGCCTCGGCACAGGCTCCCGGGATTGCAAAGGGGGTCATCGTGTTTTCGTAGACCTCGCCGACGTATCGACGATGGGGGTCGAGATGTCGAAGGCCGGTGGTGATGAAGGCAAAGAGGGCTTCGGCGATCGATTCGCAGCCGGTGAGGCGTTGTTGTACTTCCGTACCTGCCGTCTTGAGCACGTCAGCAAACACGGTCATTGCTAAGGCCTCCTTGGAGTCGAAGTAGTTGAACATGGTGCCGGTTGCGATCCCGGCCGCCCTTGCGATATCGCGGGTCGTGGTGTCTGCAAACCCTTTTTTCTCAAAGAGTTGCAGTGCCTCGGCGACGATCCGTTCGCGTGTCTCGGCCTTTTTTTGTGCAGTGACTCGCATGGTCAACCACCTGTCCTGCTCGCCGTCATTGTGATCATGTTCATATTATTCGTCATAACGGGGCGGAGTCAAGAGAAAAAATGAGCATGGTCACAATAATTTTGAGGGTGGGAGTGACGGGGTGAGGAAGTAGGCCGGATCAACGCTGCTCTGAGCGGAAGATCCGGCAGGGAAATCGTATGGATCACATTCATCTCCCTGGGTTCCGGCCTGCGCCGGGATGACGGAAGGGAGGGGCACGGTACGCGGCATGGCATGATGCTTGCGCATCATTCCCCCCCCCACGGCGGAGGCGGGGTTTTCACCGTTTACCCCCTCAACTTGATTCCCCGCCCGTACCATCGCGAGAGGGCCAGCAGGACGCCGAGTGCCCAGAGTTCTACGAGGGTGGCAGCGGCCACGAAGATCAGGTTGATCGCATGTGACAAGCCGGGAGTGATCAAATGTCGATCCATGCCACGGGACATCAACACCAGCACGCCGACCGCACCCAGGGATGCGATGACAGAGACAACCGTGACCAGCGATACCGTTGTCCAGCGGGCGATGTGCCTGGGGATTGATGTACGTTGCGTCATCAGATTGATATGGACCATGACCGCCAGCATCGCAGCCAGCGAGACCCACATGGTCGACTCCGACAGGCAGTACGAGAACATTTCAAGGCCGCGCGCCATCACGTAGATCGTCGTCTCGCGATCATACTTCCACAGATCATCGGAATACTGTGATACCAATGTGGCGAGGATCGGCGAAGTCAGCGTGATAGTAACACTCACAACAAACAGCCACCGAGCGCAGCGTCGACTGAGCGCGACCGGCCTCCGCTCGACGCCTCGGCAGGGCACAGCCATCGTGATCAGAACCACGCCGACGGCTGCAAGGATGTAGGCCGGGTCGTGTGTTGCCAGCCGCACATATCTGATGCCGACACTGAGCCAGGACGCTTGCCAGAACGAAGCAAGCGCATTCGCGCGGACGTGTGAGAGTTCGACGATGGCGCTATGGCATGCGCTGAGTGCCAGTGCGAGCGCAATCAGCCACAGTCCCCATGAGACTTGCTTTCGCCAGCGTCTGGTGCCTGACGACCAGAACCAGTTTGAGAGTTCGTGTGATGAGCCGCATTCTGAGCAGGTGGTGTGGCTCGAATCCTGCGATGTGCCGCGCAGGTCATAGCCGCAATGCACGCACGAGACGTGGCGGGCCGGTGCGTTGTTCATCGCGATTGTTTCAAGAATCGATTTCACGGTTCGCCTGTGCTTGGTGTGTTTAAGTCCCTGGCCGTACCAGCGTGCCTGTTGCCACAGCATCACGCTCACCCAGGCCATCATGGCAAAGCCGGCAATCAGGACCCAGTGGCTGATCGTGGTGACCGAGTTTGATGTCAGGATATTCACTGACGCCGTCGTGCCCGCACCGGCGGCTGATACCAGAGCACTGACCCAGAGCCTGAAACTCATACTGCCGATCCACAGGACTGCTAATGCAATGGCGCACCATCGCAATCGTGTAGCGAGCCGTCGTGCGCCGGTCCCGGAGGCCAGGAAGATCATATAAGTTATCGTTGCGCCCGTACCGAGCCAGTACGCCCACCCGGTCACGACGCGTCCGATCCCAATCACGGCCAACGCACCATTGAGTACAGCGACTCTGCTTGAATCGCTGTAATACACATCATACGTCTGCTTGTACTCTTGCAATGCAGCAGCCGCCCACGGCAGGCATGTGGCACCAAGAAACCCAATCACGATGAGCCAGCGGGCCCCCGGGCGCATCCAGGCAACCCATCCGCCGGCCCGGCGTTCGACATTCGGCACTTGTATGGTCAGGAGAATAACGCCGACACACCCGAGCGTATTGCCGGCCATCATCATGAATCTCCAGACAGATTCGAAGGTGATGAGCATCCGGGCTGTCGAGGGGGCACCCGTGGGGAAGGCGCGTACCATCACTGAGCCATATGCGCCGGCCATGAACCAGAGTCCAATCATCATCACAAGCAGCCACATCCCCCACGAGACCTTTCCTCGCCACTTCATGACCTCGTCTGACCAGAACCACCGTGTCAAGAGTCGTGTGTTGCCGCATTCCGGGCACGTGTCGCTGCCATCCTCGTCGGAATCACCACGCAGGTCATAGCCGCAATGCACGCAGCGGATGAGTGGGTGCTGCTGATGGGGCGCCTCTGTTTCATCGGCTGTTGCGGATGTGCTGGGCGTGTCTGAGGATGCTGTTGACACCTCGTTTCCGGCCATCGTCAGCTCGCTGTCGCCGTGTGTATTGGGCTCTTCGCCTGTCACGATGTCATCTTTCCTGATTTCCTCAATCCCTGCCCGAGCCAGCGTGCCAGGCTCCAGAATACGACGCCGGTCCACAGAAGCAGACCGACGTGCACTATCTGAAACATGAGCCCGATCGTCTGCATGCGCTGCATGGTGGATACGGATGCGTTCGTGATGGCACCGTTGTTGCCTTGCATGAGGCTGTACATCCACAGGGTTGCAGCGAGTGATGTAATGTAATATACCAGTTCTGCAATCAACAACAGGCGAAGACGAGCGAACAGGCGTTGGGGTTCGGTGGCCTGGGCGAGCAGCATGAGGAACACGATGAACAGGGTAAATCCTGCGGAGCTGACCCAGGGGAGCACGTTTCGTAAGACCTCGGCTATCAGGCTCAGTTCCGGGCTCAACAGCGGTACTGATCCATAGCCGACATCAAATTCATATGCTGCAATATCGACGATCCAGACAACCACTGGGAGCGTCAGAATGGCGATGCCACACACAACGACGACCCACCGCGACCAGTGACGGCAGCCACGCATCGCAGGAGTTTCATCCGTCTGGAGTGGCGGCTGTCTCGTGGCAAGGAACACGCCGATCGGAGTCAGGACACGGCTGAGACCCGTACCGATATACCACAAAGCCCACACGGCAACACTCATCCACTCCGGCGGACTGTAGGCGGTGCTGCTGATGGACAGATAGGTCAGGGGAAGATAGAGGATGCTGATCACGACGGAGAGTGCAAACGGAATGATGATCAGGTACAGCCCGCGGACTGTTGTCCGGCGCCAGGCTGTGGTTTGTTTTGAATAGAACCACGATGTGAGCGCCCGTGAGCAGCCGCATTCCGGGCAGGAGCCGGCGACATCGACCGGCAACCCGTGCAGGTCATAGCCGCATCGAACGCAGGCCATGGCCGCACTCGCTTCTTCTGCAGTTGCCGCATGCTGCCGGTCCACCATAGAAGAATCCCAATACAGGGGAATGGGGGGGAATCCAGGTCGTGCATGAGCATATGTTGTGATACAGGTCATGCCACGAAACAACGCTATTTCGCTGCCGTGTTTCCACGATGTGTGGGGAGCGGTGTTGCTTGTGCTGGTCGTGCTGTGCATACCCGGTTCCGCGGCCGTTGTTATCGATGATGTTCTCGTCTCGCTGTCATCGCTTGATCTGACAAAGATGAAGCAGGGCTGGGGGAGACCGCAGATCGATCAGTCGATCACTAGCAAGCCGCTGACCATCGGTGGCCAGGTGTTTGAGCATGGCGTGGGCTCGCATGCCGATTCGGTCTTCAGCATTCAACTTGACGGGCAGGCTGGGCGGTTCACGGCTACCGTCGGCGTTGATGATGGGGCGGGTGCACGTGGCAGCCTTGTGTTTCAGGTGTATCTCGACGGCTCACTGTCGTTTGACAGTGGGGTGATGCACGGCGGGGACCCGGCAAAGCGTATTGATCTCGACCTGAGCGGCGTTACGCACATGATGCTTCTGGTCACGAGTGCCGGCGACGGTATTGACTATGACCATGCAAACTGGGCAGCGGCGAATTTCCATATCAGTGCCGGCAGCAACCTGCCGGTTGCGCTTGATTACCCACCACGGGAGAGTCCCATGATCATCACACCGAAACCCGGTCCCGTTCCGGCCATTAACGGCCCGCGCCTGTTCGGGGTCCGTCCCGGCCACCCGTTTGTGTATCGGATTCCGTGTACCGGGACGCGGCCGATTGTCTTTGCCGTTGATGGGTTGCCTGATGGTCTGGTTCTTGACCCGGCGACCGGAGTGCTCAACGGCACGGCCCCGGCAACAGCGGGTGAGTACGACTTGACATTGGGCGCAACGAATGAGCACGGTGCTGCTGAGAGGTCGTTTACGCTCGTTGTTGGCGAGACGTTGGCACTGACCCCGCCGATGGGCTGGAACAGTTGGTACATTCATTATGACCGGGTGACGGAGCAGGACATTCGTGAGGCAGCCAACGCGATGATCGACTCCGGGATGGCCGACTTCGGGTATATGTATGTTAATGTGGATGACTGCTGGATGAAACAGCAGGGTGATGAGCCGTACCGTGATACGGCCACCGGGGCTGTTTTATGTAATGCGAAGTTTCCGGACATTGCCGGCATGGTGGACTCCATTCATGCACTCGGATTGCGTGCCGGTATATACACATCTCCCGGGCCGTGGACATGTGCCGGGTACGTCGGGGCCTACGAACACGAGGCGGCTGATGCACGTCAGTTTGCCGAATGGGGATTTGACTTTCTCAAGTACGACTGGTGTTCCTATGAGAATGTGGCGACGGGTGACGGCACAGCGCGCCTGCAGCGGCCTTACCGTCAGATATCAGAGATTCTGCGCACGCTTGATCGTGACGTCGTGCTGAATCTGTGTCAGTATGGGCGAGGGGCCGTGTGGGAGTGGGGCGCGGAAGTGGGGGGGCAGAGTTGGCGCACGACCGGTGATCTCGGCCTGCAGCAAGGTGCGCTGTTGCCGGCGTTCTACTCGATAGGGCTGCGCAACGCGCGCCACCATGAATGTGCCGGCCCGGGCCGCTGGAACGATCCGGACTATCTCATGCTCGGCTGGGTCGGCAGCGCGCAGAACATGGGAGAAGGCACGCCGACCGACCTGACACCAAACGAGCAGTACAGTTACATGTCGCTCTGGAGTTTGATGGCAGCGCCGTTGTTTCTGTCCGGCGACATGACGAAACTCGATGCGTTCACGCTCAATGTGCTGTGCAATGCTGAGGTGATTGCCATCAATCAGGATGCGCTCGGGAAACAGGGGCGCGTCATGATCGAGGATGACGACCACTTCATCATGGTCAAGGAAATGGAAGATGGGTCAGTGGCTGTTGGGTTGTTCAATACGAGTGAGGGTGAGCAGCCGCTCACGGTGAGGTGGGGCGACATCGGCTTGTCAGGGTCATGCACGGTCCGTGATGTGTGGAGGCAGGAGGATCTTGGTACATACGCAGATTCCTTCAGCACGCCGAAGCCGATCCGGCGTCATGGCGTGATGCTGATCCGAGTGTCGTGATCGGGGAGCGATCTGGGGGGCATCCGGCCTATTCATCCTGATGCTTCGGCATTCTCGAAGTCTCTGTATCGTCGTGGGCCTGGTGGTGATATTGCTGGATGCTGTCGGGAATCATCCTCAATAGGCGTGTTTCCCGCCCTGGCAATGTCAAATAGGAGCAACTTGTCAACTACACCGAAACCGCTTCCCATTCACCCCGTATCCCTTAAATGCGGCTAAATGCGGCAGTGTCGGCTCACGATTCACTCTTTCAATCGGCAACCCCGTCAGGAGGACCAGGATATGGCGCGAGCGCGAGCAGGTTCAGGAGGATATGAGGGCGTCAGGACGAGCCCCGGGGTGAGCATCGGCACGGTGCTGCCATGTGCTGTGCGTGCCACTGTTGCCGGCCTCATCGGGTTGCTGACGACGCTGTCGGCTTCGGCGCATCAGCCGCACGACGTTGTATACGATGTCTGTGTCTCGCCGGCATTTGCACAGGACGGTGTGGTGTTTGTCACGCTGACCGGGCCGGGTAACTCCGGTATGTTGCGATCGAATGACGGAGGATGGACCTGGCACCAGGTGGTCCGTGGGATGGACAACCGCGGCGGGCTGACCGACATTTTCATGGCCCCGCACTACCCGCAAGATCCGTTCATGATGGTGAGTTCCAAACTCGAAGGGATCTATCGGTCTGATGACGGCGGCTACACCTGGTACACGGTCAACAACGGGCTTCCCTCGCCCAACATGTCGACGGTCAGTGGTGAGTACGGGGCCGACGGCGAGCTCGTGATGTTCGCGGCCCCAGACGATGGCGGGCTGTATCGGAGTCTTGACCGCGGTCTGTTGTGGGAGAAGGTCATTCCGACTATCGCGCCCATCACGGACGTTGCCCTCTCTCCGAGTTTCAGTGATGACGGCGGAGTGGTCGCCTGTGTGGGTGGGCGATACCTCATCTATTCACAGGATGAAGGGGCCACATGGTCTCCTTTGACCCAGTTCATGGCCCCATCGGACATCACCGACATCGAACTTGATACTTCGATCCCGCGTCACCCGGCGCTCTTCATTGCCACGGCTGAGCACGGCATGTGGCGCAGTGTGTATAACTGGTCGAAAATCGAGCCGATTAATAAGGGTTTGAAGGAAGCCCATGTCATTGACATCGACCTCTCACCGAATTTCAGGCACGATCACACGCTCTTTGCCGTCGGTGCCGAGACGGCCGTGTACAAGTCAACGAACGGAGGCGAGTCGTGGACGTTGTATATGGGCGGGATTCGCAACAGCGATCAGACGTCGGTCCATTTTTATGAGTTGGCCGTATCTCCCACGTACCAGCAGGATGACACCGTCTTTCTCGGCTCGTTTGAGGGCTTGTATCGCTCAACGGTCAGGGGGAAGGTCTGGATGGAACTCGAAACGAGACCGGCCCGGCTGATCTCCGGTTTTGCACTGGCACCGACGTTTCCAGCCGACCCGCTGATGGTTGTGAGTCGCTACGGCGGCGGGTTGTATGTATCTGAGGATGCCGGCGCGAATTGGTCGGTCAGCACGACCGGGCTGAGTAACCCGTATGTGTATAACACGGAGTTTTCACCGACGTTTGAGCAGGATAACACGATCCTGGCGATTCATCTGGGTGTGCTGCTTGTTTCGGAGGACCGGGGCGCGAGTTGGACGGCCCGGACAATTGATGAGACAGACACGGCGTTTCCGACCAAGGCGCTGGCGTCGCCTCAGTTTGTCACGGACCGGACCGTGTTAGTGAGTACGCGCTCCAACGGGGTCTTTCGGTCGATCGATGGGGGCGGCACGTTTGAAAAGGTCATCGACACGAAGGCATATGCTGCATGGGTTGCCTTTTCGCCTCGCTTCGACGAGGATCACCTTGCGTTTGCGAGCCTGCGCGATGAGGGCGTATTCGTTTCGGAGGATGGGGGCGCGACCTGGGCAGCACGCAGCAACAATCTGCCGACCTTGGGTGACATCTTCCTCGAAGCCGTTCGGCGTCCCGATAATACGACGACGCTCCTGGCCGGCACCAATATCGGCCTGTACACGTCGGACGACCGCGGCCTGACGTGGAATGCGGTCACGACGCACCCGGATCTGATTGGTGCAAACATTCATTCCATTTGGCCGGCCCCGGATTATTCGGAGTCCGGCGACATGGTCGTAGTGCTGCAGGGTCAGGCGTCCTTGCGTACCCGGGATGACATGCAGACGTGGACCTCGTTCGGTGAGACGTTTATTGAACAGGATGAGCAGATTCGCGAGGTTCGATATTCACCGACGTATCAGACCGATCAGCGGATCTTTCTCTCGACGAGCATGGAGATCCATGAGTCCACGGATGACGGCAGCACCTGGAGCACGATCGCAGTCGACATTATGCGATATGAGGAATGCGTTCAGTCGCTGTACTACGTGAACTCGTGGGGCACGATCCCGCATGAGCAGGCAAGTGCCCACTATCTCAGTGCAGCCCGGACGCCGCGTGATCGAATCATCTTCATCTTCCAGGGGACCGGCGTCACATGGGTCGGGTCCCGTGGGCCGGCTTTGGGGGTCGCCTATCTGAAATTGGATGGGAAGCCGCTGGGGCAGGTTGACTGCTATGCGCCGGAGATTGAGGTCAGTACCGCGCTGTACACGGCCGCTGATCTTGTCCCGGGCCCGCATCGGTTGGATGTGATCGTGACCGGGCAGCACCATCCTGATTCGGTGGGATCGTGGATATCAGTCGACGCGTTTGATGTTAACTTCTGATACGGTGGCGTACTGGGTTGTTGATTTAATCCTGGCCGCTTTGCCAGAGGGTGCGCTCATCGCGTGGGCGCGACGTGCTCCAACTCTTTGGCTACTTCCAGTTTGCCGCTTTGAGGCAATGGGTCATTCCCGGTGCGAGAACGCATCACCCCCGGCAAAGCCGGGGGCTCACAAAGCCGCCACCGGTGGTGGCGGGGGGGGGGCGGATGAGGAGCGGATGGATTCCCGTGTGCGCGGGAATGACGGCGGGGGAGTGCCAATCGGGAGATTGGCGAACCGGCTGCGAATGGTGGGAAAGCAACGGAGCGGCAGTGATTCGTGATTGGTGTGTCATGGTTCCGTTGGAACCATCCCCCCGGTAGAGCCGGGGCCCACGAAAACGATTCTAGCCGGAGAACACCCAGCGCAGAGAAGATACAACATGTGGTACTGAGCAGTTGCTTAGAGGTCTGTTAGGTCACTGCTGCTAGCCCTCTGACCACGACGAGTGGTCGCCTGTAGCCTCACCCCGATCGCACACAGTCCAGCGAGAAGGACTATGCTTCCACCGTACGCGGCCAAGGATACCTCTGCGATCAGTGAACGCGCAGCCTGCTCCGCTTCACACACATAAGCGACGGTGGGTATGAGTCCAGCCGACACCCACCCAGCCATGAGACCAATAACATGATAGCGATCGACATTTGTGGATGGTCTGCGCGCCCTTTCAAGAGAACTGTAACGTACCATGGCTGAGAGCGCTGCCCGCATTATCCCCAATAGCAATAGAACGCCAATAAACAGACCGAAACATACTTTCACGTATGCGGGGCCATTGATGCTCGGTTTAACCAGGCTTGAGCGTGATGGATGTCGAGTGTCGATGTACAACTGAGTATCCATACCCGCTCGGAATGTACTCACTATCTCCCTCGCACTTCCATGAGGGGTGAAGTTGCCCTGTAAGGCGTAGGTACTACTGTTCAGCAGACGACCTGAAGTTGGATCACGATACTTGTATAGAACGTACGGCACCTCAACACCTGCGACGTGCTGTGCCTCTAGCCTAACCTCAGACACAATTACCGTGGCCGTGGTGATGGACGCATGCATGCGGAATGAGATGCACTCATATATGGAAATAGCCCCGCTAATACTTGCAAGAAGTACGATGGCAAGACCACCAGCATATATCACGATACACGGCGCAACTGAAGACGTTTCCGTTCTACACATGTAAGATAATATCCATCACGCTGCGTTTAGCTCACTCTGCCGTTTAGATACTGGAGATGTGGAGACTCACCTTTGTGCCTGTTAGTGCGCCAAAGGGACGGCCGAATGCTTTCACGGCGGCCCATGCGCGTGATACAAATACTCACATGCCCACAACTATCCGTCGCTAAGTTGGCTCACACAATGGCAGAAGTCAGGCATCGATCATACATAATAGTAGTTCCCGTCAGAAGGACAGAGACGCCTCGTGCACTTTAAGCAGACAGTGCCGCCGACATCGCCGTGCATCAGGCCCTTGCTGCCCTTGCCGCCCTTTCCGAAGGGGCCGGGGCGTATACTACCCCCAAAACCCACTGAACAGTCAATGGTTGGAGCGAGGCCACCTCCCTCTTTCCAGCAGAGTCCACACTCCACTTTTTGTTTGCCAAAGTATCCACGAACTGAATACCCGGGTGGATATCTTCGTGTCCATCGTCCCAGGACCGGGTGCAGCACGCGATTCCGTACGTGGTATAGGCTCACCACACCGTCCCATTCATAGCCGGCATAGCCCTTGCGGTTGCCGATGGCGGTGAGATCGTTCCAACCGCTGGTGGTGCCTTGGTAGTTGCTCTGGGCGATCGTCGCTCCCGTGGCCAGCATCGCGTCAGCCTCACGCAACTTGGTAATGATCTGTTCCGGGCTGTGTCGTTTGCGCTTCATTGTCTATGAGACTCTTCATCTGACCTCTGCCGGCCTTCGGCTCTGAGGCTCAGGCTCGAAGAGAGGTCATCGGGACTCTCACAACGGCTGGATCAGTTTTCAGGGAGCAGGCCACGGTCATAGTCTCTGTCATGGTGGTGTACTCCGGGCCCGCGTGGGCCGCTGGGGGGTTTGCAGCAGCAACTACAACAAACCCAGAGTATGCCGCCGTTTTCATTCACGCCTCCATCCACAACTTTTGCTTATAGCCCCGGTAAATGCCCATAAGTGGGCTAATCAATCAAGTTCCCGAACAAAAAACCGTCTCCTCCAGTACGTCACTACTTCGCCGCGGGTGTAGTGCCGCCCGCATTCAGGGCAACGACCTTGCTCACATAGGCCATACAACGGATACCAGCATTGCACGCACATCATGTATGAATACTTGCACAGTGCCCTACGAATCCTTATTACCAGCACAAAATACAGCACAATACAAGCTGTCATCGCCAAGGCGTGGTAGGCAACAATAGGCCAAGTAACCATTCTTTCATATCCACCGATTCCACGCCACAAGACTATCAGTGTAAAGACTACATGCTCAATTATCAGAACACCTTGAGCGAGTCTAAATGTCGACTTTGAAGGGCAGCGCTTCATACGATTTGGCATCTGATATCACCGTGTGCGAGTGCTTGAGTCTATCTATTGCGAGAAATACTCGAGTTGCATCTGCTATCTTGTGCAAGCACAGATACCGTTGACCAGACTCGCACACACCTACATGTGAAAATGAAACAATTCATCAGAATGCTCCGGCCTATGGGCGTCGTGGCAGAATGTGTGCACGCATACGAGGCGTGTGAGCTCTTGAGAGACTCAAACGATAAAGCAATGTGATGGTATGGCTTAGTTCGGAGTACAGCCACAATTGCTCCTCCCTGGTGACAGCCAATATGGATAATGCGGCAACACCGCAGATTCCAACTCAGGTCCACTCCTTGTCCTGTCGCCGCTGAGAGTGCTCTGCCGATTTGAGGAATCTCGGCATTATGCCATAACGCGATCGTCCAAAATGGCGGTTTGGTAAGCCCACAGCCTGCTCGAAACTTGCAACTGTCAGAGGCACGCTCGCCTATGCACACCTCATATTGACAATTGCAGTAGTTGTTGCATCGGTCGCCACAGGCATCACAGTCCTTGTTCTGTTGGGTATTGACAACCGGAATGCTACACTCGATGATGATCCCTCCAGCCGCAAGACAACCCCCTATGATCCACCCGGGGGGGCCACAGAAAAGGAGGATTCCTCCTGTAACGCCTATGACACCTCCGCTCGCACCCATAATGATTTGGTCTCCTTCTTCTGACTTACATTGGGAGACTTGGCTCTCACAATTCGCTTCGCAATTCGTTTTGTTAATGTCACAGGTTCCGTAGTCTACCTCTCCTCCTTTACGCACACGCCTACATGACATGACACATGCACTCCATGATTCTGATCCCGATTCGTATAGCTCTGTGCATCCGGCGCTGCACGTGTGGGAACCGCCGCCGACATCGCAGCCACCTTTGCACGCGTTTTGCTTGGCAGGGTCATCAGGCCATCTGTCTTCGCAATCGGCTTGACAATCCCATTCTGAGGTCAGTCTTGTGAGCGCCCCACCACCAGTGGCCGGATTGGAGCACTTTCCTGAACTGCACTTGAGAGGTTCTGTGTTGAACTCGATATAGCATGCGCTGCACGTGTAAGCTTGTGAATTCGAGAGGAGCCCCATGGGATCATTCCTCCATATCACACCGGCGCTGTACGTGTACATATTCAAACCACCTGTGAAACCCAGCGGATCTCTTCGGGTCCATCGTCCCAGCACGGGGTTCAGAACTCGGTGGCGAACGTGGTACATGCTGACCACACCGTCCCACTCGTATCCGGCGTAACCTGTGCGATTGCCGATGGCGGTGAGGTCGTTCCAGCCGCTGGTCGTGCCCTGATAGTTGCTTTGGGCGATCGACTTGTCGGTCGAGTCCACGTCGCCGTCGAGATCCACGTCGCCGCGCACGTCGTAGGACGAGCCGTCGATCCAGGTCTGGATTTGGGTGATGTCGGTGGCGTCGCAGTCGCCGTCAGAGTCGGTATCGGCTCCCGGCAGCCCGAAGGGGATGCCGTACGGCGAGTACTTGGTCCATTCGACCATATAGCCCCCTGAGGTGACTATTGCGGACACGTCCGCCCGCCAGTTCTGGCAGTAATAGCGTACCTCGTCCAGAGCGTCTGCCTGCGAGGTCCACCCGGTGCTGGCGTCTTTATCCCGCAATATCACACTATCAATGTAACTCGATCCGCCCATCCCGTCAAGGCCAAATCGCTGGCGCAGCGGACACCACTGCTCACAAGGCAGTGGCTCAGAAACACCAACTCTAGGGATAACGGAGAGGGTGGGATTCGTGGTCACGGCGCCTTCGGCGTCGCACCCACGTCGTGTCTCATGCTGCGCATGGTCCACTGTGTGCTCGAATCCCATGGGGAGTCGATTGTGAATCGCGATAACGGAGAGGGTGGGATTCGAACCCACGGTACGCTTTCGCGCACACACGATTTCCAGTCGTGCACCTTCAGCCGCTCGGTCACCTCTCCAAAAAGGGGCCTGAGACACATGATCGTGCCGGCTATTGCCCGGAGTGTAGCCCCACTATGCCACACGGCAACAAAACAGGCCGTTTCCCCCCCTGTGACCCCGTATGCATCCCTACCATCGTCTCGAAAACCATGATGACAGGAACCGACAATCCGAGCCCGGACCCATTGCCCTGCGGCTTCCTTGTTGTGGACAAGCCGTTGGGGATCTCGTCGATGGGGGTCGTCAAGGCGGTGCGCTGGCGGGCCGGCAAGCCCAGGACGGGACATGCCGGGACACTCGATCCACTTGCGACCGGGGTGCTGGTGATGTGTCTCGGCCGGCAGGCGACTCGGTGCGTGCCTCGTATCCACGACATGCCCAAGCGGTATATGACGGACATCGCCCTTGATGCAACCTCGACGACCGAGGATCTTGAAGGTGATCTGACGCCGATCGAACCGGCCGGTCCCCCCCCTGACCGAGAGGCGATCCGTGAACTGCTGGCTGCTCGCTTTATCGGCGGGATAATGCAGCGGCCGCCGGTGTTTTCTGCGATGCAGATTGATGGGAAACGGGCGTACAAGTTAGCACGCCAGGGAAAACCGCCCGAACTCAAGGCCCGGCCGGTGGTGATTCACTCGATTGAGATTGTGCAGTATGCCTGGCCGGCGCTGACGCTTGATGTTCGGTGCGGCAAGGGCACGTACATCCGGAGCCTGGCCCGTGATATTGGTGCAGCGTTGGGAGTCGGGGGGTATCTGACGGGGCTGCGGAGAACTGAGGTGGGAATGTTCACGGTCGAGCAGTCCATTCGGCTGGATGATTTGCCGCAGACCATCGGCCAATCGGACCTCATCCCGGTATCCGTGCTCACCGAAGACAATCAGACGCGCGGTTGATTGTCTCGTTCTGACTGCACAGTCGCCTCCAAGCACATGCGATCCCCCGGGATGCTCGCGTTGGATCTCTCCTCTCAACCGTGAAACATTCGTTTGTTCCATCCACCTCAGTCAGTGGGGCAGGCATCTCACCCGCAAAGCCCACGTCACTTGTTGCGTCCTATTCGTCATACTCAGCCGGGATCGGCGGCAGACGGGTCGTATGGCGGAACAGGTCGTCGTCATCAATTCGGTCTTCGTTGCCGGCATCGACATGTGAGTCACCATACATGAAATTGACCCGGTCCCGGTGTCGCGGGTTCAGGTCTCGGCCGCGCACCATGAGTCGATAGGGGCTGCAGGCAAAGACGATCATGCGTGGGATCACATTGGCCGGCCGGGCCTGATAGGCGCGGTAACTCATGCCGTAACTTTGTTCGCGGGGCTCGATGGCTTCCGGGCAGGGGATGGTCCACTGTCGGACCTGCCCCGGGACGCTTTGTTCGAGTTGATTCAGTTTGCGGGCAAAGTCGCTCAAGTTTGAGTTCTTCAGGAAGTTGAAGGAGTTGCGGCCGTTGTATTCGCTTTCGGCCCCGGGGGCGACGTCTTCGAGTCGGCCGCCGCGCAGGTCGTAGGCTGACTGCGCCCAGCGGTCGATGTCCAGCACCTGATCAAAGTGAAGTTTGCCGAGTTGGTTCACGTTCGAGGCGCACTTGGCGGTGCGAGCCGCGACGCGCGTGCTGGATAAGGCAGGCAATAGAATCCCGATCAGCAGTGCAATGATGCTGATGACGACAAGCAGTTCGATCAGCGTAAAACCTCGGCGATGAGACAGATGCATAGACAGCCCCCTCCGGCTCGATGGCACGGCGCGAATCAAGCCGACGCATGTGCATGTGCAGCAGCAAGCGGCTTCATTCGGTCAAGGTACGAGCGGCGTACCAATCCCTGAGTTTGTCATGTGGAATCCGATCGGTCTGCCGGTGGCATGTTCGGCATCACACCCATGCAGAGTCGTGTACCGGCTCAGGTGCCACGGCAGCCTGCCGATCGGATTCTCCCCTCAGGGTCATTGATCGGGATTGAATTCGTGCGATGCAAGTCGAGGAGGACAATTCCGGCCTGCGGGGGATCGTCTGGACGGCCCGGGCAGAATGGACCACTTGTAGGCACCAATAAATGGAGGGGTGGTGTTTCTGGGACTGCGATGGGCGAATGGTTATGACGCGCTGGTATTGCCGTCGCCGGCTTTTCCGGACGATGGCGGCGTCTTGCGCTCGACAAGTGCCTTGGACACCTCTTCGAGTAAGTGCTCGACTTGGAAGGGTTTGAACAGGACGCACTGCAGTCCTTCCTGGCTGGCCCGCACGATTGAATGGTGGGGGTCATAGCCGAAGCCGGTCATGAGAATGACCGGTAATTTCGGGTCGACTTCTTTGGCAGCAGCGAACACTTCGTAGCCGTTCCGGTCTGACATGCTGATGTCTGACAGGACCAGGCCGTACTGGTCATCGCCGGCTGCCTCAAGTGCCTCGATGGCAGCGCTCCCGTTACTGCAGATGGTGACGCGGCATCCGCGTGCGGTGAGGACTTTGTCGATCGTTTCGAGAATGTTGGGCTCATCATCGGCAACGAGGACGCGTTTGTGTTCGAGCAGGGGGTCAATTTCGGAGGATTCCATGGCTTCCTGGATGCCGAGGATTCCTCGGGGGCCTTTGGCAGCCTCCTGGGCGTTCTGTTTGACCGTCTCGACGAGATTGATGATCCGTTCGACGTGGCGCAGGGCATCCGGGTTGTCGGCCAGTGTTTGCTGGAGCCGGTCGGCTTCGAGGGCGATGTCGGTGAGCGGCTGGCTGATTTCGCCGATGACGTTGACGGCCACGGTGCCGCTCGTGGTGCACCGTTCCACGATCAGGAGATCGAGGATGTTCAAGGCAAGGGCGATGTAGCGGCCGAAGATCTCGGCAAACTGTCGATCGTCCTCTGAGAACGACCCGGGCCGTCTCGATTCGACGTTGAACACGCCGATCAACTGGCTCTGGAGTCTCAAGGGGACGCTGAGCGAGCTGGCGGCCTTGTCGAGCCCGGCGAGGTATCGTGAGTCGTTCTGGACATCGTGGCAGATGTAACTCTTGCCGGTGGCGGCGACGTACCCGCAAATCCCGTTGCCGGTGGTTGATGCGAATAATTCGTAGGTGGCGACTTTGGAGGGCATGCCGACGAGCATGAGGGGTTGCAGCCGCTTGGTTTTGCGGTCCAGCAGGAAGACGTTGAAGTGATCGAAGTGCATCAGGTCGCGTGAGTACTTGATGATTTTGTCTTCGAGCAGTTTCAGTCGCTGGGCAGCGTTGAGGCTCGAGACGGCCTCGGCTTCGATGCGGACCAGTTCGCTGCCGGCACGGTCGATGGCATCGAGTTTCTGCTGGAGGCGCTGCCCGTAACTGTTATCCCAGACGATGGCAGTCAGTTTCGCGATGCCTGGGGTGGCTGTATCAGCGTGTGCATCGGGCTGAGCAGCCGGCATGATCGGCGAGACGATCATTTCGTAGAAGCCGTCCTCGCCGGCCTGGAACTCAAGTTTTTTGCCTCGTGGGAGCGATTCGGGTGCCTGCTGGCTGTAGTAGCGTGCAGCATCGGCACAGCCACGCTCGACACGCCGGCGGACGATTTCCGGCATTGACAGATAGTGTGGATTGCCCCAGAGCAGGCTGCCGTCGGTATCGCACAGGCAGACGCCTTCGGTCATGGCATCGAGGATGGCCCCGTAGTCGTCCCTGGCAGTCCCTGGTGTGGCAGCAGGGTTCTGCCAGGTCTGTGGGTCGCCCAGGATGAGGGTGGGGGGTGTCGGCTCGCCCTTGGCAGCCGGGCTCACGGCTGAGGCAAGTCGGTCCGGTGAGACCGATAGCAAGTCGAAGTGGCGGGCCAGAGCATCCCATTCGGGGGTATTCTGACCGATCACTTCATTGACAACGACAAGCCTGAGCCGTTGCTTGTCACCCATACACGCCTTTCCCCGGCTTCGACACGCTGCGTGTCGGACGGATAGAATCGCTGAAACCGGCACTCCGACCGCTTGACCGCATATTACTATGACCCGCGCTGGGGCGTTGCAAGTCGGTAAACACGCTCAACACGCCGGCGCGGCCAGGCAGTCGGTGTCGGACACGGGTGGACCGTATCACTGGTATCGAGCGAAAAACCGGGCGACTGCACCCGGAAAAGTGGCAGGGGACGCCGATCGACCCGTCCACACGTTGCGTAGAAAGCGATTCACAATCATGCACTCCCATTCGCTCAGGTGTTCAGGAGGCTGCACAGAATGATTGAAATTCGGTGTCTTACCAAGTACTACGGCTCATTTCGGGCTGTCAACAACGTGACACTTGATATCCCCAGCGGGCAGGTGCTCGGGTTGCTCGGCCCCAACGGGGCGGGCAAAACGACCACATTGCGCATTCTCACGGGGTATATGCCACCCACGTCCGGGTCGGTTCGGGTTGACGGGCATGATTCGGTGGCCGAATCGGATCAGGTTCGGTCACATCTCGGGTACCTGCCGGAGTCGAATCCGCTATATCCCGAGATGCGGGTCGAGGAATACCTGCACTTCCGCGGGCGGCTCTTCGGGATGGATCGCGCTTCACGCCGGACTGCGGTCAACCGGGTGATCGAGCGGTGCTGGCTGTCTGAGATGAGGCGGCGACTGATCAGCCGCCTGAGCAAGGGGTATCGGCAGCGTGTCGGTCTGGCCGCGGCCATGCTCCACAGCCCGGCAATCCTCGTGCTCGATGAGCCGACATCGGGCCTGGACCCGGTGCAGATCCGGGAGACCCGCAAACTGATTCGGGAGTTGGCCGGCGATCACACGATGATTCTGTCGAGCCACATTCTGCCCGAGATCGAAGTGACCTGCGATCGGATCGTGATTATCAGCCACGGCGGGATTCGTGCGGACGGCTCGATTTCCGATCTGCGGAGGCAGGCGAACCAGGACAGCACCTACGTCATTGAGGTGAACGTTGATTCATCGGCCGGCTCAGCCGACCAACTCGTTCAGGCCGTTCGGAGTCTGCCGAATGTGCGCGATGTCCGCAGCCGGACGCTGGAGGGTGCCTGGCGGCGGTACGAGATTGCAGCCAAGGCAGCGTCGGCATCAGCGTCGGCCACCGGTGACGGTGACGGTGATCTGCGTGAGCAGATCGGCCGGGCGGTTCATGCCAGCGGGCTGCCGTTGCGGGAACTGAGTCGCAGCACGGTTTCGCTGGAGCAGTTGTTCATTCGTGTGACGGGTGGCGGGCATGTTGTCGATGATGCGCCGTCTGCTCCTCCCCCCCCGCCTCCCCCCCAATCTCCCCCCTCGTCTCCACCTGAGACGGATGCATCCGTACCCGATGCCGGTGTGAAGGGAGGCAGTTGATCATGATGAGTCGAACGATTGCACTGGCCCGTCGTGAGATGGCCTCGTATTTCTGCACGCCGGTCGGGTATGTGGTGATCGCTTTGTTCCTGCTGGTGAGCGGGTTCCTGTTTTCCGTTGATGTCCTGAGCCCGGGGCGCCCGGCAACGATGCGGCCGTTTTTTGAGACGACGGCGTTCATGCTGATCTTCCTGGCGCCGGCGATCTCGATGCGGCTGCTTGCTGAGGAACTGCGCATCGGCACGATCGAAGGCCTGATGACGTGCCCGGTGAACGATGTTGAGGTGGTGATCGGCAAGTGGGTGGGGGCGATGCTGTTTTTCGTCGCGATGCTCGTCCCGACGTTTCTGTTTGTCGTGATTCTCGAGATCTATGCTGCCCCGGATTACGGGGCGATTGTGTGTGGGTATCTCGGGTTGCTGCTGGTGGGCGGGGTGTATCTGGCCGTCGGATTGGTGGCATCGAGTTTGTGGGGCAGTCAGATTCTGGCGTATTTGATGGCCTTGTTTTTCTGGCTCATTTTCTGGGGCGTGACGACGGTGCTGCCGGCCAACCTGCCGGACCCGTGGTCTGACATGCTGTTCTGGATGAGCGTGACCCGTCGGTTCTCGACCGATTTTGCCAAAGGCGTGATCGACGCCGGCTCGGCCGTCTACCTGCTGTCGGGCATTATTCTGTTCCTGGTCATCGCCACGAAGGTGATTGAATCCAGACGCTGGCGATAACTCCGACGAGCCGCGACCGTCAGGGAGCGGGTCAAGAAGATTGAGTAATACACCAAGGAAGCACGCACCATGACCTCGCATCTTCCTCCGAGCAAAGCAGATTCACAGCAGTCGTCGGCCCCGGCGCACGTCAATCCGACGACGGCAGGGGCACGGCGATTCAAGTACGGGCTGAACGTCTCGGTTCTTGTTCTGGCGCTGATCGTCGTACTGGCCGTCGTGAACTGGTTGGCCGCAGACAGCCACCTGCGCTGGGACTTCACGGCCAGCCGTTCGTACTCGCTCAGCCCGCAGACTCGGAGCCTGTTGACATCTCTTGACGAGCCGATTGAGATCACGCTGCTGTTTTCCGAGGACCAGGCCGGCCCGTTGCGTCGGCAGGTCGAGGATGTGATGCGTGAGTTTGTCAAGCGCTCGGATCAGATCGTGATCAACCGGATCGACCCGCTCGACCCGCGTTCGATCACGCCGTATGAGGACCTGATCGCACAACTGCAGGAGAAGTACGCCGGCGAAATCTCGACCTATGAATCGCGCCTCGGTGCAGCGCGGGGGCAGGTCGATGCCACGATGACCTTTATTCAGCAGCAGGGCGCGCTGTTGGCTGAATCGCTGACCAACGGCGATCCGAATCACCAGTATCGACGGCTTTTCGAGTCGGTGTATATCGCGTTGACGACGACGATGCCGTTGAACGCACAGACGTTGCTGGCAGAGGTTGACCGGCAGTTGCAGACCGGGGCCGGCCAACCGATCACGGACTGGCAGGGGGCCGCAGCGACACTGCGAGCAGCGTTGCAGAGTCCCGGGCAGGATTTTGAACGTGTTGCCGGGTTATATCGCGAGGTGATTGCCTCGGGCGATATTCCGGCCGGGATGGCGACGGTGTTGCCGGACTGGGCGGCTGCTTTTGACGAGGCGGCTCGTGGCGCGTTGGACATGGCACAGACGCTTGATGATCTTGAGCCGCTCGGCCTGACGCCGATTCTCCGCTCGATCAGGCAGAGCAACTGCGTTCTTGTGACGACGTCGGACGAAGCCACCGTGATCCCCTATGAACAACTGTTCCCACAGCCAAGCGCGCGTGAGATCCAGGAGCAGTCGCGCTTCGATCTCCGTTTTGCAGGTGAGGGCATTGTGGCATCGGCGATTCGGCGTCTCGTGCAGACGGAGACAGCGACGGTCGTGTTTTGCCATGCGTTGGGGCAGCCGGGTGCCGTGCTCGGCGATTTTCGCCGCCCGGGCATGCTGGCGGCGCTGGCGTCGCGATTGAACGAACTCGGTTTCGAGACGATGGAATGGGATGTGTTGACGGGTGAGCAGCCGGTTCCTGCGACGGCTGAGTCGCCGGTGGTGTACTTCATCATCCCTTCGCCTCCCTCGATGAGTGATCAGCAGGCGATGGCAGCCTCGGCCACGTTGTCGAACACGGTGCAGACGCTGGTTGATGACGGGGAGAGCGTGTTCTTCAGTTTCTACCCGAGTTTCATCCCGGGTTTCGGTCAGGCCGATACCTGGGCCTCGGTGGCCGCGCGGTTCGGCATCACACCGGATACCGGGCGCGTGATTTTCGAGCGTATTCCTCAGCCGGGCGGGCAGGATCGCAATGTCGCAGGGATGTTGCTCAACGATTACCGGGAAGACCACGTGATCGGTGCGGCGCTGGTCGGTCTTGATACGCAGGTCTCGGCCCCGATCCCGTTGTTGCTTGACGGCGAGACGACCGAGGGCGCGCTGCCTGACTCGCTTTCACGCTGGGTGGTGTTGGACATCAAGCCGTCCGCGCGCGTCTGGGCCGAGGATCAATGGTACAGCGAACAGACGATTGAGCCGCCGGCTGAACCGGACAGTGAGCCGTATCCGGTGATCGTGGCTGCCGAGATCGCCGACGCGAGTGCTTCGACATCGCAACGCGCGTTGTTTGTCGGGTCGGGCAACTGGTTTACCAACGACATTGTCAACAGCATGAGCCTGATTGACAGTCAGATCTGGCCGACGAACCCAGGGAACTCGGAGCTGTTTCTCAACGGCGTGTGCTGGCTGGCAGGGATGGATGACTTCATTGCGCCGAGCCCGATGACTCGGAGCATCTCACGGATCGGCCCGATTCCAGACTCGACGCGCATTGTGTACCGCTGGGGGCTGGCTGTCGGCCTGCCGATCGTCGTGCTCGCAGCAGGCGTGTGCGTCTGGATCGCACGGCGGGGCTAAGTTAGTAGTTCGGGTCGGCGGGTTGTGCGTGTCGGGAGCCAGCCGCGGCCCGTGTAAGTTGACATACGAGACATGTTCCACACCGGAGCGAATCGACATGAATACGAAAACCACTCTGGTCGTCCTTCTGCTGGCTGTTCTGCTCGGCTCAGCAGCGGTTTACAAACTCCGATCGAGCGGCTTCTCATCGACGTCGAACAACAATGCCGCTGCCTTGCTCGAAGGCACGGACCCGGACGCGACGGGCACGCCGCTGTTTGACCCGGCAGCCTTCAAGCCGGATGCGGTGGACTCGATTTCGCTGACGTATGCCGACGGCAGTCGCTTCGTCTTTGAAAAGGGGACGGGGCCGGCCGGTCAATCGTCATCGTCGTCTCCCGGCGCAGACTGGCAGCAGGTTGAACCGATCTCGTATCGCATGACCGGGTGGTCCATCCAGGAGATCGCGAATCGGGCGAGCGATCTGATGTACTCCACCACGATCAAAGAGGGCGAGTTGAAAGGTGATCTGGCCCCGGGGCATCTCGGATTCGAGCCGCCGGCTGCAGTAATCGAATTGACGACTGATGCAAGCGGCGAGGACGGGTCAGCGTCGTCAACAGTGACGATTGCGCTGGGCAAGACCCATCTGGCCGGCCGCGGCTATGTCCGGCTCGGTGACAGTGGCCCGGTGTATGTGACGGGTACGGCATTGCACGATCATGTGCTGGGCAAGAACCCGAGGGAGTGGCGTGACAAGAAGGTGTTTCCCATCGAGGCCTCGGATGTGAGCCGGCTGATTGTTGACTCGACTGACCCTGAGAACGTCACCCACTTCGTTGTGTCGCGGATTCAAGGCGATTGGCATGTGATTCGGCCGATTTCGGTGCATGCCAACGCCGGCCGGATCACCAGCCTGGCGTCCAGTTTTGCCAATGCACGGCTGCGCGGGTTTGTGGCTGACGATCCTGCCGATCTCGCGTCATACGGGCTCGATGAGCCTGAGATGCGGGTGACGGCCGAGGTCGATCGGGTTGCCGAAGACGGATCGGTACGCACGGAGTCGTATGAGTTGCTCATCGGCCACCGGGTGAATCTGACGGAGGAACTCTGGTATGCGGTGCGCGGGACGGGCGGGCCATCGGATGTGTTTACGCTCCCAAAGACGAGCATCGATTCGCTGCGGCCCGACCCGGCCGGCTTGATCGGTCGTTCGGTTCTCTCGGCCAAGCCGCAGGACATCGAAGGGCTTGTGATTGATCCCGGGGGGGCCGGGCCTCGTCTGACGCTTGGCCGGGTAGTGGATGGCTGGACCGTTTCTATGGGTGATTCGGGGACGTCGGCCCCGGCTGTTGCAGCCGCGGTGGATCAGGTTCTGTCTGCGTTGACCCAGGCGAAGGATTCGGTGGAGATCGATGAGGCGCACGTGGCAGCCACGATGCCGGTCCTGGCCCGAATCGGCGTGACGGCCTTCGGCTCGGACAATGCGCAGCAGACGGTTGTGATCGGCACGCGGCTGAAAGAGGACGCGTCGAGCCCGCCGGTGCCGGAGGGTCAGGCCGTGGAGTATCTGTACACGCTGGAGGGGTCCGGGGTGCTGTGGGTGTCGTCATCGAGCGTCCCGGGTTTTCAGATTGAAGAACTGGTGGCACCGCTTTATGAGGAAGCGCCGGGGGTGCCGTTGGTGGGCGAGGGGGGTGGGAATCCCATGAAGTGAGCGGGGAGGGAACCCACGGATTCAGATCCGTGGGCTTGGCGGCCTCAATCGCCGTCTACCTGATCCGGTTCATACCAGATGGTCCGGCTGATGCGGTTGGCCTGTTCCCCGATGAGCAGGACCGTGGGCCGGTGTTTGGCATATTCCTCGTCGGTCATGTCGGCAAAATGGAGGATGATGACACGGTCGCCGGCTTCGACGAGGTGTGCAGCGGCCCCGTTGACCTCGATGATGCCGCTGCCGACCGGTGCCCGGAAGATATAGGTCTCGAATCGAGCCCCATTGCGGCAATTCCCGACCAGGACGGCATCGCTGGCCCGCATCCCGCAGGCGTCGAGGAGTTGGCCGTCCACGGTGATCGACCCCATATAGTCGGGGCTGGCCCCGGTCACAGTGGCCATATGAATCTTGCTGTGCAATACGCGGCGTAACATAGTCACAGATGCTAGCCCGTTTGCTTGACCGCTGCCTATGTGTGGGCCAACATACAGCCGAAAATGCCCCTTGATTTGGAGATCACTTTCCTATGACTACCCGCCGGACCACACTTGGCGTGCAGGGCATGACCTGCAACCACTGCCGCGAGACAGTACAGACGATCCTGTCGGCCATGCCGGGGGTCGAAAAGGCCTCGGTGGATCTTGAGAATGCCCGGGCCGAGGTCGTTCATGCCGATACGGTGACCGGCACGCAGATGGCTGATGCGGTCTCGAATGCCGGGTTTGAGGCCACTCCTGAATCCAGTGCCGATGCCGATACCTGACATGTGACTTCAGAGCCACCCCTCTCCGATACCACGCCTGCCCGCCAGGAGCCGAGACGCACCATGAATCGCACATCACCATCGTCGCAAGGCAGTTCATCCTCGGCGGCCGCGGGGCCGGGGCGAGGCATGGGGTCCGTCCCCGCCTGGAGGCATCGGGATCTGCTGAGCCTGGCCGATTTGTCAGCGGCGGACATGAACCGGATTTTCGATCTGGCCAAGCATTACCTGCCTCTGGTGACGAGTCGGGGCGAACGGTCGAGCCATCTGGCCGGCTGCTCGGTGGTCAGCCTGTTCTTCGAGGACTCGACGCGCACCCGGCTGTCGTTTGCCCGGGCAGCCCAACTGTTGTCTGCTGACGTCTTCGAGTTGACCGGTAAGGGATCGAGTACGAGCAAGGGCGAGACGATCTTCGATACGGCCATGAACGTCGAGGCGATGGGGATTGATGCGCTGGTCGTGCGTCACAATATGTCGGGGGCCACGAAACTGATTGCTGATCATGTCTCATGTTCGGTGGTCAATGCTGGCGACGGGCGACACGAGCACCCGACTCAGGGGCTGCTTGACATCTTCACGATTCGCCAGCACTTCGGCCCGGACCTGGCCGGCAAGCACATTGTGATTGTCGGTGACATCGTGAACTCGCGGGTGGCCCGTTCCAATATTTACGGGTTGACCACACTCGGTGCCAATGTGACGGTGGTCGGCCCACCGACGCTCGTGCCGGCCGATCTTGAATGTCTCGGCGTGACGGTGAGCCATGATCTCGATTCGATCGTGTCGGAAGTCGATGCGATTATGATGCTTCGTGTTCAGTTTGAACGGTTGGCCGGCCAGGCGTTTCCGTCAGCCCCGGAGTATCGTCGACGGTTTGCGCTGACGCGCGAGCGTGCCCATCGGATGCCGGACCATGCGGTGGTCATGCACCCCGGGCCGATGAATCGCGGGTTGGAAATTGACAGCGAAGTGGCCAGCCATACACGGTCGGTGATTCTGCGCCAGGTGACGCATGGGGTGGCAATCCGGATGGCCGTTCTGCGGTTGCTCGTGCAGGCGAATGAGCGCGGGATGGCATGATTGGCTGTGGGGTCGGACGACTGTTCACAGTCAAGCGCTTCGCCGCCTCCGCTGTGCCCTCCGATACGCCGGCTCCAACCAAAGCCAGAGACCGCTGAAAACAAGAAACATCAGACTCACGGCTGCAGCCGGCAACACCCAGTCCCGGACCCAGTCGGCGACGATTGATCCGTCGTGAATACTCTCGATCATGTCGCTGCGGCGATAGGCGACCTGAAGAACTTCGCCGGTCGACAGATCGATCTGTGCCTCCCACCTGTTCGCCGTGCGCACTTTCAGAATCCCCTTGCCGGGTCTCACATCGAGCCGATCAACGTCCTCCCATGTCTGAACGGCGAGCGTCGGGTCACTTTGGCAGGCCGACAGCACATCGTCAAAGGTGACACCGAACGTATTGACGGCGATTCCACGATTCTCCGGCGGTTGAATCCACGCCACCTGCTTCTTGATCAACAGCAGGAAACCGGTGACGGCAAAGTTCAGGACGACGACGGCAATAATGATCCCAACCCACTTGTGAGTGCTCCAGAAAAACTTGAAACTCGACAACCGGCCATCTCCCATCTTCTTAAGTGACCTCACGGAATCGGATCCGCTGGCTTGTGTATCGGGGTCTGGATCAATATCCGAAGTCGTCAAGTATGGTCTTGGCAAGATCGGACATCGCGACGGTGCTGACGTCGGCGTTGGCGAGGATGACGACGGCAGCGTTTGATTCCGGTCGCAGGACAAAGGCGCTGGCGTACCCCGGTCGGCTGCCCCCATGGCTGACTTCCGTGACCGGTTCGCCGAACCAGGATTCGGTAAAGAAGCCGATGCCGTAGTACCGTTGGTACGGGCAATCCGGCTCACATTGCAGGTCGGAGGTTGCAGCCCAGAGATCGCGGATCCCGTCGGGTGATATCAGGCCGTCTGCATTGTGGTAACTGTACAGGAGCGCCTCGGCAAAGTGCCCGAGGTCGATCGAGGAAGCGATGACGCCGCCGGCTGGGTCGCGTGCCTCGGCATCCGCCTCATCGAGTTGGTAGTACTGGTGGTCATAGACGTCCCCATACAGATCGTCGCTGCTGTAATAGTTGTCGATGCACCGGACATCATACAGGGTGATGTAGTTGATATACGGGCCGACGTGCATGACGGCCCCCTGCGATGTGCCGCGGTCTTGGCCGATCGGCGTATGGCGAACTCGTGATCCGTCATAGGTGGCAGTACACATGCGGGCCGGCGTGAAGAGTGTGTTCTGGATGACATCGGCAAACGGTTCGCCCTGGCTGTGGGCGAGGTACGCACCGGCGAGCGAGTAGTTGAAGGCCGAGTATTCATACGGGCCATAGAGATTGCCATAGGTCGAACTGTCGTAGTGGGGGGAGACGAGGTCGTCCGGGTCCTGCCAGAACTCGATCAGATCACCGTCGTAGCAGTACAGATGGATGGCCCCGATATCGAGTTTGAAGGCGCCCTGGTGTGACAGCAGGTGGCGGAGTGTTCGCTTGCCGTTGGAAAATACCTGACTGCCGTCATCGTCGCTGACAAAGTCGGAAAATGACAGGAGTCCTTTGTCCTCCAGGATCTTGGCTGTGACGGCTGCGATTGGTTTGCTGGTTGAGCCGACCCGGTAGAGTCGTTTGATCCCGTCCGGATCATGTCGGAACCGGCCTCCGCTCAGGGTCTCGAACGCATCAGCGAAATGCAGTTGCCCGTCTTTGATGACGGCAAAGGCCATCGTCGTCACCATGGTCCCGCTATTGACGAGGAGGTTGGCCACGCGCTCTCGGGCTTTGCACTCGGGCTGGGCATCGTTGTATGGATTGAGGTCCATCGGGCCGCATTCGTTCCAGTCGAAGCCCGGTTCGTACCAGACTTCAGGACAGTCATCACAGCGATCGGGTAAGCCGTCGTTATCGGAATCTCGCTCGGTGATGTAGATCGGTGGGGCGGTGTGCTGGGGGATCTTCTGGGCGGTGGCAGGGAGCGCGATGCAGGCGATCCCGCTGATCATGAATGTGTGGGCCAGTTGTTTTTTGCTCATGGTGTGCCCTCCGGTTGGCGCTGTCCCGTTGTACCGGAGTCGAGCGGCGTGTGTCCGCTGAAAGCGAGAATGTCTGCCGTCGTCGAGTGAGGTGGGAAATAAAAGCTCCGCGCGATCTGGAGAATCGTGCGCAGTGTTGTATGTTTGACTGAAAAACGGTCTGTCTGTTCAGGCGGCCACTTCCGGGTTGATGTGGTGCTATTCTATGAGCCCGCGTGGGCCGGCCGATTTGACCTGGGGGTCTGTTGAGCAGATGGAGGAGGCGAGTACGAACGGGGACGCCGAGCGACTGGCCGCGTTGGAGCGGTGGGCACACGGGAGGCGCACGGCGTACTTGGAGGAAGTGGGGAGGTTGTTCGAGAAGGTGGAGAAAGACGATACGGGAAAGGTATTGCGCGAAATTCGGTTGTTGTTGAATGAGTGGCGGTATATCGAGCGGATGATCGAGCAGATCTGGAAGGCGGGGGAGTGAGGGGGGGTGAGGGGGGCAGGGGCAAGTGAGTATGGCGTTGCCTCTGGCATGGGCTGCACCTGCGCACTATGATCTACTATGCCGAAACAAGAGAGCGACATGACGACAAACACCGACGATGCCAACACCGAGGCGCTGAGTCTGAGCGGGCCGGACGCCCGGCGTGACCTTGCTGTCCTGCAGCAAGTGCTCAATTTGCTTAGTACTGTTCCGCATGCTACACAAAGCAGGATATTGAAGTCAGTGCGCGTCTTTCTTGGACACGATGAGAGTATTGGTCTAGCGATCTCTCCTTCTGATCGCTCTACCCGCCTAGTACCTTCCGGGCAGTCATCTGTAGTGCAACGTCGACAGCAGCACTTCACCGAGCATGAAGACCTTTCGCCTAAGCAATTCTTGTCTCAGAAATCGCCCAAGACAGACATCGAGAAGGCAGTGTGTCTTGCTTACTACCTAACACACTACCGTGAAAAGCGATTCTTCAAGACGGCAGATGTTACCTCCCTCTGTACAGAGGCAGCACTCGTGCCGTTTTCCAACACGACACAGGCAGTAAAAAACGCAGCTAGCCGTGGGCTGCTTGCACCAGGTGCCAAATCGACCAAGCAGATCACTGTGGTTGGGGAGGAGTACGTTGATGTACTGCCTGATCGTGAGCGCCTCCGAGAAGTGACAAAGAAACTCCGTGGTCGCGGAAACAGTCGCAAACGCCCTTCTAGAAAACAGTAGAGCAGGACTCGCATGCACAGCGCTAAGCATTTGTCGATCTTTAATCACAAAGGCGGAGTAGGAAAGACTACAATCACTGTAAATGTAAGTATGTCCCTTGCAAAGCGGCGCCGGCGCGTTCTTCTTGTTGATTCCGATCCTCAATGCAACCTAACAGCCTATTTATTGAAGGATGATACCGTTGATCGCCTGTTAGATAAATCGGATTCTCCTAATGGGGAAACACTGTGGTCTGCAGTTCGGCCTGTAGTGAACGGCATTGGCCCACCCAAGCTAGTCCAACCACAAAAGATACGTCAGGATGTCTACCTTATTCCAGGCGACATCCGCATGACGGAGTTTGAAGAGTTCCTTTTTGACTCATGGACCGATTGTTTTAAGCGTCGCATTGGCGCAATTCAAGCCACAAGTTGCATCAGCCAGGTTGTCGAGGCCGCTGCGGAGGAACTGGGGGCAGACTATGTCTTCTATGATACTGGCCCCAACATCGGTGCACTGAATCGGGTCCTTCTGCTCGATAGCGACCATTTCATAATTCCCGTTGCGTGCGATCTTTTTTCCGCGCGAGCACTGCGAACCTTGGGGCAAACGCTTCGAACATGGATCATAGACTGGGAGACAATTACAACAATTGCACCTGCAGGAGCCCTTTTGTTGCCTGGTAAACCGCACTTTCTTGGGTACATCCCACAGCGCTTCAAGACATATGGCCGCGAGATGGGGGCAATTCCCAGGCAGTTCTTGCGCAATATACAGCGTCGAATGTACAGCGACATAATGAGAGAGTTGCGTGAGGTTGACGAGTCTCTTTCAGGAGATAATGTGGCAAATTGTCTGCTAGAGCAAGTAATGGAGTATGGCAGAATTGTCACTGTAGCACAAAAGAAGGGCAAGCCGATTTCGGAAATCAGAAGCGTCAATGAAGACCACCGCCTCGATGCATCGACAACATTCAGCACGATGGCAGACAATATCGCACGACTGGCAGGGGGCACTTTAGGAACGGGCAAGGTGGCGCGCCCTTCAAAGTCTTTGCGCAGCAAGAAGGTGTCGGGTCGTGGGAGGGGTAGGAGCAGGGGCAGGTAATGGGCAGGCAGCGCCTTACTGCATCTGAAAGTAAGACTATTGATGCTTGTCTTGGTCAGTTTCAGCGAGACGAGCAGCATTATGTGCGATTTGCGGAAGGTCTACTTGAAGCTTTCGCTGATAATACGATACTAAGGCGATACATACACTCAACGCGAATGCGAGTAAAGTCTGTAGAGCGACTTGAGCGGAAGCTCAAGAGGGTCATGCTGAAGGGACGTCGGACGGCTGGCCCACTAGTTAATACGCAGAACGTTCATTTGTTTGTCAAAGATTACGTAGGAATCCGAGTGTTGCACATACACATGGAGCAGTATAGGGAAATGAAAGGAATAATTGATGATATACTAGCCAACGAAAAGATTGCCATAATGGAGGGTCCAATTGCCCATGTGTGGGACATCGAGTATCGATCATTCTTTGGCGATTTGCGGGTGAAAGTTGAAGAAAGAAAGTCGATGTATACCTCTGTACATTATGCCCTCAAGCCGAAGAAGGCATCGCCAGTGACTATAGAGTTGCAGGTACGTACTTTGTCGGAGGAGTTGTGGGGTGAAACATCACACGCATTAGCATATGAAGACGACCAGCCAGCAGAGCATATTCTTGATCAACTTAGAGTACTGGCGCGTCTAACTTCGGGATCAACAAGGTTGGTTGATAGTCTTGTCAAGCAGCATCGGCAAGCCAAGAAGCAATAAGATACGTGCGCAGATGGCACTCGGAATCGTGTTCCTGGTGTGGCGCCGTGTGGGCGGATGAGTGGAGACCCCACAGGTTCAGATTCATGGACTTGTGATTGTGATGCGCCTGCTGTTGCATCAATCTCCTGCGGAGATACGCCCCGGCAGAGCCGGGGGCTGACGGAGGGGGAGGAGCACATGCCCTTCGACGTGCTCAGGCTCTTCGACAATGTGCCACTACGGGAAAGGGTTATCCCTTCACGGCGCCGCTGCCGAGTCCTTCGATGAACTGTTTTTGTGCTGCAAAGAACAGGACGATACACGGGATCATCGTGACGACGCTGACGGCCATCAGGAGGTGGACATCCTCGAGCCCGCCGTACTGATTGCGGAATGAGTTGAGTGCGACGGCCAGCGTTGCCTGTTCATCGGAGTGGAGATAGATCAACGGCCCCATGAAGTCGTTCCAGGTATAGATGAACGTAAACACGGCAGTGATGGCGGTCACCGGTTTGCATAACGGCAGCATGATCTTCCACCAGATGCCGAAGTAGCCGCAGCCGTCGATCTTGGCAGCCTCGACGAGCGATTCGGGCACCTGGGCGATGAACTGGCGATACATGAAGATGAAAAAGGCGTTGCCGAAAAAGGCAGGCACAACCAGCGGCAGGATGGAGTCGATCCAGCCGAGTGTTCGGAACAGCAAAAAGAGCGGGATCATCGTCACCTGGCCGGGCAGCATCATGGTGGCGAGCATGATGAGGAACATGAGGCGCCCGCCGCGGAATCTGATGCGGGCAAAGGCAAAGCCGACGAGGCTCGATGAGAGGATCGTGCCGACCATGACGAGGACGGTGACGACAATCGAGTTGGCCAGCGCATCGAAGAACCCCTGCCAGGCAGTCGAGCCGATTTCCTTGAGCGCATCGGGGTAGTTGTACCACTGGGCCTTTTCGGGCCAGAGTTGGAGAACATCGCCGCTGACAAGCGCTGCGCTGGCGCGGTCGGGTGTTTCGAGGCTGATCACGACCATCCACCAGAGTGGGAAGATCATGAGCAACCCGCCGACAAACAGAAGGCTGTGGCCGAAGATGGAGCGGGCAGGTTGTCGGCGTGCCGTCGGTGATGCACTCATTTCTTGAGGGCCTCGTAGTACACGAATCGGGCGCTGGTGCGCATGATGATGACGGTGAGAATGAGGATGATGACCAGCAGGATCCAGGCCATGCCGGAGGCGTACCCCATCTCGTGGAATTCAAACGCCTGGTTATACAGGTACAACACGTAGAAGCGGGTCAGGTCGCCGGGTTCGCCGCCGGTCATGACGAACGCCTGGGTAAAGACCTGGAAAGACCCGATGACGGCCATAATGAGGTTGAAAAGCATGACGGGGCCGAGCATGGGGAGGGTGACGGTGAAGAAGCGGGCGACGGGTCCGGCCCGGTCGATGGATGCTGCTTCGTAGAGTTCGCGGGGGATGTTCTGGAGGCCGGCCAGGTAGATCATCATGCTGCCGCCGACCATCCACAGGCTCATGATGGCAAAGGCCGGCGGGCCGAACAGTTTCGCATCGGAGCCGAACCACTCCGGGGCCGTGACGCCCAGCGGCGTCAGGAGCGGTTCAAGCAGCGCGTTCATGAGCCCGCCATCAGCATCAAAGACCCAGCGCCAGAGGATGGAGACGCCGACGCCGGCCAGGACGCTGGGCAGGTACCAGGCTGCACGGTAGATTTCGATGCCCCGGACCTTGAGGTTCATCAGCAGCGCGCTGAGCAACGCGACAAGTTGGCCGCCGGGGACGGCCAGCAGAGCGTAGTACAGGGTGACATAGAGGCTGGTTCGGAAGCGGGAGTCGTGGAAGAGGATCTGTTTGTAGTTGGCCAGACCGACGAAGCGGGCGTTGTCGAGTGTGCTGACGGCTTTCCATTCTGCCAATGACAGGACGAGCGAGAGGACAATCGGGAAGGCCATGAAGATGACAAAGCCGAGTATCCACGGTGAGGCCAGCAGGTAGCCGGCCCGTTCCTCGGCGCGCGATGCCGGCGTGAGTTTCGTGCGGCGACGCATGACCCACGTGATCACGAACGCTGCTGCGACAACGATGGCTGCAATCTGCACCAGGAGCGACCACTGCATCCGAGGGAACTCGTCCTTGCTCAGCGGAGACTGTGACTCATCCTGCCACATCTGCTTGAAGTTGGCGATCGCCTGATCAAGGGGCAGGTCACCGGTTTTGAGGGCCTGGTCGAGTCGGTTCCCGAGGAGGCTCTCGAACTTCGGGTTGATCGGCCAATCGACGACGCTGGCATATTCGGCCGGCTCAAGGAAGGCCATGTCACTGGCCGGTTTGACGTCCGGGTCGATGAAGGCATCGCTGTAGGCCACGCTGCGTCGGGTGGGGATGGCCAGCCCGAGGCGCGAGAGGTCGGCCTGACATTCCTCGCTGGTGAGCCATTTGACGAGTTCCCAGGCTTCATCGGGGTGTTGCGTGGCACTCGAGATGGCCCAGGAGACGGTGGCAATCGCGTTGGCCTTTACTCGGCCTTGTGGGAGGGGGGCATAGTCCCAGTCGAAGCCGCCGTTTTCAGGGGTGGGGATTTCGCGGTAACTCGGGACGACCCAGCGGCCAAACGGGCCGGCCATCCCGACTTTGCCGGTGAGGAAGACGGAGGCACCGGTGACCATTTTGGATTTGCCGCTGAGCAGGGCTCCGGTTTCGTCGTGTCGCCAGGCCCGGAGGCGGTCGAGTGTTTCGAAGACGATGGGATCATCCAGTGTCACGTCGTCGAAGTCAGTCCCGCGGACATCGACGCCTTCGGTCCAGAGATAGGCCCGGATCATCATGGGCCAGGTGACGAATTCGGCCCCGGTGCAGTCGGGGAGTTGGCCGATGGTACGGGCTGCGGCAATGAAGTCGTCCCAGTTCCAGTCGGGTTGCGGGTAGGGGATGCCGGCTGTGTCGAAAAGGTCCTTGTTGTAGAAGAAGCCGACGGTGGTGAAGTCTTTGGGGATGCCGTACAGGGTGCCTGCGCCGACGGATTGGCCGTCGAAGCGGAAGGCATCGACGGTAGCCGGGAAGAAGTCGTCGAGGTCGCCGGGCTGCAGATAATCATCAAGCGGGAGCAGCAGGCCGTAGTCGCTGAAGGAGGCGATTCGTTCGGCCCCGACGTAGAAGACGTCCGGTGGTTCTCCGGCCGCCATCATGGTCTGGAGTTTCGTGTAGAACGAGCCGGCATCGCCGGGGTTGATGCGTCGGACGCGGACGCCGGGGTTGTTCTCGTAGAAGCGTTCGAGTGCGTGCTCGACGATGGCATCTTCCTGCTGGCCGCCCTCGCCGGACCAGTGCATGACGACGAGTTCAGCCCGGGTTCGGACTGCCTGGTCGGCCTGCCCTGAATTCGGCCAGATTTCGCGATGGATGACGCGCGCAAAGGCCCACGTGACCAGCACAATGGAAATGAGTATCAGCAATCCGCTGGATAGCGATTTAAAGAGTCGGTAGCATAGGCCCAGCGTTTCCGGCATCAGACGACATGATACTCAGCCCATTTACAGAAGGTCGGGGATAGATGAAGTCGATTCGAAGACTCGTGGCATCAGCGATGGTGCTGGCCGGTTTGACCACTGTGGTTGGAGCATGCGACGTGGAGCAGCATCCGGGGAATCAGGACCAGCAGGAGACCGGCCAGGTGGCAACGGCAGCCCTACCGGAGGCGCCGGAGTTGCCGGATTCGGTGACGGCCACGGCCCAGCCGGGCGGAGACTCGTATGTGTGTGTGTTCACGTTCCAGGCTGATTCGGCCGTTACGGAAGTGCATCTGGCCGGCACGTTCAACTCGTGGAACTCGCAGTCGCTGGGGATGGAGCGGATGGCCGACGGGTCGTGGTCGGCCCGGGTCGAGTTGCCCACGGGTGTGCACTACTACAAGTTTGTACTGAGTACGGGACAGTGGGTGCCTGACCCGGAGAATCCGGACGGTGTGGATGACAACCACGGCGGGCTGAACTCGGTGTTGTGGCTTGGGGTGCCGCGTGGGACGGGTGGCGGCCCGGCCGGGGCCGTTGACCGTGCCAACGCGATTGATCTGGATACGTTTGTGTATTCGCTATCGAGCCCATCGCCGGTGGGTGAGGTGCAGACGCCGGAGTGGGCGAAGCACGCAATCTGGTATCAGATCATGCTCGACCGCTTTCGGAACGGCTCCGTTGCCAATGACCCGCAGCGCGTGCGGACCTGGACGAGCGAGTGGTATCGCCCCAGCGAGTGGGAGGGGACCGACGGGCAGTCGTTCTACGAGTATTACGTTTTTTCCCGGCACTACGGGGGCGACCTTGAAGGGCTGCGGGAGCGGTTGTCGTATCTGCGCGAGTTGGGTGTCAACGCGATCTATCTGAACCCGGTATTCCAGGCTGAGAGTTATCACAAGTACAACGCCACGAACTTCATCCACATCGATGCGTGTTTCGGGCATGGCGAGGGGGAGTATGCTGCGGCCGAGGCAGTGGAGGACTTGAAGGATCCGAGTACCTGGACGTGGACGGCCAGCGACCGACTGTTTCTCGATGTGCTCAAGGAAGCCAAGTCAATGGGGTTTCGTGTGATCATCGACGGCGTGTTCAACCACGTTGGGACGCGGCACCCGGCCTTCAAGAGTATCAGGCAGGAAGGGGCTGACTCGCCGTATGCTGACTGGTTCTCCGTGAAGTCGTTTGACCCGTTTGAGTATGAAGGCTGGGCTGGGTTCGGCGAGTTGCCGGTGTTTCGCAAGACGCCGACCGGTCTGACTGACGAAGTGACGGAACACATTTTCAATGTGACGCGGCGGTGGATGGACCCGGATGGAGACGGTGACCCGTCGGATGGGATCGACGGGTGGCGGCTCGATGTGCCGAACGAGGTGCCGATGCCCTTCTGGGAGGACTGGTGTGCGCTTGTCCATGAGATTAACCCGGACGCGTATATCACCGGCGAGATCTGGAATCAGGCAGAACAGTGGTTGGACGGCCGAACTTTTGATGCCGTCATGAACTACCCGTTTGCGCGGGCGACACTCGAGTGGGCCGGCAATCGGGCCAAGCGGATCTCGGTGAGCGAGGCAGCCAAGCGGCTGGCAGCGTTATGGGAGTCGTACCCGCCTGAAGTCGTGTATGTGTTGCAGAACCTGTATGACAGTCACGATACGGATCGGCTCGTATCGATGCTGCAGAACCCGGACCGGTCATATGACAGCGGGAATCGGCAGCAGGAGAACCCGGCCTATGACTCGAGCAAGCCGACGGCGGACCTCTATCGCAAGGCAAAGATGCTCGCATTGCTGCAGATGACGTTTGTCGGGGCCCCGATGGTGTACTACGGGGATGAAGTGGGGATGTGGGGTGCGGACGACCCGACGAACCGAAAGCCGATGCTGTGGGATGACCTTGAGCCGTATGAGGAGGCACAGGAGAATCACGTGATGCAGGATCACCTGGCGTTTTATCGTCAGGCCATTGCGTTGCGGCAAACCTATGCCGGTTTGCGAGTCGGGTCATTCCGATCTGTTGAGACCGATGATGCACGTGACCTCTGGGTGTATTTGCGCGAGTTGGAGCATGATGACGGGACGACGGAGCAGGTGCTGGTGGCATTGAACGCATCGGATAAGGGAGCGCGGCTGCAGTTGGACCAGTTGGATGACGGGCACGGTGACTGGGCAACCGTCTTCGGGGCTGCACAGTTTGGTGATGAGGCGGATTCGGTTTCTGATACGCTGTTCCCGCAGATGAGTGTGCCGGCTATGGGAGGTCGAGTATGGCATCGCGTCCGGCAGCCGTAGTGGTGGTCCCCTCGACCAGGAAGCCTCGGAAACAGACCGAACCACATCGACTCTTGCGTGAACGAGCGGCCGGCGTGTTATTGCATGTCACCTCGCTGTCAGGCGGGCATGGGATCGGCGATCTCGGCCTTGGGGCGCATCGCTTTGTGGACTGGCTGCACGCAGCGGGGCTGCGGTTCTGGCAGATGCTGCCGATCGGGCCGGTGGGGAAAGGAAACTCGCCGTACAGCGCTCGGTCGGCATTTGCAGGCGAGCCGTTGTTGATCAGTCTGGATGGGCTTGTTGACGAGGGGTGGCTGAAGCGTTCAGAGATTCGAAGAAGCAAGGGGCTCGATCCGACACGGGTGCGCTATCCGGCTGTACAGGCCTACAAGTCCGCACGGTTTCTGCTCGCATTTGAGCGATTTGCGGCTGCCGGCGGGCAGAAGCGGAAGACGTACCGGTCGTTTACGGACACACATCAGCATTGGCTGCCCGGGTGGTGTTCCTATGCTGCGGGAGCGGATGGCACGACAGCAGACTATCACGAGTTCCTGCAGTATGTCTTTGATCGTCAGTGGACTGCATTGCGGAAGTATGCTCGGAAACAGGAGGTCTCGTTGATCGGTGACCTGCCGATCTTCGTGTCGCCGGAGTCGGCCGATGTGCAATCGAACCCGGAGTTGTTTCGGTTGGATCGTCAGACGGGCAAACCGACGGTGGTGACGGGTGTTCCGCCGGACTGTTTCTCAAAGGACGGTCAGTGGTGGGAGCACCCGCACTATGCCTGGAAGCGGCATGTCGAATCCAGATTCGAGTGGTGGGCCCGGCGTGTCCAGTTACTGCTGGCCCGGTTTGATGTGCTGCGGATTGATCACTTCGTCGGATTCTCGCACTTGTATGAGATTCCCGGGAATGCAAAGACGGCCCGCAAGGGGCGGTGGCGGAGGACGCCCGGCCGGGAGTTGCTGGCGGAGTTGCGGAGACGATTCGGTACACTGCCGTTTATCGCCGAGGATCTTGGGAATGTAACGAAGGCAGTGAACGAGTTACGGATGGACTTTGGATTCCCTGGGATGCGAATTTTACAGAACGCATTTGGGGGCACGGGTGATTCACAGGATCGGCCGCATCATCACCCGGCTGACTGTGTCGTGTATACCGGGACGCATGATAATGACACGTGTGAGGGGTGGTGGTGTTCACTGGATCAGTCGAGTCGTGATCGCGTCTGTGCCTATGGCGGTGGAGCGGTAGGACGGGGCACGATCAGTGAGGCGATGGTTCGGTTGTGCATGACGTCGCCTGCGAACCTGGCGATCGTGCCGATGCAGGATGTGCTCGGGTTGGGGCGGGCCGCACGGATGAATCGGCCGGGCGTGACGAGTGCACGGAACTGGTCCTGGAGATTGGCACGGGGCGAGGCCAGCAAGCGTGCTGCGAAGGAAATGCGGAAGGTCGTGGAGGTGTCGGGGCGAAGCGGGTGAGCCTGTGCCACCCTTGAGGCTGGTTGTTGGAACATGAATGAGAGACATATGGCACGGAAGATGACACTGTCGATTGATACACTGAGGCAACTGGCGGGTGATATGTGGTGGTCGTGGAATGAGATCGGGCAGCGGCCGTTTCTGGCCCTCGACCCGACCTTGTGGGAGGCAGTGAATCACAACCCGACTGCCATGTTAAGACGGGTTCCCGAGGCTGTTATTGCCCAACGGCTGGAGGAGCCCGGCTATCAGCGTGTGCTGGCCGATGCGGTTGCTGCGCGCGATGCGTATTACAAGCGTGCAAAGACGCAGGCCGGCAAGGGCAAGCGCAAAAAGCGGGTGCGTGTGGCTTACTTTTGTTCCGAGTTTGCGGTGCACGAGAGTCTGCAGCAGTATTCAGGCGGGCTGGGTGTGCTTGCCGGCGATCATGTGAAGTCGGCCTCGGATCTGAATGTTCCGCTGGTTGGGGTTGGACTGTTCTATCGACAGGGTTTTTATCTTCAGCAACTGCGGTCGGATGGGACGACGCGCATCGTGCGCCCGGAATTGGACCCCCGCGACCTGCCGGTACAGGATACCGGCATGATTATCCGGTGCCCGATTGGGAGACGGACGATTGCGGCTCGCATCTGGTCGTTGCAGGTCGGCCGAAGTGTGTTATATCTGCTGGACTCGGATGTGAAGGAGAATCGGCCTGAGGATCGACGCATCACGCAGGCGCTGTATCAGGGTGAGCCGCGTGAGCGATTGTATCAACAGGTGTTACTCGGCGTCGGGGGGATGATGGCATTGGAGGCACTTGGCGAGCGGCCGACTATCTATCACTCAAACGAGGGGCATGCAGCGTTTGCGGCCCTGTATCGGGTGGCATGCCTGATGCGAGCAGGCCGATCGCAGAATAAGGCGATCGAGCAGGTGCGGCGGACGACCGTGTTTACCACGCATACCCCGGTGGAGGCCGGGCATGACCGATATGAGATGCGGGATGCGAACGCAGCACTGGGCGGTGTATTAAGAATCGGTGAGATGAACAAGCGTGATCTGGTTGCACTGGGAGGTGAGCAGAGCAGTTCGGGCGACATGCGATTGTGTATGACCGTGCTTGCCCTGAACCTGTCGGGCTTTGTCAATGGGGTGAGCAAGATTCACGGTGACGTCAGCAGGACGATGTGGCAGAAGGTGTATGCGGGGGCTCCGACTGTTGGTGAGGTGCCGATCACATCGGTGACCAACGGCGTGCATGTTGGTACCTGGCTTGATCCATTGGCCGAGTCGTTCTGGCAGAAGGAGGCTCGGATCAGGCTGACACACAGTGCGGTTCCGTCGGCTCACATGTGGAAGCGGGCCGAGGGAGTCGATGCGGCCGCATTCTGGGCTTTGCGTCGGCGGTTGCGCGAGCGGCTGATTTGGATTGTCCGCTATCGCCAGGTGTTGCAGGCGCGTCGTCGGGGGGCGGGGCCGGCGGAGCTGGCTGCCGTCGGCAAGGGATTGGACCCCGACGTTCTCACGATCGGTTTTGCGCGCGTCTGGCAGTGTATAAGCGGGCCAACCTGCTGTTTTCAGATTTGAAGCGGCTGGAGCGGATTGTGTCGAGCGAACAGCGGCCGGTGCAGATTGTCCTGGCCGGCAAGGCCCACCCGCAGGACGGGGCCGGGATGGAGTTGGCTCGCAGGATCTTCCGGTGGGCCCAGCGCCCACAGTTGCAGGGTCGGGTCGTGGTGCTGGAGGAGTATGACATGCACATCGGGCGGATATTAACATCCGGCTGCGATGTCTGGCTGAACACGCCGCGCAGGCCTTATGAAGCATGTGGGACGAGCGGGATGAAGGTGCCGCTGCACGGTGGGGTGAACTGTTCGATTGCAGACGGGTGGTGGCCGGAGGCGTTTGACGGGCGAAACGGCTGGATCATCGGTTCGAAGACGCCGGGTTCATGGGGGACGGGTGCGCGGGCCGAGCGAGCCGAAGATCGCGCGGATGCTGCCGACTTATATGATACGTTGGAGCATGAGGTGGCGGTTGAGTTTTATGATCGCAGTAAGCGTGATGGGTTGCCGCGGAAGTGGATCAAGCGGGCACTGCATTCGACGGCCACGGTGGTGCCGCAGTTTAATTCGCATCGGATGGTGAAGGAATACGCCCGGCGGGGATATGGGGCGTGAGTGGGAGGGGGGCACAAATGGAGTCGGAACGCGCTCCCGGCCGAAAAGACTCCCGACCCCTTTTCTCGGTCAGGTCTTGACGTTGCCCATGAGTGCGACGGCCAGGGGCAGGAGGAACAGGAGCGGGATGAGGAAGGCACCGGCGGCAGCGGGAATACCGGGGAAGCCGACTGCAACGCCGATGGCGCCGGCTATCTGTGCCGTCAAACCGACTCCGGAGCACAACACAGATTGGATGACGAGGTTGCGCGGCTCGCGGAGCATGAAAAATGGCAATGCGATGAGCAGTGTCAGTACGTTGACCAGGACCTGGGCAAAGCGGCCGTAGCGAATCCGGACGAGTTCCTGCACGTCATAGCCGCTGGGCCGTTCGATGAGCTGGTTGATCTGGTTCAGGTTCAGCATCTGCCGAAACTCGCCGTATCGTCGAAGCAGGACGGCCGTCGGGTCGAGGTTTGACTCGACAAAATCAATGGCCTGCACCTGCGGCAGGACGACGGATGAAGCCGCCTGTTCATCGTCGGCATCGACTGGCGGACTCGACGGTGGGTCGAGCGGATTCGGCACGACGGAGGCGAGGCGTTGGCGCACGCCGTTTTCGAGTTCCCATCCCTTGCGTTGCTCATCCCATGTTGCTGAATCGGCCCGGATGCGCCATTCGAGGCTTCCTTGTGCATTCTGTTGCCAGATGACGACGCCGGACATGGTGCTGGAATCCTGAGCAAAGGACTGCGCATAAAACAGGCGGCCCTGCCCATCGGGGGCCATCTGGACAGAGAATCCCTCCACCTGCGGTTGCCCCAGTTGACCATAATCACGCAGCAGCCGAGGCCCGAGGTGTGGCAGGATGAGTTCCCGGTTGGCAAACTGCAGCAGGCAGATCACGAGGCCGGCAATGATAATCGACATGACGGCCCGGTGCAGGCTGACGCCGGCAGCCAGCAGGGCGACGAGTTCGCGATTCCGATGGAGTTGGACGAGCGTGAAGCCCATGGCACCGATCGTGATCATGCCCGCCAGAAACGCAAAGAACTGAGCAAGTTGCGGGATGTAATAATCGGCAATGAGCCACCCGATGTTATACATGTGTGCCACGGTCGAGACGTTCGGGTCGCCTCCTTCGATTATCTCGGCAGCCTCGACGAAGCGGTCGAGGTTCACAAACAATTGCACCATGCACGTAAACAGATAGAGCACCCCGAAGAGAATCAGATAGTTAATGAGGAAGTGCTTGAGGATGTATCGGTCGAGGATCGTCATAATGAATCAGGGCATCGGTACGGGAAGCAGTCTGTCAGTTGCGAGTGACTTTCCAGTAAATGAGGCTGACGAAGGCCGCCATGCCGGCATTGCCGGACCACAAGACCAGCAGACCCCAGATGTCGCTGACATCAATGCTCTTGACGAGGTCGCTGCCGGAGGCAATGAGAAGAATCCCGACGACGGCCGGGATAAACGAAAGCAGGTACACCGTCAGCGGCAGGGCGTTGCGCAGCGCCAGCGCGAGGACGGACCCGAGGAGCATCATGATCAGGCAGGCCAGTGACAGGGCCGTCCGTTCGTGGAGTCGACTGAGGATGACGCCCTGCAATCGCCCGATTTCGCGTCGAATCGCCCGGACCATCGGCTCGGCAAACTGGTAGTCATCCTGCCGAATCAGTTGGACGAGTTCCGTGGCAGAGCGCTGTCTCAGTTCGGCATTCATCAGGCCCTGGTCCGTGCGGTTTTCCAGCAATCCGATCGGTTTGAGGTAGCGGAGCCCGACGAGTTCGGCTGTATCACGAGCGACCGGCATGGCCGACGGGTCGGTCAGATTCACCTGTTCGAGGTCTCGGAGTTCAAGCGTCAGGATCGGCTCATCAAGCAGTTGCGGCTGAACGTCGACGATGGTCGACTTGGCCCGGTATTCGGTCAGGGCCCGGCCACGATCAAAGAGAATGATGCGACAGTGATCGCGCCCGTTCGGGGGATTGACCTGCCAGCGATTCTGGGAGATGGTGCGGAGGGAATCGGCATAGATGATCCAGCGTCGGTCCGTCGGACCGGTGGAGGCACCGGGAAGTTCGGGGGTGAGTTCGATGCGCCCGGTCTGTTTCAGAATCTGATTGATCTCGGCATAGAGCAACCGATCAGACAGCCACATGCGCAGTTCATCAACACGGGTGGCGACCTTCCAAAACGTTTCCGGGTGGTCTGAGATTTCCTGCAGTTGCCCCAGGGCCATGAATTTGGTCTTAGAGCGGAACTGGTCCGGGATGGCCAGTCGCGGGCCCTCGAAGTGTTCGAGCCAGGCCTGGATACGACCGGGGTTCGTCCCACGGGGATCACGAAAGACGCTCGTCATGACGGTCATGCCGGGGCGGCGGTGCAGGTCGAACAGTGCCTGGCGGGCGCTGTATTCATCGGATGGGATTCCATCGCGGAGCGTGACGACCAGCAGTCCCTCAACCCAGAGTGAGGCATAGGCATCGCTGCCCTCTGGTGGATCGATGCGTCGAGCATTCCGTGCGTAAATGAGTTGCTTGTCGGCTTTGACGGGGACGCCTCGTGTGGCAGACCGCAGGAAAAACTCCGGTGCATCAAGGTGTGCGGTGCGTTCCATGCGTTCCCAGAACCAGGGGCTGACATAGTTGGCCAGCACGGACAGGCCGATGGTGAGGGCGACGCCGAGGGTGGCAGCGGGCATGAGGAGGTTTGTGTACGGCACGCCGCTGGCAGCACAGCCGGCCACCTCGTTGTCGGCTGCCATGCGGTGGTAGACGATGGTGGCACTGAATGCTGCCGAAAACGGGACCGCAAACTGGAGCATGGGCGGGATTGCCAGCCCGATGTACTTGATGAGGTCCAGCGGCCCTAATGCCCCGTCGCTGATGGGTTTGATGGCTGCCCCGAACGCGATCACGACGACCAGGACGCTGGTGGAGATGGCCAGCACCTTCAGCAGGTCGCGCATGATGTACCAAAAAAGAACAAGTGGCATTGGTAAAGGCTCGGCCTTTGGCTCGTGTTCCGGTTCATCCCGGCCGCTGCCAGCGTGTGGAATCTCTGGGAGGCTTCGCTACCGCTGGAGGGGGGCAGACATCATAGACTGCTTACCCCCCGGTTCGATTGGGATGGTGGTGAATCAGGCAGCCGGCAAGGCACCCACCCCCCACCGATGGAGATTGACGTATGGGATTTGGAATGCGAGACAGGAGTCCGGTTCGCGGGGCAGCCCACCCGATGTGGGGTGCCACCGTACTCCGGTGTGCTGTTGTATGTGCCGTGTGCCTGATCGCCGCGACGGCCCAGGCAGCCGCCACCCCGCCGGCTGATGCGACACATTGGGTACTGCTCCGGGATCATGTCACCGGCGGGCGGTGGTACGAGGTGCTGCTGATTGATCCAGCCACCGGGCAGGTCTCTGTGAGACACGATGGATTGCGGGAGTCTTTGAATCTGGCCGATGTGCTTGCGATCGTGTCGAAGTCGGCCGTGTCGGCCGGCGCAACCGGTCGCGTTGTCGTCATGCAGCCGTCGTCGGAGGAGCGGGCCACGGGTCGGTTCGACCATGTCGATGCGGGAGAAGCGGGGACCGGGGCAGCGGCCACGATTGCCAAGGCAGTACTGGAAACGGTGGATGGGGTTCGTCTGTTCGGGTCGCCGGTACACGTGTCGGGCGCTGACGAGAGGAATGGGGAGGGAGGAGATGTGGGAGGGAGATCGTCTGGTTCGTTTCGTTGGAAACACGATTTGCTCGGGATCGTTTCGATGGATCTTGCCTCCATCGCGCGCGTTCGGTTACAGCCTTCGGTTGCCTGGCCTGATATCGTGACGGCCGATGGGATCCAGTTGGATGTCCTGCGGCTGTCCAACGGTGACGTCATATCAGGGTTTGTTGATGGGTGGGCGGACCCGGTCCCGGTCGAGACGGCTGATGGCCGGCGTATCGAGGTGGCGTTTGATCGGATCGGGGCAATCCGGTTCGGCAATGCCAGGATGCGGCCGTCCGGTGTCCAACTGTGGCTGGCCTCGGGGGAAGTGCTGCCGTGTGACCGGGTGACGGCCCTGGATCGTGATGCGTTTCGTGTGATGCTGTTGCCGGGTCATGCCTGTTCGCTGGCACGTTCTGAGGTGCAGGCAGTGGTGTTCGACTCGGGGTCATTTGTCGGGCTGGCCGACCTGGCGCTAATGGGAGTGGAATCCGATGGTGGTGAAGTTGATGGGTCCGGCGTTTCGGTGAGCGGCCCGCCGTTGGCCACGCCGGTGCTGATTAATCCTGGGATGCCGGCCGGCTTGTCGAGCGTGGAGATTCACGGGCCGGGTGTGTTCCGGTTCCGGCTGCCGGCTGGGGCAACTCGTTTTGCGTGTGAGGTCGAGGTGCCCGCTTCAGCGAGGCTGTGGGCTGATCTTGATCTGATCATTGGAACCGGTCGTGCACAGGATGCCCATCGAGTGCATATTTCAGCTGATCGGTCGCTGACGTCCATTGATGTTCCGCTGTCAGATGACGGGAGTGGATCGTTTGTGATCGGCATTGAGCCGGCCGGCCGGGGGCCGATTCTGGATGTGGTACAACTTCGGTTCGCGCGGGTGCTGGTGGGGGGCGAATGAGGATCGGTCAACAGAGAAGGGGTCGGGCCTCTCGCCCGTCCCTGGATCGACGAGCCGCGACCGTGAGGGAGCGGGCCTCCTCCACTCCCCCGCCCGTCAGGGCGCACGAACGTAGCCGGCGGCTTCAGCCGCCGGTATGGGCACCCCATCTACGCCACCGCCCGGAGGGCGGACGAGACGTAGCACAGGATATGTATCCACAACGGGGCACATGCAATGTGCCCCTACCCTCCGACAAACCGCGACCGTGAGGGAGCGGGTTCCGGTAAGCCCCGGCAGAGCCGGGGGGTGTGGGATGATGATGCGCAAGCATCATGCAATGCCACCTCACTCGTCATTCCCGCGCACGCGGGAATCCATCTCCTCCACTCCCCCGCCCGTCAGGGCGCACGAACGTAGCCGGCGGCTTCAGCCGCCGGTATGGGCACCCCATCTACGCCACCGCCCGGAGGGCGGACGAAGTGCGCAACAAATGGTCTGTACCCACAACGGGGCACATGCAATGTGCCCCTACCCTCGAACGATCCTCGCGCTTCCTCACCGCGAAGCGGTGATCGTGTGTAGCCGGGGGTGAAGCGAGTCGGAGACGAGCGCCACCCCCGGAAGATGATGCGCATCACAAACCCACTCTTCACCCCGAAGAGGTGATCGTGGCACGCAATCGAGACTTGTATCCACAACGGGGCACGAGGCATCGTGCCCCTACAAGACTCGCTCACTCAAACGTCTGCACGACCAGATTGCTGATCTCACACGTCTCGCGAACAAACGCCTGGAACAGGATCTCCCGGCCGGCCCATTTCTCGGGGATAACTCCTTGTATCGTCGCGACACCGTTGGAGTCTGCGACAGCCGTCCCGAGTTGGCGCGGATCTTCGAGTTGCAGCGCGTTCTTTGTGACTTCGCACGTCGGAATCAACGTCCCGCCGCCCCAACGGGCACCGAGGAAATGAACTGTTGCGCCCGGTGGGACATTATGTGCTTCAATCGTGCTCATCTGGCCGGGGATACCCGGGCTGAACTGTGTCAAGTCGAACGAGGGGTAAACGGGCGTGAGGAGGTACATGCTGAAGTCAAAACGGTCAGTATGTGGTGTGGCTGCACCCACAATCTGGCCGTGGTCATTAATATCGTCAGCCGTGCTCAGCCGCCACCTGCTGCGCGGCGGGAGCAGCACATCGGCAAGGCGCATGCCATGCCCCCTTTCGTATATAAACGCGACTGTCTCAATGCCATCGTTGCTCTTTCTCCCGACAACCTGGCCGCAACTGTTGATGGCATATGCTGCACTATCGGGCCAGTTGTCTGCACTATGAATGTCATGTACCTTCCCGTTGAGCCAGACGACAGCATGGCCTGTGCTGTACCCATCCGAGAATGATGAACCAACAATCACATTATTGTCGTTAATGCCACGTGCCACCGCACCATTACCATTGAGCCCCGTCAACCAGTGGAGGCGACCATCAGGTGTCCAGAGGCAGGCACGCTGCCTGTACTCATTTGGATATGAGTATCCTACTACAATGCCCTGGTTGTTTACATCATGCGCTCCGCCTCGCTTTATCGGTGTGTCAAGTTCACGCATGACACCGCCCTCATAGGCAAATGGAAGCCAGTGCCCATAGCCGTCAGCATCCAGGGCTGAGCCCACGACTACTCCGCTGTCAGATATCGCTCTTGCCGAGGAACGGTCGCCGCCGAAAGTTCCGAGATCAGTCAACACTCCCTGCTCATACAGATATGCTCTGCCGACATATGGTGTCTCAGGCCAGTAGTAGCCGACTATCTGATTGTTGTTGTTTATATCATTAGCGCTTCCACCCTTTGCGTCACCCAGAGGTAGTTGGTTCAGCCCTTGCTCCCATGTCCAAATCCCGGGCCAGTTGGACTGTGTTTCAAAATCAACATACCCGCCGCACACTGACTGTTCATTAATACAGTGGCCGAGTCCGTCCTTGGCCAGTTCCAGAATGGCATATTCCAGCTGCTGTGCATGTGTCGGTGCGACCATGCATATAAGGCAGAAGGTGGTACAGAGGTTGGCGACTTGCTTCATTCTCTGATTCTCCGGCCAGTATGCCACGCTCCGATGAGCCGCGCGCTTCAGCAGGAAGCCATCTCCTCCACTCCCGTCGGTGGCACGGGCGTCTCGTCCGTCCCCTATCATCGGGCTGCAGGCCCGACTCTTACGAGCCGCGACCGTGAGGGAGCGGGCCTCCCAATCTGTTGGTTTCCCAAGTCTCTCGCTCTCGCCCCTCCAGGTCAGGCCGTGTATCAAGGTCAGGTTTCACCCTGACCTTGTATTATGCGCTGTTCAGCGATATAGAGACTCGATGCATAGGCTGAGGGAGTAATGGTTGACGCTCCACCGCTGGCCAGCGGTGGAGCGTCAGCGGCCGGCCGACAGATCGTCCTGACCTCGGTCCCGATGAGACCGCAGTGTAGCGTGATCGTCGGTCGGCCTCTTTCGCATCAACCCGAACAGTCGCAGGAGCTCCGCGGCCAGTCGCTGCCGGAAGCTCGAATCACAAGGAAGGGCCAACGCGATGAATCCCATGTCTCAATACCATCATCATACCGTCGTCGGAATCGATGTCGCCAAGAACGCCTTTGATGTCGCGGTGCTACAAGGCCGCCAGACCCAGCCGGTTCGGCAGTTCGCCTATGATCAGGCCGGGCTGGATCAGCTGGTGCAGATCCTGGCCCCGATGGCGCCGACTCGCATCGTCATGGAAGCCACCGGACGACTCGAGCGCCGTCTGGCTCATCATCTGCTCCGGGCCGGCTTCGAAGTCGCCATTGTGAATCCCAGACAGATTCGTGCCTATGCCATCAGTCTCAATCAACTGGCCAAGACCGATGCCATTGATGCAACCATCATCGCCCGCTTCGGACAGCAGGCCGACCTCCAATCGGCCGTATTACCCGAGGAATATCAACTGAAACTCCAGGCACTGGTCGCCCGGCGACGTCAAGTGCTTGATGCGATGACGCGCGAATCCAATCGGCTTGATCGCTGTGACGATCCGGAGATACGAGCCATGATTCAGCACCTGATCGATGCCTATGAACGTCAACTCTGCCGGATTGAACACCGCATCGAACAGGTGGTGCAGCAGCAGCCGGAACTGCAACAGCGAGCCGACCTGCTCCGTTCCGTGCCCGGGATCGGTCCGGTGGCCACCGCCGCTCTGCTGACAGGACTGCCGGAACTCGGGCAACTGAACCGGCAGCAAATCGCCAAACTCGTCGGGGTGGCTCCCTTCAATCACGACAGCGGACAGATGCGTGGCCGACGAACCACCGGCGGTGGTCGAACGCATCTCCGAACCAGTCTCTACATGCCCACCCTCGTCGCCACCCGACATAACCCGATCATTCGAACGTTCTATCGACGACTCGTTGACGCCGGCAAACCGAAGATGGTCGCCTTGGTCGCCTCCATGCGCAAACTGCTCACCATCCTCAACGTCATCGTCCGAGATCAGCAACCATGGAATCAAACACACAACACTTGACTTCGAAGACAGTCGCTACGAGACTACGAGACTCCGTCATTCCCGCGAACGTGGGAATCCATCTTCTCCACTCCCGTCGGTGGCACGGGCGAGACGCCCGTCCCACTTCACAAGGTACCACAAATGAGTGTGGCTGTCCAGAGGTAATCTCATTTGAATGTGGAGACCAATGTAGGACGATAAGAACCCGCTTACTCACGTGCGCGGCTCGTCGGAGAGGATGGGGCCCGCTTACTCACGTGCGCGGCTCGTCGGAGGTGATGGGGCCCGCTTACTCACGTGCGCGGCTCGTCGGAGAGGATGAGTGAGGTAGTGACGTAGGTCAGGACGAGGTACGAGTCCTGACAGGGTGCTGGTGGGGATGGTCGGGGGGAAGGGGGCACATGCAATGTGCCCCTACACGACTGACTACTTGCCGCAGTAGTCGATGATGCGGCTGATTTCGCTGCGGAGTTCGCCACGGGGGACGACGCGGTCAATGAAGCCCTTGTCCTTGAGGAACTCGGCACGTTGGAAGCCGTCGGGCAGTTCCTGGCGGATGGTCTGCTGGATGACGCGCGGCCCGGCAAAGCCGATGAGGGCACCGGGTTCGGCAATGATGACGTCGCCGAGCATGGCGAAGCTGGCTGACACCCCGCCGGTGGTGGGATCGGACAGCACGCTGATAAACAGGCCGCCGGCATCATCGAAACGGGCCAGGGCTGCCGACGTCTTGGCCATTTGCATGAGCGACAGGCCGGACTCCTGCATTCGTGCCCCGCCGGATGAACTGACGATGATGAGCGGCAGGTCATACTCGAGTGCGGACTCAATGGCCCGGGTGACTTTCTCGCCGACGACGGACCCCATCGATCCCATCATGAAGGTGAGGTCGAGGACGGCCAGCACGACGCGGCGACCCTTGATGAAGCCGGTGCCCGACAGCACGGCCTCGGGCCGGCCGGTTCGCTTGCGATCGGCCTCGATGCGGGCGGGATAGGGCTTGAGATCGGTGAAGTTGAGCGGGTTGAGGCTCGTGATGGATTCATCAACCGGCTCGAACGATCCGGGGTCGCACAGTTGCTCGATGCGCTCGGCTGCCCCGACGCGGTAGTGGTGGCCGCACTCCGGGCAGACCCGGTGATTGGCCTTGAGCCGATCGCGCCAGATCATCTGGGTGCAGGCTGTGCACTGCATCCACAGGCCTTCGGGGACGGCCGACTTCTTGCGGCGCCCTTCCTGCACCTGGTGCCATTGTCGGGGTTCGGTGGCCGGCGGCAGTGTCTGCTTCGACTCTGCACCAGCAGCGGGCTCAGCGGCGGCGGGCTCTGCGGCAGCGGTGGTGGCCGAGGCATCGTTCGTATTGGAGGAGGCCGGTCTCTTGGACTTGCCTTTGGCGGCTCGTTTGGTCATACCGTGGTTCCGGGACAAGAGGATCGGGCCTGGGCACTCTGAGCCTGGTCACCCGATGGAATTGGCTGTCAATCAGTTGGCGCATGCCGCTCGGATTATACGGGGCATGGAGGCAAAGGGCAGAAGTGGCCGGAAATGGTGGTTCATCGACGGGGCGACCCCCCCGGGGCGGGGTGTTTGGACCGGACAGATGGGTGACACCCGTTCGGGGACATGGGTAACACATGATGGTACGCCGGTGGGCCGGTGAATGGCGGGCGGAGGGAGCGTCACGAGCGGAGCGAGTGACGCCAACGCAGCCGCCATTCACCTCACGCGCGTCCCAACCCCGGGCCCGCCGGACATGGCTCCACCCGTTCCATCCCGCCACGCCGGCCCGATCGACGCGTCAGACTCCGAATGTTGAGCCGGCCGAGCCGCTCGTGGCAGAAGTACACTTCGAACCACCCGTCGCGGACCATCGCACGCAGCGCCACATACTCGCCGACGAAGGCCTTCCCAATCTTGTACTCGATCCCACCGTACGTGATCCAGCCTCCCTGGCCCACCTTGCGAACCACATCACTCGGCGAATACTCGATGGCCGGCAACCGGGATGGCATCTCACGGTCACTGCCACGATACCGGCTCACCGGCGGATGCATGTCCAATGCCTCGTGCGGCCGCTCACAGTTGTACACCGTCCGCCAGCGATCGAAGTGACGCTGCCAGTGGGCCAGGCCCGGGAAGGTTCGACCCGTCATCGCCTCAGCTTTCAGCGTCCGATGAAACCGTTCATCCTTGCCCAGCGTCTGCGGGTGCACCGGGCGGCTATGTGTGACGCGAACACCCAGACGCAACAACCACGCAGTCAACTTCGTGTGCCGATGCGGCGTGTCGGAACGCCAGACCGAGCCGTTATCCATCAGCATTCGACGCGGCAGCCCGTAGTGCTGGAAGATGCCCGTCAACTCCGAACGAACCGTCGCTTCACGCTCATGCCCACAGGCGCGCAGCCCGACGACATACCGCGAGTGATCATCCAGCACCGTCAGCGGATACACTCGGCGACGATCCTCGAGAGCATCGCTCATCGCGACATGCCCTTTGAAATCCATCTGCCACAGATCGTTGGGTTGCCCATGTTCGAAGCGACGACACGGCGTGTGTTTGCTCGCTTCGGCTGGATCAATCAGCCCATGGCGACGCAGAATCCCGGTGATGGTGCTGGCGGCCGGAACCGACTCATGATGGCCCAACGCCAGCAAACGGTGACGAATCTTGCGGCCACCCCAGACCGGGTGGCGACTCCGGATGGCCAGCACCGCCGACTCCACTGACACTGGCGTCTGAGCCGGTGATCGGGTCGGCCGACGCGACCGGTCAATCAACGCCTCATCCCCTCCCCGACGATACCGATCGAGCCACTTGTAGGCCGTCTTGCGGCTGATTCCGAACCCGCGACTGAGACGGGCGATGTTGGCCCCCTCGACGCTGGCCAGGTGTACAAACTCCTGTCGCTCCGACACGGTTGACACTTCCTTCCACGGCATGCCTGGTCTCCTCAATCGGTGAAGAAACCAGCATACGAAAAGTGTCACCCATGTCTCCGAACACCTGTTACCTATGTCTCCGGTCTATACACGGGGGGTAGGATGGGGATTGGTGAAGACTTGTGGTGCCGGTTTGGGTATCGGGCAGGCCGGATTGGTATAATGTCAAGATGGGGCAGCCCGGGTGCCGAAGCGTTCTACAGAGGCTCGGCTTGTTCCGGTCTCATTCGGCCTGTTGTCGGGCTTTGGGGATCAGCACAAAAGTGGCCGTGCGTGAGCGGCCTCGTGGATGGACCGCGTACACGGAAGTGACCGGGCGCTGAGAAGAGGGATCGCCGTTGGCTCTTGATTCACTGTTTTCCTGGTTCAGTGTCGATATGGGAATCGACCTCGGAACGTGCAACACGCTCGTGTGTGTGCGCGGCGAGGGGATCGTTTTGAATGAGCCGTCGGTCGTGGCGGTTCGCAAGGGAACGAACCGGGTACTGAACAACGGGAACGCGGTCGGGTGGATGGCCAAGGAGATGTTGGGCAAGACACCCGGCTCGATCACGGCGATTCGGCCGTTGAAAGACGGCGTGATCTCCGATTTCGAGATCACCGAAGCGATGCTCAGCTACTTCATCCGGAAGGTCAACGGGCGCCGGCACATCATTCGACCTCGGGTCGTGATTGCGATTCCGTCAGGGATCACAGCCGTCGAGAAGCAGGCTGTCTTGAACTCGGCAATCCGGGCGGGTGCCCGGCGGGTGTATCTCGTCGAGGAGCCGATGGCGGCCGGGATCGGGGCCGGGCTGCCGATCGTGGAGCCGACGGCCTCGATGATCGTGGACATCGGCGGCGGGACCACGGAAGTCGCGATCATGTCGCTGGTCGATATTGCGGTCTGCGAATCGGTGCGGGTGGCCGGCGATGACATGGACGAATCGATCATCAGTCACATGAAAAAGACGTACAACCTGATGATCGGTGAGCAGACGTCGGAACGGATCAAGATCGAGATCGGGTCGGCTGCCGCGACGGGCGACGAATCAACGATGGAAGTTCGGGGCCGGGACATGATTTCGGGTCTGCCGAGGAAGACGGTCGTGTCATCCGAGGAGATCCGGGAGTCGCTGCAGGAGCCGGTGAACGCGATCATCGAGACGGTAACGAGCACGCTGGAACGGGTTGAGCCGGAGTTGGCAGCAGACCTGGTGGACAACGGGATCGTGCTGGCCGGCGGCGGGGCGCTGCTGCGTGGGATCGACATCGTGATTTCCAACGCGACCGGGCTGGACGTGCGGGTGGCCGACGACCCGATCACGTGTGTCGCAAAAGGGACGAGCATCTACCTCGAGAATCTCGAGTTCTGGAAAGAGACGCTCGAATCGAATCTGGATGATGAGTAGGCCGATGGGTGGGTGAGGGGGGTGTGGTGCAGGGGGACTCGTGTTGAGTCACTGGAACAGAATCCCACGCATTCGAATGCGTGGGTTTGTTTTTGCGCCTCATTCCACCCTCACCCATCCTCATACCCTTTGAAGGAAGATCGTGGCACTACCTCAGCCGAGTCGAATCCAGCATTGACAGACGAGGTGGAGTGCGGTATGTTGGGGCTTGAGTGCGGTCTGGTGTTCGCCGGGGTGCATGCGACCCGACCATCTGTTGCTATTCCGATAGTCGTTACCAACGGTGACGGCGCTGTCAGGTAAGGAGCGAGAGAAGTGAAAACCGTGAATCGATTAACGTATGCTGCCGGAATGTGTCTGATTACCGGACTTGTATCGTCAACCGGGTCGGCTCAGACGAGTGAGTACTACATGATGTCGGGCGACCAGGGGATGTTCACGGTCGTGCAGAACGGCCAGATCGTCCGGCAATGGGCGATTGTGCCGGGGACGGACAAGTATCAGTACCCGATTGTGGTACTCGACACGGTCCGAGCGATGGCGGCCGACGAAGGGCAGGAAGGGGCGGAGTATGACTTGGTCGGAAACGACATGGGCACCCGCTATCTCCACGAAGCCGGGCCCACCAAGTGCTGGGACGGCGCAACCGACGGCCTGTTCAACTACTCGATTGACACGAGCGGGTATATCTGGCAGTTTGAACTTGATTGGACGAACCCGGTGCAGTTGTTCCGGGTCAATGGGCTGGGATCGTTGACGTTTGACGCTGAGAATGATTCGCTGTGGGTCTCACAGTTTTCGAGTCAGACGCGGATCATCGAGTACAGCAAGGACGGCGTCGAGTTGCGGTCATTCGATACCGGGCATACGCAGTGCATGGCACTCGCGCTGGACCCGGCCGATGACACGTTCTGGATTCACGATCGCACCTCACAGGGGACGATTGAGAACTGGTCCAAGGACGGCGTGCTGCTGGATCGCATTGCGGTGCCGGGCCTGGAGTCGCAGAACTGTTTAGGCGGCGAGTTTCAGTTCGGCGGCACGACTCCGCCGACACTCGAAGCGGTGGGCGATTGCCCCGGGCGCATGGTTCTGACTGCCAAGGGGATGACGGCCAACGGGAAGGTAGCGTTCGTCTATGCGTATGCAGAGGGGAGTGTAATTGTGCCGAGCGGCCCGTGTGCCGGGACACAGTTGGGGCTGAATCGGACGGCCGCGCTCGGGTCGGTCGAGTTTGCTGACGGGAACGGGGTGGCTGAGTTGATTACGAACGTTCCGGGTGCGGCATGCGGCAAGGTGGTCGTGCAGGCACTTGACTTAACGGTCTGTGTGACGACGAACGTCGTCGCGATCTAGCGTTGGATACGAAAAGGGGTCGGGAGTCGATGCAGGAATATCGGCTCTCGGCCTTTTTCAATTGTCATTGCTTCTTTGCCAGTGCCTCGGGCGGCAGGACGAAGACGCCGTCTACCGTATCGCGTGTGAAGCCGACGATTCCCACATGCCGCGCATTGGGTACGCATGTTACATCGAACAACTCGGCACAGCCGGTGCGCAATTCGATGCGGGCAGCGGTGTTGCCGGTAGTAATATCAATCGCATGGACGCCACAGACGAGTGTGTCCGGGTCATTCAGAATCGGCAGGTCGCCGAATGCCCCGGTTGATCGGGCGCGTGACAGGCCGATGAATGCGAGGTTTCCCATAAACGACAGGCCTCGGCAGAATCCGGGCACATGGGAGACCACATCGGTCTGGCCGGTGTTGGGGTCGACCACGAGCAGGCGGCCGGTGCCGGAGTCAAGCACCCAGAGTCGCCCGGCATAGAGTCGTGGCGAGTGGGGCATGCACAGGCCGCGACAGACGAACTCGCCGGTCCCGACATCCATGATGCACCCGCCGTCTTTTTTCTCGTCGCGCCAGCTCTGAGCGCCGTTGTGATGTCCGAGTGCCGACACATACCGTGGGTAGCCGTTTTCATCCATTGCCAACCCGTTCAGATGGCATCGATCCTCGGGGGCGTATTCGGTAATGAACGGGGGTTTCCATCGCGGGACAAACGACACATGGCTGTCCGTCATCGTGGCCAGGCAGCAGAACCGTGTATTAACAACCCACAGTTCCGGCTCGGATTGCTGGGCACTGTTCCCGGTCGGGAGCAGGTCAGGCTGTCCCCAGGCAGCCTCGTGGCCGGCAATGTCGCCGGTGACATGTGAGCGGCGCGGGACGTAATACGTGTCGTGCTCCACCCGCTTGCCGGCCCGATCAAAGAGGTCCGGCCGGTTGTCGAAGTGCCACACCTGGTTCTTGCACACAAGGCCGAGCCGGTCGTGTCGGACAGCGATCCCCATCGGGTGCTGGAATGTCCGCATGAGGAGTTTACAGCGGTTGTTGACGCTCGAGATGGTCAGCAGTTTGCCGATCTGATAGGTGCTGATCATCAGGCTGAAGCCGACGGATTGCATGAGCCCCGGCAGGTTGGTCGTATGTTCATACGTGAACTGTGGTTCGGATGCCGGCGTTGCATCGGCGGTCGCCTGCTGCTGCTGGTTTGCCCCGGCATCCTGGTCATAGCGATCATCATGTGAGTGCGTGTCGTTTCCGTCGTTTGCTTCATTCGTTGTCATGATGCAATGCTTCCGGGTGCTTCGGGGGCATGTGTTGGATCGGGCTGTGCTGCAACGTGCCAATCCGGGCCGTTGCGCGTGATCGGTCGATAGAGCGTATCGCGTTCGACCGGGACGCAGCCGGCTTCGACAATCGTTCGCCTGAGTTTCGTCACGTCCACTTCCTGGTGCGTATCAGTCCCGCCGACCTTTGTAATGTCATACCAGACGACCGTTCCATCCATGTCATCGGCACCGCTTTGTAACATGATCTGAGCCAGCGGCAGCGTCTGCATGATCCAGAACGCTTTGACATGCGGCAAGTTGTCGAGCATGAGTCGACTGACGGCAATCATGCGCAGGTTATCGAGACCGGCAGGGCCCGGCAGATGCTGCAAGGCACTGTCGTCCGGGATGAACGGCAGCGGGATGATCGTCTGGAAGTACCCCGACGTATCGGACGGCTGCGGCAGCCGGTTTCCGGCACCGTTGCCGTTGATGCCGTACATGGCATCGGGCCCGGTCAGCACGACCCGGCCGTGATCCTGATACTCCTGAGACTGTGACACCCCTTGAAGTGACTGTGCCCAATCGTGCAGTGCTTCGTCCTGAGCCTGGCGCAGGAGTTCCATATGGTGGATGCGATCTTCCAGCGATTCGATGTGGCCGTAGAGAATGGTTGCATTCGTGTTGAGCCCGATGCGGTGTGCAGCACGATGGACATCGAGCCACTTATCCGACCGGATTTTTCCTTTGAACGCTTCGTCATGGACGCGGTCGTCAAAGACCTCGGCCCCGCCTCCGGGGAGTGAGCCGAGCCCGGCATCCTTCAGATCGGACAGGATTTGCTCGAGTTCTTTGGGTCGTTTGTCAATCCGGGCCAGATGGACGATCTCGACGGCTGTAAACGCCTTGATATGCAGGCGAGGGGCTGCCTCTCGAATCGCCCGGAGCATATCGAGGTAATAGGCAAAGGGCAGGTACGGGTGCAGGCCGCCGACGATGTGAATCTCGGTTGCCCCGGCGGCTTGTGCCTCGGCTGCCTGATCGGCGACCTGCCGGACGGAGAACTCGTAGGCCCCGTCGTCATCGGACTTCCGATAAAACGCACAGAATGAGCAGGACAGCGCACAGACATTCGTGTAGTTCACATGCCGATTGACGTTGTAGTACGCCTGGTTGCCGTGAAGCCGTCGGCGTACCCGATCGGCCAACGAACAGACTGACCAGAGGTCCGGGGAGGTAAACAGGGTCATCCCGTCGTCGGCGGTCAGCCGGATGCCTTGCTCTACCTTATCAGCGATGGTCGAAAGTGACGGATCCATGGGGTTCCCGAGCCTTTTCGGTACAGGGGGTGTTGGCGTTGAGATGGTAGGCCGTTTGACCCCGCTCGTGTGTGTTATCTGACGCCGGATGCAGCCGCTCGTTACAACTTGACACACGATACTGATCTTGGCGGTTCAGCGTTCAGATCAGGTCCGATTACGCCGATGCATCCAACACGTCTGGTCGGAGTATCCGTCTGTCGCAGGAGCCGCGCGCATGAATATGGACGATCTGGAACACGAGCACACACAGCAGGACCGGCCCGATGATGCCTTTTCATCCGAGGTACAGCCTGCAGCAGGGGACTGGGAGTCGGGCGAGGCGGCCGGGCTGAATCAGGACAGCCTGTTACCAGGCTACGCGCCTGCCGGCAGCACCGAGGTGCGCGACTGTGAGGAGCCGGCCGATGTGCTGGCTGCCACGAATCCGATGGCACTGATCGAGCAGCATCTCCGTGAGGTGCATGATGCGACCGAGCAGGCCACTCGGCGACTCGTCGAGTTGGAGGACGAACTCGACCGCCGCGACTACGAGCGCCTGCTCCACGAACGCCAGTGTGATATTGCAGCCGCTGAGATCGGTCACTATCGGGATGAGCTGGCCGATGCGCAGGATCGCATTGCCGGGCTCAACGAACGATCAGAGCGTGCCGATTCGCTGTCCATCACACTTGAATACGAGCGGCATCTGCACGACATGCAGTGCGCGCTGGCCGAGAGCCGAATCCATGAAGTCGAGCAGGAGGCGGCCCATCAAGTGGAGGCAGCACAGGCAGCCGTCCAGGACGCCCAAGACGCCCAGGCTGAGGCACAGGCTCAGGCACAAGCCCACGCAGAGGCCGAGGCTGAGCCTCAGATCGACCCGGAACTGATCGCTCGTGTACAGCAACTCGAAGAGGAACTGGGGAAACGCGACTACGAGCGCGGCGTGTATGAACGGCAGTGCGATGAAGCCCGCGAGACGATCGATCACTTGAAGGGCGAACTCGACGCCGCCCGTGAGGCTGCCGAGGCTGCTGCGACGGCATCCTCATCCTGTGACCATCCCGAGGACAGCGACGCCCAGCACGGCGAGATTCCTGAAGATCACATGGTCGTGGCAAAGTCGGACATTGATCAGCGCGACAAAGCCATCGGCCTGCTCAAGGACCACATCCAGAGTCTGCGCGGCGAGTTGCAGAAGTCACGCGACCAGTTCACCGGCCAGCAGAAGAAGATGCAGGAACTGCAGCAGCAACTTGACCGGGTCTCCGAGCACGCTGGGGGGCAGGATCCTGAGCACGGGCACGGGCACGGGCACGGGCATGAGCAGGATCAGGACCATCCACGACGGAAACAGGTCACATCTGCCGAGGTGGGCAGCCAGTTGGCCACCGTTCGAGCAGAACGGCAGGCCGTGCTGGAGGCGAAGCGAATGCTTGAGGAAGCCGAGCAGCGTCTCATCCGGAAGTGGGCGCCGGGGCGCGCGGCTTCGCGGCTGTTCTGGGCCGTGATGACGCTCGGGATTCTGGCAGCCGGCAGTTACTTCGGGGTCATGCTCTTTGTCCCCGCGGCTCTACGAAGCGACGGCAACGGTGACCGTCAGCCCCAAGCCGGGCTCGGAGATGAGCGGCGACGACAAGTTGGCCTGGCAGACGGTGCACGAACGGCTGGCGCTGGACGGCATGATTGTAAAGGCGACGGCCGACCGGCTTCGGCAGCGCGGCGTGGATGCCGTCTCCTCTCCCGAAGAACTCACGCCGATCCTTGAAGAGAGCCTCGTCGTTTCGAGTCCGGAACCCGGCACGATGCAACTGTCACTGAGTGCCAAGGGCAACGGGTACGCCCAGCGCCTGCTCGATACGTATACGCAGGCGTTTGTCAGCCAATCGAAGGCCGCACAGCATGTCCGGACCGACGGCGGGATCACGAAGGTGCTCGTGCCTGCCATGACGAACCCGATCCCGCTGGATGAACGTCAGCGGCTGCTTATGGCGATGGGCATCTTTGCCGGCTCGTTGGTGTGCTGTACGCTGATCGGAGTGGTCGTCACACGCCGCCTGAGACGATCTACCGGGATGCTGTCACGGCTTGATGATGATGACCTCTTTGATCTGAGCCCGACGGCGACGGACTGGGACACGAGCCGCCTCAGCGAGACGAACGTCATCACATAGGACATGCCGCGTCGGATGGCAGGGTGCCTGCGTATCCGCGTCGGGTGAATCTACCTGCTGCCGGGCAGGGTTGTCTTACACGTGCGCTGGGGTCTGCGCCGCCGCGGACTTGGTCGTCACGGCGACTTCGGGACGAAATTTGCACGCGTCACACAGTTGTGCCGTCTTATCCGTCTTTTCCCAGGAAAAGCCGCCGTCGGCGTCGGGGGTTCGGCCGAAGTGCCCATGTCGAGCCGTTTTCGCATAGATCGGTTTCAGCAGATCAAGATGGTCGATGATGCCCTTCGGTGTCAGCGGCATCACTTCGCGAACCGCTTTTGCCAGCAGGTCTTCATCAACTTTGCCGGTACCAAAGGTGCTGACCAGAACGCTGACCGGTTCGGCGACCCCGATGGCATAGGCCAGTTGAACCTCACACTCGTCGGCGAGTCCGGCCGCCACGATGTTCTTGGCAATGTAGCGGGCCATGTACGTGGCTGAGCGATCAACTTTGGACGGATCCTTGCCGGAGAAGGCCCCGCCGCCGTGTCGCCCGCGCCCGCCGTAGGTATCGACGATGATCTTGCGCCCGGTGAGGCCGCAGTCGCCCATCGGGCCGCCGATTTCAAAGCGGCCGGTCGGGTTCATGTGGACGGTGATGTCATCGTTCCACCATTGGCCGAGTACGGGCTTGATGATGTGCTGTTCCACCCGTGCCTTAAGTTCCTTCTGGCCGGCATCGGTCGACCATTCCGGGCCGTGCTGGGTGGACAGGACGACGGCGGTGATTCGCTGCGGGGTTTTCGTATGCGTGTCGTATTCGACGGTGACCTGGCTCTTGGCGTCGGGTCGGAGGCTCGGGATGAGGCCTTGCTCCCGGACCTCGGCCTGCCGTTCCATCAGCCGATGGGCCAGATCAATCGGGAGTGGCATGAACGAATCGGTTTCCCGGCAGGCATAGCCGAACATGAGGCCTTGATCGCCGGCCCCGCCGGTATCGACGCCCTGGGCAATGTCGGGCGATTGCTGGTTCAGCGTGACGAGCACAGCACAGGTGTCGGCAGCAAAGCCTGTACTCGGGTCGGTGTAGCCGATCTCGCGGACGGTGTCGCGGACGAGCTGGGGGATCTCGACATAGGCCGTGGTAGTCACTTCGCCGGCCACGAGTGCCATGCCGGTTGTCACGAGCGTCTCGCAGGCGACGCGTGAGTTGACATCCTCTTTCAGCATCGCATCGAGAACGGCATCAGAGATTTGGTCGGCCACCTTGTCGGGGTGTCCCATGCTGACCGATTCGGAGGTAAACAAATATGTTGACATTACTGCCCTTCCATACGGGTACTGTGCCGGGCCTGGCACCCGGGCATCTCCTCTTTCATCCGTTGATCCGGATATGTGGATCAAGGGAATATAGGGGCCGGACATCGGCAAGTGAAGGGTATGCCGGCACGAAGCAGGCAGGATACGGCCGTGCACCGATCCGGGAATGGGCATCAGGATGGGCAATCGAGGGGCCACGCCCCGCAAGGTCAATGACACCTCTGATCAGTCACTGGTCGCTGAGTACGTGTACAACGGCTTGGGGTACCGCATCAGCGTCCACCAAGATACGGACACGGATGGCGATGTGGACGCCAATGACAAGTGGTACCACTTTGTGTACGACGACAACTGGCGGATCGTGGCCACCTTCCGCGAAGACGACACCAGTCCGAAAGAGCAGTTCGTTTATCACAACGCGGGGCTTGACGGCAAGGGTGAATCGAGTTACATTGATAGTGTGATCTTGCGAGACAAGAACGCCAACTCGGGGTGGACGTCTGCCCTCCTCCCCGTTGCCGACGGCACGCTCGAAGAGCGGCGCTATCTGTGCCAGAACTGTATAGACCGGGGACATAGGTAACAGGTGTTCGGAGACATGGGTGACACTTTTCGTATGCTGGTTTCTTCACCGATTGAGGAGACCAGGCATGCCGTGGAAGGAAGTGTCAACCGTGTCGGAGCGACAGGAGTTTGTACACCTGGCCAGCGTCGAGGGGGCCAACATCGCCCGTCTCAGTCGCGGGTTCGGAATCAGCCGCAAGACGGCCTACAAGTGGCTCGATCGGTATCGTCGGGGAGGGGGATGAGGCGTTGATTGACCGGTCGCGTCGGCCGACCCGATCACCGGCTCAGACGCCAGTGTCAGTGGAGTCGGCGGTGCTGGCCATCCGGAGTCGCCACCCGGTCTGGGGTGGCCGCAAGATTCGTCACCGTTTGCTGGCGTTGGGCCATCATGAGTCGGTTCCGGCCGCCAGCACCATCACCGGGATTCTGCGTCGCCATGGGCTGATTGATCCAGCCGAAGCGAGCAAACACACGCCGTGTCGTCGCTTCGAACATGGGCAACCCAACGATCTGTGGCAGATGGATTTCAAAGGGCATGTCGCGATGAGCGATGCTCTCGAGGATCGTCGCCGAGTGTATCCGCTGACGGTGCTGGATGATCACTCGCGGTATGTCGTCGGGCTGCGCGCCTGTGGGCATGAGCGTGAAGCGACGGTTCGTTCGGAGTTGACGGGCATCTTCCAGCACTACGGGCTGCCGCGTCGAATGCTGATGGATAACGGCTCGGTCTGGCGTTCCGACACGCCGCATCGGCACACGAAGTTGACTGCGTGGTTGTTGCGTCTGGGTGTTCGCGTCACACATAGCCGCCCGGTGCACCCGCAGACGCTGGGCAAGGATGAACGGTTTCATCGGACGCTGAAAGCTGAGGCGATGACGGGTCGAACCTTCCCGGCCTGGCCCACTGGCAGCGTCACTTCGATCGCTGGCGGACGGTGTACAACTGTGAGCGGCCGCACGAGGCATTGGACATGCATCCGCCGGTGAGCCGGTATCGTGGCAGTGACCGTGAGATGCCATCCCGGTTGCCGGCCATCGAGTATTCGCCGAGTGATGTGGTTCGCAAGGTGGGCCAGGGAGGCTGGATCACGTACGGTGGGATCGAGTACAAGATTGGGAAGGCCTTCGTCGGCGAGTATGTGGCGCTGCGTGCGATGGTCCGCGACGGGTGGTTCGAAGTGTACTTCTGCCACGAGCGGCTCGGCCGGCTCAACATTCGGAGTCTGACGCGTCGATCGGGCCGGCGTGGCGGGATGGAACGGGTGGAGCCATGTCCGGCGGGCCCGGGGTCGGGACGCGCGTGAGGTGAATGGCGGCTGCGTTGGCGTCACTCGCTCCGCTCGTGACGCTCCCTCCGCCCGCCATTCACCGGCCCACCGGCGTACCATCATGTGTTACCCATGTCCCCGAACGGGTGTCACCCATCTGTCCGGTCCAAACAAGAACAGCGAGGGGGGGTGGCGGGCCGACGTGTCTGCTATCGTGACCTCAGGGGGCTATATGGTCGAATGGATCAAGTACTCGCCCTACGGCATCCCCTTCGGCCTGCCTGGAGGCGATACCGACTCCGACGGTGACTGCGACGCCACTGACATCGCCCAGATCCAATCCTGGATCGATGCCTCGTCGTATGATGTGCGTGGCGACCTCGACCTGGACGGTGGTAGCAGCGTGGACTCGACCGACAAGTCGATCGCCCAGAGCAACTACCAGGGAACCACCAGCGGCTGGAACGATCTCACCGCCATCGGCAACCGCAAGGGCTACGCAGGCTATGAATGGGACGGTGTGGTGAGCATGTACCATGTGCGACACCGCGTTCTGCATCCGGTGCTGGGACGATGGACGCGACGAGATCCGCTCGGATACGTCGATGGAATGAATGTGTATGAGTATGTGACCTCTGCTCCCACAACATCTCGTGACAGGTTGGGTCTTTCAAAAAGGGAATGCGGAAATCGAGGGTGTCAGCTGGCACCGCTCGATCAGCCCAAACATGGCATTGAGCCTTTCGGAGACAGCCCATTCTATTTCCGTACATTTGACCCATTCATGGTTCCTCCGCCGAACAGCGAGCCTGCCCCTCCTCCCGTTATCGACCCCTCATGCACAAATGATCCAGTTGCTGATTGTACCGGGAACCCACAATTTGATGCAGCCCTTGCCCGATACAGTTGGGACTGCAGGAACAGTCAGCGTCCGCCGGTCACAATCCGCTGCACTCAGCAAGGCAATTCCTCTTTCAATTGCAATCACAGTAGACTTACCTATAACGTAGGGCGAGGCTGTGCATCACTTGCACATGAGCTGCTACATGCAGCAGATGCCTGCAAGGTCAACGACTCATGCACACACGACAACCCAGATGATCCAAACTGGTACTGCCGATACAGGATGTGTAAGGAAGCTAGATCAGCAGCATATACGTCGTGCTGCGACGCAAACCACCCGTGGCGACAATCCAGGACATGGGAACAGTGCGTGGATGACGCAAGAGATACCTATGTGAACAACCTATCCAATATCCCTGAGTGTAGACACGCGAGCAGGGCAGAAATGTCTTCTTGGTGGGAGGAATGCATGCCAGATCCCAGAACAGAAGACAATGCGTGTAGCGGTGAAATTCCACCTATGTGGTAATGAAGATGCGGCCAAGCGCCGTATTGTCTATCAAATCAAGTGAAAGGGCCTCGGTCATGTGGAAGAATATACCAATACAACATAAACGCAGAGGGTGTCGGTGGAGTCAGTACTACAGCCACCTTTTGGTTGCGCTTGCCTTGTGCTTGATATCAACACTAGTGGTAGCTGATTCTGCCCACCATCGTCCCGATAAGGATCGGCACATGGGAAAACTGGCGGCGGCAGCCATGAAGGATTTGTGTACGGGCTCTGACAGAAGTATTGCTGTCAGAGATCTGTGCTTGGCGCGTCGTGAGATTATTGAAGGCCCTGATTGGCCAAAGAAGTCGGAGGGCATCCCCGCGGATCCATATCTACCGTGGCTTGCGGCGAAGTTACTTCACGTGGCTGCTGCCGGTGAACTATTCATCGAAGATTCGAATCATGTGACATTGCGAGTGTCGACACACATCGGCGATGATGCATATTGGTACATTGGTCAGATTGTATCGATGTATGATAAGGAGGATGTTCAGAGGACAAGCGGCCCTTGGTTGTTGTGGGAGAATTACGGCGTCGAAGTTACACCAAACCGCCTGGAAGACAACCCGTGGATTGAGGATTATCCACTGGTGAAGGTCGCGAACGACGATATCGTGATGTTCGAACTGTTTCGCTTGCCCCGCAATCGTGCTGAGCTGGCATCAGAGATTGATGTGGCAGCGACAATGACGGATGGGGGGGCAGAGTGTGTCATACGACTGCCGTTACCAGTGGTCATTGGCGAATAGAGACAAACACATCTCGCTCAAAGCGCCCTTGTGGTTTGATATGACTGGACAGGACTAATGATCGCTAGCAAGCCGCTATGCCGCGCATAGGATCCCGGCCGGCGGAGGAGCGTCAATCATCTCTCACTCAGCCTATGTATCGAGCATCCCAATCACTGAACAGCGCATAATACAAGGTCAGGTCATTGACCTGGACTTGATGCGCCGATTGATTCCGGATGCTGCGCGGAATGCACCACCGGGGCGTACCGGCCCTTTGGAGCAGATCGACGACCTGATATTCGAAAATGGACGGTGACTGCTGTTCGATCACACCTATCACACCAGAGGATACATCATGAGTGTCCACCAAGACACCGACGGCGACGTGGATGCCAACGACAAGTGGTACCACTTCGCCTATGACGACGCCTGGCGGATCGTCGCCACCTTCCGGGAAGATGACGTGAATCCGAAGGAACAGTTCGTGTATCACAATGCCGGGCTTGACGGACGCGGCAGTTCGAGTTACATTGATAGTGTGATATTGCGAGACAAAGATGCCAGCACCGGGTGGACCTCGCAGGCAGACGCTCTGGACGAGGTACGCTATTACTGCCAGAACTGGCGGGCCGATGTGTCCTCCATCGTGACCTCAGGCGGCTACATGGTCGAGTGGATCAAGTACTCGCCCTACGGCATCCCCTTCGGGCTGCCGGTGGCAGTCGACACGATGTCGGCTTCGCCGCATGAAAGCCGATTGGTGCAGGGGCTGTTCGACTTCATGCTGACCGAGGAGCTGCCGCAGCGCGTGATCGGGGACAAGGCGTATGACAGTGATCAACTGGATGAGCAACTGGCGAATGAGGGAGTGGAGTTGATCTCGCCGCATCGCTCGAATCGTCGCGCCGAGAACAAGACCCAGGACGGCCGGCCGCTTCGGAGATATAATCGGCGCTGGACGGTGGAGCGGACCATCAGTTGGATCCAGCACTTCCGTCGCTTGTGTATTCGTTGGGAGAAGTCGACCATGTTGTTCGCAGGCTTTCTTCACTTCTGCTGTGCCTTATTATTACTTCGAGAGGTTTAGGGATAGGTTCTAGCTGATCAGGCTGATGTGGAGCGTGTGGATGCGGCACAGTTGGCTCGGGTACCTAACTCCGCTCTGTCGCGAACGATAGAAGGAACGGCATGAATGGATGGGCAGAGTGGATGAGGGCTGCACAGTAAGGCGGAGTAGCTCGTATCTAGGGAGGTACAATAGAGTCTATAGCATGTGAGTGATAACATAGATTGTTGCACACACCATGAGGACAGTTCGCGGGGCGCACTTAAAAGCTGGTGCTTAGCAATGAACCCTAGCGTGCAACTATCAGTCGGAGGATACCCTCGTGCCAGCCCCAGACCTGATAATTCGCATTCTAGGCATGCGTATTGAACGCGCAGACCGTAGCACTACTCACTTCGTGTTGCCCTGCCTACTGCAATTGCTATCCCGATTTGGCTCCTTTGCGCTACTTGGGTTGGGAATATCCGGCCTGCTGGCATTGGTAATTGCTCAGAGAGACTTCCTCGGAATAGGCAGTGAATACCCTCCCGGCTTGAGGAAGGGCCTCGCACACGGGAGTATGAGACTTGCAGAGACAGCATGTGCCGAGTTTGTTGAGAGCCCTCCAACAGCAGGTGTACGTTGCATACACTGGTCGGTGATTGACGAGGATACCCATCGCACAATACAGGAAGGAGGAGCACTGGGATGGACGCGTCCTAGAAGGCCTCGCTCACCAATGGATAGTACACTCCCACTGGCTGCGCCCGCAATGGGGGAGTTGCCGGCCTGGTCGCAAGTAGACAGGGTCATCGCACGCTACTCTTCTAAGACACCTTCAGCACCCTCTCCAGAGAAAGAGCAACCTCCATTGTCCGATGTGCTTATCAACGTGTTTGAAAGCGAGTATGCGTGTGGATATCCGTATCCAGTCTTTTGGAAGCTGTACGAGTTAGATTGGGGCACAGTTGCCGGCAGTGCACTGCCTAGCTGGATGATGGTAGACGGCGGATGCTATTCTGGGAGCTTGTTCATTCCGACATCAGTGTATTGGAGCGGTGCTGTTATTAACGGACTAATCTATGGTGCAATAACTTGGTGCGCAGTAGTGGGAGTTCGAGCAATCGTTGCATTTAGAAGGCGCCGTCACGGTAAGTGCATCTATTGCGGTTATGATCGTAGGTATAGTAGCATGTGTCCTGAGTGCGGTAGATGAAGAAGTAGTATTGACCTGCCCCCATTTTATGTACCAGCCGTTATGAGAGTCGGAACAGGTAAGTGAGTTGTCGCTGGGTCGGCCGGAGGGAGGGGGGCGCAGCCCCGACCGCAGGCGAGCCCAGCGACGAGTGCGGCCGACGGTGATTGTAGTCATTCTTCCATCGGGTGGTATGTCCTTTCGCATCACGCAGATCCCTGAACCATTCAGCGTTGAGCAGTTCATCACGCAGCCGGCCGTGGAACGACTCGGCATACCCGTTCTCTCACGGCGCCCCCGGCTGAGTGGCAGGGGTTACCCCGAGCGCAGCGAGGGAGAACCCCTGCATTGTGCGTAGCCCCGGCCACCTGCCGCGTCCGTCCTGGCGGGCGAAGAGGAGAGGGGAACCCCACGGATTGGAATCCGTGGGCTTGGGATTCCGGCGTGCGCGGGAATGACGGAGAAGGGGGGGAGAAAGGACACGGGTGATCCTCGTCGCTGTCGCGACTCGTACCAGCCGTGCCACCCTCGGGAGGGGGGCTAATGCAGATGGTACTTCCACATGGTGATCATCGAGTACGCGATGCGAAGTAGTTGGCCAGTGCAAGGAGATGGTTGGTGTCACAGGAGGCGGGCAGGTGGTTCAAAGCAGTGCAGGCCTGCTGTTCGAGATCGGTCACCAGGGCATGGGATGCATCGAGACCGTGGACTGTCGGATAGGTCAGTTTGTCCCTGTCAGCGTCCTTGTGTGTCGGCTTGCCCATCTGCTCCGTCGTCTGGGTTTCATCGAGGATGTCATCGACAACCTGGAACATCAGCCCGATGGCCTGGCCGTACCTGGTCAGTGCGTCCAGCGTGTCCTGGTCGGCCCCGGCAACGAGTGCCCCCATGCGGCATGCACAGCGGATCAGTGCCCCGGTCTTGTGTTCATGCAGCAGTGTGAGCCGGGCAGCCGGTTCGGTCACGTCGGCCGGGAACGCCCCCTCGGTGTCATACACCTGGCCGAGGATCATTTTCATGGTCGCTTCGGACAACTCGGTGACCAGGGTACCTGCGAGTGTGCGGTCCTGGATTTCCCGGTGAATCAGGAGATATGGCAGCGTGGCCAGGGCATCACCTGCCAGGATGGCGACGGCATCCGACTTGAACTTCACGTGACAGGTCGGCCGATTGCGGCGCAGGTCGTCATCATCCATGGCCGGCAGATCGTCGTGGATCAGTGAGAACGTATGGATCATCTCCAATGCAGCCCCGGCCGCCAGGGCTGAGGGATCATCATTATTGTGCGAGGTGGGTGTGGCTGTTTGGCCACCCGCTGTACGGCAGCAGGCCAGGACCAGGATCGGCCTGATCCGCTTGCCGCCGCCCAGCAGGCAGTATTGCATGGCTTCACCGAGCAGGCCGCTGGCACCGGCCTGGCTGTGCCGTTTGCAACATGCTTCCAGATAAGTGTTTACGCGAGGTCTCAACTCTTGAATGCAAGCGGTGTCAGACATGGCAGGGTATCCAAAGGCGAAAAGTGGGGGCTGCTTACGGCAAGTGTATCGAGATTGGTGGATGTATGCCTGCCTGCGAGTGCAGGAACAGTGACTGCTTGTCGGAAATGCCGGTAACGCCCGATACCTTGCAAGGTCCGGGATTATGTCGCAGGAGCCCCTGAAAAGTGCCGATATGTCCTGTGTCATGACTCAAAAGCGATCCCTTTCTCGCCATCGTGTTCGTGATCGAGGCCGGTGCATTGTCATCGGGACGGCCCAGGCAGCGGCCCAACTGTGTCGGCAGTTGCAGGTGCTTGATGACCCCCCGTGTATCAACGGCGTCTTCCTCCATCGGCAGGACGCCATTGCTGACAATCACGAACCATTCGAGGAACTCGGTCTGACGGTGCTTGGCACGGCCGACGACCTGTGCACGCTGATTGATGCGCGCACGATCGACTATGCGATCGTCACCATGCCGTCTGTGTTGAGCGATGCGATCACGCATATCCGCACGACGCTGCGCCGGATCGGGGTGCCTGAACGGTTCATTGCCACGTTGCAGGATCACCTTGACGGGATCGGGCCGCGCACGCTGTTTGAGGTGAGCCCGGTCGATCTCATCGGCCGGCCGTCACACCCGATTGACGAAGATTCGATCCGGCAGGCGATCGCCGGTCGCAAGGTGCTGATCACCGGTGCCGGCGGCTCGATCGGTTCGGAGATGGCGATGCAGGTGGCGTCGTATGGCCCGGCCGAGATGTTCCTGATGGAGCGGGCAGAGAACGCATTGTTTGAAATTGATCGACGGATAGCCCGCCGCTACCCCGGTATACGCCGAGGGGTCTGGCTGCATGATGTGGCCAATGCCGACAAGACGCTGGCGTACTGCGAGGCCGCCCGGCCGGACATCGTGTTCCATACGGCTGCGCACAAGCATGTGCCGATGCTGGAGGATCACCCGCGTGAAGCGGTGCGGAATAACTTCTTCGGCACGATGGCGATTGTTGATGCTGCAGCCCAGACGGCCTGCGAGCGGTTTGTCATGATCTCAACGGACAAGGCCGTCAATCCGAGTTCGATCATGGGGGCGACCAAGCGGCTGGCCGAGTTGTACGTCCAGCACATGAACTCGATCTGTGAAGCCCGATTCAACATGGTACGCTTCGGGAACGTGCTCGGGTCCAACGGTTCCGTGTTGCCGATCTGGGCAGCGCAACTCCGAGACGGTGGGCCGTTGACGGTGACTGATGAGCGCATGACGCGATATTTCATGACGATTCCCGAGGCGGCTTCGCTTGTGTTGCAGGCAGCATCGTTGACCGACGGGGTGCCCGGCGATGAGGCGGAGTTGTATCAACTCGACATGGGGCAGCCGGTAGCCATTTTAGATCTTGCCAAGCGGTTTATTGAAGCGCATGGGTTGGAGCCGCAGGTCATTGAGTCGTCATCGGCCGACCGCGCTGGTGCCGGCCACGCTGAGGTCATGCCGATTGTGATTACGGGGATTCGCCCGGGCGAGAAGTTGCACGAGCAACTCGTGTACGAATCGGAACAGTTAATACCGACGGCCCACCCGGCCATTCGCCGCTGGCAGGCCGAGCCGCCGTGTCCCGAGCGTATTGCGGACATGGTGGCCACGTTGCTCGAATCATGTCTGACGGACCGGGCCGGGACGATTCTGACTGCCATTCATCGGCTGTTGCCTGAGATGGAGACGTCGGCGTATGAGGATCAGGTGATGCAGCGATCGGCAGCGGGGGGGGTCAGCGCCGCTCAGCACGAGATCTCCAGCGCCCTGCCGCAGACACAGCAGCCGCATCCGCGCGTGCGCGTGGCGTAGCGGACACTGGACCCCGCGATGCACTCGAAGACTCGTACATCACGGGGCTTTCTGAGGCGCGCAGCGGAGGGGATCAGCAAAATCAGATGTTGACGCTGACGCTCTTGCGGGTTTTGGCACTCTTGAAGGCTGCATCGAACACTTTGACGGTGCGCAATGACTCGCGCCCGGTGACGAGCAGATCCTTCTCTCCTTCGACGGCCAGCCTGAAGTTTTTGAGCAGATCGGCGGCTCTCGGTCTGGTTGTCACCGACCGTTCCTTCCCCTTGACATTGCGTGCCTTGACGTCGCCCGGTTCGTAGCCGAGAAGCGACCCCTTGTCGCCGAGTACCACCCACTTGTGTTCCGGCCCGAGCGGGCAGATGTCCGTCTTCCCGATGAGTGCACGGGCACCGTTTTCGAACACGAGATTGATCATGAAGTGATCATCAGCATCGCCGTAGCGAACATTGCGCACGTCGGCAAACACGCTCACGACCGGGCCGGCTGTTTCCGGCGACAGTAGTGTCAGTACCTGGTCAACGTAATGCGGCCCCCAGTCGAGCATGACGCCGCCGGCACTCGAGGCCGTCAGGCGCCACTCGGGGTTGTAGTCTGATGCCCCGAACTTGTACGATGACTCGGCTGCGAAGTACCGGTTCTCGACGTGGAAGACGTTTCCGAGGAAACCGGAGGCGACCACTTTTCGCACATTCAGAAAGTCCGGGTCCCACCGCCGATTGTGGTGGACGGTCAACAGGACCCCGGCGGCCTCGCAATCGCGGCAGATTGCCTCGCCTTCGCGCCCCGATGCTGCGAGGGGCTTTTCGATCATCAGGTGGATCCCCTGCTTCACCAGCGGGAGCGTCACGGTGCGCCGCACGGCACTGTGTGTGCCAATCAGGGCAGCCTGGACCTGCGGCCCGTTCCGGAGCAGTTCCTTTACCGTCCCGCACACGAACGGCACCTTCATCTGAGAGGCACACGCCCGGCGTGATTCGGTGACATCGACTGCTGCAGCCACGTTCCATCCTGCTTTTCGCAAGCGGGGCAGATGAAAAAGTTCGACCATCTTCCCGAACCCGATGATGGCAATGGCTGGGCGATTCGTTGATGCTGTACCCATTTGGGTTGACTCCTCTGGTGCGGCTGATCCGACGGTTTCCCGGTCGAAGTGCGTGCTCTGTGGCCCACAGGATACCCTGCTCAGGCGGCCCACACTAGAATCGTCACATGATGCGAATCGCAATGGCTCAGATCAATACGACCGTCGGCAATATCGGGGGCAATGCCGATCGGATTGTCGCTGCGGCCCGGCAGGTACACGATGAGACCCAGGCCGACCTGGTTCTCTTTCCGGAATTGGCCGTCCTGGGCTACCCGCCGCGTGACCTGTTGCTCAAGCCGCACCTGATCACGCTGTGTGAGCAGGCAGTTCACGACATTGCCAGGCGGACGGCAGATCTTCCCGGGACCATCGTGGTAGGCGCAGTCCGCCGGCGCGACACCGATGATCCGGGCACCGGATTGTGCAATTCGGCGGCAGTCATGCGGGCCGGCCGGCTTCTGCACTGGTATGACAAGCGCCTGCTGCCGACTTACGACGTGTTTGATGAGGATCGTTACTTCGACCCCGGTTGCGAGCCTCTCGTCGTCGAATGCCCGGTGGCCTCTGATGAATCAGGCTGCACGACAGCCCGCGTTGGCGTCACGATCTGCGAGGATCTCTGGAATGAACCGGCACTGTTTGCCCACCGCCTGTACAACGATGACGTGGTGGCCGATCTGATGGCCGGCAAGCCTGATGTCATCGTCAACCTCTCGGCTTCGCCGTTTGCGGTCGGCAAGCCTGCGTTCCGTCAGCAACTTTTCGGGCAGGTGGCACGGCGGACGGGGTGCCCGGTGGTCATGTGCAATCTGGTCGGGGGAAACGATGATCTGATCTTTGATGGGTACTCGATGGCGTTGGCAGGGAGGAATGGTCTCCTGATGGCCGCAGCCCCAGGGTTCTGTGAGCACGTGCTCACCGTTGACCTGGCCGCTCGTCAGGAGCCGGTTGCCGGGTCGACTGACGATCTGTCGGATCTGTTTGGCGCGTTGCGTCTCGGGGTGCGCGACTATGTGAGCAAGTGTGGGTTTTCGGATGTCATTGTCGCGCTGAGTGGGGGGATTGACTCGGCCGTGGTGGCTGCGATTGCAGTCGCTGCCCTGGGAGGGGATCACGTCTGGGGGGTCGGGATGCCCAGCCGGTTCTCGTCGGAAGGATCGGTGGACGATGCCCGTGACCTGGCTGATCGACTCGGCACACGCTTCGATCTGGTGGAGATTGAGCCGGCACACCGGGCCATGCTCGACATGTTGCAGCCGCTGTTTGAGTCGACCGGCCGACAGCCCGGGGTGGCTGAGGAGAACATTCAGGCTCGATTGCGCGGCAACATTGTGATGTCATTGTCCAACAAGGTTGGTGCGTTGCTGCTGACGACCGGCAACAAGAGCGAGTTGGCCGTCGGCTATTGCACGTTATATGGGGATATGGCCGGCGGGCTGGCCGTGATCAGTGACGTACCCAAGACCACCGTGTACGCGCTGGCAGAATGGATGAACCGGAATCACGCAGACATCGGTTTTTCTTGCTCGCCGATCCCGGAATCGACCATTACGAAGCCGCCCTCAGCGGAACTCAAGCCCGATCAGACGGACCAGGATACATTGCCCACCTACGACGTTCTTGATGAGATCATTCGGAGGTATGTCGAGCAGCATCAGTCGGTTCAGGTCATTCTTGAGCAGACCGGCTTCAATGAAGACACGGTTCGCCGTGCCTGTGGCCTGATTGATCGGAACGAATACAAGCGCCGACAAATGCCGACGGGGCTGAAAGTGACCGGCCGGGCATTCGGTTCCGGCTGGCGTATGCCGATCGCGGCACGATTCGGGTAAGGCGGAGACAGGCTGGGGGAAGGTGAGGGGGTTGTACTTCAGCTGTGTCTGTTGCCACTTGACATTACATGTAATGAATAATAACTTCTACGTTTCATCCCTGCAGGTGATGCGAGGTGTGCTTGTGTGTCGGTCGTCGACGTTCACTCAACGACTGGCCGGAGCGTGAGTTATGTCACAAGCCGCCAGTGATGAAAACTAAAGCGGGCGCTTCAGTGTATTACCCCGCATACCTGACTGCATCGAGGCAACCAGAGGGAAACAAAGAAGCGCCCGCTTTTTCTCTATGCAATGCACGAGGTGCGCAGTGCAAGCATATATGTGTATCAGCTCTCGTTTGTTTCACGCAATTTCGCCAACACCGTGAAATCCTCGAGCGTCGTCGTGTCGCCTTGCGGCGTCTGGCCGGACGCGATCTCGCGCAAGAGTCGGCGCATGATCTTGCCGGAGCGTGTCTTAGGCAGTGCGTCGGTGAAGCGTAGTTGGTCCGGTCGGGCAATGGCCCCGATTTCGGAGGTCACGTGCTTGAGCAACTCTTTCTTGAGTTCCTCCGTCGGCTTGACGCCGGCCTTGAGCGTGACGAAGGCTGCAATGCCTGTGCCCTTGATTTCATGGGGCATGCCGACCACAGCGGCCTCGGCCACCGTCTGATGCGACACGAGTGCCGATTCGACTTCCATGGTCCCGAGTCGGTGACCGGAGACATTGATGACGTCGTCCACGCGTCCCATGATCCAGAAGTAGCCATCCGGATCGCACCGGGCCCCGTCGCCGGAGAAGTACATGCCCTTGATGCGGGAGAAGTACGTCTCGATGAAGCGTTCGCGATCGCCGTAGATGCCGCGCAGCATGGCAGGCCAGGGTTTGCGGACTGCCAGCAGGCCGCCGACATTCGGATCGCGTTCGTTGCCGTCATCATCGACGATGGCGACATCGATACCGAAGAACGGCAGGGTGCAGGAGCCGGGCTTTGTCGGGGTTGCGCCGGGCAACGGTGTGATCAGCACGCCGCCGGTCTCGGTCTGCCACCAGGTATCGACGATGGGGCATTGCTCGCCGCCGATCTTGGTGTGATACCAGAACCAGGCTTCCGGATTGATCGGCTCGCCGACGGTCCCGAGCACCTGGAGGCTTGACAGGTCGTGCTTGCTGACATGGTCGTCACCCCACTTCATGAAGGCTCGGATGGCCGTCGGGGCCGTGTAGAACTGAGTGACCTTGTGGCGTTCGACGATGTCCCAGAAGCGATCCTCGGCCGGGAAGTTCGGGGCGCCTTCGAACATCAGTGTCGGGACGCGGTTGGGCAGGATGCCGTAGACAATGTATGAGTGCCCGGTGACCCAGCCGATATCGGCGGTGCACCAGTACAGTTGGTTGCAGTCAGGCTTGAGATTGAAGATGTACTTCGAGGTCAGATAGGTGTACACGCCGTAGCCGCCGGTCGTGTGCATGATGCCCTTCGGCTTGCCGGTTGTGCCGGAGGTATACAGGAGGAACAGCAGGTCTTCGGAGTCCATCGGTTCGGCCGGGCAATCGTCTGAGACATTGGCGGTCAGTTCATGCCACCAGTGGTCGCGCCCGTCCACCATCTGACAGTCGTTTTCACAGCGCTTCAGGACGATGACGTTTTCGACGATGCCTTTGGTCATATTGCAGGCTTCATCGACATTGTCCTTGAGCGGGACGACCTTTCCGCGGCGCCAGGCACCGTCGCCGGTGATGATGACGCCTGATTGGGCATCGGTGACGCGGTCTGCAATGGCCGTCGCTGAGAAGCCGCCGAAGATGATTGAGTGGGGGGCCCCGATTCGTGCACAGGCGAGCATGGCAATGGCCAACTCGGGCACCATGCCGAGGTAGATGGTGACCCGGTCGCCCTTCTTGACGCCGAGTGACTTGAGTACGTTGGCCATGCGGCAGACTTCGACCTTGAGGTCGTTGTAGGTGTACCGGCGGACTTCAGGCTGGCCGTTTGGCATCGGCTCGCCTTCCCAGAGGATGGCCAACTGGTCGCCATAGCCGCCGTCGATCTGGCGATCGATGCAGTTGTAACAGACGTTGGTCTGCCCGCCGACGAACCATTGTGCGTCCGGGAGATTCCATTCGCAGACTTTGGTCCAGGGCTTGAACCAGTGCAGTTCGCTCGCGATCTCGCCCCAGAACCCGTCGGGGTCATCCACGGATCGTTTCCACATGGCCTTATATTCATCAAGCGACTTGATGTGGGCATTGGGAACGAACTCGGCCGGGGGTGCGAAGACGCGCGTCTCCTGCAACACGGATTGAATATCGCTCGATTCGGTAACCTGTGACATGCGGAATCTCCTCGTCGTCTCTTTGTCTTGTCTCCGTCCCCGATGCCGGTGTGATCATGGAACAACGAATGTTCACGGCTGGACGGTGGCTGTTTTCGGTACGGTGGCCTATGACGCCGAGACCCCCACGGCTTCGGCGCTTCTGCTCGATCTCAACACTCATAAAGTACGGCGCGTGTCTTTTGTTATCGTGCCGTAGCGCGGCCTCATTCACTCCAGAGCACAATTCAATAGTCTGCCTGACCCCGGTCAGCCTGTTCAATGGGTGCATCGGAACGATCGGTCGGGTGCCTGCCCGAACACACGGGGCAGCCCCGGCCTCGACGTGTTATCTGACCTGGTTCTATCGGGCGTTGTGCGCAATGGACAACCGGGAGAAAGACCGCATTCTCGGTCAATCGCAGCACCTTAGGGGAATGCCCTATGCACGCCAATCAGTTGATTCGTGCTTGAAAACCACTGGAAAAACAGATGCAAACATCGCCCATCGAGGGAGGATCAGTGCGACACCTGCTTCATGATCAGCCGGACGGAACTGGACGAATGAGTAGGACTATCGGGGCAGCCTCACTCACGAATTACCGCGCAGACGATGCGGTTCGTGCCGGGTCGTTACGACTCATCTTTCTTGGCCGTCTTCTTCTTGGTCGTCGTCTTCTTCTTGGAGGTGGTCTTCTTCTTGGTCTTCTTCTTGGAGGTCGGCTTCGACTCGGTGTCGGCCGTCGCAGCGTCGGCGGCCTTTTGTTCATCCATCTCGCGCTGCTCGCGGTTCCATTCCTCAGCCGACTTCTCGACGACGTTGGTGAAGTTGCTCACGATGTAGTCGGAGGTCTTCTCGTGCTTGATCTGCATGACGAGCAACGGGGCCTCGCCGCTCTTGATCAACTGCTGCTGCAACTGATCGGGGGTCACGCCCTGCTGTCGTGCGATCCGAATCAGGCGGGCATTGATCTCGCCGTCCTCGACGGAGATGTCGTATTCCTCGGCCAGCCGTTCGAGCATGAACATGATCTTCATGTCACGCTGGGCTGACTCGTGCGACGAGTTGCGTAACTCGGCGAGTTGTTCCTCGATCTCGTAGGCGGTGGCACCCTGCTCCATCAGTTGGAGCCTGACGCGCTGCAGATTCCTGGATGCCTGGCGGGCTGAAGCGCGCTCCGGCAGGTCGATTTCAGCATTGTCCAGCAGGTAGCGGATCAACTGGCGACGCATGACATCGCGCTGTTCGGAATCGATCCGTGCATTCAGGGCCATCTCAACCTGCTGCCGAAGTTGCTCGTCGTTCTCCATGCCGAACTGTGCCACGATGCGATCAAGTTCGGCCGGGATGAGTCGGCGGACGCCGTTGATGGTGAACTCGACTTTGACCTTCTTGCCGCGGACTTCCTCGATTTCGTACTGTTCGGGCCCGGTCGTTTCAAACTCGACGACATCGCCGGCCTGCTTGCCTGCGAGCAGCGTCTTCACATCATCGATCTGCATTCCTGCAATGACGCCGGCGTTCGGGTTGTCGGGGGCCTCTCCGGTCGTTTCCTCGAGCGGCAGGCGGGTGACGGTGTCGGGCATCTTGCCGACTTCCTCGCCACCCTCGTCCAGGATGCGGGCAGTGCCGATGAAGTAGTCGCCGGGGTCGGCAGTGCCGTCGACCTCATTGATGTCGCCCATGCGTCGCTGCATGTCGTGCAGTTCGGCATCGATCAGTTCGTCCGTGGTTTCCAGAACGGGTTTGGTGATCTCGATGCCTTCGAGATTCGGCAGGTTGAAGTCGGGGACGACCTCGACCTCGAACGAATAGGACAGGCCCTGTCCCGGTTCGAGCACGAGATCCTCGAGCCCCTCCATCTGCGGCTCGCCGAGGACGCGCAGGCTGTTGTCTTCGACGGCCTTGCGGTATGAATCGCGGAGGAGTTCCGATTTTGCTTCGTCCCGCAGCGAGGACCCGAACTTGCGCTCGAGCAGTTTCCGGGGGGCCTTGCCCTTCCGGAACCCGGGCAGTGCCGCATTCGCCTGCAAGAGTGTGTAAGAGGATTGAATCTTCTCGTCAATCGCTGATGCAGGGATCTCTACGGACACTTTCTTGAGGGCCGGCCCGATGTCCTCGATAGTCACGTCGCCCAAAGTCAGTTCCGGAGCAGTCGTTTCGGTCGTCATTGCCAGATTCCCGGTTGGAGTGTAAGTGCTTGCGCAGCAATGAAATACGCAGAGTCATGGCGCGCAAATACCACGGATTGTTTTGATGCAGGGCTGCAAGTACAGCGCAGCACCCCGCTCGATATGCGCTGGAGGGTAGCGCATGCCGGCCCAGTGGCAAGCAAACCGGCCCACAAGCCGATACAACCACCAGGGTTTGGCCGTCGGGACGGGCATGGCTCGGTCACGCCCTGCCGCTACCATCCGACCACGTTTCGCGTTGACCCTTACCAGAGATCGTGAGAACCAGCGATGAGCACCCAGACCGAACAGAATGCACCCTCGAACTCCACGAAGTCGATGGACGACATCGTTGCCCTGTGCCGACGTCGCGGCTTCATCTGGCAATCCTCCGAGATATACGGCGGGATCAACGGCTTCTGGGATTACGGGCCGCTCGGGGCAGAGTTGAAGCGGAACCTGAAGAACGCCTGGTGGCAGGACATCGTGACGTGCCCCCCGGATGGGCCGGACGGCCACCCGCTGTCGATCGTGCCGGTGGACTGCACCATCATCATGAACCCGACGGTGTGGGAGGCATCGGGACACGTCGGCGGCTTCAACGATCCGATGGTGGATTGCAAGGAGTGCAAGGCACGGTTCCGGGCGGATCATCTGGCCGATCTTGAGTGCCCGTTGAAGCCAAGCAAGAAGGCCGGTGAACACAGTGCGTGCAAACTCACCGAGCCGCGTGAGTTCAACCTCATGTTCGAGACGTACTGCGGTGCGATCCGCGATGAGGATGCCAAGACGTATCTGAGGCCTGAGACTGCCCAGGGGATCTTCACGCAGTTCTGGAACGTGGTGGATACGTCGCGGGTGCGTGTCCCGTTCGGGATTGCGCAGATCGGCAAGGCGTTTCGTAATGAAGTCACGCCGCGGAACTTCACGTTCCGTTCGCGTGAGTTTGAGCAGATGGAGATTGAGTTCTTCATTCATCCGGATGAGGCAGAGCAGTGGTACAGGTATTGGCGTGACAGCCGGTATGCGTGGTGGCAGGCGATCGGGTTGGCCGGCAACAATCTGCAGTTGCGCGAGCATGATAAAGATGAGTTAGCCCACTATGCCCAGGAAGGGGCCGGGACGTCTGATATTGAGTATCGGTTTCCATTCACGGCCCCCGGGTTCGGCGAGTTGGAAGGCGTGGCGCATCGGGCGGACTTTGATTTGAAAGCCCATGCAGCGCAATGCGGCAAGGGTGACAAGATGCGGTACTTCGATCAGGCAAACAACGATCGGTATTTCCCGCATGTCATTGAGCCGTCGGGCGGGGCTGACCGCGGGACGCTGGCAGTGTTGTGTGAGGCATACACGCCGGACCCGGATCGGCCGAGCAAGGTGTATATGAAGTTTCACCCGCGGATGGCACCGATCAAGGCTGCGATCTTCCCATTGGTTAATAAGGATGGGATGCCGGAGGTCGCTGAGAAGTTGTACAAGGACATTCGGCGAGAGTTTGTGGTGCAGTTTGATGTGAAGCAGAATATTGGCAAGCGGTATGCCCGGATGGATGAGGCAGGTACGCCGTATTGCTTTACGGTTGACAGTGATACGTTGTCGGATCAAACGGTGACGGTGCGCGATCGGGATACGTTGTCGCAGGAGCGGGTTAATATTGAGAAGGTGAGTGAGTATCTGCGCGAGCGTGTCGGGGGATAGGGGGTGTGAGTGAAATCCGAGCGGGCTTCGATTTGGGAGAATCGAACCCCACTCGGCTTGTTTCAGACATGTATGATGGCAGTACAAGCCGGTTCAGGCGATTGCGATGATGGAATCGCAATCGGCTGGGCCGGATGTATATTGCGTGGAGGGTTCTCAGATGCCACGCCCGGGCATGATGTGGCGGCACGTAGTCATATCCACACGCAGTTCGTGGTTGCATGGTGATCGCCGAGGATTCAGAAGTCGAAACCACCGGATTCACTCTTCCGGGGACTATCATCGTCCACCTCCGGACGCGGAACATGCAGGGCTCAGGCGCTACATGCAAGAACGAAGCGGCCCACCAATCGTTATACCCGGGAGTCTCCGTCGAGAGATCGGACGGAGCATCATTGAGAGTTTGCGCAGGCAGGATTCCCGGGTTCTGGCACTTTCAGTGTCAGGGATGCATGCACACATACTGGCAGAATTGCCACAGGACGCTAGACGCGCTTCACAGGTCGTGGGTAGTGCCAAGCAAGCAGCGTCGTATGCAGTCCGGGACCGGCTCCCGGGCGCGGTATGGGCACGAGGAGGATCATTCAAGCCCATCAATGATCGCAAGCATCAGGAGCGGACCTATGACTACATCCAATCCCACGAGCGCGAAGGCGCCTGGGTCTGGTCGGCGCTTGCTACGGCACGTCAATGCTGAACGTCCGCACGCCCTGGCCGGTGTAGCTGTATGATGTTAATGTCACGCCGCGATTCACCTTGAACAGCAGGGTCAATACTTCGGACTTTGAACTGCTCACGCTGGGAAAATCCTTCAGGTCTCGCAACGGTCGACCCGGTTCATAGAGAAGCGTGATCTTCTTCCCGACGGTGAAGTCGCGATAGACATACCCGACCGGTTCATAGTAATTTCCGAGCGAATCATGAAGCGTCGGGCCGGCCTGGGGACCGTCTGCGTCCGAAGACGAAGCAGATTTCAATGCAAGATCACTCGTCAGACTGACATCAACCTGCACGATACGAACATCGTCCGGCTCAGCCAGATGTTCAACGCGCCATCGAGTTGTGGTGCCGAGTGATGTAAATACCTGTCGCCCTCGAACCACCTTCGGCGGCTGGGCCTCGCTCAAATCGAGGCGTGAAGGGTCCGCATCACTCGGGCTGAATGAAAACCCGAGTCGCGTGGACACGGTGATAATGTCGCCGGCGTTGTTGAGCGGTTTGGGCGGGGTCGTCGGTTGCGTCGGGTCGGATGGTGCCCCGTTGTTTTCGTCTGATGCATCTTTGCATCCGGCTGAGACAAGAAGCCCGGCGGCGGCCATCCACACGATGGCGGAAGCAATGCTCATCCGGATTGCATGGCATCGTGTGTCTGCCAACACGCGTTGATCCTCGCTGATATGAAACAGAGTCGGAGTTGCTGCACGTCGCCTGGGCAGTGACGCTCCGGGTGGTGCGGTCACCGAACTTCGACATTAAAGGTGCGCAGTTCCTTGCCGGCGTAACTGTATCCGGTCAATGTCACCCCTTCGTTGACGCGGAAGATCAGTTGCAGGGTCTCGGGTCGCGAACGGCTCAGGACCGGCAGTTGTCGCAGGTCTTTGATCGGGAAGCCCGGATCAACGGAGAGCGTCGTTTTGTTCTTGCCGCTTTCGGTCTTCTGGATATACCCAATCGGGTGGTAGATATCTCCCAGGTTATCGTGCAGGATCGGTGCCGGGTTCCATTCCGCAGCCGCAGAGCTCTGCATGGATTTGAGGGGCAACTCCCCTTGCAGGCCGACATCAACCTGTACGATTTTGGACCCGACCGGCTGCTGGATGGTTGCCAGCCGGAGTGCCTTTGACTTGACGTAGTTCATGGATGTGAACGTTTGTTTGCCGCGCATGACGGTCGGTGGCACCGTTTCGGAGTACTCGATGAGTGAGCGGTTGACCTGATTGAGGCTGACGGCAAACCCGAGCTTATTGGACACGTTGATGACCGAGCCGGGATCAACCAGCGGAGTCCCGGGCCCCGATTCCTCGACCACATAATCGATGGTGGCGTAGTTGGAAGATGGGTCGGCGCACCCCGGTATCCCGACGATGGCCGGCATGAGAATGGCCAGTGCGGCAACGGGTGCTGCCAACGCGTTTCCCAGGCCCTGGGAGCGGGTGCGCAGTCGGCCGGTCGGGCACGGCGAGTGCCCGGCGTCCGCGAAGGTTGACAATAAACCTGACATCTTTTGCATTTTACAACTCCCTGTCGGCCGTCACGCGTCTCTTTGGGGCTCCCCGGCAGACGGAAACGGAGGCTGGCGGGGCAGGCCGGCCGAATCCCAGTGCATTCCCGGTGTCGGATCGACACTCCATAGTGTACGGACAACGACTCACAGGAATCGTTGTTTTTCGGGTTTTCGCGTGGATCAATTGTTTTTCGGACTGCTGCGGAGTCCGGGTTCCCCCGTATTCTTACGCGCGCGGTCCGCTTTTGTCTGCCATATGGTGGCGGTTGGGTACAATCCGCGTCCCGGCGGGGGCGCTTTGAGCGTCATTGTGATCGAGAACTCAGCCTGGTCGTTCTTCATCGTCCACGTGGTTTGATGAAGGGCGGCCCGGCTCGACGGTCGGGGCCATGCCCGCCACAGGCACCCATGCGTGGTGCCGGACCCCAACCCAGCAGACCCTGCAGCGATATCCAGAACCCCAGCAGAGGATGGATCGAATCGTGACACAACTTGGCATTCTCAACGAAACGAATGAGCAGGAAACTCGTGTGGCCCTGACGCCTGATGTTCTCAAGCGTCTGGACAAACTCGGGTACTCGGTGGTCATCGAATCCGGTGCCGGACTTCCGGCCGGGTACACCGACCAGAACTACACGGAGCATGGGGCAGCGGTGGAAGCCGATGCGAACCCCATCTGGTCGAAGTCGGACATCGTGGCCGTGCTCAATCCGCCGTCGATTGACAACGTCCGGAAGATGAAGCAGGGGGCGATCCTGCTCGGGCAGCTTTGGGCAGTCCAGAACCCGGACCTGATGGCTGCCTGTCAGGAGCAGAAGGTGACGGTGATGGCCCTCGAGGCCGTGCCGCGTACGAGCCGTGCCCAGTCGGTCGATGCCTTGTCGGCGATGGGCAACCTGGCTGGGTACAAGTCGGTGCTGCTCGGGGCCGCCGAGTCCGTCAAGGTCTTCCCGTTGATGATGACGGCAGCCGGCACCCTTCAGCCGGCCCGTGTGTTTATCCTCGGTGCGGGCGTGGCGGGCCTGCAGGCGATTGCAACGGCCAAGCGTCTCGGCGCCAAGGTCGAGGCCTACGACGTTCGGCCGGCGGTCAAGGAGCAGGTCGAATCGCTCGGGGCGACCTTTGTCGAGTTCGACCTTGGCACTGCTGAGGGTGAAGGCGGGTATGCTCGCGAGCAAACTGCTGAAGAGCAGGAGAAGCAGCGTCAGGCAATGTCGAAGGTTATTGCCGAGGCCGACGTGGTGATCACGACGGCTGCGATTCCAGGTCGGCCGGCCCCGAAACTCGTTGATGAGGATCAGGTCAAGGGGATGAAGCCGGGTTCGGTCATCGTCGATATGGCAGCCGCGACCGGCGGCAACTGCACGCTGACGGAGCCGGGCAAGACGGTCAAGAAGCACAATATCTCGATTGTCGGCCCGACGAATCTACCGGCGACGATGCCGTTCCATGCGAGCCAGACGTATGCCAAGATCATCCAGACGCTTCTGAGCTGGATGGTTGATAAAGAGAAGAATTTCAATCTGAACTTTGAGGATGACGTGATCGGAACGATGACCGTCGTCCACGAGGGCGAGGTCCGCTGGGATCCGCTCAAGGAAGTCCTTAACAAGGAAGGAGCGTCAGCATGATCACCGGACTGCTGACCGGGCTTACGCCGTCTCTCGTCCTGCTCCAGGAACACGCTGCCAGCAGCGGGAGCCTCAAGGTGAAGATGCTCATTGCGAGTATTTTTGTCTTTGTGCTTGCGATTTTCCTCGGCTTCGAGTTGATCACAAAAGTGCCGGCGACGCTGCACACCCCGCTGATGAGCGGATCGAACGCGATTTCAGGCATCACGATCGTCGGGGCGCTCATTTGCGCTCAGAGCGAGACGTTCGGTGCCTGGGCTCCCATTATCGGGAGCGTGGCCATCATCTTCGCCATGATCAATGTGGTCGGCGGGTTCATGGTGACCGACCGGATGCTCAAGATGTTCCGCAAGCACTAGCGCGACCTGGAGCGTGAGGCGCTGCTGTGACCTGTCGCAGCGGCAGACCCTGACACAGACGGACCTATACAAAAAGGTTATAGAGATATGTTCAGTTATCTTCTTGCAACACTACCGGGCGATGCAGGCGCTATGGCAAGCGGTCTCGCTGAGGCGGCCAGTTCGCATGGGCACTACCCTGCCTGGGTCACCTATACCCAGGATATTGCATACCTGGTGGCAGCGCTCCTGTTTGCGTACGGCATCAAACGGCTCGGGTCGCCGAGAACGGCTCGATCCGGCAACGGGATCGCAGCCATCGGCATGCTCATTGCGATTGTGGTGACGCTGTACACGCAGGAGGTGATGAGTTTCACCTGGATCATCGCAGCCATGGTGATCGGAAGTGCCATCGGGGCGACGTTCTCAATCCGGGTGCAGATGACCGGCATGCCGCAGATGGTGGGGCTGTTCAACGGCTTTGGCGGTATTGCTTCCATCCTCGTGGTCACGAGCGAGTACATGCGCCTGGCCAAAGCGGACCTGCTGACCACCATCACCCCGGATCAGGGACTGACGATGGGATTGGGTATTCTGATCGGCGGGGTGACGTTTATTGGCAGTCTGATTGCTGCCGGTAAACTGCAGGGCATCCTTCCCGGTCGACCCATGATGTGGCCGATGCAACTGCCGCTGAATGTGCTTGGCGTGGCGTTGTGCCTGGCAGGTTGCGTGACACTGGCCATCAACCCGGCGTTGTGGTGGGTTGTGGTAGGCCTGTGGGTGATCAGTTTCATCCTCGGTATTACGTTGCTCGTCCCGATCGGCGGGGCCGACATGCCGGTCGGCATCTGTCTGCTCAACAGTTATTCGGGTCTGGCTGCGGCTATGACCGGGTTTATTCTGCCCGAGCCGAACAAGGCGCTCATGGTGTCCGGTGCATTGGTCGGTGCCTCCGGCTTGATCCTGACGTACATCATGTGCAAGGCCATGAACCGGTCGCTGGCGAACGTGCTGTTTGCCGGTGTCGGGACCGATGACTCGACCGGCACGGCCGGCCGGGATGCGGGAGGCGACAAGACCGTGCGCAGCGTCGATCCCGAAGAGATGGCCATGATCCTCGAGGATTCGGCCAAGGTCGTCATCGTGCCCGGGTACGGCATGGCCGTCGCCCAGGCGCAGTATGCGGTTCGTGACATGTTCAACAAACTCGAGGGCAAGGAGATCGAGGTTCTGTTCGGCATTCACCCGGTGGCCGGTCGTATGCCGGGGCACATGAACGTGCTGCTGGCTGAGGTTGATATTCCGTATGACAAACTGCTCGATCTTGACCAGATTAACGCGGAACTCGAGACCGCTGACCTTGCATTGGTTCTCGGTGCCAACGACGTCGTGAACCCGGCCGCCCGCCATGATAAGGGCAGCCCGATCTACGGCATGCCGATCATTGACGTGGACAAGGCCCGGACGTGTGTCGTGTGCAAGCGATCGTTGGCAGCCGGGTATGCCGGTGTGCAGAATGAGTTGTTCTTCATGGACAACACGCTCATGCTGTTCGGCGATGCCAAGAAGATGATCACGGAGGTCACCGCGGCCATCGAGTCATGATAGAGCGAGAGTGATACGCTCGGCTGCATTGCCTGTTTGCGTTTCCCGCAGCCGTTCACATACATAACACGAAGCGTGCAGGGCTATTGAGTCTTGCACGCTTTGTGTTTTTTTGCAGACCACGCGATTTGGAATACGGGGACGCGGGAGAATCTTGCTGTTTTGCTCGAATGGGCCCTTGCAGATTCTGGAGTCTCTGATATTCTCGTGTTCTGGCGGGCCTGTTTTGCTGTTCTGCTGCGTGTTTCGGGCAGGTGGTTGTTCGTGAGTGCGCACGTAAATGCAGAGAGAAAGCGAGATTTGCATATGGCCCGATCCGGCCCTCAATCCAAATTTGGTAGTCGCAGGCGGGTTTGCAGGCCACGAGGCAGGCGGCGGGTGTCGCGCGCTTCTGCGGTATCTGCGTTGGCGTATCCCGTCGCCACGATCTGTGTCTTCGGGCTCGGCACGCCGGTGATGGGCCAGGGTGATAATGAGCCGAAGATCAAGTTTGACTGGCCGGTGGTGTACCGTGACTTTGAAAGCGGAGTGTATGACCTCGGTGCGGTCGATCTGTCTTATGACGGGCATCTCGACATCACCGCCAGCGTGTCGTATGCAGGCAAGTGGCTGTTGCTGAACGACGGGGCTGGACACTTCGCCTCCCGTATGTTCATACCCACTGTCTGTTCATCGCCATACAACGCTCAAATTGCAGACATCGATTCAGATGGTGATCCTGATATGGCGTGGATTTGCACGAATTACTCGTCTCATTCACTGGACGTACTCTATTCAAGCGGGCCATATGGAGATGGCCGCGTGTATTCGATGTTTCTCCCCTCATCCACTTCATATGAGTTACTAATCGGTGACATGGATGGTGATCACGATTTCGATTTCTGCGTATGGGGGTACGAAGGGTTACAGCAGATCGAAAACGTACAGCCGGGGGACTTCCGGGAGGCCTATACCTACGCCTACCCCGACGACGACTACAGAGAGCGGACTGTGTGCCTCGGGGACTTCGACGACGATGGGGATCTCGATACGGCCCTGACATATTGCGAGATTCAGACCAACTATGGCTCATACGAAGCCAAGGACAGTGTGCTCGTAATTCTGGTCAACGATGGGCACGGCGGGGTGGAGCAGATCCTCGAATCACCATTGCCGTTCGGCGATGAGACGCGGCGGGTCCCTCAACGCGTCGCAGTTGGGGATCTTGATGGCGACTCTGACCTCGACCTTGCATACATAGCCGACTACGGATGGTACTCGAAGGACTACGAAGCACAGATTGTCCTGGTCTCACAGGAGCGAGCAGGGTTTGTCTGGAAGGGCTCCATGACCTTCGGGAGTGATGAGGCGCAAGGCATCTCGCTCGCTGATCTTGATGCTGACGGCGATCTTGACATTGCTGCGATTGTTGAAGGTGTGCGAGGACTCAGCGTCTATCAAAACACAGGATCGTGGGTCTTTCAGGAGTATGTCCCCTTCCCTGTCGGCCTCGATTCCCCCGCGTCACTTGTGATTGCGGATGTCAGTGGCGATGGGCTGCATGATGTGGTGGTCTCCGGGACTTCAGGGGTGAGTGTTCTGGAGAATATCACTGCTGCACCGATGCTCGTGCTAAAACAAACTCCTCTTGTCAAGGGACAAATGTCCACCTTCCGAGTGCCTGGGCTGCAACAGGGGGATGCGGTCTGGTTTGTTGCCAGCACCAGTACCTCCGGATACTCCCGGGGAATCCCTGCGTTGGGCGGCATTGTCCTCGACCTCGATCCTTCGACCTCGGTGGTCCTCGGGCATGCTGTTGCTGATCACCGCGGCATTGCTCAGATCAAGGTTCGTATTCCGACCCAGTCCCCGTGGAAGACCGTGGTGACGCAGGCAGTCGCTCGACGTTCGGGGCCCGGCCCACAGATTGTCAAGTCACGATTTAATATAGCCGCTGTCGGTGACTGAGCGAATCGACATCGCTGCCTGCATGGAGACGTCGTATTGCTGAGAAGAGAGTGAGTGCACGATATGCCCCAGAATACAGCGACCGCACGCCCGTTTCGATCGACGCTTGTGCCGTTGACGACCTTTGCACTGGGGACGCACATGTTGTGCGAGATGTCTCAGGCACAGCTGTCGTTCACACTGCAGGAGTACTACCCGACGATTTCAGACGTCACGTCAGTTCGAATCGCACCGCTCAGCGATGACGCTCTGGCGGATGTTGCCGTTTTGCAGGAGTATGGGCTGCTGTCGTATCTGGAGAATGTGGGGCAGGGAAGGCTGCAGAAGGTCGGACTGTGGACCGGAGTCGGGGACGATCCGCTGGGCCTGATATCGTTTGATGTTAACAACAATGCCCTCTTCGACCTCGTGTGGACAGAGGGGAACGGCCGAGTGCAGACGCTGTATCAGAGGAGGAGGCTCTCGGATTCGTATGCCCTTTCGGCGTCGGTCCCATCCTATTCGGCTGACACGATCAAGGTTGATGTGGACCGTGACGGCGCCGAGGACGTGGCCGTGCTACGAACAAGGCGGCTGTCGGGCGGCTACGGGGGCCTGCACATCCTTCAGAATCGGCAAGGGGTGCTCACCCCGGTTTCGTCCCTCGTACTCACGCGGAACTACTGCCCGTCCTTTGCGCCCGGTGACTTTGATCAGGACGGCGACATGGATCTTCTGACGGTCGAAGCCGATGTGTATCAGAGCTACTACAATGAATACAAGGTCAACGACAGCCAGATCGCCATCTACCTGAATGATGGACGCGGGGTATTTTCACCAGGCCCCACAACCTCACTTTACCTGGGGCGCAATGGATCACTTCTTGTTGAGCGGGTTGCCGCGGGCGATACAGACAACGATGGTGACATTGATGCAGTCATCTCCCTGCGTCAGACGGAGGAGGGAGCCCCATCTCATGTGCTGGCCATGGAGTATCGCGGCCTCGACTCCCCATTCGAGATATCGCAGCAGTTGTATCCATCAACCAATGCACGGGTCGTCGAGTTGTTTGACCTTGATCTGGATGGCGACCTCGATCTGCTCCTGTCAGGCCATGTTGAAAGTCACGGTGACATTGCGGTGTACACGAATAACGGCCATGGCACTTTTGAGTGGTCGCTCGATGTGTCCACTGGCGTTGGGGGAGCAAACTGCATTGATATCGGGGATGTGAATGCTGACGGGCTGCCTGATCTGCTGATCGGTGGGCGGTACGGTTTCGCCGTTGCTGTCAACACGATGAACTGGCTCGGACCATACCTGGAGAGCGATCCGCTCATTCCCGGTGAGGAGGTCACGTTTCAGATCACCGAGGCGCCGCCCGGCGGGACTGCAGAACTCTATTACAGCCTGGCCGGCTATCGGCCATCCGCAGGAATGGTGCGGCTTGGCGGAATGGTCGTGGAATTGGCGGAACCGGCAATACGTATCGGTCGGGCAGTGATTGGCGAGCGCGGTTCTGCAGAGTGGGCGTCGAGGATCCCTGAGGATGCCAAGTCGGTCCCGGTGTATCTGCAGGCATATGCGCGTTTGGGACAACGCATCGTGAAAACACCATGCATCTTGACACGCGTCAGAAGGAAGTAGCGTGATGATGAATCGAGCAGAATGCATCAAGCAATGTCGAATCGCAGTCTTGGGCTTCGCAGTACTACTGCCGTCCATCATCTGCCACGCAGGGACCCTTGTCGTCCCGGATGCATACCCGACCATCCAGGATGCGATCAATGCAGCTGTTGATGGCGACGAGATCCTGGTGAGGGAGGGACTTTACTACGAGAACCTCGACCTGCTCGGGAAGAGGCTCGTGGTCCGGAGTGAGAAGGGGCTGGATGCCACGGTGATTGATGGCCAGTTGGAGGGTGCGGTGATCACATGCACCGGCGGCGAGCCGGCCGGGACGCTGATTACAGGCTTCACGATTCAGGGTGGTGCAGGACACGACGGCGGCGGCGTATACTGCAATTTTCAGAGTTCGTTGGCACTGGAGGATTGCTCTCTCCGCGATAACTGGACCTTCTCGTACAGCGGGGGCGGTGGTGTCTACGTCGGGAGCGACTGCACGATATCGATTGTCAGATGTGTCTTCAGCGGGAATCTCTCGGATGGTGGGGGTGGGGGAATCACCTGCAGTCGGGCGACCGTCGAAATTGTCGACACACTGTTTGACGAAAACGCTTGTGCATCAAGAGGAGGCGCGATCTACGCAAGCGGCGCAACGATGACGCTGGAGCGTGTTGTGTGTGTGGGCAACCGGGCCCAGGACGGGGGCGGTGTCTATTGCGCCGGCGGTAGCAATACGCTGTCGCAATGCGAGTTTGTTGGCAACGTGGCGTTTTACGGCGCCGGCATGTACCTCAGGTCGGGCGAGGCAGAGGTGACGGACAGCCTCTTTGCTGAGAATACGGCTTGGTATCGTGGGGGTGGGATCATGTCGTCAACCGGGTCACTCAAGGTGACGTCGTGTGAACTGACAGGAAACCGGGGGGACGGTGGTGGAATTTACGCCGAATATGGTGACACCGAAGTTGTGAACTGCGACTTTGATGAGAACATGGCTGATAGTCGAGGAGCGGGGATCTACGCGAGGAGTGTGCCATCGCTTTTTGTGAGTCAATCACGGTTCACGAAGAACGAGGGACGGAGCGGAACATGTCTGGACGTTACCTACTGTGATGAACTGACGGTTGAGCAATGCCACTTTGAGGATAATTATGCAAGCCTGGACGGAGCGGCGCTGAAGATTGCGGTGAGTGTGGGGAGTATTACAGCATCAGACTTCGTGCGGAACCAGTGTGGAGACGATGGTGGGGCTATTGCTGTGTCCTCGATGTCAACGGTCGCGCTCAGCAACTCGACTCTGTCAGACAACAGGGCAGATGGTAGCGGCGGGAGCATCCACATTGAAATGCAGGGGGGCGCCGTTAATGCTGCAGACTGCATGTTCACCAATAATACGGCAGGTGGGGATGGGGGCGCAATATACAGCGACTATGCTGAGCAGGCCTCGTATGACAGTTGCACGTTTGCACACAACGTGTCAACGACCGGGATGGGTGGTGCCATCTACACTGACTATGGGACCGGCTCGTGGATCACAAACTGTATGTTTGAGAAGAACCGATCCGCCGGCGAGGGCGGCGGGCTCGGGACCGGTTTCAATGCCATCGTGCATCTGCAGGACTCACTGTTCTGCGAGAACAGCGACTACCAGGTGTTTGGGGGATGGGAAGATGAAGGCGGTCTGGTCATTACGGACGATTGTCTGTATCTGTCGGTCGATCCCCAACCACTGATTGCCGGCGAGGTTGCGGTCTTCTCACTTGCCAGCGGCGTGCCAGGTGAGCAGGCATACCTGGCCTACAGCCTCGTCGGCTACGGGGATCGGTACATTAATCACCTTGATGTGACGCTCGACCTGGCTCAAGTAAAGCAGGCAGGCGCGCCGATTGTTCTCGACGCCAATGGAGACGGTCAATGGCTGCTGGGTGTGCCGCAGAATGCTGCCGGCCGCGATGTATGGTTCCAGGCAGCCCAGTACCAGAACAAGTCGAATGTCGTCTCGACCACAGTCGAGTAAGTAACGTGTCGCAGTGCCAAGTGTGTGTGTCAATGCACGGGAGCCCTGGCCTGTGAGGCCTGAGTGCCTGTGCCCATTTGTGTATATGGCGGTGCGAGTCGTGATAGTCATGGCACATTGCTGCCATCATTGCCCCAAAAGGTGCTTGCAGTTTCATGGGCAGATGCTATTCTGAGGTGCAGGCGGGCCTGTTTTGCTGTTCTGCTGCGTGTTTCGGGGAGGTGGTTGTTCGTGAGTGCGCACGTAAATGCAGAGAGAAAGCGAGATTTGCATATGGCCCGATCCGGCCCTCAATCCAAATTTGGCAGTCGCAGGCGGGTTTGCAGGCCACGAGGCAGGCAGTGGTTATCGCGCGCTTCTGCGGTATCTGCACTGGCGTATCCCGTCGCCACGATCTGCGTCTTCGGGCTCGGCACGCCGGTGATGGGGCAGGGTGATAATGAGCCGAAGATCAAGTTTGACTGGCCGATTGTGTATCCATCATCGCCCTGTGATTCCATTGCAGTCGCTGATGTGACAGGTGACGGGCTCCTTGATGTCATTACCTGCGTATCTGGCGATGCGATTCAGATCCATGCCAATGAGGGTGATAATACTCTCACCCTTCTGCTGGATATGCCCTTGCCACGTGACACAGCCAGTGACATGTTGTGTGAGGATATTGACAACGACGGCGACCCGGATATCTCGTGGTTCTCTCGGGATGATATCCACAAGTATGCGCTCAACGTGTACTACGTGGAGGAGAAGGATGGCACGGGGACTCGGTGTACAATCCAATTGACGGATTTTGTGTTGAATTACATGTGGGCCGACCTTGATGAGGATGGCGATCTCGACTGTGTCCTGTGGCAGACGTTCAGCCGACTCCGAATGCTCAGGAATGATGGGCTCGGCAGTTTCACCGATGTTGGCCTATATGAATACTGGGATGATACGTTTGACCTGCAGGCCGCTACGATTGGTGACGTCGATGGCGACGGCGACAATGATATTGCAGCGATCTACTGCTATAAGCAGTACTATTCAAAGCAGGTGTCCGATTCTTCATTGCTGATTTTTGTTAATGATGGGCATGGGAATCTTGATACTCGTCGTGAGTTCCCACTTCCGCTTGGCTATCGCAAAGCAAGTCAGCAACTCCCCCATCATATGACAATCGGTGATTTGGATGGGGATGGGGATTCTGATCTTGCGTTTGTCGGCGATGTCGGCTCGGCATCGTATGATCCGGCTGAACTCATTCTGCTGTCGCAGGAAGAGGCCGGCTTTGAACTGAAGTCTCAAACTCGTTACGGTGATGGTTCCGGCTCCGGCGTTGCTCTGGCCGATTGTGACGCAGATGGAGACCTTGACGTACTCATGATCAGTGGCAGAGTCAGCGGAGTCTACGTCTATCAGAATCTGGGCAATTGGGCGTTTGATTTACTCACGCCATATCCAGCCGATTCGTATTGGCCGGGGGTTCTGTGTGTTGCCGATCTCACGTCAGATGGGCTGGCCGACGTTGTGTCCCCTGGGGCAAGCAAATTCACGATGATCACGAATATCACGAACGTGCCGGACTACCGTCTACAGCAGACGCCGCTGGTTCGTGGAGACGTGGCCATGTTCCGCACTCGCGGGCATGAACCGGGCGATGAGGCGTGGTTCTACGGCAGTCCCTATGCAAATCGATATACCCGAGGCATTCAGCCCCTTGGTGGGATGGTGTTGGACGTGGATGAGGATCAGGCAGTTCTGTTCGGGTCAGCGGTTGCAGATGAGAACGGGATTGCAACGCTCAGGGTTCGTATCCCACAGTCTGTGAGTTGGATATCGGTGGTCACGCAGGCGGTTGTCCGACCTGCTCGGCCGGAGGCCCGGCCGATCAAGTCGCGATTCAATATCGTTCCGGTTGAGTAGCAATACACAGGATCACCAAACAGATGCTCGTGCCCCGGATTATGGCGATGATAGGTGCATTATGAAGGATTCGAATATCATAAGGTCGAGCAAATCCACATGCATGGTGTGGCCGTTCGCCTCTCTTCAATTCGCGATCTCCTTTATCTCGAGCTGGGCCGGTGCACAGATCGACTTCGAGCAGGTGTCGTACTACCCGACGGTGTCGGAAGTGACCGATCTCCACATCGGGCCGATGAATCAGGACCGCTTTGCGGATGTGGTCACCGTCGAACGGATTGGGATAGTGACGTATTTTGCCAGTCTGGGTGACGGGATCCTGAGCAGGATAGCCACGTTTGAAACGATTGGCGACGGGCCGACGGCTGTCGATTGTGCCGACCTGGATGGTGATACGTTGTGGGATGTGGTGTGGGTGAATGATTGGACTTGGAATGCGTACTCGATCCATCAGCGAATTCCGCTCTCCGAATCCGAACTGGTGAAGTACACATCTGATTTCTTTCAGGCGACAGACGTGGTGTTGGCTGACCTTGCCGGCGATGGTCTGCCTGAGATGGCCGTTGCTACTGGCAACGTGGCATCGGGCTATGCGAGTCTTGTCGTGCTCGCAAACATCGACGGCTACCCTGGGGAGCGCGTGATCCACGACATGAAATACAACTACTCACCTGCGCTGACTGCAGCAGACATTGATCAAGACGGTGATCCTGATCTACTGGCGATCTGTTCTCGCGTCATAGAGGGGTGGTATGTGTACTTGTATGAAAGCGAGGTGTCCGTATTCCTGAACGATGGAGCCGGCACCTTGGAAGAGTCTGAGACCCCCGTCTTGTTGCCGGAGGGGGGCAACGCCGTGCCAACGCGGCTGGCTGTCGGCGATGTTGATAATGATGGCGATCTCGATCTGGTGGTGCTCTATCGTGATACGGCGCGGAACAACGAGCCGGAGCGGGTGATGGTGTTCATGAATACAGGGACAGGTCAGCACTTTGAACAGGGTCAGGTTTTGCATCCAACGACATGGGGACACATGTTGGAGTTGTCTGATCTCGATGGGGATGGGGATCTTGATATGCTGTTTGACGGGTTTGTACATGAACGGAGCCAATTATGCATCTATGAGAATGCGGGGGCAGGCCGGTTTCAATGGGTGATGGATGTCCCGGATACCGGCATTCGCCAATCACGAGCCCTGGGCGTGCGCGACGTGAACGGAGATGGGCTGCCCGATATCGTGCTCGGAGGCGAAAGCGGTCTGGCGGTCCTGCTTAATCGGTCCCGGTGGCTCGGCCCATCATTGTCGCATACCGCGTTTGTCAGAGGTGCGACGAGTGAACTCCGCGTCGAATCTGCAGAGCCGGATGAAGCGGTCTACTTCGTTTCAAGTATGACCGAGCCTCGGATATTGTCCGGGGTATCGCTTCTGGGCGGACTTGTGGCGGATGTCTCCGAGCCGGTCACACTTCTGGGCATGAGCCGGGCGGATGATCAGGGCATTGCGCGGCTGGCTGTACACATTCCGGCCAAGGCACCGACGGCAGTCGTCTACACCCAGGCCTGCATCAGGCGAGGACTGAATGGGCAGGACTCGGTCAAGACGCCATGTCTGATGGGCCGCATCAAATGAGGATGAAGCCGGGCGGCCGGCGAGCGTGAATGACCATCAGTTCACTCTGACATCGAACCATCTGTCGCCTACCATGCCAGCCCCAAACGGGGGCTCGTGTCATGTGTGCGCCCACCGAATCGACCGGCAACCGCATCCTTGCCACACCACCTCTGTACACAGGGTCAGTTCTGCAGGTCGCGGGCGCACGCCCCGCACGCGGTTCGACTGCCACGTCAGACCGCCCGTAAATCACCAAGTACGCCCTTTGCTCAAATGGATGGCCATGAACATGCCTACGGAAACGACGAACGATATCACGACCACCAATCCCCTGTTGGCCCGATCCGGCTTGCCCTGCTTCAACACGGTGCAGCCGGCGCATGTGGAGCCGGCGGTTACGGCGACGCTCGAAGAGTTGGATCGGTATATTGCCAATCTCGAATCCAGCGCGGAGCCGACCTGGGAAGGGCTGCTCAAGCCGCTTGAACACATTGGGATGCTGTTCGAATACACCTGGGAACCGGTCGGCCACCTGCTCTCGGTGCAGAACACCCCCGAACTGCGGCAGGTGCATGAGACGATGCAGCCGAAAGTCGTCGAGGCAGGTCTGCGAATTCTGCAGAGCCGACCGATCTATGATGCGCTGCAGGCAATCAAGGATGATGCCGGTACCTGGGCATCGTTCTCCGAAGCGCAGCAGCGGATTGTGGACGACAAGGTGCGCGAGGCGAAACTGGCCGGTGTCGGGTTGGACGGCTCGGACAAACAACGATTCACCGAGATTGCCCGGACGCTTTCGAAGATCGCGACCGACTTTTCCAATCATGTGCTGGATGCAACCAAAGCCTATGAACTCATCATTACGGATCCGAACGATGCCGAAGGCTGGCCGTCCACCCTCCGCCAGTTGTCTGCCCAATCGTACAACCAGTCTCGAGAGTCGGCGGACGTCGAAGGTGAGCCGAACGCAACCCCTGAAAACGGGCCGTGGCGAGTGACGCTTGACTTCCCGTCGTTCGGCCCGTTTCTCGAACACTGCCGAAACCGTGACCTCCGCAAACAGGCGTACCACGCGTATGTCACCCGGGCCACCGAGGGCGATCTTGACAACACGGATCTGATTCGTCAGACGCTGACGCTCAGACAGGAAATGGCAAACCTGCTTGGCTATGCCACCTATGCCGAGATGGGTCTGGAAAGCAAGATGGCACCCGGCGTCGAGGCCGTCGATCAGATGTATGCCGATCTTCGGGATGCTGCCAAGCCACGGGCAGCCGACGATCTGGACGATCTTCGTGCCCTCGCTGCCGAGTCGGGCCAAACCGAAGAACTTGCCCACTGGGATATCGCCTTCTGGGCAGAACGGCTGCGTGAACAGCGCTTCTCATTCACCGATGAGCAACTGCGCCCATATTTCCCGATGCCGCGCGTACTTGATGGCTTGTTCGGGCTGTGCAATCGGCTCTTCGGCATCACGGTCCACGTGGTAGACAATGAGCCGACGGTCTGGCACGAGGATGTTCGGTTCTACCACGTCCACAATGAGGACGGGCAGCACGTCGCCTCGTTCTATCTGGACCCGTACTCTCGGCCGCATGAAAAGCGAGGTGGCGCGTGGATGGACAACTGCCTCGGGCGGCGGGTCGTTGATGGGCAACTGTGCCTGCCGGTGGTCCACCTGTGTTGCAACGGGACGCCCCCAGTCGGCGACAAGCCGTCACTCATGAGTTTCAGTGAAGTGCGGACCCTGTTCCATGAATTCGGGCACGGCTTGCAGGGCATGATGACGACGGTCGACTACGCCGACGCTGCGGGGTTGGCCGGCGTCGAGTGGGATGCGGTCGAGATTGCCAGTCAGTTCATGGAGAACTGGTGCTATCACAAGCCGACGCTCGTCGGCATGACCCAGCATTTCGAGACCGGTGAACCGCTCCCGGATGATCTGTTTGACAAACTCGTGGCCGCCCGGATGTACCGACAGGGCTCTGGCGTGATCCGACAGATGACGTTCGGCATCTCCGACATGACCTTGCATCATCGCTATGACCCGACCGCCGATGCCGTCCCCTCTCCGATTGAGATATATCAATCGGTTGAGCGTGATCTCAGCGCGCTGCCGCCGTATGAGGCTGGTCGATTCCTCTGTGCCTTCAGCCACATCTTTGCCGGCGGGTATGCGGCCGGGTATTACAGTTACCTGTGGTCGGAAGTGCTCAGTGCTGATGTGTTTGCCGCCTTTGAGCAGGTCGGGCTCGATAACGAGGTCGAAGTACGACGACTCGGCCGGAAGTATCGTGACACGTTACTTTCGCTTGGTGGCGGGCGTCACCCGATGGACATTTTCCGGGACTTCCGTGGGCGCGAGCCGTCGACCGAAGCACTGCTGCGGCATAAAGGGTTGAAGGACTGACGCACGGTTCTCATGAGACGCAGCGCGAGGCTGAATCAGTCTCAAGCGCCTGGTGCGGGATTCGAAATACGGCCTTACAGGCTACGGAAGTGAATCTGCCAATTGCCTGATCGTGCATCCTGCCACACGAGATAGAACCGCCCATCACGCCCGACGAGATCGACGAACGCCGGTCGCGCGCGGGCGCTGGTGATCGTCTCAGTCGGCTGCCAGCTGACCCCACCGTCGTCGCTGATTCGGACACATAACTGCGGCCGGCCCGTCAGCCAGTCCTCCCAGACGACAGCCAGTCGGGAACCGTCGGTTGCAATATCGGGGCTCCAGGCGTGATGTCCGGCCAACGAAAGAGTAGCCGGGGTACTCCAGCTGTGTCCGCCGTCGGTGCTCTGCCCGTAGTACACCTGCCAGCCGGAGGACTGCAGTTCCGACCAGGTGGCGTGTAAGACGCCATCCGGTGTCGATGTAATACGGGCCTGGGCGGTCGCGCTCGGCGCGCGATCGAGTCGCGAGGGCACGATGGATTCAGGGGTGTACCCATCGAGCGCCAGCGACATGGCCTGGCCGTCTCGATCGTGCGGGAGGTACTCCATGGCGATATTAAGTCTGTCCTCGGTCCAGGTAGCGCTGGGATTTCGGAAATGCAGCGGGTTCGGCACCGGCCAGTTCCATTCGTGGCCGTACACATCAAAGGGAAGGTAGAGTGTCCGTTTCAGCTCATCGCCACGGTCATCGGTGGTCCCGATCCCCATCATGACGCTGCCTTCGGCCCAGACGAGCCACACCTGGTCCTCTGACGACAGCGTCATGGCCGGCGGGCGCGGGACGAGTGCATGCAGGTTCTCAAATCCGCGAAACGTCCATTCATTCCCGCTCTGCTGCTCGGCAACGTTGACGCCCCAGAACAATTCCGTCCCGTCATCCCCGAGCGGGGCGGCATACCCGTTGAACCCGACGGTGGCCAGCCCGCTTTGGTCAATGATCACTTGAGAATACAGCGGCGTGCCCTCGCCGGTCGGGACACCGTCACGCCCGTAGTACGTGAAGGAATCCGTCAGGAGCATCGGCTCCGACCAGGTCTGCCCGAAGTCGGCGCTCGTGCAATACCGGATCGCGTAGCGCTCGACCGGCTGACTGACATCGCGCTCGGTCCAGGTAACCATGACGCCCTGAGCAGACACGTCGATCGAAGGCCGGATCGAGGGAGATTCGGTCTCCGTGAGTAGCAGACTGTCGTTCGGATCCTCGTGTGCCATCGGCCCAGTCACCTGCACGCTGCCCATCGGCGGCATGAGCATTTCGAGCATCGGCGTGCCTTGCGCAAACGGCATCTTGAATCGGAGGAGCTCGCCGACGGTCGGTGCCAGATCGATCAATAGGCGGCGGTGCGTGATATCAAGGTCGGCCTGAATGTCCGGGCCGACCGCCAGGAACGGCACATGCCGCTGCATGTGGTCGGCTTTCCCGTGAAAACGATAGTCATCTTTGTCGCGCCCGTGATCTGATGTCACGATCAACGTCGTCCGGTCACCGTAGTTCGGGTCATTCTGAAGATACTGCCATAGTTCATAAACGAGCGCGTCGGCTGCCATGATGGCATCGAGGTAATCTTCAAAGGTCTCCCCGTTTTTCGCGTGCCCGATTCGATCAACGTCTTTCAAGTTTATAAACACGAGCGACGGCTGATATTGTCCGGCAACATCATAAAACGTATTGATCGTGTGACGGTCACTTCTGGTAAACAGCGTCGTGGCCCAGGCATCGAGCAGGCTGCTCGGATGGAGGGAGCCGTCGATGACACCAAGATGCTCGTTCCCGGTGATGACCCACGCATCTACAGGCGGCCGGTTGTGCGCAAGGCGATACGCTTCAAACATCGTCGGCCAGTAGGATCGCTGATACACATCCGTATGCTGCTTGGCCAGACTGCTGATCTGCCGAATCCCGGTGACGAGCGTGTTGTGTGCCTGCGTGCTTACGGGGCGGGTGGACACATAGTACTCGGTCGCGATCGCTCCAATCGGGCGCAGGTCGTTCCAGATGTGCGGGATGTACCGGTGTTCCGGATCCTCAAATGCCTCGAGGTTCCGCAGACCGTCAATGACAACGACAATGACGTTCTCAGTCTGGTAGCGGCTTGATCCGTCAGGCGGGCCGGCGGCCGGGGCAGCATGGGTCGTCGGATCGGTCAGCATCAGCGCAGCGATCCCCACCAGCACACACGCCACGGCGGTGCGCCATGCAGCCTCACGACGGGATACAGATATGAAGAATCCGAAGATCATCTTTTCGCTCTGGGTCCATGCTCATCGATGAATTGCCATTATACGAAGACACGGATTAATTGATGCCCCAAAGATGAATTTTCCCGAAGTCGGCCGTCCCGCGTGCTGTGTGCACGCGCATCATCGAATCGGAGCGTGGAATCGGCTTCTCAGACTCAACTACCTGCGCGTGCAGAGAACAGGCCGTGGGCATGGCTGTGTGATTCGTCGCGCCCGATCCGGCTCGGTGCTGACACGGGCACCCTGATGAGTTGGGAGACCATGTGTTAATTTGGGGCGAATAGGTATTCTCAAGGAAGCGACGCAGCGGATTGGCTCCGGATAGAGTCAATACTCTTTGCGCATCCGGGCCGGTGGAATGCTGAGTTGATCGCGATACTTCGCGACCGTGCGTCGTGCGATGGTGATGCCGCGCTTGCGCAGCTCTGAGGCGAGTTTGTCATCCCCGAGCGGGGCAGACTTGTCTTCGCCGTCAATGATCTCGCGCAGTGTTTCCCGCACTGCATCCCAACTCATGTCATCCCCGTCATCGGTGGCCGTCCCGGCACTGAAGAACTTGCGCAACGGCAGAATACCACGCGGCGTCTGGATCCACTTGCCGCTGACTGCCCTGGAAACGGTGGCCACATGAATGCCCAACTGGTCGGCCACCTGGGTCATGGGCAGCGGCTTGAGTGACTGTGGGCCGAGATCAAAAAACTCGGTCTGATGGGCCACGACGGCCCGAATGACGCGCAGGATCGTGTTGTTGCGCTGGTCGATCGCCGAGATCAGCCAACGCGCATTGCGCACGTTCTCATCGACGAACTTCCGCGTGTCCTTCTCGACCGAGCGGTCCTTGGCCATCGTCGCGTATTGGGGGCTGATGCGTAAGCGTGGTGCTCGCCCATCACACAACTGAGCCACATACTGCCCACTCGCATCGTCATATTCAATGATGGCATCGGGGATTACAACACTCGGCGAATCCGGGATCAGGCTGCGTCCGGGTCGCGGGTCCAGGGCACGCATTGAATCGAGGCCGTGCTTGATCTGGTCGAGCGTCAGGCCGCTCTTCTGTGAGATCTTGGGCAGCCGATTCAGTTCGATGTCCGGCAAATACTCCTCGACCAGTTTCCGCTCGATACTTCGATCGGTAGCCGGGTCAACCTCGTCGAGTTGATCCAACTGAAGCAGCAGGCATTCCTGCAGGTTGCGGGCCCCGATGCCGGTCGGTTCGAGCCACTCCTGCAGTTCGAGCAGGGTCAATTCCAATGCATCGAGGGAGACGCCTTGTGGTGCCTGGTCGGCGATGGCATCCATCTCGGTGCGGATGTACCCGTCGTCGTCGATGTAGTTGATCAGATGTCGCCCGGCAACACGGGTCTCTTCGTCTACTTCAGCCAACGCCCACTGATGCCGCAACTGTTCTTCGAGGCTCTCGCCTCGTGCCGCCGTGTTGGCCATCGCTTCCATTTTCGCGGTGCCGTCGCCGCCGTCGCGTGACGACCCGGAGCCACTGGTCCGCGGCGGCCGGAACTCGGTGTATTCGTTGTCAAACGCCTCGCTGTAATCCTGCTCCATCGAGTTGAGCCGCTCGAAGTCGCTCGCCGCCCCATCATCGGAGTTGGCAACCAGTTCGCGTTCGCCTTCGGTGTCGTTTCGGCGATCCTCACGGCGTTGCTCGGCCAGTTCTTTGGCGTCCCCCTGGGGCTCATCCATTTCGAGTGCGATATTCGACTCAAGTTCCTGCTCCACCCGCTCTTCGAGGGCGAGTGCAGACAGTTGCAGGATCTCCATGGACTGGATCATGCGCGGGGCCAGCTTCATATGCTGGCCCATTCTCATTTGCTGCGACGCTTCAAACCTCATCAAATCGAATCCAGTCCAGTTCCTGTGTCTCAAACAACGGCGGTGGCTGCGGGATCGTCATACAAAGCGGCATGGCGGCCCACGATGAGCCGGCTCTTCCGGCAATCATATCGTCGCGGGCGGCAGAAGGAGTCGGGGAGCAACCGGGCATTTGCACCTGATTCACTATCGGGAGAACAGCCATGTCAATGCGGTTCAGAGCGGACAATGCCCCTTCATCAAGCCACTGAAGCCTCATATGCAGTCAGTTCCGGAGTCCATCTCGTTCTGCCTGCCCCAAGATGGAGCCGTCTGATCCTATATTCTTGGGGTCCTGTGCCTGGCAAGCGAGCGGCCTCCTCTGAGGCTACCTGTAAACCGTGCATGATGCAATGATTATTCGGACTCGGTGCCGAAAGGGCCTCACGAAGGCTCAATTGACTGCCGACCGACGATCGCGTCTGCCAGTACAGCCTTGTTGGCGTACTCAATCTGTGAGCCGCTTGGCAGGCCGCGGGCCAGTCGGGACAGCGTGATATCGGCCTCCCGCAGGCGTTCGGTCAGGTACAAGACCGTGCCGTCACCCTCCAGGTTCGGGCTGAGGCCGAAAACGACCTCCCGGACCTTTGTACTGCAGGCATTCTTCGTTTCGTCGCCAATCCGTGCCATGAGGGCCTGGACGGTCAAGTCGGCCGGCTCGATCCCGTCCAGCGGGGAAAGCCGACCGAGCAGCACGTGATACCCGCCCCGGTGCATCCCGGTCTGTTCCAGGCTGATCAGATCCTTCGGCTGCTCGACCACGAGAATGATCCCGTGATCCCGTCGATCGTCGGCACAGATCGGGCAGGGGTCGTGATCCGTGATGGTGTAGCAGATGGAGCAGTAGCGCACCGAGCGCTTGACGTCCTGGATGGCACCGGCCAGCGCTTCGGCTTCCGGCCGGTCTGACTTGAGGATGTGAAAAGCAAGGCGCTCAGCGGAACGCGGCCCGATCCCCGGCAGCCGCCCCAGTTGCTCCATAAGTCGGCTGACGGACTCAGGATATGGGCCGGTGTGCCGGCTCGAACTGTCCTGCTGATTCGCCATTGGCTCGACTTCCTTGTGGTGACGATACACGGGGGGGGGGACCGTTGCTTGATCCGATGCACTATCCGAGTAGTTGCCCGAGATCGAGATCCGGTGGGATCGGCAGGCCGAGCTCACGGCCTCGCTCTGCCATCTGCTTGGCCGTTGCCTGTCGCGCCTTTTCCATGACGGCATTGACGGCCCCGACGATGAGGTCCTGCGCCAGTTGCCGGTCCTCTTCGAGGGTCGGATCAACCAGCCCGGTCATCATGGCCGGGTCGATTGTCAGCGAGCGCAATCTCAGGTCACCGGAGGCCACCGCCTTGACCGCCCCGCCGCCGGTCTCAGCCTCGAACTGCATCGCGGCCACTTCCTTGCGGAGTTCCTCGAACTGCTCACGGATGCGGCCCGCGTTTTTCATCAGGCCGGCCAGTTCGGACAGGTTCTTGAATTGGTCAAATACCACTGGGGTGCACTCCGCTGCCGTGTCGGCATGTCAATGTCGATTCGTGTTCACTCGCCCTGCGCTCTATTGGGCCGATTTGCCTGTTTCACATCGATGATCCGCGCATCGAGCAGATCCATGACCTGCCGTACCAGCGGGATCGACGCCGCCTGTTCCCGTTCCTTGAGCCCGACGGTGGCGTGGCGGTGTTGGGCCGGCGCCTGCTCGCCCTCGTTCGTCGTCTGTTCAGTGATCGGTGCAGAATCCGGCTCGGGCTTATGCTTTGGCTTCGGCTTTGGAGATGCCGGTTGCGCTTCGATGCGTGGGCGCGGTTTCGGTTCCGTTGTGGATGCAGGACTGGGTGGGCGAGTCGGTTCAGGTCGCGGGCCGGCTGTCAGGGCTTTTTTTTTCCAGGTGCCGGCCGGCCGGCGGCTGCATCGACAAACCGGGCAGCCAGGGCCAGCCTGACCAGGGCCGCCTCGAACAGCGCGCGGCCGTGGCCGAGTACTTGCCGTTCCGTTGAACGTTTTCGAGCAGCACGATCATGTGTACGAGCGTCGGCGCATCAAACTGCTCGGCCTGGTTCTTGAGTTGTGCGATCCGATCCGACGTCAATTCGAGCAACCCCGGGCCGTCATCACCCTTGTCGGCCCCGACCGTGATGAGCAGGAGATTCCGTGTGTGCAGGATGATCGACTCGAGGACCTGATCGATACTCACCCCTCGATCGAGCAACTCACCGGCCCGTTGGAGCGTGGCGGCTGCATCCGATTGCACGATGGCATCGACGAGTGACTCGATCACTTCCTGATCCGGCAATCCGAGCATCTGCTGCAAGTGCTCGGCTGTGAGTTGCTTGTCGCCGGTCGCAATGAGGCGATCCAGCAGACTCAGCGCATCGCGCATCGAACCGTTCCCGAGTCGGGCCACCTGTTCGATGACCTGCCCGTCGGCCTTGATTCCCTCAGACGTGAGAACCTGCTTGAGATGGTCGGTGATCCGGGCCGTGGGGATGGCTCGGAAGTCAAAGCGCTGGCAGCGTGACTGGATCGTGGCCGGGACGCGTGCCGGTTCGGTCGTACAGAGGATGAACTTGACGTGAGCCGGCGGTTCCTCCATCGTCTTCAGAAGTGCGTTGAATGCCTCCTTGGTGAGCATGTGCACTTCGTCGATGATGTAGATCTTGTACGGGCAGCGGGCCGGCATGTAGATGCTGTTGGAGATGAGTTCACGGGCATCGTCAACGCCGCGGTTCGAGGCCCCGTCGATCTCAATGACATCAATATCGTTGCCGGCCATGATGGCTGCTGCGATCTCATCGGCGTCAGTTAATGAGTCGTTGACATTGAGCGCCTTGGCGAAGATGCGTGCCATGGAGGTTTTGCCGACGCCTCGGGTGCCGCTGAACAGGTAGGCGTGTGCGGTTCGCTCCGACTCGATGGCACGTTGCAGCGTGCGGGAGATCGGTTCCTGTCCAATCACCTCGTCAAAGGTCTTCGAGCGATATCTGCGGGCCAGGACGGTGTAACTCATGGCTCCCTCGACAGGCAGCGGGGGGTGCAAAATGGCGATCGCGACGGCTTCCGTCAGCCGACACGGGACGCTGGGCAACATCACGGGATCCGACGGCCAGGACACCGATGCCCCGAATGGGAATCGCTTATGGCTGCTGCCTTCCGGCCCTGACCAGGTTCACGAGCCACCCGTGCTCCGGGCCCGGCCGACGGATCTCGCGATGTTGCCCCCTCGGACTGATACGACCGTCTGCCGGCTTTGCCTTCCTTCACTCACTCGTGAGGCGTCAATTTCCGGCATCCGGTTCAAGCCACCTGCGGTTTTCAGGCGACTCGAATGATCAGTCGCGGCTATGCTATCCACAGTAGGTCGGGGGGTACATCCTGAAAAGCCAGAAGAAGCAGGTCGACCATGCCCGATCCACGCCTGATCAATCCGTTGGAAGAGGCGGAACGAAGTAAGCGGCGGACGCTCATCTTCATCCGCGGCGTATTTCTGATCATGCTTGTGACGATGGTGATGCTCAGCCTCCTGAAGACACAGGAGTCCAAGGGCTCCGGGGCCGGTGAGCCCGGCTCCCCTGCGGATACGGCCTTTATCGACTATTGGTGGGTCCCGCTGGCGATTGCTGCCTTCCTCGGGGTCATTGCCATCTTTCTGGATGCCCTCACGCCCCGAAAACGACTGTCCGGCCTGTCGAGCATCATCTTCGGACTGATGGTCGGCCTGTTGGCAACGGTGGCGCTGAGTTGGGTCGTCGATCTGCTGCTCCAGGCACACGATATCGACTTCCAGCCGGACCATCCGGTCTCGCGGATCATCCTGGCCATCAAGGCAGCCTTTGCCATCACGCTGTGCTACCTCGGCGTGTCCGTGGTCTACACCACGCAGGACGAGTTTCGCCTCATCATCCCATATGTGGAATTCAGCAAGCAGATGCGCGGCACGCGGCCGATTGTGCTGGACACCTCAGCCGTGATCGACGGCCGCCTCAATGACATTGCCCACACCGGCTTCATCTCGATGCCCGTCGTCATTCCCCGATTCGTCATCAATGAACTCCAGACCCTCAGCGACTCATCAGATCGGCTGAAGCGTAACCGGGGGCGCCGCGGCTTGGACCTGGTGCGAAAGATGCAGGGCAACCCGCACCTCGATTTGACGATCTCGGACATGGAAGTTCCGGGGGCCGGCGTCGATCAGATGCTGATTGCATTCACGAAAGAGCATCAGGCCCACCTCGTGACAACCGACTTCAATCTGAACAAGGTCGCGTCGATCCATGGCGTCAAGGTGCTCAACATTAACGATCTGGCCTCGGCCCTGAAGCCGGTGGCCGTCCCGGGTGAGCAGATGAGCGTCGAGATCGTGAAACGCGGCGAAGGCGAATCGCAGGGCGTCGGGTACCTCAGCGACGGCACCATGGTTGTCGTCGAAGGCGCGGCCGACCTCGTCAACGCACAGGTGCATTTCGTCGTCACGAGTTCGATTCAAACGTCGGCCGGCCGAATGATCTTCGGCGAACGAACGACGGGCGCGGCGGCTTCACCCGAGCCTTCACACCGCGACGACGGCGATTCGCCCCGGCAACCCGAGCAACAGGAATCGGCTCAATAGCCCTGTCACGCCTACGGCGATTCGGCCGGGTCAAGAACGATCTTGACAATACGACCCTTCGTCATGCGTCGGACGCGAATTCGGAACTCGCCGCCGGGTTCGATTGCTGCCTTCAACGCATCGGCTGAATGGACGGGTTCACCGTTGATGGCGATGATCAATTCATACGGCTTGATGCCGGCAATCGCTGCCTTGCCACCCTCTTCGACCTTCGACACGATCACGCCCGGTTCATCGGCCTGAATCTGGAAGTACCGCCGTACTTCGTAGGTCAGATCACGAACGGTCAGCCCGGCCCCCTCGGACTTGAACTTCGGTGCCGAGTTGTAATAGGCCGGCCCCTCCGTGACGATGAAGTCACGCTCAATCGCTTCACCGCCGCGCACGATGTCTGCTGTGAACGGCGTGCCGAACCCAATATCCGTGAGTGATCGGGTGAGGTTGTTTTCCACACTGCCCCACGGCTGCGGGATCTCGCTGAAGTATTCGACCGGGATCTCATCCATCATGCTCCACAGGTCGAACATATCGCCGTAGTCGTTGTAGGAATACAACTCGACCTCCAGCGGCTTCGGCTGTCCTTCAACCTTCAGGCGCAGCAGAATGTCGCCCATCTCGATGCCGGCTTCAGAGGCCGGTGAGTTCGGGTAGACATAGGTAACAATGGCACCTGTCTCGCCTCGACTCGTTTCGTCGACGACCTCGTGGACGCGGGCCAGATCCTCATCCATCGGTTGCAGTTCCACGCCGAGCCAGGCCAGCCGGAGTTCTTCCTCTTCGCTGAGCGGCCGGTTTTCCGGGTCAAGGTGGGCCAGGCGATCAGCAAACAAGTCCGTCATATATTGCCCGGGGATCAGCATCGACCATGATCCTCGCTCATCCTCCACGGTCACCTTCGGCCGTCGCACGAGCGGGAGGCCGACGAGTTTCCCGTCCAGTGTGAATCGGAAGTCGAGCGACCGGGCCTGATACCCGCCGTAGGACCAGCCGCTGCTGGAACTCACACTCGGCAGAATCATGCGCTGCCAACCGACCGAATAGGACAGGATCCGACCGCGCATGTAATAGACCGTGCGCGACTCGCCGCTGATGCGTACCTCCGCTTTGAGCAGAAGTTGGTCTTGCAGTTGTGTCGACGGTTCAACGTACAGATCGGCCGGCGTGCCGGATGCCGGCGTCTCCAACGTCGCCAGCATGGCCCCATAGTCCTTGAGCGTGCCGGCAAACGTGGCCGCCGTGGAGGACCCATCTGCAAAATGAACGCGAATGCTCTCGAGTCGGGCCGTCACCTTTGGCTTCAGGTTGGCCGTAATGAGAACGGTGTTCTCGTCGATCAGCACGCCCGAACCGTCCCACTCCGTCATGTCACTGTCACCGGAATCCATGTAACTCCAGGGATCGAACATGTCCGATTCGCCTGATCGCGGGCTGCGGAACTGGAGGTTGATGCGAACGATCCACTGATCAGCCGCTTGCTCAATGCGCTGCAATGCATCGTCCATCTCGTCTGCTGACATAGCCGGCCAATCCAACGGCGACCCCTTCCATGTCCCGTCGTTCGGGCAACGGCCGGTCATGCTCAGACCGACGGGCACCCCGTGAGCATCGACAACCAGCGCGCCGCTCGCAACGCTCGACTCGACCGTACCGTCCGGCTCAATCCGGAGATCATCACTCACCCCGGCCACAGTGAACCCCCAGTGTACATCATGCAGCGAGTGATTCACCTGGAAGTACGGGCCCGGCTTGTCTGCATCAAAGTGGAGCGGCACAGCATCGGCAAACGGCTCATCCACACGTAGCAGCCACGCATCCTGATTCATGAAATACGAATCCGGGCTCGCAGTTCGCCGTTGCCCCTGATAGACCACTTCGATGCTGCTGATGAATCGCGGGTGCAGTTGCGGGTCACGGGTGATCACAAGGTCGGGGCTGAGCAGGTAGGCCGCCGCCTCAACCGGGCGCTCCTCATAGATGGCATCACTGCAATCCGACGAGAACTCGTACCCCTCGGCATCACCGTAATAGTAATAGCCCTTCCCTATTTCACCCGGTGCTTCGCCGTTTACGTACTGCACGGTGTATTCGACGATGGCTGACGACGGAGCGATGGCATTGGCAATGGCCGCCTTGTCGGCAGTGGCAGCCGGGGCCTGTGCGATGGCACTCGAACACGTCATGACCGAAGCGCAGAGGACGACGGCCGCACCGACAGCGCTCGATGTCACGGCTTTCATCTTCGTCTGAATCTGATTCATGGTCTGGCTCTCTGTGATGAAGGTTCCACTGTGTGTGCTTATTGTTTTTCGTAGTCACGTGCGAAGTCGAGTACGATCTGTCGCATCAGCCCGCGCCGAAGAACGACGACCACGACGCGATGCGTGTCGTCGATGTTCTCGATGAGACGTTCATGAACCGCTTTGACATCATCAATCGTCTCGATGGCAGCGTCGTCAATCTTGGTCAGAATGTCTCCGGTGCGCAGGCCGGCATCCGATGCGTTGCCGGGGTAACGCACACCGTAGACGAAGACCCCCTGCTGGCGATAGAAGTGCAGTTCGGGATTGTCAAACTGATTGATTTCCTTGACGGTGAAGTCGAGGCGTTCGAGTGCGAGTTCCGCCCCCTCGACCTGGCCCTTCTTGCGCGGCGTCAATGTGAGTTGCAGGATCTCGTCGTCACGCTCGATTTCAAAGATCGCCTCGACCCCCTGCTCCAGCAGTGCGATGGTTCGCCGGACTTCGGGAAGGTCCTCCTGCGCTGCTGCTGTGACCGTGCGGCCGTTCACGCTGATGATGCGGTCCTTGGCCTGAAAGCCAGCATGCCGGGCCGGGCTGTCCAGATCGGTTTCAGCGACGATCACCCCATCGGTCTCATCGAAGTACATATCACGATTGAAATCGTGGAGCGGTTGCAGTTGCAACCCGGTCCAGCACCATTGCACCGCGCCATGCTCGCGCAACTGCGGGATGACGATCTTGATGATTTCAGACGGGTTGGCAAAGCCCATCCCATCGGCACTGCCGCCCATGCCAAGCGTATTAATACCGACGATCTCACCGGCCGTGTTGACGAGCGGCCCGCCTGAGTTCCCGGGATTGATGGCAGCATCGGTCTGGATCCAACCGTTGTATTCACTGCTCCCATCCAGATAGCGACGGACGCAGGACACGATGCCGATGGAAACAGAGCGATTCAACCCCCATGGGGCACCCATTGCCATCACAAACGAGCCTTCACTCAGCTCGCGTGAGTCACCGATGGCAGCATACGGCAGCGCACTGCCGTCGGATTCGAGATTCAGTTTCAGCAATGCCAGGTCCGTGTCCTTGTCAGAGCCTAAGACCTCGGCATGGCCGTGCCGCCCATCGTAGAGCAGGCATCGAATGCTGACTGCTTTATCAATGACATGCCAGTTGGTGAGGATTTCGCCCTCGGGTGAAATAAGAACGCCGCTGCCGCCGACTTCAATCTGCTCGTGTTTGCCGCCTTCGGTCGATTCGCTGATGCACTTGATATAGACGACGGCCGGGAAGACCTGCGCTTTGGCCTGTTGGACGATGGCACGGAAGTCAACGCCGGATTGCTCAACAGCCTGTGACGAGGTCTGAGCATTCAATACAGTGCTGAATGCAAGGAGGAACGACGTGGCAAGGATGACACTGTGTATCTGCCGCAGCCTCATAGCAGGCGTCCTTTCGCTACGCTCTCACAAAACAACATATCCCGGATGTGTGTTGTGAAGAGACCGTGTGACTGACATGAATGCTGTGGAGTATATATCACAGTAAATGCTGAGGCGTAGATGGTTTATTGGTTTGGCCTGTGAATTTGCGCTCACTGAGTTGATTCCCTTCTGCACTGCATACAGATGCATGCCGACTTTCAGTGCGTGAGTGTGCCTGGAATCGCTGTCACCTCCAGGTTGAAGTGCGACGCACCGGCGATGACCGGACGCCATGACCGGGCCGGACTCGTTTCGACGTGTCTGATTCGGTTCCCGTGTGGACACGTTGTGTGGAGTACTCGTGGAGTACGAAGGGTTCGAGTCGCCCGGGCGATCCGGCGGGAAATCAGGGGCAGGCCGACTCAGCAGGTATCCGCAAAGATGGCCAATCCGGTCGAATCGGGCCGATCCTGTGTGAAGCGCCGGGCGTATATGGGCAATCCAAGCCATATCGTGCTGCGGGCGAAATTGGCGGCCCGGGGTGGCGAACAGTGATAGAGTGGGTGGTGACGACGGCGCACCACGATGACGAAGGCGATGAATCGGAGTAGGCACGGGACGCTTATGGGTCTGTACGATCGAGATTACGCATACGAGGGGCAGGGGCGGCCGGGCTTTGGCAACCCGTTTACGAACGGGGGATCGCTGCCGTCCGGCATGTCGGGCATGTCCGGCTGGTCGATCAACACGTGGATCATTGTGATCAACGTGGCGGTGTTCTTTGTCGGCATTCTGCTGGCCGGCTTCATGCGCACACCGCAGGGCCAGCCCGTTCACATCCTGACCGAGTGGGGCCATTTTTCGACCTACTCAGCGCTGATTCAGAAGCAGGTATGGCGGTTCATCACGTTTCAGTTCCTGCACGCCGGTTTCCTGCACATCCTGTTCAATATGCTCGGGTTGTACTGGTTCGGGCCGCAGGTTGAGAAGCACCTCGGCTCGCGGCGGTATCTCGCGTTCTACCTGCTGTGCGGGTGTGCCGGTGCATGTCTGTACCTGTTGCTGAATGTGGCCGGCCAGATGGTCGGTCGCCCGATGCCGTTCCTGCTGGTGAATAATCCGAAGACCCCGCTGATCGGTGCATCGGCCGGCGTGTTCGGCGTCCTGTTTGCGCTGGCATATCTCAGGCCGAACCAGACGATTACCCTGCTGCTCATGCTGATTATTCCGGTGACGATGAAGATCCGAACATTGGCCTACGGCCTGGCTGCCCTGGCGTTGGTCACCGTGTACATGGCAGCCCCCGGCTCGAATGCAGGCGGCGAAGCCGGGCACCTCGGCGGCGCCATGCTCGGGGCACTGCTGATCCGGTATCCCAAGACGCTCAACTGGGCCTTGTGGATCCCATTGGATCGCCTCAAGAGACGAGGGCATCACGCCTTCGGGCAGTTCCACGGCAGTGTATACCAGCGGCCGGATTCGGCGGGCACGCGGCATGTCGAGAATCGGCGCTACGGGTCCAAAGGGGACAGTGGCAGCAGCAGCGGCCGGCGAGGGGGCGGTGGCTACTTCGCGGGATTCGGCCGGTCGTCGCCGGACAGTGCCGCAAACGAGGCCGAGATTGATCGCATTCTGTCCAAGATCGCAACGCAGGGACTGCACAGCCTGACCGACAAGGAGCGCAAGACGCTCAAGAAGGCAACCGACGATAAGCGGCGTGAATGATCGAGTTGCGTGATGATCGGAATCACACGATCATCGGCTCCTGGGTCTCCGGCTCACGACGTGGGCCGGCCCACCGCTGCCAGAGTCGCCAATCGACGCGCGATGGCTGAATCATCTCAAAAAGCCCAGCGGCCGGTCCGTGTGATGTTTCAAACGGGGATAGACCCGCTTCGAACTCCGCAGACGTGACGGCCATCCCCTGGCCGGGCGAGACATCAGCCAGCCGCTCAATCTCGTGCGTGACCTGTGCCCGGGAGGACGATGCACTCCAATCGATACTGCGCGGGTAGGCCAGCAGCCAGGCCCCGCGCTGAAAGACCGGCTTGCCCGGCAAGCCACACCGGGCGACCTGCGGCGGGGCGTCCGGTCGAAACCACATGAGTGTGCCGGCCAACTGAATGTACTTCCGCACCGTTGGGATCTCGGCGACGACCGTGCCGGTGTCCCACGGGAGACGGGCTCGATACCACCGGCGCATCCCGTTGCCGATCAGCCCGCTGCCCCAGAAGTGATCGAGACTGCCGTAGGCCCGGTCGAACCGGAACGTCCACGAGTTTCCCTGGATCGATTCGCCGACCGTGAAGTCCGGAAGGTCGGCATCGGGCAGTCGCGAACTCGAATCGGCCGGTACGTCCGGGATGGTAGTCGTCGCCGTCGTGCGCCGTTTGTGCTTCGACTTGTGTGGGAGTCGGACTGCCGACCGTGGTCGAATGGTCACACTGCCGTTGACCACACCGGCCGGGCACATGAGCAGCCAATCATGCTGATTGCCGGCCGGCGAATCCGGCATCGAAGCCCGCTGGAGCGTCGGCGTGTCAAACAACGGCGTGATCGTGACGTCAACGTAGGCCGTCGGGCGGGGCCCGCTCGTCTCCGCATCCTTGCCATAGAACTTCGACAGTCCCAGGTCAGCCATGAGGCCGATCTGGTCCAGGGGCACTTCGCCGGTCAGGCGCCACCCATTGTCCGAGGAGTCATATGAGAGCCGAAAATCCTCGAACCCTGCAGACCAGGTCGGTCGGTGTGCCCCCGTTTCGGTGAAGTGCATGTGTGACGCGGTGCGATATGCTCGGGCAGCGACCGAGCTGCCAATCATCAGACTCATTCGAAGCGCTGGAAACGAGGCGGGGAGCAGGTGCTTGCGGTTGACGTCCTCGTCTCGTCCCTCATGCCGCAGCGCCCGCCGATAGGCCGGGTCAAATGGATTGCCGTGGTACAGGCTGATGGACAGGGCATTGCCATCACGATCCAGCGCATCAAGTTGCCACCACTCGTACGCACGGAGTTGGTCGTTGCCGATCCGTGAGCGGTTGACGGCCTCCAGCCAGGCGACTTCATCCTGCGGGGACAGCAGGACGGGCCTGAGTTCGGGACAACTCTCAGCCAGATCCGAGGCGGCCGCCTCCCAGGGTTGGGATGCGGACGGTGCCGGTTCGGTGACGGGTGTCACATCAGGAACCTGCTGTGACGGTGCCGGTTCAGTCATGCACTAGTGTAGTCAGTGCCTCAGCGGGCACGCACAGACGAGCAGCCCATCAACGCAATCTACCCGGACCCGGTTGCGGCAGCAGCAGCAGCGGCCGTCCCCCCATCGCCGAACACGACTGTGATCAGGTAGTACTGGCCGGCCACCATGCCGACGCAGATGGCAAAGAACAGGCCGAGTTTCATCTCGTTGTACCAATCCTCGCCCCATTGGCCGGTGAACAACGAAATGAGGTCCGGTTGGAAGGCATAGCGGACAGCCTCCCAGAACGCGTCCCAACTGCCGAAGATGACCCGCCAGGCCAGCCAGTACACCGGGCAGTTGAGGACTGCCAGCACGATCAGAATGGTGACTTGCGATTCCGGCATGGGCACGTCCCTCCTCCTGCATTATTCGACGAGACAGGGGTATTTTCCGGGTAACCCGGGGCGGTATCGCTTCGTACAATAGCAGCGTATGTCGAAACGTGTCATCCTCATTGCGAACCAGGACCACCCGGACGTTCTTGACCAACTGGCGGACTTTCGGCAGTGGTTGGCCGAGCGGGCCCAGATCGTGGCTGAGTTCGAGGGCCAGTCCGATGCCCCGGTGGTGGACGACGGATTGAAGGCTGACATGGCCGTGGTATTGGGCGGTGACGGGACGATTCTGAGCCAGGCTCGACGGTTGGTGAATACCGGGATCCCGATCCTCGGCGTCAACTTCGGCCACCTCGGCTTCCTCGCCGACTTCGATCTGGCCGGCATCAAACGGCAGGCACGGCACATTTTCGGTGACAACGGCCTGCTCGTGCGCGAATGCATCATGATCGAGGCACGCGTGTTCCGGTATGACGGCGAGCAGAATCCGAATTCGCCGGTGTTCCATCAGGTGGCCTTGAACGACTGTGTGATCACCAGCGGGCCGCCGTTCCGCATGATCGAGTTGCAACTCGAGTTGGATGGCCAGCCGACACCGCCGGTCCAGGGGGACGGCCTGATCCTGTGTACACCGGCCGGCTCAACCGGGTACAGCGTGTCGGCCGGTGGGCCGATCCTGTCGCCGGACCTCGACTGCCTCGCCATCACACCGATTGCCGCCCACAGCCTCGCCTTCCGCCCGATCGTCGTGTCACCGGCATGCCCGGTGGCCGTGACGGTCCTGCGTGCAAACCCGGGGACGACGCTCGTCATGGATGGGCAATGCTCACAGGAACTGAAGGCAGGCGACCGGATCGTGATGGGCAAGTACTGCCGCAAGGTGCCGCTCGTGATCAACCCTGCCGGCAACTACTGGCGAACGCTGATCCGCAAGATGCACTGGGGTGCGACGCCGAAAGGGATCTAATTCCCTCCCAGGAGTAGGTCTGGACGAGGTCCGCCGAGTCCTGACAGACGAATCGTCGGACAATAGCAAGGGCCCGCTTACTTACGTGCGCGGCTCGTCGGAGGCGCCCGGATCGCCAATCTCCCGATTGGCGCGCGTCTTCCTTGTTACCGCCACCACCGGAAGGCGATGCCTCCTCACTCGTCATTCCTGCGAACGCAGGAATCCAGGGAGATTCAGCAGGAGCTATTCTGAGTCGAGCTGGGCATGGAAGCTCTGCACACACAGGGCCGTTCCCCCTGGATGCCCGCGTGCGCGAGCATGACGAAAGCGTGGTAGGTCAGGACGAGGTCCGCCGAGTCCTGACAGGCAGATGATTCATCGGACAATAGTAAGGGCCCGCTTACTCACGTGCGCGCGGCTCGTCGGAGGCGCCCGGATCGCCAATCTCCCGATTGGCACGCGTCTTCCTTGTTACCGCCACCACCGGAAGGCGATGCCTCCTCACTCGTCATTCCTGCGAACGCAGGAATCCAGGGAGATTCAGCAGGAGCTATTCTGAGTCGAGCTGGGCATGGAAGCTCTGCACACACAGGGCCGTTCCCCCTGGATGCCCGCGTGCGCGAGCATGACGAAAGCGTGGTAGGTCAGGACGAGGTCCGCCGAGTCCTGACAGGCAGATGATTCATCGGACAATAGTAAGGGCCCGCTTACTCACGTGCGCGGCTCGTCGGAGTCAGTCCTTGCCGGTGGGCTTTCGCGAGGAACGCTCACCCCACCCTACGGTCCAATGCAATTCCTCATCACTCAAACTTCACGACAATAAGATTGCTGATGTCACACTCACTCGACACCAACCCCTGGATCAATACCTCCTGCCCGGCCCACTTGCTCGGCACCTTGCCGACTAATGTTGCAATCCCGTTCGCATTGGCGATGGCCGTTCCTGCAATGACGGGATCGTCTATCTGCAGCGCTGCCTCCACAATCTCACATCGCGGAATGATCGAGCCGCCGCCCACCATGCCGTAGATGAGGTACACTTTGGCGCCCGGCGTGAGATTGCGCGCCGTGATAGTATTGACCTCACCTGCAACGCCGGGTGAAGGTTGATCGAGTGTGAAGGTGGGATAGATCGGCGTCATCAGAAAGCCGTGATTGTATGAGTTTCGGTCGCTCCGAAACCCGTAACCGACAATCTGACCAAATTCATTGATGTCAAGGGCCTGTTCTAAGTTGGTCCAGTTCGAGTTTGGTGGAAGCATGTTCCTCAGTTCCAGCATCCCACTTCCATCGCGCCACAGGAAGGCTGTCCACTCACCATAAGAACTCTTTATTAGGGTGCCCACCACCTCGCCAGTGTTTGCAATCCCAAACGCAATGCTCGTATCCCACGGATGATCGTGGATGTCAAACATCTCACCATCCTGCCAGAGGAAGGCATGCTCGTCAACGGAAGCCTCAGAGAAACCTGTGATCTGTCCAAAATCGTTGACTCCATAAGCCGTTCCAACGGACCACCATCCGCCAAGCGTTCCCAAAACCACAATAGTACTCTGAGAAGTCCACAATACCGCCTGACGGGTAAGTTGATCATCAACTGCCCAGCCGACGATCCAACCGCTGTCGCTAATATCTGCTGCCGCGCTCCCCCATCCGCCTAGGCCGGGAAGTTCATTCACTTGTCCGCTAGTCCAAGTCACGGCAGTCGAATCGCCTAACTCGAAGTGACGACAAAAGCCCACGGCCTGGTTGTGCTCATTTACCCCATTTGCACGCCCGACGTCATATCCATCAGGCATGGGCAAGGCCATCCAGTCACCGCGCCCCTGAATCCAGACAAAGGGAATCTCCCTGAAGTCCGGATACCCCGAGTATCCTACCACTACTCCCGAATCACTGATGGCCTGCGCGGTGCTGTCATTCCCTCCGAGATTCCCCAACTTGAGGTAGTTGTCCCGCTCCCACACAATTGGTGCGGCAAGCGGATCGCCTGAGGCAGCACCGCACACCAGGCCAAGACTGTTGATACTCTCTCCGAACGACCACTTCTCTGTCGTCTCCAATTGAATGATGGCATACTCATCTGCTCGCGCGCAGCACGTCAAACACAAAGTAAAAAGGGCGCACGCACGCGCCAAGAGGGATACTGGAGGAACACTCCAGCATCCCCAGGCACTGAGGCATCGGCTTCGTCCTATATCATTTTGAGAGGTCTTCTCGTTCAGGTGCATGTCAAATTCCTATTGATGGCCAGATGCCGCACGCGAGCCATCGAGGCGACCGGCTGCGTAACTACAAGGTATCACACGATGAACCGGCGTCCAGAGCGTTTTCACAATCCCGCCTGAAAAGTCGGTGCGCGCGTGAGCAAGCGGTGGCATGGGCGTCTCGCCCGTGAGTCGTTGGATCGACGAGCCGCGCGCGTGAGCAAGCGGGCCTCCTCGTCGGTAGGGGCACATTGTCGAAGACCCTGAGCAAAGCCGAAGGGCATGTGCCCCCCTCCTCCGTCATTCCCGCGAACGCGGGAATCCATCCTCTCCTCCTCTTCCCCCCGGATCGCCAATCTCCCGATTGGCACTCTTGTTGTTACCGCCACCACCGGTGGCGGCTTTGTGAGTCGCGATTCGTCGAGCAAGGGCCAAGTTACCATAACTCGATGCCGATGTCCAGCCGAATGTGGCGGTTAGGAGAAGATCGGCCGACTGTCCTGAAACTGCCTCTGAACAGTCGCGCCTCCGGCCTTGCCCGACTACACTGAGCCGTCAGAATGGACAGTCAACAGGCAGCAATACAGGAGTGTGCGAACCGTGGCGGAGAAGAAGAACACGTTGTTTGACCGGCCCGGCGGATATGCCATGCCGACCGGTGCGACCGCTCGCCAGCGTGAAGCGGCAGCCGATCTGGCCAATGCCGGTGCGGCGAATCAGATTCGTTTACTCGGCGACCAGATGGACCCGCATCAGCCGGCATCGTTGGGTACGATCACGCCGGCATACACGCTGGCTGACCCGCAGACCGAGGTGTTTGTCGGCGACTGCCGCGACATTCTCCCGGCCCTCCCGGAATGGGCCAACGGGAAGGTCGATCTCATATTTGCCGACCCGCCATTCAACTGGGATGTCCCCTATGACGAGTGGGCCGACGGGATGCCCTGGGTCGACTACGAACGCTTCACCTATGACTGGCTTGATGCCTGCATCAGCGCACTGGCACCGACCGGGAGCCTGTGGGTGAATATTCCGGACGATACGGCTGCCGAAATCGTCCTCCATCTGAAGCGTCGCGGGTTGACGATGATCAACTGGTGCGTCTGGCACTTCCGCTTCGGGCAGCACCGGACCGGTTCGTTTATTATGAGCAAGGTACATGCGCTGTACTTCGTCATGGAGCCGCTCGAACGAACCTGGAACCCGGAGGGTGTTTTGGAGCCGTCGGACCGGGCAGCGGTGTACGGCGATGCGCGAACCCAGGCCAAGGATGAGCACAAGGGCCTGCGGGTCCCGATGGATGTCTGGTATGGGAAGAACTGGGGGCGCGTCCAGGGCAACAACAAGGAGCGCCGGCCGCAGCATCACAACCAGATTCCAGAGGTGTATCTCGAGCGTGTGATTCGTTCCTGCTCGAACGAGGGAGACATCGTGCTCGATCCGTTTCTGGGATCGGGAACAACATGTACCATTGCACGGGAACTGAAGCGTCGGAGCATCGGCATCGAGTACGGCTCGGCCAATGCGAAGTCGGCCTTCGAGCGGATCCAGCAGGGGGCGGTGCGGGTGAAGTATGATGAGCCGACCCGCGAATCCTCCACGATCTTCCCCGAACGCGTGACACAGCCCAGACGGAGGCGCGGGACATCTGATTCCAAGTCCTCCTGACAGACGATTCTGACATTACAAGATTCACGTTCGATTTCGGGTGGCACAGTTCACGCGGAGGCGTCATATGGCCACATGACGACGCAACCTGACCCGTGTCTGTGCTCAGACAACACGCGGGTATCGTTCATCACGGTCGCGGCTCGTCGAACTCAAGCCGGCGGTCCGTCCCGGACGAGTGCGACGCCGGTGCCGACGTGGAACTCATGAGGGAGACGGCCGTTTCGCCGTCGGCGCTACTGAGCATGATGCATCCTCGGCCGGCCTGTTTGGCTGCATACATGGCACGGTCTGCGTGCAGTACGAGTTGCTCGCCATTGCGCGGCTTGCTCATATTCGTACAGGCGATGCCGATCGACAAGGTGACCAGCACGTTTGACTCGGGAGCAGCGTGCCCCGGTGCGGTGGCCAATTCAAACTCGTTCTTGAGTCGCTCCGCCAGGCTCGCAGCCGTGTCCTGCTCCGTCTGGGGCAGGAGGATAACGAACTCATCGCCGCCGTAGCGAGCTGCGAGGTCGGCCGCACGACAGTTGGCCGTGATCACGCTCCCGGCTATCTTCAGGATCGTGTCTGCCTGCTGGTGGCCGTGGGTATCGTTGTACTTCTTGAACCCGTCAAGGTCGATCATGATGCAGGACAGCGGCTTGCCGTATCGGTGGGCTTCGGCATACATGCGATGAAGTGAATCGTTGAGCAACCGGCGGTTGCCGAGTCCCGTCAGCACATCCGTCAGTGCCATCTGCTCGAGTTTCCCCACCATCTCCTCGAGCCGCTTGTGACTCTCGCTCAGTTGCATCAGGGAGTCTTCGAGTTCCTGCTGCAGGCGAATGTTCTCCTGCTTGATTCGCCAGACGGCGAGATTCTTCTCGACGGTGAGCGGGATGACATCGACGAGGTGCTCCGATTTGACCACATAGTCGAAGGCCCCGCATTGAATGGCCTTGAGTGCCGTCTGAATCTCATTCTGGCCGGTCACCATGATGATGGGGAGGTTCGGCGTCTGCTGGAGCAATGTTGCCAGCGCATCGAGGCCGTTGCCGTCCGGCAGGTTGTAATCACACAGGGCCAGGTCAAACTGGTCCAACTCGAGCGCTGCGGCTTCGCCGATGCCGCCGCACCGGGTGACACATTGCATGCGATAGTGGTCGGCCAGTGCATCATCGAGGAGGAACGCTGCGTCCACGTCATCTTCAATGACGAGGATCCTCGGAGGGTGGTGCCCGGATGGTGGGGGAGTCTGTTGTGTCATGAATAATGCTCAGGTTGTGGGGGCCGGCGTGCGCCGTCGCACTCCGGTCACCGTTGCTTGCGTGGCCGGTTCCTCGTACTCGCTTCTAGGCTGCCTTCGTATCCGACGAAGGAGTCTCGTTGCCCGTGCATGCTTCGCCCGATACGCGATTGAGCGGCCGATGCACTTTCGTCCAGTATGTCGCGGCCTGTGAGACACGCGTGATCAGCGTGTCGGCATCCTTGCCCTTGCAGGTGTAACTGTTGGCGCCGAGGGACATGACCTGTCGTTCGGCACTGTCATCATCGACGCCGGTCAGCACGACGATGGGCAGCAGGCTCAGCTCCGGGATCGCGCGCACGGATCGCAGGACGTCCATGCCGTCCATGTGCGGCATTTCCAGATCAAGAAACACGAGGGTGGGCAGTGACTCAGGATTCGAGCCCGGTTGCGAGCACAGGTACTCATACCCTTCTTTGCCGTTGCCACATTCGTGGATCTTTACCGTGGTGCCGATGCTCTCCTCGATCGCATCGCGTACGAGCAGTCGGCAATCCGGATCATCATCGATAACGACGATCCAGGTGTGTCGGGCGTCGCCCGCAGCATCGAGGGTGTTTCTGTCAGGCTGCGATATCGAGTCCATTCGTGGGACCTCTTTCATGGCTCTCCTCCTCCGCCTCCGTTGTATGCAGTCAGGCCGTCCAATCCGTGGGACATAAACCCTGTGCATGGTGCCGTCACTGCCATTCGGTCGGCTACGCGGCCTGCGGGGCAGGGGTGTGCGGCACGGCGTTGTCGCGATCGGCGTCTTCCTCAGGATGGCCGGCACCCGTGGCCGGCGCTGTGGTTTGTTCGTCTGAGTCCGATGGGTTCGGCTCAGTGATGGTGTCGTCAGGTGGTGGCAGGACCTCGGCGTCGGAAGCCGGCTGAATCCGATCGGACGGGATCCTGACGGTGAAGCGGCACCCGTGGCCCGGCTCACTTGTCAGATCAACCGACCCCCCCCAGCGCTCGGCTGCTGCCAGGACGCTGGGCAGGCCGATCCCTCGCCCGGAGATGTCATTCTGCGTGGCGGTCGAGCCGCGCTGGAAGATCTTGAATACTTTGTCCTGCTCGGCCTGTGGGATGCCGGGGCCGGTGTCTGCAACGGCAAGGGTCAGCCAGCCGTCATCGATCTGTTCGTGTGAGATGGTGATCGCTCGGGCTTCAGATGCGCCCATGTACTTAATCGCGTTGTCGATCAGGTTCTGCACAATTTGTCGGACCAGGTTCGGCTCAATGAAGATTGTGGGCCAGTCCTCACTCATCTCACAGGTAATGTTCTGTTCGGCCAGGTCATGCTCGAATGTCGCCATGACGTCGCGGATCAACTGCCCCAGGTGCACGGTCTGCGGCGTGCCCGGCCGGGTCCGAATCCGGCTCAGTGTCAACAGATCTTCGAGCATTCTGTTTTGCGCTTGCACATTGACGGCAATCCGCTCGAGCCGATGCATGACTTCGTCCGGGAGATCCTCTTTGAATCGCCGTTCAATCATCGTGATCATGCCGTTGATGTTTCGCAAGGGGGCCGACAGATCGTGGCTCACGGACCGGAGAAACTCGTTCTTGGTATCGATCTCCTGCTGCAGTCTGCGATTCGCCTCCTCGAGTTGCTCGGTGCGCTGCTGCACATCGTCTTCGAGCCGGGAGTTGGCCGCAACCAGTTCCTGCCGCGCCTGATGGAGGCGGAAGGCCATTTCGTTGAATGCGTGCGTCAGCAGCCCGATCTCGTCACGCCGATCACTGACGAGCGGCCTCGTATGTTGTCCCGATGCCAGTTCGAGGGTGGCGCGCGTCATCCGTCGGATCGGCCGTGTCAGACGCCCGACGCCGATGACGGTGATCGGCATGGCCATGATGCATGCCAGCAGAGCCACCCCGATCGCGGTGCCGTACACGTTTCGGACCAGTTGTGAGTAACTGCTGCTGGTCACACAGAGAAGCAGGTGGTTGTTTTGCGTACTCGAGGGAATGCTGGCCCGGTAGAGCAGCGCTTCCGGCGAGCGGGCAAAGCCGAGGCCGGAGACGTAGCCGTACCACTTCCCGCTAAGCCGAGGGTCGTCTGCCCGGTTCTTCACGAACCAGGACCAGAGTTCGTCGTCGGTGATGGCCAGATCGATCGGGATGCCGTCGGGGGCCTCGATGACGACGAATGCGAGCCGTTCGCCACCGGTCCCAAATGCGTCAATTCGAGACCCAAGTTCCGAGAACGTGGCTGAGTGATCCGCTTCCGGGGCAGCATCGGTTACGCCGACCTCGATCTCGGCCGGGTTATGGTCCCCCAGCATGGCAATCAGTGAGTTGGCCATCACAGCCGTGTCGGCTTTGAGATCCTCGGTGAGTTCCACGTGGATCAGGCGGGCCAGTAACAGGATGCTGGCGCAGACACTTGCAGCCACGACGAGTGCCACAAACACCGTGGCCCGGAATGGGAGTCGATGCCATCGCGGCAAGGACCTGAAGCGTTGTTGTAGTTCATCTGTGTACAAGTGCCCGGTCCTGCCTCCGCCGGTCCAGAGAATGCCCAGTCGTCCCATTCTTCGACCATTGTCGGCCTCTCCTTTGGGACCGTGTGCCGAGTCGGAGCAGGTCAGATCATCCAGCCCGGCATGAGCGGCATGTTTGGCAGGATTCGAGGCTTCTTCAGACTCGAAAAGGTCCAATAATGCCAGTGCCGGTCGCAGTGGCCGGGGCAGGAGGCTGCGGGGGGGCTGACTTGAGGGCTCGGGCTTGCCGAGCGGGCGGGTGCTGCTACACTTGGGCCACAATCTGCGATCAATGACCGCATGGACCACGACCTTGGCTTGGTGATTCGCATGTATTCGGATTGCCGGCCACCCCCCGCCAGGCCTTTTGGGGGGTACTCCAGTGGGAGGTTACTCAAAATGGCCAAGAAAATTGCTACTGCGTTCAAATTGATGGCCCCAGGAGGCCAGGCAACGCCTGCGCCGCCGCTGGGTCCGGTTCTCGGTGCCAAGGGCATCAACCCCGGCCAGTTCATTCAGCGATTCAATGACATGACTCGCGATTTGAACGGCAAGGTCGTTGGGTGTGTCGTAACCCTGTACGAGGACCGTAGTTTCGATATCGAGATCAAGTCGTCTCCGGCATCGGTCCTGATCAAGGAGAAGGCCGGGATCGACAAGGGTGCCGGTGAGGTGGGCAAGGAGATCGTCGGATCGATCACCCACCAGCAGGCGATCGAAATCGCGCAAGAGAAGATGGCAGACCTGAACGCGACGGATGTCGAGGCGGCTGCCCGGATCATCGAAGGCACGGCACGCTCCATGGGTGTGCAAGTGGTGGAGGGCTAAGGGCATCATGGCACGACTGAACAAGCGACAAAAGACCAATGAGGAACTCCGGCCTGAGGCGCCGCTGCCGCTTCCTGAGGCAGTTTCGGTGCTCAAGAAGTACACCGGACCGAAGTTCGATCAGACTGTTGAAGTGTGCATGCATCTGGGCATCGACCCGACCCATGCAGACCAGTTGGTTCGCGGCTCGATCGCCCTCCCGAAGGGGCTGGGCAAGACGAAGCGCGTGGTGGCCTTCTGCGGCCCGGATGACGTCGAGCCCTGCAAGCAGGCCGGTGCGATTGAGGCCGGCGGCGATGACTTGATCGAGAAGATCAGCGGCGGATGGATGGATTTCGACGTCGCGGTGGCAACCCCGGACATGATGCGCGGCGTGAGTAAGCTCGGTCGCGTGCTCGGGCCTCGCGGCCTGATGCCCTCGCCAAAGGCCGGCACGGTGACCAAGGACATTGCCCCGGCAGTCACTGAGTACGCCGCCGGCAAGGTCGAGTATCGGAATGACAAGGGTGGCAATATTCATGTCCCGGTCGGGCGGATGAGTTTCTCCGAGGCCGATCTGGTCGAGAATATTGAGTTCTTCATCAACGTGATTGAGAAGGCCAAGCCCGCGTCGACAAAGGGTCAGTACATCAAGAAGATTGCCATCAGCGGAACGATGACCCCGGGGGTGCTGGTGACATCCGGCTGAGACGCTATATCAAGCATACACGCTGCCCGGTCGATAAAACCCGGGCATGAGAGCGACTGGTGAATAATGAGCAAACTCGTAAAAGAAATGATTGTCGACGAATACCGCGATCGCTTTGACGGCGTGAACGAGGCGGTCGTCGTCGATATTCGTCTGTTGAACGCGAACCAGAACGTCGACCTTCGCAGCGGGCTGAAGGCCAAGGACATTCGCGTGACCGTGGTTCGGAACCGATTGGCCAAGCAGGCATTCTCGGAAACCGAACTCAAGGCACTCGACCCGCTGCTTGAGGGGCCCACTGCCCTCGTGACCGGGGCTGAGAGCGTCGTCCACGTCGCCCGCGAATTGGTCGATTGGGTCAAGAAGATCAAGACGCTCGAACTCAAGGGCGCGGTGCTGGATGGCGATGTCTTTTCCGGCAAGGACGGCGTCGAGGCGTTGAGCAAGTTCCCGACGCGCGACGAGGCCCAGGGCCAGGTCGTGCAGCTGGTCCTCAGCCCGGCCTCGAATCTCGTGTCGGCCGTCACCGCGCCGGGTGCCGAGATCGTGTCCATCGTCCAGCAGATTGCGGACAAACTCGAAGACGGAGAAACCATCGACAAGGTCAGCGCGTAACCGCGCGACGGCCTGACGATGACAACTTGTTAAGACGGAACCAAATGTACACTGGGATCCGGGAGTTTATGACCGTGTGACGGGCCCGTTACTGCCCGACGGCTCACCAGGAGCCGATGGCGTGCAGGGTTAAATGGCTGATGGTCAGCCACCTCTCAGACGAGTCGAGACTTCGCGGGACAGGTGAAAGTGAGTAGATACGATGACAGATGAAGCAACGGCCGTGGCCGAGCCCAAGACGTTTGACAAAGCCATCTCGGATCTCGGCGACAAGCTGGCCGAGTTGACGCTGAAGCAGGCGGTTGATCTCAAGGATTACATGAAGGATACCTACGGGATCGAGCCGGCCGCCGGCGGCGCCGTCATGATGGCCGGCCCTGCAGCCGGCGCTGGTGCTGAGGAAGCCGAAGAGCAGACCGAATTCGACGTCATTCTTGTCGGCCCCGGCGACAAGAAGATCCAGGTGATCAAGGCCGTCCGCGAGGCGACCGGTCTCGGTCTCAAGGAAGCCAAGGCACTGGTGGACAGCGCCCCCAAGGCCGTCAAGGAGAAGTTGTCCAAGGAAGAGGCCGACCAGCTCAAGAGCGCCCTCGACGATGCCGGCGCGGTCGTCGAGATCAAGTAACAGACGTTGATCAACGATTGACAACACGTACTCGCAATGTGCACAACGCCCCGTGGTCGAACAGATCGGCCTCGGGGCGTTTCGTTTTTCTAAATCGTGCGCATCCGGTGCCGAAGGGCTGCTCGCCCGGGGCCGGCTTGGTCACCATGTCAGTTCAAACGTGGGACGGCCCACTCGCTCACGCTCGTCCCTATTCAGCCGAGGATCCGGTTGGCAGCCGAGTGTGACGGTATGGCCATCGTCGCTGAGCGTGTAGGTGATCACAAAGCCGTTTGCCTCGTATATGGCCAGAGAACGGAACTCATCCGGGGCAGGGAACGCATTGTGACGGCGATAATACTCGGTCAAATGAATTGCATGGCGTGCCTGGAGTACCATGGCATCAGTTTGGCTGATCGCTGCATTTGCTCGCTCCAGTGCCGGTGCAATCAGGTTGGCGATATGAGCCCAGAACGGCGGTTCATTGGGAATGGCCCGATCCGTTCGTTCCAGTGGAGGTAATGAGACGTACTCAACCCACTCACGCATGTGTCTCAGGGATGCGGCTTCATTCTGCTTCATGGCTGCGTCGAACACTGTGCCTACCAGTTCGGCCTGGATCGGATTCTCGCGCAAGAACGTCCTGCGCTTCCCAGGCACAACTTCGGCAAACATCAATCGTTGACATATGCCTTCGCAGTACAGCCCTTTCCGTCTCAGCGGCGCGAACCGGCACTGCTCCATCATGCGGTCCAGGGTGGAAAGGTCAGGCAGCGCATCGGGGGCACCGGTATGCTCCATGACATGCTCAAGTACGAGGGTCATGGTGATTCGGATGGTGATGCTCGTCAATGAACTAATGAGAATCGGCTGTGCCTCCACAAAGGACGCTAAGTGCATGCCGGTTTCAATGGATCGGACGGCACCAGCCGCATCACCTTCCTGCAGCGCCAGGATCGCCTGCCCTCGGAGGTAGAACGTCAATCTTCGAGACGGCTCGAACGAGGAGAAGAGCCCGTAGTTGTCTGCAAGTGAGGTCGATGAATCATCATCATAAATGGCGGGCCAGTGACTCACATCCATCCGCGCCGCTGCCTGGGCCAGCGTCAGTGCCTCCTGAGCCGAGGCCAGGGCTTCTGCGAGCGTGTGCCGATCGGTGGCATCAGTCTCATCCAACAGTCGCAGGAACTCAGGTGTGTCGCTGGGCAACGCTGCCATTGCCTGCAACCAGAGATCGGCCGCCTGCCGATCCGACTCGGTAACATCGGCGTTGAGCCGTTGGACATACTCATCGATCGACCTGGGACCGCCGATCGTTGCCCAGGCTTCACGTTCCTGCTCGAGTGCTTCCTCGCCGCCGAGAACGAAGATCGCAGCAATAAGAACGACGGGTGCGACTACAAACAGGACAATTCCAAGTAACCAGAGAGCCAGTTGCTTCATGACAGGTGACCTCCGGGCAATTATACCCCACGGACCGCCCCGCCCAGGTATGCGTGGGCGTGTTCATTCGGTCAATTCCTCACACGTCACCGGTATAAGTCGGCGCTTGGCACAGCCTTTCACTTCAAACGCCAAGATCCAGATATGACGAGTCAACCGGGACGATGCCGGTTGAGAAGACGGGTTGACAGGAGTCGATTGTTGATCGAGCCGTGAGACGCCACAAAAACGGCCCGGGCTGTTTGCGCTCGATCGGCCCTACATTCATCCCATGACAATGGGAACTCGTCGTGACACACCTGTAGTTCGGGAATGTAAGTATGTGAAAAGCAGGCCTTGAGTTTCTCCCAAACCCAATGCCGTGTGAAGTGACACTCCACTCCATGAAGGGAACCAGTCGGACGATCATCCGGTGCCTGCTTCGTGTGAAAATGCGTGCCGGCTGCACACAGTACCGGTGTTTCGAGCAACAGCATGCCCCCACGCCGGCTGAGACAATTTGCCAGAAACCCAATAGCTTGTGCCGGCCTTTCGAGCAGATTCAGAACACTGTAACAGACAACAACTTCGTACGGAACCGGAGGGGGCCCGGGGGGACTGTCCAGATCAATGACGGCAGCGCGCCGTGTCGGTGCAGCCGTCTGCCCTGCCTTGATCATCTCAACATTGAGGGCTCGCCCGTCCGTCACGGACACCTGGCATTCACGGTCGTGAAAGTACATGGCCAGATCACCAAGGCCGGCACCCACGTCGAGAACGCGGCATTGCGTGGGGGCCAGCCCGCAAGCGGTCAAGTGTTCGAGACGACGATCATTCAACCGTAGTTGCTCGGCAGTGTGAAAATCATGTCTCGGATCCTGAATCATCTCAGGTGACCTCTGTATCTGAATGCGAACCATGTCTCACTATCGACCGATAGCCCGTGTCTGGCGGGGCGAGAGTGAATCCGTAAGATCTGGATTGTCAAGCCGACTGCGAGAGCCGATAAACACAGCACGGGGTTGCCCGGCGTTGTGCCGTGCCACCACGTCCCAGTCGATCGGAAACTCCGGGTGAAACGGTTGTGTTTTCGGTACATACACATACTGAAAATGCCGCGCAACCTCGCCATCACCCACGATCGGCCCGGCCGACACCCCTGACCTCTGAGCGATTGCGAGCAACGAGCGATACTCTCAGGAACCAGGACACACTCGTCCGTCTCTGTTGGCGCAACGACGGTCTCAATGAGCATCAAATCGTGTGTTGCAGCACTCAGATAGGCAATCGCGTCGGCCGGCTTTGTCAGGTGATATAAGATGCCATAGCAGTATGTAATATCGCAGACTGCAGCCGGAGCATCGGGCAGATCATCGAGATCCAGTTTGCTGACCTCAACACGCGACTGGTCAGTGTAGCGCTGTCGAAGGTACTCGACGTTGTCGTCACGCCCCTCGGTAGCGCAAACCGAGCAATCTCGATCGAGGAAGTACTGCGTGTGGTCCCCGATCCCAGCACCAACTTCGAACACAGATCGGTCTCGTATCGGCAGGTTCAGGGAAGCAAGATGCTCAAACCGGCGTTGATTGAGCCGAAAGTAATACGGGTTCCTGAAAAACGGAACCGGATCCGCAATGCCCTCAAATGGCTTCGCTTTGGTCCAGTCCATATAGAGTTCGACGTTCTCAAGAGCCATGCCGAATACCCTCAAAGCATAACCGGGCAACCGCTCAGTCTAGGCGTACAACAGATTGCTTCAAGTAGTGCACACACATTGCAAAAACAAGCATCGGTCGGGCCCAATTCCGGTTCCCCTGAATCTCCCGTCACTCGAACGTCACCGGCGCGAATCGACTCTTCGTGCAACTGCCGATCTCAAAGGCCTGGAACCAGATGCTGCGATCCAGCGCAGCCACCGGAGCCATGAAGGAAATCGAAGCAATCCCGTCGGCCCCCACGATGGCAGAGTCGATCATCTGTGCGTTCTTCAAATCCGCTACGAGACCCTGGCATCGCGGCACATTAACGGCCCCGACTTCCGTACCCCAGGCAAAATAGATCCGATCGCCGGGTGTATGCCAGCGCGCAGTGAGCGTGTTCTCCGCCCCGGCCAATGCAGGAACAGGCGCTTCGATTTCGAGATCACTCGGGAGCCCGCCGCCGGTGATTTCGAGATTGTCAATTGCCAGCAGGGCGCCGGCAATCGGCGGGTAGTCCTCACGCGTGCAGCGTACTCTCAGCGTATCGAACTCGACGCCGCTGATGATGAACTCACGTTGCAAAACGATCTTGCGGTACTCGGTGATCGTGACTCGGTCGTCGGCGACCACCTGGCCGCGACGTGAGGCTTCGAGGATGATGGTCGTGCCGATGAACTCGGGGTCGGCCTCATAGTAAAACAGGTTGACGCGCGCATCAGTCTCGACCTGGCCGGTGGTGAGTCCCATGGTGGCCAACCGTGTGACGAGCCAGCCCCCGCCGCCGATGTAGCCGGCTGTCTGGAAGACGTTGGGCGGTGAGTGGTACTGGGCCATGTCCGGGTTCTCATCAATGAACCGCCAGGGGTCATCGACGGCAAACACCGTGGGCGGGTCGAAGTAGAACGTGCGTGCGTCGTAGGCAGCAATGTTGCCGGAATACACCGTCTTGGGCAGGAACCCCTCGGGATACTCATCCCAGCCGCTGGACCCGTCGGCGAGGACGGTTGATGCGCCGACCAGCAGCGCCACCGCAGCAGCACAGGTTATCGGAAGGCAACGGCGACAGAGTGATCCGGAACGTCTCGGTTTGATCTTCATCATCTCTCACGGCTCCATCAGTCAACGATTTCGATATGGGTCATCCATGTGCACGATCATTACACACGATTCGTTGGGAAATGGGGCATGAAATCCGTCGAATACAGCGGAAAAAGGTGAAAAACGGATTGCTCAATCTCCGTACCCGTCGCATGGCGCGCCCTTGGTGTATTCCCCGCGGGCTAATCGTGTGCATCCGGTGCGACAAGCCCACGGATTCCAATCCGTGGGGTCATATCGTGATACGGCGATCACCACGTCAACTCCCACGTTTCCTTACTCACCGCATCGGCCTCCTTCGTGTTGAGATCGGGATGCGGCTCACACCCGAGCGTCACCGTATGCCCATCATCACTGAGCGTGTTCGTGATCACGAAGCCATGTGCTTCGTTCGTGGCAAGGGATTGGAAGTCCTCGGATGCCGGGAAGGCCTTGTGTTCCCGGTAATACTCGGTCAACTGAATGGCTTGGCGCGCCAGGAGGGTATTACCTTCAATCTGCGTTGTCGCTGCGTTTGCTCGATCAAGGGCCGACACAATGATCGAGGCAAGGAGCGCCCACGACGGCGGCATCTCCGGCCTGCCGGTGTCGCTTCGCTCGACTGCCGGCAGTGAGACGTACTCAATCCACGAGCGCATGTATATCAGATACTCAGCCTGGTCATGGCTCCCGACCACACTCAACAGGCGTGGGATACCCGTTCCGGAGGGCTTGCTCGAACCGGATACCTGCTGATTCACCAGCGTTCCCATTTCCTTGTATGCCGTCTGCCCGAACGCGCCCTCACCCAGCAGGGCGGCTCGAAGGGCTGTTCGAGGTCGGCCGGCATCCAGCATTGCATCAAGCGATGACAGGTCAGGCATTGAGTCAATGCCGTCGGCATGGTCCATCATGTGCCTCACCAAATCGAGCATGGAGGCGCGCAGGGAAATATCTACAAGGTAGGGCAGAATGGCAGGCTGAGCCCCGGAAAAATCGGCAAGCGCATATCCAGTTTTGACGGTCTGCACCGCTGTGTCAGTCTCCCCGTTTCGCATGTCCAGCATGGCACGAAGTCTGAGGTATCGAGATAACGTGCGTGCTCGTGAATAGGGAAACGATATGCCGTAGAAGTTGTCAAACGTGGGTGCCGTCGCATCATACACAACAGGCCAATGTGCAGGTGCCAGTTGCGCTGCCTGATCAGTCAGCCGGAGCGCGTGCTCTGCACCACTGAGTATTGATTCCAGTTGTGCAGTCTCGATCGTATCGAAGTCGATCTTTCCTCTGAGCAACTCCGGTTCATCACTTGGCAGGGCTGCCATAGCCTGTTGCCAGAGGTCTGCAGCCTCGAGATCAGACTCGGTCACATCCGCATTCAACGTCTTGACATGATCCGAAACGCTGTTTACGCCGCCGACATCCTGCCACGCCTGACGCTCCTTGTCAAGCCGGCTGTTCCCGGTCAAGACAAAGATGACCACTGTTATGAGCAACAGCACAAACAGGGAAGCAAAAATGCCGACGAACCAGAGCGTGAGACGTTTCATGAAATGTGCCTCCGGATGACAGACGCCACGCATTCAAATGCGTGGGCTTGATTCAACGCGTATGGAGCGACAAGCCCACGGATTCCAATCCGTGGGGTCATATCGTGATACGGCGATCACCACGTCAACTCCCACGTTTCCTTACTCACCGCATCGGCCTCCTTCGTGTTGAAATCGGGATGCGGCTCACACCCGAGCGTCACCGTATGCCCATCATCACTGAGCGTGTACGTGATCACGAAGCCATGTGCTTCGTTCGTGGCAAGGGATTGGAAGTCCTCGGATGCAGGGAAGGCCTTGTGTTCCCGGTAATACTCGGTCAACTGGATGGCTTGGCGCGCCAGGAGGGTCTTGGCATCGCAGCGTGTGACGGCGGCATTGTACTTCTCAATTGCCGGGGCCAGGAGCGAGACGCCGGTCCACTTCGGCGGAATGGGTGGCTGATTCGCATCGGTGCGCTGCAGCGCCTGCCGTTCGTAATACTCGATCCCATCCAGCAGATACTCGAGATACCGTGCCGCCACATGCCCATACAGAATCCCGCTGAGCACTTCCGGCATGCTTCGGGCGGCCATATCCGAGTACATTGACAGGCCGTAGGTTCCTTCGCCGAGCATCACTGGTCGGACATGCGGCCGCATCATGCTTCGCTGCAACAGCGCATCAATCGAGGACAGATCGGGCAGCGTGTCCGGATGTGTTACTTGTGTCATCGTTGTGTCGATCGTATCGAGGATTATCGCTTGTATTGCAATGGCAACCAGATGGCTGAGCAACGTCGGCTGCCGGGTCTCATACTGCGCCAATCGCAACCCTGTCTCAATGCTTTCGAAAGCGCCTTCCATGTCACCCTGACGGGCACGGTACACCGCCTCAATTCGGAGAAACTTCGCAAGGCTGCGCGGGTTACCCAGCGACTCGACCGTCTCCCCCAGCATATCCATGTAAGAATCAGATTCCGCGACTGCGATCGGCCAGCGTGTCACATCCGCATCGGCAGCATCATGAGCAAGCGCGAGTGCTTCTTCCGCAGCCTCGACACAGGTGGCCAGGGCCTGCAGGTCTGCCGTGTCAGCCTCGTCCCCCACCAGATCATTGTCGCTGATCTCTTCGGGATTCTCACTGGGGGTGGCCGCCAGCGCATTGGCAAAAGCGACACCCGCCTGCATCTCAGATTCAGTGAGTTGCCCATTCCACTTCTCGGCATACTCAGCCATCGTGGCTGCCCCGCCGGCCTCTTCCCATACTGCCAATTTGTTTCGCAGCGCTGACTTGCCCGTCAGCACGAAGATGACGACCGACAAGACGATCAGCACGACCAGAAATGCGAGAATGCCGGCCAGCCAGAACGTGAGTCGTTTCATGGAATGTGCCTCCGGATGACAGACCCCACGCATTCAAGTGCGTGGGCTTGATTCGACGCGTATGGAGCGACAAGCCCACGGATTCCAATCCGTGGGGTGTGGTTCACACTGCGCACCATACCCGCCAATGTCAACGGGGACATGTCTTGATCAGGAAAGGTTGAGACATGAATCGATGAGGGCAAAAGAAGGGGGCAGACGTTATTTCGGCTGGGTGGCGAACTTACTGTCTTCGCGCGTCTTTTCACGCGATCGGCCGTGCACGCCCTCGGCGGACTGGCTCAGCGACCGGCACAGATCCGTGACGGTGGTGAGATGGGCGTACTCGCTCATCAGTTCCTCGATCGTCACCGACATCGGCGGATGACACTCAATGGCCTGGCTCGGCCGGCCCTTGGAAGGCGGTCGGTTGCTGCCTCGGCTGCCATTGCGCACGGTGGTCGTAACGACCGGTGCTGCGGTGCCGTTGCTGCGATGATGGTGATGGAACAGGCGTTTGTAGGCTTCCTTCAGACCGCTGATCTCATCCTCGCTGTATTGACGGCGAGCCAAGGCGATGGTATTTACGCCACGAACCTCAAGCGGATCGCCTTCAACCTTCATAAACGGCGGGACGTCCTTCTTCACGCGCGACAGGCCGGCAACGAATGAGAGTTTCCCGATGGTTGTGTAATGGTGAACGCCCGTGCCCCCGCCGATGTTGGCACAGTCTTCGATGACGGCATGGCCGCCGAGCATCACCATATTGGCAATGACACAATGGGACCCGACGACACAGTCGTGGGCGATGTGGGCTGCCACCATGATGAGGTTGTCGCTGCCGACTTCCGTCACGCCGCCGCCGTTGTCGGTCCCTCGGTGGATGGTGACGTGTTCGCGGATCTGATTGCGGTCACCGATGACGAGGCTCGAGTTCTCGCCGTGGAATTTTAGGTCCTGCGGGTCGGCCCCGATGACGCTGTAGGGATAGAAGACGTTGTCGGCCCCAACGACGCTCGGCCCGGTGATGGTGACGTGCGAATGCAGCGCGCAGCCGTCCCCAATGCGGACGCGCGGCCCGATGACGCTGTAGGGCCCGATTTCGACGTCTCGTCCCACTTCGGACGTCGGGTCAATGATCGCAGTTGGATGGATATTGGTCATGGTTCGGTTTCAGCCGGTATCGGGTGGTGTTATGTTCATATCACGGAAGCCGTCTGTGTTTGCAGGGCCGGAAAAGGGGGGCATCCACCCGCTGGTCCGGTCACGGCTTCTCACACGTCGTTCTCGTCGCAGGCATTCATTTGTGTGGCCCACGGACCCATCGTCACCCGTTGTCGTGGCTGCTCTCCTAATCCTGTTCTTCGTCGACAAGAAGGAATTTAACCTGTGCCTCGGCGGCCAGATCCCCTGCGACGAAGGCTTTGCACATCACGTTCGCCATCCGACCTTGTGCTCGTATCGTCTCGGCTTCCAGCACCAACTGGTCACCGGGGACGACGGGACGGCGGAGTTTGACACGATCCATAGACAGTAGTATCGGGATTTTGCCCTTATGCTCAAGAACGTTGCTGACGAGGAGGCCGGCCAGTTGGGCCAGTGCCTCAACGATCAGCACGCCGGGCATAATGGGTGCACCCGGATAGTGACCCTGGAAAAACGGTTCGTTAATGGTGACGTTCTTCACGCCGATGGCGCGCCGATCCCCCTCGATCTCAATGACGCGATCAACCAGCAGCATGGGATAGCGATGCCGCAGCAGGCTGAGGATACGTCGAATATCCATCTGCGGCCGCCGCCCGGCAATGTCGGTCCGCTCCCGGACACGAATCTGTTCGAGCAACTTATTGACGAGCGTGTGGTTCAGCGCGTGGCCTGACTTGTACGCGACGATTCGCCCCTGCACCTGCCGGCCAAGCAGATAGAGGTCGCCGATGAGGTCGAGAATCTTGTGCCGAACCGGCTCGCTGTCGAATCGGAAGGCGTTATCAATCGGGCCGTCATCGCCGATGACCAGAACATCGCGCGGCGTCAGGTGCTGGCACATGCCCCGATCCCACAGAGCCTGCGCCTCGGCCTGCAGGCTGAACGTGCGTGCTGGCGCGATCTGCTCGATGTATGACTCGCTCGTGAGTCGGAACGAATGGAGTTGGCGTGCCAGCGGGCTGGGTTGGCCATAGTCCAGATCGTACAGAATCTGCAGGTCCGGGCTGTCCGACGGCAGGGCAGCCAGCATCGAGTCGCCGTCCTGCACGGTGATCGGTTGGGTAATGCGGTGCACCCGTCGCTCGGCATCCTGATCGACGATGCCGGCAGCCAGAATCGCATCCACAAACGGCATCGCCGAGCCGTCCCCGCACGGCAGTTCCGGTCCGGTCAGTTTGATCAGGGCATTATCCACACCCAGGCCGGCCAGCGCCGACAGGCAGTGCTCGCAGGTTTCGACTGATCCCTCGCCGACGCGGAGGGTTGAACGTCGCGCCCGGTCAATCACATTGGCAACAAAGGCCGGGATCCGGACCGGTTCATCAAGATCGGTCCGCTCAAACACGATGCCGTGATCGGGCGGTGCTGGGAGAATCACGCACGTCACGGGTTCACCCAGGAACAGGCCGCGCCCCTCGATTTCAGCGGCAGCACTCAGCGTGCGCTGCATCGGGACATTCGGGTCTTTTGCAGCCGTCCGGTCAGCCGATGCGAGCGGGGACGTTCCCGTGGCCCCGGACTCTGCTTCAGCATCCGCGAGCGGCGAGGGGCCATCGGACGACGTGCCCGGTGCCGGGTCGTTGCTCGTCTCTTTGGTTGCCATCGGCTTCTGTTTTTCAGATCCGGAGCCGGCGTTGTTGTCATCCCCACTCTCGTTGGACCGTGTCATGGAGCGGGTCGTCACCTTGATCGGTGCCGAGGCCTCAGGCGCATTCGAATCGGAGTCAGCAGCCTCTGCGGTGGGAGCAGCCGGGTTCGCGTGACCTCCTTGCTCCGTGTCAGCGCGCACCGGCGATGACGGCGCTGAGCCCGTCGGGCCGTCCGGTGTGATTCCGGCGTGATGTTCTTCTGCCTCGATCATCGCTTCCTGCGTTTCTATCTCTGACCGAACCCCTCCCCAGGGCCGTCCGGAAGTGAATGCCGATCCGGGTCGGGATCGCGCAGGACAGCCGCTGAGATGAACGGGCAATTGTTGCCCAACAAACGTGTTTGATCCACCCAAAATAGAAACCGTACCGAGAATAAAAGCCCGTGGTGCCCGATAACGGTCCGGAAACCTGCTTAATCGGTGTTCGACCCGGTGTCGGCCTATTACCCGTCTTTTCCGAGATCGCTGCCGAACCGCCGAGTGGCCGCCTTCATGAAGTCCGGAAGTCGGAGCAGGCTTGCATGCACCCGCCAGAATTTCCTGAGTTCCATGGCCGGCACCCCACCCATGATCTTGCCCGGCTCAACGCTGCTGATGACCGCTGAATGGGCAGCAATCTTGACCCCCGAGCCGATCTCGACATGGTCGGCGATGCCGACCTGGCCGCCGATCTGGCAGAAGTCACCGATCACCGTGGAGCCGGCAATGCCGGTCATGGCTGCGCAGACACACCCTCGGCCGATGCGGACATTGTGACCGATCTGGCACAGGTTGTCGAGTTTCGTGTGCGGGCCGATCTCCGTCGGGCCGAACTTGCCCCGATCGACCGTCGTGCAGGCACCGAGTTCAACATCGTCTCCAATGACCACCGTCCCGATGTGCGGCATCTTGACGAGCCCACCCTGGCCGTCCGGCCGGTAGCCGAATCCGTCGGCCCCGATCACGACGTTCGGGTGGAGGCTGACTCGATCGCCCAGTGTGCATCGCTCGCGAATCACGGCACCGGCACGGATCGTGCAGTCGGCCCCGATGATACACTCAGGCCCGATCGTCACGTTTGCTTCGATACTCGTGCCGGCCCCGATCGTCGTGCCCGCGCCAATGGCAGCGCCCGGGCCGATCGAGACGGTGGGATCCACTTGGGCCGAGGGATCGACAACGGCACTTGGATGAATGCCGGCCGGTTCGCACGATGACACAGCCGCCGTAAAGAGTTCGAGTAACTCGGCCATTGCCAGGTCCGCATTCTCGACGTACAGCAATGCCCGCCGTGGCTTTTCCTGCCCCTGCTGTGTGTCCCCGACCTGGGGTATATCAACACCATCAGTCACGACCGCGGCTGCGGCCTGTGACTCTGCCCAGAGTTTGGCGTGCTTGTCGGACCCGATGAACGTCATGTCGCCGGGGCCTGATTGTTCGAGGGTGTTCAGCCCTCGGACCTCGACTTCGCCGGCGCCGACAAGCCGAGCCGATAGTCGGTCGGCAAGTTCATCAGCACGAAACTGGAGGCACGGGCGTTGAGGCACGGGGGTCTTCCTTCCTGCACACAGTGTATTGGCCTGGCTGAATGCAGGCTTTCACTGTCGGCCCAAATCAGGGTTGGGTCACCGTCTGAGGCAGACGAGGGCGTCGCTTCAGTTTGAGGGACTGGGATCGGTTGGTGGGTCGGGGGGGGAGGGACTCAGGCGGCCACAGCCCGAACCGTCCTTATTGGCTGTTCAGGTAATCAACCACCTTCTGCGTGATATCGACCTTCGCGCCGGCAGCATACAGCACCATGCGCGTGCTGATCATCTGGGCTGCATCCTCGAGCTGCTGCTGATCGAGATTGGCCGTCTTGCTGGCCGAATCATCCCAGAGAACCAGCCAGTAGCCTTCCTGGTCTGCCACCGCCTGGGCTGCATCGCAAATGCTGTTGTATACCTTGATTTGCTCTATCAGCTCTTTCGCGACGAGTCGCTGATTGTGGAACTCTTTCCAGCCCTGGAACTGAGCACTCATCTCGCCAAACTGCCTGGCCGTCTCGTCGTAGGTCGGGGTGCCTCTCGAGAGAACCTGGAGTTGATCACTCAGGTTCTCAATCTCGACCAGTTTCTGATCCAATTCCTGCTCAAGTGACTGGCGCTCGCTGTTGAGTGCTGCCTTCGCTTCCGTCCAACTGTTGAGGCTCTCGGTCACCCGCAGCCAATCGACGACCGCAACAGGGGTCGGGGCAGCCTGGGGTGCCTCAATGGTGCGCGTCGCATGAATCAATGAGGTCAGGCTCATCACGATGCACACGCTGATGAGTCCGAATGCCGTTACCCGCCCGTGAGTGATGTTGCGCATGTCTGTATCCACCTTTTCCAGTCGTCCTCGGCCAACCTGTCCTCATGACACTGGCCGGCTTGATTTGTGTAACTTGTTGTTTTTTAGTGTGTTATGCCGGTTTTGGGCCGGCGTTGCCACGGTCGCACCACTATCGACACGACCAGAGTGAGGTCGCTTCCATGATAGCCGGACGTGCAGGTCGGGCTAGACAGTCCGAAACTCCGCCAATCACCGGGCAGATTGCAGCCCCGGTCCTTTTTCGCGGCCTCTGCTGTGGGTACATCTGTTTATTCTGGCTGATCGGCACTCACTCTGCGCCTGCAGACGCTATTTGGCGATTCGCACATCTGAAAAAGAGGAAGCAGGCCCATAGAGGCCTTGCGAATCAAGGGGATGCAGTAGAATGGAAGTGATGCCATCGCCCGAATCCGGCATTGCCCATATGGCGAAGCGCCGGGATGGGGATCGATGCAGAGACCGCAGGTAGTACGGTGACAGTGAGTCCGGCGCAGATAAGCGGTACGAGATTGCGCATGCCAGTGGCTGGTACTGCTGGTACCAGATGATTCGAGACAGGGGCCTGCGGTCGTGCCGCCAGGGGAGGGCGTGAAACTAGGAGACCTCGAGCAAGTCGCAGATCTTGTTCATCAGTTCATCGATATTGAACGGCTTCTTGACGAAGTCGTCGGCGCCTGCGGTCAGCAGTGACTCAATCTCATCCTGATTAATAACGCCGGACACGATGATGACGCGTGTATCAGTCAGTTCCTCGTTCTCCCTGACGCGCTGGCACACAATGTTGCCGTTGATGTCGGGCAGCATGTAGTCGAGGATGATGAGATGGGGCTTGAACGATTCGGTCAGTAGGCCCGCGTCATACCCGGTGGTGGCGGTCTGGACTTCGAATCGGTCGTCGCGTGCCAGCACATCGACAAAGAGTTCGATGATCTGTTCATCGTCATCAACGACGAGCAGCCGCTTGCGGCCACGCATCAGCGTATCGAGCGGGATCTCGTTATCGCGCATGAAGCGGACGAGTTCGGAACGCGGGATTCGCCGAAAGCGTGAACCGGGCACGCGGAATCCGTTGAGGCGCCCACTGTCAAAGCAGCGGATAATCGTCTGCTGGCTGACCTTGCAGATCTGGGCGGCCTCGCCCGTCGTGAACACCTGCTTTTCTGCAAACTCACTTTTGTTACTCACGACAACCTCGAATCCCCCAGGGCTGAATCGCCAAACAGGACAGTTTGACCGCTCAGCATATTGCCTATATTGCTCAGATTATGTGAGCATCGTAAATCGCCCAACTTCACACCCGCTGGCACCTATCGGCTCACGGTGGGGGAAACTTAATTGGTGTCGTGCACCGTAGAGACTTGTGTACTTCATTCGGGATATCGGACGGTATTACTGCACTGTTCTGCAGCATCCTGTCCATACCAGGCGCAAAGTGGCCCACTTTGCGAAGATAGAATTATGGCGACTCTGATGCGATGTTAAAATAGGGGGTCTTGCGGCCGCCGCATTCCCGGACGTTGCTGCTCAGTTCGTGTCCTGCTTCCGCTTCTGCCAGAGCGTGACAGCCTCCGGCTCGCGGGGATAGAGCGGAATCAACTGCTGTGGGTTCACCTGATAGGTATCGGCACGGGCGCTGCCGGCGATGAGGCGACCAAGCAGCCAGCAATGGTGAGCCGTGGGCTGGGCTCGGTGAATCACGATTGTGTCGTCGATGTCAGCACAGCGCCTGGCCAGTGCCTGATCATCCTTGGCCTCCAGCGTGTCCCAGTGTCGACAGGTTGTCTGTGGTGGCGGGTCGGCTGCCGGCAGCATGTCGATGGCCAGGTCTGTCAGGCCCTCAAGGGAGGCAATCTGATCGATGTTGAGGATCTTACCTTCCTCGGTGACGATCGGCTGCCAGCCTCCGTCAGGTGATCCAGGCGCTGTCGGCCCATGGCAGAAGCACTGCGTCCAGTAGTGCCCGCGTTTCCGAGCCAGACAGACTGCCAGAATGCTCGGCCGCACCGGCTCCTGGTGAGTGGCTTGGCGGTCACTGTGAGTCACAGATCTGCCGGGTGTTGCTGCTGCGATCACCTCTGCCGTTGGAATGGCAAATACCGTGCACGAAAGGGCATAGGCGAGCATTTTCGCGGTGGCAGTCGCGACACGGAGCCCGGTGAAGCCGCCCGGGCCGATCGAGACGTAAATGTGATCCAGGTGGCCTGTATCGAGGTTCGAGGCATCGAACAGTCGCTGGATGGCCGGCATCAGATCGTCGCTATGGCGAGTCCGCTTCCGTATGTGCTCAGTCTGGGTGGTGATGGGGCTCTGACGCCCCGGCTCGATACGGCCGAGGGCCACGGAGCCGGCTCGGCCGGAGAGTTCGATGGCCAATGCCATTTGCGGGAGGTTGTGTCGGTTTCGGGTCGGCATCATTGGTCACACGTTCTCAGACATGGTTGAACGATGATAAGTGGGCGGTGATGGGCGAGCCAGAACGGGCCCGAAGTGCGTGTGGATCGACCTGATTCGCTGTGTGCGTCCTTTCTGCATCTTGCTGCAGGGTGGTTGCCTGGACGGTTCTTTCAGAAAAACGACGGGTTTTGGGTTGGCATCGGCGATCTATCGAGTATCCTGATACTGCACGGAGAGGCACCGGGCTCGGTGGGACACTTTTTTGTTTGAGCCTGGAACGTCACCCGGCCAGAGGAGATGGGACAGGAGGTCCTGGCGATGCTAGTCATAACGCGTCGGGAGGGTGAGGAAGTCGTCATCGGCGATCCGCGCAATCCCATTGGGATTGTCAAGATCTCCGGGATTAAGGGAGATCGCGTTCGGGTTGCCTTCGAGTTCCCGCGCGACATTGCTGTCCATCGGCGTGAAGTTGCAGATCAGATTCTGCAGGAAGGGCCGTCGCCGGTGGTGGCCAAGATTGGTCGGACGGGTACCCAGGGGGCCCCTCGGGCCGGCCAGTAGTCTGTGGGGCGGCACCACGTTTTCGCGATCGTTCTTCGGATCAGAATCAACACACTGCAGTGGGTGGGACAGGATAGCAATCGGGCGGGTGAATCGCATCAGCCTCAACGCTGATGGGCCGTTCGGCGGACGTCCCGAGTCAGAGAAGGAGAGGGACGTCTCCGGTCGGCACACGCAGCGTTGAGGCCGGGGTGATTCGCGTGGGTGATGCATGACGATGACTTCGGGCTCGGCGGAGCGTGCTTTGTCTCCTCCGGTGAGTTGATCAGATCAGGTTAAATCGGATTGGATTGGATTGGGTTGTGGTGAGGTATGTCGGCCGGCGATCGGCTGGCAGCGCGAGGGCCGCGTGGGGAAAGGGTGAAAGATGAGACGGGCCCGACGGTGAACCATCATCGTCGGGTCATCTCGTTTTTGCAGGGGTGTGCAAATCGGCCGGTCGCGTGGGTGAGTGGACGATGCTCGGGGAGAGCCGGGAAGGTCGGGACGGGTTCGAGCCCTGACAGCGAGACGTTCCATTGGAACTGTCCGGACGAGTAGCCCGACTACCGTGGCTATTATTACACGCAGACAGCCGAGCACTGGCACCACAGGCATGAGGGATCGGCCCACACATTCCGTGGCGGCATGAGTCCGACCCCACAGCACTGGGCTGGCTTGCATCCGGAATGAGGATGTGATCATGACCGGCAAGATGCATCAGAACGCCGACAATCAGGCCGACTCCCAGCCGACCTCACGGCACCCACCCGGTCCCGTGTCGTGCGATCCTGATCAGGAGACGCGCACATCACCGGAATCGGAGCCGCCCCCGGATTGCGCTGCCCCGACCGGCTCCGCGCAGCAGTCTGACCGTTGCCCAGTCGTCGCCATCGGCGCTTCGGCCGGCGGCTTTGAAGCCCTGCAGAAGTTCCTGGGAGTCCTGCCTCCCGACTGCGGCTTTGCGCTTGTGATCCTCCTCCATACCGATCCGACCAAGCGCAGTTATGCCGTCGATCTCCTTGGTCGTGATACGTCGATGACGGTCGTTGCGGCGGGTGATGGCATGCTGATCGCGCCCAATCATGCCTATATCGCACCGGCCGGTGTGTCGCTGACCGTTAGGCAGGATGTGTTCCATTGTACCAACGGCGGATCTGCGCGAGGGCGGACGATTGACGTCTTTCTGAGATCACTGGCTGAGGACAAGACAAATGATGCGATCTGCATCATCCTGTCCGGCACCGGGTCGGACGGAACGCTGGGCATTCGGGCGATCAAGGAGGCGGGCGGCACCGTCATGGCCCAGAGCCCGGATTCGGCCAAGTACAGCGGCATGCCGCACAGTGCCATTGCGACCGGCCTGGTGGACTTTGTGCTGCCGGTGGAAGCGCTCCCGGAACAACTCATCGACTATCTGCGCTACCGAACCAGCCCGGCCGGCATTGATCAGCAACACCAGGGCGACACTGCTGAATCACACATTACCTCCATCTTCCGATTGCTGTGCAACGAGACCGGGCATGACTTTACGAATTACAAGAGGAACACCGTCCTCCGCCGCATCGAGCGCCGGATGCAACTTCGGCAGATCACCGGGTACGAAGACTATGTTACCTACCTGCGCAACCAGCCGGAGGAAGTGACGAGCCTGCTGCGCGACCTGATGATCGGCGTCACGCACTTCTTCCGTGATCCCGACCTGTTCGACCGATTGAATGAACTCGTGATCAATGCCCTGGTGGACAGCCGGGAGGGCCAGCAGCCGATTCGTGTCTGGGTACCGGGGTGTGCCACCGGCGAAGAAGCCTATTCCATTGCCATGCTGCTGACCGAGCAGATGAGCCGGCTCCAGAAACGTGTTTCGGTCCAAATTTTCGCCACTGACATTGATGAGGCTCATCTCGACATTGCCAGGGCAGGCCTTTACCCGGAGAGCATTGAAACGGACGTGGCACCCGATCGGTTGCGCCGATTTTTCACGCAGGAAGCGGGCGGATACCGGGTGACCAAGCAGATCAGGGAAATGCTGATCTTCTCACTGCACAACCTGCTGACGAACCCGCCGTTTTCCAGGCTCGATCTGATCAGTTGCCGCAATGTCCTCATCTATCTGAACTCCGAACTTCAGAACCGGCTGCTGCCGCTGTTCCACTACGGCCTCACCACCAACGGCTTTCTCTTCCTGGGCCCATCGGAGCACATCTCCGGCTATTCAAACCTCTTTGCCGAGGTGGATCGCCGGGCCAGGATTTTCTCCCGCAAGACGTTTGTCAGCCAGACGACCGTTGACTTTCCCCTCTTCGCTGCCGGCCGGGATCCAACGCGCAGTGTCACGCTTTCACGCCGGCAGCAGGTGACGCTTGAAGAGACACTCTCAGCCGTTACTGAGCGTCTCCTGCTGTCTGACTTCAGCCCGGCAGCGGTTCTCGTTAATGAGCAGGACGACATTCTGCGGTTTCACGGTCGGACCGGCCTCTATCTCGAACCGCCCACCGGACGCCCCGAAGTCAACGTGATTGAAATGGCTCGGCCGGGCTTGCGCCTCAAACTCCGGGCGGCCCTTCACCAGGCGCGCAAGGCAAGCAAACCGATCGTCATCGACCAACTGCACTTCAGGGCCAACGGCTCCACGGTTTCCGTCCGGGTGACCGTTAAACCAGTCATTGAGCCGGGCTCGGACCCCGGCATGCTTCTGATCGTCTTCGAAGCGCTGCCCGATGCATCGGCCGCCACCCTCGAACCCGAGAAACTCGGCACCGAGAACGAGTCCGACAGCCCGGACGTTCGCCAACTCGAGATGGAACTGAGAAGCACGCGCGAAAGCCTCCAGACCATGGTGGAGGAACTGGAAACCTCGAATGAAGAGTTGAAGTCTTCGAACGAGGAACTGCTCTCCATGAACGAGGAAATGCAGTCCACGAACGAGGAACTTGAGACGTCGAAGGAGGAACTCCAGTCCGTCAATGAAGAACTCGAAACGGTCAACTCAGAGTTGTCTGCAAAAGTCGCCGAACTGGCCAAGGCGCACAGCGACATCAAGCATCTGATGGAGAGCACCGAGATTGCCACCATCTTTCTGGATAATGACCTGCGCGTGAAGCGGTATACGCCGGCTGTCACACAGATCTTCAATCTCATCTCGACCGACATTGGACGACCGATCACCGATCTGACGCATCAGATCATCGGCGAGCACCTGGTGGAGGATGTCCGGACCGTCCTGCGGACGTTAACCCGGTCTGACAGCGAAGTGCGCACGAGCGATGGGCGCATCTTTATCATGCGCGTCCTGCCCTACCGCTCACTTGACAACGTCATTGAGGGAGCGGTCATTACTTTTCTCGATGTCACTGCCCAGAAGCGCGGCGAGGAGGCGATCGCTAACGCCCGTCGGCTGGCCGAAGACATCATCCAAGCCTTGCGTCAGCCACTGCTGATCGTGGAGACTTCGCTTAAGATTCGGTCGACGAATCAGCAGTACTGCATGGAATTCGAGGCCAAGCCGGACCAGACGCATGGACGGTATCTCTTTGAGGTCGGAGGGGGGCTGTGGGATGACCCGGATCTGCGCGATCGGCTCGATCGCCTGCGGGAGGATGGATTCGAATTCAACGACTACGAAGTATGTTGCACGCTACCGACCGCGGGCGAGCGCACCATCCTCGTCAACGGCCGAACCATCCCCGGTGACGACACACGTCGCCCGCTTCTGCTCCTGGCTCTGACAGACGTCACGGAAATACGAAATACCCGCGAGCGTGAGCGGCTCATGATCCAGGAACTCGATCACCGAGTCAAGAACACGTTGGCCAGCGTCCTGTCACTGTGCCGTCTGACCGCCGACTCAACCACGGCCACTGACGATTTTGTCCGAATATTCGAAGGCCGGATCGCAGCCCTGTCACGCGTACACGAGGCGCTGGCCATCCAGAGGTGGGAGGGCGCCGATCTGCACGACCTGGTCGAACGAATGATGTCGGTCTATGACGAGGAAACGGGGCCGCATCGCATTACCGTTGAAGGCGAACATGTCGTCCTGCCGCACAGGGTCATCATCCCGATCACGATGGCAATCCATGAACTGGCAACCAATGCCGCCAAGCATGGGGCCAGCAGCACCAGCACCGGCCACATTACTATTACCTGGCAATGCATTGCCAACAGCGGCGAGAAACGGCTCCACCTGGAATGGAGCGAGGCCGGCGGACCACCGACTGAACCACCGACGAAACGCGGGGTCGGCCTGTCGCTGATCGAACGCGGCATCGGCTACAACCTCGGCGGGATCGTGGAAGTCGACTTTGCCCCTGAAGGCCTGACGTGCCGCATGGATATCCCGCTCTGAACGCTCGTGATGTGTGCGCGACGCTCGTCCGCCCTCCGGGCGGTGGGGGGACATGACCGGGCGACATTTCCCAGGGACTGAAGTCCCTGGCTACGTTCGTTCGTCCTTCGGACCGGGAGGGAGGGGGACGGGGAGGAGGGAGAGGACGGGGATGGGTAGGGGCAACAGGCACCCTCATTCGTCATGCCCGCGCACGCGGGCATCCAGGGGGGAATCAGCAACAGCAACAGACTGTCTCAGGCGCGGGTTGTGATTCCGCATCCGGATTGACTTCTCTCTGGATTCCGGCCTGCGCCGGAATGACGATACTTCTCGTCTGCTTTCCGGATGAGACGATGTCTACCCCAGTCCCAGCGCCGATGCCATGGCCTTGCCCATGTCCGACGAGCCTCGCACGTCAATCGGCGCATGCGTTCATGCTTCGCCCGTCAGGGCGCACGATCGTAGCCAGGGGCTTCAGCCCCTGGTAGGATGTGCCCTACGACGACTATCACCCATCTTGTCTTTCCGAACCGCCCGGAGGGCGGACGAATCAGACGTGCATTCCGATTGGAGCTCATGCGTGCCGAGTGCTTACACGCAGAACTTCTACCATGCCGTGTTCAGCACGCGCAAGCGATTGTCGTGTATCACGCCTGACATTGAACAAAGGCTCTACCCATTCATTGCAGGCATTGTGCGCGACCTGCAAGGCTGTTGTCTGATCGCCATTAATGGGATGCCTGATCATGTACACATCCTGGTCAGGTATCGAGCAAACTTGTCACACTCCGACCTGATCCGTCATGTCAAAGGTCGCTCATCGAAGTGGATCCACGAGACGTTTCCTGAGCTCGCCCATTTCGCCTGGCAAGAGGGATATGGGGGTTTCACGGTGAGCAAGTCAGCAGTTCCTGCCGTTGAGACATACATCGCGAATCAGAAGGAACATCACCAGCGAATGGACTTCAAATCGGAGTTCCTGGCGCTGCTGAAAAAGCACGGGATCGAGTTTGACGCCAATGCGTTGTTTGGTTGATTGTGCGATTCGTCCGCCCTGCGGGCGGGGGGACATGACCGGGCGACATTTCCCAGGGACTGAAGTCCCTGGCTACGTTCGTTCGTCCTTCGGACCGGGAGGGATGGGGAGGGGAGGAGGAGAGGACGGGGATGGGTAGGGGCAACAGGCACCCTCATTCGTCATGCCCGCGCACGCGGGCATCCAGGGGGGAATCAGCAACAGCAACAGACTGTCTCAGGCGCGGGTTGTGATTTCGCATCCGGAATGACTTCTCTCTGGATTCCGGCCTGCGCCGGAATGACGATACTGCTCGTCCGCCCTCCGGGCGGTGGGGGACAGGAATGGGCGTCATTTCCCGGCGGCTGAAGCCGCCGGCTACGTTCGTTCGTCCTTCGGACGAAGAGGGGGCTTACCCCAGCCCCAGCGCCGAAGCCATGGCTTTGCCCATGTCGGCCGGGCTGAGTGCGACGGCGACGCCGTCTGCCTTGAGCGATTCGATCTTGGCGGCAGCGGTATCGTCGGCCCCGCCGATGATGGCACCGGCATGCCCCATGCGCTTGCCTTTCGGGGCCGTCTGGCCGGCAATGAAGGCTGCGACCGGCTTGGTCATGTTGGCCTTGATCCAGTGGCCGGCGTCGGTCTCGTCTGACCCGCCGATCTCGCCGATCATGAGCACGCCATCCGTATCCGGATCATCGTTGAACATGCTCAGCAGTTCGATGAAGTTGAGCCCCTTGACGGGGTCGCCGCCGATGCCGATGCAGGTCGTCTGTGCGATGCCGAGGCTCGAGGTTTGCCACACGGCTTCGTAGGTGAGCGTGCCGGACCGCGAGATGATGCCGACGGCCTTGCCGGTCTTTGCATCGGCCTTGTTCATGTGGATGTAGCCGGGCATGATGCCGATCTTGCAGCCACCGGTGAAGGTGGCATCGGCACCCCCCTGGCCGGAGGCGAGTTTGCCGGGCGAAATGACGCCGGGGCAGTTCGGGCCGATCAGGTGCGATTCGGGATACTCAGCCAGCACAGCCTTGACGCGAATCATGTCCTCGGTCGGGACGCCTTCCGTGATGCAGCAGATGACTTTCAGGCCGGCGTCGGCTGCTTCGAGGATGGCATCGGCCGAGAAAGCAGGCGGGACGAAGATCATGGTGGCTTCGGCACCGGTGGCTTTGACGGCTTCGCGGACGGTATTGAAGATGGGCAGGCCGTTGGCATCCTTCTGCCCGCCCTTGCCGGGGGTCACGCCTCCGACGACGTTCGTGCCGTAATCGAGGCATCCTTTGGTATGAAATGCCCCGAATGAGCCGGTGATGCCCTGACAGATCACTTTGGTGTCGCCGTTTACGAGAATGCTCATGGAAGGATGCCTCCGCGGTGGGCTGTGCATGCCGCTGAAAAATGTGATTTCACTGGTTTTATGGCTCGTCTCGGCGGTACGAGACAGTCGGCAGGATAGGCACGATGCTGGGTTTATCCACTAGTGGGTCCCCCCGGTGTTTGTACTTCCGTAAGGAAAATGTTCGGTTGTTTTGCAAAAACCGGTAGCAGGATTGTACGGAAGTGGGTACGCTGTGCAGAGGTGGACGGTGGGAACTGTCACAGTTGAGGTGGGTTGGGCCGACGGGCGAGACGCCCGTCCCACTGCGAGACGCCCGTCCCCCTCCACTGCGAGAGGCCGGTGCCGCCGTCAGGTCTTGGAGAGAGAGATCAATGATGTGCAGTCATAGAAACGATTGGCAGGGTGTTCTTGTGCGTGGCATCGCGGCCGGCCTTTTTCTTCTGGCCGTTCCTGTTTTACCGGCGTTGGCGACGGATGTGTCCGGTGATCAGTCGGGCGTGTGGTCGCTGGCAGGCAGCCCGTACAACCTCGTGGGGGATGTCCGGGTGCCGCCGGCTGCAAGCCTGGTGATCGAGCCGGGCGTCGAAGTGATCGGGCAGGGGCACTACATCATCACCGTCGATACCGGCGCGATCCTGACCGCAGCGGGGAGCGCTGACATGCCGATCCTGTTCACGGCCGTCGACGGCGTCACCGGGTGGCGCGGGATGCGGCTTGAGGGGGCCGACAGCGCCTCCGAGATTTCGTACTGCATCTTCGAGTATGCACGCGGCGTCGGTGACTATCCCGAAGTGCGCGGCGGTGCGTTGATGATCAAAAACTGCTCCCCGCTCGTGTCATACTCCGAATTTCGTGAGAGTTCATCAAAGAACACGAACCGGAACGGGACCGGCGGCGGCATCTGCACCGAGAGTTCGAGCGCGCAGATCCTGTACAACTTCGTCCATGACAACGAAGCCGACAGCGGTGGCGGTATCTGTATCACGGAATACGGGACGCCGTTGGTCAAGGGGAATGTGATCGTTGATAATCGAGCGATCAACGGGGGCGGCGGGATGTACTTCGGGGCCCGGTCTTCGCCGATCATCGAGTCGAACTGGATCATGCGAAACTATTCCTCCGGCTGGGGCGGCGGCGGGATCAACTGCTGGAACTCGTACATCTTCTACAACACCTACCCGACCATTCGCAACAACGTGATAGCGCACAACTCGACCAGCGCGGCCGGTGGCGGGTTATATTGCCGGTATGACCGGGCCGTCCTCACAAACAACCTGATTGCATATAACAGCGCCTATTACGGCGGGGGGATTCATGCGTTGAATCAGGGGTATTCGGCTCCGATCGTTCGAAACTGCCTCATCGGGGAAAACACGGCTACCGTGGAGCCGCAGATTGATCTGGAAGAGAGCACGGGATCGCAGATCAGCGTGTCATACTCTGATGTTGAGGGTGGGTATGTCGGGAATGGGAACATCGATATCTACCCGGAGTTCGTCGATCCAGACGGCGCGGACAACATTGCGGGCACCGAGGATGACAATTATCGATTGGCGAGCGGGTCACCGTGTATTGATGCCGGCGATAATTATGCGCTGGACGGGGGTGTGGTTGAGGATATGGATGGCAATCCACGGTACGTGGATGATCCAGCGACGCCGGACACTGGCAACGGGACGGCTCCGATCATTGACATGGGGCCGTATGAGTATCAGGGGGCGTCGTTTGTGTTGCTCGACCCGGTGCCGGGTGTTGCCGGTCAGGTGAATCGTTTTGAAGCGCAGGGTGGAAGCCCGGGCGAGTTGGTGTACTTCGCCTATGGGGTGCGCAGCGGCTCGACAGGCGTGCCGGGTTGCCCCGGGTTGACCGTTGATCTGGCCGACGCCTCATTGATTGACAGCGCCCCTGCTGATGGTGCCGGGACCGCAATCATGCAAACAAAAGTGCCCGGCAAAGCACAGGGGAGACTCGTCTTGTTGCAGGCTGTTGATCGGTCGGAATGTCAAAAGACATCGGTGGTTGAGTTTGTCTTCGAGTAATGCAGATGGCCAAGAATTCGGGACACGCCGAGTTTATTTCTGAACCGATCACGCCCGAAGCGGGTACGTTCGACACAGCATCAATGGCACGGGGTGAGCCGGGGTTGCCAACGGCTTTCGTGTGGCGTGAGCGCCGGTATGAAGTGCTGCGGCTCCTGGACTGCTGGAAGGAAAGCGTGGCCGAGAACCATGCCCCGACCGGTGAGAAGTATTACCGGAGACGCTACTTCACGGTGGAAGTTGACACCGGGCAGATCATGACGATTTACGCGATTCGGAACAAGCCGTCCGGGTCGGTGAAGAAAGGGGAGCGATGGTGGCTGTACACGATACAACGTGATGAAAATGGTAAGGCCGATTGAAACCACTCAGTCAGGAAGGATGAAACACACCCATGAGTGAAGCATTAAAAGAACGGGCGATCGAGTCACTCGAGTTTGCACGCTCGATGTTCGGCATGATTACGAACGGCATGACCGATGACAAGGCATGTTTCCAGTCCCGGCCGTCGGACAACCATCTGCTGTGGACGATGGGGCATCTGGCCGTCACCGATGTGTGGGTCGTCAAGATGATGGCCGGCGAAACGGTTGCTGAGGGACTCGTGCCGGAGACCTATGAAAAGTTGTTCGGGTACGGGTCAAAGGTCGAGTCTGATGCAAGCGTCTACCCGTCGTTGGCAGAAGTGCGCGGCTACTTCGAATCAGCGCACAATACGCTGATCGAGACGGCAAAGTCGAAATCGGTGGACCAGTTGCTCATGTCGATCGAGGAGGCCTCCGGTGGCTTCATGAAGGACGGGATCGACGGCATTATGAAGTGTGCCTGGCATGAAGGATGGCACACTGGCCAGTTGAGTACACTGCGTCGAGAGATGGGGCTTGGGTCAGCGTTCGGTGAGCAGCCCGACCCGAGTTCGTAACACGGCAACTCGATTGCGAAGGCACACAAACACAGATGGCTCGGGGACACGACAGCCCCGGGCCATTTATGCGCGCGCACCCTGAAGTTTTCCAACCGGGACTGCCATCCCCATGATGAGAAGATACGCAACACAACAGGCCAACCCGATCGAATAGCCGTAAGCCGGAATGATGACGGCTGCGATGCACAGGCCGGCCAGGGAAGCCCCGAACAAGTCGGCTGCGTAGCCAAGCCCCCCGATTCCGCACGGGAGGTCCTGTGCCTGTCCCCCAGAGCGTTGCTGCTGTGCGCTCAGACTATCCCATGCTGTGAAGTGCGCACCGAGGGCCAGTCCACCCATCACTGATACTGCGATGGCGAGTACGCTGACGCCGGCCCCGGGATCGAGACGTGTACATGCCAACCAGAGGATGATGGCCTTGCAGATAAGGATTCCGATTGAAACAACCATGATGAGGCGATGCCGGTTGTGCACCTGTGAGGCAGACAGGCTGCCGAGTGCCAGGCCGGCCATGTAACACCCTGACAGGATGGCAAGGTCCACATACAGCGATCCGAGGCAGTGCTGATACCACATCAGGGTAATCATCTGCAGTCCGAGGGCTGCAAAGCCGGCAGCAGCAAGCCCTGTGTAGGCCGGCATGCGTGGCGTCACTGTTGTCTGTGCTGCTGTTCGTCGCACGGACAGGCCAAGTGTCACCAGCAGGATCAACCAGAAGCCCGTGATGAGACAGAGGGTTCCCCCCGGCAGTCGCGTGGCAGCCGCAAGAGACGCTGGGTCATACTTTGCAAGCGTAGCGAGCAGGTGTGCCTGATACGCTGCGGGACGGTCAGCCGTATTAATATGAGCCTGTGGGTCCAGTGGCGGAATGACGAAATCGTCATGGGTCAGAGCCAGTGTGTTGTATGCAGAATCGCTATCCTGCGATGCAACATGATCCGGCTGCCCGCTGGGACCGGCTGCCAACTCATTGTTGACGGTCTGCACACGCGAGGCCGGCCAGGGATCGCCCAACAGAAACGCCAGGTATGGGAGGCATTCATTCGGCATGGTGCCGAGTCGTGTGATGAGTGTGTCCGTATTAAGTGTGGGTAATCCGGTGTCCTTCAAGTTAGACTTGCGAGCCAGCAGCACCGTCGGGTCGCCGTTGGAGGCGAGCACGCACGCCCCGAAGACTGATCGGACCGTCGCGTAGACCAGCGCGTTTCTTGCTCGGAACGGCTCTGAGAGATAGTGTGCTTCACCCGAGATCGACACACAGAACACACCCTCGTCCCGAATTGCATCGGCGGCCTGCCGGATCAGGCGCTGCTGGTAATACCGATCCAGGCCGATGGTGGCCGGATCCGGCATGTCAAGGATGACGACATCATACTGCCCGCCGTGATGTGTGAGATACTGCCCGGGGTCAGCGGTGTGCAGGTGAACCCGATCGTCCTTCGCTGAAGCGGCACCCTGCAGACCCGTTTGCTGCACGTCTGCGATCCAGTTCTGATAGTGCCCGTCCTGCTCAACGCGATCAATGCGGGCGGTGTGATCGAGGTGTTCCAGCGCATGGGCCGTGGCCGGTTCGGTGACCGAGCCGATGATGAGAATTGACTCGGGCGGACCGTCGAGTTGCAGGAGGGCGGTATGCACCAGCAGCATTCCGGCCTCGGGGTCCGGCAGCGTCTGGTGGGGGGTGCCGTCATGAAAGATCGAGACCTGGTTGTCCAACGCCAGTGCCGAGTATCGCCCATAAGGGGTTTCGGCCGTGTCGAGCAGCGTGTGGCTTGGCAGGAGTGACGACCAGCGTAGTTGTTCCGTGACCCGGTCCAGCCTCGTCGGGCGGACCAGGTGCGTGACACAGATCCCGGCGGTCAGTGCCATGATGACCAATGCCAGGAGTGGGCGAAGTGTGCCGGAGTGTCGTGAAGGCGATGAGTCGCGCGTGCGCTTGGCGACCGTCGGCGTGATCACGATGACAGTGAGGAGTGTGATGCACAGCGACAGTGCGAGCGGGGGAAACACATGGCCCAGAAACATCACAAAAGCACAGCCGGCCGCGAGCGCGCCAAGTGATTCCATGCCGAATCCGAAGCCGGTGGTCAGTCGTTTGCGGTCTGAGACGAGAAACGCGAAGGCTGCGCCGATTGCCATGCATGGGATGGCCGGTGCGACCAGTGCTGCCAGGAGCGTGTCAGTGAATGGGAGGGGGGTGCCGATCGGGGCATCAAAAAGCGGGCGGGCCAGGCGCGTGGCAATCAGTGCCGGCGTCAGTGAGACGGCTGCCAGCCACAAAGCCCAGGCACCCATCGTGCCATATCCCTGCCTGTCACTCTTGATACCGTTGCGATTGCATCGATTGACAAAGAACCCGGCCGCCGCACTGCCGGCAGCACCCCACAGAAGCCAGGTTGCCAACAGGAAGCCGATGACGTGCTCATTGCCTTCAACGACGACCATGAGTTCCCGTGTGATGAGAATCTGAGCCGTCTGCGCCAGCAGGCCGGTGCAGAACAGGGCAGTGATCGGGAACATGGCCGGTCGGAGGGCGGCAGGCATTGTCAACTGTATCCGGGAAGGGCGGTCGTGGTCGTGGGAGTGGGGGGGGAGGCGCGATTGTGTCGTCAGGACCACACGCCCGGGAGTTGTGTACGGCAGGTGGGGCACTTGCCGCGCTTGACGCTGTTGCTCAGCACTTTGAATCCGAGTCGCTCGATGAGTCGTGAGCCGCACTTGGCACAGCGGGTGTTCGTATCGTCATGCGGCGCGATGTTCGATGTATAGACGTGTTTCATCCCGGCATTGCGTGCCAGTTCACAGGCTTTTTCAAGTGCCTGGACGGGGGTCTTGGGAAGATTGCTCAGTTGGTACATCGGGACGAAGCGCGCAAAGTGGATCGGCGTGTCGTCGCCGACGTCGGTATGCAGCCAGTCGACCATCTTCTCGATCGTGTCGGGATCGTCGTTGTAGCGCGGGACGATCAGATTGACGATCTCAAGCCAGGCATCCGTTTTCTGTTTGATCGTCTTGATCGCTTCTAATACCGGGGCCATCTGCACGCCGGTGACGCGATGATAGAAGGCCTCGTCATATCCCTTGAGCGAGACGGTGAATGCATCGACATACCGGGCCAACTCAATCAGCGGTTCCGTTTGAACAAAGGCGGCGGTGGCCATGACGACGCGCATGTCAGCCTTCTTGGCTTTCTTCGCAATGTCGAGTGCGTATTCGAAGAACGCGACCGGCTCAGTGTAACTGAACGCGATCGTGTCGATCTTCTGCTTGCGCGCTGCTGCGATCACCTCATCCGGCGTCATGTTGAAGGTTTTGAGTTTGTCGGGCAGTTGCTGCGACATCTGCCAGTTCTGACAGTAGAGGCACCGAAGATTGCAGCCGCCCACGCCGATGGTCAAGGTGCGCGTCCCGGGTCGGTAGTGGTTGAGCGGGAGTTTCTCGACTTCGTCCACGCGGAGAATGCACGGGTTGTTGTAGGCCCGGGAGTACAGCCGGCCGTCAACGTTCGTTCGCGTCTGGCAGAAGCAGGTTTCCCCGGGCTTCAACGTGCAATCGAGGGGGCAGACGTGGCACTGGATCTTTTGTTCCGGGAGCCGGTCGTAATAGTCAATCTCGCGAATCGGCGTGAAATCGGGGGCACCGGTACTCGACCCGGACGGGCGAAGCGGGGCCTGCTGTGAGGGGTCCTGTGATCGGCGGCGCGAGGCGGGCGGGGCAGGGGCACCCAGCGCGCCGGTACCACCGGCACCGAAACACCCGAGACAGCCGAGGCAGGCTGCCCCGGTACTCATGAGAAAGGCTCGCCGATCCACGGAGTGCGACTCGGGTGCAGGATCCTCGTGATCTCGGCCGTGGGTTCGTTGATCGTGCATTCGTCTGTTCCCGCGTATCGACGCCGTGTGCTAGTGGTCCTTCGGGTCGATGGCACAGCCATCGTCGCAGTTCTCAGCCTGCGGGCCGGTGGCCAGATCGGTCGGCTCAGCCACGTAGCCGGCTGCCAGTTGCTCGGCTCGGGTACGCAGTTGCGACATGAAGTCGGCGTTGATCATGAAGCGGGCGGTCAGACCGGGTTTGCGTTGCACATCAGCCATCTCTTCGATTTCGGCACGCAAGTCGAGCCGGCGGTCCGTGAGCATGATGGACTCAGCCAGGTCAGCCTTCGAGAGTTCGAACTCAGCGTCGGACATCGCTGCTGCTTTTCTGATCGTGTTGACGAGCAGCATTTTCCGTTTTTGTCGATCGCGCGGGTCGAGGGCTCCCTCGTGTTCCTGTTCGAGTTCGATGACGGCATCAGCCTGGTCGTACCAGTCGTTGCGCGGGACACGACGGGCCCGCGTCAGCCATGATTCATAGCGGGAGTTATCGCCGGCCTGCCCGATTCGTACCGGGTCCTTCAGATTCTTCGGCGGCACGAGACAGGGCTTGTAAATACTGAGCACTTCCTGTTGGCCGGGCGTCAGGACGGACTCCAACTCGCGTTCAAGCGTGTACATCTCGTCGGCAGGCATCCCCTTGAGCGATGTCACCCATTCATCCGTGCGGTGGCGATTGTCTCGCACTGCTTCGTCATAAGCAGCGAGTATCTGCTGCGATTGCTCAATGTTCAGATGGAGGCCGTTGATGAGATTCCAGTTGTTAATCTCGGCCCGCAGGCACTGGATGCGGCCTTCGTGCTGATCGCGGAGATCGAGCGGGTATGCCTCGGTGCCGTTCTGATAGACCTCGATTGCCTGTGTCATCGACTCCGGTATCAGCCGGCCGGCGATGTCGCACACATCCTCGAAGACGGCCGGGTCAAACAGATATCGGCCGAGCGGGGAGAGACGCGGGCGGATCTCGTTGTTGATCGCCTCGAGATCATGTCGAATCGACTCGGCACGCTGTCTCGCATCGGTGGGACGATTCCGATCATTCGGATTGAGCCTGACGTCTTCGGCCCCCTGTTTTCCGCGCCCGGGTGCCTGTTCCAACCCGGCGTAGTACCGTTGCTCCGGCGACAGGATTTTCGATGCCTGACTTTCGAGGTCGATCAGTTGGGCAACAAGCTGCTCGCCGGCCACCTTGTATCGATGGCTGACCCGGGCCGTGGCTCGTTCAACCTCCGGCGTGAATCCCTGGTTCAGGCGATCCTCTTCGGCAAACTCCGTAAACGCCTCGACCATTTCCGGGAGGATGGCCGATTCGGCTTCGTGTCGCCAGACAATGTGATCAGCGACCTGCTCCAGGATCGGGATCAGGCGACGTGCCTGGGATCTCGACAGGTTCAGTGCTGACAGATGCTGCCGTGCTAGAACCCCATCGGATTTCCGCTGACTCGCCAGGCGCATGGCTTCAACCGACACATCGCATTCGACTTCGTCATCGGCAGCAGCCACGGACGATGTCCCTCCGAAGGCGAGGGCAGCAGCGAGGAAACCAAGCGAGAGTGCGCGAAGGAAGCGCGGTCGCCGGTAGGGGTACAAGTTGTTCGTATTCATACAGTTCCGTCCTTCGTTGCTGGCATGGCACCAGCCTGCCTGGTCCGGTAATGCTCTGGCGTCCCTTTGTGGTACATGGAACAACGACCAGCCCGGAGCAGTATTTCACTATTCGTATCTTATTCTCTTGTAATCCAGCGAGATTTCAAGCCGAAAGGCCTGCAGCCCGGATTCCATACCCAACCACGCCTGCTGCGACCATGACGGCCGGGACGGGCAAGCGGGCTGTCAGCCCGAGTGCGAGGCAGACCATCACGGCCAGGCCGGCATCCATCGCAGAGTGGAGATAGTCACGGCCGAGCAACCAGACGGCAGCCACGACGAGGCCGACGGCACTCGCGTTGACGCCCGTCAGGGCTTGTTTGACAGACCGATAGCGCCGCAGCGTTGACCAGAAGGGCATGATGCCGATCAGCAGCAGCAGAGCCGGCAGGAAGATTGAGCCTGATGCGAGCAGGCCGTAGGCGATCTGGGTGAGCGGTGAAGGTGGGGGTTCATCGACACTGCGCTGGGTTCGCGGGATCATGGCCCCGATATAGCCGCTGAATGAGAACAGGGGGCCGGGCGATGCCTGCATGACGCCCAACCCGTTGCCGAATTGTTCAGGAGTGACCCACTGATTCCGCACGACGCAATCGGTCTGGAGCAGGGGCAGTAAGACCTGGCCGCCGCCGAAGATGAATGAGGAATTGCGGTAGAAGCACTCGGACACTCTGACCGGCTCAGCCAGTCGGGTCCGGTCGGCCGCCTGTTCGTTGACAACGGCTGCAGCCGTGATCAGTGAAACCAGGAGTACTGCAAACAGTGTCAGCGCTGCGATGCCGGTCGTGCGTGAGATTGAGACGGTAATCACGCGCTCGGAGTCGGGATGCGTCGATGAGTCATCGGTCATGGGCTCGGCATCGGCAGGCCGTGTGCCCGGTTTTCGTGGTATCGCTAGGGCTGCGAGGCCGGCAGCGAGCAGGACGGCCGGGAAGGTGTATGGGGCCGGTTTCCAGATCGTGACGGCGGCACCGAAGACCATGGCCGCGAACGTAAAGGGGTCGGTCACGACGCGTCGGCCGATCTTCCAGCCGGCCACAGCGACGACGCCGACGACGGCCGGCCGAACACCGACGAGATAGGCATCGAGTTGGTCGGCATTGAACATCCTCGTCGAGAGGGCCAGCGCAATCATGATGGAGATGGCCGGGGCGATCCAGACGAGCAGGGCGGCGATCCCGCCGGCCAGGCCGGCACGGATAATGCCAAGCCCGATCACGGTTTGCGTGGAACTCGGACCGGGGAGCATGGAGCAGACGGCAAAGAGCTCTGTAAACGCCTTGCTGTCCACCCAGCGGCGTTTTTCCACGATGTGATCGTGTAGCAATGCCAGATGTGCCTGGGGCCCGCCGAATGCCACCCACGCCAGGGGTGCCAGCACGCGCGCGACCTCGCCCCACCATCCCTGATGGTGCAGCCCGGTGGTCGGCGACGGGTCGGCTGCCGTGGTCTGGGGAGTGTGCGGATCAGTCATCCGGTGCCGGTTCCTCGTGGGCTACGGTTGGTCGATACGGGTCGAAGCATCATAGGATCAGGCACCATGAGCACGGAACGAATCGACAAACTGCTGAAACTGCTCGAAGCCGATCCTGATGATACCTTCTGTCTGTACGCGCTGGCTCAGGAGTATGCCAAAGCCGGCGAACTCGAGCGAGCCGTCGGGCAGTACGAGGCCTTGCTCAAGGTCGATCCGGATTACCTCTACGGGTATTACCACCTTGCGTGCGCCTGTGAGACTCTGGGTCGGATGGATGACGCCTTGTCAATTGCCCGGCAGGGATTGGAGCGTGCTCAGGCTGCCGGGAACGACGAGAAGGCCCGATCAGAACTGGCGGAGTTGGTCGAGCGATTCGAGTCTGCCTGAATCCCGCCGGTGGGGAGGGAGATGACCATGCCTGACGACAACCGACCGGGACATGATGCCCTGTTTGATGACGACCGGACAGACGCGGCTGCGCAGGGGTTGGCGATCTCACGACTTCAGCCGACGGCCCGTGACCCATCGCGATTGTCGGTGCTGGTCAACGGGCGGCGCGTGGCCACCTTGCCGGCTCGATGCATGCATGACCTTGATCTGTATGTCGGGCTGGCCTGGACGCCGGATGTCGAAGCCCGTGTGACCGCGGCTTCGCAACAGGATGAGGTGCATCGCCGGGCATTGCGGATGCTGAATCGGCGGGCTCTGTCAAGCGGGGAAGTGCGGGATCGTCTCATCAGGCGACATGGGGCCGCGTCGGAAGTGGTGGATCGGGTGATCGCCGATCTGCAACGGATCGGGTTGCTTGATGACGCCGGCTATGGCCGAATGGTGCTGCGTGACCTGACGGCAAGCGGCCGGAAGCCGGCGGGGGCCGCGCTCATGCGCAGCAAACTGCGACAGCGGCGACTGGAGTCGGCCCTGATCGAGGAACTGGTCACGGAGGCACGTGCCTCCAGCGACCCGGACGCTGAAATCGCCTCATTGATCGAGGTACGGCTTGGGCGGATGGAGCGGCTGGATTCGGCCACCCGGTATCGCCGGCTATACAGTTATCTGGCACGTCGCGGGTTCGAGTCGGAGCGCATCACATCGGCCCTGAAGGCCCGACTGCGCGAACTCGATGACTGACTGCCGGGTATTGGGTGGGTGGCAGCGGCAGGGGTATGCTACAGTATGGCCGTGAGGTGGGGCAGGGGGCTGATTCGAAAGCAAGTCCTTTCTATGCACGACAAAGGGAGTGCGATATGCCGGTCTTTACGCAGAAAACAGTCCATGCAGTGAGCAGCCTCGCGCTGGCAGGTGTCATTTCATTCGTGTCCGGATGTGTCTCACTGAATGAAGGCAATGACGTCAACAGTGTCCCGGACGGCCAGTTGACGGTCCCGGCTATCACATACAGTGAGCCGGCCTCGTTCTTCGACGGGCCGTCGATTGAGTCACTGGACCGGTCATCCTGGCCTGCAACGACGGTTTTCCTGGCACACGGTGAACCGATGACGCGGCCGGTGTATTGGAAGAGTTATCGATTCGAGAACGCCCATGCCATTGAGGATGGATACGGCCGACACGGGGGCGCGTATCCCACGATCGACTCGGCGTTGTACGTGTTCCCCGGCCCGGTCGGGGGTGCGAATGAGTATGCTGAAATGGTGGTGGATCCCGTGGTGCAGATCGGCAATGTGCTGATTGCCCCCATTCGATTGTTCACGACCGATCGCCCGAAGAATCTGACCGCCGGGGCGCGCGGGACTTACGCAATGTCGCCGCCCGGGCTGAAGCCGGTTGCGATGACGTCAGAGGCCGTGGTTGAGTCGGTCGAACCGAATGACGATTGAACGAGGTCACGAGCGCGTTGGTTCGCTGGTCTCACTGTGAGGGGAGTGGCTGAATGATGAGTGGAAGCGGCACAGGATTTCGGGCCGGTCTGGTACTCAGTCTTGCCGGGGGTGTCATCGGCGTTCGTGCGTTTTTCAGCCCGGATTGCTTCCGCGGGGCCTGCTCGGTGTCCGGGCCGATGTCGGGTGCCTTGATTGCCGGCAGCGGGCAAGACAGCGATCAGCAGCAGCAAACGCCAACGACGCGCCCGTCGGTGGCGCCGACGTTGAAGACGTTGGCTGATGCACAGGATGCACTGCTTTCTCGGGTGGTTGATACGAATGGGTTGGTGCGGTACTCCCTGCTGCAATCCGATACGGCGCTGCGTTCTGCCCTTGATTCACTGGTCAGCGGGTATGCGGAACTCCCCACGCCGGCTGCTGAGAACACGAACAAGCGGCTCGCCTTCTGGTGCAATGCCTACAACGTCAATGTGATGAATGAGGTACTGGCAACCGGTCTGCCGAAGCGGGTCCTTGATGTTGATGGGTTCTTTGACAAGCGCGTCATTCGGGTCGGGCGATTGGATCTGACGCTCAACGACCTCGAAAACAAATACGTTCGCGAACTCGGAGACCCGAGGATTCATGCAGCGCTGAACTGTGCAGCCGTCAGTTGCCCGGCCTTGGGTCGGAAGGCGTTTCGTGCTGAAACGATTGATGCGCAGTTGGATGATCTCTGCGTCGGCTGGGTGAACGACACGAGTCGAAACCGAGTGGATGAGGCAACCGGCACATTGCATGTGAGCATGATTTTCAAGTGGTTCGAATCGGACTTCACGGTCAAGCCGTATGGCAGCGTGACCGGGTTCATCCGGTCGTTCGCGAAGGAAGACAGTGCGATCGGGAAGCACTTGAAGTCTCGCGCGAAGTCGGGCCTGGTTTCGATCGAGTATATCGAATATGACTGGACGTTGAACCGGGCGCCTGAGGCTGAGGAGGATAAGGGCCGGGAAAGCGGGTCGGATGAGGGATAGCGCTCACGTCAGGAATCGGATTGTGATCGGGTAGCGAACATACTCGCCGCGGTTGGCGCGGACGGCGTTGACGATCCCGGTCACGACATGCACCACCAGCAGGATGGGCATGAGAATGAAGCCGGCAAAGCAGAGCATGGACAGGCCGGCCACGATCATCCAGATCATCATGGAAATCTGGAAGTTCAGGGCTTCTTTGCCATGGTCGTCAATAAAAGGTGATTCGCCGCGTTTCATGAGCCAGAGGATGAGGGGCACGATGATCGAGAACCCGACGAGGCCGGTGTAGGTGGCCAGCCCGCCGAGGTGGATGAAGGTGGCCCAGGTGCGCTCGTCGTCGGTGACGTTGGCATCAACCAGACCGGCTCGGCCCTGCTGCCTCCTGCTGCGGTCGGCCGGCGTGCCAGGGATCTCATCATTTGCGTCCGCATTCGGGTAGTTCACTGCTGCTGCATCCATTGGCTGATCTCCTGCAGTTTATACGAAAAACGGGCGCTGCGTTTTCATCAGGTTGTCCTAATTGCACAATCGAGTCCCCCGCGCTACATTCGTCCAACATGCCAGACACCCCTCAACAGCAACAATCTGCCGGTATCGGAATGCTTTTTGTGATTTCGGGCCCCTCCGGGGTCGGGAAAACGACAATTACCCATGCACTGCTCGATACATTTGACGCTGTGTTTTCTGTTTCGGTCACGACACGGGAATGCACGAAAGTGGAGAAGCAGGGCGAGGACTACCGCTTTGTGACCGAGGCGGAGTTCGTGCAGATGCGAGATTCCGGCCGGCTGCTCGAGCATGCGCATGTGTTTGATCACTACTACGGGACGCCCAGGCAGCCGGTTGAGGAGGCCATGGCAGCCGGCAAACTGGTGATCCTGGAGATTGATGTGCAGGGGGCGATTCAGATTCGGGAGTCGAGGCCGGATGCGTTCATGATCTTCATCCTGCCGCCCACCGAGGAGGCGCTGCTGGCCCGTTTGCGGGATCGATCGCGCGAGCCGGAGGAGGTCATCCAGCGCCGTTTCCGTGAAGCGACGAGCGAGATGAAACTGGCGCGGGAATCGGGGGCCTACGACGTCTACGTCGTCAACGATGATCTGGACAAGGCAATCGAGGCAGTGTGCAAAGCCGTTGGGGATGAGATGGGTCGGCGGCAGCGGGATGCGTCGGACTGATCAGCAAGTCTCTGTAAACCCGATCTCGCTATCTGCGCTTATGCCTTCGGGTGGGCAAATCAGCCTATCCACAATCGCACAATCCTGTAATATCTGGGCTTGTGAGTCTGCCAAGATGATTCATCACGCTATGGCGTATCGGACCCGTCTAACCGGCCGCCATTATGCACGCTGATGCCGACGTTGTCGCGAAGTTTCATGTCCGCGTGCCGGGCAAAGCATGCGGGCGGGTCTGGATGCAGACAATCGATCTGACCACTTGTGCCGCGACGAATGTGGTGCTGGTGGAATAGGAGTTCTGAAAGGACAGTTCATGAACATTGTACGTAAGCATCTCCTCAGCCTTATGGCCGTCTTACTGGCAGCGCCAACAGGAACGAGTTTTGCCCAGCAATGCGATCCAATCGAAACTCATAAACTCCTTGCCGATGACGGCCGTGCCTACGACAATTTCGGCCACTCTGTTGCCATCAGCGGCACCACCACCATCGTTGGATGTCCGTGGCATGACGACAGGGGTGAAATGTCAGGGTCAGCTTACCTTTTCGACATCACCACCGGGCAGCAGATCAAGGAACTCCTCGTCAATGACGGCCGCGCGAGTGACAGCTTTGGTTACTCGGTGGCAATTTCTGCCGACGTGGCGATCGTGGGTGCAAGCTTGGATGATGAAATTGGCTCCGCGTATATCTATCGTCGGACCGGTTCAGCCTGGGAACTTGAAGAGAAGATCACGGCATCCGATCGCGCCTACGAGGATCTGTTTGGAACATCCGTGGCTGTTGATGGCAATGTCGCGGTGGTCGGTGCCGGGGGTATCGCGAAGCTAGCGGCATATGTCTACCGATGGAATGGCTCGTCATGGCAGGAGGAACAGAAGCTCATCCCCAGTGGTGCTGGTAATGGATTCGGCCAAACGGTGGCGATCGATCAGAATTGCATCCTTGTCGGGTCGCAGTACGCCTCTCAGAATCAGGGCAACGCATATTTTTTCCGATGGGATGCAAACCGATCCGAGTGGATCGAGGAGCAGATCGTCACGGCATCGGACGGCGAACCCAATGACCTGTTCGGAACATCGGTGTCATTAGATGGTGATGAGGCCATCATCGGTGCTTACTGGGACAACGCGCTGCAGGGCTCTGCTTACATCTTCCGCTGGGATGGGAATACCTGGAATGAAGTACAGAAACTCACCGCCTCTGATGGCGAAGACCATGATCGTTTCGGATTTTCAGTTGACCTGAGCGGCGCGACAGCCGTGGTCGGGGCTTTCACCGACCGCGCTGATGGCTCGGCATATCTCTTTCGCCGGTCCGGTGATGTCTGGATGGAGGATAGTAAGCTCATCGCGTCCGACGGCGCCGCGGATGATTACTTCGGCTACTCCGTCTCGATCAGCCTGGATCGTGCCGTTCTGGGAGCGATCTGGGACGACGATAATGGGATCGACTCCGGCTCCTCATACATCTTCGACCTCAACTGCGGCCCGACGCTCTCCACCCTCGGCTCCTGCCCCGGCAACATGCGCTTCAAAGTAGAAAACGCAACCGCCAACCAGAAAGTAGCATACCTCTACGCATCCAACACCGGCTCAATCCAGATCCCACCCGGCAATCCCTGCGCTGGCACAATCCTCGGCCTCAACGCAACAGTAAAACTCGCCGAAATAATCCACGCAGACGCAAACGGCACAGCAAAACTAGACATCAAAACACCACAAAAAGCCTGCAACCGAATCTACCTACAGGCCCTAGACCTCACAACCTGCACAACCTCAAACACCATCCTGATCCAATAAACAACTTATACAACGGAAGTACTTTCATGCCGTTAGAGAAAGAAGAATACCATGCAACGAAATACTCATATGCGATTAGCAATGTTCGCCGCAATATCAATCGGAGTCTTCAATGCAACCACTACTCCGTTATGCTGGGGGCAGGTGATCAATGAAGATCTCAAGCTCTTGCCAAGCGACGGGGCGACGGGTAACTCGTTCGGCTGGACCATCGCCATCGACAACGGCATCGTCGCCGTAGGGGCGTATCAAGACGACGACAACGGCACTTGGTCTGGTTCGGCGTATCTTTTCGATGCACCCACTGGTGCGCAGATTGCCAAACTCCTACCAAGCGACGGCGCGACGGGTGACAAATTCGGCCACTCCATCGCCATCGACAACGGCATCGTCGCCGTAGGGGCAGAGGGCGACGACGACAATGGTTCCTACTCTGGTTCGGCGTATCTCTTCGATGCCTCCACCGGTGCGCAGATTGCCAAACTCCTGCCACGCAACGGCTGGGAGGATAGCGCGTTCGGCAACTCCATCGCCATCGACAACGGCATCGTCGCCGTAGGGGCGTATCGTGACGACGATAATGGCTCCCACTCAGGTTCGGCGTATCTTTTCGATGCATCCACTGGTGCGCAGATTGCCAAACTCCTACCAAGCGACGGCGCGACGGGTGACTACTTCGGCTGGTCCATCGCCATCGACAACGGCATCGTCGCCGTAGGGGCACGGCGCGACGACGATAATGGTCCCTACTCTGGTTCGGCGTATCTCTTCGATGCCTCCACCGGTGCGCAGATTGCCAAACTTCTGCCACGCAACGGCTGGGAGGATGACGCGTTCGGCTACTCCATCGCCATCGACGACGGCATCGTCGCTGTAGGAGCGTATCGTAATCGCGACAACAACATCCAATCCGGTGCGGCGTATCTTTTCGATGCCTCCACCGGTGCGCAGCTCGCCAAACTCGCACCGGACGACGGCGCTGCCGTGGACTTCTTCGGCTGGTCCATCGCCATTGACAACGGCATCGTCGCCGTCGGGGCGGCATACGACGACGACAACGGCGACGACTCTGGTTCGGCGTATCTCTTTGAGGCCGCCACCGGTGCGCAGCTCGCCAAACTCCTCCCGAGTGACGGGGTGACGCGTGGGTATTTCGGCACCTCCATCGCCGCGAACAACGGCATCGTCGCCGTAGGGGCGTATGGTGACGACGATAATGGCTCCCGCTCAGGTTCGGCGTATCTCTTTGGCGTCAACACAATTGTGGATTGCCTCGATCTCACCGTAAGGAATCTCATTGCGGGAGATATTGCGATATTTACGATTTCTAAAGGGACACCCGGCGCAAGGGCGGCAACCGTGTATGGTACCAAGCCAGGTAATGTATCGGTGAATGACTACGCCGGGTATTGCGCGACGTTTGGTATTGCCGGCGTGAAGCAAGACAATGTCATCGGCGGATTGAATCGCACCTTTGATGCCGATGGTGAGATTGTTTTTGGTCTGAAAATTCCCGGCAATCTATCAGGACAGCGGCTGTTCTTTCAGAGCGCCCAACACGGGACCTGCCCAGATGAGTGCATGTCGAATCTGGTGGAGGCCGTGGTGCAATAGCGCATGGTGACACTAGCCCCCAAGAATACAAGACGCCGCGACCCGGTCAGGCCTGCGGCCGGATCAACATGCAGGCAATCGATCCGGACACCTGTGCCACGTCGAATGTCGTGCTTGTGGAATGATTCTAACAAATACGCTGCAGGGCAGGCTTAATCGGGAGGAGAGGGTGTGGCGTCAGCAGCCCGGCCCAGCGGCTTCAGAGAGGCTACCATCTCATCACGTGAGTGACCGGTGGGTGGGGACACATTACGGACAGATCTGTCCTGTGTGTGAAGCAGTTCGTTCGAACAGCCCTTTTTTGGGTACGACAACTCAAGGAGAGTGATGATGATGCAGTGCGCAACGAAACTTTCGTGTGTAGCGGCCACTATGGCCGGTCTGGCCGTGGGAAGCATCTGCCAGGGGCAGGTCGTGTGGTCCGATGGGTTCGAGGACTACGCCTCCGGCAGCGGGCTCAGCGGGCAGGGCGGCTGGAGCACTTGGGACGATGATCCGACGTTCGACAGCGTGGTCACCAATGCCATCGCCCGAACCGGCTCCAATGCCATCGATATCAAGACAGACTCCGATACCATCTATGTCTTCCATCACAACGGTCTGGTGATCGACTGCGGGCAGTGGCGCGTGACCGCCTGGGTCTATACCCCGTCGGACATGAATGCTCCGAACGACACGTTCTTTCTCCTGCTCAATGAATATGAGCACGGCGGGCCGCAGCAATGGTCCACATCGATCCACTTCAGTACCGGCACCGGCACGGTGTACGGTGACTGGGATAACGAGTCGCTCCCGCTGATCACCGATGAATGGGTCGAGATGCGTGTTGACATCGATCTGGAAAACGACACACAGGACGTGTACTACGGCGGCGCCCTGCTGTACACCGATGCATGGACGAATCGCATTGCCGAAGGCGGCTTGCTCCAGTTGCAGTGCATGGACCTGTTTGCCTACGGCGCGACCAGCAACTACTTCGACGACATCACGCTCGAGCAGATTGGCAGTTGCCCACCCGAATGTGCCACGCTGGACGTCGTCGGCAACAACGCGGGATCGAACGTTCGGTTTGACGTCACCGGTGGCGAGGCCGGGCAACGGTACGGCATTTTCTATTCGCCGAACCCCGACAACCTCGCCGGGTTCAACGATTGCATGGCGAGTTGCGGCAACTCATTGGGCTGTGCCAGGTCATGCCTTGGGAAAGACTTTGCCAACCAGGTCTCGGTCGGCAAACTGGACGGCAACGGCGAGGCCTCATACTCGACCAAGGTGCCGTGCTCAGTCGGCGGCAAAACGATCTACTTCATGGTCGCAACGTTCAACGCAGACGGAACGATCTGTGGTTCCGAGGTCGTGGAAGTGACATTCAATCCGTGTTGATGATGGGACTGGTTCGGTCGCTCAGAAGTTTCAGAAAAGGGCGGGCTCAGTTCACCGGGTCCGCCCTTGCTGGCATCAGGGATCTTGCCATCCGGTCTCGAGCGGGGCTCTGCAACATCGCCGCCATGACGATGCACATATCCGCATAAAGACTCGTGTGTCAGCCTCGGCACATTGGCAGGTGCCTCCGAGTGGCAGATTGACGAGACAACTTGTCACTTGCAGAAAAAAACCAGACTCCCACTCAAAAAGACGCTATCAGCCGGAGCCAGATTCAGTATCATCGGGGTTCTCGTCTCTGAGACACCTGTGGCGTGAGACGCGTTGCATCTGATGGTAGCGACTGTGCGCGTTGGGCAGGCGGCATGGCCCAGCCAAGCAGGCAGGCCGGTGGGTGGACCTACATGCGATCGATCTTGAAACCTGTGCCACTTCGAATGTGTTGCTGGTGGATTAAGAAGGATGATCACGATGCGGAATCAACGTGCAGTTGCCGTCCTGCTCCTCACATTACTCGGCATGAGTCAGATCAACGAAGGGATTCAGGCCCAGGAGTGCGACCCGATCGAGAGGCAGCAGTTGACCGGTTCAGAGGCGATGCACGCCACCTTCTTCGGCGTATCCGTGGCAGTATTCGGAGACGATGTCCTGATCGGTGCAGAGGGAGACAATGACAACGGCAACGACGCCGGGGCTGCGTACTACTTTGTTCGAGACGGGGACCAGTGGGTGGAAGAGACTAAACTCGTCGCCTCGGACGGCTTCGATTTTGACCTCTTTGGCCGATCGGTCGCGCTGTGGGGCGAAGTGGCCGTCATCGGTGCGCCAGGTGATGATGACATGGGATTCTTCGCGGGCTCGGCGTACATCTTTCGGCGTGACGGTCGTGAGTGGGTTGAAGAAGCCAAACTACTCCCGCCGGAAGGCCATCCCTTCGGTTCATTCGGCACCTCGGTGGCGATTTCCGGCGACACCGTGCTGATCGGGGAGATGCGCGATGATGCCAACGGAGATAGTGCCGGGGCCGCGTATGTCTATCGGTTTGGTGCTGATGGATGGCAGATGGAAGCGAAACTCACGGCCTCGGACGGTGCGGCCTTCGATTTTCTGGGCATCTCGATAGCGCTCTCGGGCAATGTCGCGTTGATCGGGGCCAGTGGGCATGGCGATGCCGGGGCTGCATATGTCTTTCGCCGAAACGGGGCCGAGTGGGTCGAGGAGGCGAAACTGACGGCCTCGGACGGCGCTGCCCGTGACTTCTTTGGCAACATGGTGGCCGCTTCAGGCGATGTGCTGGTCGTGGGCGCGGAGGGCGATGACGGGAATGGGAATCAGGACCTGGTAGGTTCGGCTTATGTCTTTCGTCGAATGGGTGGTCAGTGGGTCGAAGAAGCCAAACTAACAGCCTGGGATGGTGTCGCGGCCGATGCGTTCGGCAATTCACTGGCGATACGTGGAGACGTGATCGCAGCCGGCGTGAGGAAAGAGTTCTCAGGAGAGCCTGGCGCTGTCTATGTATATCATCGGAGAAACGGCCAATGGGTCGAGGAGGCCAAAGTCCAGGCCTCGGACGGGCAGGGCGAGGAGCGTTTCGGACAATCCGTTGCGCTCGAAGAAAACATGATGATCGTCGGGGCGTTCCTGGATCACCAGGATTTCTCAGGCTCAGCCTACATCTTCGACCTTAACTGCGGACCCGCGCTTTCCATCCTCGGCTCCTGCCCGGGTGATATGCGTTTCAAAGTTGAAGGCGCGACTTCTAATGAACAGGTCGCCTACATCTACGCCGAGGGGACCGGCTCCGTCGAGATCCCGCCGGGCAACCCCTGTGCAGGCACAGTACTCGGTCTGAATATGACGGCAATGCTCGCAGACGTCGTGACGGCCGATGGTGATGGCATGGCGAAATTCGATGTGCGCGTACCGGGCAGAGCCTGCGGTCAGGTCTACATGCAGGCGATCGATCTCGAAACCTGCGCCACGACCAATGTGGTGCCGGTGGAATAAGTGCAATTGCGATTCAGGATCAGAGACTCTGCCTTCGGCACTCTATGCCCTGACAGGGATGCGCGGGAGTCATCAGTGCTTGATCATGACAGCATTGAGCTCCGAGCAACGACCACCCTGCGCACCCTCGTCTGAGTCATCAAGTGTACGACCTTGTAAATAATATTACCCATTGCCGCTGAACCGTGTCGGCGTACAAGCGCCACTGATTTAAGATGAAGTGCCGCGGCAAGGCCTATTCTTCTGAAACCATAATCGTCTAGCCGGTATGCGCTGATATTGAAACCACCGGGCGGCCGGCTCCCCTAGTCTTCTGCTTTCGGGCAGTCCGCGGTGCCGGCTGCTGTCACGACGTTCAGGTCAGTACCACATCTGTAGGAGACACCTCATGCGACGCGTTCGTAATCCGCGAGGGCGATTGGACGATCTGCACAGCCTCGGCACCAATCCACTGCTTTCGATGGTCGTTGCGCTGATTGTCATAGCGTTTACCGTATCGACAGTTCAGGCCGGGACATTCCACGTCTACGACGGCGAGTCGATCCAGGAGATGGTCATCGACTGCCAGGACGGCGATGAGATCATCGTCCACCCCGGAGTCTACCAGGAATCAATCGATTTTCTCGGCAAGGCGATCTGGCTGCATAGTAATGACGGGCCGGCCGTGACGACGATCGACGCCTCCCGCAGGCTTCATGTCGTGCGATGCACCAGCGGCGAAGGGCCGGACACGATCCTCGAAGGCTTCACGATCACCGGCGGAGAGGCCGACGGTTCCGGCGACAACGGCCACGGCGGCGGGATGCTCAATGTCGCCTCGAGCCCGACCGTGCGCGACTGCATTTTCGAAGGGAACTGGGCCTTCTACGGCGGCGGGATGCTCAACCGCGCCGGAAGCGCGCCGGAAATCACCAACTGCACATTTCGTCAGAACATCGCCAATCAGTTCGGCGGCGGAATGGAGAACTACGACGGCGCAAGTCCCACGATTACGGATTGCACATTCGGCAACAACCAAGCCGACTATGGCGGCGGCATGCTCAACAGCACGGAGAGTTCACCCACGATCATGAGTTGCCTGTTTGAAAGCAATCGTGCCAATCTCCGCGGAGGCGGGATGGAGAATTACACTTCCTCCCATCCGACATTGAATAAGTGCGTCTTCAAGGGCAACACGGCCGTCGAATTCGGCGGAGGAATCTACAATTCCGATTCCAGCGATCCGGCGCTGTCGGAGTGCACATTCACATCCAATTCCGCACACGATGGCGGAGGCATGATGAATCTCGCGGGGAGTTCGCCTTCGGTGCTCAACTGCTCATTCGACCGCAATATCGCCACGGAATACGGCGGCGCCATGGAGAATTTGAGCAACTGCCACCCGACCCTGACCAGTTGTATATTCACCGGCAATGTCGCCGAATACGGCGGTGCTCTGCTCAACAACACGAAATGCTCGCCGTTGATCACGAATTGCATGTTCGTGAACAACATGGCCTACTTCAGAGGCGGAGCCATTGACAACTACGAATACTGTAATCCCACGCTCGTGAACTGCACATTTACGGGCAACACGGCGAACGAGTACGGTGGCGCGATCTACAACTATTACGACAGTAATCCCAGCGTGACGAACTGCATTTTCTGGGGTGATACACCGGACGAGATCGTCAATGTCGATTTCTGTGATCCCGTCGTCACCTGGTGTGATGTCATGGGCGGCTATGACGGAATTGGGAACATCGATGCATGTCCTGTCTTTGTCAATCCCTTGGCCGGCGATTTTCGCCTGCATCGCCTGTCTCCCTGCGCTGATGCAGGGTGCAATGACGCCGTACCGTACTATGTCACGATCGACCTGGACGGCCATCCTCGCTTCGTTGATGATGCAGGTGTTCCGGACACAGGCTACGGTACCTCACCGATCGTGGACATAGGAGCATATGAGCGGCAGGAAAACTCGATGAGTGGTTTTACCTTCACCGTTCCCGGTGACTTTGCGACGATTCAGGAAGCGATTCTTTATTGTTCGCACGGCGACGAGATCATCGTGGCACCGGGCACATACCAAGAGGCGATCGACTTTGCCGGCCGTGAGGTCTGGCTGCACAGTAGTGATGGCGCGGCGGTCACAACGATTGACGGCGTGGGCGCGTATCATGTGGTGCAGTGCATCAACAATGAAGGGCCGAGTGCGATTTTGGAGGGATTTACGATCACGGGGGGCAACGCCACTGGAATAAACAACGACGGCATGGGCGGAGGCATGCTCAATATCTCGGCCAGTCCCACCGTACGCGACTGCTCTTTCACCGGGAATACTGCCCAGTACGGCGGAGGCATGCTCAATGGCGCAGAGAGCTCGCCCTCCATCACCAACTGCGTCTTCGATGACAACTCGGCGGCGATCCACGGTGGAGGGATGGAGAATCTCGACCACAGCCATCCCACAATCTTGGACTGCAGATTCGCTGACAACGCGGCCGAGTACGGTGGAGGTATGCTCAACAATGCAGCAAGTGCACCTTTCATCACCAACTGCCTGTTCGAGGGCAACTCCGCCACGTTCGGAGGCGGCGCGATCGATAACTGTTTCGGCAGCAGTCCCACGCTGACGAACTGCACCTTCAGCGCCAATACCGCCGTGGAGATGGGCGGCGGTATCTACAACTTCGACGGAAGTAATCCGACCATCACGAATTGTATTTTCTGGGCGGATGCTCCGGACGAGATTGTCAACAGAAGCAGCACGCCGATCGTAACCTGGAGCGACATTGAGCGCGGCTACATGGGTGAAGGCAACATCGATGCCGATCCCTTGTTCGTGGATCCGGTCAACGGCAACTATCGATTCCTGATGGGTACACCGTGCATTGATGCTGCGAACAACAAAGCCGTCCCGCCGGAAATCACGTTCGATCTGGATGGCAATCCGCGATTCAAGAATGACCGCGGATTGCGCGATACCGGTTCCGGATCGTCGCCGATCGTTGACATGGGCTGCTTCGAGTTCCAAGGGACCTCGCTGTGGAAGGTCAAGCCAGACGGAAGGTAAACTCGCCGAGCGGCCGGAATCTGACAATGTCAACAGAACTCACCGACGCCTGAGCGGGAGCCGTGCGGCTTTCAGCGGCTATCATCGCAGGCGTTGATGAGAGGCGGTGTGGGAGGGGACACATCACGGACAGATCTGCCCAGTGTGCGATGTAGTTCGTTCGAACAGCCCATTCAGAGCATCACAGCAGAAGAACAATGATGATCATGCAATGCGCAGCCAAACTCTCGTGCGTGGCGGCCGTAGCCGGTCTGGCCGTGGGAAGTATCTGCCGGGGACAGGGTGGTCTGGACTGAAGGTTCGAGGACTATGCGGCCGGCAGCGGGCTCAGCGGCCAGGGGGGCTGGAGTTCGTGGGATGGCAACCCCACATTCGACAGCATGGTCACCAATGCCATCGCCCGAACCGGGTCGAACACCATCGGCATCCAGACCAACTCCGACTCCGTGTATGTCTTTCATCACAACGGCATTGTGATCGACTGCGGGCAGTGGCGCGTCACCGCCTGGGTCTATACGCCGTCTGACATGAATGCACCCAACGACACCTTGTTCCTGTTGCTCAATGAATACGAGCACGGCGGGCCGCAGCAATGGTCCACATCAATCCACTTCAGCACGAACAGCGGCACGGTGTATGCCGACTGGCACAACGAACCCCTGCCGCTCAAACCTGATCAGTGGGTTGATTTTCGGGTCGACACTGATCTCGATAATGACAGCCAGTCGGTGTACTACGGCGGGGACCTGCTGTACACGGACGTCTGGACAAGCCGGATTGCAGATGGCGGGCTGCTTCAGTTGCAGTGCCATGACCTGTTTGCCTACGGGGCAACGAGCAACTATTTCGATGACATCACGCTTGAACAGATCGGCAGTTGTGTGCCGGACTGTGCCACGCTGGACGTCGTCGGAAACAACGCCGGATCCAACGTCAGATTCGACGTCACTGGTGGTGAGGCCGGGCAACGGTACGACATCTTCTTTGCTACGAACCCCGACAATTTCGCTGGGTTCAACGATTGCATGGCGAGTTGCGGCAACTCGCTGGGCTGTCTGAAGTCATGCCTCGGGGAGGACTTTGCCAACCAGGTCACAATCGGTAAACTCGACGGCAATGGCGAGGCGTCGTACGCAACCAAGGTGCCGTGCTCAGTCGGCGGCAAGACGATCTACTTCATGGTCGCCACCTTCAACGCCGATGGCACGATCTGCGGTTCCGAAGTCGTGGAAGTGACATTCAATCCGTGTTGATGATGAGACTGGTTAGGTCGCTCAGAAGTTTCAGAAAAGGGCGGGCTCAGTCACGGGATCGGGCCCGCCGTTTCTTGTATCAGGAATCTGGCAATCACCGTGCTGCGGATGTCCATGGATAATCACGCCATTGGTGATTCACATATCCATATTAAATCCGCTCGACTGTCGGTTTCGCCAAACAGTCAGGGTTCTCGTCTGTGAGGCACCTGTGACGTGAGACGCGTTGCATCTGATGGCCGCGACTGTGCGCGTAGGGCAGGCGGCATGGCCCAGCCAAGCAGGCAGGCCGGTGGGTGGACCTACATGCGATCGATCTCGAAACCTGCGCCACGACGAACGTGGTGCTGGTGGACTGAACAGGCTCATTGCTGCCAACAGAGACTGGGCAGTGATAATGTGACCGCATCGCTGCCGGGCTGTCGGTCTACCCGTGCATGAGTGCTGCGCAGACCGTGAAGGGGTCCCCCGGCCTGCCCGGATGGCATCCTGCGTCATGACTCTGAGAATCCGACTAATCTTCCAGCGGATAGGTAAAATGGGCTATCGCGGCTCACAAAACCTTGTATGATCCGGGTTTGTGACCGTGTGAGCCGAGTATGGCCATAGGCCTTCAGGTGCGGGCACGCATTTGTGATGGGCTGGAGAGTGAGTGGGATAATGCGGTTTGTACCATTGGGCACTGTTGTGTGTCGTACTGTCTGCCTGATGCTGGCCTGCTCCATCGGCTCGGCCCAGGCGGACACCATCTACGTCAATGCTGCAACGGGTAATGACTCATGGGACGGCCTCTGCTCGGTCTGGGACGGGGATACCTGCGGGCCTGTGCGCAGTCTGGAGAGAGGCATTGGCATTGCAGATAATGGCGACACCGTCTCCATCGCGCCGGGGACCTACACCAGCGGAGGGAGTCCCGGCAGCGACACCGTCTTTATCATGTCTGAGGGCGGGCCTGGGACGACCATCGTGGATGGAGGGCACATTCCTCTCGGCACCGGCGACAATTCGAGTGTCAGCGGGCTCTCGTTCATTAATGACGCAAGCATTACTACCAGCCTGAACCAACAGGTGTCAAATTGTATTATGAAAGACACCTCTGTCATTTCGGCTCACGGCAACTCTACAGTCACCGGTTGTACCATAGACGCGACATCATTGTATGATGGCATTAGGGCACGGGACAACACGAGAGTGGTCCAGTGTACATTCTCACGAGCGTCCGGCGGCATTGACGCGGCAGACAATGTGGTCATAGTGGACTGCACTATGGTTGGCAATACATCGCCGGTGAGCCTTAGTGGCCAGGCGCTGCTGTCGCACTGCGACCTCTCCGCCAGCGAGAGCGCGGCGGTGTATGCCACCGAGAACTCAACCATCGACACTTGCTACATTCATGATGGTACATCAGGCGGCATTCAAATTGATCAACAGGCGACCGTCACCGGATCCACGATCCGGAACAACAGCGGTACGGGTGTTTACGCGACCGGATCCGGCACCATCACGTCGTGCCAGATCATCGGCAACGGCAACAACACAATCGATGGGGGAGGGATCCGATGTGAGTTAGGATCATCCGTCACCATTACCGACACGACGGTTTCATTTAACACCGGGCGGGTCGGGGGCGGCATCGCGGTCTTTGATGGCCAAGTCACCATCTCCAACTGTCAACTAGTCGACAATTTCGCCGACCGTGGCGGTGGCGTCTATATGCACTCCGGCGGCACGATATCCGGGACACCGGTTCTCAGAAACACGGCGATCCTCGGTGCCGGCTTTGCCGGGATCGGGCAGATTGCGGACTGTGACTTCAGCAACAACATCGGGCCGGGTGTCGATCTTGAAGGTGGGGTCATTCAGGATTGCAATGTGAGCGGCAATAGTGCACAGGGAGCCGGTGCGGCCGGCATTACTGCCTGGGGTGGGGCCACCGTTCTCCGATGCACCATTACCGGCAACACCTCAGATGAGGTGGGCGGTGTCAATCTGTCCGATGGCGCGCATATGGAGGACTGCACCGTTACCAACAACACGTCAACATTCGAAGTCGGCGGCGTGTGGTGCGGCGGTGACGGGACCACGATTGTTAACTGTGAGATCAGCAACAATCAGGCTCAGCAGGCAGCCGGCGGGTTGAAGTTCCAGGGCGGGGGCATGCCGACCGTGAGTTACTGCCGGATTATGAACAACCAGGCCGGCAACCGAAGTGGGGGGATCAGCGTGCAGGGCGCCTCGCCGCGCATGTACAACTGTCTGGTGGCCGGGAACAGTTCCAATGACTCAGCAGCGGTCGAGCACGGGTCGGACGGCGGTATCAGCGGTGCGCTCTTTGTTAACTGCACGTTTGCAGACAACCACTGCCCGAACAACGCAGCCATTTCATCCGACGTGTATAAGCCGACGCTGATTAACTGTGTCCTGGCCAATGATGCGCGCACGGAAGTGTCGTTCTCATCCGGGGGCGCGCCGGAGATCACGTATTCCTGTGTGGCAAGCGGTTGGCCGGGCCGGGGCAACGTGCAGGCGAACCCGCGGTTTGTCAATCGTGCCAGTGGGGACTATCGGCCATCAGCCGGCTCGATGCTGATTGACGCCGGTGACAACAATGCACTTCCCGGGACATTCACGACGGACCTGCTTGGATTGAACCGGCACGCTGAAGACACCGGGATGCCTGACACCGGCACCGGTGATACAGCCATTGTCGACATGGGAGCGTATGAGTTTCAAGGGACGACCAGTCAGTTCGTGTTGACCCATCCCGTACCCGGACTGGCGGGGCGTCAGAATATGTTGCAGGTGGCCGGTGCAGCACCTGGGGCGACGGTGTACATCGGCTATGGATTCCGTCCCGGCAACACGGTCGTTCCATTGTGCGGCGGGCTGATCGTGAACATCTCCTCGCCCTCACTCGGGGGTGAAATCCGGGCCGACGGTGCCGGTGTCGGGGAGTTGGTACGGGCCGTTCCCGGCAAGGCGTCGGGACAGAACGTGTTGATACAGGCCGTTGATGCCGACGGGTGTGCCGTCAGCGAGTTGTTTGGATACTGGTTTCCGTGATTGAGTCGAGAAGGATTCAACGCAACATCCTGTGCGAAGCCAGTACAAGTACTTGCACTCGGCTCAACTCCGAACCCAAACGCCCACGTAGAACTGGAGACGTGAATGGTACCCACACGAGCGCTACGCTTGATTCTCTCCGCTGTCGCAATGCTGACTGCCCCGGCGCTCACCACCGCCTCGGTGGTGATCACGCAGATTGAAGAGCGTTCTTTCTTCAGCCTTTGGCTGTTGAGCAATCACGCGCAGCAAAGTTCGGCTCATCAGCAGATCAAGGACAATCATGAGATCATTGTGGTGCCTTATTTCGACGAGGCAGCGCTGACCGGTGCTGACATGGTGTATCTCTCCCCGTCGCTCGATGAATTGAAACTGGCGCCTGGGGAACTCGATACGCTTGTCGCGTTCGTCGAATCGGGAGGTCGGCTCGTCATCCCGGCTGATTACGGGGTCTGGGCTGATGAGTTTCGAGCCATCGCCGCCCGCTTTGATGTCACCTATGGAGACTCATACATCAATGGGGTGATCACGGCGGACGTGCTCGACTGGGACAATCCGATCACGAACGGTGTGGGCGGCACGGTGAACCAGTTTGTTGGATCGGCCGTTAATGATGTCCTGTCATCCTCCCATCCGGACTTCCGTGTCATCGCACAGTGGCAGGCCGGCCCGAGTTCAATCGGGTATCTTCAGCACGGGGCCGGCGAGGTGGTGTTCCTGTCGGACTTCAGTACGTTTGATACCGACATGTTCTTTCAGGCTGACAATCAGATACTCTGGACGAATCTGTTTGAGTATGCCAACCCGAGCGTACTTCGGCTTGTAACCGCGGACTCCTGCCCCGGGCCGATGCGCTTCACCGTGACCGGTGGTACACCTGCCCGGAAGATTGCCTTTGTGTACGCGGCAGGCCTCGGGTCGGTCCAGGTTCCTCCCGGCTACCCGTGTGCGGGAATCACGCTCGGGCTGAATGCGACCGTGTCGCTGGCGGGAGTCGTCGAGGCTGATGGGAGCGGTGTGGCTGTGCTCGACGCCCATATCCCGTCACGAGTGTGCGGCCAAGTGTATGTACAGGCGGTGGATCTAGAGACGTGTCAGGCGACGAACGTCATCCTGATCGAGTAACCCGGAACAAGGAGCGAGGAGATGAGACATCCTCTGGACTCGATACACGCATCGATCTGTTGTGGCGTTGCGGCGTGCCTGTATGCGTTGTCTGCGCCTGCCCAGGACTGCGATCCCGTGGAGTCCTACAAACTCCTTGATGATGACGGCCTCGTGGCACACCACTTTGCCTATGCCGTCGCCATGACCGATACCTGGACACTCGTCGGGTCGGAATGGGACGACGACCACGGCGACAATGCCGGCGCTGTGTATGTCTTTGATACGCAAACCGGCGCACCGCTCACGAAACTGTATCCGGACATTCCACACGTCCAGGACCTGTTCGGGTACTCAGTTGCAGTCGACGGCAGCACGGCCGTGGTGGGAGCGCCGCTTGATGATGAAGTCGTGAACGACTCGGGGGCGGCCTATGTGTTCGATCTTGCCACCGGACTACAACTGGTGAAACTGCTACCGGCCGATGGACATCAGGACGATTACTTCGGCAGCGCAGTTGCGATCAGCGGCACGACGGTGGTCATCGGGTCGCGGCTGGACGACGACAATGGGAGAGATTCCGGTTCCGCCTACGTTTTCGATATCACAACCGGGCAACAGATTGCCAAGCTCGTGCCGGAAGATGGGGCCTCGCAGGACTTCTTCGGTCACGCGGTTGCCGTCAATGGCTCTGTTGCCGCTGTCGGGGCGCACCTGAATGATGAACGTGGCACGGATGCCGGTGCGGTGTACCTGTTTGACGCTGCGACCGGGGTACAGAGGGCAAAACTCCTCGCCGACGACGGGGTCACACTTGATCGTTTCGGCTATTCCCTGGCGCTCTGTGACGAGACGCTTCTCATCGGCGCTCCGGATGAGGGGGACAACGGCGTGAATGCAGGAGCGGCGTATGTGTTCAATGTCTCAACCGGGATCCAGTCAGGCAAGTTGCTTGCTCCTGACGGGGAGTGGTATGAGTACTTCGGATGGTCCACCGCGCTTCAGGGAGATCATGCCCTGATCGGTGCCTACCGGGATAATGCACAGGGCACGGCGTCCGGGTCAGCGTATCTGTTTGACATCTCGACCGGAGAGTTAATTTCGAAATTGCTTGCCAGTGACGGGGCAGTCGGCGATAAATTCGGCTATGACGTCGGCATCAGTAAGAGCACGGCTGTGATTGCTGCCATTGCAGACGATGATCAGGCCACTGATTCCGGGTCGGCCTATCTCTTTGACCTGAATTGTCCTGCAGTGCCGACGCTGGCCATCCAGGGTGTCTGCCCCGGTCCGATGCAGTTCGTTGTGACCGATGCGTCCCCCGGTGGGCGCGTGGCCTATGTGTATGCGTATGGATCGGGCTCCGTCTCCATTCCGCCCGGCAACCCATGTATCGGGACGGTCCTGGGGCTCAACGGCACAGCCACGTTGTCAGGATCCGAGTTTGCAGACGTCGATGGGACGGCAGTCTTCGAGGCGGATGTGCCGGCCAAGGGATGCGGCCGGGTGTACATGCAGGCGATTGATCTGACATCATGTACAACGACCAATGTTGTATTGATCCAATAGCAAGGACCGGAACGAGTCATGGAGCAGTATCTGTATCGAGTGCAGCCGACGCGAACCGAGATGCTCAGTGAGGGGCCGACCGAGGACGAAGCGGCGATTGTGCAGGCGCATTTTGAATATCTCCAACGCCTGACGCGGGACGGCATCGTGCTGATGGCAGCCCGGACATTAACCACGGATTCAGATTCCTTTGGAATCGTCATATTCGAGGCCGATTCGGTGGACGCTGCCCGCTCGTTGATGAACGGCGACCCTGCAGTTCACGAAGGGGTCATGAGCGCCGAGCTGTTTCCATGCCGGGTTGCCTTGTGGTCTGACAGCGGGCCGGGTGGGATCGCCTGACTCGTGCCGCAACTGGCCGCCACAGATTGTAACAAAAGCACAAAATGACCCTTGCTCAATCGCCTGGAATTGGTAGACTGGACCCCATAGCGCGCAATCTGGGTGTTACTCGGTGCTTCAAATACCTGCTCTGGCCCCGAATTGCGTGTGTATCGGCAATCTGAGCACCACTCATTTCATGGAGGGTCAAGCCGTGCGACCACACCATTGGGGCATGCGCTTTCTCATACTCGGCCTGTTGTTGGTTGGGCATTGCGGCGGTTCGCTGCCAGCGGTTGGGTCGGCATCGGCGATTGCCCAGAACTGTGAGCCGGTGGAGGTGCAGGGATTGGAGCCGGAGGGCGTTCATGATGATGCAGCGTGTGGGTACGCGGTGGCCCTGCTGGATGACGTGGCGTTGGTTGGAGTTCCGTTTGATGACAGGCACGGTACGGACGCGGGTGCAGTGATCGCATATCGCTATACCGACGGGCAGTGGGTGGAGGAATCTGCTTTGACAGCGACAGATCCCTACGGCTCCGGAGATTGGTTCGGATACTGTCTTGCTTTATCAGAAGAGTTTGCAGTCATCGGTGCCCCCCATGATGACATTGGTGAGCCAAACTCTGGATCGGTTTATGTCTTTCACAGGGATGGCGAGCAGTGGAGTGAGTACGCCAAGCTCCTGGCGTCGGACGGCGGTGATCGTGAGGAGTTTGGTTGCAGCGTCAGTATCGCCGATGACACGATTGTCATTGGGGCCTCGCGTGCCGATGTCGGCTCGAAGCAGTTGGTGGGCGCTGCCTATGTCTTTCAGTTGATTGGATCAGATTGGGTGCAAGTCGCGAAACTGGCAGCACCGGACCGGTCATTTGATGATGGGTTCGGCTATGCCGTGGCGATTGCGGGAGACAGCATCCTCGTTGGTGCGCCACGGAGGATCACATACAGTCATCTTGAAGTCGGTGCGGTCTATGCATTTCACTGGGATGGGAGTCAATGGGGATTCCAGCAGAAGCTACTGCCTCCAGCGTTTCACAACTTTGGGAAGTATGGCTATGCAGTCGCCATGACAGAGACATCGGCCCTGATTGGAGAGCCACGCAGCGGTAACCGAACAGGGATGGCTTACTTGTTGACACGAGAGAACGCTCGCTGGACGCAAGAGTGCAGACTGCGTGCACCTGACGCTGTTGGCGGCGATGGCTTCGGCGCAGCGGTTGCCATGTCAGGACATACAGCGGTCATTGGTGCACCTTGGCTCGATGCAGGCGCCCTGTACATCGCGCAATGGGATCGTCGCGGCTGCGTCATCAGCTCGACTGTCGAGCCGGAACCGGGAGAAGTCGACGATCAATATGGGGCCTCCGTAGCACTCGCAGGCGGCCAGGCCATCGTCGGAACCCCGGGAGACGATGAAGGCGGAATTCGTGATCGTGGGAGCGCGCGGGTGATCGCTCTGAACTGTGCTCCGGTGCTCTTCACCCTCGGTTCCTGCCCGGGCCCGATGCGCTTCAAGGTCGAGGATGTCACCCCGGGCAGCAGAGTCGCCTACCTCTACGCCGAGGGCGAGGGCTCGATCGTGATCCCCCCTGAATACCCGTGCGCCGGCCTGACGCTGAGATTGAATAGGACCGTCCATCTCGTCGGAGTCGCCGGTGCTGACGACCTCGGCAAGGCCCGTCTTGATGTCAATGTGCCGGCATCGGCGTGCGGCAGAGTTTATGTACAGGCTGTCGACCTCACCACCTGCGATACCTCAAACGTCGTGAAGATACAATAGCGACCTCAGATACTCTGCGAACATATTCAAGTTAGGAGGGTCATGACGTGCGACCAACGTTTCCAACGTGCGTACCACTGCTATGCCAACCCTCAACAGCGGGTCTCGCAGCAGGCTCGGTGCTGTACTGCCTGATCGTCACCGCCGGCAGCAGCGCGCAGGAGTGCAATCCGCAGCAACTGGCCACGCTGTATGACCCCGAGGCCGTGAGTTATGACAACTATGGTACATCGGTCTCCATCAGCGGGGATCGAGCCGTCATCGGCATCCCGGGAAACGATGAACTCGGCGCTGATTGCGGGGCTGCCAATGTCATTGAATTCGTGTCCGGTCTGTGGACGCCGGTTGCCACGTTGTGGCCCTCGGACGGGGCCGCTGACGATCGGTTCGGGTGTTCGGTTGCCGTTGATGGCAACATCGCAGTCATCGGGGCCTACCTGGATGACGACCGTGGTGACAACTCCGGCTCGGCCTATGTGTTCGAACGAATCGGAAGCGAGTGGGTGGAGGTTGCAAAACTTGCAGCCGAGGACGGATCGGCCGGTGACCTGTTCGGCTTCTCGGTTTCAGTCAGCGGCTCAACCGTCATTGTGGGGGCCATCTACGATGACGATGCCGGGACGAATGCCGGCGCGGTCTATCTCTTCGATCGTGTCGGCGGCACCTGGATTCAAACACTGAAGTTCACGGCCTCTGATAGGATGGATGGTGCCTGGTTCGGGGCGGCCGTCACCATCGCAGATGATGTGATTGTGGTCGGAGCCACGAACGGCACCGGAAAGGTTATCGCGTCCGGATCGGCTTATGTGTTTGAACGGATCGGCTATGCATGGAATGAAGTCTCAACGCTGAGCGCTGCAGATGGTGCATCGCTTGATTGCTTCGGCTGCTCCGTTGCATCCGATGGTGCATCGATCATTCTTGTTGGTGCCGGCGGGAACGACGAGCGCGGGTACGATGCCGGGGCTGTCTACGTCTTTGAGGTGGTCGAAGGACAGTGGCAACAAACAACCAAACTCACTGCGTCCGACGGGGCAGACCTTGACGGCTTCGGCACGTCTTGTACGGTCGAGGGAGGCGTGGCCATCGTGGGAGCGTGGCAGGCCGATGCGCCGGCGACGGACTCCGGGGCAGCCTATGTGTTTGAACTGGTTGATGGAGCATGGGCACAAAGCGCCGTCGTGACGGCTGCCGATGGTGCGGCTGACGATCGCTTCGGCTGTGCCGTCGCACTGAGCGGGCGCGTGGCTGTCATTGGCGCGCTCGGTGATGATGTTAATGAGATCACCAATGCCGGCTCGGCCACCATGTTCGATATCCCATGTTCGCAGGCCCTGCGGCTTGAGTTGTTCGGCTCGTGCCCCGGTACGATAAAGTGCGTTGTGACCAATGCCACAGCCGGCGGGCGCATTGGGTATGTCTATGCCGAGGATCGAGGAGCGGTGACCATCCCGCAGGGGAATCCCTGTGCCGGGATAGCACTCGCGCTCAACAGGACGAGCGTGCTGGCCGGTGTCGAGCGTGCAGACGGCACAGGGTCTGCTATCCTTCGGGTACGAGTGCCCGGCAAAGCGTGCGGGAGTTCTTATATGCAGGTGATTGATGTGAGTACCTGCGAGACGTCAAACGTGATACTCGTCGAGTAATCACAGGAGAGGGGATCAAGCCATGCGATGGAAGCGTGTTCGCATCGGCAGTGCCGTGTCGGCAATTGGACTGGTGTGCATGGCCACGGCGACGGCACCCGCTCAGGAGTGTGAGCCGTCAGGTGTGGCGCTGTTACAGCCGGATTACGAGGTCAAGTATTCTGAGTTCGGGTGCTCCGTTGCGCTCTGGGGCGACATGTGTCTGGTGGGAGACCCGGGATACCCGAACCGGCACGATGAGAAAACAGGGGCCGTTTTCCTCTTTCGCAGATCCGGTACTCGTTGGGTGCTCGAGGACAAGTTGCGAGCATCTGATGGCGAAGCAGGGGACGGCTTTGGGCGATCCATTGCTGTATCGAATGATCTTCTCATCGTAGGAGCAAGTAAGAGCGACGGGCGCTGGGCTGATGCCGGCGCTGTCTACGTGTTCCGCTGGAACGGTACCACGTGGGACGAGGAGGCGAAGTTGTACGCATTCGACGGCCACGAGGGCCAGTACTTCTCGTCGTCGCTTGCTGTTGATGACGATGTGATTGTGGTTGGTGCTCCGTACGATGATCAGAATGGACAGTGGTCCGGCTCGGCCTATGTATTCCGGTGGGATGGGGCACAGTGGATCACTGATGCGAAACTACTCTTTCCAGATGTCCTGGAGAAGGATTTTTTCGGAAGGAGTGTGGCGGTCGCCGACAATATGATCATGGTTGGCGCTTCCGGCAACTCGGGGGCTGTCTATGTGTTTCGTTATGACGGCCACTACTGGTATCTTGACCAGAGAGTGCCCGCCCCGGATGGATCCTGGGGTGATGAGTTCGGGCACGCCGTGGCGATGCATGGGAACCGCGCGGTTGTGGGCATGCCCGAGGGGGATGGCCATAACCGATACTCCGGCGTTGCGTACACCTATGAATGGACCGGCTCAGCGTGGGTCGAGGATACTCAGTTAGAGGCTTCAGATGGTGAGGAAGGCGGTCTCTTTGGACATGCAGTTGCTATCAGTGGGGACACGATCATTGTCGGCGCTCCTGCAATCTACTCATCAGAGTACGCGGCCGGTGCTGTATATATCTATCAGAATACCGGATCACAGTGGAGCGAAGCATACAGGATCGAAGCATGGGAACGCTATGACGAGGACCAGTTTGGTCTGGCAGTTGCTCTTTCAGGACACACGATACTGATCGGTGCAAACACTGAGTACATCAGACCGTTCGGACCGTCTGCCTGGGTCTTTCGAGTTGCCGATTCGCCGATCCTGGTTGCCCAGCACGAGTGTCCCGGCGGCGGCCCCATGACAATCAAGTGGAGCTGCACGACTCCGGGGGGCCGGGTGGCCCTCATCTATGGCTCGAATCACGGGGAACTGACGATTCCAGACGGCAATGCCTGTGCCGGCACACAACTGCAGCTTGGCGGGCCGCGTGTGGTGGTCATATCAGCACTGCTCTGGTCCGACTCACACGGCAACGGATCGATGGTGGGCACACTGCCCGAGGGGGCGTGTGGCGGATACCTGCAACTGATCGACGTGACAACATGTGAGGTCTCAAACCTGACGCCACTTAAGTGAGGTGGAGTATGGACCGTACAGTGGGACGATCCCGATTCATTATGCTTGCTGTGGGTACGGTGCTCGTGATGTCGCCTGGGACAATGGCGTACCAGGAGTGCGCTGCAGTTGAGGTGGCGGTGCTGCAGCAGCAAGACACAGAGGACGGCATCGGCTATGGCGAATCGATTTGCCTGGATGGAGATTATGCGGTCGTTGGTGCTCCCACGGCCCGAGGGTTTTACCTTGATACCGGATGCGCTTATGTGTATCACCGACAGGGAGCGAGATGGGTGGAGGAGTCTCGTTTGCTGACGCCGGACGGGGCGCCATACGGGAACTTCGGCATGAGCGTCGCGATGGCAGACGATAGACTGCTTATTTCAGGGGCCGGGGGGGTCTATGTATTCGAGCGATCCGAGGTAGGGTGGGTTGATGTGGAGAGGCTCTCCTTTTCAGATGCCCAGCCGACCGTTCGCTCGATGGCAGTCTCCGGCGATGTGGTTGTCTGTGGCGTACCCGACGATGAGACCTTTGGCGATTCCAGCGGTGCCGTGTACGTGTTTCGGTGGAACGGCTCACAGTGGGAGGAGGAGGCGAAACTGTACGCATCGGACGCCGAGGAGCGGGATTTCTTCGGGGATGCCGTTGATGTAAGCGGCGATTATATCATCGTCGGCGCTTACATGAAGCGTTTGAACCTGTACGACGCCGGAGCAGCCTACATCTTTCGGTACGAGAGTGGGCAGTGGCTCGAGGAGTCCAAGTTCCTGCCTGGTGATCTTCAGGCTCAAGACAAGTTCGGGTGCAGCGTTGCAATTTCAGAGAACCTGATCGCTGTCGGGTCCAGGGGTGATAGTCCATCCGGGTCCGTCTATGTTGGCGTCCGCAGTGAAACAGAATGGGTCGGACAGGCGAAGATACGCCCCAATGCGAATGGAGCACGTATCAGCTTCGGGTCATCCGTTGACATATCCGGGCAGTCGCTCGTGATCGGTGCGCCGAAGGAGATGGCAGAGAACGACTACGACGAGGGTGTCCTGTATCAATATGAACTGCGGGGACAATGGTGGCGCGAGGTGGCCAAGATAGGGCCGCGCTCCGGGCTGTGTTCCTACGACGACTTTGGGGCGACTCTGGCCACGGACGGCAGACACGTGATGGCATCAGCGCGCTTGCTTGAAGATCCGTGGTATAAGAACCTGGCGTACATTCTCGCTCAACATGACGGGCCGTTCCTGATGACGTCGTCGCCCTGCGGCTTCAGCACGGACATCAGGATTTGGTGGCAATGTGCTACCCCTGCCGGGCGCGTGGCGCTTCTCTATGCCCCCGCGCGAGGGGCGCTCACAATCCCGGACGGGAATCCGTGCGCCGGCACAGTACTCGCGCTGGGGGCTCACCAGGTGCGGGTGATCTCATCATTGATCTGGTCCGATGAAGCCGGCGATGGCGTCCTGACTGGGTCGATGCCATCCTCCGCCTGTGGGGGGTATCTGCAGCTGGTCGACTTCTCGACCTGTGTAACATCGAACATCGTGCGGATTGAGTAGCACACGCGCATGAGTAAGGTAGAGATCATGAAATATCATCTCGCTCTTTCATGGGTCCTGATCCTGGGGCTGGCAGGTGGACTCATGTTGACGCCCGGGTCGACGGCCGTCGCCCAAACCTGTGAACCCGTGCTGGTACAGCGGCTCCTGGCGTCCAACGGTGCCCATGGCGATAACTTTGGATGTGCCGTTTCGATATCCGGCGACCTTCTTGTTGTTGGGGCTTCGAATGCAGACGCACCGTATGAAGATCACGGATGCGCCTATGTCTACCGGCGCACAGGTGAAGGGTGGATCCAGGAAGCCATGCTCGATCGCGCGACCATTCAGGAGCAGGAGTATGCCCTGAGTGTGTCGGTCTCCGACAGGTGGGCGCTGGTAGGGGCCCCCGAGCGTAACACAATGGTCCCGGATTCCGGTGGTGCCTGTGCGTTCTACTGGGAAGGCAATGAGTGGTCCCTGCGGCAGGTGCTGCATGCAGAGGAGGACAAGGCACACAGACGCTTCGGCCATCCAATCAGTATGTACGGCACGCAGGCAGCGATCGGCGCGCTCGGGCTGGATGACGAGCCGGGCGGCAGCGCCGTCACGGTACTGCACGTACAGGATCAGCGATGGGACCGACAGGCAACGGTTCAGGGAACGGATACGAAAAGCGGCGATCTGTTCGGCTCTGCGATCTCGCTGTCACAGACACGGCTGGCTATCGGTGCACCGCATTGTGACGACCGTGGCGTGCGCTCGGGCGCGGTGTATGTCTTTGGTTGGGACGGGAGTCAATGGGTTCAGGAGGCCAGAATTCTTGAACCCGGCGGCATGGAAAACAGCCTCTTCGGGTCGGCCGTCTCGATGTCCGGTGATCTCTTGGCCATTGGTGCACCGCGATATTACTACGGGAACGACAAGGGACATACCTACATCTATCGCTGGGACGGGTCCGACTGGACGATGCAATGTGATATCATGATCAGCGACGGTTTCAGCAAGGATTCCCTGGGAACAGCGGTTGCGATGTCTGAGAGCATGTGCATCACAGGCGGGCCGGATCATGAACGATCAACCGGTCTCGCCGTTGCCTACCGACTCGACGGGCAGCAGTGCATTGAGGAGACCAGCGTACCAGGACCGAGTATGGAACTCTATACATACTTCGGGTCCGCACTCGCATTGGAAGGTGAGACGCTTGTTGTCGGGGCGTATCGAGATGAGAATGAACAGGGCGTGCGCACCGGGGCTGCCTACGTCTTTGATCTCAACTGCACCCCCCCGTCTCTGACAACACTCGGGTCTTGCCCGGGCCAAATGCGATTCAAGGTTGAAAGTGCCACCCCTGGCGCGAGGATTGCATACCTCTATGCCGACGGCGAAGGTTCCTTCGAAATCCCCCCTGGATACCAGTGCGCCGGCCTCACCCTCGGGTTGAACAAGACCACGAAACTTGCAAGTGTCGGAGTGGCTGATGAGAATGGTACGGGCCGGCTCGATGTCAAGGTCCCCGCCATTGCATGTGGTCGTGTTTATGTTCAGGCCGTCGACGTCACCACCTGCGAGACGTCAAACGTCGTTCATATCGAATAAGCACACACACGGACCGACGCGCCTACCCCTCCCACAGACCGAGTTGTGCGCGCTCGGCTTCGATGACTGGTGCCGCCTTCCGTCCTGTCGCCACGGGACGACCGCCGGCTCGACCCGTGCCGTTGCCTTCACACTTCAGGTGCACCCATTCGGTCGGCCGATCCTGGTTCGACAAGACCAGTTTGCGCGACAACTCAGGAAACTGCGCGTACAGGCTAAGAATCTTGCCGGGGCTGTTGCATTGCCGTGATAGATGCAAAAGCACGATCCGCTCGAGTCGCTCAGACTGATCAGCAATCAGTTTGACGGCTTCCAGCGATTCCTGATTGGACAAGTGCCCTCGCCCACCCATGATGCGCCGTTTCAGGTAGACCGGCCGAGGCGAGTCCATCTGCATCTGCGGGCAGTAGTTGCTCTCCAGGGCCAGCAGGTCGATATTAGCAAACTCATCGAGCAGGCGGTCCGGCACGCGCCCGAGGTCGGTGGCAAAGCCCAGCCGTCGCCCGCCGGCCTCGACGCGGTAGCCGACGGTGCCGTTCGTATCGTGATCAAGCCGAATCGGGTACACGACACACCCATCCTCGAGTTCGAACGGGCCGTCGTCATCGAACGGTTCGTGCTCGACTTCCGGTGCCCCGGCCCGGTTGGCCAGGTGCCAGTGGTTGATGTGAAAGCGAATGCGCCAGTCGCGTTGCTCAGCCCGTCTGATCCAGACTTGTTTGAAGTGATCCGAATCGAAGTGCGTCACGAGCACTTGTTTCACATCGCCAAGTTTCAGGCCGACTGCCTCCATCCGCTTGGCAGTCTGTTTGATGGACAGCCCGCAGTCAATCAGCGTGACATCAGGTCGGCGCCGGCCTTTTCGAGACAAGGCCAGTGCCGAGCAGTTCCCCCCGGAGCCGCTACCAAGCACGCACAAAGACATGCGCGTAATCCGAGATGACATAGGCTGTTATCGCCCCTTCCTCATCGTGGGCCGTCCGGCATCCGCTGCCATTGTATCCGTGTCCATCTCAATGATCGGATCATGTTCGGGTCTGAGCGTAGTCTTTCAGATTCTCTGATGCCACTGGTCGGTTCCTTGCATGGTCAGGCTTCGTCTCAGTATTTTCCAGTCAAATCACAGGTTTTACGGCATTCGACTCGGCTGCCATGTTGTATACTGGCTGAGAATCATCCTCGGCTATGGGCGTGCAAGGGGAGAAAGCCACTTCAGGCCCCTGCAATTCAGATTCCCAACGGACTCGACACGAACGATCGGGGTGCGTTGTCGCCGGGATACGTGATCGTCCAGTTACATTTGTCACTCAGGAGATCGTGCAATGCACAATTCAGTTACAGCAAAGACCCGTCACCTCATGCTGTGGGCCGGCCTGGCCGGTGCCCTCACCATGACAGCAGGCGTCAGCCTCGGGGAAGTTGATCAGGAATCCGATGTGCCGGTCCGCTATATCGAGCAGCCCGGGTACATGGAGTTCTCAGGCTCGATGATCGCCCGCCCGTGGCCGGTCGAACACTGGCAGGAAAAGGGGCTTTCCCTGTCTCGGGCTCAGGTACAGTATGACCGTGCCTTGGCGCTCCTGTCAGACAACTACGACATTTCGAACTATTACCCGCAGACCGATTACTATGTGTTCAGCGTACCGATGAACTCGGATGAGAACCTGGTCGCCGATACCATGCTCGAGACCGGGCTGTTCAAGTATGTCCACCCGAACTGGGCGGTGTATCCCACCGATTGCCCGGACGATCCGAGGCTGGGTCAGCAGTGGCATCACAATGCGAATCGTCTGAACTCCTGCCTGGGGTGGGATTACGAGACTGGGGATCCCACCGAGATCGCGGTCGGTATCTGTGATACCGGCATCCGCGTCTCCCATGAAGACCTCCAGCTGCACCGCCTCGAGGGGTACAACGCCGTTGACCAGCTCTGGGAGTCGGAAGGCGGCCAGATCAATGACATCTACGGTCACGGCACGGAAACAACCGGCTGTGCTGCTGCCAATGGCAACAACGGCATCGGCGTGAGCGGTGTGTGCTGGGATCTCAGCCACCGGATGCTGCGTGTGACCAACAGTGGCGGCGGCGGCTCGACCATCGAGATTCTGAACCATGCTGCCTCGGTTGCCATCGAGAACGGCTGCAAGGTCGCCAGCCTGAGTTACTCGGGCGTGATGAATGAGGCAACCAAAGATACTGCCACCTACATCAAGTCCATCGGCGGACTCATGATCTGGGCAGCCGGCAACAGCGGCCAGAACATGACACTCAACGATCGCGATGCAGACGACGTCATCGTCGTCGGCGCCACCGACAGCGGTGACAATAAGGCATCCTTCTCAAACTACGGGCCATTCGTGGACTTCACCGCCCCGGGCGTCGGCGTCTATACGACAGCCTACAACGGTGACAGCAACTACCGAGCGGTTGACGGCACGAGCTTTGCCTGCCCGCTCACCTCCGGCCTGGCCTGCCTGATCTGGTCACGAAATCCGAGCCTGACGCCGGACGAAGTCGAGCAACTGATCAAGCAGTACTGTGATGACCTCGGGAGTCCCGGCATTGACAACACCTTCGGCTATGGCCGAATCAACGTCTTCAACTCGATTACACAGGTCTCGCATGCGTTCGACTTCTCCTACCCGAACGGCCTGCCGGACATGATCAGCCCGGACGGCAGCACGGCGATCCGTGTCGAACTGACCCCGCAGGATGAAGAGCCGGCACCGGGAACCGGCATGCTGCATTACAACACAGGTGCCGGCTGGAACAGCGTGGCCATGAGGGCCATCAACCAGTACACCTACGATGCCTACTTCCCGGCCATTGATTGCCTGACCGCAGTCGATTATTACTTCAGTGCCGACACCATCGGCGGCGAGACGATTACGGACCCGAGCGGTGCACCGACAAGTGCGTATGCCACCTTTGCCGCCCAAGGCAATGACGTCGCATTCACCGACGACTTTGAAACCGACACCGGCTGGCGGATTTCGTACTCGAATCTCAGCACCGGGTTCTGGGCGCGTGTCGTCCCGAATGCAAACGGTGGCCCGGGTACCCCACCAGCCGACTTCGACGGCTCGGGCAAGTGCTGGGTGACTGATAACGGCGGCTATCGCGATGTGGACGGCGGCCCGACACGACTCATGTCGCCCGCGTTCGGCCTGTCGGACGGCACGGCCATCGTCAGCTATGCCTACTGGATGCACTCCGTGAACGGAACCCCCGACACGATGGACGTCCAGGTCTCAAACGACGGCGGGAACTCATGGACCACTGCGGCCCAGCACGCCCACGGCAGCGGTTGGACGGAGTACTCGTTCGATGTCAGCGACTTCGTCACACCGTCTGCTGACATGCACGTGCGGTTCCTCGTCTCTGATAATCCGGACGACTCGACGACCGAGGCTGCCATTGATGCCTTCATGATCACCGAATCGTTCTGCGACCGCATGGTGCTGGACGTCCCGCCGCTGAACTCCGGTCAGAATGCAACCCTGACCGCCAAGAACGGGACCGCCAACGCGGAAACGTACTTCGTGTACAGTCTGCGCGGGCGCGGATTCCGTTATGTCAACTCGCTGAACGTGGTGATTGATCTGACATCCCCGGATCTGGCCGGCTCGAGTTTTGCCGATGGCACCGGGATGGCTGAGTTGATCGTGTCCGTTCCCAATGGGGCCAGTGGCAAGACCGTCTGGCTGCAGGCCGTGCAGTCCGGTCGGAAGTCCACGGCCGTCGAGGCGACCGTGAACTAACCCGATCGACTCGCTCGTCATTCCTGCGTTCGTACACAGGAAGCGAGTCCCACCAACCAAAGAAAGCCCCACGGCTGCGTTCAGTCGTGGGGCTTTTTCTATTGTCCGAGACTCAGGTGCCACGCCCGCCGGAATGCAAGTCGGTCCGAAACCACTCCCGGCCCGCTCGTCTGTAAGCGGCTGTATTACATCCGTTCCAGTGTCCGGATGCCGAGCAAATGGAGCCCGTCAGCCAGCACGGCGGCCGTCAGATTGCAGAGTCGCAACCGGGCGTCACGCAACGCCGGCGACTCAGCCTTGAGGACCGGGCACTCCGTGTAGAACGCACTATACGTCTGGGCCAGGTCGAACAGATACTGGCAGAGTTTGTTCACTTCCAGCGTCCGACCCACGCCGGCCAGCATGGTCGGATAGCGCAGCAGTGTCAGCGCCAGGTCTTTCTCGTGCGGCTTCTCAATGCAGAACGGGGCTGCCGGATTGACATCATCCGGTGCCTTGCGCCCGATCGATCGGATTCGCACGTACTGGTTCTGCAGGTAGGCGCCGGTGTTGCCCTCAAACGCGAGCATCCGATCCCAATCGAAGACGTAATCCTTGCCCAACTGGCTGGAGAGATCGGCATACTTGACACACCCGATCCCGACGGCCCGTGCCACCTCGGCCTTCTCCTGATCGGAGAGGTCCGGGTTCTTCTCCTGGACGATGGCCTGGGCCCGGCGGACGGCCTCCTGCAGCAGGTCCATCAACTTCACGTTCTCGCCCTCGCGAGTCTTGAGCGGCTTGCCGTCCTTGCCACACACCGCCCCGAACGCAACATGGATCAGTTCAGCCTTGCGCTCGCTGTCGTCCCTGCCCGGCAGAACATCCCACCCGGCCATGCCTGCAGCGGTGAACACTTTTTTGAAGTGATCTCGCTGCCGTGCATCAACCACGTAAATCAGGCGCTCAGCCCCAAGTTCACCAACTCGGTAGCGAATGCCGGCCAGGTCGGTCGTGGCATACAGATACCCTGCATCAGACTTCTGAATCACGAGCGGCGACTGCTCTTCGTCGATTTCATCATCCTCGCCCGATGCATCTGACGACGGGTTTTCCGAAGGAAAGCGGACGATAATCGCGCCCTCGGACTCCTCGGCAATCCCGCGCTCAAGCAGTGCATCGACCACCGGCTTGAGCCGTTCGCGATAGAACGATTCGCCGCGCTCATGGTCGCGAGTCAATGTGAGATCCATCAGATCGCAGGCTTCATAACACGCATCAAGCGTGATTCGAGTCACCTTGTGCCAGGCATCGATTTCAGCCGGCTGCTCCTGCTGTAGCAAAACGAGCCGCGCCTTGGCACGCTCGAGCGCTTCCGGATTCTCCTTGCAGCGCCGGTTGGACTCGCGGTAGGCCACCTCCAGATCCGGGAGGGTCAGCGAGTCCAGATCGATCTGCTCCTGCATGACATAGTCAATCAACATGCCGATCTGCAGGCCCCAGTCTCCCAGGTGGTTTTGCGGGAGCGGTTCATAGCCGAGGCGGGCGAGGATGCGGCACACGGAATCCCCGATGATGGATGAGCGCAGATGCCCGACATGCATTGCCTTGGCAATGTTGACGCCGACCATATCAACCGCAACCAGATGCCCCCGGTCCAACGGCTCCACGCCGAGGTGCTCCTGATCCATGTCCGCCAGCATGGCATTGAGCGCTTCCGGCCGAATCGTGATGTTAATAAACCCCGGGCCGGCAATGGCCGGCGGCTCGCACAGATCGCCCGCGTCCAGCGCATCGACGATCTCCTGTGCCAGTTGGCGAGGCTGTCGGCCGGCCTTCTTGCCCAGCCCCATCGCTGCGTTCGACTGAAAGTCGCCGAAGGCCTTGTTCTGGGCCGGGCGGACCAATGGATCGGCGTCGGCATACTCCGGGCCGAGGACTTGGGCCAACGCCTGTTGAATCCGCTGGCCGAGGACGGCGACCGGGTCACCTGACTTGGCCGTAGTGTCGTTGTGTGATTGCATCATCTGAAACGATCATCTCGCTGTCTGGAGGCATGTGACGGTTCAAGGCTGTACGGTACGGTTGCCCAGCGCGGAGTGTAGGGTTCTGACATCGCCGTGTCAGGAGCACGGAACCGGCTGCAGCCTCATCGCGAGACGTCGGCATTGTCGATCAGGCGGGTCGTCCCAACTCGGCCGGCAATCACGGCCCGGGCCGGTTGCTCGGAAAACGTGTCGATCGGCATCAATGTCCGGGCGTCGCGCACGACGGCATAGTCGAGCCGAACCTGGTGAGCCAACAGCACCGACCGCATCGCCTGCTCAGCCTGGGCTGGGGTTGCGCGTTCCGAGTCTGCTGCGGCGGCCAGTGCCTTGCTGAGCCCGAGGGCCCGTTTTCGTTGGGCGGGGGCCAGGTACGCATTGCGGCTGCTCAAGGCCAGGCCGTCCGGGTCACGGATCGTCGGCAGACCGAGAATGTCGATCCCAAGCCCTTCCCGCTGAACCATCGCTCGAATCACGCATAGTTGCTGGTAGTCCTTCTCGCCGAAGACCGCAGCCGTCGGGCGGACCAGTTCAAAGAGCCGATGCACCACCTGACACACGCCGGCAAAGTGGCCGGGACGATGTGCATCCTCCAGTTGCGGGGTCGTGGCCACCGTCGGCAGTGTGGGCTGGTAGCATGCCCCCGCCCCGCCGGGGTACACCTCCTCCACCGGCGGCGCGAACACGACATCGGCACCGGTCTCACGACATAACTCGCAATCGGCGTCGAAGGTCCGAGGGTAGCGAGCGTAATCCTCGTTGGGGCCGAACTGAGTTGGATTGACAAAGATCGTGACGACGACCGGACGCGCCCCATGGTCAACGGCCGCGGAAATGAGCGCCCGGTGCCCGGAGTGCAAGGCTCCCATCGTGGGAACGCAGATTCCCCCGTTGTCCGCTTCAGTCCAGGATTGTGTGCTCTCGACAACACGCATGGGCGTGTAAGGATAGACGCCCGGCAGCGGTTCGGTTCAACCGCCTACCCATCCATCTATCTGTCTATCGATCTATCTACTTCCGCCGGCCCAGTCCTGCACGTCCTGCCACTCGGGGATCTCTTCAAAACGAACCATGGTGGTGTACTCGCCCCCGCCGGCGTAACTGCATCGTACCACTCGGCCGAAAACGACCGTCGGCCGATCATCGATCCGGTCAATGACGACCGCAACCCGGCGTGAGATGTGGACCATGTTTCTCGTCTTGAGACCGACATGCTTCGGGCTGATCTCAAAGGCCCGTGCCCGCTGACGTGGCCCGGGGCAGTTCCGCTCATCGAGTGTGGCCAGGCGGATGACGGTCCGGAACGGCTTGCCGGCTGGGAGTGCTTCGGCCTGAGGCGAACCCGGAGAATCCCCTGCCGGGGCCTCCTGGATCTCCGATGGATCGTCTTGTTCCCGTGTGGTCGATTCCTGCTCGTCGGCACACTCGGCACCGTCGTGCCCTGCCTCGGCAGGATCGGCTGCGTCCTCTTCCGGCGGGTCGTGGCGGACCAGATCAGTCAGGCTAACGCTCGTATGGGCAGGTGCTGACGCTTCGACGTCTTGTTCTTCCACCGATGTCTGTGGCGAGGTTGAGTCCAAGACCTGTCTCCTTTGCAGTCGAGCCACCGTCCGTCACTTCAGTGGCCGCCCGCTCGCGCAGCTTCTCCGATGCTCTCATCGGCTCAACGGATCGGGAATCGCACTGGTATCGTGATCTGACGAGTACGCGACCGGCCGGTGGCCACTTCAACCGGACCAGTCGGCACCACGGCACTTGATTATCGGGTCCGGTCGAGGCATCCGGCAGAGTTGCCACGTCTGGCCCGGTCCTACAATCGCCACACCGCAGCAAGACGGCTGCCAAGACCGGTAATTCGATGAGGAAATCTCTGTACCATGGATCAGACAGCACACCTGCAGACCGTCGCCCTCGTGAGCCTCGGATGCCCGAAAAACCTCGTTGACTCTGAACGCATGCTGGGGCTGTTGTCGAGCGGGGGCGTGGTGCCGGTCGAGAGCGCCGACGATGCCGATGTCGTCGTGATCAACACCTGTGGGTTTCTCGAGGATGCCAAAGAGGAGTCACTCGAAGTGATCGAGCAGGCCGCTGTCCTGCGGCGAAGCGGGAAGGTCAAACGGCTCATCGTGGCCGGGTGTCTCGTGCAGCGGCATCGCGATGAGATCATGACCTGGTGCCCGGATGTTGATGCGCTGGTGGGCGTTTTTGACCGGGAACACATTCTCGAAGCAGTGACCGGTTCCTCCCCTCGGATTGAAGCAGCACCTGAAGACGAGCCGGTGCCGCCGTATTGGATTGCCCGCAATGCTCTCGAAGCCGCCGAGTCACAAGGCGTCAATACCGTGAACCTGACGGTGCGCGGTCGCTCAGCCAGAACCGCCGGCGCCGAGGTTCGAGCACTCGGGTATTACGAATCGGATGCAGCGCGCTTCCGCCTGACCCCGAGGCACTATGCGTATCTGCGTATGTCTGAAGGCTGCAACCAGAACTGTACATTCTGCACGATTCCCTCCATCCGCGGGAAAATGCGCTCCAAGCCGATTGATCACATCCTGGCTGAGGCCCGGGAGTTGATGGCTGACGGGGCGTTTGAACTGAATCTCATCGGCCAGGACACGACCTCCTACGGGGACGATACCGGGTACGAACCCGGGCTGGCCGGCCTGTTGACGGAACTGAATGACTGCATGGCTCAGGAACAGGGGGCCGGCTGGATTCGCCTCATGTATGCCTATCCCTCCAACTTTACCGATGCGATGATCGATGCTATTGCGTCACTGCCGCACATCGTGAAATACGTCGATATGCCGTTACAGCACATCAACGATCGAATCCTGACGACGATGCGCCGCAATACATCGCGTCTGCAAATCTGCACCTTACTGGACAAACTTCGTGAACGGATCCCCGGACTTGCGATCCGGACGACGTTCATTACAGGATTCCCCGGCGAATCCGAGGCAGAGCACGAGGAGTTGGTCGAGTTCGTTGGGTCCTTCGGGTTCGACATGATGGGGGTCTTCCCGTTCTCGCCCGAGCCCGGCACGCCTGCCTACAAACTCCAGCAGCAGCACCCGGAACTCGTCATTCCAGCCGATGTCGTCAAACGCCGACACCATGAACTGATGACCGTGCAGCAACAGATCGCCTTTGAGCAGGCTGAGTACCTCGCATCACTCTATCAAGAGGCAGTAGTCGGCACCCAGCCCGGCGTCACCGAGGCCCTCGAATCCGCAGTCCAGTTTGATGTGCTCATCGAAAAGCAGGATGAGGAATCTGAAACCGACCTTGAAGGCCCGGACGCTGGAAACCGCCGTCGCTCTGTCGGCCGATGCTATCACCAGGCCCCTGAGGTCGATTCGGTGACGTTTGTTGATGCACAGACATGGCTCGCGCCCGGCGATCTGGTCCGCTGTGCGATTGTCGATTCACAAGAGTATGACCTGGTGGGACGGCCGGTCTCCGAACTGCTGGCCGGCTCGTAGTACGCTGTGTGGGATGGATCCGTATCGACTCGGCTATTGCTTGTTCAGTTGATCAAGCAGGTTTTGAGCCTCTTCGTTCGTTGGGTCTCGGTTCAAAGCGTTTTGTACCCAGACACGGGCCTGGCCAAGATCATCGGCCTGCATCAAGTAGCGAGCGGCAGCCAGCGGCGAGTCGACTCGCCGGTTGCGCGCGTTTGAATTCACATAGTCGATGTGAATCTGTGCGGCATGGAGCGGGTCGCCCTTCATCGCCCAACACAGGGCAATCTCGTTGATGACTCCCTGCTCGACGCTGTCGGGTTTGGTCAAGGCCGACAGGAGCGTGATGGCCTCATCCGGCTTGTTCTGACGTCTGAGAATGCGGGCCTCGATCAGTCTCCATTTCAGATTTGCTGGATTCAGCGCCCGTGCTTTCTTGGTGTGCTGCATGCCGATGTCGAGATGATTCTCGAGAAAGGCAATCTCACCCAGCGTCCCCCAGATGACCTCATCGGCATCGTTCATCGTGGCTGCCTGGACCAGGTGGGCTTTGGCAGCGGCATAGTCGTACTGCTTCATCTCGATCATGGCCAGGTACTTGAAATGTTCCGGCTCGGACGGGTTCATCCGACAGGCCGTCTCGAAACGCTGGCGCGAGAGGTCCAGGTTTCCAATCATGTTGGCCAGCACGCCGGCATGGTGATAGTCGGCAGCGCTCCCTCCGTGGAGTTCGAGCATGTGGTCGAAGCACTCGCACGCCGGCACCGTCCGCGCAAACAGCATGTGGAGCCCGGACATTTGTCGCAGCACATCAGGATGATCCGGGTACTTGGCAATCAACGCCTTGAGGATCGTCTCGGCCTCCGGGAGATGATCCGTATTCATGTACTGGGAGGCAGCGTCCAGGGCATCTTCGATTTCCTTGCGTTGCTGTGCATTGAGCGTCTGGGTGTCGTCCGCCCCGGATGGTGCCGGTGCACTCGTCTGCCCGGTCGTCACGGCCGGCGGGGCCTGCTTCTGAGTCAGTGACTTCAGGGCAATGGCTGCCACGGCCAGGATGAGCGAGATACCCAGCATGACCCACGGATTGACGCGGCCAGGGCGGGAAAGTATTTGGTGCGAAGAAACGTGTTGCATGGTGTATCCATCGGCCATCTGGGGGCGTTGGCCTACAATCGCCCGTTATGGACATGACAGCACTTCCCAAATCGTATGATCCACTCGCCGAGGAACCTAAAGTTCTGCAGAAATGGGTGGATAAACACCCTTTTCATGCCGTCCCCGGCGATTTGGGTGACCCCTACTGCATCCTGATCCCGCTGCCCAACATCACCGACAAACTTCACCTCGGGCATGCGCTCAATAACACGCTGCAGGACATCCTCACACGCTATCACAGGGCCAGAGGCCGTAACGCCCTCTGGATGCCGGGGACCGACCATGCTGGGATCGCGACCCAGACCGTTGTCGAAAAACGGGTGCTGGCCGAGGAAGGCAAGCGTCGGACCGATTTTGAGCGCGAGGAGTTCGTCAACAAGATCCTCTCGTGGAAAGACGAGTTTCAGTCCACCATCCTCAGCCAGTTGCGCGAAATGGGATGCTCCTGCGATTGGGACCGAACCCGATTCACGCTCGATGATGTCTGTGCTGCAGCCGTCCGGGAGGCGTTTTTCAGGCTCTTTCAGGAAGGCCTGATCTATCGCGGCAAGCGGTTGGTCAACTGGGACCCGGCCACGCAGACCGCGCTGGCTGACGATGAAGTCGAAATGCACGAGGTTGAAGGGCACTTCTGGTATCTCCAGTATCCCCTGATCGGCGACCCGGTCGTCATCGACGGCACGGCGTATGACCATGTCACCGTGGCCACCACCCGACCCGAAACCATGCTCGGCGATACGGCCGTGGCCATGAATCCGCGCGACCCGAGAGCGAAGCACTTTGCCGGCCGAATGATTCGGCTGCCGATCGTCAATCGTGAAATCCCGATCATCGAAGACGACTACGTGGTCCTGGCCGTCGAGCACGGCGGCGACCCGGACGATGCAAAGGCACAGTTTGCGACCGGCTTCCTCAAGGTCACGCCGGCCCACGATCCGAATGACTGGGAGATCGGCCTGCGCCACGAGTTGCCGATCATCAACGTCCTGGCTCCCGATGGGTGTGTGAGCGACCAGTATGGCTGGGAGGACGTCGGCGGCGGTGAGTTCACGCTTGGGCTTGATCGTTACGAAGCGCGCGAAGCGGTTGTCGAGTGGTTCCGTGAGAACAGCCTGCTCGAAGAAGTGAAGCCGTATGTCCACTCGGTCGGCCACTCGTATCGCAGTCACGTCGCCATTGAGCCGTACTTGAGTGACCAGTGGTATGTCGCCGTGACGAGACAGATCCCGTCGCTTGATGATGCAGGCACGCTGCCGGGAACGAAGTTGCCGGTGAACTCACTGGCCGGCTTTGCCTTGCGCGCAATGAGCAAAGAGCAGGTCGTGGGAGATGAGTTGAAACAGTGGGGGGGAAATGACAGTGGGACGGGCGTCTCGCCCGTCAAATCAGAATCACAGCAAGACGGTGGGACGGGCGTCTCGCCCGTCAAAAGGGTCGTCACAAGACAGCTCCATAGAAGAGCAAGAAGCCTTCCCCACTGGGAGGCAGGCGGCCAGACTTATTTTGTGACGTTTCGGTGTGCAAATGGGCAATTGAGCCAAGATGAGCGACGACTTGTCCTTTCTTCTTGCCTGCATTGGCATCAGAAGCGGGCCATCATTCATCTTGTGACCGTGATGCATGACCATGTACACATCCTCATGACGCCGATGCAACAGGAGAATGACACGAAGCATTGGTATCCCCTTCCGGATCTTATCCACAGCATTAAGAGTTACTCGGCGCATGAGATCAACCAGGCACGTGGATCATCCGGCAGCGTCTGGCAGGACGAGTATTACGATCGAATCATGCGGGACGAGGCGGAGTTCGAAGAGAAATGGCAGTACATGTGGATGAATCCGGTCAAGGCAGGTTTGATCAAGCAGGCTGCAGACTATGAGTTCACGGTCAACCCTCAGACGAGGGATAGTGCGGATGAGTGTGAAGACGTATCTGGGCCTTCGGCCCACTGGGACGGGCGAGACGCCCGTGCCACCGACCATGAGGAGGGCTGGCATGGCCGCCTCACCTTCTATCCTGAGCGCTATGCCCGCACCTTCCAGTCCTGGCACGAGAACATCCGCGACTGGTGCATCAGCCGGCAACTCTGGTGGGGGCACCGGATCCCGGTGTGGGTGTTTGACGATGAGCGCAAAACGCCGGATAAGAGCGCACTGGACAGCCTGAGAGGACAGTACCCGGACGATCTGCACGTTATAACGATCGAACGCGCAGCCAGCGATGATCGCACAGGTGGGGCGAAGCATGGCACAACTATCTGCGCCTGCCCACGCCGGGATATCCCCGAGTTAGTCGAAGCCCTGAAGGAACTCGGCTTTGCGCAGGACCCCGACGTCCTCGACACCTGGTTCTCCTCCGCACTCTGGCCGATGAGCACCATGGGCTGGCCGAATCCCGAGGCGTTTCTGACCGAGATTCCCGAAGGCTGGGACGTCCTCAATACATGGAACCCCACCAGCGTTCTGTGCACTGCCCGCGAAATCATTACCCTCTGGGTCTCGCGCATGGTGATGTTCAACCTCTACTTCCTCGGGCGGCTGCCGTATGACGATGTGTTCATCCATGCGATGATTCAGGACGGCGATGGCCGCAAGATGAGCAAGTCGCTGGGCAACGGCGTCGACCCGCGCGACATTATCAAGACCAAAGGCTCGGACGCGATGCGCTTCACGTTGGCGCAAATGACGACCCAGACGCAGGATGTGCGGATGCCGGTCGAGTATGACGAGGCAATCGGTGCCAACAGCAGCCCGAAGTTCGAGATCGGCCGACGCTTGAGCAACAAACTCTGGAATGCCACCCGCTTTGCGCTCATGACACTCGGGTCCGTTGACGGCCACGGGAAACCCGATGGGGAGCCGACCCGCCTGGTTGACCGCTGGATCCTGGCCCGGCTGGCCCGAACAGTGCGCGATATCGAGACGGCCGTCAGCGAGTATCAGTTCAATGCCTATGCCCAGGGCCTGTACGACCTGTTCTGGCGGGACTTCTGCGACTGGTACCTCGAGGCCGTCAAGGCAACGATCGCGACCGATCCGACCCAGCAGTCCGTGTTGCGCGCTGTCCTGGGCTCGATTCATCGGATGGCCCAGCCGATCATGCCGTTCATTACCGAGACGCTCCACGAGCCGATCGAGTCGCTGGCGGTCCAGCCGATCGCGTGCGTGCAACTCCCGCCGTCCGACATGGCAGCCACCGCACGCTGGCCGCAACTGGCCGGCCTTGATCAGGCTGTCACCGATCAGAACGAGGATGTCGCGACGTTTGAGCGGGCCCAGGCACTGGTCACTGCCATCCGGGAGATCCGGGCTTCGCATCAGGTCCCCGACAAGCGTCGGATCGCGCTGCATGTGGGCGACGAGCCGACCACCGCATTGATCGAATCGGCCGACGGGGTGGTCGAATCGCTGGCAGGCTTGAGCGAATGGTCCGCTCTTGATGGATCAGCGGATCGTGGTTCCGATTGGGTCACCTTCACCGTGGCGGGAGTCGAGCATGCCCTGTCCGGGCTGGCCGGCGAGGAATCATCACTCGACGCCGGGGCAGAGGCCGAGCGGGTCGGGCGTCGTCGAGATGAACTCGAAAAGCAGATCCGGGTCCTCGAAGGGCGGTTGGGCAACAAGGGGTACGTTGATAAGGCCCCGCCCCATCTTGTTGAGGAAACCCGCAAGCAACTGGCCGATGCCAAAGGTGAGTTGGATCGGCTGGCAGCGGTGTAGTGGGTCAGTGATGTAGGTCAGGACGAGGAACGAGTCCTGACACGCTCGACTCCCCTAACTGCCAGGACTCGGAGGACCTCGGCCTGGCCTACGGGCCTGGCCTATTTGCTTCTTGCTGATACGACCAACGATGGCTGAAAACGACACTCCCCAACCTGCTGCCCAGGAATCGGCTACCGATACCGAGGCCATCCGCCAACTGACGTGGGCTGCCCTGCTGGCCCGTTGGATGGCCTTTGCCAAGACCTCGGCCGCTCTGCCTGATGATGCCGAGGGACAACGTTGGAAGGGCTCGGTTGTGTCCATCATCACCCTCCAGGCCGTCACCTGTGCCCTGGGCGAACTCGACGGCCTGCCCGCTGATGAACAGGCACTCGGCCTGGACCGGGCCGAAATCCTGATCCGGGCCCACCGAGAGAAACTTGCCGATTTGTGGCAGTGGACCGACATCCCGCCCAATCTTGCGGACCTGTTGATGGATTCTGCTGCTGCTCTGAAGGCTGCGAAAACAGCCTGGGAGGCCGGTTCCGGCAGATGAAACGGGCCTGATGGTTGCCTTCGGACGTCTGGCTGGCATAATACGCGGCTGTCTGGCTTGGCCGGGCGGTGGGATTCCGGTCTGTGAAGGCTGGGATAAACGACCGGCCTGCCTGTTTTTGCATGCCAGATGACACAATGGTGAATGTTTGACCGACTGATCAAGAGGTGAGGGACCATGGCCCACACGCTGTCTGCCAAAAAGCGGATTCGACAGAACACAGCCCGACGTGCACTGAATCGGTGGCGCAAGCGCCGTATTCACGATGCAGTCCGTGACTTCGAAGAGAAGCTCCACGGCAAGGACGTCGGTGCGGCCGAGCAGGCCTTCGTGCGCGTGAGCAGTCTGTACGACAAGGTGGCCGGCAAGCGAACCATCCACCGCAACAAGGCGGCCCGCCGCAAGAGCCGTCTGGCCAAGCGCCTCAACGCATTCAAGTCCGCCGGCGCCTGATTGATCGATTCGTTGCCCCGCGCCCTGCGTGGCTCGCTCGTTCGCCATTTGCGCACTTTTTCATACGCAGTACACCCAGTGTTTCATCGAAGCGGTCTCCTGATGGCAGGAGGCCGCATACGGTTGTGGCATGCCCAAACTGAAACCGGCCAACCTGGGGCGCTACTTCGTGCTGTCGCAACAGCCGCTCCAGATCCTGGCGTTTTTGCTGCCACTCATCGTTGCCTACGAACTTGGCACCTGGCGCTACGTGCAGGACCCGAGCACCGGCGCGGTCAGCAGCATTCAGATCACTGCCTATCAGCAACTCAACAGTTTCTTTGAACTGTTCGGGATCCCGGCAGCCGGCTGGTATCTGCCCGGGCTGGCATTGATTGCCGTCCTCATTGTGCTGCATGTCATTCAGCGCCACTCCTGGACCGTCCACCTCGGCATCCCCCTGGTCATGTTTATCGAAGCGGTGGCGCTGGCAATCCCGTTGCTCGTGCTGGACAAGTTCATCGGCATGCTCATGGGGCCGGATGGGTTGCTCCACTTCACCGGCGCGATGGGTGCGACCGCCGCGTTCTCGACGGCACCGCCGACCGATACCGCCGGTGCTGCCATGCAGGCTGAAACGCTGGGTCAGATGGCCTGGCAGACGAGATTGGTTTTGAGTATCGGGGCCGGGATCTATGAGGAACTGCTGTTCCGCATGGTGATCATGCTGGCTATGCACACGCTGTGCGTGAGTCTGTTCAAATGGTCTCAACGAACGGCAACCATCGTGGCCGTCGTCGGCTCATCGCTGGCCTTCATGGTGTATCACCCGGCCTGGTATTCCGGGGACGGCGGTTTCATGCTGTACCTGGCTGTGTTCTACTTCCTGTGCGGTGTGTACTTTGCGGTGCTCTATGCGTCGCGCGGCTTCGGGATCGTGGCCGGCACGCATGCAGCCTATGACATCATCGTGATTGTCGTCATTCCCTGGCTCGGCAAGGTGATGGGATGACGTGAACTGAACTGAACGATGCTGAGAACGGGAGTCGCGAGTCGATTCTCCCTCAGCATTGACCCCACCCCAAGTTTTGGTTGCTGGATACGACTGACCGACCCGTCAAGGATGTCTCATGAATTATCTCGTCATCAGTTGCAGTTTGAATCCGAACAGCCGAAGCCGCCTGCTGGCCCAGGAGGCGTACCAGCGCCTCGCGTCGATCAGCGAGAGCAAGACCGAACTGCTCGATCTGGCCGACCTGCCGTTGCCGGTGTGTGACGGGGCCGATGCGTACAACAACGAGAACGCGAAACTGCTCAAGCAGCGGGTCGTGGCTGCCCAGGGCATTCTGATGGCCTGCCCCATCTACAACTTCGATGTCAGTGCTGCCGCCAAGAACGTCGTCGAACTCACCGGGCGCGACGGCTGGACCGGCAAGGTGGCCGGCTTCCTCTGCTCAGCCGGCGGTCAAAGCAGCTACATGTCCGTCATGCAGTTGGCCAACAGCCTCATGCTCGACTTCCGGACCGTCATCGTCCCCCGGTTTGTGTACGCGAACTACCCGGACTTCGACGATGAATCCGTGAGCAGCCCTGAGATTTTGAAGCGGATCGACGAATTGACCCAGGCACTGGTGAAACTCACCAGCGCGGTCGCGTCGTTTGAATAGTAGCAGGGGATCGCAGATGTAGGCCGGAGTTCCCGCGCCTGGCCGTGCCGATTCGCGAGGATGACGGCGCTTGGGAAAACATAGGTTTCACTTGAGTACGATGAACGACGCCGATCTTCCACAAGTTGTCGCGCACATACGTAGCCTTCCACATGAGACCGAATGGGTCGAATTCAAGGTTAACAACTGTGATGCTGAGAGGATCGGGAAGAACATATCAGCGATTGCGAACGCTGCGGTATTGCAGGATCAGGACGCAGGGTACATTGTCTGGGGGATAGAAAACAAGTCGCATCAGTTGGTCGGTACTGATTTTCGTCCTAAGTCGGACCGGAGAGGGAGCCAGCCCCTCGAGATATGGCTTGCGTCGTTCTTGTCGCCCCGAGTACACTTCACAATTCACGAGGGTGAAGTTGAAGGCAAGCATGTCGTTGTGTTCTGCGTGCCTGCCGCCAGTCAGTCCCCTGTCGCATTCAAGCGTGTTGAATATGTGCGGATTGGGGAATCAACCACTGAGTTGCGACAGCACATCGCCAAGGAGAGGGAGATGTGGTCCCGCTTCGATGCGCGGCCTTTTGAGACATTATCGGCCAGAGAGCGGCTCGATGAAGCCGATATCCTTCCCCTACTGGACTTTCCGGCGTACTTCGAGTTGATTGGGCAACCGCTTCCGGAAAATCGCGGGAGCATCCTCGAGCGGCTGACTGCTGAGCGATTGGTGGAACATAAGCCGTCCGGATATGCCGTGACCAATTTAGGTGCGACTCTCTTTGCGAAGTCGCTGAGTCAATTTGAGCGACTCGCCCGAAAAGCGGTGCGCGTGGTGGTCTATCGCGGAGATGACAGAACTGAAATTGTGCGTCAGCAGGAGGGTGATAAGGGGTACGCTGCCGGCTTCAGTGGGCTCGTTGCCTGGTTGAACGCGCAGCTCCCTCAGAATGAGCCGATTGGGCAGGCCCTCAGGACCACAGTACCGATGTATCCTGAGATCGCGGTGCGTGAAGTCGTCGCCAACGCATTGATTCACCAGGATTTTACCGTTACCGGCACTGGGCCTCTTGTCGAGGTATTTCGGAATCGGGTCGAAGTGTCAAACCCAGGCCGCCCGATCATTGACCCGAATCGGCTGGATATTCCACCCCGCTCTCGCAATGAGCAGCTCGCGTCGCTCATGCGCCGAATGGGCATGTGTGAGGAGTTAGGCAGTGGGATTGATCGAGTCTTGACGGCCGTCGAGTTCTTTCAGCTCCCTCCCCCTGCGTTTATTGAGAGCAGCAATAGTACGAGGGTCACATTGTTTGCCTATCGAAGGTTTGCGCAAATGGATCGCGAGGAGCGGATTAGAGCATGCTATCAGCATGCTGGTCTTCGGTGGATCACGGGTGAGAGGATGTCAAACTCGACGCTTCGCAGACGCTTTGGCATCGAGGAGAGAAACTATGCACAGGTCTCCCGAGTAATCGCTGACACGGTCAAAGCGGGGATGATCCGGCCCGACCCACCTGACAGTAAAGCTAGAAGACATGCGAAATACGCTCCGTTCTGGGCAGCGTGGTGATCGGACCGTCAGGCTCGCACGCAGACGCAAACGTCAGACTTGCCTGCCTTCGTTGCACAGTAGCAGCATCTGAATACAGATATAAAGAGGACATCCAGGTCATTTGTATGGTTTATGGCGTCCTTGGAGTTCGTCGATGCGCATGGAGCCTGCACTTGGCGAGTCAGAGCAATGTGACGGCTATGTGACTCAACGATTGCCGCTGCTCTTCCGCAGGCTCAGTCAGGGCCTATATAGGCGGTTATCAGCATGTTACAGGACTTTTGTAGCGCTGTCGCCATGTGACTGTAATGTGATTCCCACATAGCCGGCGGTCAAGGCAGCTACATGTCCGTCATGCAGTTGGCCAACAGCCTCATGCTCGACTTCCGGACCGTCATCGACCCGCGGTTTGTGTACGCCAACTACCCGGACTTCGACGACGAATCCGTGAGCAGCCCTGAGATTCTGAAGCGGATCGACGAATTGACACAGGCACTGGTGAAACTGACCAGCTCGGTGGCGTCGTTTGAATAGTAGCAGGGGAAAACGGGGGGGGATTCGGGACCGTTTGATTGAAATGCCCAGGAGAGGACTCGAACCTCCACGGGAGAATAATTCCCACCAGCCCCTCAAGCTGGCGCGTCTACCAATTTCGCCACCTGGGCAATCAGGCTGAGTAACAGCCGGTCAGTATATCCCCGACCCACCGAGAGTCGATCCGCCCTGCCCGCATCACGTTTTTCACACCAAGAGAACTCACGGGTGGCACTTGCCTGTGGCCGAGCGACGCTACCATCAAGCACCATGATTGACCTCAAACGACTTCGAGATGACCCGGACCGATTCAAGCGTGGGGCTGCCAACAAAGGCTCCGCCGTCGATATTGATGCCCTGCTCGACCTGGATCGGCAACTGCGAACCTGCCAGACCGAGTTGCAGGATCTCGTTGCCGAAAAGAACCGAATCGGCAAGGAAATCGGCCAGGTCGCCGGCCGCATGAAAAAGGCAGCAGACGATGCCGAGCGGGCTGAATTGCAGGCGTCAATGAAGGCCCTGCAGCAGCGACCGACGGCCATCAAGACCCGGGAAGCGGAACTTGCTGCCCGGATTGTCGAGATTGAGCCGCAGCGCGATGCCCTGTGGCTGCGGATCCCGCAACCGGCTGACGATGACGTTCCGGTCGGCAAATCAGCCGATGACAATGTCGAACTGCGACGCTGGAACCCGGACTGGTTCGACCCGGCCAAGTCATTCGAGGACAACCGCGGTTTTGCCCCCCTGACCCATCTTGAGCTGGCAGAAAAGCACGGCCTGATCGAGTTTCAGCGGGCCGTCAAAATGTCGGGCAGCCGTTCGTATGTGCTGATCGGCGACGGCATGAGGCTGGCCCAGGCACTCCTCCGTTTTGCGTTCGACTTTATGACCGAGGAAAACGGCTTTACGCCGGTGTACGTGCCGGTGATCGTGCGCGATGAGATCATGGTCGGGACCGGCTTCTTCCCCGAAGGTCGGGACCAGGCCTACGAAATCGAGGAGACCAAGCGGGGGGGGCGGGCATGACCTGTACCTCACCGGGACCGGTGAAGTCGGCCTGATGGGGTTCCACAAGGATGAGATCCTCGATGCCGACGACCTGCCGAAGTGTTACACCACCGTCTCCACGTGCTTCCGCCGTGAAGCCGGCGCAGCCGGCAAGGACACCGCCGGCGTGTATCGTATCCACCAGTTCGACAAGGTGGAACAGGTCGTGATCTGCAAGGCAGACGAGGCCGAGAGCCGGGCCTGGCATCAGAAGATGATCGGCTTTGTTGAGACCGTACTGCAGCGGCTGGAACTGCCGTATCGACTGCTCCAGTGCTGTTCGGGCGATCTCGGGCCGAAGAATGCCGACATGATCGATCTCGAGTGCTGGATGCCGGGGCGGTATGGGGGAGGGGAAGACAGTGACGGCAGCCGGGAGCAGACCAATCGGCGGCCGACCGGGGCCTACGGCGAGACACACTCGGCCAGCCGGCTGTATGACTATCAGTGCCGCCGTTTGAATCTCCGGTACCGTGACCACGAGACCGGCAAGCCGGTGTTCTGCCATTCGCTCAACAACACGGTGCTGGCCTGCCCGCGCTTCCTGATCCCTGTCATGGAGATGTATCAGAACGAGGACGGTTCCATCACCGTCCCAACCGCCCTACGGCCATACATGGGTGGGGCTGAGCGCATTGGGTAACGCGACAGTCGCAGAACAGGCCGACCCGCTCAGGCATCGAAGTACAGTTCAAACTCGTATGGGTGGGGCCGGTTGTCTACGGCATCGGCTTCGTTTGCCAATTTCGATTGAATCCACTGTTGAATGAACGGCTCGGGGAACACATCGTCGGCACTGAGGAAGGCATGGTCGGCTTCGAGGGCAGCCAATGCATCACGGAGTGATCGCGGCAGGGCTTCGATCCCGTTCTTGAACTCGCTCGTCTGCCGCGCAATGTCCACGTCATGCGGCCCGAACGTATGGTCCTTGACCGTTTCGAAAGTCCTGTTCTTGATTCCATCGAGGCCGGCCATCAGCATGGCGGCGAGCATCAGGTAGACATTGGCCGTCCCATCGGGAGGGCGGTATTCCATGCGTTTCTTGTCCGGGGTGACGGCATATCGCGGGATGCGGATGGCTGCAGACCGGTTGCCGAGCGAGAAGAAGAGATTAACCGGTGCTTCGTATCCTTCGACCAGCCGTTTGAACGAGTTGGTCGAGGGGTTCGTCATCGCCGTCAAGGCTCGCCCATGTTGGAGGAGGCCGGCAATGTAGTTGAGTCCGAGCGCGCTGAAGTCGGCGTACTGGCCGCTCGTGCCGTCATAGAACAGGGGTTGCCCATCCGGCCCGACGAGGCGCTGGTGTACATGCATCCCGTTGCCGGACTCGCCGTGGATCGGTTTGGGCATGAACGTGGCCAGCAGGCCGTATTGCCGTGACAGGTTCTTGACGATGTACTTGACCATCATGGCCTGGTCAGCTGCCCGCACGAGATCAGTCATGTCCAGTTCGATTTCACACTGGCCGGGCCCGCCGACTTCGTGGTGGTGGTACCGAACATCCACGCCGATCTCCCCGAGTGTCAAGGCGATTGCTGAGCGGAGATCTTGCAGGCGATCTGCCGGCGGCACACGCAGGTACCCTCCCTTTGGGGGGATCGCCGGTGCAAGCGCTTTCGGGCCGGACTCCGAGGATCGAATGTGGACGCCGGAGCGGTAGGGCGTGTTGACGATCCGGACGTCATCGAATACATGGAACTCAAACTCAGGTGCCATCAGTGCCTTCTTGGCAACATTCCGCCTCTGCATGGCCTGGACGGCTTTTTGTGCAATCGTGCGGGGATCAAAAGGGAACGGCTCGTGCGTATCGGCCGTGACGGTTTCACAGAGAAAGCTGAGGGTGGCGTGTTCGTAGATCGGGTCTACAAAGGCCGTTTCAAGGACGGGCCGGGCAGCCACATCACCGCTCTCGACCTGGGCAAAGCCGGATCCCGAGGAGCCGTCGTAGCCGACGCCGCTTTCGAAGTGGCCTTCGTTGAGCCGTGCAGCCGGCATCGTCAAGTGCAGCCACTGGCCATTGACGCCGGTGACCTTCAAGTCCACCATGGCGATCTCATGGCTGCGAATATACCCCAGTGCTTCGGCTGTTGATCCGAACATGTCCGCGGTCCTTCCTGCTCGATTCCACCCAGTCCGAGACCCACGAACAGATGGCGGGCCATCGTACTGAAGCGGATCATATTGTACTCATATCAGGACTTGCACCACGGTAGAAGTGCGGTATTTGCACCGTGCCGATCCGGTGCAGATTGACCCGGTTGGCTGAGCCGGATGCGTATCGCCCGGACCGATAACAAGGGCGTGTTCATGGCGACCCGCACTGAGGCCGCCTGCAGATGGCAATTCGATTCTGCACCGGCAACAACACGTATCGCCTGATGAGAAATACAACGCGCCGACCGCAACCTGTGTGCGTCGGCCCTCCGGCTATTGCGACCTGTTGCTCTGTATTACTGAGCGAAAAACTACAGGTGATTGAAATAGAGACATGATTTGATTAGTTGCAATTCCGGGTATTTACAGTATTATAGGAAATCGAAAGTGTCCTCCGTGTTGCTGCAATCGCGCACTGTCAGCGGAGGTCTCGTCCAGATAATCTGTTCCGGCATCCCATCTGTGTGCGGCTCACTGTGCCGTTTGGTGCGAAGGTGTGATGAAGGAGGAAGGAAGCCCATTATGGGATTGCTGCGTGATACTGGTGTGTTAACTCTCATTCTTGTCGCTGGGGTATCGCGCCCGGTGCTGGCGTGGGATGCTCCGGACCTGTCGATCGATCAGGCGCAGTTCGCGTTTGAGGGTCGGCTTGATGGTGATCATCTTGGCCGTCGTGCCAAGTCAATCGGGGACGTTGATGGGGATGGGTTTACCGATCTCATTGTCACATCACGCTTCGGTGACGGGGGTGGGACCGACTCCGGCGAGGTGTACATCTATTCCGGACGTGACGGTTCGTTGATGTACGAGTACTTCGGCGACGAACCGTATGATGAGCTGGGGCATCGTTTGGCTGTGGTCGGAGATGTGACCGGCGATGACAGGGCGGACATCGTGATTGGCGCATTTGCCGCCGATGTGAACGGGCAGACCGATGTCGGTCGCGTGTACCTGTATGACGGGCGCGATGGAGACCTGATCAAAATCTGGACCGGCGAAGCCGAGGGTGATAACTTCGGGTTTTCACTCGCCTCGTGCGGCGATCTGGACCACGATAATTACAATGAGATCGTCGTCGGCGCGCCCTACAACGATGAGAACGGGAACAACGCCGGCAGCGCCTATGTCATCTCCCTCAAGCGCAAACGGATTCTGTACACGTATTACGGGAACAACGCCGGGGACAATTTCGGGATGCATACGCGCGGGGTCGGCGATGTGAACCGGGACGGCTATGACGATTTCGGGGTCGGTGCCCCGGGGTATGACAGCAATGGAAACGATGCCGGCCGCCTGTACGTCTACTCCGGCAAGTCCGGCTCGCAGTTGTTTACATTCGACGGCGAGAAAACGAATGCGCGTCTAGCCGATCGCTTCGAACCGTATGACGATATTAATGACGACGGTCGCCACGATATTCTCGTCTCTGCCAGCACGGGCCCCGGGCTCGGCACCGACCAGGGCGTGGTCTATGTCGTCTCGGGCCGAAACGGCAATGCGATTTATAAGAAGGAGGGGGAGGAACCCGGCGATCAGTTCGGCCTGAGAATCCTCGGCGGCGGCGATATGGATCGGGATGGGGTGTCGGACTTCATCGCAGCCGCACCGTTCAGTGATGTCAATGGGTACCAGAGCGGGCGCGTGTACGTCTTTTCCGGCGACACCGGCGCGCTGATCATGCTCAAGTCCGGAGAGCGTGCCGGCGACCAGATGGGGCGACCCCTCGGCGGGCTGTGGGATGTGAACGGCGACGGCTACGCCGACCTCGTGGTCGGGGCGCAGTACAACGACGGCAGCGGGGAAGATGCCGGGCGCGTCTATGCGTTCTCAGGTCGGTCACGCACAACCTTGTTCCTGATCAGCGGCGAGCAGGCCGGCGGGCACTTCGGTTATTCCGTGAGCAGTGCTGATGACTTGAATCGCGACGGGCTGCCGGACTTCTGCGTCGGTTCACCGACCGAAGTGGTGAATGGGCATTCGGAGGCAGGCCGAGCCTACGCGTTCTGCACGCACCCGGTGTATCTGGGCACGACGCCGTTTACAGTCGGGAAGGAGGCCGATGTGACCGTGACCGGTGCCGATGCAGGCGAGGACATTACGTTTTATGCGAGCCTCAACGGAATCGGGGAGGGGCCGCCGTTGCCCGGTTTCGGCGGGATTGTGGCCGACCTGCTGTCTCCGGTGTTCGACATCGACACCATCCAGGCCCGTGATAGCGGCGAGGCGACGCTCACCGTGACGGTCCCTGGCTGGCTCAAGGGAAGAACGGTGTACTGGCAGGCATTTGCACGGCGTGGGCACAATGGGAACGACAGTGTGAAGTCAAACACCCATGCCGTGACCGTCAGCAAGTGATATTCGGAGATCCCGAATCGAATCGATACGATAGCGGCGCTAGATCAACTCAGCGGCCCGCAGCAGGGTCTTGAAGTTGTCTGTGAAGACGAAGTTCTCCTCAGGAAACTCCAAGCCGGTCATATTCTGATCGATATGCGAGAACATGAGTTCGACCGTGCCGACGTCGTGATACTGCTGTCGTGCATGGTCGTAGGCGCTGACTTGGCCGGTTGCCGAGGCACCCGACTCATCCATGCGATCGATCCGGGCCTCGAAGCGAACGGTCTGACCGGGGAAGACATCGCAGGTGAACCGGGCTTTGTTGATCTTGGCCAGAATGACCTTTTCCGCAAAGTCGTTGGCATGGCCGACCAGGATCCCGGCCGTCTGGGCCATTCCCTCAATCAACAAACTGGCGGGCATGACCGGCAGGGCGTCCAGCTGCTCGCCGTTTGGCGCGGGCTGCGTCGGGAAGTGGTCGTGCACCACGTCCTCGGCCAGGGACACATTCTTAATAGCGACCAATCGCTGTCCCCGCTCGACTTCAACAATCTGATCAATCCACATCCATCGCATGGGAAGTGTCCACCCATCTGTGCTGAGCACGTCCGGATCGGCCCTGTGTCTGACCCCTCGTCACGGTGTGTGCGCGGGGGCGCTCAGTGGTCGACGGCCCCGCGCGTCACCATCATCACGATGCGGCAGCGGACAGCTTGCTCTCGACGAATCGAACGATGGCCTCGACCGTGAAGATCTCGGCGACGTTGTTGACGTCCGGGTTCTGCTCGAGCGTGGCGAAGTCGGCATGCGGCATTCGCTGCTTCAACTCGGCCAATCCCTTACCGGTGACCTTGCCATCCTGGACATATTCCGGGTTCTGCGCGACATTGTCGGGGAACAGCTCGCCTTGAGCGATCTTGATATCGAATGCCTTCTCCAGGCGGAAGACGATGTCAAGAAAGTCGATGGACTCGGCCCCGAGGTCACTTGTGAGCGTGGCCTGCGGGCTGACTTCGTCATCGTCCACGCCCAGGGCGTCAACCAGGACATCGCTGACCTTGTCGTAGATTTCGTTTCTATCCATGATTCGTTGCTGCTCCTGCGTTTGCTCTCGTATGAAGGGCCTGAGACGGCACGCCACGTGCGCAGTCCCGGGCCGTTGGTCAGTGTATCTGCTCGTATCGCCCTGCCATGCACAGCAATCTCACGGCAGGAACAATAGCGGGATTTGACGGTCGCGGGGGCCCAATGTCAAGTCCGGGCATTCGGACTCCGGTTCCTCCCGACCGCGATGTGTATCAGCCTGATGTTCGCTTCGGGCCTGCCAGCACCGGCCTGAGCGTAAAACGACCGGTCACGGCTGCCGTCTCTGATCGCGTTGCCTCGCCGGCGCGGATCACGTGGCCGATGCCCTTGCAGCGGTGATGCCCATCGGCATCCACCCCCAGATAGGCCACCTCGACGCGCAAGGCCTCGCCGGGCTTGACGAACTGCCCGTACCGCAGCGCTTTGACCTCCCCGAGCACCAGCCTCGGGTTCCCGGTCGCCTTCGTCAGCAGTCGTCGTGCAGCCTGCACGAGGGTCTCGATCATCAGGACGCCAGGCAGAACCGGGTACGTCGGAAAGTGGTCCTGCAGGTATTCCTCGGCCAGGGTCACGGTTTTGACCGCAATAATCCGGTCGTCGGTTTGCTCAATAACGTGATCTATCAGATCGAACTTCATTGGCTGACCCATTTCGGGGGTGTCATGCGGCCACGGGCCGTCGAGCCTCGTCTGGGGGCACATCGGGTACCGGCGGCTGCAAGAGTAGGGCTGCCAACCCGATCAGCCAACCAGTTTCCGGATCAACATGCACACAGCCGCTCGTCATACTATTGTATGACCCAATGAGCAGCGCAACAGACGATATGAGCAGCGAGGACGATCGTATGGCGGCACGGGACCAAGCCCCCCTGACCTATGCCGGCAGCGGTGTCGATATTGAGGCAGGCGATCGCATGGTCGGCCTGATCCAAACCATGATGCGGTCAACACACGGCCCACGGGTCATTGACCGTCCCGGCGGCTTTGCCGGCCTGGTACGGCTCGACTTCAACGAACAACTCTTTCGCAGGAACTACCGGGAGCCGGTCCTGGTTGCGTGTACCGATGGGGTCGGCAGCAAGGTGAAACTTGCCTGTCAGATGCGGGTCTATGACACCGTTGGGATCGACTGTGTGGCCATGTGCATCAATGACCTGATCGTTGAGGGGGCTGAGCCGCTGCTGTTTCTTGATTATCTCGGCGTGAACCGGCTCGACCCCACGACGGCAGCGCAGATTGTGGCCGGCGTGACGGAGGGATGTCGTCAGGCTCGGGCAGCCCTGATCGGCGGGGAGACGGCTGAACTTCCGGATATCTATGCCCAGGGAGACTTCGACCTGGCCGGCTTTGCCGTTGGCGTCCTCGAACTCGATCGGGCCGTCGACTCTTCACGGGTCGAGGCTGGCGATGTGGTCATCGGGCTGGCATCCAACGGGCTCCATTCCAACGGCTACAGCCTCGTGCGTCAGATCGTGCGCGAGCGCGGGCTCGATCTGAATCGTCCCTATGACGCGCTGGGCACGGATCAGACACTCGGTCAAGTGCTGCTGACCCCGACGCGGATCTACAGTCGGCCGATCGTGCGCTTGCTGCGGCGATACAAGGTCAAGCGCATTATCAGCGGGATGGCACACATCACCGGGGGCGGGCTACCGGGCAATATCTGTCGCGTCCTTCCACCCGATGTGGATGCCGAAATCAAGACACAGGCCTGGACGATTCCTTCGGTCTTTCGCTTTCTGCAGGATCACGGCAACGTGGATACGGATGAGATGTTCCATGTCTTTAACATGGGCATTGGCTACACATTGATCGTCCGGCCGTCGTTCGCCTCGTCGGTCATGAAGCAGTTGGAACGGTTGGGCGAAACACCGTATCGGCTCGGCGAGATCGTGCCGGGTACCGGTGAAGTGGTGCTGACGTAGTCTGCCGCCATACGGCGATGCTATTGGCCATCGCCCGGCCCCTGTTCCATGAACCAATCCTGTGACGATGTCACCGGATAGCCGGCAGCCGCTGCGTCCTCAGGTGTGGCGAAGTGATAAATGGGCACATCTTTATCAACGACTCGCCCACACCAGAATACGCGGTTCTTCTGCATTTGCCATCGGATCCCGTGCAATAGCACGCTGTCATAGATCACGTCACCCCGGGTGGCTTCGCCTAGTGCAGAGGGCCCCAATCCCGACGCGCCGCCTCGGCCCCATTGATCCGGGTCTTTGATCAGCACCCCGGACCAGTCTGCGTCACCGTTGCGGGGATCGCCGGGTTGCTTAAGGCTTAGAAGTTCTCTGGCGTGCCGTCCCCAGAAGTCTCCGATTCGAACGGTCGTCCCGTCATTGAGCCTCAAGTCGACATGCATCCACGCGGAGCATGGCACGTGTTCAATGGAGTACGAGATGACGCAGGCCGGTTCATACTCCAACCCTCGGTCAATCACGATGATCCGCGTATCACAGGCCTGACGCACCATGTCATCGACTGCGGGATCAGACAAGTAGATCGGAGCCTCAGCCTCGCGCTGCACGACCGTGAATGACGCCGGCGTGGTGGTGAGTGTGACCGGAGGCGCATATCGATACGGGCTGATCGATGCATCATACAGGACGACGCTGACAGTGCCGGCCAGGTCATGGGTGCCCGGCTCACCGGGGGCGGCCACCTCGGCCCTGGTAATCCACCTGGTCATCAACGGTGCCCCGACCCAGAGATTGGCTGATTCAGTCTGTTCAACATGAACGGATTGCCCGTCAATGCGAACGTCGCTGATCGTGACCTCGATTCCCATACCCACCGCATTTGATGTTCGTGCCGGGCCGGCTGCTGCGACAGCGGTATGAAGGAGCGACCATTGACCGACTCTGGACGGTGTGGCCGTTATTGTCAGATCGAGTGCCTGTTGAACGTATTGACTGATCCGGCTGTCGGGCAGACTCCCGGCCCGCCACGCGCCTTCGATGATGCGTCCCCACGCCGGCAACCAGGGGGTTTCGGGGTCTCCCTGCACACTGAAGGCATGATCGACGAGTGTCTGCAACGGCTCCGGGCTCAGGTTCCCTGCTTCCAGACGGTCTGCCAGCACGTTCAATGCGGCCGTGGGATCACCCGTGGCCGCCGGATCCGTGGCAGTCTTCATCAGCCACGACGTCGGGTACCAGGACCTCCACGGTGCCGACGTGACCCGTGGCCAGAGGAGGGCGCTGCACACAACTGTGATCAGGCCCAGGACGATGCAGGCCAATCGCATGTGTTTGCGCAGGGGACCGCTCGGCTCCCACCGTATCGCAGCAGGCGCTTCCAGAAGATCGGTGCCGCACTCGGGGCAAATGACGCAGTTCGGCCATGTGCCTCGCAGATCAAACCCACAGGCCGCACAACACGGTGCCGGTGGGCCTTCCCGCCGCCTGTGATTCCATACCTTCCAGAATCTCAGCAGGACCAGGACCGACCACACGGCGGCAAGCACGATGGCAACCGACGCGACGAGGATGGCCAGAAATATGGGATGAAACACCGTCATGCCGTGCCCCTGCTCGGGTGCTGTCGTGCCTGAGTCCCGCCGGCTATCGCGAGCCTGTACATTCTCACAGGCGAAGACCGATCGGACCAGATCACTTGGCCGATAACAGCAGGGGGCAGTCGATCTCGCGGATTCGATGTCCCCAAATCGTCTCCAGCATGCAATATAGGGTATTCGTGTGCGTTGAGCAGACGATGGCAGGAACAATCGGGTGGCCTGCCACTCTCCCCCTTGTGGTAAGACAGGCGGGGGATAGACCGACGATCAGATACGTGCTGTTGTGATGGTGCTTCAGCCAGACTGACAAGTGATGATAAGGAGCACTGAAATGAAACGGACTGGGTACGCAAAACCGCTCATCGTGGCCACTTTGAGTCTGGCAGCAGGTCTGTGCTTTGTGGCCGGGCCGGCGAACGCTGCGGTGGCATTGCCGCAGGATCAGGCACAACAGCAGACGGACAGGGCGCCATCGAAGGTTGATGTACAGGAGCAGCAGCGCCGACAGCGCATGCAGCAACTTCGGGAACGACTCCAGAATGCCGGTTGGAATACGGATGACCCGGTCGTTCGCGAGCGGATCAGGAAGATTCTGCTCGAACGCGAGGGCTGGGGAGGGCCGCCGGCCGGCCAGCGTCAACCGAGAGGACAGGATACGGACCGGGCCGTAGCACCGCCGACCGATCGCCCGCAGCAGGGGCAACGAGGTCGCCGTGGCCAACAACAGCAACAGCAGCAGCAATGGGGGCCCCCGCAGTTTGAAGACCGCCCATTCGGTGGGCCGCCGAGTGACATGGCCTTCCCACCGGGATTCCAGAGCGATCGCCCGATGCAGCAGCGGCGCGGCATGGGCCGACAGCAACAGCAGCAGCAACAGCAACAACAACAGACGGATCGGTTCCTGGGCGGGCCAGGTTGGGATCAAGCCGACCCGATGATGCAGCATCAGCCACAGCAGCGGCAGCGGCAACAGCAACAGCAGCCTCAGAGAATGAGACAGCCTCAGCAACGGCAGCAGCAGAACCGTCGCAACATGATGCCACGGCAACAGCCGCAGCAGCAGCAACGACAGCAGCAGGGTCGCCGGGGCCAGCAGTTCGATGCCCAGGCACCGTGCCCCATGTGTGGCCGTGGAGGACCGAGCCGGGATGGAGTGCCCGGAGCCGGACAGGGGCGGGGTCGGATGCAACAAGGCCCCGGGGCTGCAGGCAATGGCCTACCGCGGATGATGAACGGGCCGCAGATGCAGGGCCGAGGGTTCGGGCCGGGTGCCCAGCAGTTCGGGCAGCGTCAGAGAGGCCCGCACCAGCAGCAGCAGATGCAGCAGATGCAGCAGCGACGCCCAATGATGATGCATCAGCCGATGATGCAGGGGCGCCGGCAGCAGGGCGTGAACCGGCGGATGATGCGGATGCAACCACAGCGGCAACGGCGAAACATGATGTTCCGTGACAACGGTCCTCAGTTTGACTTCCCGGGCAATTGGAGCGGTCCGGCGCCACAGGGTCAGCGACAGCAGCCGGGCATGCCGACCAACCGCTTCCAGCAGCAAGGCCCGCCGCCCCCGCCGAGCGCCCCCCAGGCCCCGCAGGGCAATGATCGGCCGGCACGTGGCCGACGAGGCGGCCCGGGCAACCCCAACCGGCCCCTCTGAGGCCGACCGATCCTGAAACGAAACGCTTTCTCTCCATTTTGGCCATATCTGCCTGCCCGTGTGGGACTCACCATCTCCCATGCGGGCAGCATGGCTTTTGTGCATTGTGTCCCCGGCAAGAGTCGATTCACTGACTCGGCACGGGAATGATGCACTCGTGTTTTTCCGGGGTTTGCCCGGCCCGATGTGCCGATCGTGTGAGCAACGATCCGTGATTAGTCCATCTCCCCATCCGTGTGAGCGTGAACAGGAAGTGCCCCATGGCCGCTGGAAACGGCAGCACCAAGCAGAAGTCCAACAAGCCCGCCAAGACAGCGATCAGCCCAACGCGGTCCGATAACTACCCGGAGTGGTATCAGCAGGTTGTGCGCGCAGCCGACCTGGCTGAGTCGTCCCCGGTTCGTGGGTGCATGGTGATCAAGCCGTGGGGCTATGGCCTGTGGGAGAACATCCAGGGCGTGCTTGATCGCATGTTCAAGGAGACCGGCCATCAGAATGCATACTTCCCGCTGTTCATCCCGCTGAGCTACCTGGAGAAGGAGGCCCAGCACGTCGAGGGATTTGCCAAGGAATGTGCCGTAGTCACCCACCATCGACTCGAAGCCGGGCCTGACGGGAAACTGATCCCCGTCGGCAAGTTGGAGGAGCCGCTGATTGTGCGGCCGACGTCGGAGACAATCATCGGCGAGATGTTCTCGCAGTGGGTGCAGTCGTATCGCGACCTGCCGCTGCTGATCAACCAGTGGGCCAACGTTGTTCGCTGGGAACTTCGCACGCGCCTGTTTCTGCGGACGGCTGAGTTTCTCTGGCAGGAGGGGCACACTGCCCACGCAACGGAGGCTGAGGCTCGTGAGGAAACGATGCGCATGCTCGATGTGTATGCTGATTTTGCTGAGAACTACATGGCCATGCCTGTTATCAAGGGCGAGAAGACCGAATGCGAACGGTTCCCCGGTGCGGTGCAGACCTACAGCATCGAAGCGATGATGCAGGATCGCAAAGCGTTGCAGTCGGGTACATCGCACTTCCTGGGCCAGAACTTTGCGAAGGCCTCGCGCATCCAGTTCCTCGGTGAATCAGGACAACATGAGCATGCCTGGACGACTTCGTGGGGCGTCTCGACTCGGCTCATCGGCGGGCTGGTGATGACGCACTCTGATGATAACGGCCTGGTCCTGCCTCCCAAACTTGCGCCCTCGCATGTTGTGATCCTCCCGATTCTGCATAAGGAGGAAACACGGGCTCAGGTACTTGAGTACTGCACGAAACTGGCAGACGAACTCAAGCACAGTGTCCAATACGACGGCCGTCCTGTGCGCGTTGAACTTGATACGCGTGATCTGCGCGGCGGCGACAAGATCTGGTCGTGGATCAAGAAGGGGATCCCGTTGCGCGTTGAGGTCGGGCCCCGTGACATGGAGGCAGACAGCGTGTTCGTCGGCCGACGCGATCGCGAACATAAGGACCGGTTCACGTTGAAGCGGGCGGAGTTTGTGAACACGCTGCCTGATCTCCTGGCCGAGATTCAGACCGGATTGCACGATCGGGCAACGGCGCTGGTACGTGAGAACTCAGCGTGTATTAACACGCGCGATGAGTTGTATGATTACTTCACGCCGGCCAACCGCGAGCAGCCTGAGATTCATGGCGGGTTTGCGCTGTGCCACTGGAACGGCGACGGGGCGATCGAGGAGCAGGTCAAAAACGATCTGAGCGTGACGGTGCGTGGCATCCCGCTGCCCGGCCAGTGGTTGGACGACCTCGTTCGTGAGCCCGGCACCTGCCCGTTCTCCGGCGAGCCGAGCCCACAGCGCGTCGTGTTTGCCAAGTCGTATTAACAAGTTGGGAAAAGGGGTCGGTGGCACGCGCGTCAACAATCGCGATCCCGTTAGCCCCCGGCTCTGCCGGGGGGGGGGGGATGATGCGCAAGCATCATGCCAAGCGCCGGAGTGCCACGGATCGCCCGAGCACTTCCTCCGGATCGCCAATATCCCGATTGGCGCCTCTCTCTTCCGTCTCTCCGTCATTCCTGCGAACGCAGGAATCCAGGGAGATTCAGCAGGAGCATTTCTGAGTCGAGCTGGGCATGGGAGCCCTGCACACGCAGGGTCGTTCTCCCTGGATGCCCGCGTGCGCGAGCATGACGAAAGCGTGGTAGGCCAGGACGAGGTCCGCCGAGTCCTGGCAGATGATCAATCGGAAAATAGTAAAAACCCGCTTACTCACGTGCGCGGCTCGTCGGAAGAAGAGGGCACGAATCATCGTGCCCCTACGAGACTATTGGGCATGACGCATCGTGCTCTTACCCTCCGGCGAGTCGTGCGCGGCTCGTTTATGGGCTACACTTATCGGCACAGATGACTGCAGCACACGCACCATCATGCAATCCGGAATGGGAGGTCAGCGCCGCCGACCTGGCTGATCTGCTGCGCGCTCCGGAACAGGCAGAGGATGACGGAGCGGTGCCGCTGTTGTTGATTGACTGTCGCACGCCGGAGGAGCGTGCTGCTGCACACATTGAAGGTGATGTATTCTTCCCAATGGATGAGATCGCATCCCGGCTGGATGAGATTGACAAACTGGCAGAAGGGCGGCGCGTGGTGGTCTATTGCCACACCGGGCAGCGATCATTGCAGGTGGCGATCTTCCTCAGACAACAGGCAGACTATGAACAGGTGCACTCGCTGGCCGGCGGCATCGAGGCGTGGGCAACACAGATTGACTCACGGGTCCCGCGCTACTGATTCGGCCGGCCGTTGGAGGAGGAGGAGGAGGAGGGGGGGCGCAGCAACACACTCAGCGTTTGCGCCGCTTCCCGCCGGAGCCGGATCGACCCTTGCGACGTTTGGCTGACTTGGCCTTGGGGCTGGTCGTTCGGGTTGAGCCTTTGGTCCTGAGCAGGCCGGCCAGCGCGGCCGGGTCGGCCCCTCCCTGGCCTGAGGCAAGGTCCTTCATCGCTTTCATCTTGCCCATCGCACCGGTATCCGACATCTGACGACTCATCTTGGTCACGGTATCGAACGTCTTGGTGAGTTGCGACACCTGGCGGAGATCAGATCCCGATCCGTCGGCGACGCGTTTTCTGCGCGAGTTGTTGAGCACTTTGACGTCCCGACGCTCCTGTTTGGTCATCGAGTTGATGATGCCCTCGATGCCGTTGAGTTGCTTGTCCTCGATCGGGAGATCTTTGATGGCTGACCCGACGCCCGGCAACATGCCCAGGAGTTGTTTGAGCGGACCCATTCGTCGGAGTTTCTTGAGTTGGCCCAGGAAGTCATCCATCGTGAGTTGGCCTTTGGCCATGCGTTCCTGGAGTTCCTCAGCCTCCTGCTCACTGACTTCGAGTTGCGCGCGTTCGACGAGGCTGACGACATCGCCCATGCCGAGGATTCGGCCGGCCATTCGCTCTGGGTGAAATTCCTCAAGGGCATCGAGGTGTTCGCCGACGCCGACGAACTTGACGGGCGCGCCGGTCACTTTCTTGACGCTCAGTGCTGCCCCGCCTCGGGTGTCGGAGTCGAACTTGGTGAGAATGACGCCGTCGACGGCGAGCGATTCGTGGAACGCTTTGGCAGAGTTGACGGCATCCTGGCCGGTCATGGCATCGACCACGAGGTAAATCTGATGTGGGGTAAGCGCCTGGTTCACAGCGCGCAGCTCGCCCATGAGATCGTCATTAACATGGAGTCGGCCGGCGGTATCGAGTATCAGGACATCGATACCGGTTTGTCTGGCAGCATTCAGCGCACGTTGGCAGACACCGACTGCGACGCCCACTGCCTTGCCATATTCTGCACACTTTTCCGGCTCAGCGTAAAAATGAGTAGAACCACCCCCAGGCATCTGATCACGCACTTGCTCAACGACGGTGCGCAGCTGTTCGACGGCTGCCGGACGCTGCAGGTCAGCCGCAGCGACCATGACGCTTTTGTCTCGTCTTTTGAGGTATGCAGCGAGTTTGCCACAGGTCGTGGTTTTGCCGCTTCCCTGCAGCCCACACATCATTATGACGGTTGGAGGGGGGGAAACGTACATGATGTGGGAGTCGACCGGGCCCATCAAATCGATGAGGCGCTGGTTGACAATACCTATCATCTCCTGCCCGGGCTTGAGGCTTTGTGTAACCTCTTGGCCGAGCGCGTCTTGCAGGACATCGTCACAAAATGATTTGACGACCTCGTAGTGGACATCAGCCTCAAGCAGCGCAGTGCGCACTTCTTGCATGGCATCGCGCACATTCGACTCGCTAATTCGGCCGCGACCTGCCAGTTTTCGGAATGTTTCGTTGAACCTATCGCTTAGTGATGCGAACATATGTTTGCTGTATCTCCCGAGTGCTATACTACAGTGCGAGGGGGCAGAGTACCGGCATGATTCTACGCCATTCGCTGTAGTGGAGCGAGAGAAAGAACATTTGAGTCCGGGGTCGTGGCAGGCGAAGGTGCCATGCGCACACACAGGTGTGTGTGGGCAACAGGGGGCCTGACGTTTATCGCGTGCGCCTGCCGGTCGGTTCCGAGGGTGTCTGAGAGATGAAGAAAAAGCAGAGTTCGAAGGCCGATTCCGGCCGGTCAGAAGATGTGGGATCTTGACAGCGAGTGCGTGGTGGGCGGTCAGGTGGTTCGAGGTGGCGAAGCGTCATCTCAGCCCTCGGTCACGTCAGTTCGCCCGGTTTCTGATCCCGGAAGAGGAAGGAGACAACACAGGAAACACACACGTACACACTCACAGGGAGAACTGTGATCACACGGCAGCGTCCCAGCCCGGTGTTGGGCGCGATGGACTGACCGATCGTGACCGCAGACTGGACCAGGGACGACGCAGATGCATGGAGCGCATCATCGAGGCAACGCGTGCCGGGCATGGTGCGGGCGGGCCGGCAGGAACGAGAATGACCGGCCCAGGTGCATCCCGCCACTCACGCGTGCCGTCAATGCCGCATCTGCATGCCTTTTACAGAGAACAGGAGATGAAGAGGTGAACAGAAAACATCAACGCTTCGTGTCGGGAGTTGGGCTGACAGCTGCAGCCCTTGTCGTGGGCTGCGTCTGCACGACAGCCCGTGCATTCGACAACGAGTATCTGACGAACGCCGGCTTTGAGGTCTACGAGGATACGGTCGGCTTTCTGCCGGACGAGTTTGGGAACTGGCAGGGCGACCAGTCCGAAATCCTGTCCAGCACCCAGGACGGCATCGTCCCCTTCGAGGGGGTCGAAATGCTGCAGTTCCAGGGCTCGACGATGAGCGGGGCCGACTTGGGCACCGTCGGGTCCGAGGTCTGGCAGCTGATTGATATCTCCTCATTTGTGGATCAGGTTCGATCGGGCCAGGCCGTGTTGAATGCAAGTGTGTATTTCAACCGTGTCTCGCGAGACGGCAAAGGGCCGGGCGATGCGGAAACGGACACACAATTCAGTGTGGTGATGGCTGCCTATGCAGGAACACCCCAGGACTTCTCAGCGAAGTGGATTTCTGGCAGCCAGCTCGACGGAGCTCGGGCCGATCTGTTCTCGGACGATGATACCCGGACGTGGGAAATGGCAGCGGTCAAGCTGCTGCTTCCGACGAATACGGACTACGTCGCGATTCGGATCGCTGCGACCGAGAACATCATGGATGATTGGGACGCTCCGGAATTTGACGGACACTATGCGGACGGCTCGGCTGTCTGGCTCATCCCGACGCCGGGTTCAGCCGCATTGCTGTTTGCCGGCTGCGGGCTGGGATTCGGCGGATTGTCGCGTCGTCGGCGCTCGACGACCGGGTAAATGCAACGTGCTTGCGTCAGTGACTCAGCGACGCTGAGTGGCTGATTGACCCTATGCAGGCGGTGTGGATGGAAATGTCCGCGCCGCCTTTTCGCGTTTTGGGCAGCCGGCTCGGCCGGCTGAGAGGGGAGGTGTCTGATAACCCTGTTTCGGGGAGCATGCCCGGGGTCAGGGCATCGATTCTGAGTGCACAGGTTCCGTTTGTAACGATGAGGTCAGGCTGGAAACGTAGGGGAACGCGGTGATTCAATATAACACTGCCACTTGTATGTTCTCTGTGGCCGCCCTTCCCTCTTGAATCCCATTGTTCGTTGGACAGCCGAGCGGGGCGCTGTAGTCTGAAAGCGGTGCAACGACCGCATCGAAGTCGGCGACACAGAGCCGGCACCTGGTTTGATTTGTAGTGGGCCTGCACGGGCACTAATCTGAGATGATGTAGAACTTAAGATTGGAGAAAGATTATGAGAAGCACTTCTGGTGCGCGCATGGCAGGCCTGTGCTCCGTTGGACTCGGCCTGACCTTGGCTGCCGGCTCCGCCTTTGCAGCCGGCAATGAGTTGGCCGTGAACAATGGGTATGAATTGGTCGAGAACACCGTCGGCTTCCTGCCGGATGCCTATGGCGATTGGCGCGGCGACTTCTCACAGATCACGGTGGCCCAGGATGGGATCATCCCGTTCGAAGGTGTTGAGATGCTGCAGTTGATCGATACGAGTTTCGACGTGTCGAGCAAGAACACCGTGGCGTCGGAAGTATGGCAGTTGATTGATCTGACATCCGTGATGGACGTGGTGCAGACCGGGACAGCCGAACTGCACGGCGAAGCATACTTCAATCGCATTGCCGGCGATCAGCTCACCGATACACGCTTCAGCGTCATGCTGTCCGCGTACTCAGGATCCACGGCCGACTTCTCCGATATGTGGAGCAGTGGCAGTCATCTCGCACAGGCCCAGGGTATCATCTACACCGATGCCGATACGCAGACGTGGGAACTGGCAGAGATCAACCTGGTTCTGCCTGCTGAGACCGACTATGTGGCCCTCCGCGTTGCGGCCGTCGAAGATTCATTCAACGATCTGTATCACCCCGAGTTCGCCGGCCACTATGCCGACGCATCAGCGGTCTGGCTCGTGCCGTCACCGGCTGCCGCCTCACTGTTGCTGGCCGGGTGTGGGTTGACGATGGGCGGGCGTCGCCGCAGGAAGACTGCGTAACGGACCATCCACAACACTCAAGAAAGAGTGTCCCTCATCAAAAGGTAAGATTGACTCCCTTACTTGATTGATGCTTGAAATCCTCTACGTTGCAAACGGCCGATCGCGTGACTCGATCGGTCGTTTGTTTTTTGTAGAACGCAGGTTCGGGCGTCCCGTTCGGAGTGCCGAGTGAGTATCCCTGCTGCATCAGCATCGGTCATATAAGTGAGTCGATGAAACCCGCGTTCAGCAGTGACGCAGCCTCAGGCGTGAGCCAGTAGTGCAGTTGACCCAGTGCCTGGCGGCTGAACATGTCCTTGCCGTTGCGCGTGTGACAGCCGGCCTGGCGTGCTGCACGAAGGAACGGGGTTTCGGCCGGCGTATAAATAAGGTCAAGCGCGAGCGCGCAGTCACTCCACGGTATTGCGCTCAGTACATCATCCGGCAGCGGGCAGTCGCTCCGGTCCGGGGTGCTTGGGTCAGCCATCCCCACGGGCGTGGTCTGAATAATCAGGTCGTATGGGCGACGGCTCATGGCTTCGAGGCCGGCAGCCGTGATCGGAACATCACATTGCCTCATATCGGACAGCCGCCGACTCAACTCATCTGCCAGTGCGTGTGCATGCGCTTCGGTTCTGTTATGAAGTGTAATTGAGCCCACACCGGCCAATGCGAATCCGACTGCCGCAGCCCGGGCTGCCCCGCCGGCTCCAATCACGGCGACCGAGCGCCCAGCGAGTCCGTCGCGCGCAATCTGAAGTGCATCACACACTGAATCCACGAGCGCCTCCACATCAGTGTTGGCAGCGTGGAGGGTCATCACATCGGTACTTCGATCGATCGTCAACGTGTTGGCAGCCCCGCACAGGTCGGTCATCGGATCGACCGTGCCGTCGTGTTCGCGCACAAACCGGAGCGCGTTCTCCTTGTGCGGGGTGGTGATCGAGGCGCCGCTGAAATCGAGCGGCCCATAATCGATCAGTGACCCGATCGTCGCTTTGAAATGCTCATACTCCGGCGGGATCGGGAGCGGTAGATAGACGCCGTCATGATCGGCATGCCGGAACGCAGCATTATGCACAACGGGGCCGATCGAATGCTCGGCCGGCCACCCGACAATCCCGTAGGTGCGCGTGTGTTTGTTAATCGCATCGAAGTGATACGTTTCACGAAGTTGCCCGATGCCGGGTTGCCCCGGCGCAGTGCCGAGCGTGTCATCGGCGCGTGCAAAAGTGAGAAACGCGCCGAACTTGGGAGCCAGGACGCGACTGAGCAGGCCGAATCGCCCCATGCACAGCGCGATCGTCGGCTTCGTGCGATTCTGCAGCAACTCAAATGCTTCGATATTGTCGCGGAGTGAGCGAGCCGTCCAGGCGACTTTGATGACGGCACAGGCATCGTCCTGGGCCATCCGGCCGAGCCGGTTGTACAGGTCCTTCGGCCGACCTGTGAAGTCATGTGTGGACAGGATCAGACGTGTGCCGGTGGCGCGCAACTGGTTCGGATGATCAATCACCAGACGAACCTTCTGGGCCAGGTTCGCCGAGCGCTCATAGGTCGCCAGTTCGACATCGAGATACGACGGCGTGTGCTCAAGCGCGAGATGCTCCAGCGCCGCAATGCGGTCTGAATCGGTGCCGTCATACTCGCCGCCCTCGGTCGTCGGCCGACAGGTCACGATACACGGTGCCGGCGATTCCGACAGCAGACGGGCAATCAGGTCCGGTGTGTCTGTCACATGGTCGATTCGCCACTCGATGAGGCGCGCGCCGGCTTCGATGGCCCGGGCAGCCTGCTCCAGTGCGGGCTGTGCGCCGGTGGCTTCGTCGGCTTCAACCATGATGGGGATGCAAATGAGTGTCATCAGGTGATGGAGGATAGCACGTCTGATGCGACTGTGCGCCATGCAGTGCAGCAGGCTACACTCCTTGATCATGAGCAATCACGACACCGGCGTACACATCGGCATCATCGGCGGGACCGGGCTCGGCGAGCACTTGTTCGGCAACGATCGGGCACTCGGAACACTGTCCGAAAGCAGTTGTCCCGAGACACCCTTCGGCACACCTAGCGGGCCGATTGAGACGGGCACATTGGCTGACGGGACCCGGCTCTCGCTGCTCGCTCGCCACGGCGAGGGACATGTGCTGAATCCACACGAGGTGCCGTACCGTGCCAACGTGTATGCACTCAAGATGCTCGGGGTCACGCATGTGATTGCCAGCGGGGCGGTCGGGTCACTTCGTGAGCAGATCCAACCGGGGCACGTTGCACTCGTGGACCAGTTCATCGACAAGACTGACGGGCGCCCGCGGACGTTCTATCACGAGGCTGCGGTGCATGTCGAGTTTGCCGATCCATGCTGCCCGGTAATGCGGAAGTGGCTGTCCGATGCAGCACAGGCAGCCGGGATCGCTGTGCATGAGACGGCCACGTATGTGTGCATGGAGGGGCCGGCGTTTTCAACACGGGCAGAAAGCGAGATGCATCGGCAGTGGGGGGGCGATCTCATCGGCATGACGGCCCTGCCCGAAGCGCGACTGGCACGCGAAGCCGAACTGGCCTATGCCCTCGTCGCGCTGCCGACCGATTACGATTGCTGGAAACAGCATGACGCGCCGACAGGCGAATCACTCCTGCAGGAGATCATTGCCAACCTCGAGACGGCAACGAGTGCCTGTGTCGCGTTGATCAAGCAGGCACTGTCCGATACGACATCGCTGCAGCAGGAAGTCAGTCCTGCACACCGCGCGCTGGATCTGGCAATCTGGTCTGACAAATCAAAGATAGACCCGGCCGAAGTGCAGCGGTTGCACGCCCTGTGGGGCCGGTGCTTTGAGTGATCTCGGGCCGTACTCCCTGGCTACCACACCGTTTCGATCTCACCGGTCTGGCGGAGGACGATCTCGTACTCCAGGCCGTCTATGTCAACAGTCAGGAACACGATGGCGTACAGCCAGGGCTGAGCCTCGTCCGGTGCCGGGACGTCAAAGACATTCAGGCCGCGGATGCTCACTTCCATCTCAGACTTCGCCTTGACGGTGGTCGCGTGCTTGCCGGTTTCTCGGCCGGTGTCGTCAGCCAACGAGATGCGTTCGGATGCAATGTGGGTACCCTCGGTATTGGCTCGTTGAGCCAGGAACACGCGATTCAGCGTCACCTTGACATCCTCGCGGGACGGGTTCTTGACTTGCAGTGACATGACAAGGTGCCGGCTTGGGCCGGCGTTCTCGCCTTCACCGCCTCCGACAGCAGGCATGCGGTTGACCCAGGCTGCCACCTTGGATAACTCAATCGTGGGCGTCGAGTATCGCATCGGGACGCGATCTCGCTTGTCCTCGGTCTCGATGGGCCAGTGGTCCGGGATGTCGCTCAGGTTTTCCAGCGGAAACACGACGAGGTCCTCGATGTGCAAGACGTTTACCTTGATCGTTCCCTTGAACCATACACGCGCCCCCGGCTTCAAGGCGTCATCCTCGTCCTCATCTTTCTCAGCATCCTTGACGGCGATCTGATACGGCTTGTCGGCCGGCCTGACTCGAACCGGAGTCGGGCTGTCGTCGGGCACAAAGCCGATCTGCGTCACGACCTCATATCCCTGATCGATCGGGTCCTCAACCGGCGAGTTGACGACAAACTCCACCAGGCGGCCGAGGCCTTCAAACTCCATGCCCGGAAGTCGATTGAACTGTGCCTGGGCAGGTCGCGCCGGGAGTATCAGTGCTGCGGCTGCTGCGCACGCCACAAGCAGGGGTATGTGCCCTGTCTTCATGACCATTATCCTCATTTTCATGGCTTTGACTCCTTCACGCGGCAGAAGCGGTGGCCTTCTGCTCAGAACTGATCTGACATCCACGGCATCGGGCAGGCAAAAACAGACCGGATCAATTGTGAGACGTCTGAGCGGGCGTCCTCGTAGCGATTCTTCCAGAAAAGAAGGCCCATTTGTTCCAGGTCGCTGACACTGCGATAGCCGGAATACAACGCAGCCAGGCCGTTGATATGGAGGCGCACGATGCCCTTGCCTCGATTGCGCACCACCGTGGCCTTCCCGTCTGCAACCTGCAGCAGCCAGCGCCGATTGTTCTCGTCCGGCAAGACGGTATCGCCAAACACCTCGATCGGGATCTCAGCATTCACTCCCAGTGGGTACCCACGGGCTTCGAGTGCCTTCTTCACATCGACGATTCGGAGCATCCAGGCCAGATCGTCCTGGATCTCAGCCCCTTTCTCGGTTTCGAGTTCCAGCATGGGATCGGCCGGCGACCCCCACCAGGTAACGGTGTCCGCCATCGACCGGTGATCGGCCATGAGGGCCAGGATGCGACGACCGGCAGCCGGCGTGAGAAATGCCATGTCAGAGACTTCGAGCGAATACGGCCGCGTCCGGCTGTCAGTCTTGCAGTAGTAGACGTACCCGAGCAGTTCGTTTGATGACAACGATGTGGCAGCATCATCGTCGTAGATGCCGTAGCCGACCGTTTCACGACCTCGGGGCTTGGCGACCCGGGCCCAGATGTAGGGGCCGCGATCGAGTTGGCCGCTGCCGGGCTGACACTGCTCACGGTACAGCGGCTTTCACTTCCAACGGGATGCCGTCCGGTTCGTCACCGGCAGTCGGGAGCGGGCGAACCGACAGCGAGCGGTCGCGCGTCTCAATATGACGCAATGGCATCGTGATCTTGAATCGGTGTCCTGCGGATTCGTAGCCGGCTCGCCGGTACAGCGGGCGCGTGGCCGGGTAGAGCGTTGAGATCGGTGTCTCACCGGTGGCATGCAGTTCCTGCAGCATCTGGGCCATCATGGAACCTGCCGCCCCTTGCGAGCGGTAGCCGGCACCAATGCCGACTGCGACGATGCCGGTCATCGGCACTGCCTGCCCGCCGAACCACTGACCCATCCGGACCAGTGCCAACCCGCCGCACACCGTCCCGTCATCCTGGCGCACGATCATGCGCATGTTGGACCGGCCGACCACATCATAAAACCCGTCGGCCCGATCCGTCGGGAACCGGAACGCATCGGTGAGTGCGGCGGTTAACGCATCCCACTCCTGGTAGGAATCTGGGGTGGCGAGCGTGAAAGTCGGCTTCGGTGGCCCGGAGGCGTTCGTTCGTGTCATGGATCGGTACCGCAATACGAGGTTGTGCGTGTGCGAATGTGTGCTGAGTTATACGGAACGGCCTGGCAGACGATGCACCACGGCCGACACGGGCGGTACGTTGCTCTGTCCGGCACTGAACGCGGCTACACAATTCTGCCAGACTCGAGACTGACGATGCGGTCGGCCCGATCGGCGACGGTCTGGTCGTGTGTGACCATGACGATCGCGAGTCCTCGCTCTGAATGTGTCCTGGCAACCACATCGAGAATCTGCCCACCGGTGACGGAATCGAGGTTGCCGGTCGGTTCATCCGCCAGCAGAATCTCCGGTTCGTTCATCAATGCACGGGCGATGGCGACGCGCTGACGCTCACCGCCGGATAACTCAGCCGGCCGATGATCGAGCCGATCGCCCAGCCCGAACGCATCGAGTAAGGTGTTGGCAGCCTCGCGAATCTCGTGGTGGTGCTTCTGATACCCGAATCGCCCGAGTCGGATCATGGCTGCCAGGGCCGTGTTCTCTGCGACCGTCATTTCCGGCAAGAGGTGATAGAACTGGAAAACGAAGCCAACCTTGCCGTTGCGATACTCATTCTGTACCCAGGCGCTTTGCTGATGCACATCCTGGCCGTGAAATGAGACTGTGCCGCGTTTGCCATCCTGTTCATCCGGTCGATCAAGGGACCCGAGGATATGGAGCAAGGTTGACTTGCCGGACCCGCTGGCTCCCAGGACTGCCACCCACTCACCGGCCTTCACGTCGAGATCGACGCCATGCAGCACCGGGACGAGAATCCGACCCAGCCGATACGTCTTATGCACGTTTCGTGCTGAGATGAGCAGTTCGGATTGTGCAGGTTTGCCACTGGGCATGTCGTTCTTACGTGCGAAGTGTGTGTATACGTTCCTACTCGTATCGGATGGCCGTCACGGGGTCGATCATGGCTGCCCGCATCCCGGGGATCAGTGACCCGAGGACGGCAAACACAACGCCGCCGCACATAATGAGGGCAGCGTGGGTCGGATTAACTTCATTGGGCAGCTCGGAGAAGTAATACACTTCCGGGTCCCAGATATATGTACCGGTGATCTCACCGACTACCGTATGAATCGGGTTGATGTTCCACACGATGACATACGCCAGCGCGCAGCCGAGGATGGCCCCGAGAATCCCCAGCGCCAGGCCGAAGCGGACAAACAGCCAGGCCACCCCGAACTTGGAGGCCCCGACGGCCCGGAGGATGCCGATGTCGCGGGTCTTTTGCTGCACAATGGTCCAGAAGATGGCCAGCACCATGAAAATGGACACGGTGCTGATGATCGAAAACAGGGTCGTCACGAGCGCCGTTTCTTTTTTGATTGCCCCGAGATAGCGCTCGATCTGCTTCTCCCAGGTCATGACGAACACGTTGCGAATTTCCTTAGGATGGCGGGCCATCACCTCGAGACAGACCTGCTCAACCTCCTCCTTGAGTTCGTCGTCTGACTGGCCTTGTGCAGCCTTGATGATGATCTTCGTGCAGCGGCCCGGGCCGGCGGCAAGGATCGGGATCGGGTCGCCGAACTCATCACGAACATAATCCCCGTTGGCATCGCGCTCAAACTCGCCGGTTTCGACCTGGGCCGGCCCCATCTTCAGCATCGACTGCAAGACCTTGAACGGCACGAAGACATAATTCGAGTCGACATCAAATCGGCCGACAAAAAACTCGTTGAACACCGGGAGTTTGCGCGACTCGGCGGTGGCGACGGCACCCCGCTCCGTGATCGGAATGACGGTGATCGTGATGTCGTTGACCGGCATCCAGTAGCGCTGGTGCATGACGCTGTACTGCCCCAACTGCAGCCGCTGGTTGTACGGGTTGATCTCGACGCCGAGGACCGCGCCCTCCTTCGCATCGGGCTGGCCCAGATTCAGCGCATCGTCATGGAACCGCGCCAGCATCTGCCGCTTGTAGTCCGCATCCCAGTCGAGGAAGGCGACATTCGGCTGCCGGTAGTCGTTATCGTCCACGTCCTTGAGTTCGTCATCGGACAGCGGTTTCCAGATCAGTGCATCGGAGAACGTGGTGACGGCACTGAAACTCGTCGTATCAATCCCGAAGATCGCTTTGCTTACGACATCGCCGTCGGGCATCTTCACGAGGCCGTATGTCTCGATCATCGGCGCTGCACATTCGACCCCGGGCAGGGCCGTGATCTCTGAAAGCATTTCCTCGTAATACGGGAAGCCGATGATCGGCCGGGAGACGGCCACATCGCCAATCAGTTGCCGGGCCGAAACCCGGACCATGTCCAGAAAGCCGCCCATGACCGACAGCACGATGATGACCATCGCCACACACAGCGCAACCGACAGCATCGCCAGCAGCGGGATCACCCGGCGAAAGAGGTAGCGGCGTGTCAGAAGCGCGTGATACACGGAGAATCAGGGTCTTCCGTTGATGGCTGGGCGTCCTGGGACTGCAGCCGGCCTCTCACATCAGCCGCAGCAGCGCGCCTGCGGGTCGAGTCGGCAGCACGTCAGTCATGCCGGACACGGGTTGCCCGGAGTGTATTCCCCGCAATCAGCAATGGCGCATGGCCGATCCGGCTGCCGGCCTAGTTGTCCTTGATCCCCATGCCAAGCGGTTTGAGCGACACCTTCGGTTCGCCCGTCGTCCCGCTGACGTAGTACTTGACCAGTGAATCGGTCACCTTGCCGATCAGTTTCCCGACATCGCCCAACCCCTTTTGCACCTTTTCCATCGGGCCGGCGTTGAGGGCCAGGGCCAGTCTGGTATCGAAGAAGATGTCGCCGTCGCCGCGGGCAGCCACGACTGCTGATGTCAGGTCCAGACTGTCAAGGTGAATGCGGTCCGGCCTGATGGTGAATGTGACGTCCAATTTGTCTGACAGTGCCTTTTGCCGGTCTTCAGGGGTCTTGCCAAGGCCGCCGGGATTCAAGACATCACTCAACTGGGCAATCACCGGGATGATCACGAGTCGGCCGTTGTCGAGGTTCATCGTGCCCGAGCCCGACAGCGATTCGGAGAGCGCGGCTGCACGAGCCGTCACGGTCCCCTGGCTGGCGATGCGGCCGGCATACTTCGGGACCTTGCCCTCCTCGAGCACCTTGAGCGTGTTCTCAATCAGGAGGTTCGATGCCTGCCACGTCAGTTTCAGCGGCATCGTGGTCGGGTCGCTCAGGCCCAGGTCCGCCTTGCCATCCACCGTCCCACCCAATAGTGCAGCCCGATAGTCCGCGTTCAGTTGCGATCCGCTCAGATTGGCCGTCGTCTCGAACGAATCGAGCGGGAACACCTTGTCTGCCATCGAGAAAAACGCATCGGTCAGCCCGAAGTTTGCCTGCAGCGTCGATTCCATTGGCGAAGTCAAGGTCAGTGAACCGCTCGCGCTCAGGTTCAGTTGCCCGCGGACTTCGTACTCGCGCACCATCGATTGAATCTGAGGCGGCAGGGCCTCATAGTTTGCCTCGCCGAGTTGGCCGGCCACCGTCAGATCGGCCAGATCCATCAGCATCGTATCGAGGTTGATCCGTCCCTTGACGCCCATGTCCAGCAGCGATGCCTGGGTGATCGTGGTATCGATGCTGTACCATCCTGCTTCACCGGACCCACCCTCTTCGGTACTCATCGGCTCGGTATCAAGCGCCAGTTCCAGGCCGCGCAGCGTCATCGGCTCGGACCCATCGTTCAGGTCATAGATGAAGCCGCCGTCGTCGATGGCCACATGCCGCATGACGAGGACATCGGAGAGCCGGCTGCCTTCTTCGACCGTCGAGGGATCCTTGACGGCATCGGTTTTGACGAGGTCGGTCCAGCCGACGAACCCGCCGGCTTCGTTGTCGGTGTCAGCGACGAAGCGCATGGTGGGGGCATCGAGTTCGATGCGCTTGATCTGGATGGGCTGGCCGATCTTGGGAATCTCAGCCAGTTCCATGGTCAGCCGGTTGACCTCGAGTTGCTTCACACCGCGGGTCGTGAGCACAAGATCATCAATGATGACCGTGTACGGCGCCTGGTAGTCGAGCGTACCCATTTCGATGGTGGGCGTGAGATAACTGCCCATGACGCCGACGATGCACTGGCCGATCCATTGCTCGAGTTTGCCTGACCCGGCCCCTGCAAACTGCTTGAAAAACGCCGGGGGGCGGGCAATCAGGTAGGCCACGCCGATTCCGAGCACGAGAACGATGATGAGGAGTATCTTTTTCATGGTAGACAATGGTAGGGGGGAAACAGTGAGGAGAGCAGGAGAAAGGAGAGTAGGAGAGAAGAGGCGGAGGGTGAGGGGAGGCTCGACGAGCCGCGACCGTGAGGGAGCGGGTTCCGAACTGGCACGGGCGTCTCGCCCGTGATTGTCCGACGAGCCGCGCACGTCAGTAAGCGGGTTCCGTACTCCCCTCTCACCGCGGGAGAGGGGCCCGGGGGGGCGAGGGCCTTCCGCTTCCTCGGTCCCTGCCATATGCATGATGCGCGCAACGATTAGCCCCACGTGAATACACGTGGGGCCGGGTAGAGGGGGGTGTGGGTGGCACGGGTTACGCGGAGTCGTCGGCAGACGACGGAGCAGAACCCGTGGAAATGGGCCGATTTGCATTCACACGACTGAGTTAATGATGGACACAGGCTCCCGGGTTCTCCCTCGCTTCGCTCGGGGTAACCCGGGGCACCCGGCCGGTGGCCGCAATGCGTCTTCGCCCGTCAGGGCGCACGATCGTAGCCGGTGGCTTCAGCCACCGGGTATGAGTGACCCACCCCCCGTCTTCCCCCGCCGCCCGGCGGGCGGACGAACACCTACCGCCGCCGTCATTCAGCCGGATCATTCTTGAGCAACTCACCGAATTCGAGATACCCACGACGACCAAGCGTATCGATCACGCTCTCTGACGTTTCACGAGCGGGGCCACCGGCCCTCATGCCAAGATCGAGGATTAGCCTCGCCTGTTCAACCCACGACCGAACGTGCCATCCCTCCTTGTCTCCCTTGACAATGCGGCTCAGAATGCGGACCAATCTTTCAGTGTGGTCTTTGCCGAGCTTCATCCTGGCGACCTTGCCCAGTTCCTTGATGACTCCATGGTCAGGCCGCACATCCGGTTTGACTTCAGTGAACTGGTCAAGCCGTTCCAATACCCACCCACGTGGGAAGTGCCCGCACCACACCCAGTTCCCAAACAAGTGTTCGTTTGTCGCGGCCTTAGCATCCTCCTCACCAAATTCAGGCCAGTACACGTCCCACAACTTCTGATATCGGTCAACCATACCATCCGGCAGCTTCTCAGCACCTCGCAACCACTGTCCCACAAAACTGAGCGCGAATCGCCGGATTTTCGGGTGCGTTGTTTGGAGGAATCGCCGGACCAGACTGTCATCAGTCTCGGGGTCAAGGACGCCCCATCCGGTCAGGCACATCAGATGCTCTGCTAGACGCTGCAGTGGATGTGAGTACACTTTTTCCGGCAGTTCGACTCCAACCGTGTGCTCCACGGCACACTCGTACTGTTCGCCCAGTAGCTCATAGTATGCGCCCCGTGGACGCACCCAATCGATAAACGCATTCCATGCTGCCCAGCCTGTCACATCCTCCGGCTGCCTGTCAAGTCCCGCCATATCAAAGATTTCATTGGCGTGCTCGTTCAACCAATGTGTGTCAATCCACGATAGTAGGTTGATTCGCGAACCAATGATCGCCATGACTGCAACACTGCGATTATCGGGTTTGATTGCGTCCTCCAACAAGGCCTTGGCCTCCGCGATTGAATCGAGGCCTCCGGGCACATTATCCTTGTCCTCTAAATCTGCCACAAGATGCAATGCCACCCATCGCGCGTACTCAATCGCTGCCTGAAAGGCCTTCCCACGCGAACAGTTGATTGCAACGTCCAGATAGTCACGCATGCGAGGGTCGAGTTTGTCGGCGTCCGGAGTAATGCCTGAGCCTTCATCAGGGTCGGCCACCTCGCGCAGGCGTTCAATAACCGCCCAGATATGTTCTCTGAGAGCGTCTACCGGGTAACGTGGTACGTTTCTGCTGTCTGCCTTGCAGACCTCTTCTACAAAGCGGGACACTTCATCGCGGATCCAGCCCCATCCAACTCCTGGATCACCATCCTCATCCAGCTCCTCCTCGCCCGCCGCCATTGGTTGATCAAGAATCCACTCGCTTAGGTCAAGGACAGCGCTGACGTCTATATCCCGTCCTGATCCAGCGCTTGTTAGCATCTGCTTTACAAAGCAGTGAACAAATGTGGGCGGACGATCCTTCAGCAGGACGGCCTTTTTCGAGAACTGCTCAGGATCGGTTTCCAGATATTGGCCGAATACGGTGGCCAACCCTTCGATCGTGGGTGATTCAAAGGACTTGTCTGACAGCTGCCACTCTGACACGGTGGCAACGGCCGCCTCAAATGACATGGCGGTTAGTTCGTCAACCGTAAACGGGCTTCTGTCGCGCTCGCCCGCCCAGCCTGAACTGAAGCGTACGTTTAAGTCTGCCAGTTCGGGCTCACCATAGTCCTCAACCAGTCGGTCGTACTCGGCTTTCCGATCGCCGATCAGGTGATCTCGAACCCAATGCAGTTTCTCCAACTGCCAATGCTCGATTCTGTTCGCTCGATCAACATCAGTAGGCTCTCTCTCATTCCACTCCACGAATCGCTCGTGGAATCGCGTCAAGTCCGGGCCACCAGCGACCCACGAGAACCACTTGCTCTGCTCATCGGGGTTGAGCAGCTCAAAGCGACTGCCGACGAGCATTGCGTATTCATGCTTGTATCTGTAATTGTCGAACAACTCCTTGTTCAACATTGTCTGCTTTGCTATGGCCTGGTCGCTGTCAGCAAATACGTTGACCAGGTGAATATGTAGCCGCTTGTAGATCAAGTACTGGTACTCAGCAAGAATGCCGAGTGCCTCCTGCAGGCTTACTGTGTCGCCCTCAATAGCCTTTACCAAACAGTCTCGCAGAATCCCGACAATAACTCCGGCCGTTTCATAGTCTCGATTCTCTGGATGATCCTCAATGGCAGGACGCCAGATGTGCGAGAAGTCATCACTGTCCAAGTCGTCAGTCCGTCGCTCGACTTCAATCCAGAGTTTCAGCCATTGGCAGAGTCGTTTCGCAAAAGACGTGGCCGCGTGCTCTGACAGCGCCGGAGCGATTTCTTGCAAGTACTCGACACAATCCTGACCACTAGGCCCTCTTCTCCGGCCAGTCGACTCATCTACGACCGGTTGAAACAAAGGATCTGCAAGGGATAGTGCAGCCTCCGTCTTGCCATCTTTTGCTAGTTTGACACACAGCTGGCTAGCTTCATTCGCAACAATCGTGTTGTTCAATCCAGACAGGTGCTGTTCCAAGACCGGAACAAGTTCCTCAGCCATACTTGACGGCAGTTGCTGTGATGCTCTGAACACATCAATAATCACAAGCGGGTTCTCAGTTTGGATTGTCGACAGAATCATCGCAACTTTCGCAGGGGCCTTTGTAGCCATTCTTATCAAAAATGGCATAACTGGCCAGTGCGGGAAGTAGATCGCTCCGCTATCAGTGTATACCGCCTTTGGTGGCTCTGAAAAAATCCCAGCCTTCTGCAGCGGCTCAATCCACTCCGGGTTCTCCAGGCGGGAAAGAAAGTAGGCTGCAAACTCGGGAGAGTGCATGCGCTGCAGAATATTGTCAATGTCTGGTTGTGTTGGTGCGTCGTAGGATGGCATCTACTTCCTCCTTCCCCTCGAAATACGAACATGTGAGTGAGTGAAATGTGCGTTCGAACGCCTGAAAGTGTTCTACAAGACCATCATGGCTGGGCAGCTTTTCCACATCAGGTACGAGGTGAGCTCGTTTAACGAAGAATTTGTACTCACGATCAAAGGAGTCTACAACCCATTTGGGTATGAATTCGCTTGTGCCTCGATCGTGGCATTGAAATAGCGCGCTGGCCAGCTGGGTGCCAACCGAGACGCGCTTCATGCTATCACTTGTGTCGACCATCTTTTTCGCATACCTATAAAGGGGATCAGCGAAAGCGAACAGCGTATCCTCACTTGAACTGTTGATTGTCTTTGGCGGATACTTGTGCCAGCGAACACTGAACGCCTTTACCATTTCAGGAAACACTTCTGCCGGCCGCTTGATTTGAGGTATACCCAGGGAGGCCGGCAATTTGACATAAATGTCGCGCACAGCATGGCAGATAAAATGAACACGTGCCGGGAACGCCGGCATATATAGGAGTAGCACACAGCCAGTGTAAGCATCAGTCAATGTAGGCGCACGATCCTCGAACCACTTGCGGAGTTCACTCCGCTGCTTAGTCCAAATCGCTCCGTCGAAGGATATAGCCTGTTGGAGGGCATGGGAGTCGTGCGATATGTCAGATGGCTGAGGCATTGGAGTATACTATCACCGTGTACTCCACTTCTCCCGCCTTCACTTGCCTCTACTCTCGCGCTGACACGGTTGCGGCCTCGATGGCGCGCGGGTGTTGCTCGTTTCGGCAAGACTCGCTGTCGGGACTGAACGTCGGGCTACATACATGCGCACTTCAGGCGAAGAAGAGGGGCACGCCGCAGCGTGCCCCTACACGTGGTTCCGTGCATACTTGCCGGTGGCCTTCGCTTCGCTCAGCGCCACCCTACGCGTTTACGTAATCTCCCTCACCTTCACCGGCCTGCGCTCCCGGGCCGACACGATCGCGGCTTCGAGGACACACTGGGTCTTGTAGGCGTCGGCGAAATCGGCGATCGGGACCACCGGCTTGACGCTCGGTGATGCCAGGATATTCACAATATCAGAAGCCTGGTTGACGAACGTGTGTTCGTACCCGATCACGTGCGCATCGGGCCACCAGTTGGCGACATAGGGATGGACCGTGCCGTCGGTACACATGATGTTCGTCCAGCCTCGGACGGCTGCCGGTGCGTTGGCATCATAATAATCGAGTTCGTTCATCCGTTCGAAGTCGAACCTGATCGATCCATGTTCCCCGTTGATCTCGATCATGTTGCGGTTCTTGTTACCGGTGGACAACCGCGAAGCCTCGAAACTCGCCACAGCCCCACCCTTGAAGCGGGCCAGGAAGATAACAAGGTCATCGACCGTCGAACGGCCCATCCGCTTCTTCGTTCCTTTGCGACCGGCTTTCCCCTTGATCTCAGCCCCGTATTCCTCCGGGATCACGCGCTGCTTGATGAACGTCTCCTCCACCGAACCGACGACTTCGGTGACTTCGTCGCCGGTGATGAAACGGGCCATGTCGATGATGTGGGCGTTCAGGTCGCCGTGGGCCCCCGAGCCGGCCACCTTCCTGTCAAACCGCCAGACGAGCGGGGTATCGGGCCCGCCCCATTCCTGGAGATAGGCAGCGCGGACGTGGTAGATGCGCCCGAGTTTGCCGGAGGTCACGAGTTGATGCGCCAGTCCGATGGCCGGGACGCGGCGGTAGTTGAACCAGACAAACGTGTGCTGCTTACGCCGCTTCGCTTTTTTGGCAGCCTCGACCATCTGCTTCGCGTCGGCCAGTGTGCCGGCCAGCGGTTTTTCGCATGACACGTGCTTGCCGGCTTCGAGGGCAGCGATGGCGATCTCGGCATGGACGTGGTTCGGCGTGGCAATATCGACCAGTTCGATGTCCGGGTTGGCCACGACATCGCGCTTGTAGTTCGGGACGCCCTGACCCCAGCCCCACTTGGCGGCAAAGGCCTCGGGCTTGTCGACCGGCAGGCCGCAGGCCGTGTGCATGGAGACCGGGCGTTTCAGATTGAAGAACCGCGTCACGTTGAGCCAGGCGTTGGAATGGGCCCGTCCCATGAACTGGGTTCCGATCAGGGCCACGTTGAGTACTTCGTTTTTCCTGGATTTGCCAGCCATCCGTCCACACTCCTGTTCTTGCCGATCCGTCTGTCCGAGTGATTCGTTTGGCAAACCGGGCGTGCGTCCAACAAACCCATCGTCGCCGGTTGCCGTACCATTGAGGGTATCCACCAGAGGGTGGTTTGGCTGCCACGCGAGATCCGGCCGATCCCATCGCACGTTCGGCGGGCGAGACACCTGCCCCATGTCTCTTGATCGGCACAACCGGCTTGTTTCGGAGTATTTGAAATGGAAGCGATGAGTGTGCCAGTATCCGGCCGAATGATCGATCGACGCCGTTTTTTACAGTACACCACTGGCGCGGTGGCGCTGGTGGCGATGCCGTGGAGTACCCCGGCACTCGGCTGGGCCGCAGGATTCAGCACACCTCATTTCGAGTTCAAGCCGATCAACGACACGATCACAGCCGTCTTCGGCGAGGGGGGCAACTGCCTCGTCGCGAAGTACCGGACCCCGACGGCCGGCCTCAAGCCGTATGGTTTGCTCATCGACTGCAAACTCAGCCACCTCGGGTACACGCTGCGGCGTGAAATCGAGGATCAGTGCCAGGTCCGGCTCACCCATGTGATCAATACCCACCACCACCCGGACCATGCAGGGGGGAATCACGCCTTCAACAGTGACCTGCATCTGATCGGGCACCAGGCGATCAAGCCCCGCATCGAGGATAACTACAACCTGTACGTGGAGGCCGGCCGCCGCTCGGCCGAGGCGGGCGACCCACCGGCGGACCTGGCCGAGGAATACCAGCGGTATGCCAAGTGGGCCGATGATGCGACCGTTGATGACTTCCTGCCGGACCAACTGATGGAGGACAACGAACTCGAACTGACGCTGGGCGACTTGAAAGTCGTGCTGCGCCATGAGGGGGCCGGCCACACGGACAACGATGTCTACGTCCACTTTCCGCAGCACAACGTGATCCACACCGGCGACCTGCTGTTTTACAAACTCCACCCATACTTCGACCCACCCGGCGGTTCGAACTCAGTCGGCTGGCAGACGTCGGTCAAGGCCGTCATCACGCATTGTGATTCGGAAACGGTCGTGATCCCCGGCCACGGCGAGATCACAGCGAAAGATGGCCTGCAGGATCAGGCAGACTACTTCGATGCGATACGGAATCTCGTCACGGCAGCCCGGGCTGAGGGCAAGTCGCGGGCCGCGATCACGCAAATGAAACTGCCCGGGTACGAAGCCTATGGCTTTGGGCAGGTTCTGCCGCGAGCGCTCGGCGCCGTCTGGGAGGAACTGGCGAAAGGTTGAGCCGGCTTCCTGCGTGTTCTTTGTTGGCTGGCAGCACAGGCCCATATCATGGTCGAACGGGACGGGCCGTATCAGCACCGCTCCTGCGTAACGGCCGACTTCGAGTGAGTGACGACACCCATGCCCCTCTGGTCCAGTTATCAGGATGCTCCTTCGCCGGACATTGATCCCTTCGGCCACGCACGGGTGCGCGATCGGATCGGCGATCAGGTTCATGTGTATCTCGCAGGGCTCTGGGGCGTCTCGATCATCCTGGGGACATTCCCAGCCGCCTTCATGACGGCCGCCGGGGCTGCTTATGCCATCCTGCGTGTGTGGGCGACGAATCCAACCTATGGGCAACTGTTTCGAAGTTGGCTGTTCCGGCTGCTGTTCCTGATCCTCCTTTTCAGCACACTGAGTCTGTTCTGGTCGGTCGATGTGCCGCAGGGGCTGGACGAACTCAACATCTTCCGGCTGCACATTCCCTTTCTGCTGGCAGCCTGGCCGATCCTGCACAAACGGGGGCGACTCTGGCTGACCGCCGGCGTGTGCCTGTCAGCCGTGATCGCTGCCGGCGCACAAGTAGCCCAGGCATCCGGGCTCGAGTTCGGCTGGTATGACCCGGGCGTGCCGAATCGGTACCCCGGCTTTGTCCACCCGAGCAGCACGACCGTGGTGCAAATGGTCGTCGGCTGCTTTGGGATCGTCTGGCTCTGTCACGGCCGATCGTGGCGGGCTCGAATCGCAGGGCTCGTGGTATTGGCAGCGTGCGTCACCGGCCTGATCCTGGCCGGCAGTCGGGCCTCATGGATTGCCGCAGCCGTTGCCTGGCCGTTGACACTGCTGTCCAGTGCAGCCGTGCCGATCATCAGCGGAACAGCCGGCCGCCGGGCCATCGCATCGATCGGGGGCGTCCTGCTGGTGCCCGCGATCTCGATCATGATTGTGGTCATTGCCAAGCGCGATTCGGTGCTGCAGCGGTTTGATGCTGCCCGAACCGAAATCAGCGCAGCCTGGGTCGACGGTGACTATCGCTCGGACACCGGGGCTCGCCTCTTCCAGATTCGATTGAGTTGGGACCTGTTCCGGCATCGCCCGATGATCGGGCATGGCCTGGGCTCATACCGTCAAACCGCCGTGGAAGTCGCCCGGTCAATCCCCGTTTCGCCGCCCGATGAAGACAAGACGGATGGGACCCTGCGCCAGAATCCTCGCCCGGTGCTGGAGCACCCGCACAGTGCCGTCCTGTACACGGCTGTGACCACTGGTGTGGTCGGATTGGGCCTGTGGTTCGCGTTCTGGTTGAGGCTGTTTCTCAGATCGGTGACATGCATGAGGGTGCCGGCAGGGCAATCATACTACATAGCGCTGCCTGCGATCGTGGTGGGTCTGGCTGTCTCGTATCTGCTGGACTGTCAGAATCTCAGCGCGCCGGGAACCAGTATTCTGATGTTCGTCGCGTGCCTGGCACTGCGCCCGACGGATGACTGAGCGCTCAAAGCAGGGATCGCCAACACGAATCCCCGAGTGAGGAAGGGAAGTCGGATCCGATGGTTGACCGCTTCGACATTCTCGGGCACGCACTCTGTGACACCGGGCACTATCTGGATGCGCGCGGCCACTTTGCAGGCACAGATGGGAACATCTCGGTGCGCCTGCCGGCCAGGTGCTCGCGCGATGCGGATCGCGTTATGATCACCCCATCCGGCGTACGCAAGGGGCGAATCGAGCCGAGTGATCTGTGTGTGATGTCACTTGATATGACCGACCCTCGCGGCTCAAACTGCAGGGGGCGAGTTCCCAGCAGCGAATCGAAGATGCACCTGGCAATCTACCGTGGTCGGAGCGATGTCGGGGCCATCATCCACGCCCACAGCCCATATTCAGTTGCCTGGGCCTGCTCGGGACTCCCTGTGCCCGAGGGGCTGCACCCGGAAGCAGAGGTCCATCTCGGCACCGTCCCGGTCGTGCCTTACTGGATGCCCGGCTCGGTTCGGGTGGCTGCGCAGGTCGCCCGTACTGCCAGGTCCCCGGACACCACCTGTCTGCTGATGGCCAATCACGGGGCCGTGGCGTTCGGTCGCACACTCGATGAGGCTGCCGACCGGCTCGATATGCTCGAAGCCTATTTGAAGATGGTGGTCGCGCTCCGGCAGATCGGAGCAGAAGATCCGCTATCAGCGAGGAACCTGGATGACCTGAGAAAATGGGCAAAGCGTGGCTCGCAGCCACAGGGGGCCGATGAAGCCGATCCCGAGGACTAGTTCGGGATCCGGATCGACAAAGTAGTCCGGAAATGCGTAAACTCCGTGCTTGAGTCACACGAATGAGGTGTGAGGACCGGACCGGAAACCGGCCGGTCCCGGACAGCATGACAGCGTTTGGGTGAAGTTTCACTCTGCCCTTCACTGAGGGGAACATGATGGCCACGAGTTTCGGTGCCCTGTGTACCGATTTTTATGTAAATCAGCGGATCTCGCTGAAAATGGACCTGCCGACTGCCCGCGAGACGATTCTCGATCTGTTTGATCGAATCCGTCGCTCGCGACCGGGGATGGACCGCTTTCGCCGTTTTGATGGCGAACTGGCGCTCGAGTCTGCCCCGAAGGACGGTGCCTATGAGTGGATGGCACTGCGGGCCACGTCGATCCGGTCCGGTGCGGTGAACCCGGATTCGCTGGCCGATGCCTACCAGTTACACCGGTTGATCATGGAAGTCACGCCGTACTTCCTGAGCATCAGCCCGCTTGACATTGAGTGCATTGAACTCATGTTCGGCTTTGATCTGGAGACGAAGGGGAATCACGACCAGATCGTGTTTGATGCGCTGTATGAAGAGACGTCGCTCGGCTCGCTGTGCGATGGTGACACGCACGTTCCGACCGATTGCCAGCCGTACTTCACTTGTGCGCTTGATGAGGCCAAGACCATCCAGGCCAACTATGAGGTCAAGACGCGCACGTCGGAGCAGGAGGTGGCGGAAGAGAAGTTCGAGGATGAACCGATCAGCGTCTATCTCAGCATTCGGCAAGACGGGCCGGTCACCGACATCGACGACATGCCTCGTATCTTCGAGACACTGGCCGGCCATGCAGAAAAACTCACGGCCGAGAAGTTGATCCCACTCCTGCTCACGCCGATCAGCCGAGCGATTCAATCGAGCAGTTGCTGAGGCAATGCCAGGTCGGCCGGCGAGACGCCCGCCGCGCGGCGGATACCATCGATCATCATGTTCGGACGTGAACGACCCGGAAAAGACGAGCGTGCGGAGAGAGCCAGGCTCTGGGTTCAGGCCCGGAGCCCGTATGCGATTGTCGCCGGCCTGCTCGGCGTTGCGGCCCCCATCGACGGGCTGATCTTCTTCCCGTTATCGATCGCTGCCGTGATCGTCGGCGTGATCGGACTGGTCCACATCAAGCGCCAACCGAACTTGCGCGGCCGCTGGCTGTGTATTGTGGGAATCGTGGGGGGAGTGATTGGGATCACACTGGCAGTGGTGCTGCATCTGCTGTGAGCCAATCTCTTACGAGCCGCGCGCGTGAGTAAGCGGAGTCCCCTGCGCCCATCACGGCGCACGGACGTAGCCAGGGGCTTCAGCCCCTGGTATGTGGACCCACCCTTCCCCCTCTTGCCGCCCGTCAGGGCGCACGAACGTAGCCAGGGGCTCCAGCCCCTGGTACGCGGATTCAACCTTCCCCCTCTTACCGCCCGTCAGGGCGTTCGAACGTAGCCAGGGGCTTCAGCCCCTGGTATGTGGACCCAACCCTCCCCCTCTTACCGCCCGGAGGGCGGACGAACGTAGCCAGGGGCTTCAGCCCCTGGTGTGTGGACCCAACCCTCCCCCTCTTACCGCCCGGAGGGCGGACGAACGTAGCCAGGGGCTTCAGCCCCTGGTGTGTGGACCCAACCCTCCCCCTCTTACCGCCCGGAGGGCGGACGAACGTAGCCAGGGGCTTCAGCCCCTGGTATGCGGATTCAACCTTCCCCCTCTTACCGCCCGGAGGGCGGACGAACGTAGCCAGGGGCTTCAGCCCCTGGTACGCGGACCCACCCTTCCCCCTCTTACCGCCCGGAGGGCGGACGGCGTGCGTGCGAACTACCGCCTGCCGGCTCTTCGTCATCCTGTCGTCGGACATTGAGCCGGCCTACGCGCTCCTTCCATTCTCACTGGACTCAAGCACACTCGCTTCGCGCTCACGTGAGAACTGTCGTGTATACAGCGTGTAATATCGGCCGCGCTTATTCATCAACTCTTCATGCGAGCCCTGTTCGGTGATCCGGCCGGCCTCGATGACCAATATTACATCAGCCCGCTGGATCGTTGACAACCGGTGTGCAATCACGAACGAAATGCGCCCGCATAACACAGCCTCAATCGCGCTCTGGATGAGGCGTTCGGTTTCGGTATCGACCGATGATGTTGCCTCGTCCATGATGAAGATCTGCGGGTCAGCAAGCACCGCCCGGGCCAGCGAAACCAACTGCCGTTGCCCGGTGGACAACAACGTCCCGCCCTCGCCGACCTCGCTGCCATACCCCTCATCCATCTCCATAATGAACTCGTGGGCGTTCACCATGCGCGCAGCCTCCTCCACTTGTGCATCCGTCGCCTCAAGACGGCCATACCGGATGTTGTCGCGGATCGTGCCGCTGAATAAATGCGGTGCCTGCAATACTACACCGAGGTTCGATTGCAGCCAGTGCAGGCTCCGTTCGCGATAGTCAACGCCGCTAATCAGTACCTCACCGCTGCACGGCTCATAGAACCGGGCAGCCAGGCTGACAATGGTCGACTTCCCGCCTCCGGTCGCCCCGACCAGCGCAATCGTCTGGCCGGCGTGAACTCGGAAGTTGAAGTTGTCGAGTACCGATTCGCCTTCCTTATACCAGAAGGACACGTTCCGAAACTCAATCGACTTGATCACCTCGTCGCCGCCATCCAACGGCATCGATGAATCACCGTTGCCATTGCTCGACGCGATTGCAGCCAGCACCTCCGGCGTGTCCTGGATTTCAGGCACGGTATCGAGCAGGCTCTGGACACGCTCAGCCGCTGCCTGGGCGTTCTGCACATCCGTAAACCGTTGCGCGAGTTCCTGAATCGGCATATAAAACAGCGCTGCATACTGCATGAACGCGATGAGCGTTCCGAGTGTCAGTGTGCCCTCGGCATCGCTGACACCCAGCGTCCGCGCTGCAGCCGCAGAGTCATACAGGAACCCGCCACGCCATAAGGCCAGCCCGACGCCGAGACTGCCAAGCGTAATCACCATCGGCAGATACGCAGCCGAATGCAGCGCATTGCGGAACGAGTAATCGTGCATTTTCGTCGACAGCACCTGGAACTCATCCAGGTTTGCCTCCTCACGCACGAGCGCCTTGGTGGTCCGAATGCCCATGATGGCCTCATTGAACGATGAGGTAATCATGCTGTTCGTCCGACGCATGTTTCGCGATGTTCCAAGCAGCCGCATCTGAAAAAACGCCGTCACGATGCACAGAGGCGGCACGATTGCCAGCACCATCAGTGCCAACTGCCAGTTCCGGAACAACATGGCTGTCGTGATACCGCAAAGCAAACTCAGTCCCCAGCAGATGTCCAGGCAGAACCACGGCATCAGCGAGGACAACTTCGAGCAGTCAGACGTTAACCGCGACACGAGCCAGCCGACCGAGTGCCTGTCGTAGTACGAAAACGAGAGTTCCTGGAGCCGCTCAAAGCCCTTGCGACGCAGGTCAAAGCCGACGCCCGTCACCACCTGGCCGGCCATCACAATGAAGTACCAGATGAGGTAGCACATGAACAGCAGCATGGCGGCATACAGCACGCCATAAGTCACAAGCCGACCCGTCATCCCGTTCATCGACGCTTCATCAATGACGAGGCCGACCAGGGACGGCGTCACTGTCTCGACGCCTGCCAACAGGATGCCCGACCCGCCCAGACCGATGACCTGCTTCAGGTACGGTCGCGTGTGGCCGAATATCCGGCCCCACAGTTTCAGGTCGAGTCGGCCGCGATATTCCTCATCGCGCATGGTGTTGGTTGATTGTGAATCACTCATGGTTCACGCTTCCTTCCCGGAACATTCCGGGCCTTGTCTTTCCATCAATCTATGTTGATCAGGCAGGTGCATTCTCTGCTGCCTGAGATGTCGTCGTACCCGGCACAATCGCATCATCGCTTGCGGCCGACGATGATGTTTGAATATGCCAGAGCCGCCGGTACAGACCCTTCTGACCCAGCAACTGCCCATGCGTCCCACGCTGGACGACGCGACCATGATGCAGCACGAGAATCTCATCTGCATGCAACAGGGTCGAGAGCCGGTGTGCAATCACGATCGTCGTATGCCGACCCCGTCGAGTGCGCAACGCAGTCAGGATCATGTCCTCGGTTTCCGCATCAACAGCACTGAGCGCATCATCGAGGATGAGCACGGCCGGGTCAGCCAACAACGCGCGGGCCAGCGCCACCCGCTGCCGTTGCCCGCCTGATAGCATGACGCCTCGTTCACCGACCATCGTGTCGTAGCCGTCATCAAAGTCGATAATCGACTCATGGACGGCTGCAACGGCGGTGGCCTCCATCATCTCATCTTCGCCGGCCGCCGGCCGACCGATGACGAGGTTCTCGCGCAGTGTCTTGGAATACAGGAACGGCTCCTGCATCACGACCGACGACTGCGACCGGATGAACTGACGGTCGATGTGCTTCAGTTCGCGACCGTCGAGCCGGATCGACCCGTGCTGATAGTCATAGAACCGCAGCAGCAGATTCACGATCGTGGACTTGCCGCTCCCGGATTGGCCGACCAGCGCCAGCGTCTTTCCTTGTTCGACACGGAACGAAATGTCGTGCAGAACCGGCTCCTTGCTCGTCACATGTGAAAACGTCACGTTCGCAAACTCAATCTCGCCCTGGATCACTTCCGGTGTCTCATCGGGGGTCGGCATCGTCTCACGCGGGGCATCGAGGATCTCGTTGAGTCGATCAAATGCCACCAGCGCCTTGCCCAGGTCCGTCAATATCCGACCCATCATGCGCACCGGCCAGATGAACATATTGACGGCCGTGATGAAGTAGAAGTACTCACCCACCTGGAGGCGGCCGGTCGCCAGCCAGTAGGCACCGGCCCCGACCACGAGCCCGCGCTGCGTAAAGCACAGCAGGTCTGACGATGACCAGAACCAGGCCAGGATGTAGTACAACCGGTAATCAAGCCGCCGATGGGCGTCGGCCTTCTGCTCGAACTTCTCGCACTCGTATTCCTGGCGCGCAAAGGCTCTGACCACACGGATTCCCGTCAGGTTCTCCTGCACCACCGTCGTCATGGCACCCTCAGCCTCATCCGATTCCTTGAACGCATGCTTCACCTTGATGAAGAACACGAACGAGAAGCCGGACACGATCGGGATCAGCAGGACCGACACGATCGTCATGGGCACGTCAATAGCCAGCATCAGCGGGATCGGGACCAGCAGCATCACCATGGCCCGGCCGATCTCGACGATCTGCATCGACAGGAAGTTGCGCATCGTATCCACATCCGACGTGCACCGCTGGATGAGATCGCCGGTCTCTGTCTTGTCAAAGTACGAGCAGGACAGATGCTGCAACTGGTCGTACACCCGGTCGCGCACGTCCCGGATGATCGTCTCGCATGCCTTTGCACTGAGCCGGCCGCGGAAATACGTGAACAGTCCGGCAATCCCGGTGATCCCGAGGATCAGGACGCAAGGCAGCCACAGGTTGTCAGCCACAAAGGACTGACCCCCCAGCAGTTCGACCATGCGCTTGACAAACGGGGACGCCCGTTCCGGATCGCGCGCAATCACACCGTCGATCGTGATCTGCGGCACGAGCGGTGCCAGATACAGAAAACACGAGGCCACGATGAGCGCTGCAGTGGCACCGGCGTACCGGAGTCGCTGCCCTTCGAGCAACTTCCAGATCTTCCTGGCTTTGTCCAGCATGATCCACCATACCAATCGTTCCAGCCTGCGGATGCGTTTGTGCAGCGGTTGTTGCTGCTCCCGGAGTCCGCAGTTGACAAATACTCGCACCAGCGAACCGCCATCGAGCCGGATCACCGATCTCGGGTCGGTGTACAGCACGACGGCACGTGTCTAGAGCGGGCCGATTGTCTTTTCTGTTTCCTGAGTGGGTCTTGCCGGCGATTTTTCAGCGAATCAGATGCTCGTTGGCCGGGTATGACGCACACACAAACAAAAAAGCCCGCTCCAAAGTAGTGAGCGGGCTTGCGTCTGTGTCGCATTCTTGTGCAGTGGATGCTGTCATAACTGATCAGCGCGCACTGCCCCGCTCACTACGGATCGTCTCCATTCGAGATGGTTTGCTTGAAGATCAACTTTCGAACCATCATGAACCGTTCCTTCCCGTTGCTGTCAACGGATGTGAGCAGGTGACTCTACCTGCTGACCGCAGATCCACCCCCGAACTTCCTCACAACATACCCTGATACCGTTCCTCGGGCAACCGGTTTCCGCAATGAACTGAAAAAAAAGATTGCAGGGTGAAGCGAGCCGCTACAGATTGAAGTTGATTTCCGGGATCGCGATGATGTACTTCAGATTGAACAGCCAGCGGGCAGCCATCTTGACAGGCACCAGCATCATCACCACAAACAGGAACGACATCAGGTAATACCGCGCAAAACCCATCTGGTAGCGCAACCGCTTGAACAGCGGCCAGATCTGAGCCAAGAGCGGCGGCAGCGCAAACAGCCAGAAGGCTGCGAACAGCAGCCCCGGAGCCTCGCGGACCAGCCGGCTCTCAGGCATCGGCCGGTGCAGCGTCTGCACATACACAATCTCACTGAGGTTGATGTTCGTCAACTTATCGACGCGGTGCGGGTCCCAGGGCTGGAACGGGCCGAAGAAGTTCCAGTTCGGGCCACGCAGGAACGTTCCGAACACAATCAGCACGACCCACAGGATGACAAACCCGAACATGAACGTCCAGATAGCAAACTTGCGCTCTTTGTAGGTGTAATACCCGTTGCCCTTCGGATTGACGTCAATAAACGGCAGGGCTCCCAACCCGACGATGATCAGGCCCGGCAACACCACGCCGGCCATCCACGGGTCGAAGTAGACCAGCAGTTCCTGCAGCCCCAGGAAGTACCACGGGGCCTTTGACGGGTTTGGCGGGCCGGCCGGGTTCGCCGGTGCCTCAAGCGGTGCCTTCAGGAACACGGACCAGACGATCAGCAGGGCCGTACACAGCACCATCGCAATGAGTTCTTCATACACGAGGTCCGGCCAGCACAGCACCTTGTCCTCGCGCCCCTCCTCAACGAGCGGCTGACCGGTTTCGAGGCTGTGATCGTTCTTTGCTGCCTGACGCAGTGCCATCCACAGACAGAACACCGTGCCGTAGATCATCATGCTGATCGGCACGTTATCCGGCTTCTTCAGGATCGCAGCGTAACTCGGGTCAAGGAAGATGAAGCCGAAATAGACGATCGTAAACACGATCAGCCCGGGCCAGAACCAGATGGGCTTCGTCCACTTCCGATACAGGACGATCGACAGGACAAAGATGGGCATGAAGAACAGCGGCAGGCTGATCTGCGGGACGCTCCACTCATTGACAAACTGCTTGAAGCCGTCGAGCATGGTGCCGCCCGCTGCCGTCGCCAGGGTGGTCCACACCCACGAGCCGGTCTCTGCCATTGTCATGATTCCAGTCTGGTCAACCATGGGTATTCTCAGTGGGACGGGCGTCTCGGTGGGACGGGCATCTCGCCCGTCAGAGTCCAAGTGGGGCAGGCATCCCGCCCGCCTGCATCATCATCAAGTCCATCTCATTCCTTGTGGAATTACATCGGCCCGCTGATCCCGCCGTCCTTCCGAATCCGCCAGAAGTGGACGGCAATGAGCACGGACACTGCCAATGGGATGGCAATGCAGTGCAACACGTAAAAGCGCAGCAGTGCCGGTGCCCCGACGGATGCACCTGCCAGCAGCAGGAACTTCGCATCCGAGTTGGCCGTCACGAGCGGGATACCGCCGGGCAACTGCAGCAACTCGCGACCGGGGCCGTTCATCCCCATGAACGGGGTCGCCTCAGCCATCTTCGAGCCGACGGTGATGGCCCAGATTGCCAACTGATCCCACGGCAGCAGATATCCCGTAAACGACATCAACAGCGTCAGTACCAGCAGCAACACCCCGACCACCCAGTTGAACTCCCGTGGCGGCTTGTACGAACCCGTCAGGAAGACTCGCATCATGTGCAGCCAGATCGAGATGATCATGGCATGGGCACCCCACCGATGGATCTCACGCATGATGCCCAGCGTCAACGCCGACCGCATCTGCACGATATCGCTGTACGCATATTCAACCACCGGGCGGTAGTAGAACATCAACAGCACGCCGCTGATCGTCTCTGCAATGAAGAGGAAGAACGTCAGCCCGCCCATGCACCAGGTAAAACTGAGACGGATCCCGCTGCGACGAACGGCCACCGGGTGGAGATGCAGAAACAGGTTCGACATCACCACCATGACTCGGGTACGACGATCGCGCGGCGGGCCGTGGCGGAAAAACGAGTTCCACAACTGGCTTTCACGGATGTATGTGCTGATCACCTGGAACAAGACTCAGTATCCTCTATCTCAATCTGAACGCATCGGCACCCAGCCGCTAAGCGACCGGCAGAAACGCGTTTGAATCATTCCACTGCGAGAGTTCCTTGCGGAACACGCGGCTTTTGTCCACGATCAGAACCCCGGAGTCATCAACGGACAGGGCATACCGCTCAAGCGGCCTGGGAGCCGGGCCTTCGAAGTTCACCCCGTTCATCCGGTATCCCGACCCGTGGCATGGGCACTTGAAGATGCCGGCACCTGGCAGCCAGTTCGGAATGCAGCCGAGATGCGTGCAAATGGTGCTCAGGGCCACCACGCGCTGCGTGCCGTCTTCCTCCAGCGAGATGATCCAGATGTTGTCCTTCTTGTAGTCCTCGTACACACCAATCTCTGCAAACTGCGAGAGTTTGCCCACGCGAACTTTGGTCGGCGGCTGAATCGGTGCCCTCGGGACCATGAACGCCTGGAACCAGGCTCCAAACGTGGCAAACACAAAGATCATGCTCGCCCAGCCGGCTGCGATGGCAGCCATGAAGCCGCGACGTCCTGCATCGACAGCCCCCCGACCTCCGGCCCGCTGCTTGGCACGCTCACGGATCTGCTGGGCCACCGTCTTTTCCGGCTTGACGAATCCCGTCCCGACCATGGCAGCAAACTGCGCATCCGGCGGAGCGCCGGCCGGCAGGTATTGCTGCAACGCAGCAGCCGGTACCTTCGCACTTCGTCGCCATTCTTCATCGGAGCCGCCGGCGCCTTTCGAACCTGAAACCTCGGCCGACTCGAGCAGCGAGATCCACTTCGGGTCCGGGGCTGCCCGAGAGGCGACAGCCGTCGCAGCGCCCACCCTTGCCGCCGTCGGCAGCCGCTGCCCCGTCGCCCGTACCGTGATCCGCCTCGGAACCGCCCTCGCGCAGTTCCTTCCAGCCTTCCGGCTCCGGGCCTTCCGCGTCTTCGGTCTCAAACTTGATCACGTCAACCGGGCAGCTGTCTGCAGCCACCTGAATGGTCGGCGTCAGCCCCTTCGTGAAGTCCGGCTTCATTGCCTCCGGGCGGATGATGCAGGTTTCCTCCTGCACATCAAAAACCTCGGGGCAGTCCGTCTCGCATGCATCGCACACGATACAGCCCGGGGCAATCCAGACTTTCGTTACTACTTGATGCGTCTCAGCCATACCGGCCGCTACCTCCGGCAGACAATCCTGCCGCTCGATCGTCCCGCTCATTCTTCACCAACATCCCCGCGACATCAGCCAGGGACAGGCGACTCGGATGAACCCACAGGATGACTCCTGTGCGCTCGGTGCCGACCGATCCCTTCAGTCTCGAAGTGGCCCGGGGTGGCCACATAATACCCCCTGATTGCAACAAATCACGACCATTCAGCCGGTCGGGTTCTATCCCCCGTCACTTCCCGCTCGTACCTCCAGCACTTTCCGGGCATATTCCCGCACATCGCTTGACGAGTCTTGTTCAGAAATGTCTCGAATCAGGTCCCAGACCCCCTGGTCAGATACCCGCACAAAATGCGAATCGGTGTCCGGATCATACCCGACCACGACATTGAGCACGGTCTTGATGATCTTGTCCTGTGAAGCCGTCGACATCACCCCCGCATTCGCGTTGGCCGGGTCGGAGACCTGCTGTGCAAGCCATTCCCGGTCAAGCAGAGACTTGAGCACCGGCAGGCCTCGATCATCGCCGAGGGCGGCCAGCGCACAGCCGGCATTCCACGAGGCATCACGCCGGGCCGGGTCCGGGGCGTTCATGACTGTTACCAACGCGGCCCGGACCATCACGTCAGCAGGGTCGGCAGCCCCACCCAACAGTAACGAGGCGAGCGTCGTGACCCGCACATCCGATGCATCGAGACAGCCGACAATGGCCGGCACCAGCGGTCGGAGGTCGCCGGCTTGCCCACGCCAGCGATTCAACGACACGACCGCAGCATATTGGTCCGACTCGTTGGCTGAGGTGAGCCATGTTTCAAATGTATCGAGCGTCGAAGGGTCAGAAAGCAGCGACAGCGACCCGAGGATAAACCGTCCGATCTTCTCGTCACCACCGAGTTGGCGATCGGCCAGCACGGTGAGCCGTTGCACTGCGTCGGCCCGCTCCTCGTCCGAGAGTTCCTGTTTGTTCTCCAGCAGGTCAAACAGATTCAGCACGGCCCGTTGGCGTTCCTGGTAGCCTGGGCGGCCGGCCACCGACATCCAGGTTTCGGCCACCCCATCTGAGCCGGTCCCCTCTGCTGGGGTGCCGCCGCTGCCGCCGCTGGTGTCACCGGCTCGGCGATCCGGGGCCGATTCGAGTTGCGTCAACAGGCTGTCCAGGCTTTGGGCCTGGCCGCCGAGCACGGTAATCAGCATCCACACACCCATGATGCCGGCCACAATCAGTGCAGGAATCACGGTCAACTGCAGCATCTGCCGCCCGAAGCCGACTTCCCGGTCCGCTTGTGCATCCCGGGTCAGACGCTCGGTCGCGTCCTGGTGCAACTGCGCAGCCTCAGCGTCCACGTCCGGCAGGTTCTCCTCTGCTCGTACCTGGTCGAACTCGCTGATCGGTTCCGGGTCGGCCCCGTGAGGTCCATCAGCCGATGGCGGGGTCTGGTTCTCGCTCATGGGTCTGGGTATCCGTGTGTTTTCGGGTTTGAGCAACGATCATAGAAACCGCATGGGCCGACGGCCGACTGAATCCGGTGACTCTGCCTGTTTTTTGTGTACCAAAGTGAACCCGTGCATCCACTGTGCCAGTATCATCCACTACATATCAAGCACACCAGCCTGACCATACTTGGAGCCAGATCATGATGACCCCGACGTTTCGCCGCCATCTCACACTCCCTCGCCTTCCCCGCCTCCCCCGCACCTGTACGGTGGCAATGGCCGGCATGATCGCTCTATGCCAGCCTGCACTGCTCCCTTCAGGCAATTCGTGGCTCATGTCCGGATCGACGGCCTACGCCCAGGAGAAGCAGGAGGCACAGAAGAAACAGATCAAAGACAAGAAGCCTGACCCCGGACCTGCTGAGTGGCGCGATGCCGGTCGGCCTGAACTCCGCGCGCATTGGGACACCCTGGAAGGCAAGCCTGCCACCGAACTGACCGGGCTGAAGCACTGGCTCCAGACCGAGGCCCGTTCGTGGAAAGATTACCAGGGCAAGGTCGTCCTGTTGGACTACTGGGCCACCTGGTGCGGCCCATGCCGCAAAGAGATTCCGCACGTGGTGGAAATGTATGAGAAGAACCACGACAAGGGGTTCGAGGTGCTCGGCGTGCACTCTTCGCGCGGCTTTGAGAAGATGCCGGACTTCGTGAAAGACGAAGAACTGCCCTACAGTTTTGCCGCCGACCCCGATCGCGTGCTTGGCACTGAACTCGGCGTCAAGTTCATCCCGTGCTACTTTGTCATCGACCGCAACGGCATCATGCGCGTGGCCGGTGCCAACCGGGAAAAACTCGAGGAGATCGTCGATGCCCTGTTGGCAGAGCCGGCGTCCGCGGGCGGGAATGACGGTTGGCCTGCCCATGTCGAGAAGAACCTGTATGCCAACGATTTCAGAGGCAAAAAGGCCCCCGAACTCGTCGTCGAGGAATGGCTGACCGACAAGCCGGATACCACCGGCAAGGTCGTCATGATCGACTTCTGGGCCACCTGGTGCGGGCCGTGCAAGAAACTCATCCCGGAAGTCAACGAGTTCCAGGAACACTTCAAGAACGACATGGTCGTCATCGGAATGAGTAGTGACAGCACTGTTGACAAGGTTCGCGATTTCATGAAGAAGACGGAGATGCACTATGCACAGGCCGTCGATACGAAGGCGCGCACCTCGCACGAACTCGGCATCAAGGGCATCCCGCATGTCGTCATCATGTCGACGGACGGCGTGATCCGCTGGCAGGGATTCCCGCTCAGTGACGAAGAGAAGTTGACCGCTGACATCATCAAGTCGATCATCGAGCGCGACCCCGGCGTTGCTGCCCGGCGGAAGGCCGAGCAGGCAAAGAAGAAGAACAACAGCCAGGGGTAATCCGGGCACATTGTCGTGGTGTAAGTCAGCCCCCGGCTCTGCCGGGGCGTATGGCACGAAGTGCCATCCCACACGTGCCCGGGCGAGAAAAGGTGGCACGGTGTGCCGCACACCCCGGCGATCCGACGGGGGCTGGCCGCTCCCCTCACGAGTGTCGTGCCGGAGGAAAAAGCGGCGAGTCCCGTCCTTTGAACGCTCGTTTTGCCTAAAATGCTGTGTATCACAGGATTTACGGGGCCTAAAAACAGGTTCATTCCCCACGATGTGCGCTTTGACCGGCACGATCGGCAGGATTACCTATTCCCTGCAACGCGCGGGTGAGCCTACTGTCCGCTCTGCTGTCGTATTGAGATCAACACCGACACATCGTGGCCTGAACGCGAGAACCACTGCGAGGGAAAAACCGACCGATGGGTAACTACTTCACTGATAACGAACAGATCCAGTTCCTGTTTAACCACATGAACATCGGCGAGGTCGGCTCGATCATGGAAGAAGGCTTCCGCTTTGCCGGCAAGTACGGCATTGCCCCCGCCGACGAGAAAGAGGCGCTCGATCGCTATCGCGGCATGCTGGATCGAGTCGGCAAGTTGTCAGCACAAGTGATTGCACCCACGGCCACCGAAACCGATGAGATCGGCAATATCCTCAACGAGGACGGCAGTGTGACCTACCCGCCGGGGATTGCCAGAGCGATCGAGGAACTCGGCCGGGAGGGGTTCATGGGCTTCACACTCCCGTATCAGTACGGCGGCCAGAACTGCCCGAACCTCGTCTACACCATGTCGATCGACATCGTGAGTCGGGCCGATGCATCGCTGATGAACCTGTACGGCCTGCAGGGCATTGCTGAGACAATCAGCCACTTTGCCAGTGATGAGATCAAGGCGGAAGTGCTCCCCGAGATGTCGGCCGGCAAGAAGACCGGGGCCATGGTGCTGACCGAGCCGAACGCCGGCAGCGACCTCCAGAGCGTCAAGGTTCGTGCCTTTGAAAACGAAGACGGTTCCTGGCGCATCCGGGGTGTGAAGCGCTTTATCACCAACGGGTGCGGCCATGTTCTGCTCGTGCTGGCACGCAGTGAGCCCGACAGCACCGATGGGCGCGGCCTGAGCCTGTTCCTCGTCGAGCGTGGCCCGACCGTCAAGGTCCGACGACTCGAAAACAAGGTGGGCATCCACGGCAGCCCGACGTGCGAACTCGAATTTACCGATACCCCGGCCCGGCTCGTCGGCGAGCGACAGCAGGGATTGATCAAGTATGTCATGGCTCTCATGTACGGGGCGCGCATGGGGGTCGCCGCCCAGGCACTCGGCATCGGTGAGGCGGCCTATCGCTTTGCCCGCGAGTATGCGAGCAAACGCATGCAGTTCGGCACGACCATCGACACGTTCCCGGCCGTCAAGGAAATGCTCGTAGAAATGAGTGCTGAGTTGCAGGCAGTCCGTGCGCTGACGTACTTTGCGAGCTACTGCGTTGACAAGGACAACGGAATCCGCAAGGCACAGGCAACGGCCACCGACAAGGACGAAATCAAGCGACTCAAGAACGAGGCCCGTGAGTTCAGGCGGATCAATGGGATGATGACCCCGATCGCCAAGTATTGGGCGTCTGAAATGAGTACGCGGGTAGCCCACACGGCCATCAGCGTCATGGGCGGCTCCGGGTACATGCATGATCATCCACTCGAACGGCTCTGGCGCGACAGCCGCATCACGAGCATTTACGAAGGCACCTCACAGTTGCAGATCGTGGCAGCCGTCGGCGGCGTACTGGGCGGCACCGTGCACAGCGTCATTGACATGATCCTCGGAGACCGCACGAATTGGAGCGATCCGTTTGTCGCAGAGGCCGTGCAGCAGATTCGAGATGCATCCGGCGAGCTGACCGAAGTGGCTGAGTTCATCAAGGACGGCCGCGATGGGGACTATCGCCGGCTCTATGCCCGTCGCATCGTTGACATGGGCACGATTCTGCTCGGCGCTGTGATTCTGACTGATCATGCCGAAGCCGATGCCTCGCGCGTGCCTCTCCTGAAGTACTGGATGGGTTCGCGGATGCCGGAGTTTGCCAAACTCAAGGCCGTCATCTGCTCCGACGATGCATCCACCTTGTCCGAGTTTGATGCGATCGCCGGTACCATCCCCGAGGTAGGGGCTGAAGTTCCCCCGCCGGTCGAGGTGGTGCAGGGGGGTGTCGTGGCGGAAGTTGCTGCGACTTCGTAAAAGCACGCCCGTCACAGAGGCGCGCCGGCAGTGGTGGCGTGGCCCCGGCGGGCGAAGCTGAACGAGTGACGTCATGCACAATGGGCGTAATCAGTTCGTCCCGCGCGCTTGTATCTGCATTGTCATCATCGGGGTCGCCGGTCTGCTTGTGTGGTGGAATGTCATCCCGCGCGCGGCGGGAGCCTCGTCTTCGAAGAGCAGTACTTTCAGAAAGCGTTTGAGTCGGCCCGCGGCTGGCCTGTTAGGTCGTGCGCGTTCGCGAATGATGAAGCAGTGTCACTGATCGAGGCATCCGTGGTGCAGGGCGGCAGTATTGTCATTCTCGATGCACGGCCGGGCCATGCGTATCCGCATCTTGTCGTGAATTGGCCGGCCGCCGGCCTTGACGTGCTCATCGTGCTGTGTGTTGTCGGTGCGGTCTCTATAGGGTGGCGCGCTGGGAAGAGACGATGGCCGCTTCCTCCCCGGTAGTCGTTTCCCGGAGCTGCCCGCTTGCTGACGCGCGCGGCTCGTCGGACGAATCACCCGGCTGCGATATCGCCAATCAGCGGCTCCACAAGATCTTTGGTGGTCACAATGCCAATCGGCTTGCCGGTCGTGCCGGAACTGGTCCCCGCGTCTGTGTTGGCGACAATTGCCAGCGTGACGCCCGCTTCGCGCATCGCTGCCAGGGCCTGCTGGATCGGAAGACGAACCTCCAGAATCAGCGGCGGTGCAGGCACTGGAGCGGGTGTCCCGGCGGTCTCCGACCTGCTCGTCTCACGCTCGGCGGCCAGCATGTCTAACAACGTCATAATACCAATCACTGACCCGGTTGAATCAACGACCGGATACCGGGTGTAACTGTACCTTGATGTAATACGGTGCAACTCCTGTGGCGTGGCCTGCTCCGGCACGGTGACGACCTTGGCCCACGGGATCAGTTCATCCATGACGGTCATATCGCGCATGGCCAGGGCACGCTCGATCAGGGACGATTGCTGTTCGGTCAGGATGCCGTAGCCCACCCCTTCCTCAAACAATGACACCATGCGAGCACGAGCCGACGCCACCTTGCGTGCCTGACGGGAGGCCGTCAGAATCACGATGCCCTCGCCGAGCCAGTACACGAGCGGCAGGAGCCCGATGCAGGTACTGAAAATCCGGAATCCGCGCAGGAGCCCTGCGGTCCGATAGACGAGCACGTTTGCGTGACTGCGCCCGTACTCCTTCGGGAGTGTTTCCCCAACGACGAAGAGCAGGGGCGTTAATATCGCTGCCTGGATCACGACCGAACTCCAATCGCCCAGGCCGATCACCTGTGTCAGAATACTCGTGATGCCGAAGGAAAGCATGAAGTTCGCGATGTTGTTCCCGATCAGGAGCGTGGAGAGCAGGCGGCGTCGATTGATGATTTCATGGTGCAGGCGGGCGGCTGCAGCATCGCCGCGGCTCATGCGCACGAGCAGGCGAAGTCGGCTCATCGCATAGGTGGCCGTCTCGAGTCCCGAGAACGCCATGGATCCGAGCAGCCCGACCACGGTCAGACTGACATACAAAACAAGCAGAATTGACACCGGTGCCGGGTCCGGTTCGATCGCGGTCGTCCCGGCGGCCGCCAGGGCCCAGGCTGCGAGCATTCCGAAGATGATTCCGGGTGCATGGCTCATGGTTCGGGCACATCCAATCGTGCCGTTTCGATCCGCGTCCCGCTGATTGTCACGACCGTCAGGATGGCCCCGTTCAGGTCGATGGAATCCCCCGGCTCGGCCAGCCGGCCCAGTTGCTCGTGAATCAGCCCGCCGACGGTGGAGGCCTTGCTGCGCTGAAAGTGAATGTCAAATGCATCGGATAACGCGTGAATACTGAGATTCCCGTTTATCTCCCATTGGCCCGGCGCGATTCGGCGAATCGATTCCGGGGCATCGCCGTCAGCCGGCACGTTCCCGGTGGCGGCGGCCGGGGCACTGCCTCGTGCCAACGCATCGACCAGATCGTCGAGCGTCACGACGCCCGCGGTCTGCCCATACTCATCAACGACCATGGCAGCCTTCGAATGTGTCGTTCTGAAGTGAGATACGAGATGGTCCAGCGTCGCTTGCTCCGGAACATAGGTCGGCTCAATGAGGGCTTCGCGCGGGGTCTGTTCTGCTTCGTGTAACAGAAACTCCTTGATATCGAGCATCCCGACCACGCGGTCGATCTGCCCTTCATACACGGGCAGCCGAATCCGATCGCCGGCCTCGGACAGCTTGCGGATGACCACCTCGCGCGGCTCATCAATCGACACCGCCTGCATATGCACGCGCGGGGTCATGATGTCGCGCACCTTGAGTGATCCGAGGACGACAATGGCACCGAGCAGCGGCCCTTCTTCGTCATTGATGACGCCGCTCTCAGTCGACAGGTCGAGCAGCGACGCAAGATCGGCCGTACTCAGCGACGATCGATGGGCAGAAGGGGGGGCAACCAGTCGCAGGAGTGGGGCGATCACAAACGAGCCGAGCACCACACGGATCGGTGCCAGGACCCCGTGCAGAACCGAGATCGGGACGGCACTGAGGCTGATCCAGCCGACGGTAATCCGCGTCGCAATGAGTTTCGGGACCACTTCAGCGGTCACGATCAGGATGATCAGAAACGCAAGTGAGGAGGCAGCCACGATCAGGGCCGGCGCCTGCTGGCGCAGTAACAGCACCGAGGAGACGACGAAGAACAACACGTTGGCCAGCATATTGCCCAGCATCAGCGTGATCAGCAACATCTGAGGTTGTCCCAGCAGCCGTCGCGCCAGTCGGGCCGGCGCATCGGATCGGCGCCGCAGTATCACACGTTCATGTCCGCGCAGCCCAAAGTAGGCCGTCTCCGACCCGCTGAAGAATGCCGAAGCAACCAACAGGATCGGCAGCGTCACCAGGAACGGGATATCTGCGTATGTCCACCCGAGCATAAGTGTGCGATCAACCGGATATCTGGCCGCTCAATGGTACGCCGTGTCCTGGCTGTCTGCGGGATCGACCTGACCACGGGCAGACCGGTCATGCCATCCCATGTCTCCCAGGTCGGCACAACGAGGGATGGCTAGTCCGGGCGCACGTTGCGGGACTGCAGGTCAAACCACGATTGGGTGGGGTCATAGACGAACTTGAGACGTCGATTCTGGAACTGGGCGTACCAGTCCTCCCAGTCCATGAGTTCCAGCGACTCAGGAGGGGCGAACTCAGCCCCGCCGATGCGGATTCTCGACGGATCACCCGGGACGTGACCGGGCCAATACCCGTTGGATTCGCACCACATCCGGATGACATGCAGGTTGGTCGTTTCGTAGTTTGTCACAGCGGCACAGTGTAGCGGTGAGCCCTCGTTTTGCCAATTCTGCCGGATTGCCGACGAAACCGGCCCAGCGACGGGTGCACAGCCCGCTGTCAGGCGCACGGTGCCATTCTGAGTTGCTCACTCACTTGCTGGAAACGCCTCCTGGCCAGCACAGAACAGGGGCAGGATTCACAGATGTTGCCCATAAGGACAGTCCTGATCGGGGTTTTTGGCCTCCGCCCCCTTCGACTGGGCCTCTGCAGATCGAAGTCGTCAAGGAGCGAGGTGCCTTCGACGATACTGGAGTAATCCATCGTCAATACGGTCACAGATGAGCGTGCAGGCGCAGACATCATTGTTTGCAAGGAATACGTAAAGAAGTGGGGATTCTGAGTCATGAATCACAATCGGCTCTTTGGTTCGATCAGAGCAGTCAGCATGTGCAAACACATCGGTGGTCCCAGCGCATCCAGACTCTGCCTGGTGTGTGCAGCAACCTTCACGGGGGCCGTTCTGGTCGTCATGACCGGTTGCGGGGATGCGTCGGATGATGAGAGCACCAGCCCGCCGGCCCGCCCGCACTCGTTGGCTGCATCGGCGACTGCCGGCACCGGTGAGGCATCTGAGGCAGTCGAGCCCGGAACGGCAGTGCGATCCACACCGCTGGCGCCCGGTCTCGTGCCGGCTGACATTCCTCACCCGTGGGCCGAGAATGAGTATGTCGTCATTGCGAACCCGCTGCGCCCGCCTTCTGACATTCACCTGGCGAGTGTGCAGACAACAACACCCCCGCTGATCGATGGCAAAGCAGGCGATGCCTGCTGGTTAGCGTGTGCTGGGGTGACCACACTCGACCGGATCTCGCAGCGCGAGGTGACGCTGCAGTCGGTCCACACGGACACCCACATCTACATCCTGGCAACGTATCCGGACCCCACCATGTCAGTCTCACATAAGACCTGGATGTGGGACCGGGCGCAACGTGTGTATGTACAAGGATGTGACCGAGAAGACGGCTTTGTTGTCAAATGGTCACTGGACGGCACAGATGCGAATCTATCAATTCATGCCGGCATACCCCACCGGGCAGATATCTGGTTCTGGAAGGCATGCCGTACCAACCCCTCGGGGTACGCCGATGATAAGACCCAGGAGTTTCAACTCGAGGAAACATCCGACTCATATCGGTTTCTGACTGATGATGGGCGCTTTGTGTACCTGAGACGGCAAGGTGATTCAGGTCGGTCAGCATACGGAGAATCACTGCCGACCGGTTTCCAGGGGGATGCCATTGAACGCTTCATTGCTCGTGAACCGGAGGGAAGTCGGGCCGACGTTCAGGCAAAAGGGTGTTGGGAAGACGGCCGCTGGACTGTTGAGTTTTTCCAGGGCCCTCAACACCGATCACTCGGATGATGTGCAACTGGAGTCCGGAGGGTCCTACCTGCTGGGCGTCTCATGTTACGAGATGGCCGGCACCCCTCCCGACCCCCGGTGGAGCCAACCGCTGTTTCGGAGTGGCGATGTCTTTGACCGAATCTTCCTGACGCTTGAATAGTCGTGATCCATGAGTGTGAGTTACACCGCTCTTCGCCGAACGCTCTTCGTGCTCAATCTTGCTATTTTGGGCGCGCTGGTCTGTACCATTGTCCACAACCACAGCGAGTTTCGACATGAACTGAGCCTCCACATTGAGCCGGCCATGCAGGCCGACGATGCGCTCATCGACTTGACATCCCAATACGCGCTGACCAGCGCCCACCTGGTGGACATGCTGCTCAGCGAGGATTCGCGGAGAGACAACACCGTCGATCCAATGCCTGCACTACTTGAGGCAACGGATAATCTGGTCAGGATTGCCAGCATTGAAGGCCCGCTTCGCCCAATCTTGGAACCGACCGCCAATCTCTGTCTTGAACAATCACAACGGCTTCATACCGCCCATGTCTACCTGCACTCCGACAACGTCGGCGATCCGGCCCGTGACAGTCGCCGGTTCCTTCAGGACGAGGTTCGCAGTGCCGTTCTGACCGCAATGTCCACAGCAACAAATGCCTGCGGCAGCACCAGCAGGAGTATTACAGGTCGGATCACATCGCTTCGTGCCGATGCGAAGCGCGGGACGATGGCGGCGCTCAGCGTTGTGATCTTCCTCGGGGCGTCTCTCATTGTGGCGAACTCGGTGCTGTTGACGTACATGCACCGACGACTCCGGATGGTCAGCGAATGTGCGCTGCGCGTTTCGGAAGGGGATACGTCAGCCAGACTGGATATTACAACGAACGATGAGTTTGGTGAGTTCTCCCATCACGTCAATGTTATTGCAGACAGTCTTGAGCATGCGCTCGATGATGCAAGAGAGGCAGCGGCAGCGAAGTCGGCATTCCTGGCCAACATGAGCCACGAGATCCGCACACCCATGACCGCCATTCTCGGCTATGCAGACCTGCTTGGCGAGCGCGACTGGGAGTTTCAGGATGACCGCGAGGCGCTCGAAGCGATTCGAAGAAACGGCGCTCACCTGCTGTGCGTGATCAACGACATTCTCGACTATTCGAAACTTGAGGCAGGCAAGGCCCAGATCAACCTGGAGCCGGCGTCCATCTGTGCCATCGTGGCCGAGACCGTCTCCATGATGCGCGTTCGGGCGCAGGAGAAAAACCTGTCACTTGATGTGGAATATGGCTTGCCGCTCCCGGCCGAAGTACGCACTGACGTCTATCGCCTGAAGCAGATCCTCCTGAATCTCATCTCCAACTCAATCAAGTTCTGTGATGACGGCGGTATTCGTATTGTCCTGCGTATGGCCAAGACAGACGAAGGGCCGACGGCAACAAAGGCGCGCCTGCAAATCGAGGTCATCGACACGGGGATCGGGATGACGCCCGAACAGGTGCAGCACGTCTTCAAACCGTTTGTGCAGGCCGATGTCTCAACGACACGGCAATACGGCGGGACCGGGCTTGGCCTGGCAATTTGCCAGCGGCTGGCTGAGCAACTCGGGGGGACAATCTCCGTTTCCAGCGTGCCGGGCGAGGGAACGTCCTTCGTCGTGACACTCAATGAAGTCGATGTAACCGACACGAGGCTTATCACAAACGTGCGTGAAGCAATGGAGCAACGGTACTCCGACGAGAGCGAGGAGGCTGCCGGAGTGAAGTCCCGGGATCAGGACGGGACCACTGCGTCACACGAAGGTTCCATCCTTCTGGTTGAGGACGGGCCGGATAACCAGCGTCTGATCTCGTTCATCCTGCGCCGACAGGGATATCTCGTTGACATGGCGGAGAACGGGCTGATCGGCAAGGAGAAGGCGGCCGCTCGTTGGTACGACGGCAGGCCGTATGACGTGATACTCATGGACATGCAGATGCCCGTCATGAACGGCTACCAGGCTGCTGCGGCATTGCGCGAAGCCGGCTACGACCTGCCCATCATTGCCCTCACCGCTCATGTCATGAGCGGCGAGCGCGAGAAGTGCATAGAGGCCGGGTGCAATGACTATCAAAGCAAACCGATCTCAAAAGCAGCGCTGCTGAAGTGCATTGAACAGTGGATGGACCGAACGGCTGCACAACAATGAATCACGACTGGCATTCCCCGCGGCACCAGGTGCCTTCGTCGGCTCACCCTCTGCCGACTACCGCCGGGGTTCGTGCCACTGGACGATGATCCGACCGTTATCAAATTCGTAAAGCGGTCCCTGGATGTCACGGTGCAACAAAGCCGACTCTGGAGTCCTCTTCGGCCGTGACTGCGCTGAGGACCGTCTCGGTCCGTGTGTGTGATCATCCAATACGTGCTCTTCTCAGACTTGATCCAATAGTCCAGATTTGTCACATCCGTCATCAAAGCCGAATGGGCCAGAGCTGTTGACGGATCGGACTCCCATGTGGTACCCGTACTAGTTGCCACAAAATATGGCGATTGACTGATATAAACGATGCATTTACAGAGCCTATACGCCGGTAGGCTGCCTAAATTAACACTGCAACCAGAAATACATGCTCGACGCGCTCGATTTCACGGTTGCGGCCCCGCGGTATTTTGGTATGCTGGCATCGATTGAGTCCAGCGGCAGGGCAGACGTTCGTCAGCCCACGTTGGTATCCTTTCTTATTCGTCTTCTGAAGGAGAGAAGTATGAAACTGCGTACGAGTCTGATTTTTGGTGCTGCTGTGCTCGCGTCCGCTTCCCTGGCAATGGGACAAGACGTCCTTTTCGACCAGGGCCCGAGCACCGGTAGCGATGGTGGCTGCTGGTCCAATTACACAGAATCTCAGAATTTCGCTGAGCAGGTGACGTTCGCTTCCGACGTTGAAGTGACCCAGATGATCATCTGGACCTGTATCAGCGGGCCGAGCGGGAACTGCACGATCAAGGTTCTGGTGGACGACGGTGCCGGCAACCCGGGTGCCGAGATCGAGCGCTTCAGCCAGGGTGTTGATTCCTGGGAGCCCGACGGCGCACTGTACAAGGTTACCATGTCCTTCCCCGCCATTGCCCAGTCTGCCGGCGTGACCTACTGGTGGGGCATGTCAGGTGACGGCTTCGAGGCCGGCCAGACCTCCCTCCACACACCGGGTGACGGCACGATGGCCCAGTTCTCCGGCTCCTCGTTCTCGTTCCACACCGGTGTCGGCGACCAGTGCTTCCAGCTGCTGGGCGGCAGCGGTGGCGGGTTCGCCTTGGACGTGATTGGCGATTGCCCGGGCACGATGGAAGCCTGCGCAACCGGCGCTTCTGAGGGTGACAAGATCGTCATCATCTACTCGTTCAACTATGGCAGCGCCGGCCCCGTCCCCGGTTGCCCCAGCCTGTTCACGGACCTCGCCAGCCCGTCCGTTGCCGGCTCCGGGAGCGCCGGTGCCGATGGCTCATACTGCGCTTCGGGTCGCGTTCCGGAGGGTGCCTGTGGCCGCGTGAAGGTCCAGGCTCTCAATCGCACCACATGCGAGAAGTCCGGCGTGGTCGAGATATAAAATTTCGATCGCACCATGATCAGTCGTCGCCGGCTCGGTTGACACCGGTCTACTGACTGCGCGACGTGCTGATGGACATGCAAACAGACGGGCCTGCTCGAACCAGTGTCGGGCAGGCCCGTTTTCCTTTCTCACAGTACTCCGGCAACGTGTCTGCAGGATGGCCGGCATGAGGGCGAGCCCGGCGAATCCCAGTGGGAGACGTCGAATCGGGTTTGATTGAGAGGAACCAAATGAAGTGCCGTATTCTGTGCAATGACGTGAATCGTCGCTGGTGTGACGCGAAAACAGGTCTGATGGTGGCCCTGGCCTGTATCCTCATCTCGGCCGCGTCATCCCCGGTCCGGGCTCAGGGGATTCAAGGGCTTGATTTCATTGGTCCCATGATCGGCCGTGTCGCCGAGTCGGAGGCGACGATCTGGACCTATCCCGGCCCTGGCACCACGATGTGGGTCGCCATCTGGCCGGTCGGCGACCCGGCAGCCAGACAGATCGCGCCCTTCTCCCCCGATCCCGGCCGGAACTATGTTGCCTCAATCACGATCGACGGGCTCGCCCCGGACACACAGTACAACTACCAGGTCGCGCCCCAGGGAGCGCTGCCGGACCATCGCGGCGGCACCTTCCGGACCGCCCCGCCGGCTGGAGTGCCGACCGAGTTCACCATGACTTTCGCATCATGTATGGATATCAGGGACCAGGATCAATCATCCTGGAACTATGTCGGGCTGGTCGATCCATCTTTTCAGTTGCTCGTCGGCGATGCTGTGTATTCCAACACGAGCAACCACGACATCATTTGGGACCATCACATGAACTATCGGCAGGTCCCCGAGTTTGCACAAGTGATCGCCAACACACCCACCTATGCCATCTGGGATGATCACGACTACGGCCCCAACGACTCCGACGGGACACTCCCGGGCAAAGAGAACTCCCTGCGCGCCTTTCTCGAGGTGTGGGAGAATCCCGAGGCCGTCGGCGCCCCGGTACCGGGCGCATTCTTCGAGTTCAGTTGGGCCGATGTCGACTTCTTCGTCCTCGATGGTCGGTACCACCGCTCGCCGAACAGTGCCCCCAATAACGACAGCAAGCGCATGCTGGGCGATGCGCAGTTTGCGTGGTTTGAGGAGCGCCTGCTCGCTTCCACGGCGACGTTCAAGGTCATTGTCTCCGGCAGCACATTGCAGATCAGCCCGAGTGATGGATGGAGCCTGTATGACTTTTCGCGAGAACGGCTCTACCGCACGATCATGGACAACCGCATCGAAGGCGTGATCTACCTGTCGGGCGATCTGCACTTCAGCCTGATTGACGAGCACCCGAAAGAGGAAACGGGCGGGTACACGCTCTACGAGATCATCTCCTCGGGTATCACGCGCGGCGACGGCCGGAGCTTTGTAGCCCTGACGTTCGATACGAGCCTGCCTGACCCGACCGTCCGCGTGCGCATCATTACCGGGACGCAGCGTCGAGTCAGGGAGGATCGCACACTCTACCTGTCAGACATGCGCGTTGAGTAGCCTCGAACATAGGCTGTGTTCGCCCCCCCGCCATCCCGGCCCAGGCGGGAATCCATCCTCTCTCTCGCAGCACTTGTTAGCCCCCGGCTCTACCGGTGGTGGTGGTGGTGGATGATGATCCGCACGCATCATGCCTTGCCCGTGAGTGATTGGATCGACGAGCCGCGACCGTGAGGGAGCGGGCGGCTCCACTCCCTCGCCCGTCAGGGCGCACGAACGTAGCCGGCGGCTTCAGCCGCTGGACAGGCACGCGCCCCGCGGCACCCACCGCCCGGAGGGCGGACGATGCACCTTCCAACGATCCGCGCGCAGGCAGCAAGCGGGGCTCTCCTCCTCCCCTCCCTTCCCTTCATCCCCGCCTGACATTGCACACACCATCACTCAGGGAAACTTCCGGGCCGCCGTGGCAGTACCATGCACGAGTAAGGGGGTTCCGGTACCGGCACATGCGCGTGCGCGGTGTTCGGCAAACCGTCACCCATTATCGAGATGTGCCAGAATCTGTTCTCGCAGTACAATGGAGGCTGTGTTATCAGGATCAAGTTCCAATGACGCATCAACTTCAGCCAGCGCCTCTGCATAGCGTCCCATGCGGTCGAGAACGAGGCCTGCTCGATAATAAAAGTCCGGATCGGTTGCGTCCAACCGGATCGCCTCCCGGAGTGCCTCGAGTGCTTCGTCATAGCGTTCGAGCGCTTGGAGCGTTTCGCCTAGATTGTAGTGGTACATGGCATACTCAGGCGCGAGTTGCGCTGCCGTATCCGCTTCCTGCAGTGCTTCCTCGTAGCGAGCCAACCGAAAGAGCGTCGCGCCGCGGGTGCTGTGGTACTTCGCGTTCTGCGGCTCGATCGCTGTCGCACGGGTCTTGGCTGCGAGTGCCTCCTCATAGCGTTCCAAGTCCTGCAAGATGACGCCGCGTGCGTAGTGATACTGGGCGGTGTCAGGATCGAGCTCTAAGGCGGTGTCCGAGTCAACGAGTGCCTCTTCAAGACGGTTCATTTCATACAGTGTGATGCAGCGGGAGTGGTATAAGCCAGCATCTTCCGAGTCAATAGCGACCGCACGAGACTTTGCTGCCAACGCCTCGTCATACTGCTCGAGATCATGCAGAGCGCTCCCGCGGCAGTCGTGGTAGAGCGCGTTGTCCGGACTGAGTTCGATTGCTGTATCCGACGCTGAAACAGCCTCGACGTAACGCCCCATTGACTGTAATGTAATACTGCGGGAATGGTGCGACGCTGCATCTTGCGGATCGAGCGTGATGGCACGATTCTTGGCTGCCAGTGCCTCGTCATAGCGTTCCAAGTCCTGCAAGATGACTCCGCGGCCATAGTAGGACAGGGCATTGTCGGGATCGAGTTCAACGGCGCGGTCGGATTCGGCCAGTGCCTCCTCAGCACGGCCCATCACATGGAGCGTGGCGCTGCGCTCGCGGTGGTATCGAGCATTCTCCGGTTCGATCGCCATGGCCCTGGTTTTCTCCGCCAGCGCTTCCTCATAGCGCTCCAAGTCATGCAGCGCGACTCCGAGCGTTGAGTGGAAGCGTGCATTGTCCGGTTCCAGTCTGAGTGCACGTCTGAGAGGGGCCAGCGCTTCCTTGGCCCTTTGCGTGTCAGTCAAATGAACAGCGAGACTGTGATAGTACTCTGCCCGCCGGGGAGCCAGCCTGATAGCGGTGGCATACGCATCGTCTGCTTCCTGATATCGTGCCAATGCATCGAGGGTGATGCCATACCCATGGTAGTACGACCCGATCCCGGGCTCGAGCGAAATCGCTTGCGTCACTTCAGTGAGGGCCTCGTCATACTCGCCCAGCTCATGTAATGTCACGGAAAGGCTGTAATGGGCACCGGCGCGGTTCGGATCAAGCGACAACGCCTTCCTTTTGTTCCGAAGCGCTTCCTTGAGCCTCCCCAAGTTATGCAGGGTCTGTCCGCGTGCCAGGTGTACTTCGGGGGCGTCCGGTATGAGAAGCAGGGCCTGATCACAGACAGCCAGCGCTTCATCATGCCGCCCGAGATGGTTGAGGATAACGGCGACCGCTTCGTTTGCGGTGGGCAGACTCGGAGCGAGTGTGCGTGCGTACGCTGCTGTTTCAAGGGCGTCTTCCGGGCGATCCAGCTCCAGCAGGAGGTCCTCTGCTCGAACGACCAGGAACTTGGCCCTGATGCGTGATGAGTCCTCAGTCTCTGTGAGCCGTGCACTGGTATGTGCCAGATCGCACAGCAGTGCTCCCACGGGACGCAGCCCGGTCTGAACAGAAATGAGCACAAAGGCGCCGATGAGGATGGCGACTGCGAAGGCAAAGAAGCAGCGAAACGTCAGGAATCGGGCGACATCATCCAGATCGCGCATGCTCGGTGCCGAGGGCTCGGTCCGGACAGCAGCGACGCTGATAATCGCACTATGCGGCTGCAGTTTATCGGCGTTGGCGCGCCGGACTGATTCAGGGAAACGACACAGCAGCGCGCTGGCCAGAATCGCGAGTATGTGGAGCAGCGTGGGAAAAAACGTGCTCAACACCATCAACGTGATCCACAGCCCGTCACCCCACGGGTCATTCCTCAGGTTGTCGAGCACATCAAGCACCGGAATCCCGACTCGCGCAAGCCCAACGACGACCGGCATGGCGGCCGCAATCCCGATGGCCAACACCAAAGCCGCACAGAGGTCGATGAGTATGTGAATGCTGAGACGGCGCAGGGTGGCCTGTCGCGCTGCCAACGCACGCATCAGCCAGCGCGAGATTCCCCACGATGGCCAATCGAACACCGCATTCGTCATCGGGAGCACCAGTATCAGCAAAACCGTGAATTGGTCATGCGGACCACTCACGCCATCTGCAAACGCTGAAGCACCCGAGATGGCGGTCAGCAAAACAAAGAGCCCCACCAGGACCCACCATCGCGCCTGGTGCCGCAGCGCGGCCATCATGCAGCCCGAATATGCGGCCCCATACGCAAGCAGCAGAACGGCGAATGAGTAATGATCCATGCCGGGTCGAAAGAATCTGAATATGCCGGTCGTAAGTGTGTGCGCCAGTGCGATCGAAAGGTACGCGCACACGCACATGGCGAACCAATACCCAATCTTCCACAGTTTGCTCGGGTGTTGCAGCGCTCGGAGGCACAGGTGATATGAGAGGATGCCTTCGACAGCCAGAAGGATGACGAGCACGGCACGCTTCCACCACTCCCACCCGATCGGCAGAATGTCGAGTACCTCACCGGAAGCCCGGAAACCAAACAGCCACGAAAGCAGCACAAAGAGATTGCCGTATATCAAGGCGACGCTGACGCAGATGATAAAACCTCGTGGGCTGAGAAACAGCCTCTTGCCGAGGTGGGTGTCAAGCCGGTCTAACAGGCCGCTCAGCCTGCGACGATAATCCTCTTCACCATAGCGCCGACCTTGCAACGCATGCAGGAAGCGATCCTCACGAAGCTCCGCTGCATACTGGTGCCGTGACTGTTCGTCGTTGAGCCGCTCTCGAATGTGGTCGTACAGAGCCTTCCGCCCGAAGAAGTAGCCGACCGCCAGGAATGCCATCGGCCAGATGGAGACAACCACGTTCCAGGTCGCGGCGATGAACACGTACATGATTCGCTTTCAGCATGAAATCCTGAACGACGTACACGGGCAATTATGATAAGTGTACGCCTCCGGGCAAGGAGAGTGCCGGTAAACAGGGTCCACAGGCGCATTATCTGTGTCTGATGCCAGGGGGAGGAAGAGGCGAATTCGGAGCCGTCAGTCGAGCAGACATACTGGCGCAGGCCGGGATTCAGTGAAACGCTGTTCCAGTCATCGGAGTCAAGGGTGGCACAGCTGGTACGAGTCGTGACAGCGGCGAGGGCCACCCGTGTCCGTCTCTTCCTCCTCCTCCCTTCATGTCCACCCGACAGGGCAAGCAGAATCACTCAGGGAAACTTCCGGGCCGCCGTGGCAGCGCTGATTCCGACCAGCAGCATGGACAGACTCGTGCAGAGGAAGAAGGCAACATAGTAGGGCCGTGATGGAAAAGGCAGAAAGAAGCGGGGGATCTCGAACAGAACTGCACATGCTCCGGCCGTGATTGCCAGGCGACACAGCGGTTCCTCATTCCACCGACTTGCCAGGCGCGCAATGGCTGCTGCAATCCCGGCAAACAGGAGGATGTGCATGACCGTGTACGGGTAAAACACAATGGAGTCATAGGCAGCGAATGCCGGCGACTCCTCGGCCCCCAGTGGCATCCCACCCTTCAGAAACACCGGCAATGCCAGTAGCGCCAGCAGTGCAGCCGGTATTGATGCATACTTGAAGATGACATCCTCGTCACGCAGATTCCAGACTGCGATCCCAATCATCGCATAACCGAAGCACGTTGGGAACAGTTCCCAGTTGTTCACATCCACATTAATCCCGACGCACACAACCCCAACAACGATGATCCAGTAATGCAGACGATTCATGATTCTGCGCTCGCTGCTTGATGCCCCCTGCGCAGGGCACATGGACTCAATATGGACTTCCATTATAGTATTGGGCGAGCAGTCGCTGCTATTCGGCTGTATCGTGTCTTGCTCCTCGGTGCGCAAGACATGAACGGGAAAGCGAGTTCCGATGCGGCTCCTCCGCCAGCATAATCTGAGCATAATACCTCGAATCCCCCTCATGCTGGCCACCTGGTACATGAGATCGATTCGAGAGACCTCCAACACCTGCTTCAGATCGGGTATACGATGAACATACTTCCCAGAATGCGTCTCGGCATGCTCCGGCATGGGGGAGTCGCGACACGCAGCATTGCAGTTCTCATCCTGGTGCTCCTTCCAGTGGGGGCATGCAGCCGTGATGACCCGAGCCAGGCCGCCGCTTCAAAGTTTCTGCGAGAGCCAACCGAGCTCCGGTCAGCCTTGGAAGCATGGAGCGAGGATGGAGGGGCGATTGATATCAGCGAATACCGTGCGATGCAGCAGCCGATCGACCCGGAGCAAAACGCTGCGCGTCTCTACCGTCGTGCATTCGCCGTCCTGCAGGAGTTCACGCTCAAGCAAGGCGAGTTGATTCTGCAGGGAACCGATGACGACTTCATGCGCAGCATGCTGGCAGACCATGCCGCAACCATGGCCGACATCCGCCGTGCGGCTCGCCGACCGGCCTGCGACTGGGAGATTGAGTATCCATCAGGCCTCGTCACCGTACTCTCCTATGCATCTCCCGGCCGACTGGCGGCCGAGTTGCTCAGGGCTGAAGCACGGTTCTCGGCGCTCGATGGCGATCGCATGGCAGCCGTTGAGTCTCTGGAGGATGGGCTGTTGTTAGCACGTCACCTGTCGCGCGATAGATCGTGGTGGTGTGCCATGGTTGATGCCATGATCACCATTGAATTACTTCAAGACGTGGAGTCACTCTTCACTCGCGATGCGATGCCGCCTTCCCAGATCGCCCTGCTCCTTGAAGACCGGGAGTGGCGCGAGGATGTGAGGCAGGCCAGTCTATTCGAAGGCATGAACGGGCTGAGTCATATCTGGCTTGATGCTGCCGCATGGCAATCGTTAGAAGACAGGCTCAAGGAGCAAGGCCAGTGGCTCGATGCGAGTCAACAGACCGTCCGCGATCTGACCCTCAACACGACCAGGCCGAAGCGTGGAGAACTGTTTGATTGGAGAATGGAGCAGCAGATTGTTGCATTCCTGAACGTTGTGCAGCAGCGAGCCGAATGGTGTGGGCAACCGTACCACGAGGTCGCCGAGAATCCGCCCGATCCGCCATTACTCATCGACACACTTGCTTGGTCGCTTGCCCCTGACCCTGAGCGAGCGGTCAGCTTCAGCAACTGCGCCGCTTCCATGTCTGCCCTCGCATGCCTCGCATTCGAACTCCGTGGATATAAGAGCGAACACGGCGAGTATCCCGATCCTGCGACTTACAAAACCCCGATTGACCCCTACGACGGCCGCCCAATACGCTACGAGCGCATGGGCGATGGCTTTGTCTTGCGGAGTGACGCAGAGGTCGACGGGACGAACGCCAACTGGCGTTGGGAACGCTGAACGACTCTCGCAGCACCGGTTAGCCCCCCGACTCTGCCGGGGTGGTGGTGGTGGGATGATGATGCGCGAGCATCATGCCATGCCCGCAAGATGTCACGCCCTACCCGATCCAAGCCGGATAAGCCGCGCAGCGGATTGTCCGGGTCTCTTCCACCGGATCGCCAATCTCCCGATTGTCACTCACGCTCTCTCTTCATCGCCCGCCAGGGCGCACGAACGTAGCCGGCGGCCTTAGCCGCCGGAAGAGGATTGCGCCCCGCGACACCCGCCGCCCGGAGGGCGGACGATGCACCTTCTGACGCTCCGTACGCGCGAAGCAACCGAACGCCCGGCTCGGACGCTCTACTCTCTCCTGCTCCATTGAAAACCGCCGTGGGAACGGCGGCTGTTTCGATCGGGGTGACAGGATTCGAACCTGCGACCTTCAGACCCCCAGGACCCCTTTGTTCAGTCACGAAATCGCCACAAACTCCTAGTCTCGTAGGCACTTACGCCACCTTAGCAAACGTTGCAGGCCTTGTCAACTACCGGCGTTTCTACGCGAAAAACGGCGGTAGAGAGGGCAGAAACCAGTAGATACTGGTTGCAAAACACGTCACCTCGGACGCGGGATTATGTATTTGATTGTCAAACTCGCTCCCCTGCCCTTCGGAGGACTGGATAGCATCGTATCAAACGGTCACATCACTGATTTCATCGCACCGCAGCACGACGGCATGCGGTTCAGCGGTCCAGGGAGGGGTGAGCAACCTGAAGGCCATCGAACCAGTTTGGTTGCGGCTGGTACCCTAGCGAACTGGCCGGCCATGTCGTGTTATACTGGATCCGCCATCGCTCCCGCAGTATGTTTGCCTCCCTTAGCGTGCATAAGATCTCAATTCAAGTCCAGCACAACACGGAATCCGCTGTTGTTGACCTGGATGTCAGGCGGGATCATGCCGCGACTCGCTGATCTGCAGTAGTCTGGATTGTAGTTCCAGCTGCCACCGCGCAGAACGCGCGCGTCACCACTGCCTGAACCGGTCGGATCCGTCTGACTACTGCTGGGATAGGCTTCCGCGTACCAGTCTGCACACCACTCCCACACATTACCATGCATATCGAAGAGACCGAAGGCATTGGGCTCTTTCTGGCCAACTGGGTGTGTCTGTGCTCCGCTGTTGTCCTCGTACCATGCATACTGACTCAAATGCGAATCGGAGTCACCGAAACCGAACCGTGTGGTCGTTCCCGCACGACATGCGTATTCCCACTCCGCTTCTGTCGGCAGGCGGACGATTCTCCCGGTCTTATCCGCCAGGGCCCGGCAGAACTCAGTCGCATCATCCCATGAGACCTGCTCGACGGGGAGGGCGGTACCGACGAACTTGCTTGGGTTGTTACCCATTATGGTTTGGTACTGGGCCTGCGTCACCTCAGTAATGCCCATGTAATACGGCTGCGTGAGCGTCACCTGGTGTTGCGGCCCCTCAACATCAGAGCGCCCCACCTCACTGGCAGGCGAACCCATCACGAACTCGCCGGGAGGAATCAGGGCAAACGTCATCCTGACGTCATTCCCCAGGTCCAGCGCCACCTGCTGACCGCTGACAAATGGCATGCCGCCGAGAAACTGGTTCGGCACATAGCCCTCAATACAATACATCGTGTCGATTCGGTCCTGGTACACCTTGATTCGCCCGCCGACATCAAGATCGACCTCGATGTCTTCCGTACTCAGCACGCCCTGCACCTTGCTCTTGTTAAGCAGCGTGATGGTGGTCAGCGGGTTCCTGCCGCCGATGAAGACCACGCTGTCCACGTCGGCAATCGACACAGGAATCTGCGCATAGGTTGTGGCGACCTGCACTGAGTCATTAAGGACCTTGCCACTGAAGTAGTCAGCGTTGTTCAACACGAAGAACTGCCGCTGGGGAATCCCCTTGCGCTCCTCCTCGCGTATGCGGAAGACGACCTTGAGCACCTTCTCGCGGCGGACCTCAATGCGGGCCCCACCCTGGAGTTTGAAGACGAAGACGGGATCACCAACAAAGCCGCTGAAGCGGTTGTTGTTCACCGTCACGACGGCTTCGATGTTGTTGGCCCCACCCTCCAGGTCGATGCCGGCGATCTTCCGGCTATTCAGTGTGATCTGGGCGTAGGACGTGCGGATACTGAAACTCTCGTTGAGCACTGTACCGGTCAGTGTGTCCCCGTTGCGCAGCATGAGGATGTCGGTGTCGCTGGGACGCTTCAGATCGAGAACCACGGGAATGATGCCGGGCTTTGCCTGTTCCTGTTTCTCTGCAGGGCCCTGTGTAGTTGGCAGCTGAGTGGTATTGTCCTGGGCGTGAATAAGTGATGTCCATGCAAACAGGGCAAGCAGAAGCGTAAATGCGGTGTATTGAGTTTTCATAGTTAGACTTCTTTGGGCGCACTCGCTGCGCTCGTGAGGGCATAGGGAAATGAAGAAAGAGCAGAGGGCACACGCAATAGAAGGCAAAGACTTAATTTACGTCCAGGACAACACGGAATCCGGTGCCGCTGCTCCGGTAGTCCGGAATGCCCCCGGCGCGAAACGCGGACCGGCACACCTCCGGACCGAGGTACCAGTTGCCGCCGCGCTCAATGCAATAAAAACCACCGGTCGCGCCTGAGGGGTTTGTCTTAGTAGTCGTGCCTGTGGGGTTTGTCACCGCTTCCTGCGAATACTCACCATGCCAATCATTGCACCACTCCATTACATTGCCATGCATATCGAAGAGACCGAAGGGATTGGGCGATTTCTGTCCGACTGGATGCGTCTGACCTCCGCTGTTGTCCTTGTACCATTCGTACTGGCTCAACTGCGAATCGGAGTCACCGAAACCGAACCGTGTGGTCGTTCCCGCACGACATGCGTATTCCCACTCCGCTTCTGTCGGCAGGCGGACGATTCTCCCGGTCATGTCCGACAGGGCCACGCAGAACTCCGCCGCATCATTCCACGAGACGTGCTCGACGGGGAGGTCGGAACCGGCGAACTTGCTCGGGTTGTTACCCATGATGATCTGGTACTGGGCCTGCGTCACCTCAGTGATGCCCATGTAATATGGCTTCGTGAGCGTCACCTGGTGTTGCGGCCCCTCATTATCATAGCGCCCCAATTCACTGGCAGGCGAACCCATCACGAACTCGCCGGGAGGGATCAGGGCAAACGTCATCTTGACGTCATTCCCCAGGTCCAGCACAACCTGCTGACCACTGACAAATGGCATGCCGCAGGGAATGTCGTCCGGCACGTAGCCCACAATACAATACATCGTGTCGATTCGGTCCTGGTACACCTTGATACGCCCGCCGACATCAAGATCGACCTCGATGTCTTCCGTACTCAGCACGCCCTGCACCTTATCCCCGTTGAGTAGTGTGATGGTGGTCAGCGGCTTCCTGCCTCCGATGAAGACCACGCGCTCCACGTCGGCAACCGACACGGGAATCTGCGCATAGGTTGTGGCGACCTGCACTGCCTCATTAAGAACCTTACCGCTGAAGTAGTCGCCGTTCTTCAACACGAAGAACTGCCGCCGGTGAAGTCCTTTTCGCTCCTTGTCGCGTACGCGGAAGACGACCTTGAGCACCTTCTCGCGGCGGACCTCAATGCGGGCCCCACCCTGGAGTTTGAAGACGAAGACGGGATCGTCAATGAAGCCGCTGAAGCGGTTGTTGTTCACCGTCACGATGGCTTCGATGTTGTCGGCCCCACCGTCCAGGTCGATGCCGGCGATCAGGGGGCTATTCAGTGTGATCTGGGCATAGGACGTGCAGATGCTGAAACTCTCGTTGAGCACCGTCCCCGTCAGATTGTCCCCGTTGCGCAACATGAGGATGTCGGTGTCGCTGGGTCGCTCCAGGTCGAGTACTACGGGAATGCTGCCGGGTTCATTCTGCCCCTGTGCGGCTTCGCGGCAACTGGCGATCAGCAGAGCGGACACGACTGTTAGTACAAGAGTGGCTAGTTTCAATGCAGTAATCCTGTTCCGGGTCCTGCCGCAGTATAGGCAGGAGTGTAATTGCGCACGCAGCAGAGGGACCAGTGTGCGCAGGTAAATGGGGACCACCTTGGGTTGACAAGTAATGCTTGGGAAAGCGTTGCCCATTGTCCTGCCCTATGGGGAAGGGATGTTCGATAAGGTGGTCATACGTCGCATCGGATTCGCCGGCATGCCGGGCCACCGCTTCACATTTCCGCAGCACATTGATGAACTTGCATGCTCCTTCACCAGAGGATGATACTGACACACCAAACCAGTCTCCGGCTGCACCGTCTGCAGGCATGGTTGGAGCTCCAACGGCATCACTCAAACGTACACACAACCGGATTACTCACGCGACAGGATGAGGCCTCAAGTGCCTGGAAGATGATGGGTCGGGGAGATTCAGTGGCCGGCATGATCTTGGAAAGCCGGGCGATGCCATTTACGTCTGCGCGCACGACCTCCATAATCTGTGGCTCGCTAAGGTCTACCGCCACCCCGGTGCACTGGTTCAACTCCGTAAGCCCACGCCGATTGCTACAGGTGAAAACAATCTCTGACTCAGGGGTCGCGCCGTGCACGGCAAAGGTACTGATGATGCCGGCGCGTGACGGAGCGGGTGTTCTGAGATAGAGGTTCCCGGTTAACAACTCGATCGGGGGACCTGGCACCTGCGATCCTGAGCCGGGCAGGAGCTGATAGGCGCCGCCGGACAATACCGTCTGATCTGCGAACACTACTTCCCCGGAAACAAGGTAATTGCCTCCTTCGGACCACATCTCGGAGCCGGTTGTCATTTCAGACCAGCCGAGGTGATACAGAGAGTCGCTGTTGCCACTCAGCGGAGGCACGGAGGGTGTGGGTGCAAATCCCGAGACGCCCGCAGTCATGAACGCAACGACTGCCGCTGCGATGGTCATACGATTCAATTTCGATGGGCCAATCTGATTCATCGTGCACCTCCAGGAATGCTGTTGCTTTGGATGGCCGGCAAGTTCAGTTGTTTCTCAAGTATCTCAAGGCGATCTTCAAGTGAGTCGATTCTGTCTGCCTGCGCATCGATTATCGATTCCTGCTCTACAACCAGACTGTGTAGTCCCTGGATGGCTGCCAGGGCGACACCGTCAGCGTCGATCGTGTTAATACGTAACTCATCGGCACCCAATCCGAAGGCGGCCGAGAAGTCCTGGGCCATCGGTCCCATGTGGCGGATCGAGGGGTCCTGTGACTTGTAGTTCCAGGTGGTCATGGGGATGGCGCTGACCTTGCGCAAGACTTCGCGCGAATCAAGCGGTTCGAAATGCTCTTTTCGATTCCGATCGCTCACCGCGGACCAGCTGCTGCCGCCAGGTGCCAGCGTTGCACCGGTTGATAGATCAATACTGGTGAAGAACCGCACACCACCTGTTGAACGGATGGTCCACTCATATGTTCGCGATGACTCTACATCAGATTGGCTGCTGTGATCACCCCACACGAATGTCCCATCATGAATTGCCTTTGCTCTGGTTCCCGCGGCAAAGCTGGCAGGACCAACGGCGGAGTTTTCCAGGCCGCCCGCCACCGTGGAATTGGAGCCGCTCGCCGTGTTGTATGAGCCGCCCGACACCGTGGAGTAAGTGCCACTCGCCGCATTCTTTCGGCCGCCTGACACCGTGGAGAAACCGCCACTCGCCGTGTTGTCAGAGCCGCCGGATACCGTGGAGAATTGGTCACTCGCCTCATTTCTATACCCGCCTGATACCGTGGCATACTCGCCACTCGCCACGTTTGTAGAGCCGCCGGATACCGTGGAGTAAAGGTCACTCGCCGCATTTGAAGCGCCGCCTGACACGGTGGACTTGTCGCCACTCGCTGTATTCTGGCGGCCGCCTGATGCCGTGGAGTAACTGCGGCTCGCCGCATTGCCGCTACCGCCTGATGCCGTGGAGTAAGGGCCGCTCGCCACGTTTGTAGAGCCGCCGGATACCGTGGAGTAAAGGTCACTCGCCTCATTTCTATACCCGCCTGATACCGTGGAACCGTCGTAAGTCGCCGCGTTCCCCCAGCCGCCTGATACCGTGGACCAGTCAGCAGATGTCGCATTTAACCAGCCGCCCGCCACCGTCGAGGTCAGGCCATTCGCTACATTGGCGCTACCGCCGGATACCACCGCATAGGCACCCTCAGCATGATTGGAGGAGCCGCCCGACACCGTGGACTCGAGGCCGTCTGCCGTGTTTGCACTGCCGCCTGACACCGTGGAGAATCTGCTACTTGCCGTGTTTGTACTGCCACCTGACACCGAGGCAGCATAACCTGACACATGGTTGTCGTACCCGCCGCCGATCGTCCCGTAATCACCGTAGTCTGTAACAGTGTTTGCAGTGCCCTGATAACCTCCGCCCGCTATAGTCACTCCCTCGAGCCCATCTTCCACCGAGTTGCTGACGTGGCCACCAATCAGATTGGGGCTCCCAGCCGTCGGCTCAAGACGCCAGCCCGATTCAAACGTGACGGCACCGGTGGTGTGCAGTGGCACGGCCGGGTTGGTTGTGCCGATACCCACATTGCCCTGGAAGTAGTTGCGCCCGCCGGCAAAGAAGCCGGCATATCCATCGGGGCTCCTGGTCTTTGCATACAGCGCATAATTGGTGCCGGTGTTGGCACCCGCATAGGCATACAGACCATATCCCTGGTCACTGTTACTCTGGAACAACCCACCATAGGTCTTGCCGGTCGCACTGCTGGCAAAGCCCTGAATGCCTCTGCCTTTGCTGGAGTTGCTCTGGAACCACCCGCCGTAGGTGGGGGTACTTGCATGCGCCGAGGCAATCCCGAATACACCACGCCCGACGTTGGAGCGACTCTCGAAGCGGCCGCCGAAAGTGGTGGTGTTGGAGGTCGCTTTGGCCAGCCCATAGACGCCGGTGCCGCTGCCGCCGCTGGCCAGGCCATACACGCCGGTGTTCGAGCCGGAACTGCGAGCCCAGCCGACGATGGCGGTACCGTTGGCGTTTGCATTCTCAACCTGCAAGGGATTACTCGGCGTGTTCGTTCCGATGCCGACATTGCCGGTATCGAAGTAGATATCACTGCCGTTTTCGTTCCATAGCGGATCAGCCGTAGGATCCTGCAGCTGGTCATCACCGCCACGGACCCCGTCATGAATCAGACGCCCGTTGCGGCCATCGCGGCCGGGTGCGCCGGTGATTCCGGATTCTCTTGTTGCACCGGATGCGCTGTCATTACCACTGCGAATCATCTGAGCGTCACCGACGTTTGGCGTCTGGGGTGAGTTCAACGCATACAGCGCCAATGGCGTGGCGGCGATACGCTGACGCGGTGCCAGCGTCACTGGCTCCGTATCAGCCGACGACAGCACCGTGATCTCCAGCCAGCGCGGCTCGGTACCGAACGCATCCGGGCCGAAGTCGAGTGTCAGTGAGAACAGACCATCAATGACGTAGTGCCCGATCACCCATTGCGGTTGGCCGATCTGGTTGCCGTCCTCAGCCGTATCCCACAGCGTGAGTTCGAAGTCGACCAGATCGCTCATGGGTGCACCGTGCCGCAGGAGCTGGCCGCGGTACGTAAACGAAGTGTCGGGTTGCTCGCTCCGCTCGGCATTGTCAGGGCCGGATGATTCCTGCCCCCATGCCGTGGGTAAGAACACAGCACTCATCAATGTGCCGGAAAGAACAGCAGCAGCGTATCGCTGACATGTCCTGACAACACGTTCCAAGAGCACTTCTGCCTGTAATGACACTGGTATGGGGATCAACATCACGTTTCCTCTTTCACGTACACAGGAGAAATGCGAAAAGGACGACTCAAGTCACGCAGAAAAAGGCCACTTCTGTGACCATTCTGGAAAAAACCACAGTACAAGATCCGAATACGCCGGGGTAGTGCGGCACCAAAGCACTGCGTAGATGCTTATAGGATAAGGAGATACGGAACGCGTGTCAATAGAAATCAGGCGAGATGAATAGCCCTGTCACAGGCCGCTGATAGGTCTTCCTGAAAAAGGGGATCCGCATGATCCCGTTCCAGATGTGATCTATTAGTTGCCCGCCGGCCTGGGCCACCGTCACCGGCGGGAACTTCTTCAGGTACGCGACGGCCTCTTCAGCCCCTCCAGGGATTTCAAGCAGGAGGATCCTGATGGTCGGATCAATACACTCTGTCCCAGGACAATTAGGTGGAACGAAGAGAAACGCCGAGTTGAACCATCACTCAGAGTGACTGAACCGACAGCGCAACCATTCTCATTCACATCCCGGATCTCGCCTGACGTGATCGAGTACTGGGACTCGGTTGTGCCGTCGTACTCAAAGATTGTTGACACGTCTGCGATATCAATCCCCACGAACGGCTTGAAGGCGTCGGCGATCGTCTGGTTTCTGTCGATATACGACTCGGTGATGGCCCCCGATGTGTGCCCCAGCACGATCCGGCTCGTCTCGCCGCCAAACTCCTTAGCCAGCCGGGTCGCGGCCAAGTGCCGGAGTTGATGCGGATGCCAACTGTGATCGTCGCGCCACTGCTTGAGTTCGGCTTTCTGCTCGTCCGACAGCCTTGCCATGAAGTCCTTCACCGCTGCCGTCGCAGTTTCAGTACATGACACCAGACACAGCAAAAGGCCATGCCTGGTGGCATGACCTTTCACTGAATCGGGGTGACAGGATTTGAACCTGCGACCTTCTGACCCCCAGTCAGACGCGCTAACCAAGCTGCGCTACACCCCGGAAACATGCTGACAGGCCACACGGTCGGCCGGAAAGCCCCTCAGTATAGGGCACCGGCACCCGGCATCCACATCGGCCCAATCCCCCGGCCTCTGCCGTCCGGAATCGGCTGCCAAACCGCACTCTGCCCCCCCTGCGGCCGGCCTGCTGTTTGTCTATGATGGACCGTCAGTGCATGGTGCGGCTGATCCGTGTTCACTCGGCTGCACCGACCAGTCCAACCATGCTCCCAAGTCGTTCCGAAAGGCCACCCTGTCGTGACCAGTCAGCCCCATGCAGCCAATTCCGCCCCGACGTCAGCCCGAACCCCAGCCATCAAGCAGCCGCCCGTCGAAGTCCAGTGCACGGAGCCCGACCCGGCCCCGGAGTTGACCGTTACACTCCCACATGCTTCTGGGCCGACTCCGGTCCGCATGGTTCGCGATGCCACCAACACCAGCACCCCTGATACCCCTATGGTCGATGTCATGCGCGGGGCGAATCGCTGGGAAGTCCCCATACACGAGCACGGCTTCATTGCCCTCATCGACTGCATGCCACGCCTCGTGCCGGCCGCTTCATCCGATGATGACTCACCACCACCCATCGGGGCCGACGGGGCCATCGTCCAGGCGGCCCGCGTCTCCTACGGGCAGGGGACCAAACGCATCAACGAGGACCGCGGCTTGATCCGCTATCTGCTCCGTCATCGCCATACCACCCCCTTCGAAATGGTCGAGTTCAAGTTCCACGTCTCCATGCCCATCTTCGTGGCCCGCCAATGGATCCGCCACCGAACGGCCAGCGTGAACGAATACTCAGGCCGATACTCTGTCATCCGCGACCGCTTCTACCACCCGACCGCCGAGAACGTCCGACAACAGTCCATGTCGAATCGCCAGGGCGGCAAGGAACCGATCGAGACCGGCACCGCCGAGCAGTTTCTTGAATACCTCGACAAAGCCGAAGCGCTGTACAACGAGTATGAGAAACTCGCCGACCAGGGCGTCGCCCGCGAACTGGCCCGCTGCGGCCTGCCGGTGAGCGTCTATACCGAGTGGTACTGGAAGTGCGATCTGCACAATATTCTGCACTTCCTCTCGCTGCGCATGGACGAACACGCCCAGGCTGAGATCCGCGACTATGCCTATGCGATGTTCGGCCTGCTTGAGCCGATCTGCCCCATCACCATGGAAGCGTTCCAGGACTATCGCCTCGAATCAATGCACCTGACTCGCCTTGAAATCGAGGCGCTGCGCCAAGGGCGCACCGAGATTGCCGGCAATAACAAACGCGAACAGCGTGAGTGGGAGGCCAAGCGCAGACGCCTCGGCCTGGAGTGAACTGGTCTTCAGGCGCTGCCCTGCTCCTGACGGCAGCAATGGTTGCAGATACCACGGAAGATAATCTGGGCCTCGTCGATGGTGCCCAGTGTCTCCACGTCCGGGTGTAAACACGGCTTGTATCCCATGACACACGGCACGTCCTGCACCGTGCCGCATGCTCGACAGATGAAATGGTGATGCCAGCCGTTGTCGATCTCGTACAGTGCCCGGCCCGGCCCGGCATCAGCCCGCATCAGCACCCCGGCGTGACAGAGTTGATCAACCACGTTGTACACGGTCATCCGTGGATATCGATGCCCGCTCGCTGCCACGAGTTCCACGATCTGATCGACCGAAAAATGCCCGGGCGAATCGTGCAACGCGCGCAGCACCGCAAGACGAGGCTGGGTCACCCGCAGCCCCGCCTTGCGAATACGAACCGGCAAGGTGTCTTGATGATCAGTCATGCAACACCTTCTGTTACCCGATCTGTGAACGGATCATCCACTGCTGCATCTCAATGCCCTGCACGATCCCGATGAGAAGGTCCTCACTGATCGGATCGTTGTCAGAAACGCCTGCGATGTGTTCGCGGAAGCGGCCGGCGGTCTCGCGCAAGTTGCTCGCAAACCACTCGAGCACTTCCGTGTCCGCGATCAGGCCTTCTCTGAAGCCGGCAGCAGGGCTGGATTCGGTGACCGTGGCTGCTCGGCCGTCAGCCGGCACACCCAGCGCCAGCATGCGCTCAGCCACCTCATCGCCCCAGGCACGATACTCATCGACCATCTCGTCGAGTTTGACATGCAGCGAGGCGAAGTTCGGCCCGGTCAGATTCCAGTGGGCCTGCTTGCCGATCAGCGACAGGTCGACCAGTTCGACGAGAGCCGCCTGCAGGCGACCGGCCACAGTATCAGCACCCTGAACCGGGGCAGCAGGCATCTGTTGCGTTGTCGTAGTCATCGGTGTCATTGTTCCATCTCCTTTTTTGTGTGTGTGTCTGTTGCAAATCAGTGCGTGTCGTTGATTTGACTATGTCAAGTATAGCGCGTGTTTGTACACTGTCAAATCTTCAGGGCCAAGAAAAGGAGACATGAAGGGGCTGCGGGGCGACGTGTATACAGGATATAGCCATCCGGTATTCTGTATGGTGATGGAGGGAACTGCACACGGTGGCACGGGCGTTTCGCCCGTGAGCCCTTGGATCGACGAGCGGCGCGTGTGAGCGGGCTTCCCCTACAGGTAGGGGCACATTGTCGAAGACCCTGAGCAAAGCCACATTGCATGTGCCCCTCTCCTCCGTCATTCCCGCGAACGCGGGAATCCATCCTCTCTCCACGCCCTCGCCCGTCAGGGCGCACGAACGTAGCCGGCGGCTTCAGCCGCCGGGCAGGGACGCGCCACGAGCGCACGCCGCCCGGAGGGCGGACGAGACGTAACAAAGGATCTGTATGCACAACGGGGCACGACGCATCGTGCCCCTACGGCCATCATCCCGGCATTGCCGGATTCCACCGCGAAGCGGTGATCGTGTGTAGCCGGGTGTGAAGTGAGTCGGAGACGAGCGCCACCCCCGGGAAGGTGATGCACATCATATACCCTCTCTTCACCCCGAAGGGGTGGTCGAAACACGCCCCTGCCGGTGGGAGATGCGCTCCCGGAGCGTCGCTTACCCCACTCAACGCATGTTGCCCGCTTACTCACGTGCGCGGCTCGTCGGAGGCCGGCTCTGACGGTGGGCTTTCGCGAGAAACGCTCACCTCACGCCACACCATCCCCACGCCACAACGTACCACACGCACGTGAGGCTGTCCAGCAAAAAAAACGAACAGAATGTGTCAAGAAGGACCGGGCCGGCAAAAACAGAAACAAAGAACGCCCGCCGGCTACTATCCGCCAAGTCGACCGGTCGGCTGCTCCACGGAACTCTCATCAACCTCAGCGAGTCGGTCCTCAGCACTGAGTTGCTTGTCAATCAGATCAACCAGCCGCTCGTGAAATCGCTTGACCGTACTGATGCTGATCGCATTCTTGCCGGTCGCCGGGATATTGTTAACAAGAATCGAAAATGACGCAGCCGTCCCGTTCGGCTCGATCACATACCCGCTCAAACACGAGACCCCACTCAGGTAGCCGCTCTTGGCAGCAACGCGGCCGTCCAGCTCAACCGTGCGGAATCGATTCGACAGCGTCCCCGTCTCGCCGGCCTGGGCCATTGAATCAACATACACATCGCGAATCGACTCCTCCCGATACATCTCACGCAGCCAGGCAGACAACAGCCGAGCAGTAACGCGATTGTCCCGACTCAGCCCGGAGCCGTCTGAAATCGTTACATCAGTCGACAGTGCCGGCCCGAGTTTCTTGCTCACGACGAGCCGCACAATCGCCCCGCCATTGACCCATGAACCCGGCTGCCCCGTGACGGCATAGCCGATGCGCTTCAGCAGCGCTTCGGCGTACAGGTTCTCACTGTCGGTGTTACATCGACGCAAGACGGTCGGGAGCGGGGTCCGGACGATCGTGCCGATCACCGTCGTCCCGTCCTCCGGCTTCGGATCCTGTGCCGTCGCCAGTCTGGCACTCTCAATGGTCAAGCCGTGTCGCTTCAATCGGTCGGCCAATACCTGGGCCATCAGATTGCCCGGATTCGAAACCGTAATCTCAGCACGTTGCGGCGTCTTCACATGACCATACAACGTAAACTCGTTCTCGCCCCGCGTCCGGCTGATCCACACCCCGGCCGGTGCCGGCGCGCCACCGGCATCAGCGGTTTGCGCGTTGTTCCGGAACGGGATGATGCGCGTCACGTCCGGCATAACGAACACTTCAGGCGCAAGCCCCACCTGTCGTGCCGGCTGGGCATACACCTGCAGGATGTTCCGGTAGAAGTTGAAACCGCACACCTCAGCGCCATAAGCCTTATCAAGATCATCGAGTTCCCATGACGGGTGTACGCGTTTCGCTTCGAACACCCGGCCGTCCACCAGCACGGTGCGGATCGTGTCGGCCGATGGGTGCGCTGCGACGTCACTGACCCAACGATTGATGAAGTCCTCGACGTCCAGCCCCATCTCCTGCAACAGATCGGGGTCTGCCAGTGCCGGGTCACCCGATCCCGTCACAAACAGCGTCTTGCCGTCAGCCGACAAATGCAGTGTGGTCTCAAAGGCAAAGTCCTGCCCGAGAACGAGCAGGGCAGCGCCGCTGGTGAGCAGTTTCATGTTGCTGGCCGGCAGCATCTGCAGGCGGTCATTCCGAGAGGCCAGCGTCGTGCCGCTGTCGATATCGACCACCGAGTACGCCACGCGCGACGACCCCAACTCAGAGGCCGATATGAGGCGATCAATATCGGATGCCAGGTCCGCTGCTCGGGCAACCGTCCCCAGGCACACAATCAGGGCCAATCCGAGCATCCCGGTGACCCACGACCACCGGCGCTGACCTGGACGGCTCAGCAGACCAACCGGCGCCTGTGCCCGGCCGGGGTGATCGGCGGTCATCGTCCGACTCAACGTGTGCATCCACATGTCGCATGAATCGCTACCCTCGACTACCTCCAGCCCCTTGTCCTGTCTCTCTCTCTCACACGACCCGGCGGCCGGCCCGAGCATTCCCGGCAGGCCTGATCCCGCAGTAAAACGCCCCTTGCCCAGGCAGGACAAACAGGCCATTAGTCTCGAATCGTCGCTTTGACCCTCACGGCTTTGGCGATTCAAAGCCTCCCCATGCTTTTCACCCCCCCATGCCCATCAGCCAGCACGCTCCCCATAATCCGCCGATGCAGCAGCCGGCGAACCGGCCCACGTCGGCATAGGGTCGTTATCGCTCCCAATATGCCCACCGACGCACACTGTTCAGCGTCATTTTTACGCCATCGAATCCCTCATACTTGACGAGTATGTGCAGCCAGCCGGAATCCCCGTCGGCAGCAAACCAGAAGTGGCTGACGTCCGGCTCGCCGTCCTCGCTGCCGGCCTCCAGTTCGAGCGTCAACTTGTGACACGGCATGATCTGATCGCTGTCTCCCAGCCGCACGGTATCGACACCCCCGTACTTCAGCACGCCGGCTCGCGGCTCCATTGAGGTCGAGTGCGTATCCGTCTGTTCCGGCAACACCGTCACGTCCTGGTCGAGCATCGTCACCATGCCACCGGCCACCCGGTCCGGGTCAGGAAACGGGTAGTTTCGCAGCGTCAGGCCCAGCCCATCGAAAAACATGAACGATTGAGCCGGCACAGCCTGCGACGAGTCCATGTGACCGGCATCAGGGAAGTAGACAAACTGATCGCCCTTCAGGCGATTGTCGGCCATCACATACTGCTTGTAGGTCGCCCCGCAGTCCTCCTGTGAACTCATGACGAGTTTGAACGGAGTCAGCGATTCGTCCGTTCTCACGAATGACGTGGTCAGGAACTTGTAGTCGTAGTTCTCTGTCGGGATGACTTCCCGGACATTGTGCTTGAAGACCTCGACCACGTCATCGGCCTGCCAGTCCGAGGCCTTGGTCGTGGTGGCCGGGTCCATGTACTGCTTGTTCGTGATGATCACGGTCTGGTAATCGCGCACCGTACCGTAAATCGTCCGCTGTGCATCGTACACGGCGTACTCAGCCTTCCCGTCGTACCAGACCGGGTCCGTGCGCCAGTCGGCCATCTCTGACCCTGCGTGAATGGCCTGCCCGACGAGACCAATGGTGCCAATGACAAGACCGATCGCGAGGTGCTTGGAGTTCATGGTTCCTCCCATGTGAAAAAGTGGGATCGTGCACAACGCGGTTCCTGCCCGCTATCATGGAGCGGCAACCGCTTTGGACATTGTACTAGCGACCCCGGAGAGAGGTTCATGGATCCCAAACCCCAGATTACCTACGACGATTTTGTCAAACTCGACCTGCTGGTGGCGACCGTCAAATCGGCCGAAGCCCACCCGAATGCCGATAAACTCCTGCTCCTGCAACTGGATGATGGGACGGAGGAAGGTCGGCAGATCTGTGCCGGGATACGCCAGCACTACGACCCCGAGGAACTCGTGGGCAAGCAGATCATCGTGGTGGCAAATCTGGAGCCTCGGAAGATCCGGGGAGAGATGAGTAATGGCATGCTCTGTGCTGCATCCGATACATGCTGCGAAGGCGAGACTGCCAAGGTCGTCGTGCTCACGCCGGACAAACAGGTGACCCCCGGATCGCGCGTCAGTTAGTCAGCCTCTCGGCCGCAACAGCGGCGGCGGAACAACAGGTCCAGCCCGGCATACCCCGGCCCGCGCACGGCCACAAAAGTCACGAGTGCCAACAGCACCACATTCCGAGCGACGGAGGTCCACCCGACCTTCGTCGTCAGGATGTAGCCCAGAATCGTGTTCGACACCTTCCCGAAGCAGCCGCACTCGACATCGTCACCGCTGAAAATGACCTTGAACATGGCCCCGCAGAAGGCCAGCAGCATCAGGCCCAGAATGGCAGCAGCGGCCTGTGTGGTCAGGCCCAGGATCAGCGCTGCCCCGCAGACGATCTCCATCCACGGGAACGCATAGGTCGCAAACAGGACGACATCCTGATGCAGAATCTTGAAGGCCCACACCGAACCGGCAAACGTCAGCGGATCGCCGAGCGTCCCACCGAGAAACCCGAGTTTCGCAGCACCGCTGTAGATGAACAAGGCACCCAGCACGACGCGCAGCAGCAGTGCCCCGGTCTTGGACACCGGGCCTCCTGATCGTGCACAGCAATCGCACAGGGCCGGTTGTTCGGCCGCAGCAGGATCATGCCGCCTGTTGGCAGAACTCGGGACCGGGGAAACGGAGGCACTCACGGCTCGCTCCCTTCAGTCACCGGGTGGCCTGCTTCGGCCCACCCATCAAACCCGTCCGTCATGATGTGCACGTTCGTCAGGTTGAACAACTCGAGCCGCGTCTTGACCATGTGAGACAAATCACAATGCCCCCCCGTGCAGTAGACGATGATCAACTGATCCTCCGGCCAGAACCCGATGTCCGGCGGCAACAGAGATTCATCCATGAACATCTCATTGGTCACATGCATGGCCCGGGTCACGTGCCCTGCTTCGTAGTCCTCCTGGTCGCGGGCATCCATGAAGAACACGGCCAGATCCTCCGACGCATAGGCCGCAAACGCCTGCTCGATGGTGATTTCGAGCGGCCACTGTGCCGGATCAAGCGCGTCACCTGTGTCAGCCGAATCCGGATTCTCGGCCTGCGCATCCGGATCAGGATCAACGGTCTCGGGGCCGTCTGTGTTCGGCGTTGACTGCTCATTCTCATCAGGGTCGATCTGCTCGGGCACAGCCGGGTCGCCGTCCTCCGGTGTGTCTTCGCCTTCAGCTGCGCTGTCACGCTGGGTGACATTGCTGAGATAGGAGGCGATCAGTTTCCGTGAGTCCGCCTCGAACGGGGTGCGGCTATGGATGACGCCGGCCACACAACCGATCACAAGGAGCACGACGAACTGGATGATCAGCGACAGTCTCATGGCTCGAAACACCTACCACTTCCACCTGAGCAAGTCGGAAATCGCTGGCCGCTTAGTTGGCGACCAGGCCGAAGTACCGCAGTTCAACTTCCGGATCATCAGGCAGATTCGTCTTGACGATCACGAAGCCGAAGAACCGGCCGGCCTTGTCCGGGGCCTCGCCGCTGACCTTGACGCGGTGCATCAACTCGCCGGCCTCTGTCTGCACGGTGTCATGGGACACCTCGAGCTCAACATTCACCTCGGTGATACCGCCCAGACTTGTATCCTCCTTGAGTTCGATCCCGACAATGTCGAACTGCTGGCCGGTCCGGCTCCGCAGCCGAATCTGACGCTCAAACGACTCGCCCGGCTCCAGCCGACCGAGTCCGACGCGCGTGGGCGATGCCTCAATGTCCCCGACCACGTTGGCGCTCACGCTGAACTGCGACACCTGCTCGAACTCTTCGCCTTCCTCATCCGTCATCAGGCCGACCAACTTGAGCCCACGGCTGAAATACCCGCGCGGCGTGGACGGATCAACGACGATCTCGATCGTCGCTTCCTGGATCTCATTGCCTTCGCGATCCTCGATCGTCTCGATTGACTTGACGGTTGCCTGCATCCCCTCACCGCTGATTTCGAGTGACTTCACTTCGAACTTCGGCAGCGACGACGTGACCTTGATGGTGCGCGGGTCACTCTTGCCCTTGATCAACTGCCCGAGATTGCTGTAGCGCTGGTCGAACTTGATGACCGGGTCAATATCAGCCTCAAACTCGAGCACGATCTCCGGCTCATGCGGGTCGTTCGACGTGACCTTGACGGTCTTGTGCTGTACGCCGTGACGATTCCGGGGATCAAACGACAGTTCAATGAAGCCCGATTCGCCCGGGAGATAGTCCTTGATAGCCAACTCGGTGGTGGTGCAGCCGCAACTCGGCTTCACTTTTTCGATGGTGACCAGGCGGCCGCCCACATTGGTAAATCTGTAACTATGCACAACCGGCGCGCGATCCCGGATGCGACCGAAGTTGTGCTTCAGTTCATCAAAGACGAGACGCGGTGCATTCTCATCAATCGGGCCGGCTTGCTCGCCCTGGCCCTTCGGGGGCCAGTTCGGGGGCAGATCCTGGGCAGCGGCCGGATTCATCATCGCCAATAGCACTGCGCCGGCTGTCAGGGAGGCCAGACCGAAATACCGATTCATCCTGCTCTGGGGTCGTATCTGTGTTGCGTGCACCTGCGTTCTCCTATTCTCATCTCGGGTTCTGTGCGACATCGTATCTCCTCCGGGTCCGGGGGGGGTATCAACGGTCAGGCCGTCTGCGATCCCACCGGCCTTCCTCGGCAATAACACAAGGAGTCAGAATACTCAAAATGCCGGCTCTGTCAATGATTATCTGCCCGGCCTGCTTCGGTCCCGACCGGCTTTGACAACTCGCTCTTCCCTCTCAATACCCATCCCCCATATGGGCATTACGGCTCAAGCGCAACCCCGGAATATCGGATCGACAAGACCGGGTCTGCCTCATAGTCCGTGTAGATCATCACCGTCCCAAAGAACCGGCCGGGTGACTTCGGGGCATGGCCCTTGAGGACGAACTCGTAGTACGTCATGCTGTTTTCGCCCGGGCCCTCAATCTTGCGGTAGGTCACGTCCATCTCAGCAGCCAGTTCCTCCCCAGGGTCGACGCGACCGTTGCCGTTGAGGTGCTCGACCTTGTTCACATTGAACTTCAGCCCCTTGCGGCTACTCAACCTCACCGTGCTCGTGAACGCCTGCCCTGGGAGAATACGCCCGGCTGCCACGCGATACGGGCGGAGCCACAGATCACTGACAATCCGGGCCGTCAACCCGAACAGGACCTTGTACTCGATCTCCTGATCGTTCTCGTCGACCAGTGTCATGGCTGCTTCGACCGATCTGCGGAACGGCTCCAACGGGGTCGTCTCATCAATCGTAAAACGCAGCGTCGTCTCCAGAACCTCAAATGGCTCATCATGCTGCTTCAAGGACTTGGCGGCTTCTTCCGGTGTGATCTCGGATGGATCAACCGTCACGGTCCGGACCGTATGGACCTCCCAGGTGATGTTCGGCCCGCTGATCTCCAGGTCGTTGACCCGCAGATCGCTCATCTCTGTCCGCAGCAAGACGTCAATGGTGGCGCTGGTGCCATGAATCACCTCGCCGGCATCGTAGTTGAACTGTTCAAGGTCCACGATCGGATCGACCGTAACGTGCACCATCAGCCGCATCGTCGGCAACTCCACATCATTGGATGTGATCGTGATTGCCTTGTTCTCACTCCCCTTGCGGAACTCCGGATTGAAGGTGGCCAGAATGACCCCACGCTCACCCGGCTGATACTCGGTCTTCTCCAACTCGGGAACCGTGCACTTGCAACTGCTCTTGATCTTCGTGATCACCAGCGGCTCGGTGCCGGTATTCTCAAACGGGAACTCAAATGGCACGGATTCGAGATCGTTGACCACACCGAGTTCAAGTCTCATATGGTCAAATGTAAGCCGCGGCCCCGGCTCCTGCTGTCCCGTCGACGGCTGACCGCCGCCGTCCTGGGATACCACTGCCATGCCGGCAGCCGTACCCTGATCAGACGCCAGAGCCTGACCGGGGATCATCATCGCTGCGGCACACACGAGGGCACTCCCTGCGCAAATACTCCACTCTCCCATCGCGATCCACGCTTCCTTTCCCACAAGGCAATCGTAAAGCAATAATCCACCGAAGGCGTGCAACTTTTTGTTGTTGTGCCTGGTGGTGAGCGTATCGCCGTACATCGGCCACGTCACTTCTTTGATACGCTTCATTGTAGGGCTATTCCATGCATTTTCAGACCCGGTCCATCATCTTCATTCTCCCCGACCCAAGCAGACTCACCTGAAGGGGCAATAATCGACCTATGGCGTGGATCCTCGATTTTGTATACGCACTTCTCGCTCTGGTCAGTTCGCCGGTCTGGCTGATACGCATGATCGCCACCGGGAAGATCAAGACCGATTGGAAGGCCCGGTTCGGCCGAACCGATCCGTTGCCATCGGCTGACCCGGGCCGGCCACGCGTCCTCCTCCATGCCGTGAGCGTCGGTGAGGTCAACGCGATTCGACAACTCGTCGCCCAACTCGCCCCGCGCTTTGACGTTGTCGTGGCTACCACGACCGATACCGGGACCCGCCGAGCACGCACGCTCTACAGCGAGTCCCACCACGTCGTCCGGTATCCATTTGACTTCAGTTGGTGCGTCAAGCGGTTCCTGGCAGCGATCAACCCGGACGTTGTCGGCCTGGTCGAACTCGAGGTCTGGCCGAACTTCACACGCGAGTGCCGCCGCCGACACATTCCGGTGGCCGTCGTCAACGGCCGGCTCTCGGCCGGCAGTTTCAAGGGCTACCGACGAATCCGGCCGCTCATCCGACCCATGTTTCGCAGACTGACTGCCGTTGCGGCCCAGGACGAGACGATTGCGCGCCGGTTTACAGACCTCGGCGTGCCCCGGTCAGCCGTCCAGGTGCTCGGGACCATGAAATGGGATACAGCCGAGATTGCTGACACGGTGGCCGGAACTGACGACCTGGCCCGCGCCTTCGGGCCCGCTCTGCGCGCCGGGTGCCATGTGGTCGTTGCCGGTTCCACCGGGCCCGGTGAAGAACGCCTGATTGCCCGATGCATCCCGCCCGATGTCACGCTTATCCTCGTGCCGCGCAAACCGGAGCGATTCGACGAAGTCGCCGCTGCCTTCCCCGGCTGTATTCGGCGAAGCCGGGCCACAGATGATGCCACGGCAGACGCACGAATCTGTCTCCTCGACACCATCGGCGATTTGCGCGCTGCCTGCTGCCTGGCGGACCTCGTCATTGTCGGCCGTACCTTCAACAACCAGCACGGGAGCGACATGATCGAGCCGATCGCACTCGGGAAAGCCGTCGTCGTAGGGCCGGATGTCAGCAACTTCGAAAGCGTGGCCCGGGCGTTTATCGATGCCAACGCGATGGTGCAGGTACACGATGAGGCCGAGTTGAAGCGCGAAGTGGGGGACCTGCTGTCTGATCCGCAGCGGCGGGATATGCTCGGTCAACGTGGCCGGGATGTCATTCGCTCGCACCTGGGCACGACCGAAGCACATGTTGACATGATCACATCACTGCTGACTCAATGACGGCCCTGCAGTCGACACACTCCGTCAGGCAGATTTCTTACCCAACATCTCCGCCAGTGCCCGGCCCGGATCGGGTTGCCGCATCAAATGCTCACCCACCAGGATAATCCGCACGTCTTCACCCTGTAGCCGTTGAATGTCGGTCGGCGTCCGGATCCCGGATTCACTCACGAGGATCGAGCGGTCATCAACCAGGTCCACCAGGCGCAGCGTGTGACTGACATCCGTGGTCATCGTGCCCAGATCGCGGTTGTTGATGCCCAGCAGCATGTAGCCGGGGTGAGGAAACCCGATGTGCGGCCTGACCTTGAGCAGGTTTTCAACGGAATGGACTTCGACGATCGACGTCATCCGCAACTCGGTGGCCAGGATCAACAGATCGACCAGTTCTGCTTCGCGCAATGCCTCGGCAATCAGCAAGACAGCATCGGCCGATGCCGCCCTGGCCTCATACAACTGCCACGGGTCGATGATGAAATCCTTACGCAGCACCGGCAGCGGGATTCGGTTCCGAATGCGCCTGATGTACTCGAGGTCCCCACCAAAGCCTTCGTGATCCGTCAGGCACGAGATCGCCGCAGCCCCGGCACGGTGGTAGGCTTTGGCAATGGCAACCGGGTCAAACTCATCGTGCTCGTACTCCGGCCGCATCCAGCCGGCTGAGGGACTCTTGCGCTTGATCTCGGCAATCACAGCCGTTTTGCGCTGGCCGGCCGTGGTCGTGACGGCCTTGAAGAAGTTGCGCGGGGGATCGGCTTCGGAGGCCCGGCGCTGCATGTCCTCCAGCGGAATGCGCTTGCGCCCCTCCTGCACCTCGTATCGTTTGCGCCTGATGATCTGCTGCAGTGCGTTGGCCATAACTGCACTATCGGCAACAACATTGGCACAGACAACACCGACAGACCAGGATATCAGCGATCAGCCGTCGCTGGTCGAGTCCGATCCGGCCCTGGACAATCAGCAAAAAAAGACCACCCTGGCAGAGACCGTCATGCAACTCGGGCTGTCGGCCATTGGTGCAGGTGTCATCATCTGGGGGGTCTGGTTTCTCGTCAAACGCCCCCGCTGGCTGAGCCTGAATCGTCAGACGGTCCCGCTTCCCGTCCCTGTCGGGCTCGTGATCACCGGCTACTACCTGCTGTTGACTCTGCTCCCGCTGCTGTTGGTCAATGCGGCCGACCTGCAGATCGAAGACGCAACACTTCAGGAAACGGCGACCAACCTGATCGCCACAGCCGTCATCTTGCTGCCGCTTGCCATTATCTGGGTCGTGAGTGTGAAGCAGGCCCGTCAATCCGCACCGCTCGATACCCGGACGGAGTCTCGTCAGTCCCCCAAGCAGGTCATGGGAGTGAAGCGTTCGATTCTCATTGCCGTCATCGGCTTCGGCCTGTTGTATCCGGTCATGTCGCTCGTCAACGTGGTTTTCGGTTTACTCACCATGCTGCTCACCGAGTATTCGGCTCCTCGGGTGGCACACGACACACTGTCCGTCCTCCATTCCAGCGGCGGCCTGGATCTCTGGACGGGCATCATCGTTGCGTTTGCGGTCATCGTGGCCCCGATCGTCGAGGAAACGGTCTATCGTGGGACATTCCAGACGCTCATCGGCAGGCTCGGGCTCGGACCCTGGGCCACGATCATCCCGGTGGCGTTGCTCTTCGGGTTGTCCCACTTCGATATCGCTGCACCGATCGTGTTGCCGAGCCTCGTCGTGCTTGGGGTGGCGCTGGGTATTGCCTACGAATGCACCGGCCGTCTGCTGGTCCCGATCATCATCCATGCACTGTACAACGCGACCCAGTTGACCCTGCTTCTTATCCTGACTCGCTCCGGTGCATTGTCCTGATATCCCACCCGGTCTGTCGCAAAGACAAAGCGCAACTGCCTACACTTGGCCCCTATGAATACCACCCCCGGCTCACCCGTTGCGTCCGATCGCCCACGAATCCTCACCGGTGATACGCCGACCGGCCGACTGCACCTCGGCCACTACGTCGGCAGCCTCGAACGCCGATTGGCATTGCAGGAAACGCACGATTGTTTCTTCATCATTGCCAACGTGCACGCATTCACGACGCGCGCCACCCAGTTTGATGAGATTCGTTCCGACGTCCTCGAAATCGTGCGGGACTATCTGGCCGTCGGGATCGACCCGCAGCGATCGACCATCTTCCTGCAAAGCGAAGTGCCTGCGATCGCTGAGCTTACCTTCTTCTTCTCGATGCTGCTCGGCTACGGCCGGGTGATGAAGAACCCGACGATCAAGGACGAAATCCGGATCAAGAACCTCGGCGATACCTACCCGTTCGGATTCCTGCTGTATGCGGTCGGGCAGACGGCCGACATTCTGACATTCCGTCCCGAGGCCGTGCCGGTCGGTGAGGATCAGGTCCCGCATATCGAAATGACCCGCGAGGTGGCCCGGCGATTCAACCAGGTCTTCTGCGGCGTGTCGGATCAGGTGGCAGACGAAGACCATCTGGACAAAGGCGGCCTGTTCCCCGTCCCACGGGCCGATGTCGGTCGAGTCGCACGACTCGTCGGCACCGACGGCACCAACAAAATGAGCAAGTCACTCAATAACGCCATCTTCCTCAGTGACACGGCCAAGCAGGTCCAGAAGAAGGTCAACAAGTTGTATACCGGCCGGCAGAGCCCGACCGATCCCGGCGATCCGAACAACGTCCTCTTTCAGTACCATGATGCCTTCAATCCGGACACGGCACGCGTGGCCGAGATGCGCGAGTTGTACGCAGCAGGCGGCATCGGCGATGGCGACGTCAAGAAGGAACTCGGGGCAGCCATCAACACACTGCTCGAACCAATGCGTCAGCGACGGGCCGAATACGAAGGCCAAGACGATCGCGTCCTCGATATCCTCCGGGATGGGACGGCAAGAGCCAACGCGGTGGCTGAAGAAACATTGCACCGGGCCAAGCAGGCTATGAAGGTCGATCTGGGCCCGCGAAGCCTGAAGTTCCAGTAGCAACGGCTGGATCATCCCCACGGCTTGCCAATCAACTCGTCTCGACTCATATCACTGGCATTCCCAGCCGATATCGAGTCCGTGATCAAGCAAGTATGGTTTATTTTCGGTATATTGTTTTCCCTGTTTTTGCTGTGTTCTACGCACAGTGTGCAGGCACAGGTCGGCTCATCCACCATCCCGACACTCGAAGAATCGCATCGCCTCACATACCGCTTCCCGGTGTGGAGGACTTCGGCTTTTGATAGGTCGGTCACGGTATACGGGCCCGACCTCCGCTACAGGCTCGATGTCGAGGCATGCGAGACGGTCATCCGAAACGATCGTCAATCGGACGTATCGATCAATGCGTCGGCCGTGTTTGACTGCCGGATCCCGGTCACTGGCGGCGAAGAGTTCGTTGATGAACAGGCCATCGTGGAGACCGGACTGCCGACTATCGGCCGGGATGTCACGTTGGAGATGGTGACGACGTCATTTGTGATCGCCTGCGATGCCGGCGATGGGTCGTATGAGTATCGACTCGACGATGCGGGGCTGACTCGTCGGAATGAAGCCCTGGGCGAGGTCCTGACATGGGGCTGGGACGACCGATACGACCAGGCATCAACGCTGTCAGATGTGGCCGGCCTGCCGGGTACCATCACGATCCGAAACGGGGCTGTGCTTGCGCGGCCTGTGTCGGCACCCGTTCTCAAGTCTGTCAATGCCGAATGGCTCTCCTCGATTCTGTCAGCATTGCTGCCCCCGCTCCCGGAGGGCGCGATCCAGCCGGGTGTGTCGTGGACCGCCGGGTCGCTCGTGCCGGCCTCGATGTTTGCCGAGGTTCCGATCATGCGATTCCGAGCCCAGTGGCTCACATACGATGCCGAGCGAAACCGGGCCAGGATCGCCTGGAGGGGTGAAACCTCCGGGACGGCTCTCATTCCGCGCTCCGGTATCCATCACATCGGGACCGACGCAGTGGCTGCCATGGAGGTCAACGGCTTCATCACGTTGGATCTCGACACCGGTGTGATCCTATCCGGACGTATTCATACGGAATCCGAGATTGCTCACGCCCGGTCCTCATCGGTCAAGGCCCACTTCCGGGCCGATATCACGATCAATCGGCAGATTGAGGAGCCTGAGGGGCAAGACACTGATTCTGAGCCGGTTATCGCCACCGCGGACGAGGGTGAATCCAGCGATGCAGGCGAAACTCCGTTCGATCGTGATTGAACGACCATCCGACAGCCGATCCATTGCGTATGAAGCCCTGAGTGGCCCCGGGCTGCTTGAGCGTGCATAATTCCAGGTAATCGGTCTTTGGTATTCCAGCCTGCAATACGCTCGGTGAGGGCAGAAGGACGGCAGCAACCATGTGTGGAATCGTCGCATATATCGGCTCGCAGCAGGCCATGCCGCTGCTCCTTGAGGGACTCAAACGGCTCGAGTATCGGGGCTATGACTCAGCCGGGATGGCCGTGACCAACGAGCAGGGGCAACTGCAGATCACCAAGTGCCAGGGCCGGGTCAGCGTTCTGGAGGAACGGCTCGGGCAGGGAGCCGGGCTGCCGGGCACATCCGGCATTGCCCACACACGCTGGGCGACGCACGGCCGGCCCTCGGACACGAATGCGCACCCGCACCGCGATGACGAGTCTGAGCGCGGGTCCGGGATTGCCCTGGTCCACAACGGCATCATCGAGAATTATGCCAGCCTCCGTACCTGGCTCGAGGAGCGCGGCCATACCTTCACGTCCGAAACCGATACCGAAGTGCTGGTCATGCTCATTTCCGAGTTGTTCGACCCGGCCAACGGAATCGATCTCGAAAAGGCCGTGCAGGCAGCGCTGCGCGAAGTCACCGGCGCCTATGCCATTGCCGTCGTCTGTGAGCACGAACCTGATGTCCTGGTCTGCGCGCGCAAGGGGTCGCCGTTGATGATCGGGATCGGGCAGGGAGAGTACATCGTTGCCTCCGATCCGTCTGCCATTATTGCACACACCGGCCAGGCGTTTGCGTTGGAGGACTACCAGGTCGCGCGCCTCACCCGCACTGCGTTCCGTACCTCGACGCTCGACAATGTGTGTGTTTCGCCGAAGATTTTGAATCTGGAACTCGAGTTGCAGGAGATCGAACTCGGCGAGTACCCGCACTACATGCTCAAGGAGATTTTCGAGCAGCCGCGATCACTGCGCAATACGTTGCGCGGCCGACTCGACACCATCGAAGGGCGCGTCGTGCTCGGCGGGCTGAGCGATTTCATTCCCAATCTGGTTCGTGCCGGCCGCATCATCATGCTCGGTCAGGGAACCGCCTTGCACGCAGCCATGATCGGTGAGTACCTCATTGAAGACCTGGCCAAAATCCCCACCGAAGTGGAGTACGCCTCGGAGTTTCGCTACCGCAATCCGATCATTGAAGATCGGACAGTCGTGATTGCCATCAGTCAGTCCGGCGAAACAGCCGACACAATTGCTGCATTGCAGGAAGCAAAGGACCGTGGCGCCATCACGCTCGGTGCCGTCAATGTGGTCGGGTCATCCATTTCGCGCATGACCGATGCCGGCGTGTATCTTCGTGTCGGTCCCGAGATCGGGGTCGCCTCGACGAAAGCATTCCTCGGGCAGGTCATGGTGCTCACACTCATCAGTCTCTTCATTGGTCGCCGCCGGTTCCTGTCTGCTGAGACCGTTTCACAGTATCTGCGTCATCTTGAGACGGTCCCGGATCTGATTGAGCGTGTGCTCGAGCAGTCTGATGCGATTCGAGAAACGACGGCCCGCTATGTTGATCGCGAGAACTGGCTGTTCCTCGGCCGCGGCACGAACTACCCGGTGGCGATGGAAGGCGCATTGAAACTCAAGGAAATCAGCTACATCCATGCAGAGGGCATGCCGGCTGCCGAAATGAAGCACGGGCCGATCGCCCTGATCAACGATGGGATGCCGGCCGTGTTTGTTGCCACGCGCAACAGCCAGTACGACAAGGTCATCTCAAACATGCACGAAGTACGGGCACGCGGCGGGCGCATCATTGCCGTGGCCACCGAGGGCGATCAGGATATCACGGCCCACGCTGACGATACGTTCTACGTTCCCGATCTCCCCGAGGCGCTCCAGCCGCTTCTCACCACCGTTCCGTTGCAGTTGATGGCGTACCACGCCGCTGTTTTGCGCGGGCATGATGTGGACAAACCCCGCAACCTGGCCAAGAGCGTTACGGTTGAGTGATCGGCCCGGGCTGTTGCTGTAGATGCTGCACCTCACCGAGGGGCCCATATGTCCCGATCGGCACGGTGTTCCAGCCCGGATCGACGATCCGCTCCAGATCGTCCAGTGCTGCATGAAGTTCATCCGGGTGCTGCATGAGCCGGATGCGCTCTTTGATTGGCTTGATGTGACCGATTGACGAGCCGTAGTTCGCGATTCGGCCGCGCATAATCGTCATCGCATAGCGCGCATTACGAAACTGCACCATCCGGTCAAAGTGGTACCGCACCAGATTGATCTTTTCGAGTACGGTCGGCTCATCCGGGATTGGCTGATTGTCAAACCAGGCCTGCACCTGTCGGAGCAGCCAGGGGCGTTTGACGGCAGCGCGCCCGATCATGACGCCCGCGCACCCGGTGTGCTGCACCATGTGCCGCGCGTCATCCACATCGGCAATATCACCGTTGCCTACCACCGGAATGTTCGTGACTGCGCCGACCACCTCTGCCATCGCATCCAGATCGACGTGCCCCTTGAATCGTTGAGAGGCAGTGCGGCCGTGAATCGTGATCAAGCGGATGCCGACGTCTTCGAGTCGGCGCGCCAGGCACGCTGCGGTGAGTTCCGATCGGGCCCAGCCGAGACGCAACTTGGCCGTGACCGGGATGGTCACTGCCTCGACGACCCGTTGTGCCAATCGCGTGGTGCGCTGTGGATCGCGCAGGTGCATGGCCCCGGCGTTGGTCTTGGCAATCTTGTCTGCCGGGCACCCCATGTTGATATCGACGAGGGTCGCACCGTGATCCTGTGCCCAGCGAGCGGCATCAACCAGCCATCGTTCATCGTTGCCGTACAACTGGATTCCCAGCGGCACATCATCCGGACTGGTCTGGGCGACATCGAGGGATGAGGGGCCGCGTTCGAGCACGCCGCGCGAGTTGATGAGTTCGGTGTATGTCAGTCCGGTGTGGCCTGCCTGACGGACCGTCAGCCGGAACGGCAGATCGGTATAGCCGGCAATGGGTGCCAGCAGAACCGGCGGCACTCGAATTGACTCATTGACCGTCAACATGGGGAATCGTAGGACCGCTACGGCGGATTCTGGCAGGGGTCGACTGGGATCGACGGAACCGTCAAAATGTGATGAGGGGACGGCACGGGCCGTCCCCTCGAGCGATTCGCAGTAGTGTCGAAATGGGCGCTGACGTTGACTGCCAGGCCGTACCCGAGCGTACTCAGGTGGTTTAGCCCGTCTTGCGTCGGGCTTTCTTGCGTGCCTTCTTCATGACTCTCTTCGGGGCCGCTTTCTTCTTGGTCGTCCGCTTCTTGGCGACCTTCTTCTTGGCAGCCTTCTTCTTGGTCGTCCGCTTCTTGGCTACTTTCTTCTTGGCAACCTTCTTCTTGGTCGTCCGCTTCTTGGCTACCTTCTTCTTGGCGACCTTCTTCTTGGCGACCTTCTTCTTGGCAACCTTCTTCTTGGCAACCTTCTTCTTGGTCTTCCGCTTCTTGGCTACCTTCTTCTTGGCAACCTTCTTCTTGGTCGTCCGTTTCTTGGCTACCTTCTTCTTAGCAGCCTTCTTTCGGACGGTTTTCTTCTTGGCCGCAGTCCGTTTTTTCGCGGCCCTCTTCGTGGTCTTTTTCGCCATAGTTGAGTCTCCTGAATGGAGTGTCGGAGCATTGGCGCGAATCGCTTTGCGCTCTGCGCGGTCGTGCATGTATGCGCACACGCACATCACATGCAATTTTGTACCACTATCGGACCCGTTTGACCAGAGGCTTGAAGCAAAAAAATGAATGAAACATTCACGATGGGTCCGAAGGCGCATGTTTTCTGGTGATGAAAACACCTGTGTGAGCCGCTTCGTGCGCGCGCACGTGTGGCCCATTCACCCATCAGAATAATTCTCTATTCGCCTCATCCGTGTGAGCATCCAACGATTCACACGACGCGCACGACGCATCTGTGAACAGAATACAACGGCTGCGCGCACGCTCATCCAGACGCGAAGGTCATGGCACGTGGATCTTGATGTACTCATCTTCGGCACCGGAATTGCCGGACTCTGGACCCTGGGCAGACTGGCTGCAGCCGGCATTCGCGTGGCAGCGCTTGAGTCTGATTCGGTCGGCAGCCAGCAGACCGTGTACAGCCAGGGAATCGTGCATGGCGGTGCCAAATACCTCTTTGGCAGGGCCGAAAAGGCCTCTTCTTCCCCGCTCAGTGCCATGCCACGGCTTTGGCGCGACTGCATCAACGGCTGTGGCGAACTCCGACTCGACCGAACCGGGCTGCTCTCTGAGTCACACTATCTGTGGACAACAGGCGGGGTTGTGTCACAGGTGACCGGAGCCATTGCAGGCAAGGTGGTTGCCGGCGATGCAACCCGCATCACGAATCGCGATGACTGTCCTGAAGCGCTCGTCCCCGTGTTGGGCAAAGGCCGGGTCTACCGGCTCAACGAGCCGGTATTCGACGTACCATCTCTCCTGACAGACCTGCGAACGTCGTTTCAATCTCGAATTCGGCACTACGACGGGACGCTCGAGGTGCGACGAGCGACAAATTCCGAAAAAATCGAGTCAGTGACGGTCACGCATCCACTGACGGGTAACACGGTGACACTCCGTGCCCGGTGGTATGTGCTGGCCGCCGGCGCCGGCAACGAAGTCCTGTCTCAACAGTTTCTCAATGCAGCAGCCCCGAAAACACAACGAAGACCGCTGCACATGGTGATGGCGCGCGGCCCCGGTTTGCTTCCGGTATTTGCCCATTGCATCGGTTCGCGGCCCAAGCCGCTTGTCACCATCACGACCCATCCGGTCGATGGCGGGCCCGTGTGGTATCTCGGGGGTGAGTTGGCAGAGTCCGGCGTGGGGCGCGATGACACCCGGCAGATTCAGCACGCCATCGACACGCTGCATCGCACGCTCCCGGGTGCCCGGTTGGACATGACGGAGTGGTCTTCAGTACCCATCGACCGGGCCGAGCCTGCACAACGCCATGGCCGACGGCCCGAGCATGAATGCGTGGTCTGCCACGGGAATGTCCTGACCATCTGGCCGACGAAACTCGCGCTTGCGCCACGCCTCGCCGCTCGTCTTGTGGATACTGTTGCCCACGATGCATCCAATGTGACCATGGCAAGAACGGCCGATACCGACTGGAATCCGTTTGCAGCGTTTGAACCCTGGCCGAACCCGAGTGTCGCGGTGCCGCCCTGGCTGGAGACGAAGCGACGATGGATCAGCGCCCCATAGGATCGAGTGACATTCGCGTTTCGGCCATCGGGCTGGGGACCGTCAAGTTCGGCCGAAACACGAACGTCAAGTACCCGCACGCATTTGCGCTGCCTGATGACTCGGCAATCGTTGCTCTCCTGAACGAAGCCCGCGAACTCGGCATCAACCTGGTTGATACATCACCGGCATACGGGACGAGTGAAGCGCGACTCGGCACGCTGATACCCGGTGCGCGTGAGGACTGGGTCATTGTCTCGAAGGCCGGCGAATGCTACAGCGACGGGTGCTCCACGTATGACTTCAGCCCGCAGCAGATGCACGCCAGCGTCAAACGGAGTCTGCAGCGCCTTCGAACCGAGTACCTCGATGCCATACTGATACATTCCGACGGTTCTGATTGTGCGATTGTCGAATCATCCGGGGCGCTGGAGGCACTGCAGGAACTGAAGCGCAGCGGTATGGTCAGACTGGTCGGCATGTCAACGAAAACGGTCGCAGGCGGTCTGGCCGCAGTCAACGCCGGGTGTGATGTGTTGATGGTCGAGTACAGTGTGGACAACGCGTCCCAGCAGCCGGTTCTTGATGCATGCACGGAGGCTGGGGCCGGGGTGCTTGTCAAGAAGGCGCTTGGCAGCGGCCGACTCGTCGATGGACCATCATCATCTCAGCGGCCGGGTGAATCCCTGGATCCGGGGCGTGCGTTGCGGCCGATTCTGTCACAGCCGGCAGTATCGAGCATCATCGTCGGGACGATCAACATCGACCATCTCAGGCAGAACGTGCAGGCGATCCGGCAGGACTGAGGCGCGCAGAACGCTCAGCCGTGCTGCGTCATGCTTGAGAAGAAATGTGGGATGAAAATGGGCTGGGACGTGACGGGTCAGTTTCGATCCGCGTCGGCCGGCTGGCTTGAGGAAGCCGAGCTGACACCCTTGTCAACTCGATACCGGTTGTGCCCATCGGGGAAGTCGAAACTGTCCGACCAATCGGTGCGCTCTCGACGTACTTTGGGCATATACGGCCCGCTCGATGCCTTCGGATCATAATCCGGCGAGTGGAACGGCTCGCGGTCCCCAAGCAACGGGAACGAAAGCTGCAGATGAGACATCGAGAGGCGAACATTCCGATTGGTTCTTCGGCCCGGGGGATAGACGTAACTACTGCGATCCGGCTTCTCGGCTCTGGCGACCACAATGTCGTTGGGGCAGACCCACAGCGTAGTGACTTCGGACCTGGGCTCGCCTGAGAGATACGGTGCCAGTATCTGGGCAAGTGGCAGGTGGGGCTTCATGCTCCGAAACGGGAAATAGCCACACTCAGGCAGGATATCGGAATTCTCACCTGCATACTGGCTCAGCGCCTGGCCGAGCTGGCTCAGGTTGTTGGCACACTTCATCTTGCCGCCATGCCGCACAGCACTGTGCAGTGCCGGGAGCATGATGCCTGTCAGAATAAACAGCACACCGATACAGACAACGAGCTCGATAAGGCTGAAAGCCCTTCGTTGACCGGACGTGCCCTCAGACCCGGCATCTGCCGGGTCGGGAAGCGCACGGGACTGCTCTTGACCCACTTGCATCTTTCTACTCACCCTCGCAACGCTGATAGCGGGCATTGAATGCCCGTACGATCAGCCGAGACATACCTTTAGCCCGGATGACGCCCGGCCCGCCAACTGCCTCACATGCTCCCAACCCCTCCAGAAACATCATCGAAGGACCCACCACGAGCGGATGCCATCTCAAGCCTGGAGAATACCAGAACAACAACTAGTGTATCACATAGCAGGCCTGCTGTGAACTGAAAAACAAGGCAGTATCAGGACAATTGTGGGCGAAAGCGCATAATCCCTCATTTGCCAAGTATTTGCATAAGTGATTTTTTTGAAATCGACCACTTACTCTTTGCACTGGCCGGGATGACATGTGACCTGTCCAGATGCCCCGATCGGCCCCCGGTTTGACTGTGCATCGTGCTATGGCTCGGAAGATGGTCTCGCTGCGCCGGCACCATCGGCCCGGCCGTCATGTCGTCTCGTCACAGCCGGGCAGCCTGAGGCCGCATGATGAAGCCTGTTTTCGCCATCAATAAGGAAGTTGCAGGGGTGGCTACCCCGTCGCGACCTGCCCGCTTACCATGTCAGCCCAATGCGGGTTCCCTCATCGAGGTCGACCGGATTCCGGTCGGCCCACCCGAGGTCGGCTCGGTATTGGGCAACCAGGCTGACAGTGCTTTACTGATGCCCAGTCAGGTCAGCAGCCGCCGACAGAACAGCCGCTTTGTCGTTCCGGTATGGTGATTCGACTGTGCCCCGGGCGGAAACGATTCGGCCCGAGTACGGCGATGCCTGCCAGTCGGCGATGATCAACCCCGGAACGGATGGAAATGGGAAAAAGGGTCTAGATGATGTCCAGTACCTATACGACAGCGGATCTTCGAAACTGTGCAGTTGTGGGCCATGCCGGGTGCGGCAAAACCACACTCGTGGAGCGCATCCTCGAACAGACGAAAGTCATCGGCCGGATGGGCAGCATTGAGGAAGGGAACACGGTCTGTGACTTTGAGACCGAGGAGCACAATCATCAGCACAGCCTCACGTCTGCGATTGTGCATGCTGATGTGGACGGCAAGCGCATCAACCTGATCGACACCCCGGGCTACCCGGACTTCATCGGCCAGGCGTTCGGGATTGTCCCGGCCGTCGAAACGGTGCTCGTCGTCGTCGATGCCCAAAAAGGGATCGAAAACGTGACCCGCCGGATGATGAAACTCATCACCGAGGAGCGCCAGCCAAGTGCTATCGTCATCAACAAGATCGATGGCTGTGCCGGGGCCGGCGAGAAGGTCGAAGAACTCATCAGTGCCATCCGCGAAACGTTCGGCAACCAGTGTCTGCCGATCAATGTTCCCTCAAGCGATTGCACCTCGGTCATTGACTGTTTCACTTCGGCCGACGGCGATTCCCTGTTCAGTTCGCCTGCTGACGTTCACTCCGCACTCGTCGACCAGATCGTCGAGGTGGATGATGCGTTGATGGAGCAATATCTTGAGACCGGCGAAGTCAGCAGCGAACAACTGACCAAGACGTTTACCCGGGCTCTGACCGAAGGGCATCTGATCCCGATTCTGTTTACCAGTGGGCGCGAAAACGTCGGCATTGCGGCACTGCTGTCAGCGATCACCGAACACTTCCCCAGCCCGACGGACTTTGCCGCTGAGCGGTTCCTCGTGACCACCAAAGAGACCGAGGATGGCGAGGCCACGCCGTGGACCCCCGACCCGAGTGATGAATCGGCGCTGGTGGCCCATGTCTTTCGTGTCGCCGCCGACCCCTTTGTCGGCAAACTCAGTGCATTCCGGATTCATCAGGGCACGTTGGAAACCGGTACCTCGGTTCACATTGACGATGAGCGCAAGCCGGTACGGCTCGCCCATATCTTCCAGTTGCAGGGCAAGGAACACGTTGAGATTCACAAGGCCGTCGCCGGCGATATCGTGGCAGTGGCCAAAATCGACGAGTTGCACTACAACGGTGTGATTCACGGCGACACGCCCTTCGAGTCGATCACCGTTCGCCCGGTGCCGCAGCCGAAACCGATGTACGGGCTGGCCGTCTCCCCGGCCAAGCGGGGCGAGGAAGGCAAGATCGGCCAGGCCATGACCCGCATCTGCGAGCAGGATCCCACGTTCGTCGTGGAACGTGATCAGACGACCAACGAAATGGTGATGCGCGGCATCGGTGAGTTGCATCTGCGAATCGTCATCGAGCGACTCAGGAACCAGTTTAATCTCGAGGTGGAAACGGCCCAGCCGACGATCGCCTATCGCGAGACGATCACGACCAAGGCCGAGGGACACCATCGCCACAAGAAGCAGACCGGCGGGGCCGGGCAGTTCGGCGAGGTGTACCTGCGCGTCGAGCCGTTGCCGGTGGAGCACGAGACCGGCTTCGAATTTGTGGATGACACGTTCGGCGGCTCGGTGCCGAAGCAGTACATGCCGGCGATCGAGAAGGGTGTTCGGATGGTGCTGTCGGACGGCTGCGTCGCCGGCTACCCGCTGCAGGGCGTGCGCGTCAGCGTGTATGACGGCAAGCACCACCCGGTGGACTCGAAGGAAGTCGCGTTTGTGGCTGCCGGGAAGAAGGCGTTTATCGATGCCGTCGCGAAGGCGAAGCCGATTTTGTTGGAGCCGTTCGTCTCACTCGAAATTTCGGTCCCCCAGGACTACATGGGCGATGTAACGGGCGACCTGTCGGGTCGTCGCGGCCGGGTCCAGGGGTCGGACATGCTTCCCGGCGGGCAAGCCGTGATCACCGCGGTGGCCCCGCTTGGTGAAGTGATGTCTTACGCGTCGGCGTTGAAGGCAATGACGCAGGGCTCCGGTTCGTACACGATGGAGTTCAGCCATCACGAGCAGACGCCGGCCAACGTGATGGCCGAGATCGTCGCCAAGTACAAGCCGAAGGATGACGAGTAGTCCGGATCCTTCAGACAGTGTGCGGACCAACACGTTTAGCCCCCGGCTCTGCCGGGGCGTATGGCACCAAGTGCCATGCAGGAATCACATCGGAATAGAGCGACACTCCGTGCCGCTTCGCCCCCCCGGAGAGCCGGGGGCTAACTCACTCTTCCGCTCTCCCGGCCGGTCGTTGCTCACTCCCGGCCACCCCCTGATCCCCCAGAGATGCGCGGGCCATGCCGGCCAGTTCCAGCAGGTGATCTACCAGGTCCGGATGATCGGCTGCCACATTGTTCTGCTCGCCGACATCGGCTTCGAGATCATACAACTCCGGCTCAGTCACCGTGCCTCTGGAGTATGGCCCGGGAAAGCCGTCCATCCCCGGCTCGACCCCTTCGTAGGACCGGTACTCGTGGGGCAAGACCAGTTTCCACTTGCCCTCTCTCACCGCGCACAGTTTCCGGCCGTAGTAATAGAAGAACTGCCGGCGAACCGTCGGCACATCATCGGTGTCAGCAGCAAACAGAACCGGGACGAGGCTGGTCCCGTCAATCTTCCGCTCCGGCAACGGCACATCGGCCAGACTGGCAATCGTGGGCAGCACGTCCATCGTCGTCGCCATGTGCGTGTATTCTCTGCCGGGTTCGATTCGGCCGGGCCAATAGGCAATACACGGCACCCGCGCGCCGCCTTCCCACATGCACCCCTTGCCTTCCCGCAGCGGGCCGGCTGATCCTGCATGGTTCCCGAAGTTCATCCAGGGACCGTTATCACTGATGAACATGATCAGCGTGTTGTCCTCCACCCCGCAGGCACGGAGCGTCTTGACGACCTCGCTCACCGACCAGTCCAACTCGCGCAGGACATCGCCGAACAGGCCGTTCTCGCTCGTGCCCCGAAACGTGTCTGATACACCCAGCGGCACGTGCACCATCGAGTGAGCCAGATACAGGAAGAACGGCCGATCACAGTTGTTCTCGATGAACGAAACGGCCCGTTCGGTGTACCGGGTCGTCAATGTGTCCTGACCTTTCAGGTCGAGGATGCGATCCACCGTTTCATCGCCGTCGATCAAAGGCAGTTGCGGGTACTTCAGTTTCCACGCTTTCCCGCGGGGGTTTTCTTCAGTCAGTGGCGTGCCGTCGAAGTCGACCGGCCACATGTCGTTTGAATACGGCAGGCCGAGATACTCATCAAAGCCCTGCTGCAGCGGCAGGAACTGCTTGTGGTGCCCCAGGTGCCACTTGCCGACGGCTGCGGTGGCATAGCCGCGTTGCTTGAGGACTTCGGCAATGGTCATTTCGTCCGGGTGCAGGCCGTTCTTCGACCAGGGCATCAGCGCCCCGAACACGCTGACGCGATTCGCATAGCAGCCCGTCATCAGGCCGGCTCGGGAGGCACTGCAGACTGCCTGCACGGCATAGAAACTTGTGAACCGCAGGCCGCGCTTGGCCAGATCGTCGATCGTCGGGGTGTCCGGAATCGCGGCACCGAAACACCCGGGATCGGCGTAGCCCATGTCATCAATGAAGATCAGGACGAAGTTCGGCGGGGTGTCCTGATCGGGTGCAGATTGGTGCGCGACGGCCGGAAACGACAGGAACAAGCCCATCAGGGCGATCAGCAGTGTACGAGTCTGCATCACCGACTCCTTGTGTACGAAGTAACGATGTGGGACCGATGACATCATAAGCGGTGAGCCGGGCCGAAAGCACCGGCAGCCCCCCGAGTCAGCGCTGCAGGTGTACGGGTGCTCGCAATCACCTACTATGTCGCGTGGAATTCATCACTAGGAGACAGCCATGACTTCGCTTTACCGGCATCTCACGTTGCTTCTGCTCGGGCTTCTGTTCACGTTCAACTCGCTTGGCTGTGCCTCGACCGGGATCGCGGTCAAGGAGTTTTTCGGCCAGGCGAAGCGCGAACAACTTGTCGATCGGGTGCAGGATGCCCGGGATGAGCAGACCGAGGCGAAGGAGCAGTTTGAGTCGGCGTTGGCCGAGTTCCTTGCCCTGACCGGGGCCGACGGCGGGGAACTGGAAGCGATGTACGAACGGCTCAAGGACGAAGCGGATGCGAGCGAGAAACAGGCCGAGGACGTGCGCAAACGTATCCGTGATGTGGAGCGCGTGGCCGATGCCTTGTTTGCCGAGTGGGCCGGCGAACTCGAGGAGTACGCGAATCAGGACATGCGTCGGGCCAGCGAACGGCAGCTCAGTGAGACCCGGATGCGGTACAACGAAATGCTGACGGCCATGAAACGGGCCGAAGCGAAGATGGAGCCGGTGCTTGCTGCATTCAACGATCAGGTCCTGTTTCTCAAGCACAACCTCAATGCCCGGGCCATTGCCTCGCTCGAAAGCAACTTCGCCAAACTGGAGACGGACATCGAAACGCTCGTCAGTGAAATGGAGCAGTCGATTCGTGAGGCAAACGCCTTCATCGAAGAGATGGGGACAGCCGACGGCGGCGGGCCGTAGTTTGGAGGAGGGGGGCCACACAGCGGTTCGGAATCAGGAATGCTTCGTGCGGCGGCGCAGGCGGCGGGCCCGGGCACGAATCAGCATCTTCAGGCTGTGCCCGAGGTGACGCATGGAGCGGCGGACCTGGGCAGCCTGCACCCGAACGGCCAGACGACGAATCATCGGATCATTCGGCTCGACTCGTTCAGCCCGATTCAGCATGACCCGGGCACTCAACGGGCGGCCGGTCTCCAGATACGCCAGCACGAGGTTGTGCAGGGCCTTGAGGTGCTTTGCCTCGAGCCTCACGGCACGGCGGGCACATTCGATGCCCGGCTGATAGTTCTTCCGCATCAACTGGATCGTGCCGAGTCGATGCCATCCCTCGACATGGGTCGGTTCCTGCTCCACCAGCAGCGAGAGCACTTCGCACGCTTCTCGTTTCATGCCGGCAGCAACCAGGAGGTTTCCCAGACCGAGTAGATCATCCTCAGCCTCTCGGTCATCGGGGCCGGCAATCTGCTCAACGACGAGCGACAAGTGGCGGCGGGCATCGTCGAGTTGCCCCGTATGCACCATCACCTGGGCCATCTGGCGGGCAATTCCCGGGTAATCCGGGTCAAGTTTGTAGACGAGTTCAAACTCGACGCGGGCGACATCAAACCGGTGGGCCTCGATGGCCAGTTGGCCAAGCCGAAAGTGCGCATCGGTGTTCGTCGGTTCGAGTTCGAGGATGCGCCGGAACTTCTCAGCCGCTTCGGGCAACCGACGCATGACGACGAACAGCTCGCCGAGATCAAGCAGCGTGTCGATGTTGCCGGGGTCCTCGCGCAGGTCACGCAGGTAGAGCCGATAGGCCTGTTCGTATTGCCCCTGGAGTGCGTGGACCGTCCCGAGCCTGGCATGCACTCGGCGCATTCGCGGATCGAGTCGAGCGGCCTCCTTGAAGCACCACGCTGCCCGTTCATACAAGCGTCTTTGCAGCAGGCTCTCCCCGAGATTCGCATAGCAGACCGGGCACTCGTCCTTGATGAGGCGAGCCATGTAGAACACCTGCTCGGCTTCGTCGTGCTTGCCCTGCATCGTCAAGGCCACGATCTGCGGGCAATAGGCCGGCTCGAAGTCCTGTTCCATATCCTGGGCACGTCGCAATGCTTCGAGTGCCTGATCCGGCCGCGAGAGTCGATTCAGGTTCACGCCGAGGCTCACGAGCGGCTGCGGGTTGTCGTCGGACAAATCGGCTGCCCGTCGAAAGGCACCGACAGCCTCTTCGAGACGCCCGGTCGCTTCCAGAGTCAGGCCCAGATTGAACTGCCAGTCTGCCTGATTCGGATCCATAGACAGTGCTTTGCGCAGCTCCGCCTCGGCCTCTTCCCATCGGCCGAGTTCATAGAACTCGTGCGCTCGTTCGACGTGTTCTTCAGCATCGTGCCAGTCAGACATGGTCCTGCACCTAAGGCCGATGGCCGTGACATATGGAATAAGTCAACAGCGTTTGAGTCTTTCGAAAGGCGGTTCCCACCGTGTCCGGCATTGTAGGCCGACAGCCGGCTGAGCCTTTCAGCCGACTGAGACACGATACCATTATATCGGCCGGCCGTTATCCGGACGATTACGGTTCCACGGGCCCGAAACCCTCGATCAGCCGATGGAAGAGGCATGGAATGTGGAAAAACAGGAACGATACGCCCTGTATTCCCATCCCCGCGCGTGAATGATGACCGAGTTCTGCAATAATGCAGCGTTCCCGATCCTGAAAGGTCAAGGCAGGTGACTGCTCTCAAGACTGCATTTCGCATCAGTATTGTGCAGTGCTGTCGGTATGCCTGGGCCGTGACCCTGGGAATCTTCCTGTGCCTGCCGGCCCACCTCCAGCGAACGGGCTCCGCAATGCAGGAGGATGGGTCGGAAACCGCAGCCGACCTGACCCAGGATTCAGCCGAACAATCAACGGCGGCAGACGACACGACGGGCGATCCCACAGCCGCAGCTGTTGAAGCCACCCCGGATCTGACGGATGAGCAGCGAGCCGACCTCGAGTTGTGGACGTCTGCCTTGAACCAATCCCCCGGCGGCCCTCAGACGCGCGAGACGGCAGCCCGCCGACTCGTTGACAGCGGCTGGCCCCAGGCTCATGCCGTCCTGATTCAACAACTGACGGCACCGCAACCTGCCGCTCCCGATGTGATTGTGGCGATCTGCCGGGCGGTCAGTGAATCGCGCAATCCCCCAGATATCATGCTGGCCCCGATGCTTGATGCGGTCGGGACGATACATGGCGATGATCCGGCCGTGATCGCAGCGCTGGCCCAAGCCTTGACGGTCTACCCGCACGACGAAGTCCTGCCGACGCTCATTGCCCGCGCACTGGCCACCGGTGCCGCTGCCGACGCTGACATGGGCGCACGGCTGTCAGCCATTGCAGCGCTCGGGAAGTTTGCTGAGATTGATGCCGTTGACGGGCTGATCGGTTGTCTTCATGCAGCGCAGCCGGAATCGGTCCGCCTGGCCGCGAATCAGGCACTGCGCGAGTTGACCGGGCTGGCAGTGGATGGGAACTGGAGTGTCAAGGAATGGTCCCAGTGGTGGGCCACGCGTCGAGACTTCGGCCGAGAGGGATTGTTGACCAACGCCGTCAAGGAACTCCGCAGCCGGCTGGCTGACTTTGTCAGCCGAGTGCAGGCATTGGAGCGGGACCAGCAGCAGCTGTTGTCCGAGTTGGTAACGTCGCTCGAACGGCAGTACTGGTTGAATCCGACGGCTGACCGGCCGGCCCTGCTGGTTCAGCTCCTTGCGTCGGGCTCTCGCAGGCAGGTCCGTTTACTCGGGTTGCGGCTTGTTGAACGGGCCGTCAGCAACGCCGAGGCCGTCCCGCTGCCCGTTATTGATGCCGTCGCTGCGATGGCAGAGGATTCCGACACCCAGCTCCGGGCCGGTGCGTTACGTCGGCTTGCCCTGATTGATAGCGCCCGGGCCTCTGCACTCGTGGCACAGCGGTTCGGCCAGGAGCGCGATGTCGCTGTCCTCCAGGCGATGCTCAGCGTCCTGACGGCTCAACCGGAGGCCTCAGCCGTGCCCGGGATCGTCACCCTGATCACGGATGGGGGGCCGGCGTTGCATGAGCAGGCCTGTCAGTCACTGATCGCAGCAGCACGCAGCAACGTGGCCGAGCGGGAGACGCTCCGGCAGGTGGCTGACATACTGGCGGATCGGGCACTGGTCGAGGAAATGGGAAGCCTGTCGGATCACATTCAGCCGATCGACGTCGAACTGCTGTGCTGGACGCGCGGGAGCCATGAAATGGCAGCCGTCATCATCAGGCAGATTCTGACCGGGCAGGTCGAACTGCCGGAGGCCTATCTCCTTGCGGCAGCACGTGGCACCTCGCAGGCTGACGGGAGCCTGACCGGTGAACTCATTGCTGCAGCGGCCAATCCGCAAGTCTTCCCGTGGGCGGTCGCTGCCATTCAGAAACGAGACGGCGTGACCATCGTTGGACTCCAATCGCTGATCGCCATGCCCTGCCCGGGACCGACCCGGCGACTCGAGGCCCTCAACCGGATGGTGACCGATCTGCCGATCGAACGCTGGATTGAGGCCGACGATTGTGTCGCTGGCCTTGCGTACATCGGCCTGTCGCAACGCATCGAGTGGTTGGCACGCGTCTTAAATGTGGGGGAAGGAACCTCCAACGGCTCCACGACGGGCACCAATGGTTCCTCTGGGCAGTCCAAGCGGGCCGTCTGTCTCCGACTGGCTGAGTTGCACCTTGAAAACTGCGACCCGGCCTCGGCGTTCCTGGCCCTTCAGGCAGCCCCGGCAGGCGACTCCGACCAGGCACGTGTCACATCGGTCTCCCAGGTCGCACAACTCATGCAAGGCAACCTGCCGGCGGCCGCCCAGCCGAATGAACCGTTGCAGATCCCGATTCCGGTCTGGATCGAGGCGATTGAGCGGCTTCTTGATTGCGATGACGGTTCGCCTGAGTCAGATCAACGGTTGACACTGCTCTCGACCGCCCTCATGCAGCGCGCTGAACTGCCGTTGGATGACGACCAACTTCAGCATCGGTACGACCGGCTGGTGCAGCGGATCAACGAACGAATCACCCCGGTTGCTGAGGACCCGGAATCGGTCCCCGACGATGAACAGCCGCCGGTGCCGCAGCCGGTACCGGAAGATGGTGCTGTCACGGGTGAAGATGATGAGGATTCCGGATGAGCGCGACCGGTGGCGGCTTTGTTAGCCCCCCGATGAAAACGCCTCGGTCCCCCGAGGGTGGCACGGCTGGTACGAGTCGCGACAACGACGAGGACCACCCGTGTGTCTCCCCCCGTTCCGCCACCACCGGTGGCGGCTTTGTGCGCCCCCGGTGTATTCACCGGGGGCTAATCATGAAGATCCCAACTTCCTACTCGGTCATGTTCGGTGCAAAGCCTCGCCGCATGGTGTTTTCACACACAGCGACCGGCCTGACATAGGCGCTCAACTCGGCACCGGACCCGACCGCAAACTCACCGGTAGTCCCGTACATGATTCCGATTGCCTGCCTGGCTATGCGGGCATCGGTCGGCGCCCGATTGATCGACACGTGGGCGGCTGCCAGCTGCTCCTGTGCCTGCGCGATATGAGCCGGCTTGCGCCCGAAGAAGGCCGACGTATGGCGGTAGCCGACGGCCGCAGCGGCGCTCAAGGCCTCATCAATCGTCTTGGTATGGATGATGGCCAGCACCGGGCCCGATTCCATGCTGAACGCCAACGGCGAATCGGCCGACGTCCCCCCTGTAAACACATGCGGGCCGACATACGGCAGTCGATTCCCGCCGGCCGTCAGCATCGGTTCAGCCGGTGCCGTGCCGGCCAACTCGAGCGATGCGGAATCGGTCACGCCGGCGATCATGGCTGTGACTCGTTCTGCCTGCTCGGGGAGTGCCATCGGCCCGAACGTGGTCGCGGGATCGCATGGGTCACCGGTTCGTTTCTCGGCCACCGCCTCGCACAGTACGCTGACAAACGGCTCGTAGGCAGTACCGACGACGATGCAGGTCCGACACGATCCGAAGGCCTGACCCTGCTGCCCGAACGCGCTGCGGATCGTTGCTGTGATCGCTTCGCCGAGGTCGGCCGATGAATCGACGACGATCGTCGATGGTTGGGCAAAGTCATAGGTCAAGCGACGGACCCGCGCCCGATTCGGGTTGCCGCAGACGCCGCTGCAGACGATGTCCTCGATGGCCAGGTGGTGCGGGCGCGCGGTGGCGACCAGATTGAAACCGGGATGCGCAATCAGGCGGGCCGTGGCATCCTGATCGGCCGTTTCCACCCATCGGTAGGCGCCGGCCCCGTCCTTTCGTGATATGCCGGCCGTGGCCTGCAGCCAGCATTCCTCCCACAGTGCCGCAAGACCTGACTGTGACGGGTTGACAGCGGCCAGCGTCGGATTACCGCAGACCAGCGATGCACCGGCCATGAGTGACAGCCCGGACAGCGGACGGTTCCATGGTGGCAGGACGACAGCCGGCCCAAGCGGGACGCAGTTTCGTTGATTCAACTCACCGATGAAGCGACCGGCCCGTGACTCCGAGAACAACGGCATGGATTCCCGTGCGAATAACTCGCAGGCGTCGATGGCATCGCACACCTCGGCATCGGCTGCCCGCCAGGTGAAACCGCACTCGGTTACCAGGACGGCTGCCAGTTCGTCGCGTCGTCCCCGCATTGACTCGGCCAGTGCGAGCAGGCACGCTGATCGAACCTGTGGCTCACGACCGCCCCACCAGGCGCACTCACTGAGCCAGGTATCGAGTGCAGCCCGGTCATCGATCCGAGCAGATGGAGGTGCTTGTGTGCCTGATGAAATGCGGCTCGGGGCATCGGCGATCGCCTGTGCCATCTGTGCCCGCCGGCCCGCATTGGCAAAGTCACGCCATGGCTCGTTAAAGAACGGTTCCCCGTTGGCCAGGCCGTCGATTGCAGGAGACAGGCCATGCCGACGGGGAGCCTCGTGGATCATGGAGATTCCCGGGTCCGGTTCGTCTGACGGGATGGTTGCCGGGTTGGCCAGCAGCGTGTCGATCGGCGCATTGTCGGAGAATCCGGCCCGCAGCCAGGACTCGTTCGATGTGTTTTCGAGCAAGCGGCGAACGAAGTAGGCCATGCCGGCAAGCAACTCGCCGACCGGCGCATACTCGCGGACGCGCCAGCCGAGTTCGACGGCTGCAGCCTTGAGCGGGTCACCCATGCCATGCAGCATCTGGCATTCCACGGCTGAGTCCGGCAGGCCAAGCCCCCGGGCGGTGGCCATCGCGTTGGCAATGGACCGTGCATTGTGCGATCCGAGTGCGAGTTTCACGCCGGCAGCATCTGCATCGCGCGGCGTCTGCTGCAGGAACTGCTCGGTCATCCGCTCGAAGCACGCATCCGTTTCGTGTTTGCGCGACCAGACCGGCACCGGCCAACGGCGTTGCTCTGCATTGATTGTCTCGTAATCCCAATACGCGCCTTTGACCAGACGCACGGTAATCTGGCGCCCAGCCTTGTGTGCCCAGTCAATGACGCGCTGAGCATCCTCGCACCCGCTGCGCAGATATGCCTGCAAGGCCAGCCCGGCCGGGAAGTCGTACTTCTCGCAGCAGGCCTCGAAGATATCGAGCGTCAGGTCCTTGAACTCTGCCTGCTCGATGTCGAAGTTGAGCAGTACACCGTTCCGGCCGGCTGCTTCGAGAATCGGGCCGAGGCGATCCATCAGGGCATGGGTCGAGTACTCCGGTGCGATGGGATCGAGATCCCAATACAGGCTCGATAACTTGATCGATACATTGACGCGCGGGATCGGCCCGATGTGATCGGATTCGAGCGTCGGGTTCGAGGCAAATGCCGCGACGCGATCCGGCAGGTTTTCCACGAGATCCATGTACTTGGTCAGATACGAGTCTGCCACCCGTTCCGACACGCATGACTCGCCGAGCAGATCGACGGTAAAGGCAATGTCTTTGCCCCACAGTTTGCCCAGGGCTTTGACTGACGAGGCTGCATCCTCACCCACGATGAACTTCTGCGCCATCGAGGTGATGTGCTTCGTCATCTGGCCGGTGAACAGCCCCTTGGCCAGCCCGCCTGCCTTGGTCATCAGGTCCATGCCCGGTGGGGGGGTGACTCCGGGCTGGGAGAGGAAGTCGACGAGATGCGAGTGTATTTCGTCCGGCGTTTTCAGTGCGGGATAACAATCGACAAAGCGGAAGAACTGCACCTTGAAGGCCTCATCCTTCATGGCCCAGTCCATCAACTTGTCAGACCAGAACTGGGTCGACAGCACACCGGCCGACCCCTTGCGGGCCAACTCGATGAGTCGCCCACCACACTCCAGGATCACCTTTTCACGGTCCTGGTCGACCTCGGGCAGCCCTGCAGATGCAGGGTTGACGGTGATCGGAGTGCGGCCTGAGCCGGGTGTTGTCGGAGACTCGGATTCGACGGCTGCGCGTTGGCTGGATCCTGTCTTTGTATCCGTTCCCGTTGACTTCCTGCGCGAGAAGATGCCCATGTCATCCGGTTCCACTCATCTGGGCGTGCCTGCTGTGCTGCAGGCACACGGTCAGTCGTTGTTTACCGCCCGTATCGCCTGTGATTGCCGGTCCTGATCCCCGCACCCGGACAGGCCGACAATAGTAGCCGATACTGGGCGCAGCCCATGTGCGAATCCACCATGACTGCCTCAGAATCCGGGTGCAGCCTCCCTCGGCCGGGTGTCACGTGCACCCCGATAAATCCCAAATGAGTCATCTTTTCCGGTTTTAGGCGCTGCAATACCAAAAAAAGTCCGTATTGTATAGGTAGACGCATATCGTTGAATGGTTATCGGAATACGCGTGCACAGGGCACGTGTGGGTATACAGATGGGTCACAGGAGGAATCAATGCCAAAGGTCAGGCAACTGTTGGAGCAGAAAGGGACGGACGTCGCCACCATCGCGGGCGATTGTACGGCACTCGAAGCGGCTCGCATGATGAACGCCAAACGAATCGGGTCGGTCGTGGTCCTCCACGACGAACACGTGGCCGGCATCGTCACGGAGCGCGACTTGATGAACCGGGTGATTGCAGAGGAACGAAACCCGGCAGAAACGAAGGTCGCCGACATCATGACGGCCAATGTCGCCTGCGCCTGCCAGGACACCACGCTGGATGAGTTACGGCAGACGATGCGAGAAAAGCGGATTCGGCACGTCCCGATCATCAATGATGAGCGAAAACTGCTCGGAATCGTGTCAATCGGCGATCTGAACATCGTCGAACACCGCATCAAGGAAGAGACGATCCAGTATCTCGAGCAGTACATGTATCGGCCGTGATCCGTGAAGCAGGGGGACGGGGAGCCGCACGGGGCCGCTCGTGGCTCTGATCACGGGCAACCCCGGCTCGCGATGCCTGCATTCGTGACGGAGGACAGCGTCGGGCGCATCTGATACCCTTGTGCATGTGCCGCCTGTGCTGCGGTTGTTGTCCTTCCGCCTGCCAACTGCCCCCCCGACTGATGCCGAGAATCACCATGACATACCACCACCGTTCGCCTGCGCCGTTTTGTCGTGATTGGTCCGTGACTGGAATGGCCGGTGTACTCGTGAGTGCTGTGACGGTCGGGGCCGTCCTCATCGCAGCCGCCTCGCCGCCACTGAGCGATGTCATCAAGCGCGACGATGAGGAGTGGTACACGGTTCGCATTGAGGGCCGGGTGGCTGCCTATCAGCATCACGAAGCCCCGGAAATCCAGCAGCACTTCAACCTCAAGAACACGCCGCTTGTCATCCCGCTGTTCACCGATGGCGGGTACGGCGAGGCCGACAAGAAGGACATCACTGCCACGCTCATGCTCGACGGGGTGCCGGCAAAGGATAACGGCCGGTTCAAGATCATTGAGGCCGACGTCCTGGGGACGCGCTTCGGCCGATTCATGATCGACGAGTTCAAGGGTGATGAGATCGAGTTCAAACTCGAACAGGTGGTCAAGGTCTATAACGCAACCGTGGATGAGAAGCGGGCCATGGCAGCCACCTGGCCGTCTGAGTGGCCGCCGGAAGTCCTCCAGGCGTTGCAGCCGCAGATGTACATCGAGTCCACCAATGAATCGGTGGTCAAGGCCGTCGAGACGTTGACGCAGGGCAAGCCGAAGGCCGTGTCGCCGTATGTGCTGACCAAAGTGCTGGCCAAGTGGACGACCGAAACCTATCGGCCGCTCGGGCGCAGTTTCACGAACGACCGGTATGGTGCAATTGATGGCATTGAAGTGCAGGGGGCTGCGGAAGCGGTCACGAAGAAGCGTGGCTCGTTTTTCAATGCAGTGTGTTTGTATGTCGCAGCGTGCCGTGCTTCCGGCCTGCCGGCTCGGCCGGTCATCGGGATTGACACCGGCGAAAAGGATGAGTTGACGGCCTGGGCGGAGGTATTCCTGCCGGCGATCGGCTGGGTGTCGGTTGACATTCGTGAGATCTACAGCGCCCCGGGTCGGGCCCGGAATCACGAACTGGCCTGGCCGGGGATCGGGTCGGACGATGAGTTGAATGAACTCGTGCCGGTGACGAATCACTTTCACCCGCCGGTGGGAGTCGGGGGCGGCGACAAGGGCAAGCCGTTGCTGTGGTCGTGGCTGCCGCAACCGGAAATCGCCCGGACGGAGCAGCGCATCCGCATCAGTGTGATGACCGCGCCCAACAGTGGCGACCGTCAGCGGAATCCCAATCAGGAGGACCGCCCGCGCAGGCGATAGGGCTCCCCCACAAAGCCGCGACCGGTGGTCGCGGTGCCCGTTCCACATGTGACGTTCTGCCCTCACGTGTCATTCCGGCGCAGGCCGGAATCCAGGGGGATTCAATGCCTTCGCACAAGAATCGCACAGGTTAACCGACCCCTCGTCCGCCCTCCGGGCGGCGGGTGCTCAGGGGGTGATCCTGACCGGCGGCTGAAGCCGCCGGCTACGTTCATGCGCCCTGACGGGCGAAGAGCGGTGCCTCCCACCTTCCCGTACCTCCACCACAAAGCCGCGACCGGTGGTCGCGGTGATTGGGCCGTGCCACCTTTGAATTTGCAAGTCGAAAAAGAAAGGAGGGGCACATGCAATGTGCCCCTACTGGTGAATCTGTATTGTCAAGTCAATCCGATTACTTCACGCCGTCCTTCGAGGCCATGAACCGCAGCATGTCGAGCAGGCGGTTCGAATAGCCGGACTCATTGTCATACCAACTGATGATCTTGAAGAAGCGATCGTTCAACTCGATGCTGGCACCCGCATCGTAGATCGAACTGTGGGGATCGCCGATGAAGTCACAGGAGACGACTTCCTCTTCGGTGTAGGCCAGGACGCCCTTCATGGATCCTTCCGACGCAGCCTTCATGGCAGCGTTGATGTCCTTGAGCGATGTCGACTTCTCGGTCCGGAACGTCAGGTCCACGGCTGAGACGTCGGCCGTCGGCACGCGGAAGGCCATCCCCGTCAACTTGTTGGTCAACTCCGGCACGCAGAGCGTGACGGCTTTGGCTGCCCCGGTGGAGGCCGGGATGATGTTGACATATGCGTTCCGCCCGCCGCGCCAATCCTTCTTGCTCGGCCCATCCTGGGTCGGCTGGGTGGCCGTGACGGCATGGACCGTCGTCATCAGGCCTTCGTCCAGCCCGAACTCGTCATTGATGACCTTTGCCACCGGGGCGAGGCAGTTGGTGGTGCAGGATGCGTTGGACAGGACAGTGTCGCGCTCGGCGTTGAAATCCTCGTGGTTCACCTTGTAGCAGAACGTCCGAACCTGATCCGGTCCCGACTTGGTCGGTGCTGAGATGAGGACCCGCTTCACACTGCCCTTTTGGTGCTTGATCGCATCCTCGTACTTGGTGAAGAGTCCGGTGGACTCAATCACATAGTCCGCCCCGAGTTCGTCCCACTTCAGGTTTGCCTGGTCTCGCTCAGCCGAGCAGACGACTTTGTCGCCGTTGACGGTGAACCAGTCTTCGCCGGCTTCGATGTCGGCATCAAAGCGGCCGTGCACGCTGTCATACTTCAGCAGGTAGGCGAGATTGTCAGCCGGCACGAGATCGTTGATGCCGACCAGGTCAAACCCACCCTGACGGATCGCATTGCGAACGACAAGGCGACCAATTCTTCCAAAACCGTTGATTCCAATGCGAATGGCCATACTCGACCTCCTGCTCGGTTGACGAGGTGATACTGGGAAAAACTACCTGATTTGATGCGTCCGAACCGGCTGCCAGGGACACGCGCTGCCTGCAAATCCGTCCGGTTGGCAACGAATGCACAAGGTAGCATCGGATATCAGGTGAATCAAATCAGGACGAACCCTCAGAGATGACCCGGTATCGGGTTGAAACCGTGCAGCGAGGCTCAATTCCCTTCGTCTGATGCCTCCTTCTCCGGTGCCGCTTCGGGCTGCCAACGTCGAGCCTCATCCGGGCGCCCCCAGGCGGTATACAGGTCGACGAGCAACTCGGCTCCCAACCGGGCTGAGTGAGCCGACGGCAGATTCGTTGCATCACTGCACAGGCTGTGGTACTCCAGTGCCAGTTGCTCGGCCTCGTCATATCGCTGCAGTGCCATCAGCGACAGGACATTGGCATGGATCGTCTTGATCGTTTCCGGGTGTTCATTGGCCAGCAGCGACCGAGCGACGGCCAGCGACTCGGCCAGCAGCGGCTCAGCCCGATCGTGTTGCTCCGTCTGCTGGTACAACAGGCCGAGGTTCAGCATCGAGATTCGCGTGGCGCTGTGGCGATCCCCATGCACGTCCCGGCGGGCAGTGAGTGTCTGAACCTGGAGTCCGACCGCATCCTCGAGCCGCCCATGAGCCGCATACCACATGGAGAGGTTGTTGGCCGTGATGAGTGTGTCCGGGTGTTCCGGCCCCAGAATATCACTGCTTAACGTGAGCGTTTTTTCATACATCCGGCCGGCTTCCGCATCCTGCCCGAGTTCCTCATAGACGCTGGCAAGATTGTGTGCATAGACGAGTGTGTACGGGTGACGTGTCCCCAGTGTCCGCAATGCGGCTTCATACACTTCCAGGGCCAATGGGAGGGCGTGCGCATACTGCCCCTGAATCAACCGGACCCAGACGAGGTTGTTCAGGGCGTTGATCGTGCCGCTGAAGTCGTCGCCCATCGCCGCTCGTAACCGATTGATGCAATCGAGCAATAGTTCTTCGGCATCGTCAAAGCGCCCCATTTCCGCCAGCGTCATCGCGACTGCTGATTCGGTCGCCAACGTCTCGGAATGGTTCGGGCCGAGCACCCGTGCCCGTACGACGCGGACCTCCCAGTATCCCTGCAGCGACGCCTCGAATTGACTCTGGAATCCGTACCATTCGGCCTGCAGGAACCGGGCGGCCAGCGTATCCGGATCATCCGCACCCAGCGCGTACTCGCTCGTTTCCAGAACGTCTGTCAGCAGTGTTTCTGCCTGGCCGTACTCGGCCTGGTACATCATCGCGCCGGCCAGTTCGCGCCCGACCGTCAGCGTGTCTCGATCGGTGTGTCCAAGCGTTGCTTCCGCTAACTCGTAGGCGGCTTCAAATTCGCGTCGGGCCGAGTCCAGTTCGCCCAGGTTCAGGTAGGTCTGGCCGAATGTCGTCCGCATACGGATCGTCAGCCGAGGCCGATTCGGGAACTCGGACTCAATGCCGGCGGCAGCCGTATTCAGGACCGTCAGTATCGGGACCGACGGCCCGAGGGCGTCCGGGGATGCGGCCGCAAACATATCGGTCATGTACTGCAGGACCGTGTCGGAGTCGGCCCGTTCGTTCTCTGCGCGGTGCAATGCCCTGGCCCTCGAAATCGTCATCCCCGACACCACCAGCAATGCCGTAAGCAGGACCACGATGAATACCGCCACCGTACTGACAAGTGAGCGGTTCCGGCGGGCGAACATGGTGAGTTGGTACAGCGTGGTCGGTGGGCGGGCAGCGATCGGCTCGTTGTTCAGGTACCGGCTCAGGTCCGCAGACAAGGCCGAGGCCGATTGATATCGCGCGCGGCAATCGCGCAGCAGTGCCTTGCCGATGGTGATCTCGAGGTCACCCTTCAGCGTGCGGTCATGACTTCCCAACAGTGGGGCCGGGCGATCGACGATGCAGCGGGCTGCTTCGAGCAGGTTCATGCCGTCCGTCTCGTGCGGGAGATGCCCGGTCAGCACCTGGTAGGCGAGGACCCCGAGTGCATAGACGTCGGCTCGCGTATCAACGTCTTCCTGCCGTCCTTCCAGCTGCTCGGGACTCATGTGCGAGAGCGTGCCCAGCAGATGCCCGGCTGCCGTCACCCGATCGGCCGCCGTGTTTCGATCCCGGTCGCCCTCGGCCCAGAGCAGTCGCGCCACGCCGAAGTCGAGGACTCGCGGCACCCCCGAGGGGTCCACCAGCACGTTGGCCGGCTTCAGATCACGATGGATCACCCCTTTCTGATGGGCGTGATGGACGGCTTCACAGACCTGGATGATCAGCCGAACTCGGTCGCGAATCGGCAATGCCAGGCGGGCGGCATACTCTGTGATCGGCTCCCCCTCAATGTACTCCATGGCAAAAAAAGGCTGCGTCGGCTGCGTGCCAATCTGAGCGGTGCCGGCTTCGTAGATGCGCGCGATCCCCGGGTGCTGCAACCGACCCAGCGCTTCTGCTTCGATATGAAATCGGCGAATCATATCGGGCGAGGCATGCCCCGGCCTGATCACCTTCAGCGCGACGCGGCGCGTCGGGTGTTCCTGTACCGCATCGTACACGATCCCCATGCCGCCCTGGGCAATCACCCCCGTGATCCGGTAGCCTGCGATCTGCTGGGGCAGTGGCGTCCGCTCGCTTGAGGAACGCTCCGGTGTGACCGAGGTGTGGCCGGTTGCAGACCGGCGTACCTCGTCCTCCAACTGGTCGAGCATGCCCTCAAGGTCGGGGGCCGGCTTGCCGAGACGCGGATCATGGACATGGCTCAGCAGTGATCTGGCTTCGGCCAGCAGTGCCGGATCCGACCCGCACCGTTCAATGAGAATTCGATCCTGTTCCTCGACATGCAGGTCAGCGATCTCGGCCAGGATCTCCGAAATCAGCGCATAGCGTTGGGCCTCATTCACCGGCCGGCCCCCCGTACAGTTCCCGGGACAGCCAGGCTCGTGCCATGATCCAATCTCGACTGATCGTCTTGCGGGAGAGGTCAAGCCGATGGGCGATCGCCTGATCGGTCATGGACCCGAATAACTTCATTTCTGCAATGTCCGCGTGCCTCTTGTTCAACTCACCGAGTTTGTTCAATGCATCGTCGAGCCACAGGGTCTCGATCCCTGCAGAGAAATGGGAGTGGTGCTCGTTTCCCGCGCCGTCCAGATAGGCCGGCTCCACCTGGATTCTCGGGGCCCCGCCACCTCGCTTCAATGCCTTCTGCTGGCGCGCATGATCCACGAGTATCCTGCGGATCATCATCGCTGCGAGTGCACGGAAGTGGTCCGCGTCACAATACTTCAAATCCGATTGTGAGAGCAGCCGTGCCAGGGCTTCGTTCACGACTGCCGTCGGCTGTAATGTCGGCCCCGGTCGTTCCATTCGCATGCAGGCAGCCGCAATGACGCGCAGTTCGCCGTACAGGAAGTCGACTGCGGTTTGATGGGCAGGTGGGGATGCCGGAGGTGAGGGCCGTGCAGCCGGTCTGTTCGGCTCATCAGGATGTCTTGCGGTACCGGGTGCCTGCACGTTGATTCTCCACTTCTGGCAGCAGCAGGGGACCAGCCGGATCGTCGGTCAGACTGATTGACGAACATGTATCATAACAAGTCCTCCGGATCGACGCGCATTGAATTCAAGGCGGAGTATTAACGATTTGTCACTGCGAAAATCGTCAATACATTTAACCGATAAATATCGGACTTTTACCATTTGGGTGTGCTCGCAATTTGCTAGGCTAGGCCGGTCAGGTCGTCGAACCTGCTGCTCTGTGAGGTGGTCAGAGTCGGTTTCTGTCTATCTGCCCACCGATGCAACCAGATCGATCACTCGCAAGGAGAAACACAATGAATGATCGCACATGGATTGTCATGTCCACTGCATTGGTGACCGCCGCAGTGACGCCGGGTTCGGTCGTGACGGCCCAGTCGGCGTATTCCAGTGCGCCGACGATTGGAACCGTGTCGCCGACAAGTCGGGCCGCAGCCGGCCTGTCGCAGCCGGCCATCGGCCATGATAAGTACCATGTCCCACTGCAGGCTGCTGAGATCGGGCCACATATGATGCCGGTCCGGATGGCTCGCATCAGCCCGGACATGAGGCAGACGAGCCCGTGGTATGAAGTCGGCAACCCATCGCCACTGTCATCGTGCCCGCCCTCAACACTGGCTTTTGATTGCTTTGAGCCGGACGGCGGGATGCCGGGCATGCCGACTGACGGCCTGTACGGCGATGACTGCGGGATGGGCAGCAGCCGCTGGTTCTTTGGTTCCACCTACTGCAATATGTACACCGTCAACGATATGGAACTCGGGTCGAATTCCGCGGGGATGCAGTCTGAGCGCGCATCGTTTGCCTGGCACTGGGAAGTGAACGGGCCCGGCACGAGTGAACAGTGTTATGTCGCGGTGTTCACGGCCGAGGACTTCGATGATACCTGCAGCGGCCCGCCGGCCAGTGGCTACTACTCCGGCATCATCTGGGACTTCGGCATACTCGCCTCATCCGTCGGCTACTACTGGTTCGATTCAGCAGATCTGCTCTGCGACACCGGGCTGTTTCATCAACTGCCGCTCGATGGGGTCGGGGCGTATTCGATGATTCTGGGTCAGGCGTACAACGGGACGGAGATCACACTGGCCACATGCGCTCAGCCGATGCTGTGGGGAACGAAGCCGGCCAACCCGGGGTACCAGGGGCCGGCGCAATGGGATGACGACAACCCCTCCGACGGCATGCATTCCGCGCCCGATGAATGTTACGACTACGCGGTTGCGTTGTGTCCTGACCCACTTGGCACCATGGTGTGTTTCTACGCCCCGGAGCTGCCGGGGCCATGCCTCTCGCTTGATGTTTCGAACTTCAGTGCGGGACAGATGGCAACGTTTACGGTGACCGGGGCCGACCCGTTTGCCGAGGTGGCCGTGCTGTACAGTCTGCAACCGGGCGCGTTTCAGTTCGAGGCCATTGGATGGTGTGTCGATTTTCAACTGAAACTGCCGCCGAATCCGACGAGCCAGATCATCGGCCAGGGGACGGCTAATGACCTGGGTGTCTACCAGACGAGCGTACCCATTCCCAAGGCGGCTGCGGGCATGGTGGTCTATGCCCAGGCGGCCCAGCGCTATACCTGCCCGGATTCATGTATGTCAAACCGGATCGCGCGCGAGGTCGGGACGGTGCTGTCATTCCCCTACGACGGCCGAGATCATGTGCTGTCGGCTTCGCTCCCGTCTCTCGACACGCCCGGTTTCGTGTTCACGATGTCCGACGCCAATCCGTTTCCCATCACCGTGGTGGCACAGGATGCAGACTTGAATGACATCCCGGGCAGCGAGGTGACGCTCAACCCCGGCGAGCAGACTGCGCTGGCCTACTACGGGGCATCACGGTACGTCGGCCGCATGTTGTTGTCGGAAGGGAACTCGGCAGACGTCGAGGTGGTCAACGCGCATGACTTTGAGTTCGAGTACACCAAACTGAAGTGTGCCGACGACAAGACTGGAAAGAAACTCGTTGTGAGCGGCGACATAGGGGTCTACAAATTTTCGGTCATAGCCGCGGTCGGTGACACGGAGAGCGAGTGCCCCGTCACGATTTCGATCAAGTCGAACAGCAAGACCATGAAATCCAACATATCCAATGGGCTGGGAGACCCGGCAGCCGTTCAATATCGCTCAGATTCTGAGACCAAGATGGAAGTCTGGATCGACTGCGAGATGAAGGACGAAACCCCGGGCTGCCAGGCAACGGTCAAGGGTGACATTGACTGATCTGAATCTCGCAGAATCCGGCACGGTGGTGCAGATGCCATCTTGCAGCGTGTCGATACATCAGATGCACCACACGAGGTCGGGAACTCACCCGGCCTCGTGTCTTTCAATCGGCCCTCCGGGGTCAGGCGTGCGCTGTTCCATCGAATCGACCACGGACGGGGCCCCCAACCGGGCGTATCCTCTATTCCGGAACTGAGGGTGCAGGATTGATTGGGAGATGTGTATGCGCAAGTCCACCCGGCTCGTGGGATCCCTGTTGACAGTTCTCTTTCTTTCACTGGAAGGGCAACTCCTGTCGACCCAGGCCGTTGCCGGGTCATCGCCGCTGCCGCCGACACGCTATACCGTCACACTCAGCGAACCGCAGACTCAGATGGTGGACGTCTCCATTGAGTTTGACGATGTGGGGGCCGATGCCATCGACCTGATGTTGCCCACCTGGCGCCCGGGGCGGTATGTCATTCTTGACCCGGCGGGCACGGTGCGCGACGTCCGGGCGATCGACCGAAAGAGCGGGGCGGTGCTGGCCACCGGGAAAACGGATAAGTCCACGTGGCGGATCGTGACGGGCGGGGCAGAGGCCGTGCGCATCGACTATCGAATCTATGCCAACTCGCTTGGCGATCGCACACGACACGTCGATGATTCGCACGCGTATCTTTCCGGCGAGTCGGTCTTCATGTACTGGCCACAGCGGCGGGGCGTGAGTCTCGACGTACACGTCGTCGCACCGGACGGCTGGGAGACCTCGACCGGGCTCGCTGAGCATCCGTCCCGGCCGGGCACGTTCGTCGCGTCGGATTATGATGTGCTGGTCGATTCACCGCTGGAAATCGGGACCCACGAGCGAATCCTGTTCGACGTTGACGGCATCCCGCACGAGATCGCCATCTGGAGTGATGCCCAGTTCGATGCCGACCGGATGATTGCGGACTTCTCGGAGATCGTGCGGCAGCAGGCAGCGGTCTTCGGCAATATGCCGTATGACAAGTATGTCTTCATGATTCATGCCGGGCGCGGCGCTGGTGGTGGGACGGAGCACCTGAACTCCACCATCATGCAGACGTCACGTGAATCGCTGGAGGATGATGAGGCGTACAAGCGCTTCCTCGGACTCGTGTCGCATGAGATGTTTCACACGTGGAACGTCAAACAACTCAGGCCGGCCGGCATTCACCCGTATGACTATCAGCGCGAGAATTACTCGAAACTGTTCTGGGTCGCGGAAGGAACGACAAGTTACTACACGCCGATCATACTGGTCCGAGGCGGGCTCAAGAAGCCGGATGCGTATCTCACCAGTCTCGGCGAATCAATCGACCGGTTTCTGCGCCGACCGGGGCGGCAGGTGCAGAGCCTTGAGGAATCCTCGTTTGATGCCTGGATCAAGTTCAATCGGCATACGCCGGATGATGTGAATTCCACCGTGTCATTCTACAACAAGGGCTCACTCGTCAGCCTGCTGCTCGACATGGAGGTGAGGAAGCGGACGATGAATGAGATGTCACTTGACGATGTCCTTCGTCGTCTCTACGAGGCGTTTCCGCTGTCAGGCCCCGGGCTGACGACCAGCGATCTGATCGCCACGCTCGAAGACATGACCAACGCATCGTTCACCCAGTTCTATGCTGAGTATGTGGCCGGCACAGCCGAACTCGATTTCGAATCAGCACTCGACACGGTCGGGCTGCTGCTGTTCTTCGATCAGACAGACGCGACCAAGAAGGACAAGGGTGACGAAACGGAAGGCGGCGATGACGCCGTTGATCCTGAGAACGCCGTTGTGCCATACCTCGGGTTGGATACCGGTGAGGCAGCCGGCGGGGCACGAGTACGGAGCGTGCGGTCTGACGGCCCGGCCTACCGTGCCGGGCTCATTCCCGGCGACGTGATCATTGCCATGAACGGCCGGCGTGTGAACGCAGCGCAGATTAACAAACTCGTTGATGATCTCGCGCCGGGTGATACGGTGACCTTTCAGTACTTCCGATACGACCAACTGCGTGAGATGATGATCACGCTCGACTCAGTGCCACGCGGGAAGTGGAAGATCAAGCGCGTCGACAGCCCGACGGACGCTCAGAAGGCTGCGTGGGAGGACTGGCTCGGCCAGCCGTGGCCGGGGGAGAAGAACGGCAGCACGAGTGATGGTGACGAAGCCGCTGAGTCCGATGAATCGGATGAGGAATCATGAAGGGCTGACGTCGTTATTGCTGCTCCCACGGTACATCATCAACGCCGGCCTCGTGGTTTGCCAGGCGAGCCCAGGCAAACAGCAAATCGGAAAGTCGATTCAGGTAGCGCAGAATGATGCGCTCGGGCACCGTGTCACCGACCGGGATGCGCTCCGTATCGAGCATGGTGACCAGGCGACGCTCGGCACGGCGGCAGACGCAGCGTGCCATGTGCAGGCGTGTGGCCGACTCGGTCCCGGCCGGGAGTACGAACACGGTGATCGGCGGCGTCTGATCGGCTGCCTCGTCGATCCACTGTTCGAACTGCGCCACATGAGCCGCACCCACGCCGGACACTTTGGCCTGAGCAGCCGTTGTGGAACGATCGGCCGGGGTTGACAGGTCGGCCCCGATCTGGAACAGGTCGTTCTGGATGGACCGGAGTCGCTCATTCAGCACATCGCCCCGGTCGGTCAGCACAACGCGCACCCAGCCGATGACGCTGTTGAGTTCGTCCACCTGGCCGTAGGCCTCGACGCGTGCATCGGACTTGGATACCCGCCCGGCTCCGTGGAGGCCGGTCGTGCCGTCGTCGCCCGATCTTGTGTACAGTTTCATGTTGCCCATGACAGGGAACAATAGGCATCGTCATTGATCGCCGACGTTGTGCGGCTATTGGTCCCGGATCGGCACGGTCAGGAAGTTACTCTTGACCGAGTCATCGCCGCCGGGCCCTTGCCGTACCACTGCCTGAAACGCAGCCGTGATCAGGGGGGCCTTGCCGGGAACGGTGACCGGGAGCACTGCGGTGCCGGAAGCATCTGCGTCGGCAGCCCCGAACTTCACGAGCGGCTCGTTCAGATCCACGATCAAGCCGCCCAGATTCGCGATGCCGGTGCTGTAGCCGACCCCTGCCAGACTGTAGAGATACCGCACGGTGTCACCCGGCTCAAGGTTCGTCACCGTGAACTCAGCCGGCTGCCCTCGAACCAGATCCGTGCAGGTCAGCACCGGTCGATCCAATGCCAGCGTGTTATGAACCACGACCAACGATTCCGGGTACAGGAAGTCGACAAAGATGACATCGCCAAGACCGTCCCCGGTCAGATCAGCAATCTGCGTGTGATGCGCGGAGTCCTGTGTCCCGGTCTCGATGCTGCGCTCCCGGAATGAAGCATCCCCGGCATTTGCATACATGAGAAGCGAGATTGCTGACCAGGTATCCACTCCGACGACCAGGTCAAGCGTGCCGTCCCCGTCGAGGTCGCCCACCGCGGCCGAGAACAGTTGACGCTTGTCATCATGAGACGGCGTGCCCCAATGCCAATTGCCGTTCCCATCATTGAGCATCATGTTGATGGCATACTCGCCATGCTGCCCGTTATAACCCTCTGAGTACGTCAGAATGTCACGTCGGGAGTCGCCATTGAGATCGGCGGTCTTAACAATGAACGGGCCGCGATCATCACTGCCCAGCGGCGGGACCGTGTAGTAATCCTGGGTCCAGGAGGTTCCGTCCCCTTGATTCATAAAGACATGGAGTTTGACGTCCGCCGTGGTGTAGTACTTCCCGTAGTCGATCCACGCTGAGCCGGCCACCAGATCGACGTCCCCGTCCCCGTCGAGGTCGCCGGTTGCCATGTCATAGGTCTTATCCGTGCTCAGCCATTCCTCATGCAGGAATGAGAAGGAGCCGGCACCGTTGTTTGCGTAGATCAGGATGTAGTGGTTGACTGCATAGTGGACATAGTCCAGATCCTTGTCGCCGTCAATATCGACCAGCGCAATGGCACTGGCCCGGGAGTCTGTGGACCATGACACGGGCGCTGCAAAATCCCCATCTCCGTTATTCAGATAGACTCTGAAATACGTGTCGCCCAACTGACCGGCCTGCGTCACGAGGTCGATGTCATGATCCCCATCGACATCGCCTGCCACAATGTAATAAGCGGGCAGCCCGAACGTACTCGGCGCTGCCAGCGTCCCGTCGCCCTCATTGAGAAAGACGGTCACCCCACCATCGGTCGCGATCGCGAGATCAGTCGCGCCATCATGGTTCAGGTCTGCTGCCACGAACTCGCCCGGATCGTTGTCGAGCGCATATCGGTCAACTTGCCCCCACGCAGCGGAACCACCGATCAGGACGACCATGATGGGAAACGTGCCGAGCCCAAAGGTGACGAGGGTGTTGTGCTGACGGGTCGTATCTCGATGTGTGCATTCGGGCCTGCTGCGTGTCATCACTGACTCCTCACGTATTATCCAGAATCCGAAGCCGCTCCCACAGGTACTTGCGTAATCCAGCAGGCTGGACCGCAGTTCGCTTGTAGTTCACCACGAAACATTGGCCTTGTGATCCCCTGACATGCAAAGCGACCGCTGCGGCTTCGCCATCTGACACCCCTACAATGCCCGACCATGCCGACTGAACCGCTGCCCGATGACAACCTCGACCTGAATGCCATTCTGTCCCCGGACGGGGCTGTCGCGCGGCGTCTGGACGGGTTCGAGTTGCGGCCGCAGCAGATCGAGATGGCCCAGGCCGTCGGCCAGGCGTTGAAGGACAAGAGCAGACTCCTTGTCGAAGCGGGCACCGGCGTCGGCAAGTCGTTTGCCTATCTCCTGCCGGCAATCGAACGGGCGGCGGTGCATGGGGAGCGGGTCGTGGTGGCGACGAACACCATCAGTCTGCAGGAACAACTGATGGACCGCGACATCCCACTGCTGCGGGCAGCGCTCCCGTTTGAGTTCACGGCCGTCCTCGTCAAGGGCCGAGGCAACTACCTGTCGCTCCGCCGACTCCAGCTGGCCAGCGAACGGCAGGCCAACCTGTTTTCCGAGAAGGCCCAGACGGACTCACTCGGCCGCATCATCGACTGGGCCTACGAGACCGAAGACGGCACGCTGGCGACGCTCCCGGTGTTGCCCCAGCCGGATGTCTGGGATCGTGTCCAATCCGATGCGGACAACTGCATGGGTCGCAAGTGCCCGTCCTACGGCAAGTGCTTTTTTCAGCAGGCACGCAAACGCATGGAGTCGGCCCAACTCCTGATCTGTAACCATGCACTGTTCTTCTCAGACCTGGCACTGCGCAGTCAGGGGGCCGGGTTTCTCCCGGACTATGACCATGTCATTCTCGACGAAGCCCACAATGTTGAGGATGTTGCCTCCCGCCACTTCGGCCTGTCACTGACACAGGGCCGGATTTTGCATCTGCTGAATATGCTCGTGTCACGTCGTGGTCGAGGCAGACGGCCCGCCCAGTCGATCGGCTTGCGCGGCTTTCTCCCGACCTTGAAACTGGCAGACGGCGAGGGGACCGAAGCCATCGATTCAGCGATCGGCTGTGTCACGATGTGCCGCGAAGCAACGAGCGAGTTCTTCCAATACCTGGTGGAACAGTATGAGCAGGCCGTGGCCGAGGGACGATCCTGGTCAACGCCGAAGCGGGCCCGCTCATCATCAGGAAGTACCGCAGCAAGGCCACAGCGGGGTGGCGGCGGTAGCGGCGGCTCGTGCCGATTGACCCAGCCCCTGGAACACCCACCCGACCTGGCCGGCGCTGCCCGGGAACTGCACTTGCGACTCGCGCGACTGAAAGATGCAGCACGCTTTGAACAAGATCGCTTTGAACTGAACTCCTACGGCGAGCGCGCGATGGCCATTGCGCGCGAGGCTGAACTCCTGTGCTCACTCGGGATCGACAACTGTGTGTACTGGATCGATGCACCGACCACCGGCAGCAGTGGGGGGGGCGACTCGGCCGTCCGTCATCCTGCACGGCGTACCGCGCGCGTCCGCCTGGAGTGTGCCCCGATCGAGGTCGCACCATTACTCCAGGAGTTTCTGTATGCCAAGGAATGCTCGGTCATTATGACGAGTGCCACGCTGTGCACAGCCGCCGGCGACTTCAGCCACACGATCGCCCGGCTCGGGTGTGCCACTGCCGAATCACGCCTGCTGGGCAGCCCCTTTGACTACCGGTCTCAGGTCCGGTTTATTGTCGAGGATCAGGTGCCGGCGCCCGATCACCCGAACTTTGCCCCATCGCTCATCCCGAGATTGGCCATGCACATTCGCGCGACCGACGGCGGCGCGTTCGTCCTGTTTACCAGTTTCTCGATGCTCAGCAAGGTGGCACGATTGCTCCGGCAGGAACTGTTTGACGACGGGCACCCGCTGCTGATCCACGGTCAGGATGGGCCGCGAAGTCAGTTGCTCGATCGCTTCCGTGACGATCCCCGCTCCGTGTTGCTCGGGACATCGAGCTTCTGGCAGGGCGTTGACGTGCGCGGCGAAGGACTCCGCAATGTCATCATCACCCGGTTGCCGTTTGAAGTCCCGGACCACCCGCTCGTGCAGGCTCGGATGGAGCGCATCAAGGAACAGGGCGGCAACCCCTTCCGTGATGATACCTTGCCGCGTGCCATCATCCGATTCAAGCAGGGGTTCGGGCGCTTGATTCGCTCAACAACCGATCAGGGACGGTGCGTGATTTTTGATTCCCGCATCATCAGTCGCCCCTACGGCTCTCGCTTTCTCCGGGCACTCCCCGAGGGGATTCACATAGAACGGGCCTCGGATTCTCTCATCTCAGAGCCCACACTCGATCAGGATGTTAACACCAATGAACGATAGTAACACAGCAACGTCCCGCCATGGGATCGCCCGCCACATGCACCGGCAGCAATCCCGCGCTCTGACTCTTGCCAGGCGTCCGATGCTCTGCACTCTATTGTTATTCACAGCGGCGCCGGCATGGTCGCAGGTTGAGCATCACTTCATTGATGTGACTGAGCAGGTCGGCCTGTCAGCCGACCTCATCGGCCCGCGCATTGCGCGCTGCTGCTTTGTCGATCTGAATGCCGACGGTCAGCCCGATGCGGTACTCGACCGGACCCGGGTCTTTCTAAACCTGCCGGTCGAGATTGATGAGGCAAACCCGCTGCCCGATGGATCGCTCGTTGTTGGGCGTATGTTTGTCGAGGTGATGCAGACGGGGCTGCCCGATCTGGGACGAGCCGGCGGCGTCACTGCCTTTGCTGATATTAACAATGACGGGCTCGCCGATGCCATCGTGGCCCGGTACGTTGATGCGAATAACCCGAAGTGGAACGACGACGGCGGCCGCACCGCGTGGTATCCCGGGAACGGTGACGGCACCTTCGGCGCTGCCAGGCACATTGCCGCTGCCACCGCAGCAAGTGCCTCGAGTATTGCCGTCGGTGATGTGGATCGTGACGGCCGGGTCGATCTCTGGCTCGGCAACTGGTACCTGTCCTACGGCGGGTCGTATGAGGGATTTGACAATGACCTCTTGATTCAAGCAGGCTGGGAATCCGGCAATGAGAAGGATCCGATCTTCTGGTCGTGGCTCCGAAGCCCGATACCCTCTGACGGCTGTGTCTTCACCGAAGCCGAGGATGCGGCCGGCCGCCCGACGTATGGGTCGATGATCGCGCAACTTGATGGATCAGGGTGGCCCGAGTTGCTCGAACTTAACTACGGCCGACGGTGGAACCGGTGTCTGACATATCAACCGGAGGAACTGTTGCCGGCTGCCCCGTGGGGTGATGTTGCGCCTGCGATCGGGTTTGACGGCGATGCCATCCGACATGGGCGCTACCCGGAGTGGCTCAAGGAGCGGGCCAAGACCGATGCGCGATTCGATCGCCCGGATGAACTTCCGTTTCGAGCCAACGGCAACACGTTTGATTGCTCGGTTTCTGATATCGACAATGATGGTGACTTCGATATCTTTGTCAGCGAAATCGCGCACGGCTGGGCCGGTGAGTCATCCGATCGCTCACGCTTCCTTATTAATCAACTGTCCGATACGGGTGCGATGAACTTCGAATATGATCCGCGCCGATCGGTTGATCGCATCCCACCGGCACCGGATGATCCGACGACGCCGTTCAACTGGAACCAGGGCGATCTGTTTGCCGAACTGGCTGACATGGATCTGGACGGTCGCGTAGACCTGCTGCTGTCCAGCGGGGATTACCCGGATAACCAGCGCCTGCGTTATTATCACGGCGAACCGGACGGGACATTTGTTGATGTCACGAGTGCCGTCGGGCTCGATCACGATGGTTCGCAGCAGATCAGCCTGGCTGATATTAATGGGGACGGCGCGCTGGACATTCTCGTCGGCCAGACGTTTAACCGGTACTCAGCCGAGCAGCGCGCCGGGCGGCAACCGCAGTTGCGCGTCTTCCTCAATCAGCCGCCTGCGCATCGCCACTCGTTGCTCCTTCGCTTGCATGGGAATCCTGATGGTGAGGAGGAGGGAACGGCCTCCAACCGCGACGGCCTCGGGGCGATCGTGCGTGTGACGATCGACGGTCAGGTGATGAGCCGGCAGGTGATCGGGGTTGGGGGCCATGCCGGGAAGCAGCGCGATTTCGTCGCACACTTCGGCCTTGGCCCGAATAAACACGTCGAGACCGTGAAGATCATCTGGCCGGATTCGAGTGCAACTGAGCAGACATTCGAGACAGTGGCTGCCGGCAGTTATGTTGTCGAACAGGGGAGCGATGTGTTGACGCCATTGGATTGAAGCCCCGCAGTGCACTGGCACGGGCGTCTCTCCCGTCATCATCGGGCCGTAGGGCCGAACCAAACTTGCCGGTGGGATGCCTCCTCACTCGTCATCCCGGCGAACGCTGCAATCCATCCTCTTCCTCCCTCCGGATCACCAATCTCCCGATTGGAATTCTCCCTCGCCGGTCACGGTGCACGCATCATGCCCTCCCCCGAATATGATCACCATTGCCCCCGACGACGGCCTCACCACTCTCTCTGCCGACCCGCTATCATCCTCCGTCATGCCGTTCGACTGCGCCCTGTCGCGCTGTGTCACCGCTTACCCCCGAGACCCCTGCTCCCTGCAAGGACCGTACCCATGCCGGCCAATACCTCGCACGCTTTCATCACCGACTTCGAAGCATCGCAGTATGTCGAAGGCATTTACACCATTCGCAACGGCCAACTCGGCCTGACCCGCAGCGGCAAGCCGTACCTGAAGGCCCTCATCGGTGACCGGAGCGGCCAGATCCCGGCCCGCATGTGGAACGTGACCGAGCAGGTCTTCGATTCGATCCCGCGCGACGGCTTCGTCCTCATCGAGGCCCAAACCCAACCGTACCAGGGCGAGATCCAACTCATCATCCAGAACATTCAGCCGGCCACCGATGTCACCGACGACGACTTGCGCCAACTGATCCCCACGACCGAGCGCGATATCGATCAGATGTTCGACGAACTGACCGCGCTGCTGGGCACGCTCGAACACCCGGCCATTTGCGGGCTCGTCAACGCGTACCTCGATGATGAGGACCTCATGACGTCCTTCCGCCGAGCACCGGCGGCCGTCAGCATGCACCATGCCTACCTCGGCGGCCTGCTTGAGCACACGTTGCAACTCTGCAGCCTGGCAGACGGCATGCTGCCGCGCTACCCGATGCTCAGCCGAGACCTGGTCCTGACCGGGCTGTTCCTGCACGACATGGCCAAGTGCCGCGAACTGAAGTATGACGCCGGCTTTTCGTACACGGACGAAGGGCAGTTGCTGGGGCATCTGGTCATGGGATCGCTGTGGCTCGAAGAGAAAGCCGCCGAGGCCCAGGCGATGAGCGGTCATGCGCTGCCGCGCGAAGCGCTGATGTGTCTGCATCACATTCTGATTTCGCATCATGGCCAGCCGGAGTACGGTGCGGCCCGTGTCCCCTCGACCGCCGAGGCCGTCTTCATCTCGCGCCTCGATGAGCTCGATGCCAAGACCCAGATGGCCATCGACCACACGAAGAGGGGGCGTCCGGACACGTCGGGAGAGGGTGAGGCTGCTGCCACGGACATCGCGCCGAAGTCACCATCAGCAGCCGCAGGTATCGGCGATACCGTCTCCTCTGAGGCAGGCGACTTCTCCGACCGCGTCTGGGCACTGGGAACGCGCTTATATCGCCCCGACCCGCTCCGAGGTGGCGCCGCCGGCAGCCAGCCGGTCGATGCACCGGAATCTCAAAACGGTTTTCGTGACTGAGCCTCATCACACCTGCGTAGCCCCTTCGATGCCGACTCCAACCCTGCTGTGATGAGTCACACGCCTGTTTTTCTATTGTGATCATCGAGTCTTTTGCTAGGCTGGAGCGGAATACCGGCGTCTGTTGCGGATGTTGGTGTCTGTAGAGTCTCTTCTTTGCCTTGCCGACGATGAGCCGGCGACTGACTGAGCAGGAGTGTGGTCATGAGGATGCGTTCGATTTGTTTGTTCCTTGCAGGTGTGTATGTCGTCGGTGCTGCCGCCGGATCAGCCGTTGCGGCCGAGGTCGAGTCAGACTGGCCGGCGTATGTCGAAGTGCAGGGAGTGCAGGAGTTCTCCGGCCGCATGGTGGCCGGGCTCGGCGTCGAGCCGAGTGACCGATCCAGGCAACGCGCCTTTGACTTGGTCGCCCCCTGGCTCGTGCGCCTCGTGCCGGAGACGGAGGAGTACCTCTTCAATCTGCCGGCCGGTATCACTGAAAACGAGATGGCTGCCTACCTGCTGACCGCAGGTGATTTTGCGTATGTGGAGCCGGACTGGATCGTGTACCCGCTGGAGTGCCCGGACGATGCCCGCTTCGGCAGCCAGTGGCATCACGCCAAAGTCGATTCCTGTGCTGCCTGGGACACCGAGATCGGGCGGACGTCCGTGGTGGTGGCGGTCTGCGATACCGGTGTTCGCACGACGCACGAGGACTTGTCCGTCTATCGCATGGAAGGCTACAACGCGGTCGATGAGTTGTGGGAGTCGCAAGGCGGCGCCGTCGACGATATCAACGGGCATGGGACACTCACGACCGGATCAGCGGCCGCCCAGGGCAACAATGGCGTCGGCGTCTCCGGGATGGGCTGGCAACTGTCGCACCGCATGATGCGCGTCAGCAACAGCAGTGGGGGCGGTGCCTCACTCAGCGATCTGGCCCACGCTGCCAGAACCGCTGCCGATACCGGCGATCGCGTCGCCAGTGCCAGTTACAGCGGCGTGTCGAACATGACCGTCGAATCAGCGGGACGCTACGTCATGTCACGTGGTGCGCTGCTCGTCTGGGCTGCCGGCAATGACGGCGTGTATCTCAGTGTCGATCACGAACACGTGGTCGTCGTCGGCGCTTCAACGTCCTCTGATGTGAAGGCGAGTTGGTCGAACTACGGCAAGGGCATTGACCTGTTTGCACCCGGCGTCGACATCTATACAACCACACGAAGCTCAAACAGCAGCTACGGCTCGGCCAGCGGGACGAGCCTGTCCACGCCGCTCGTGTCAGGGTCACTGGCCATGATCTTTTCACGCAACCCGGCCCTCACGGCCGAGGAAGCCGAGCAGATCTTGTACGCCGGCTGTGATGACATCGGCGAACCCGGTGAGGACGATACCTACGGCCACGGCCGACTCAACCTGAACAACACGATGGCAGCCGTCAACAAAACGTATCTCGACGTGTGGCCGATCCCGGCCTACAGCAGCGAAGACATCCACTTCGATGTCTCCGCCGGTGATCCACTGGCTGAAACCGGTGTCTATTACAGCCTGATCGGCGTCGGCTCGACGTTTATCACCGAACTCGGCGTCAGCGTCGAGTTGGACAGTGCCCAGGCAGCCGGACCGATCCAGCAGACCGATGCCGTCGGCAGCACCTCATGGACACGCGTTCTGCCACGGGTCAATCGCTCGATCCTGGCCTGGATTCAGGTCGTGCAGGATACTGGTCGTCTGAGCAATACGGCATTGATCCAGGTGAATCCGCCGAGGTGAGAACGCGCCGATGACGCAGTGAGGCAAATCAGGCGGCTCAGTTGACCGACGGCGGGTCTTCATCGCGCGCCGTCCCACTGAACAGACGATTGGTCGACTCGCCGCCGCTGAACGCGATCGAACCGTCACGGTTCACCAGGTACCCCATCTCTGCGGCCGTCATGCGGGTAACGTGGCCGTCACAGAATGCGACATTGGCCCCCCCGACGTGCCGCATGTCCGGCCCCGATCGGTGGTCCGGCGACGACAGACGTGTGTCGGCATAATCGCTGGAGCCGGTGAGCCGTGGCGGGTCGAGTGCATACCCGTGTCCCCCTCGGGCCAGCCCCTCCGGTTCACGATCACCACTCTGAAGATTCGGGACGCGCCGTGACTCAGGCTTACCGGCTGCGGTTCCCAATGAGTCGGCAAACATGACCGTGCCGGCATACGCCAGCACACGCTCGATCTTGACCGGGTGGTGAATCATGCCTCGGCCTTCATCGTCGCCGCGAAATCGGGAGTTGCCGAGGAACTGATAGTTGTATCCGAATGCGTTGTTGCGCGTGCTCGTCCACATCGGAACGGTGGGGCAGAGAAAAACGTCATGCGCAATCTGGGTCGAATGCTCGCCGTCTCGATTCGGGTTCGGCGGTGCAAACGCATAGAACCCCGCTGACGCACCCATCTGCACATACCAGCGCGGTCGGTACTGATAGCCGTTGCCCACCCAGTACACATTCTTACTCTCGTCACCAAACCGACCCGGTTGGCCCGGCACCATCGTGCCCTTGTTCTCGTCGGCGTAGATGCCCCACCCGACCGAAATCTGACTCATCCGAGCAGCACACGTCGCTGCCTTGGCCGTCATGCGGGCTTTGCTCAACGCCGGCAGCAGAATCCCAATCAGCAACGCGATAATCGAGATCACCACAAGCAACTCGATCAATGTAAACCCGCCGAGCCGGTTATCGGAAGATGAACTCGTGGCCCTGTCGGTCATGTCCGGCTGATTCCTCGGTGATTGGTTGATCGTCCTGCGCATGAAAACCCCTGTGCATGGAAAACGGAGATGGCCGGGTGATTGTTCCGGTTGATCAGCCCACACTCGGCATTTCACGGCTCACAATCCCTCAATCCGACACGACCAGCGTCACCCCGTGCGTGGCCGTCCGTCCGGCCGGATCCTGGTCGCGCACCACCAGAGTCAGGGGAAACACTCCCTGCTCCGTCGGAGTCCCGGCAAGGACACCCTGAAACGGATCGAGCGTCAGCCCATCCGGTAGGCGCCCCTGGAGTAACTCGAAGTGGTAGGCCGGGATGCCCCCGGAGGCCGTCACATGGATGGCCGTTGCTACCCCGGCTGCAATCGCCACGCGCGTCGGACCGGCCATGCGCAATGGTACGAACGGGCTCGTTCGGCGCAATGTGTGGCCGGCTGCCTCCATCGCCAGCAACTCGAACTTCGTGATCAGCCAGCGCACCCGCGGCATGTCACCGCCGTACTCGTTGCCGAACACCCCGAACCCGCTGACGGGGTCGATCGTGTCATAGAAGTGCTCTTTGACATCGACTGCAGCCGGCGCTCCCAGGTAGCCGTTGATGGCACCGTTGGCCAACTGACCGCCGGTGCGATGCTGCGCATAGCCCGTGTTCCCTTCGTGGAACGTGAGTGCATGGGCAATCTCGTGACGGGCGATCGAGTAGTAGTCATTGGCCACGGCATTGCCGTTGGAACTCAGCCAGGCATCGCGATCCTGCGGCCCCCCGAATCGCCAGCCGAGCCGATTCCAGTTGCCGGCCGTCTCGATCGAAATCGTCCCCGATCGTCGGAGTTGCTGTTTCACACCGTTGATATGCTGAAAGCAGTGATCGCGGCGGTCCGATGCGTTCGAACCGCTGTGCAGCGGCTCATGGTCAATCCCGTGCGCAAACAACAGGAATCCCGTGAACGGGCTCGAGTTGGTGACCTCCCGGCCTTCCTTGAATCCATCCGAGTTCCAGATCCAGGCAACCTCATCCCCGACGGCAACCGGCTCATATCCCGGGTCATCCAGGAAGTAGGCACAATCCTCGGCTGCCTGCAGCGTCAGATCCCGTGCGGTCTGATTGTCAAAGAAGCCGGTTTGATCGTGGCTGAAATCAATCAGAATCGGAAACTCGATCGGCCGTTTGCGATCCTGATCAACGATCCGAATCGTGTACGCTGAGGTGACCCTCGCCTGCATCGCATCAATGAGCGTGACGGTCAGCCGATACACTTCGTGCGCGCTGTCCCGATCAGGAAACACACTCATCCGGAATGAGGCCGTGTCATCCGGAGACTCGAGGAACATCGTCTTGCGTGGGCCGGCTGCTGTCATGCGTGAGTGCAGATTGAACATGAGCGACTCACCGTCGGCTGCCAGTTCGATCCGGACCGGGTAGTTCTTCGGGTGGACCCCGCCGCCGGAGGTGATGGCGAGCCGAATCGCTGGATTGGCAATGTAGCCTTCCCAGTCCAGGAGCGCAATCTCGTGCCCTGCCAGATCCCGCCCGAAGGTGTCGCGCAGGACAAACGGCGGCGTCTGAGCCTGGAGCGAAGATGAACCGCACACCGTGCATGCCAGTAGTATGACTACGATGCACTGGAAATGTGGCATCCTGGCTCCCAGAGCCGGGTATAGCCGTCGAGCGATCACGGGGAGCGAAACAGGCATATCATGTCATCTCCGGTGCTGGCAGCAGGTTGTGCAGTGCCTGTGCGTCTGGTGGGACGTGCCCTGTCTCACATCGGCACGGTATGGTGGGGTCATAAGTGTACAGGATTGGGTGGGGGATTGGTGGCGAAACAATGAAAGTAATTCTGGCAAATCCCAGGGGATTCTGTGCCGGCGTGTACATGGCCATCGACGTCGTCGACCAGATCCTCACCCTCATCCCCGAACGACCGATCTACGTGTATCACGAGATCGTCCATAATCGACATGTCGTGAGCCGATTCGAGGACCGTGGGGTCGTCTTTGTCGAATCAGTCGATGAGGTGCCCGAGGGGGCCACGCTCGTCTTTTCAGCCCACGGTGTCAGCCCCCAGATCCGCCAGACGGCCCAGGACCGGCGTTTGCGAGCCATTGACGCCACCTGCCCGCTCGTCACAAAGGTCCATGCAGAAGCCTCCCGCTATGCCCGTGACGGCTATCAGGTGCTGCTCATCGGCCACAACGGGCACGATGAGGTCGTCGGCACCATCGGCGAAGCCCCACACGCCATCCAGGTCGTCGAGTCGGCCGATGACATCCCGAACCTGGAGATCCATGATCCTGATCGACTCGTCTACCTGACCCAGACCACGTTGAGCCGTCACGATGCGCAGGTGATTATCGGATCACTTCGGGCTGCTTATCCCAGCATCAAGGATCCCCCCAGCGAAGACATCTGTTACGCAACCACAAACAGGCAACTGGCTGTGCAGCGGCTGGCACCGGAGTGCGATCTCGTGCTCGTCGTCGGGTCGCAGAACAGTTCAAACTCACAACGGCTCGCAGAGATCGCCTGGGCCGAAGGAACACCGGCCTTTCTGATCGATGATAAGTCCGAGATCAAGCAGGATTGGTTCGAGGGCGTGGATACGCTGCTGGTGACCTCCGGGGCATCGGCACCTGAGGACCTCGTCCGCGGCCTGTTGGACATGCTGATCACACGCTACGGGGCCGAAGTGCAGCAGGAAGATGTCTCCCTCGAATCAATGGAGTTCGGATTGCCTGCCAGCCTGAAGATTCTCATGCGCGAACACGGTGAGGATCCGACCGGCCGCACCATCCGCATCGGGTCCGGCCATGACATCGACTCCTGGGTCGTGCAGCGAGAACAAGCCAGCGTCCCGGTCCGCATGACCATTTCCTCACACGCAGCCAAATCGGGCCCCCAGCCGGCACCGGATGACGATTCGTCTGATTGTTCATGATTCCCGCACTCGATACGCATCACGTCTTTGCCCACACGCCGACCTCGCTGGCTGCACAGTTGGCCGAGTTGGGCATGCCACGTTTTCGCGCGGATCAGATACTCGACTGGGTCTACCGCAAGCACACGTTTGATATCGCGCAGATGTCCAACCTGTCGCAAGCGGATCGTCGCCAACTCGCAGACCGGCTGATCCTGTCTTCCGGTTCCATCCTGCACCAGCAGCAGGGGAGTGACGGAACCACGAAACTCCTCGTCCAGTGGGACGAACAGCAGACTGCTGCGCAAGGCAGCGAGCCTGATGTCGCACTCCCGCTGGCCCAGGCACAGACGGCTGCGCGCGATCCGAGTCGCGAAACCGAATGCGTCATGATCCCGGCTTCCGAAAGGCGAGCATCGGGAAGTGGGGTACCGGTACGCCGAACCGCCTGCATTTCATCACAGGTCGGCTGCCCGGTCGGCTGCACGTTCTGCGCTTCGGGCATCGGCGGGTTGGACGGCAACCTCTCAGCCGGCCGAATCGTCGAGCAGGTCTGGCTGCTTGATGCGCAGTTGGGAAGCGCCCCCCGGCCGTCACGAATCTCACACGTGGTCTTCATGGGCATGGGCGAGCCGTTGGCCAACTACCGGGCCGTCGTGCAGGCAGTTCATACCCTGTGTGCCGAGTGGGCGTTCGGCATCAGCGGCCGCCGCATCACGATCTCAACCGTCGGGCTGCCGACCGCCATTCGACGATTGGCCGACGAGGACTGGCCGGCGGGTCGGCCCACGCTGGCGCTGAGCCTGCACGCACCGGACGACGATCTGCGCCGGCAACTCATCCCCTGGGCAGAGTATGCATCGATCGCCGAGATTCTTGATGCGTGTGCGTATTACTTCGATCGAACCGGGCGCGAGAGTACATTGGAGTACATCCTGCTCGGGGGGGTGAATGATTCGCCGGCTTGTGCCGAGCAATTGGCACGCCTGTGCCGCTCATTACGTGCCAATGTTAACCTCATTCGGTATAACGAAGTGGATTCACTGCCTTATCGCCGCCCGACCAGTGATGCCGTTCACGAGTTCCAGGCAGTGTTGCGACGTCGACAGGTGAACGTCCATATCCGGGCCAGCCGTGGGCGCGATATTGCTGCTGCCTGCGGCCAACTGCGGCATGAGGGGCGTTGAGGGGAAGGCCGGCCACCGGGCTCAGACGCTAAGATTTGAATCCTGCTGCGGCTGCCTCTCACATCTGCCTCAGTTCCTTATCGCTGGGCAGATCCTTCAGCGTCGAGAGGCCGAAGGTCTCAAGGAACTGACGGGTCGTCCCATACAGCATCGGCCGACCGACCTCCTCGGCCCGGCCGGTGATCTTGACAAGCCGTCGCTCCAGCAGATTCCGAATCACCTCGCCGCACGCCACCCCACGAATCGACTCGACATCAGCGCGCGTGATCGGCTGTCGGTATGCCACGATCGCCAGCGTCTCGAGGGCTGCCTGGCTGAGCCGCGATGCATTGCGCCCCTGCTGAAATCGCGACACGACTTCCGCATACTCCGGGATCGTCATCACCCGATACCCGCCGGCCACCCGCTCGATTCGGAACGAGCGCCCGGACTCCTCATACTGCTCGTTGAGATGGCCGACCAGTTGTTCGACAACCGAAGACCCGCCGTCATCAACGCCGATACCGAGGACTTCCACGAGACGACCGGCATTGACGGCCTTGTCGGCCACCATCAGCACCGCCTCTAACTCGATACACCGCTGCTCGACTTCGGCCGGTGCAAGGTCGGGTTGATCCTTCGTCTTCTTGGCCATGGCACGTCTGACTTCCTGTATCACAGGGGGCAGGGGGGTGAGGCTGCGCATCAAACGAAGCGCGCAACAGACCGCTCAGGCTATCGTAGCCGAGTTTCATTCGTGATGCTCTGCTTCACGGTGATGACGTGTCATCAACCGCCGAGGACCGTCAGTCGCCTTCGGTGTCAAACAGCGGCGTACTCAGATACCGCTCACCGAAACTGCATGCGATCGTGACGATCTTCTTGCCCTGGTACTCGGGGCGTGCCGCGACCTTGGCAGCCGCACACACATTGGCACCGGTGCTGATGCCGCCCATGATGCCTTCCTCCCGTGCCAGTCGCCGACCCCAGGCAAACGCTTCCTCATTCGTGACGGTGACCGTGTCATCGAGCAGGCTCGTATCCAGGTTCGCTGGAATGAAGCCGGCCCCCATCCCCTGGATCTTGTGCGGCCCGGGCTTGCCGCCCGAGATCACCGGCGAGTCGGCCGGCTCGACCGCAATCACCTTGAAGTCCGGATTCTGCGAGCGGAGGTAGCGCCCGACCCCGGTGATCGTGCCGCCGGTGCCGACCCCCGTCACGATCGCATCCATGTCATGCCCTGAGTCCTCCCAGATCTCCGGTCCCGTGGTGGCTTCGTGGATGCCCGGGTTTGCCTGATTGTCAAACTGCTGCGGCATGAATGTGTTGTCAAGTTGCTCAACGAGTTCGTGTGCCTGCTCGATCGCGCCGGGCATCCCCTTCGCAGCCGGCGTCAGGACGAGGTTGGCGCCGAGTTGCCGAAGCATGGCACGCCGCTCGACACTCATCGAATCCGGCATCGTCAGAGTCAGCCGGTAGCCGCGGGCTGCACACACAAACGCCAATGCAATCCCGGTGTTCCCACTCGTCGGCTCGATGATGTGCGAATCACTGTTGAGTAACTGGGCGTCCTCGGCAGCCCGGATCATCGCCCACCCGATTCGATCCTTGACGCTCGCCAGCGGATTGTTGAACTCCAACTTGACGTATACGCCGGCGTGATCCTCAGGAATCACGCGGCTGAGCCGAACGAGGCGCGTGTTCCCGATCGTCTCGATGATCGAAGCAAACGTCTGGCGCTGGATGACCGGGCCGATCTGCGTTTGTGTGCTATTAGACATCTGTGTATCTCCTTGTCCGGCGGGAGTCGGGCTTCGTCCGATTTCTGTTAATATTCATTGTCGGCAGAACCGATCCTGTTTCGTCAGGGCATCGGCTCGAATGCGATCGCCATTCACTGAGGTACCGTCAGTGATGTGTCCAAGTTCAATCTGTTTGCTTGGGAAGAGCGGGTGAGCGACTTACATGCCGTTCTTGACGCCGCCGAGAATGGTGGCAATGACGATGGCTGCATCAAGAATCGGGCCTTGTGCGTGCTGATACGCCAGGTCATACTCCACGTGGTGGTGGATCGGATCATTACGGTGTGGGCTGACTTGCCACAAGCCGGTGATCCCAGGCGTCACATCAAGGCGCTTCCGCTCGTGGTCATCGTACTGTTCACAGATAAACGGCATCTCGGGCCGTGGCCCGACGAGCCGCATTTCTCCTCGGATGACGTTGACGAGTTGTGGAAGCTCATCGAGGCTCAACCGTCTGATGACGCGACCGATTCGTGTGATTCGACGGTCCCCGTCCGCCCGTGGGCTCTCACCATAGAGCGGTGCATCCACCCGCATACTGCGGATCTTGTAGACGGTGAAATGCCGCCCACCTCGGCCGATACGATCCTGGCAGAAAAAGACCGGGCCGCCGTCATCGAGTTTGACCAATGCCATGACAGCCAGGATCATCGGGGCCAGTACTACCAGACCGATGACGGCCACGACGCGGTGCGAATAGTCCTGCAACCGGTCCATGAAAGCGCTGCGTCGGTCGAGTACGCTCTGGTCTTCACCACTGTGCCGCAGCAGGAGCGTGTCCGAGGCGAAGACGAGATCACCAAGCGACCGAAGACCGATCAGACGTGCTCGGGCTCGATCACTCAGAATCAGCACGGTATGCCCTTCGCGCAGGTGCTCGGCCACGACCTCACGAAGATGCTTGCTGGCCAGACCGACCTCGGAACGCCGCATCTTGCTCTGCCCGAACAGGTCGCCGCAGTTCCGGAACACGCGCATTGCGTTCGAACTGTCAAGCCGACTTCCGAAGATGACGACGTCGGAAATCTTGTGGTCCTGAACGCGGCGTCTCCACCACGTGACCTGGATGACCAGCAGAGCCGTTGTCAGTGTCAGCGAGGCACCGATGGGGATCATGGACCCAACCGACAGGACTTCAAAGTTGAGCAACTCATCACTGAACACGAGATAGGCAGCCACGCCGAGGTAGACGAAAGACATGCCGACGGCAATCCGAAGGATGTCAGCAATCGGCTCCGACATGACGCGCATCGACCACCCGCGAATCGCCCGCCCCTGGGTGACAAACGCAGCCCAGGCAATGGTCGAGCCGATGGCAAGGATCGCATGAGCAAGCACGTGTTGCTGACTCAGTGCGACGGGTATCCAGGCTGGGATATGCCCTGCCATCACGATCAACAACGCGTATCGCTCGCGACGGTACAGCGCCATTCGCTCGCGATAGATCGCAGCCCACAGAATGGGCAGCAGGAGCGTCAATGGGACAAACACGGCTGGATTCGGGCTTCGATCGCCCCATGTTTGCCAGGCACGGATGACCAGCAGGCTCGACACGAACCCCAGCAACAACGTCCCATAGTCGCCGTGACGTTCACGGGCAGACGGTCGCTGTGTCAGAAAGAACGCCAGCCCACCGCCGCAGACTGTCAGTGAGAAAATCACGCCGATGGCGTCGCCGGTGCCGGGTCCGCCGCCTGACAGGTTCGAGAACGTGGCAGCAAAGGGCCCGCTCATCGGGCCGAACATGACAGCCAGACAGGCCGCCGTCACAAAGATCAGCAGCGAGGAAAAACCGTCAAGAATGTTGACGATGACCAGCGCATTGAGCACCCCGAAGATGAACACCACGGTCAGGATCTGATCAACCAGCAGATTCGTGTTCAACGTGATCGGGAGGGTGATTTCAAACAGGAATGGGGGCACCACGGCCAGCGCCAGCTGGACCGCCACCTTCGTGCGTAACGGCATCCGGAACTCATCGCGAATGAAGCCGAGCACAATGGCCAGCCCCAGAGCCGTCAATGCCATCCACGTGTCTGCAGGACTATCAGCCCACGAAGCCCACAGGAGCACCAGAATCACGCCCATCACGGTCGAGACACTCAGCACCACGTGCCGGGCAACCAGCAGACTACTCAGCCTTCCTGATCGGATATGGGGGGAACCATCGGCGGGCAGCGAGAAAATCGGCGTTTTCAGCACGATGCGGCCCACAAATGGGACCAGCATTGCCAAAATGGCAATGATGCCGGCAGCCAGATAGAAAACGTCGAATCTCACAATGAGAAACTCTTTCAGTCCGTTTCCGATGAACAACTTAGCCCGCCAAATACGGCAAAGACCGCCGTTTGAGCCGGAAGCGAGAAACCCACACAAATATGCACGCTCGGTACACCGGGCCTTGTCTCACTCCTCTCCAGTCTGGAAGGATAGCACATCCTTCAGATTTGAAAAGGGAACAAATGCCTTTCAGGTGAATTCTGCAGTACCTTGTCATGTAAATCCTCTGGGATTTCAGTTATCGGTCTGATTCGGTACCTGGGACGGGTGCGGTGCATCGAACGCACACGAGAAACGCTGGACCGCCCGAGTTGCGTGACACCGATACATACGCATAGATCACCCCGGTGGATGCCTGCCGATGGCGATCAGGATAAAGAGGTCTGGCAGCAGGCAATAAAAACAGGCGGCACGCCCCATTGTGTGGGAGCGCGCCGCCTTGTAAATCATCGAACCAGTATTCGAGGTAACCGGTGTCTCTCTTTCCGACTCAGTCGTACTGAGGACGCCGATGTGTTACCTGTCGCATCTGGTGAGGATTAATCCTCTTGCAGTTGCGGGTCATACTTGGCATAGGGGTTCTGGCTGTCATCGAGCTGACGGGTAAAGAACCCAAGCATGATGTCCATACCTTCCAGCCCACCACGGCCGGCAGAGTCACCCTTGAAGATGTTGTCAGGGGTGTTCTGGCCGCTCTCGTTGGTGAAGTAGATGCCGTCCGGAACGAAATTCGGGTCTTCCTGACGGGACCATTCCATGGCGGTCGGGATGGAGGTGCGCTCGGTGAAGCGAGCCACACTGTTGTCATTCATGACGAGGTTACCCGACCACAGCTTCTGCGTGCCGTGAAGCAGGTAGCAGATGCGGTGAGGATTCTCTCTCTTGCCGTCCTTGGGGCCTCGGTCTGACAGCACGACATAGTTGCCGTTCATGCTCGAGCTCGACCACTCAGTCTTGAGGCGATTGCCCGTGAGCATCATCATGAAGTACGACACATTGGAGATATCGCCGGGATTCGACCCATCGCCTTCGATGTTGCCGGCCTCGAACGATCGGTCCCACTTGTCGTCAGTCTTTGAACTGTCCGGGTTGTAGTCGTAGTTCGCATCAGCCGTGATCGTCGCGTTCATTTCGCTCGGATCGACAGCCATGTGCGGCTCGAAGAACTTGTTGTACAGCAGGATCGACATGATGTTGCCGGTCGAGTTCCACTGGTGGTTGCTCTCGCCGACGGTCTCTTCCGACCATTCTTTCCACTCATCGTTCTTCGTCGGATACGGGTACCGCTCGCGATTGCTCTCGGCATACGTATACATGCTCTGATGGACACTTCGCAGCTGCGTTCCGCACTGCATGAACTTGGCCTGTCGTCTGGCCTTGGCCAGAGCCGGCAGCAGGATACCGATGAGCAATGCGATGATGGCAATCACCACCAGCAACTCAATCAGTGTGAAGCCGTATCGCCGGGCCTTCACGTTTCGCTTGGTCATGGTATTGACCTCCAAATGGGTTAGGGGGTTGTTCCGTCTCATTACCGTGCGACTCCGAAGACCGGGATTGCAGCCGGGAAAGGCCGGCGAATCGAGCCGAGCGCCTGCACGACTCAAATTCAACATGTGCGTCCCGATCGTCGTCGTCGTCTCAACATTCTCCGAACGCTTCACAGTGCTGTCGTCGCGTGCGGCCGATCACCGATTCGCAACGCCACGCTACAGGACTGATCTCCTGTGGCCTGTCAACCCCGGTCATGAATCGCGACGCTGCAGACTCGTGCCTGCATCGGCGATCAATGGGTGGCAGACATCCCACACGAAGACACGCAGTTGCTCCAGCACGTGCCATAGCAACAGCGCTCACCAGGAAGTCCCAGGCATTGTTCGGGTCAGAATGGAGACAGGAGGCTGAGATGGATGCACCCGCAATCGCGGGCCAATGAGGGCAAGTTCGTCATATTTCAGACGCGGTCAAATAGATGGTAATGCCTCAACCCGGTGTCTGTCTTGAACCTCGCAACACCTTCGAAATCCTTCGCTACCATAACTCCTTTCCAGGGGATCGTCAAGGGTTCAAATCACTCGAACACTGTAGGCAAGATGATATTCGCGATCCGGGCGGCGTTGGTTGCAGGTCTTCATCCAGTGTCCCACCATTGTTTTGCGCAATAAAACATGAGACGCTTTGGTATTATTGGTGGGCTATGGTCCCTTCCTCTCGGCCATCTCACCGCAGATGGCTGCAATCCGACCCGCAGCATCTGTTTTTGGGTTTCTGCGAAGTGCCTCGCCCGCCCGGTGTATGCCCTCCGGCGACGTCATCAGGTCGATCAGGCACCGACCGATGCCCTTGAGGTTAGCAGCGGCATCAATGTGATCCTTCAGGCACCACCCACCACCGAAATCCACCAGCGGCTGCGCATTGAATCGCTGATGTTCATCCCGGTGCCACGGGTAGGGAGCGAAGACGGTCGGAATGGCATTTGCAGCCGCCTCGGCCACACTTGATGCGCCGGCCCGACTCAGGGCGATCGTGGCAGTCCCCCACGCATCCCCCATGCAGTCACAGAACTCAATGACCCGGGCCTGGATGCCGGCCGTGCGATACGCTGCCTCGAGTGCTCCTGTGCGCGACGGCCCACACAGGTGCAGGACCTGCCATTTTTTCAGGACCTCGGCACTCCACGACGTCCGGCACATGAGCACCAGAAGGTCATTGAGGCTGCCGGCCCCCTGGCTCGCTCCGGTGACCAGCAATGTCGGTCGTTCCGGTTCGAGTCCGAACTGCTGACGGCACACCGCCGGTGGTTCGGTGCTCACTGCATCTCGCCGAATCGGCATGCCGGTGACTTCCAGGTTCCGCAGCGATGCCGGGCAATGGGCCGGGTCGACTTCAACCGCACTGACGGCATGTCGGCTCCAGCGGGCCATGACCCGGTTTGCTTTGCCTGGCACACGATCGAGATTCACCAGCAACGATTGGAGCCCGAGCCTGTGGGCGGCCCTCATCACCGGGGCAGCGACATATCCCCCCATCGAGACCACGACCGGATTGCCGGCTGGTGACGATTCCTGCAACTCGCCCAGGATTCGACGAGCCGTGCGGACTGAACGGACCCATCCAGTGACAAAGCGGATCGGTGCCTGTGGCATCGGCCTGATTGCCGCCGGCCGGGCCGGGATCGGCTTGAACACAGCGCCCCGCGGTTCGAGGATGGCTGCATCCAGCGTGCGATCTGAGCAGAGAAAGACCACTCGCGCACTCCCGGCGTCACCGGCCCGCTCCCCCCCTCGCCTGTAAACTGTTCAGCGACGGCCAGGGCGGGCATCAGGTGGCCGCCTGTGCCTCCTCCGGCAAAGACGATGGTCCGTACAGCGGATGACATTGGCACATGGTATCATGTTCGCTCACCAGTCGGCATGCTGTATAATCTCGTGACGGTCAACATTTGACTGATCGTGCCGGTACGGCTTGTGTTTCCTCATGTACACGGCGGGGCGAATCCCCCGCCTGCACTTCCAGCACGCCCATTGCGGGCGTCAGCAGGGTTTGTGATATGTCAGCCACATCTTCCTACGGGGCCTTGAGCAGTTATCGTCCGGAATTCGAAAAGCCGCTGATGACGTTGGAGCAGGAGATTGAGTCCCTCGAAGATCGGCTGGCCGGGAATGCCAACGGAGATGCAGCAGCCGGCGAATCCGAGACAATCCGCACCCAGATCGCCGATCTGAAAACGGAGCACCGGGCGAAAATGGAGGAGATCTATTCGAATCTGGGAGCGTGGGAAATCGTCAGCCAGGTGGCTCGACACCCCAAACGCCCGCAGTCGACAGACTATCTGCGACGAGTCTGCAGCGACTTCTGTCAGTTGCATGGCGATCGCCATTACGGCGATGATGCTGCCATCCTCACCGGTTTTGCCCGGATCGGGAGCGAGAAAGTGATGATCGTGGCCCATCGCAAGGGGCGCGACACGAATGAGCGGCAGTGGTGCAACTTCGGCTGTGCGCACCCGGAGGGGTATCGCAAGGCACTCAAGAACATGAAGTTGGCAGAGAAGTTCGGCCTGCCGATCGTCTCGCTCGTTGATACGAAGGGTGCCTACCCCGGCATCGGGGCTGAAGAACGAGGGCAGGCTGAGGCCATTGCGGTCAACTTGCGTGAGATGAGCCGGCTCAAGACTCCGATCGTCAGTGTCATCATTGGTGAGGGGGGCTCCGGCGGGGCGTTGGGGATCGCTGTGGCCGATCAGGTCGGCATGTTACAGTTTGCGTGGTATTCCGTGATCAGCCCCGAAGGCTGTGCTGCCATTCTCTGGAAGCAGGCAACACCAACAACGAACTCGGCGGCGGCCGATGCACTACACCTGACGGCTACCGAGAATCTGAAACTCGGCATCATTGACGAAATCATCCCTGAGCCGATCGGCGGGGCACACCGGGATCACGAGCAGGCGTCTGAGACGCTCCAGAAGTGGCTCGTGCAGACCATTCAGGGCCTGAAACGGCAGCGGATTGAGGCCTTGATGGCAAAAAGGTATGATCGCCTTCGAAAAATCGGGTCATATTCCGAAGATTAATCGGCTTGAGGTCTCTACGAAGTGGTGTCGTGAAGAGTGCCGGCTCAGGCACTTCGCTCGGGTGCGCGCAGCTCATTGACCGTTATTGTCAGCCCGGCTACGCTTGGCCGCGCGGAACCCGGCTCCCGGCATTTGTGGATGGCTTGAGCGGCACTTGCTGCGGTTCCAGAGGGGCCAGTTTGCACAACAGGCCGTGTTCCTGCAGCCCATATGCCCGGTGTTTCGAGTCCGCGCCCCCGCCTGCGACTACCTATCCCTCACTGCTCCAGCGGGAGACCATCATTGGCCAAGAAAACGACCAAGAAGGTAACCAAGAAAAAGGTAACCAAGAACAAGACTCGCTCCAAGTCAGCGGCCGCCGGCACGACCAGGAAGAGCAAGACGTCTGCGCGCTCGTCGAAGACCAAGACCAAGAGCAAGACCAAGACAGCCTCAGCATCGAAGAAGAAGACGACGCCGAAGAAGAAGCGCACCACGTCAAAGAAGAAGGCCACCACAAAGAAGCCTGTCGCCAAGAAGGTGACCAAGAAGCAGAGCAGCAAGACGACGACGACGACCAAGTCATCGTCGGCTCGCAGTACCGGTGCAAAGAAGCACGCTGCCAAGCCCGCTTCATCGGCCGCATCGAAAACCTCGAAGAAGCGGTCTTCGTCGAAGAAGGCTTCGACGGGGCGATCGAAGGCTCCTGCCAAAGCCGCGTCAGCGGTCGCGGAGGAGACGAGCCAGGCCGTACCGGTTCGGCGTGCTCCCAAGATGAAGAAGCGCGACCTCAATTACTTCCGCAAACTCCTGCTGCTTCGACGGGCTGAGTTGGTCGGCGACGTTGTGTCCATGGAGCAGGAGGCACTTCGCGGGACCGGGGACGGTGACCTGTCCAATATGCCGATGCACATGGCTGATCAGGGCACGGACAACTACGAACGCGAGTTCACCCTGCAACTGGCAGCCTCGGAACGGCAACTCCTGACCGAGATTGAACAGGCACTGCAACGGATTGCCGACGGGACCTACGGCATCTGTGAGAAGTCCGGCGAGCCGATCAGCCGCGCGAGGCTTGAGGCCAAGCCGTGGGCCCGGTTCACGATTGAAGTCGCCCGTGAGAATGATCGTCGGGCCAAAGGCATTCGGTGGTGAGTTGTCATGCCGCCGTCACGTGAGGAACCGTGACCGCTCCTGGCCCCGGTCCCATCGTGCCGGACTGCCGACACGAGATCGCTCGAAATGCAACTCGACCGACGCCGTTTCATCTTCATCACGGTTAGCAAGTTGGATAGATGTCATCTGAATCGCCCCCGTCATCCGACCCGTTGCCAGTTGAAGCGCCCTCCGACCGCGGTGCTTCGGCCGACGTTGCCGTCCGGCCGCACGGGCCGACTCGTCGCGCCGGGTCCTCGGTGACTGCATGGGTGATCTTCCTGCTCGTGTGTTCGGCCGGCCTGTTTAGTGACCTGATGACCAAGAGCACTGCATTCAAGCATGTGGCCGATCACCCGGTCGTGATCAACCGCGTCGAGGTCATCAAGGACTCGAACTGGATGCCGCCTCGGCACGACCCGGTCGTTCTGATTCCTCGAGTTCTGAGCCTTCGCCTCGTGATTAATCCCGGCGCTGTGTTCGGGATCGGCCCGGGGCAGCGCCCGTTTTTCGTCATCTTTACCGTGTTCGCCGTCGGGGTCGGATTCTGCCTGTTTGCGTTTCGGACCCGGGCTCGTGATTACCTGGCGCATGTGGCCATTGCGCTGGTCCTGGCCGGGGCGATCGGGAACCTGTATGACCGGGTGTTCATTGGGGCGGTTCGAGACTTTTTGAACCTGTTTCCCGGGGTCCCACTGCCCTTCGGCTGGCACTGGCCGGGCCCGAATCCGGACCTGTTCCCCTGGGTTTTCAACGTCGCTGATATGCTCCTGCTGATCGGGATCGGGTTATTGATGATCCGATTGAATCGATCGCAGCCCGATCCTGCCCCTGTCGACGATACATCGGACGCCAAAACCGCCGATTGAATCTCTGTCAATACGCGCATCTGCTGCGCCGGCGGCTGATCGTGCAGTGATATCACTCCGGAACTTACACGGTAACAGTTGACTTAGGCCGGGTTGCCCGCTGGAGTAGCCAGACCTGTTTTCGCATTTGGAGAGCATGACATGCCACGGATCACACTGCCGGACGGCAGCGTCAAAGAGTTTGAGTCGTCGGTCAGCGGGCTTGAGGTTTCCAAGTCAATCGGGCCTCGGCTGGCCAAGGATGCCGTCGGCTGCAAGGTGGACGGTGAATTGTCAGACTTGAGCCGGGTGATTGAGACGGATGCCGCCGTCAGCATTGTCACGCCGTACACCCGTGATCGCCAGGTGGATGCGGATGCGCTGTATCTGCTGCGGCATTCGTGCGCCCACATCATGGCCGAGGCCATCGGCCGGCTCAAACCCGGGATTCAACTTGTATACGGCCCGCCCGTGGATGACGGGTTCTATTACGACATTTCATTTCCGGAAGGTGAAAGCCTCTCCAGTGATGAGTTTGAGCAGGTCGAGCAGGTGATGGCCGGCATCATTGCCGAGGATAAGCCGTTTTCCCGCTATGACCTGACACTGGCCGAGGGGATGACCAAGGTTGAGGACGAAGGGTCGAAGTACAAGATCGACAACGCCCAGAAGGCCGTCCTCGAAGGAGCCGACTCACTCTCGTTCTACGCCACCGGGACGCCCGGCCAGGACTGGGAGGATCTCTGCCGCGGGCCGCATGTCCCATCGACCGGTCGGATCGGCGCGTTCAAGGTGATGAGCGTGGCCTCCTCCTACTGGCACGGCGACGCAGCCAGTGATCGGCTGATCCGTGTGTATGGCACGGCCTTCCCGTCGAAGAAGGAACTCGCGGTACATCTCGAGATGCTCGAAGAAGCGCGGAAGCGCGATCATCGTGTCATCGGCCGACAGATGGGATTGTTCGCCACCGATGAGGAGGTCGGGCCTGGTCTGATCCTGTGGAAGCCGGCCGGGGCCGTGATCAGGCGGGAACTGGAGGAGTTTCTCAGGTCACTGCGCGACCCGCGCGGCTTCCACTGGGTTCATACGCCGCACATCGGGAAACTCGCGCTGTACCGCACTTCCGGTCATTTTCCGTACTACTCGGATTCGCAGTACCCGCCCATCGTGACCCCGGAAGAGATCAGCCGCGTTCTCGAGGACAAAGGCATGCACTGCGGCTGTGCCGAGATTGCCAACGCGATCGAAACGGATGCCGACGGCTATCTGCTCAAGCCGATGAATTGCCCGCATCACATCAAGATCTATGCGTCCGACCCCCACAGTTATCGTGATCTGCCGGTGCGCCTGGCGGAGTTCGGCACCGTGTATCGCTATGAGCAATCCGGCGAATGCCACGGGCTGGCCCGGGTTCGCGGGCTGACGCAGGACGATTCGCACATCTTCTGCACGGAGGACCAGTTGCCCCAGGAAGTGCAGACCGACGTGGATATTGCCTCGCGCGTCCTCCAGGAGTTCGGGATGGAATACCGGGTGCGGGTTGGTCTGCGCGATCCGGACAGCAGCAAGTACGTCGGCTCCCCCGAGGTATGGGATAAGGCGGAGCAGGCGTGTATCGATGCAGCGAAGTCGATGGGGGTGCCGTATTCTGCTGAGGCCGGTGAGGCTGCCTTTTACGGGCCGAAGATCGACTTCGTGGTCAAGGACAGCATCGGCCGCGATTGGCAACTCGGCACGGTCCAGGTGGACTACAACCTGCCCAAGCGGTTCGACTTGAGTTACGTCGGGGCGGACAATCAGCCGCATCGTCCCGTCATGGTGCACAGCACCCCGTTCGGGGCGATCGAGCGATTTGTGTCAGTATTGATCGAGAACTTTGCCGGCGACTTCCCGTTGTGGCTCGCGCCGGAGCAGGTGCGCGTCTTGCCGATCTCGGACAAGTTTGCCGACTATGCCCGCACGGTGGCCGAATCGATCGAGGAGTCGGCCGAAGGGCATGCCCGCATCACGGTTGATACCCAGGCAGAGCGGCTGCAGGCAAAGATTCGGCAGGCGACCGAGGCGCACGTGCCGTACATGGTGATCGTCGGCGGGCGTGATGAGAAGGCCGGGACCGTCAGCATTCGCCATCGGACCGAAGGCGATCTGGCCACCATGCCGCTGGACTGCTTCATTGCTGCCTTTACCACTGATGTCATGTCACACGGCCGGCAGACTATTTTGAGCCTCGTGCGCGATGAGCCGCATTCCGTCGAGGAGCAGGCAAAGCAGGGGGGGCACTGAGCGCACGCAGCCTGCCGGGTCGATATGACATCTGTAGGTGCATACAGGAGGGCTTGACTTCCCGCCATGGCTGCTTCGTCTCCGACCCATCCCGATACCTCCCGGAACGATCGTGCATCATTCTGCAAGACCGTATCCCACCTGATCGTCGGGACGCCGGTGCGCCTGCGAACGGGCCACCCGGATACGTTGATTCACGATGTCATCGAAGACAGCCGAGCGGTGGGTGCCGGTTCGCTGTTCGTTGCCCGGCGGGGTGGGGACGCCGACGGCCGATCGTTTGTCCCACAGGCGATCGAGTGCGGTGCCGTCGCAATCCTGACCGATGATGAGCAGTTGAATCTCCCGGGCGGCCACAGTGAAGTCTGTGTGCTCCATGCTCAGCCGGACCTCTTTGCACAAGCGACGGCCGACGTGGCTGAGCGGTTCTTCGGGCATCCGTCGAGTCGATTGACGTTGATCGGCATCACCGGGACCAACGGCAAGACCACCATTGCCCATTTATTGCAGCAGATGCTGGATCATGCCGGCTTGATCGGCACCGTGTGTATCCATGACGGTGTCCAGACGGCCAGGTCGGTGCTGACGACGCCGTTTGCCATTGACCTGAGTCGGACGCTGGCACGTATGGTGGCCAATCAGTGCCGCTTCTGTGCGATGGAAGTGTCAAGCCATGCCCTCGACCAGGGGCGAGTGGCCGGCCTGCGGTTTCACGCAGGGGTGTTTACCAATCTGACCGGCGATCATCTCGACTACCACGGTGATATGGAACACTATGCGGCTGCCAAAGCACGGCTGTTTGCTGCCCTGCCACCCTCCGGCGTGGCCGTGGTGAATGTGAGTGACCCTGCATCATCGACGATGCTCGCCGAGTGCCGGGCCCGCACCGTGCTTGCCTGCAGACTCGCCGATGGCTCGCCCGCGCTCCGCCTTGAAATGCCTGCCGAAGCAACGGTGTACGAGTGCACGGCCCAGGTGTGCACAGCCGACCCGACGGGTTGCGACATCCGCCTGCACGGGCCGTGGGATCAGACCGAGCCGATCGAGACACGGCTTCCGCTGATCGGGGCCCACAATGTAATCAATGCACTGCAGGCCGCTGCCATTGCCTGGTTCTACCACGTGGAGCCGTCGATCATTCGGGAACGGCTCGCATCATGCACGGCGACACCCGGCCGGCTCGAACGGGTGGCCTGTCGGCGCGATGACCTGCCCTTTACCGTCTACGTCGACTTCGCCCATACCGATGATGCGCTGAATACGGTGCTTCGATCCGTCCGGAGCGTGATGGGTGCCAACGGCGGCAGCGATGGCTCTCAGCGCCTGGTTGTGCTGTTTGGCTGTGGCGGCGATCGCGATCGGACGAAACGGCCTCGCATGGCTGCTGCTGCCTGTCAATGGGCCGACGTCGTCTGGGTGACGAGCGACAACCCGCGCACCGAGGACCCGCAGGCAATTGTGAATGATGTGTGCACCGGCATCCCGGAAGGCTCAACCGGTCCGACCGTACATGTCGAGGTCGATCGGACATCGGCCATCAAACAGTGCATTGCGGCGGCGCAGCCGGGAGATGTCATCGTGATTGCCGGCAAAGGCCATGAGGACTACCAGATCATCGGCAAGACGAAATACCCGTTCAGCGATCATGACATCGCGCATCAGGCAATGATGGAGCGGCCATGACCCCTCGCGAGTTCTGGACAACCTCACAGTTTCAGGCCGTCACCGGCGGCCGATGGCAGTGTGGTGACGGCAGCCCCTGTCTGTCCCCGTTGGCCGGTGTCTGCATCGACTCACGCACGATTCGTTCCGGCCAGGTGTTCATTGCCATCAAGGGCGATCGGTTTGACGGCCATGACTTTCTGATTGAAGCAGTCAGCAACGGTGCCGGGCTGCTGGTCGTCGAGCGGTGCTCGGCACGGACCATCGAAGCCGTTGAGCGCGAGGCGACATCCCGAATGGGATCGGCCCCGGTTTCGGTGCTCCAGGTTGAGAATACGATCGCTGCACTGGCCCAACTGGCCGCAGCCTATCGCCGGTGCCTGGCACCGGAGACGACGGTCATCGGCATTACCGGGACCAACGGCAAGACCACGACCCGCCGGATCGTACAGACGGTGCTGTCGCAAACCATGCAGGGGTCTGCCAGCGTTCGCAGTTTCAACAATCACATCGGTGTGCCGCTGACGGTGCTCGGTGCCCAGGCTGGTGACCGGTACCTGGTTGCCGAGGTGGGGACGAGCGCACCCGGAGAGATCGAATCGCTGGCTGAGATACTCAGGCCGGATGTGGCGGTCATTACCTCGATCGGCCCCGGTCATCTGGACGGGCTCGGGACCGTGCCCGAGGTAGCACGCGAAAAGACCGCCCTGCTCCGACTCATGCAGCCCGGTGATGCAGGGCTGGCCGTCGTCAACGCCGACGCCGACATTGATCCACCCCTGCTCAATATCCCGCAGCCGCTGACCACCTTCGGCTGGTCGCCACAGGCTGATCTGTGCATGATGGCATGTCAGGAGTCCATGACCGGGACCGACTTCCAACTCAGCGATCAGACTGGCTGGCACGTTCCGTTGCTCGGGCGGCACAGTGCCGGCAATGCCACGGTGGCGATTGCGATTGCCCGGCATCTGGGCCTGTCAGATCAGACGATCCAGGCCGGCCTGTCGGCAGTGACGCCGGAGCCGATGCGATTGGCCCTGTGTGCGTTGCCGGATGAGACGCGTGTCATCAACGATGCCTATAACGCGAACCCGGATTCGATGCTGGCCGCGCTGGCGTGCCTTGTTCAGGTTTCATCAGGTCGGCCGGCTGTCGCTGTGCTGGGCGATATGCTCGAACTCGGGCCGGATTGTCTGCAGTACCATCGGGAGGTGGTCCGGCAGGCGGTGCAGGATCTCGAATCCGGGCGATTGTCTCGGCTGGTTCTCATTGGGCCGACCATGCAACAGGCTGCCGACGCCGAGCAGGTTGCCGGCCACGAGCACGTCATCGTCTCGGCAGATCATCAGGCTGACACGCTGGCTGAAGTGGCAGCGCAGGCAGTCAGCCCGGGTGATCTCGTGTTGGTCAAAGCCTCACGCGGGATGGCCCTGGAACGCTTCGTTGACGCTGTGCGATCCCAATGTGCCGATAGGAATAAAAAGGGGTGCCTCGATCCATGATGACGAAGCAGGGGCACTACCATTGGCCGGTCACACGGATGTGACTGCCTTCGCCATCGAACGTATTCGCACCGGATGTGAACGAGTTTCATGATCACCTTTATCCATGACTTGCTGGCTGACATGGCTGCCGACGGCGGGTGGTATGGCTACATCAGCATTTTCCAGTGGGTGAGTTTCCGGGCCATCGCGGCCGTCGTGTGCTCGTTTGTGCTTGTGATCGTGCTGGGCAAGCGAATCATTGACTGGCTGGTGCGGCAAAAGATCGGCGATGCGCCCGAGTTTTACCATTCCGACTTGAATCAACTGATGGCCCGCAAGGCAGCCACCCCGACGATGGGCGGCATCATGATCTCCGGGGCAGCGCTCGTTTCGACGCTGTTGCTGGCTGACCTGGCCAACTTCTACGTCCTGCTCGGCCTGATCGTGCTTGTCTGGCTCAGCGTGCTGGGCGGGGTTGATGACTGGCTCAAGTTAACAAGTGCCCGCCGAGCCCAGGGGCGACGCGAGGGGCTGTATGCCTGGGAGAAGATGCTGTTTCAACTTGGCATCGCCTTCCTGGCCGGCGTGTTCATCTATCGGCACGGCATGGATAACGCGGCGATGGCGCACAGTTTCCCGACGCTGCCGCTGATGAAAGCGTTTGACCCAGCCACGCGCGAGCCGCTCGAGTTGTGGCTGCTGCCGGCCTGGGCGTTTACGTTTATTGCGATGATCGTTATCTCTGGAATGTCGAATGCCGTGAATCTGACCGACGGCATGGACGGGCTGGCCAGCGGGCTGGCCTCGATCAGCGCGTTCGGGCTGATGGTGTTGTGTCTGATCGTCGGCAACGATGTGTTTGCCAAGATGCTGCTGATGCCGTGGGTGCCGTATACGGATGAACTGTCCGTGTTGGCAGGCGCTTTGGCCGGTGCGAGCCTCGGGTTTTTGTGGTACAACTGCTCGCCGGCCCAGGTATTCATGGGCGATACCGGGTCACTGGCGCTGGGTGGCGTGATGGCCTACATTGCCGTCGTGATCCGTCAGGAGTTCTTGTTTATGTTGATCGGCGGCGTGTTCGTCTGGGAGGCGTTCAGCGTGATGCTGCAGGTGGGATACTTCAAGGCCACGAAGGGCAAACGCATCTTCCGGGTGGCACCAATTCATCATCATTATCACTTAGGGGGTTGGACGGAGCAGCAGGTGGTGGTGCGCTTCTGGGTCATCACGGCAGTCTTGGTTGCCATCGCGCTGGCGACGATCAAGTTGCGGTGAGGGAAATCTCCACGCGTCATTCCCGCGCAGGCGGGAATCCATTCTTTGGTAGGTCAGGTCAAGACCTGACCTTAACATACAGATTGACTTGGCGGGGTACCTCTCGGCAATGCCGGTCCTGCTGAAGCCGGCCCCTCCAGGTTGAGTCGGTGAACAAAGGTCAGGTTTCAACCTGACCTACGAGGCCGATATGAGTGGCGCCTGTCGTCAGGACTCGTGCCTCGTCCTGACCTACGGCTGACCTACGGCACTCACCTGTTAAACCGCTCTTCTAACGTCGGATATTGCGGGAACGGGGCCGTCGGCAATGTCTGATACCAGAACGCCGTCGATGCAATATCATCCGTCAACGGCTGGTACTTCCGGTTCGGCCACCAGCCCAGCGCCTGGATCGTGACACGCAGATCCATCTTGAACCGGATCGGGTCCGGGATATGCCAGCGATATAACCCGTGCACCGGCACGCGCTCACCGCCGATGACGGCCTGCGGGTACCCTAAGAACGCCGTCGTAAACTCAACCGGGCCGCTCATCTCCGGATTCTCTTTGGCTCTGAATCCCCACGCGCCGCCGAAGTAGTCCTCGGTCCCCGTGCCGCAGATCGTCGGATACTCCGTGTCGCCGTCAATATAGAACTTGATCTCACCTTCGCCCCACCACAGGTTCGACAACTGGTTCCACACAAGGTACGTCCCGACATAGTGGCCCTGCCCAGTCACATCTGCCAGGATCGTGTGCTCGGGATTCTCGCGCGTCGTCATCGAGCGTCGCCACTGGGCATGCAGATACCCGGCCCGCTCCGGAACATCGGTCAGTGCATAGGTGATCTGGTAGAAGAATCCGACCAGGTCCTCCCAGCCGTCGTTGGTCACGTCGATCCGGATGTGCTTGCGGAACGGCATCGGCCAATACGAGTTCATCCCCCCCCGTGGGTTGACGGCGACCGGCATCGAGGCAATCAAGGCACAGCCATCGACCCCATTGGCAAAGAAGTCACCCAGCGGGCATTCGATGGCCGGCTGCTCCTGCCCGTCGTAGTACACCCGGAGTGTGAAGTACCGCAGTTTCTCAGCCTCGACGGTGATCCAGATATGCTGGATGATTCCCGGGCCGGCCACGTCGGCCAGGGTGGCCGTCTCGCCGGCTTTGAGCGTCAGGCACGGCCGAACCTTCCAGCCTTTCCCGAGTGCTGAGGCCGCCTCGGTGCAGTGATGATCCTGCCCGAGTTCAGCGGTCGCCCCCCCGCCGCGGGTACCGTTGGGATTCTCGGCGCTGATGGAGCGCGTCTCGGCATCGGACAGCAGCGCGATATGACTCATGCCGGTCAGTTGGCTGAACATGCGGTGGTCTCCTGTGGTTCGTCCTGCTTTTTCTGCGATCCCGTTAGAATAGGCAAGGCACTGATCTGCCGGGAGGTGGGATGGGCAAGACAATCTACGCTGATGCCAGGGATTCTTTCTTTTTCCCTCGCGGAATCCTGATATCCTGTTAGCATACGGCTGCTGTGCGATCCGGTGCGTGGTATATCGGTGTCGTGACGGTAGGCGGGTTCCGCGGTTTCAGAGGGAGAGGAAGCCGATCGCTTCTCTGGTTCCCGGAAACGAGCCGACGGCCGATGCTCGGCGAAGTTGCAGCCCGAGACTGCGCCTTCGCTCCGGCTGTTGCTGCATGGTCGGGGCGAAGCGGGGCCCGATGGTTCGTTGCGTCGGCCTGATGACGTAGGTGGGTGTACGAGTACTGGGCTTGAGCAGTCGGCAGTGGGTGCTCAATGCGTGATGGAGCGGCTGATGCGGATGGTCTCTGCGGATGTGATCGGGATGGCTGGAATGCGCATGGTCTGGGCGCTGGTCGTTGCGTCGCTGTCATGGTGCCCGGCGGGTGTGGCACAGACACTGGGGACGTATTCGCTGACGGCTGACAATCGCCTGGCGGATGAGTGGTACGACACGCCGTCGTACTCGGAGAACCTCGGCCTGCTCAAGGTATCCGTTGCGTCAGTTCCTCAACCGGCCGGCGAGGACCTTGTCGTCACGATTCAGAATCCTTCGGTGCTGACCGTGCTGCTGCCGGTGCTCCATATCACCGGTTTTGACACGTTGAGCAACGACCCGGCCGAGGCTGAGTTCCTTGATCATCTCGTCTTTCCGCGCTTCCGAGGATTCCAGATCAGCGCCAACGACCGCTTGTACGCCCCGGTCAACCGATACCCGGAAGACCTCTATTCGCCGATTTCGGTCGTTCGGGACGCCGACGAGTGTATCGGCATCTCGCTGCTGTACCCGATCACCGAGGATGTTCGGTACAACCACAGCGTCAAGATTCGATTCAATGAGAACAACGATAAGACGCAGTGGCGATCCCGCATCGTTCTGGATGGATGCATCGGCCCGAAGAAGTCAATGCAGTACACGGTGGCGATCCGACACATGGGAGCCGGGATGGACTGGCGGCGCACGCTCGAACCGTACCGCACCTATTTCAGGTCCATTCACGAGGATGAAAAACGGGAAACTCGTTCGGTATGAGCGCTCGACCGAGCCGGTCTTCGGGTTCCTCGCTGCAGACTCGAAGTTCTATCACCCCCTGAGCAACAAGCGATCGTTCCGGGGCAGTTTCAACGGGATGTGCGAAGCATGCAACAATCTGGGCTGGCTGGAAACCACCTGCCGGCCGGATCTGGACGGGTGGCAGAGTACGGTGGACGATCTGATCTGCTGGGCCTCCGGGGCCGGGTATAAGAACGTCATGGTCTGGTCGGCAGCCGGGATGTACCCGCCGGAACATACGTGCGAGGGATTGTCACCGCACTTCATGACCGAGTGGCCGGAGGCCATGCTGCAGTCAGAAATGGAGTGGTGGCGGTTTTCGGAGCAGCCCGACCCGATCAACCTGATGTTCTGGTGGGGCAACGCAGCCCAATACGGTGGGGTTGACTGGCGAGCCGATTGCGAGCCGTTTGATCCAAACGATCCGATCCAGTCCTACATCATGTTGCAGGAATGGAAACTCGCCCTGGATCGCGGGGCGGTGGGCCTGGGGTTGGATGCGTTTACCGAACTCCACCTCTGGGAGGCGCTGCCCTGGATCGAGCGACTTCGTGAAGAAGCCGCTGTCTATGGCCTGGATGATCCCCTCATCGTGGCTGAGCCGATGTCCTGTGACATTCTCCACTTGTATGTACCGAGCTACCTGCCATCGTACTACCAGTCGGGGGGCACGCAGATTCATGTGGACCAGTACCACGCACTGGCCCGGTATCTGATTCCCGGCAACGAGATCTGGTGCCAGTTGAAGGAGGAGGACTCGGCCTGGGAGCAGCCGGACTGGGTTGCTCGGGCTGAGGAGTTGGCCTGCTTCGGATACCGGGTGCTGATTCACCATCGGACCATTGACACCGTGTCCGACTTCTACCCGCCTCATGCCGTTGAGTGCGCCAAGTAGCGATTCCCATCCCCACGCACCACACCGAGCACACGCGTCATCGAACCAATGAAAAACCCCTGATACTCGAAGGCGATTCGAGCATCAGGGGCTTGGGTATCAGCACAGTGAGGGCCGAGCCCTCGGTGTGACTGTGGGTGTTGGGGTTACAGTTCGATCTTGTCGGTGCCGAGGGCCCCGTGATCGTCCATGCCGCCTCGGGTCGGGCGGTACTTGTCGTCGCCCGGGCCTGGAGCCGGTGCGCCGTCGGGACGATCCTCGCCCTGCCCGCCGGTACCACCGGGGCTCGCATCGCCCCACTGAGCCCGCTTGAGGCTCAGGCCGATCTTGCGGTCGGCTGTATCGACCCGGAGGATCTTGACCTCGAGCTCGTCGCCGGCCTTGACGATGTCCTGCGGGTTCTCGACCTTCTCGTCAGACAGTTCCGAGATGTGCAGCAGGCCTTCGAGATCGTCTTCGAGTTCGACGAACACGCCGAAGTTCGTGATCTTGGTGACCTTGCCCTTGACGACCAGGCCCGGCTTGTACGCATCGGGGATGGCGTGCAGCCACGGGTCTTCGGTCAACTGCTTCATGCCCAGGGCCACGCGCTGCTTGTCGCGATCGACTTCGAGGACGACGCACTTGACGTCCTCGCCCTTCTTCAGGACCTCGTTCGGGTGGGCGACCTTCTTGGTCCACGAAATGTCGGACACGTGCAGCAGACCGTCGATCCCCGGTTCGATCTCGATGAACGCCCCGTAGTTGGCCAGGTTGCGAACCTTGCCCTCGATGATCGTGCCGATGGGATACTTCTCGGTCATGATCTCCCACGGGTTGACCTCGAGCTGCTTGATGCCGAGCGAGATTTCCTGCTTGTCCTTGTTGATATCCAGGACGACGACGTCGATCTCTTCGCCGACTGACAGGAGTTCCGATGGGTGATTGATGCGCTTTGTCCAGGACATCTCGGAGATGTGGACCAGCCCCTCGATGCCGTCTTCGAGTTTGACGAATGCACCGTAGGACACGATGTTGACGACCACGCCTTTGACGCGGTTGTCGATCGGGTACCGACCTTCGATGTTCTCCCATGGGGAGGGGTGCTTCTGCTTGAGCCCGAGTGCAATCTTCTCCTTCTCGTGGTCGATCGAGAGAATCTTGACTTCGACTTCCTGATCGATGTCGAGCATCTCGGACGGGTGATTGATTCGGCCCCATGACATATCGGTAATGTGGAGCAGCCCGTCGATCCCGCCGAGGTCAATAAAGGCACCGAAGTCGGCAATGTTCTTGACAATGCCCTTGACCATGTCGCCCTCACTGACGGAGGACAGCAGCCGGTCACGAGCCTCAGCCCGCTCTTCCTCGACCAACTTGCGGCGACTGATGACGATGTTGCGCCGCTGCTCGTCGATCTTGAGCACCTTGGCCCGGATGGTCTTGTTGATGAACTCGCGAATGTCGCTGGGCCGGCGGATATCGACCTGGGAGGCCGGCAGAAAGACGGGGACGCCGATATCGACGAGCAGACCGCCCTTGATCTGGCGGAGGACCCGGCCCTCGACGATGTCGCCTTCGTTGCAGTCGGCCAGGATGCGCTCCCAGCCGCGGATGCGATCGGCTTTGCGCTTCGACAGCTCAACCAGCCCGTCATCCCCCTCGATGCGCTCCAACAGGACTTCAATCGTGCTCCCGACGGCATACTCCGACGGGTCATCAAACTCAGACTTCGCAACCATGCCCTCAGACTTCAGGCCGATCTCGACGACAACATTGTCGCCGGCCTGCCCCAGCACCTTGCCGGTCAGGATGGTGCCCGGCTGAAAGTTGCCGATGCGCTCGCCGAGAATGGCATCCATGTCGCCCTCAGCGGCCACGTCGCCATACGCCTCTTTCAGGAGTTCGCTTGCATCCTGATCTGAGATTGACAGATCACTGATAAGATTGTGGTCAACCATGTAAAACTCTTGCCTACGTTTCCAACTATACGAACAGTTCGAACATTGAGTGGGACTTATACCGCGGTCACATCATCACAAGGACGGGTGTGACCTGAGAGAATGGTCCGTGCACCGCGCACAGATACCGCCACCGGCAGCCCGGGTATCCAACAAGGGTAGCCCGTCGCCCACGATTGGCAAACGAGGGCCGGCCATCATTCCATGTATCAGAATCGTGTTCGGAGGGCAGATTGGCCGCCCCCCGGGCCGTCACTCACGCCCCGGCCGGGCTCACGCCGTGCCCCGGCACGTTCCGGTAGACGAGGTAATACGTCAGCGGGATAACAAACAGGGTAAAAGTCGTCGAGGCAAACAGCCCGAAGATCAGCGCCCATGCCAGCCCGGAGAACACCGGGTCGATCACGATCGGGAAGGCCGACGCCATGGCCGTCGTGGCCGTCAGCAGGATCGGCCTCAATCGCACCACGCAACTTTCCAGGATTGCCTGTTTCAGCGATCGACCCTGCTTCAGAGCCAGGTGTATGAAGTCAACGAGGATGATGGCCTGCCGGGTCACAATGCCGGCCAGCGCGATCATGCCGATCATGGCCGTTGCCGTGAAGTACACGACATCGTCATACCCGCCGGCCTGTCGGCCCATCACCATGTTCAGAATCCAGAAGCCGGGCATGATCCCGATGACGGTCAGGGGGATGGACACCATGACGACCACCGGAATCGAAAACGAACTGGTCTGGGCCACCAGCAGGATGTAAATCCCGACCAGCGCCACGCCGAACGCAATCCCCAGATCGCGGAACACGCGCAGCGTCGTCTTCCATTCGCCCTCCCCGGAAAACGTGATGTCGATCCCGTCCGGAATACTCCAGCCGATCCCGCTGCCGTTGGTCACGAACGTGCGTCGGCCCAGCGGGCGCGGAGTGGTCTGTGTCATCACATACCCGCTGCCGGTTTGTTGGGCGCTGCCGGCCAGTGTTGCCTGGGCCTGCCGATCGGCTTCGATATCGACGATCGCGTCGGCCGGTGGTCGGCCGGCCGTATCGGCGAACACATACACAATCGGCTGCAGGTTCTTGTGGTAGATCGACTGGGGGACTGTGGTCTGTTCCCATCGCCCGATTTCAGCCAGTGGGACCAGGTTCCCCGTCCGACCCTTCAGTTGGATCTGCCCGAGCTCATGGAGACTCGAACGGACTGCCCGCGGCATCCACAGCACAACTCGCAACGGGTTCCGCTCATCGGGGACGGCCAGCGTTCCGGCCGTCCTTCCCGAGAGTGCCATCTCGATGGTCTGCGTCACGTCATCGACCGAAATGCCGTTCAGGGCAGCCTTCTCCTGATCCGTCACAAAGGTCATGCGCGTCATCGGCGCTTCGACCATGTCATCGACATCGACCATGCCCGGTTCGAGTTCCATGCGCGCGCGAACGGCAGCCGATGCATCAATCAGGTCCTGATATGAATGGTCGGGTCGGCCTCGTACCTCGGCCACCACCGGGGCAATCGTCGGTGGTCCGGGAGGGGTCTCAACAATTGCCAGCGAGCCGCCGTTGGCACGCACAATTGCCACCAGATCATCCCGGATGGCCAGCGCAAGCGTGTGCGTTTGCCGATGCCGATGCTTTTTGTTCACGAAGTTCACGGCAACGTCGGCCAGATGCTCACCCTGACGGAGGTAATAGTGTCGCACCATGCCGTTGAAGTTCATCGGCGAGGATGTCCCGACGAACGAACTGAACCCAGTCACCTCCGGCACCGTGCGCAGATACTGCTCCACCTCGCGCACCACCCGGTCGGTATGCTCGAGCGTGGTCCCTTCCGGCATGTCGATCACGAGTTGCAGTTCATCCTTGTTGCCAAACGGCAGCATCTTCAACGGCACCTGCCGCACCGCAGCCAGCGCGACAGCCACCACCATCAGCAACCCCATGACCCCGAGAAACAGCCAGGCGCGCTTCGATGAATCCAGCATCGGTTGCATCAGCGGCCGAAACACGCGATACAACATGGTGCGCTCCACGTTTGCAAAGTCGTGGATATCACTGGTGTCGCCGACCGGCGTACCGGCCCCTGCTGTGCCCTGATATTGCTTCTTAAGAACGTGATAACTGAGCCAGGGGGTAATGGTAAAGGCGACGGCCATCGACATGAGCATCGTCATCGGCACGTTCAGTGCCATCGGGGCCATGTACGGCCCCATCATGTCGGTGATAAAGAACATCGGCAGGAAACTGACGATGACGGCCAGCGTTGCCGTAATGAGTGGGGGGCGTATCTCGGCAATGGCCTCCAGCACGATGGCGCGCGAGGCCCGCCCGTGCATCTTGAAGTGCCGCACGATGTTCTCCACATCCACGATCGGATCGTCAACGAGTAACCCAAGCGACAGAATCAACGCGAACAGCGTCACGCGATTAATCGTGTAGCCGGCCAGGTAGTTCACCACGAGCGTCAAACCGAACACAACGGGGACGGCTACGGCAACGATGAACGCCTCGCGCCAGCCGAGCCCGATCGTGAGCAAGGCGATCACGATGACAATCGCGACGCCGAGCGCTTCGACGAGTTCGTTCACTTTCTCGTTGGCAGTCAGCCCGTAGTTGCGTGTGACGATCAGTTGCATGTTGTCGGGTACCACCTCGTGCGTCAATCGCTTGGCCTCGCGCACGACGTCGTCGGCTACCCAGACGGCATTCGATCCCTTCTGCTTGGCCACGGCAATGACGACGGCCGGTTGCGATGCGGATGCAGGATGACCGCTGTCGAGGCTCGTTGACCAGCCGGGTGTCCCGACTTCGTGCACCCGGTCGGCGGCCGGGCCCTGCCCGAACCGAACATAGGTTCCGGCTTCATCCGGCCCATCACTCACCTCGGCCACGTCAGCCAGCCGCACGGTCCGATCGTCGTGGACGGCAATGACAAGTCGTCGCAGATCGTCGACGCTTGACAACGCAGGGCCGGCCGTGATCTCGATCACGTCGTCATTGTTCTTGAATGTGCCGGCCGTCCGTGAGACATTGGAGACCGACAGCGCCTGCTGAATCTCCAGGGGACTGAGCGAATAGCCCCGCAATCGGTCCGGGATCAGCCGAACCGTAGCGACCCGTGCCTGCCCGCCGACGATGGCAGTTCGTGAGACATTGCGGACCTGGGCGAGCCGTGCGACGACCTCCTCGGCCACTCGCCGCAAGGCATATTCATCGGCCTCGTTGCTCGTCAACGCGAAGTTCACAATCGGCACATCGTCGATTTCAACCGGCTTGACTACCCAGCCGGCCAACCCGGGCGGGATGTGTTCCACGCTCTCATCGATCCGCTTGTATAACTTGACCAGGCTCCGCTCACGATCCTCACCCACATAAAAGCGGACCGTGATGACCGCCTGGTCGTTCTTCGAAGTCGAATAGACGTACTCGACCCCGTCGATCTGATAGAGCAGCCGCTCAAGTGGCGTCGCCACCAGTTGCTCTACTTCGGTGGCCGTGTGCCCGGGGAAGTCGACGTATATGTCAGCCATCGGCACCACGATCTGCGGCTCTTCCTCGCGCGGCGTGATGACGAGTGCCCCAATGCCGGCCAGCGCTGCCACCAGAATGAAGATCAGCGACAGGTTCGAATGCAGAAAGGCCTTGACGATTGAGTTGACAAATCCATGGCCGCCCCGGGCCAATGCCGGCGTTTCGGATGATGAAGGAGCGTGATCACTCATTGATCCGCCTCCTGCAGTGAAACCGATGCGGCCAGGGCCAGCACGTCGCCCTCTGTCAGGCCGGACAACACCTCGATGCGACCGTCAAAGATGGTCCTCCCGAGTGTGATCACGCGCCGGTGCAGTTGTTTCGTCGCCGGGGTATAGACGTCCACCATGTCCAGCTGACCGACCTTCATGACGGCAGCGGCCGGGATGACCAGAAGTTCTTCGGTCCCCAGCGGGATGTTCAATCGGCCGAACATGCCGCTGTAGATGTCAGGCGGGCAGGGGCCGGTCACCTTGACCTGAAAGGTGCGGCTGCTCGCTTCAGCACGCGGCACGATCTCACTGATGGCGCCGATGCAGTCTTTGTTTAATGCATCGATCCGGACCACGATCGACTGCCCGACTTCGAGCCGGTGTGCCAGCGACTCGCGGACCTCGGCCACCATTTGCATGCGCGTCGGATCGTACAGGCGGCAGATCACCTGCCCCGGGCTGACCGTATCGCCGACTTCGACGGCCCGGTCGATGATGATCCCGTCAATCGGCGCGGTCACGACGGTGTATGCGAGTATGGTCTCGGCCTCATCGCGTGCCCGCTCGGCTCGGATCACTTCCGCTTTGGCCGCTTCCAGCGCCGCGACTGCCTTGTCCATTTCCGTTTGGGTGGCAGCCCCTTGCGAGCGCATCTGTTCAATCTGCTTGAAGTTGATCTGGGCCTGCCCACGCAGTGCCTGGGAAGCCGCGACGGCAGCCTCGGCCTGAGCCAGCCGGGCTTCGAGGCTCTCCCGTTCGAGGCGAGCGATCACGTCTCCTTGTGCAACGGCATGACCCGACACCGCATTGACCTCGATCACTTTGGCCAGCAGTTTCGAGGCGGCTGAGGTTTCATGCACCGCCCGGATCGTTCCGACTGCCGACTCGAATCGGTCGGTGGTGATCAGTTCGACGGTGGCAGTCTGCGTGTCATCCAGATCGGCGGTTCGGAGTGTTGCTCGTTCTGCTTCCGCCGTGCCGGGTTCGACCTTCTCGGCAAAGAAGCCCATGAGCCAGGCCATCAGCCCGAGTACGACAATGACGAGCACAAGCCCCATGACGATCTGCACCCAGGCAATCCCCCGGCGCAACCGCAGGTACGGCAGTGATTGGTCCAGTGACATGATGCCACGCTCCTCCTTCGCTGACCGGTCCCCATACGGGCGAACCCGCTTCCTTGTTTCGTTCATATATCATGATATCTTGAGATATAGATTTGTCAAATCCCCGGGCCGTCTCCTCCCGGCAGTGGGCCTGTATCCGACAGTGTAGTCCTGATTATCGGGCGTGCAGTGTCAGGGAAAGGGGGTAGAAGTAGGTTAGGACGCAAGTCCTGACATGAGTGGCGTCTGTCGTCAGGACTCGTACCTACTCGTCCTGACCTGCATCCCAGGCCTCCGCAGCCACGAAGTGGCGTGTAGGGAAGTAGCCAGGGGCCAGTGAGTCGCTCTTGCGACGAACGCAGCCCCTGGTCAAGCGTTGTGCAAGCATGCAAGCCCCGGCAGGGGCGCAGGGGAGTGAGAATCAACGAAGAGGCCTCTTCCTTCGCCCCCTCTCGGGGGCTTGGATGGTCGCGCCCACTCTGTACCTGGGGCGGCGCTCGCCGCGCTGCGCTTGGCTCACTTGCCCCAGGCTACTGTCCGGCCGCCACTTCGTGGCTGCCATGCGCGCCCAGGAACGGATTGACTCAGTAACACTGTTGCTGTCAGGACTCGTACCTACTCGTCTGAGTGATAAATGAATAGCCCCCGGTGAATACACCGGGGGCCGATTGGGTGCCATGTCTGTGTGTCGCGAGTCGATGCCGGGTCAGTTCCGCAGCGTGATCGACCACTCGCCTTTGTCGCGATCTCGGGTCGGCGTCCACTTCACTGTGATGGTGTTGCCGGAGCCGGACACGGAGAATGGGTCGCCGGTCATCGGGTCAATCCCCGAGTACTCCGGCCGCAGGCCTCGAACTTCGTCGATTGAATCCGGCCACGATCCGAACTCATCATGGTAACAGATGCCTGCCAGCAGCAGGTTGAGTGCCAGCCGCTGCCTTTCGATGCGATAGACCGCTTGAATGGCTCGGTGCAGCGACGGCATGATCATCATCGACGGGCGATCAATCACGCTCCGTTCCGTGTCGATCTCGATCTGTTCGAGGGCAGCATCGCGCTCCGACGGGGCCATGCGAAACGTCAGCAGACCTCGATCCAGCGTCTTGTTGAAGTACTCGACCTCATCGAGCATGAGACGGGCCAGCACAGCCGGATCGTCTGCGTCCTTCTTTGAGACCCAGCCCTTGTCAATCAGCGACTGCTTCAGGTCGAAGCCTGCTTCGATCTGCCCATCGCTCAACATAGGCCACAGGCCGCCCCAGTCTGCCCAGAATCCTTCGGTGTCGCCTTCAACAAGTCGGCGCAGGGGCAGGTTGGCTGCCGACCAGATGCCCTGTTCGCCGGAGAAGGACGCGATCGGGTCAGCTGTCGGCCGATAGCGCCGCTGCATGATTCGAAGAATACGCTCCGGCTCAACCCCCTGCTCGATCAGGAACGGGATGGCTTCGATGAGCATGTCCTGCGCCCGGGATTCAATGGCTATACCAACCAGGGTGCTGATGAGGAACGGGCCTCGGCCAATGTCACGGCCCATCGTTATCGTCTCACGATAGAGACGCAGGGCCTCCCACGGGCGTCCCTGGCCGATCGCACGCTCAGCCAGCCAGAGGTTCCAGGATGACCCCATCCTGATTGTCCCAAGTTCCGGCAGCAACTCGTTGAAGCCTGCCTCGGCATTCCGCGGCCAGTTGCAATCCGTACACGCATAGGCCGCTCGCAGGTGATATTGCGCGCCCGCCCAACTGCTCAGTTGATCGCCCAGAAATCCGTTGGCAAACTCGGCACACCGCTGCTCGAAGTTCAGGCTGTCCCGCTTGTTCATCTCCTCTTCAGTTTCACGTTCCGGCTTGTACAACATGGACTTCAGATATCGTGGGGCAGCATCGCCGTCGCGCATCGGTTGCACGCTGCGCTGAATCACCATCTCAGCAGATGCCGGGTCGAGTTTCTGCAGATCGATTTCGACGAGGTCGTACCAGTTCCCGGTGAGCACTTTGATGACCGTCGATGCCGGCACATCGGCTGCTGTTGGCTGGGGGACCGGCTGCTTGATGCTCGGGGGGGCGTCCGGCTGCGTGGTCGGTTCCTGCGCAGCCGACAGGGGGGATGTTGCAAATGCACCGGCCAGGCTGATTGCAAGTGCATGCCGGGATACGTTCAAAACTGTGCGCATAGGGATACCTCCGTCGTGGGTGAGTGTGTCGGCTCCGCGTCCTACTTTTACAACGCCGGACGTGAGCCGACCTAGGGGTCATTTGTCATGTTCAGAACATCTTCAGTCCGCAGTGGTGCCGGTCCCGGTTGGTGCGGCGCTCCGAGTGCTTCGGCCGACTTGAACAACTGAGCCTCGAGATCGTCCTGGGCCACTGCCATCCGCAACACGGCCAGGCTGTACGGCTGCGTTGTCTCATGGGTCGGCCGTCCTGCGTAGGACGGATTCGATGTGCGTGGAGCATCGTTGCTTCCATCAGTCGTATTGCCCGGCGACCCGGTGACCACATCCTGCGGCAGTGTGCCCGGTGCTGAATCACCCAGCCCGGCCGACCACCGCCCGGCTGCCAGGCCGGCCAGCCCGACGATGCAGGCGATCGCAGCGGCGGTTCTCCAACGGATGCCGTGTACCGGCGATCGTGAATCAGTGTGCTGATGCCCAACAGCACTGACGACCGAGTGCTTCAGTGACGCCGGGACCGCAGCCGGTTCCAACGTTTGGAGTTGTGCTTCAAATTCGCGTTCATCCCTGGTCATTGTTCAATACTCCAGGTGGTGTGCTTCGGGTGGCCGTCAGATCGCCTTCCAGGAGCCGCTTCAGGCGCTGGAGTGCATAGCGATACCGGCTGGCAGCGGTGTTCATCGGGATGCCGAGGGCCCAGGCAATCTGCTCAAACGTCAGGCCGCCCCAGATCTTCAGAATCACGACGTCCCGCTGATCATCAGGCAGTGCCTGCACGGCCGTCTGCACAGCCTTCGGGCTGACGGCGTCGTGGCTCGCCTTCTGCCGGGTGAACCAGTCGGTTTCCGATACGGATGTCAGCCTGAGCCGATTCCTGCCGATCTCACGCGTTGCCGCGTTCCGGACGATGGCTGCCAGGTAGGAAGCCGCATCTTCGATCACGGCCCCGGCCTCAAGTCTCCCCCACAGGTTCAGGAAGGCCTCCTGGACCGCTGCCTCGGGATCATCAAACGGCAAACTCCGGGCATACAGCAGCAGCCAGCCGGCATGCCGGTCGAAACAGCGCTCGATCCCGGAGGTGTCCGGGTGCTGCCGATTTCGAGATGTTGCTCCGGGAAGCCCTTGCATCGCCACTCCTGACATCATCGCTCACAAGAACACAGAGTCGGGTCAGAACGGGATTTGTCTACCGGAATTCAGATTTCGACAGAAAGGCCGGTTGTTGAGCGGGCGGCGGATTATGAAATCGAGATCGGCCCGATTCAGTGAGCCGCGACGCGCCGGCGGAGCGCGTGCCGGCACATCACTCCAGCGCCAGGTCCTGAATCTCCCCCTGCACCGTCGTGTTGCCCTGCCAGTGATTCAAGGAGACCGTCACGGCCGCTGCTGCCAGCGTGGACCCCTGGGCCAACCGCTCGGCTGCGTGCCCCCAGCCCCACCCGACCATCCGCAGCAACCTCGGCCCTGCTGCTGACCCGGACCGACCTGCTGCCGAAGTCATGGTCCCGGCCGGCCGAACCGTCAGCGACAGATGCTTGCCATTGGCCCCCATGCGCTTTGGTGGGCTGTACAGAACCAGGTCACGCAGCGCGATCACCGGGCGCGGGTTCTCCTGCCCGAACGGCCCCAGATCAAGAATCGACTGCACCGTGGCAAGGTCCAGTTCGTGGATCATGGCCTCGCAGTCAATCTCAACCTCTGCACACAGAGCATCCGGTTCGAGGTTCGCATTGGCATGGGCCGTGATGGCTTGCACAAACGAATCAAACTGTTCCGGCTTCACTGCCACCCCGGCAGCCATGTCGTGCCCGCCATATCGGTCCAGGTGCTCATCGACGGCACACAGGCCGGCGTGGATCGAGTAGCCTGGAATCGAACGGGCCGACCCGCTGTAGATGCCATCCTCTTTCTGCAGCAGGATGGTCGGGCGATGAAACTCATCAACCAATCGCGAGCACACGATCCCGACGACGCCGCGATGCCAGTCCTCATGGGCCAGCACGATGATGCGATTGTGATCACTCGTCATGCCGTGTTCAATCGCCATCGCTCGTGCCTGTTCCAGAATGTGCTGCTCGGTATTGCGTCGATCATCGTTGAGCCGGTTCAACTCGACGGCAATGCGTGCAGCCTCTTGCAGGTCAGTGACTTGGGTGAGCAAGTGGACGGCATCGCGTGCGTGCCCCATCCGGCCGCAGGCGTTGAGCCTCGGGGCAAGGCGAAAGCCGACGGCGACGGTGTCGATCCGGGCCTCGTCATCGAGCCCCGCTGCATGGATCAAGGCGTTCAATCCGGTGAATCGTGTGTGCCGCATCATTCGCAGGCCGTGATATGCCAGGATGCGATTCTCGCCGGTCAACGGGACCACATCGGCAATGGTGCCCAGGGCCGTCAGGGCGAGGCACTCGGTCAGGAACTTTCGAAACGGCTCGCTGACCCGCTCCGACCCACACCATCGCAGCGCAAAGAGCCAGGCCAGTTTGAATGCGACGCCGGCCCCGCACAGATGTGGGTACGGATACGCCGAGTCGGGTAATCCCGGATGAACAATCGCCAGTGCCGGCGGCAAGGGTTCGCCCGCAGCAGGGGGGTTGTGATGATCCGTGATAATCAGATCGCAGCCGTGCCGGGCAGCCTCCTGAGCGGCATCAAACCCGGTGATCCCGCAATCGACGGAGATGATCAGATCGGCGTTGTGGGCCGTGGCGAGTTCGGCAATTGCCTCGACATTCAGCCCATAGCCCTCTGAGAGCCGGTGCGGGACATAGGGCAGGACGTTCGCATCGGGATCGGCGGTCTTGATCGCGTGGTACAACGTGGCAGTGGCCGTAATCCCATCCACGTCGTAGTCGCCGTAGATGACGATTCGCTCGTGATTCCGCACGGCTTCCACGAGCCGCCCGGCGGCCTGCTCACCGGCCGGCAACAACGCTGCATCCGGCAGATCGCGCAATGACACGGAGAGATAGTGTTCGATAGCCTGCGGGTCCGTCAGGCCGCGCGCCGTCAGGATTCGGCTGACCAGTGACGCGGAGTCCGGCCCGGTTCGCGGGCGATCCGTGTTGAGACAGCGCCAGCGGGCTGTGAGACCTTCAGATGGGAGTGGGTCGTGCATACGCAGGCACGATAGCCGGATGCCGTCAACTGTTCCCGGCTACCACGGCATCGAGACCCCGGACCACGTCAGCCCGGCAAACAGGGCCAATCCCAGCAGACAGATTGCCAGGTTCGTCAGGTTTGAATAACTGGCACTGCCCAGGGCGGTGTTCAGATCGGGAACGGTCAGCCGTCTGTAGTTGCCCAGCGCGACGCGCAGTTCGGGCAATGACGTGATCAAGGCCCCGAGGACATAATGCAGGCCGGCAAACACAGCCGTCCCGAGTACGCGGCCCAGATGCTCCCCATACAACTCGGTCCAGGCCAGGAACAACGCGTTCATCAGCCAGCACGAGACGATCAGGCCGACGGTCCCGACCCCAAAGAGGATCAGGCTGTGCCCGTGGTTCGCATCATGGATGTCGGTATACAGATTCGGCCGACGCCGTTTCAGGCCGGCCTCCAGCAGCAGCATGATCAGGACGCCCGCCACCAACACACCCAGCGCCACGTACATCGTCCAGTCGGTTGGGGGCGTCAGGACCGATTGGCCGGCTGCTGAGGAGACGGCGTCCCTGATCGGTTCCGGCGCGACTTCGGTGCTGTGCGTTCGCATCAGCCACAGGGCCCCGTTCCCGCACACGACCGCAAACAGGGCCATCCCGACATGCCAGAACACGAGCCGCTTCTCCGTGCGAATCAACGTCACGAGGCGCTTCACGTTGTCTGCCCGCCCTCGGACCAGATCAGTCAGCACGAGCCAGATGGGGGCCACCAGGAACATCAGGTAGCAGTTGGCCCCGAGGGAGCCGAGCGGGTTGGCCCACCCGCCGAGTCGTCGCATCCCGAGTGAGACTGCCATCGCAGCCAGTTCCGGGTTGTTCGTCGAGGCGTTGATCACGAGCGTCCGGAACTTCGGCCCGAACCAGCGGCCTGCCAGCCCGGCAGCATGGTTCACCATCAGATCCGTGGTCAGTGGAATTGCCACAAAACACAGAACAATCGTGATCAGCAAAGACAGGCCGATAAACACCCACTGGCCGGTCTGCGACTCCAGTTCCACGATCATGTTTGTCAGCGAACTCAACACCCGTGCGGACTCCAACGGTCTTGGCACCATCTTCACGACGTGCAGTGAGCGTAGCGCTCTTCCTTCCGGAAACGTATCTCCGTTTTTCCGTATCAAGACGCTGGGCCGGGTGGGAATGTTCGCCCACTTCACCGCAATCCGAATCGAGACGATGAATGAGGAAAGGGATGGAGTGAACCCAACACCGCTGTGTCAGGTAAGATGATGACTATGAGAACACTGCATATCGTGACGTTTCTGCGGAGCAACCCGCCACGTACCCTGTGCCTGCTGTCTGCAGCGGTCTTGGCCGTCTGTACGTGTATTGGCAGCGCGGCTCCGGTGCCGGCACAAGAAGAGGCTGAGCCCCTCTCGCCGGACAGCGGCCCGTACATCCGCGTCGTTGAGGATGATCAGGCCGGTACCGTCCGATTGGATCTTGCCATCAAGGTCTTTGCAGCCCAGGCTGACACGGATCAGCCGGCTGTCGCACTGGTCGGGGCCGTGCATATTGCCGATCCATCGTTTTACGCACTGCTGCAGGCCTTTCTCGATGCGCAGGATCTGGTCCTGTTTGAAGGCGTCAAGCCGCGCGGCATGGGGCTGGATTCTGACCCCGATGCCGAGATCGACTACGAAACCCGACTCCGTCAGACCGAGGCGAGTCTGCGCTTCCTGGCCATCGTCCTCGAACGACACAAACGCGAGTCCGGCGACGCGTACCCACCATCACTCGAACAACTGAAGCAGGACTTCGGGGCCGAGCACATGGGCGCAGCCGAGCAGATCCAACAGAGTCGCAACGACGGGTGGGGAAACGCGATTGCATATTCGGTGGACGAATCCGGTGCCTTCTCCCTGCTCAGTTACGGGGCCGACGGCCGACCTGGCGGTGAGGATGAAGACGCTGATCTTGCCTTCGCCGACCAGAACCCGTTGACGCCGGCCGAGTTGAAGGATGACCCGGGGATTCAGGGCCGCATGGCCAAAGCACTCGGCCTCGTCTTCCAACTCGATGCCATGCGCTACGACCGACCGAACTACCGTAACAGCGATCTCACCATCGATCAGGTGCTCAAGCAGGCCGAGGACGAAGGGGCTGATGCGACGGCCCTGTTCAAGATCATGGACGGGTCGTCATTCACCGGCCGGCTGATGAAGGTCATGTTTGCCATCGTTGAAGCGAACCCGAGAATGCAGGTGGTATTCAAACTGTTCATGATGGACATGCTGCGCCTCGTTGAAACCGAAGGGCTGACCGAACTGCCGGGTGCCCCGGAAAGCCTGTCTTCGCTCATGAAGGTCCTGATCGAAAACCGGAACAAGGTCGTGGTTGCTGATCTGCAAACCGCACTGAACGAGCAAACGGACACGCCTCGGGACTGTATTGCCATTGTCTACGGGGCGGGTCATCTTGCTGACCTGGAGCAGCGCATCATGTCCGAGTGCGGGTACGAGCATGCGGCAACCTTCTGGATCCCGGCGATCACCGTCGATCCGTCGGCTGCCGGCCTGTCAAAGCAGAATGTCGAAACCATGCGCAAAATGCTTGAGCGCATGATGCCCAGCATGTGATGCCTCCCATGTTCAGATGGCCGTACCAACCCAAACTGCTCGTTGCAGCCACGCCGCTTGAGTTCCGTTGCGTCTCCGGCGTGTCGGCTGACGTGCCGACTCGTCCCAATGAAGTCGATGAGCCGGGGTGGCACCTGCAGGCGATCACCACAGATGTGGCTGACGGTCACGTTGTGTTTTCCGGCCTGGGGGCTGCCAATGCCGCGGCTGCGACGGCCTGGGCGATCGGGGCCGAAGCAATGACGCCGGGCTGTGTGGTCAACCTCGGGATTGCCGGTGCCCTTCCTGGCAGCGATCTGCGAGCCGGTGACGTCGTCATTGCCGGCGAATCGGTCTTCTACGAAGAGGGGATCATCACGCCTGAGGGGTTCGCCGATCTCGAATCGCTTGGCTTCGGCCTGGTCCCAGGCTCGCCCGATTGGTGCCGGGGGAATCGCCTGGCAGCCGATCCCGAGTTCTTCGAGTGGATGCTCGGGGCGCTTGAGCCGCTGGCACCCCGCTCGGGCGTCGTGGCCACCGTGTCCCGGTGCAGCGGGACTGATGAAGCAGCCGCCCAGGTCCAGTCAGTGACCGGGGCCGTCGCTGAGGCAATGGAGGGGGCAGCCGTTCTCCTGACGGCCAGGCGGCTGGGGATCCCGGCTGTTGAGGTGCGGGTGATCAGTAACAACTGCGGCAACCGTGACGAACAACACTGGGACATGGATCGGGCGTGCGAAGTGATCGGCGAAGTCATGAAAACGATGCAGGGTTGTCTGTAGGCGGCTGCCTCACGCACTGCGTGCCAGCGTCGTGATCAGCACATCGTCGACGGCCGGCCCTTCCCGATACTCACGAATCACATCCGGCAGGAAGTGGACCAGATCCTCTTTGCCCCCTGCATTCCATGATTCGACGGCCTGACGGAAGCCGTTGATCCCGAGTTGCCGGCCGCGATGGTCGCGCGCCTCACAGGCGCCATCCGTGTACAGAACCAGGACGTCGCCGGGTTCGAGTTGCGTCACTTCGGCAGCCGGGTCGAACGATGCATCGGGGCACACGCCGAGCATGAACGTCGTCGAGTTGAGTTGCTCGATGGATTGATCGGCTCGACGAATGAAAGCAGGGGGGTGGCCGGCGTTGGTCCAGCGTAGTTGCCCATCGGTCGACAGGCTCAGACACATGCCGGTGGCATAAATGCTGTGGCGGGCCATGGTCAGGTGCATGTACCGATTCAGGAGTTTGATGGCTTCATCCGGCGTGGTATCCGGGTTTTCAGCGTATAACCGTGCCAATTCGCCGTCGATCCGGTTGACGGTCAAGGCCGCAGCCAGGCCGTGACCGGTCACGTCCAGCAGGGTGACGTGCAGTGTTCCGTTCTTGTCGGTGTGGGAGTGGAGGAAGTCCCCCCCGACCTGGCGCATCGGTTCGTAGGAGTAGGCCAGACGAATCGGGCCATCGCTCAGCGGATCGGGGAAGTATGACTCGTGAATCTTGCGCGCATCGACGAGATCACGAATCACCCGCTGCACGCTTTGCTGCATGTAGCGTTTTTCGAGTTTCCCTTTGAGTCTGCCTGACTTGTACGCGGTCAGGCCGTAGGCACCCAGGCCGATGAGGATCGCCCCGCCGGCCGACGAGGAGGTGGAGAGCCACCCGCTGAAGAGCGCCGCCATCCCGAGCCACACCGGATACAGAAATACCAGCGGCAGCAATGACTGCCTCGGCGACCAGTTGAGAAAGACACAGGCAAACAGGTGGCTCCAGGCAATCGGGAAGGCAGCCAGAGCCATGTACATGCGGGCTGACTCGGGGATCAGCGGGACGCGCATGGATTCACCGATCACGATGGTCGGGGCGGTGGCCAACGGCCCACGGGAGGTGATCGTCAATGCGTTATCCGCCCCACGATGCAGCCCCAAGGCAATGACCATTGATGCCAGCCCCGTGAGAATGAGCAGGGCATACACCGTTTTGAGGACTTCCTGATACGTCATGCGCGATCGCCGCACCGTCCAGAGGCCCCAGGCCAGGGCAGTCAGCCGAACGGCCTCCCCCAGAATGACGACCGGGTCGGGCATCCGGGTGAGCGCTGCCATGTCCCAGGTGAGTTCCGTGCTGGTCACACACTCATAACAGAAGCCGGCCAACGACAGGAGATACTGAAAGGCGATGACGATGAGCCAGGCCAGGCACAGCCAGTACAGGCGCCGGCGCATCAATGCCTGCATTTCCAGGTCGTAGTGCTCCTGGTATTCGTCGCTGGCAGCAACAGCCGAGATGGCACCGGGCGAAGTCGTCAAGGTTCTTCCTTGCGTTCAAAAGAGGTTCGGGGCTCGACGGCGACTGACTCCGTATCGGATACCGTGACCGGTGTTCTGTCGTCACCGCTGCCGATCGCAAGGCCATCCGTTACCGTGTCATACCGGCCCGGCGTCTTGAGGCTTCTCTCAGCGGCGAGTTCGACGGCGACAATGAGAATGTCCTCGTGTGGGTTTTCGGGATAGGTTTCGCGGTGCTGGTCGATCAGGCCGAGAAAAGTGTCGGGCCAACGCAGCGCAGCCTGCCCCATCGGCACGCGTGAGATCAGTTTCCGCAGCCCGTGGTAGCCGAGCCGTGATCCATCGGCATCCGGATAGTCACAGGCCCCGTCGGTGTACATCAGGAGTGTTTCTCCGGCCTGCAGCGTGGTTGATCGGCTTTGGTTTTCCGGGTCGGCTTCTTTGGACGCACCGAGCGGCCAGGTCGTTGAGGGCACTTCCTCGACCGTGCCGTCTGCTCGGCGTATGAGTGCCGGTGCATGGCCGGCCCCGGACCAGCGCATCGTGCCGTCGGTATCGAGATGGATACACATGGCCACTGCATAGACACCGATCGGGGCCATGGTCAGGGCACTGTATCGGTTCAGCCGATTGATAAACTCAGCCGGGTTCAGGTCCGGGTGCTCCGCATAGAGTCGCTCGATCTCGCCGAAGTAGCGGTTGACCGTCAAGGCAGCAGCAATCCCATCGCCCCCGACATCAAGGACCACCAGATGTAGCCGATCACGAGCCGGTTGCCCATCATCATTTGCAGCGACAGGCTGTAAGCAGGCATGGAGCAGGTCGCCGCCGATCCCGGCCCGTGGCCGCTGCTTGAATCCCATGCGGAACGAACCGTCCTCAATCGGGTCGGGAAACAGTGCTTCGTGGATACGACGAGCATCAAACAATTCGTGCGAGAACATCGAATAGGAGTGCTCGAGCATTCGCTTCTCGAACTGGCGCCCGAAGGCACTCGTGCGGATGGCACAGACAATCAGGCCGGGCACAAACGTGAGCGCATTGAATATCAGGGCCCCGGAGGGAAACGCGACGAGTCCCGTTTCGGCGGGGTTAATGACACTGGCCACCATCCAGAGCAGCAGCATGGCCAGTGCGGGTCGAACTGCCTGGCGAGCCGACAGCGGCAGAATGAGACAGGCAAACAGGTGGCTGCTCCACATTGCCAGGAAGCCGATATTGGTCTCGACGAACCAGCGTCGGGTGACATCCACGGTCGCGCTGATGGCTGCCACGGTGACCAGGGTCCAGAATGTGATCTGCAAGACCTGCTGGTGGCCGATCGTGCGCCGCCGGGCGTAGGCTAGGCCTGCCATCAGGACGACGCCGCTGAGGACGGCTTTGAGTGCCGGCATGCCGGTTTCGAGGTGTGCCAGGATGTCCAGCGGCAGGATGTTCAATGCGGCTGCCACGAGTCGACCGGCCAGCAGGCACAGGGCAGCCACCCAGAAGACGAGACCACAGACGGCCCAGACGTAGAACCGGCGTCGCGACAATTGGTCCAGTTCAGACTGGTATTCGTATCGGAATTCGGCTGGAAGCCGTGCCACGGGACCACCGCCCTGTCTGCCTGCCCGCTGTCGTGCCTGCCGAATACAGGACACCGCTTACTTCAGACTCCTGACCGGATCCCGCTGCCGCCGGTGTTTCGGATGCAGCCGTCCTGATCAGCCAACCGCCTACGCGTCGGTTAATCAGGTTATGGCCGCCGTGCCGATGGGCCAACACCTGCCCTGCAGGTCCTCACCCGAGTTCGGTCATATCTGTGACTGACTCCCCATCGAGATCGGCTACTATGTGGGCTGTTGCCGGTGCCGGCCGTTGCCTGCCGGGGCGACTTCATGATCACCAGCGCCTGTAGCTCAATTGGATAGAGCATCGGACTTCGGATCCGAGGGTTGGGGGTTCGAATCCTCCCGGGCGCGTTGAGCCGGACCATTTCTGTATGGCATCAGCAGCACCTTCGCGGCTGATCACGTTCAACACCTTAAACTTCGCAATGGGAAATCGACGACATGGGTGGGCACGATACTCGAAGGGCTTCGGACGACTTCATTTCCTGGAAACTCGCACAGTGGGCCTCGAACCTGACGTATGAATCGCTGTCCGAGCAGGCCGTTCAGGCAGCCAAACTCTTCCTTTTTGATTCTTTTGGATGCGCCCTGGGCGGCTCGCTGCAGCACGATGTGCAGATCATGCTTGAGCACTTCAAGCAGATGGGCGGTGCCCCGATCTGCACCGTCTTCGGCTCGGGATTCAAAACCGATCCCGTCTCGGCTGCCCTGCTCAACGCGTTATGCATCCGGGCGATGGACTACAACGACATCTACTGGAAGGCCGACCCGGCACACCCGAGTGATCTCATCCCGGCTGCGTTGTCGATCTGCGAGATGAATCACTTGACCGGCCGCGACCTCATCCTCGGTACGGCCATTGCCTACGAGATGGAAATGCGACTTGCCGAGTTCGGGAACCCGGGGGTACGCGAGTACGGCTGGCACCATGCCACCCTCACGGCCATTGCCAGCCCGATTGCAGCCGGGCGCATGCTCGGGCTGTCGGTTGAGCAGATTCAGCAGGCCGTCGGGATCAGCACGTCGCCGTCCATGTGCCTGGGAGCGGTCACGGCCGGGCGATTGACCAACATGAAAAACACCGTGGACCCGATGGCCACCCGCTGTGGGGTCGAGGCGGCCCTGCTGGCCGGTCGCGGCTACTCCGGACCCGAGCATTCCATTGACGGCAAAGAGAGTTTCACCGACTGTTTTTCCAAGTTCGGCGGGTCATTCGATCTCGATCTTCTGACGCAGGATCTGCCCACCGGCCCGGGGGACCACTATCGAATTATCGATTGCGGCATGAAGTCGTTCCCGATCGAGGCACTGAGCCACGCGCCGCTGACGGCCATGATGAAGTGCGTGGCCGAGAACGACATCAGCGCGACCGACGTGGCTGAGATCAAGGTCGAAGTCATCGCCCGCGCCGCCGACATCCTCGGCGATCCGGCCAAGTATCGCCCGACTTCAAAGGAAACAGCCGATCACAGCCTGCCGTACTCACTGGCAGTCGGGCTGGCCGACGGCATGGTCACCCCCCTCCAGTTCAAGCAGGAGCGGATCGACGATCCGGCACTGCTGCCGATTATGGACATGGTCAAGGTCGTGCCGAATGAGGAGTTCGAATCGCTCTTCCCCAAGTTCCAGCCGAGTCGCGTGACCGTGACGCTCAAGGATGGGCGGGCGTTTGACAAGCGGGTTGACGTGCCCAAGGGCGATCCGCGCGACCCAATGACTGAGGACGAGATTGCCGTCAAGTTCAACGCGCTGGGCCGCGAGGTCGTCGGCGAGCAGACATGTTCAGATCTGCGGGCCTGGATCATGGCTCTTGAGCAGCATGACCGGCTGGATGACCTGTTTCCCTTGATGACCGGTTGAAACCAGGATGCCAATGACTACGCAATCCGGCACCGAACAAACCGGCAGTACCGAGCAGGCGATCCGGTTTTCTGCGAAGCCGATTATCGTCGCTTCCCACCCGCGATCGGGAACCCATCTGACGATCGACGGCCTGCGACACTTCTTTTGCGAGACCTATCAGAAGCAGCGCTTCAATCAGCCGGTGCACGATCTGTACATCAACCTGGATCGTCTCGAACCGGATCATCAGTTTTACATCCCGCCCGAGCGGATGACCCAGCTGTTTGAGCGCTGCCGGAAACGGGTCATTGTCAAGACGCACGGTTCGGTGCAGGCCGACCGGGTCGGCCCGGACAACAGGGCGTTTGCGCAGGGAATCCTGGCAGCGTCGGACATCGTGTACGTCGTCCGTGATGTCAGGCCGGTGCTCGTTTCGTACATGGCCCTTCGGCCGATGAAGTACCCGGACTCCCCGACCGAGATTTCCACCTTTCTCAAGACGGATCTGGACGGCTATGGCCCGCCGGCTGCTGCATGGGCTGCACACGTCAATGGGTGGCTGGACCGCCCTGAGGTCGTGGAAGTCGTCAAATTCGAGGACATGCGAAGCAACTACGAGAAGACCATCGCCGATCTCGGCGCGGCACTCGGGATGACACGCAATGCCCGGCCGATCCGTGTGTACCCGAAGCCTCGCAGTATTGTTGAAAACAAACTTCGGAGATTGCTGGGCCGCCAACTCTCTTCCTCGATCGACAATCTGCGAATGAAGATGACGACCCCGAAGTGGAAAGATGTGATGTCGGAGGGCGATTTAGCACTGATTCGTGAGCAGGCAGGGGACACGATGGCCAGACTCGGCTATGCGTGGTCGTGAGGGACGAGGCTCCCGAAGCACCGTAATGCCATTGATTTGCAAATACGAGTCGATTCTCGTATTTGGTGTCACTCCCAGATAAAGGCTTGACAGAGGCAACCTGTCAGGTACGCTGTGCGAAGAGATAAATGCGTTATTCTCGGTCCGGCTGCGGAGTCGGGATGCGAATAGCCATGTGCGGTGAAGCGAAAGGAGTGTGTGCAGGCGGGTTCAGCCAACAGGTGCCTGACGCGATGGAGTGTCCGGGCGTATCTGTGTGATGGTGCAGTCATTCACGTGTCATAGATTCATTATTCTGCCCAGCGGGTTATACAAACTCCTGCAACTGCCATCATTACACGCACGATTCCGGGCGATCTCAGTTCACGATGTGCACAGCATGCCAACGCCTCTCTGGGTGCAGCATCCAGAGTATGTGGCACAGCCCATCCGTGATACCTCTTCTCCAAATGTCATGCCACGCTGAACCGTCTTACGTAGCGCCAGTTCGAGCCCCCCTCGTGCCGGCTGCGCGCATGACACTTCCCGCACAGTTTGTTTGAGACTCACGGTCTGTCGGTTTGTCCCGGAGGGTCCGGCACAAGACGATGGCCACTAAATGGCTTTATTCACTTATTTACTACATGAAAGGACGAAGCCATGATGAATCGTAACGGAAAGGGGCGGCATGGGTTTACGCTGATCGAGCTGCTGGTGGTCATTGCCATCATCGCCTTGCTCATCGGTATTCTGCTGCCCGCTCTCGGTCGCGCACGTGCGAACGCGAAAATGATGAAGTGTGCCACCCAGGTCAAGCAGGTCCACCAGGCATGGATTCTGTGGTCGCAGGACTACAACAACCTGTTCCCACGCCCGGTCAAGATCAGCAAGACGACGGCCGACCAGGCCGACGACCCGGGTGACTCGACGGCCAACATCCACTCGATGATGATCTTCAACAACATGTACTCGCCCGAGTTGTGCATCGACCCGAGTGAGGCCAATGGTTCCGTGTCCTTGGTTGAGGATTACGACTACGGCGGATCAGACTCGCAACTCGATGAGTGGGACCAATGGGACTGGAACTTCAAGTGCGAGATCGGCGAAGAATCTCATGTCTCGTACGCGAACGCCGGCATGTGGGGATCACGGCTCAGCAAGGAATGGCAGGACAGCCTCAATTCCACATTTGCCGTTGTCTCTGACCGTGGCCCGCAGGATGGCATGTCGGACAAGACCGACCCGTCCTACCTGACGCACGGCTCCCGCACCACCTGGCAAGGCAACATTGGCTACAACGACGGTCACGTCAAGAGCCTCAATGAGACCCCCGGCCTGACCACCGGCGAGGATGGGGCCGCGCTGGCATTCGCACCCTCCGGTGTGACCTATCGAAGTTCAGACCTCGACAAGGATCTCCCGGACAACCTCTTTGTTGAGCAGGATATGGGCTCCGGCCAGGATTGCGGCGGCTCTGACATCTTCCTCTGTGTATTTGGTGAGACCAACGCAGATGGTGATGAAGACTGCGATCGTAGCGCACCTCAGTATTGGGACGCCGGTTGAGCCCACATTGCGACTGACACGGTACTCCACATGAGAGACTGTGTTCACAGTGCCCTATGCGAGCCGGGACGACTCTGAGTCGTCCCGGCTTTTCTATTTCCGCATTCGCATACCAACTGTCATCATATAACACTGGATCCAGCCCCAGGGATGAGCAGTCTTTCATGCTCAACTTCAAATGCCGCTTCCGTCACTCATTTTATCCGAATGCCCCTTCCGATCTCTCGTTGCAACTGTCTTGTAACTCTTTTCGGCTTTGGCACTTGCAGACCACTTCGGGAACTGGTATATGTATGCGTTTCGCAGGATTGCTTAACCGTGGCGGGTTCAGTCCTATGTGGAGGTGTAACAATGGGAACGAGAGAGAGAAGATCGGGAAGATGGGAAAGCCGGACTGACATCCATCAGATCGCGAGCCCGCTGGGAGTCCGGGCGTGCACACTCGGGTCCATGTTGGTCGCTCTTTGCGTTGCCACAGCAGTGCAGGCGCAAGACACAACCTGGATCGGGCCGTATGACAGTGGCTGGTCGATTGCCGGGAACTGGGACACGGGTGTGGTTCCGGACGGAAGCTCATATCACGCCATCATTGATGCCAATGGCGCGAATGCAGCGTCAGTGATCCTCAACGGCAACTACACAGTCGGGCAACTGACTGTCGATGCGGGCGACCTGCTCCATGTTTCAAATGGCTATGACTTCCATTTGTACGATGCGACCGTCTTGAACAATGGGACCATTTCCCTCGAGTCGACGGGCAGTTACACGCGCTTCTACCTGGACGGGACCGGCGATACCACCTTCAGCGGTTCGGGTACTTGTTTTCTCGACAATCGCTCGACCAATGAGATTCGGGGTTCCGCGTCCCCGCTGCGTCTGGTCAACAATGCCGGCCACACGTTCCGAGGCGGGGGGCGACTCGGGAGCAACCAACTGACCCTCACCAACGCCGGCCTTATCCAGGCTGACCAGCCGACCGATCTCACCGTCGATCTTCACACGGATTTCGAGAACTTCAATACCGGAACGATGCAGGCTGATGCCGGGGGCACGCTGTGGCTGTATAGAACGGCGCTCAACAACACCGGCGGCCTGATTCAGGCACTCGACGGGTCATATGTTGATCTGGGTGGGAGTACATCCATCACCGGCGGGACCGTCTCGTCAGCCGGTACCGGTGCTGTGCAGGTGCGGTCTTCCCACACAGCCTACATACAGGACGTGACCAATAGCGGGCATCTTGCCGCACTCAACAGCGCCTCCCTGGTCATCCGTGGCACCATTGACAATCAGAGTCTCATCACCCTCGATTCGGGCGGCTCATATACGTACCTGTATGTTGATCAGCCGTTGGTCACGCTGACCGGGCCCGGTGAAGTGCGGCTGGCCGATTCGAGTGCCAACCGGCTCCAGGCCAGTGTTGCGACCCACCGTCTGGTTCACACCGGCGGCCACCTGATCCATGGCGGCGGAGACATCGGTGCCAACAAGATGTTGCTGACCAACGAGGCGACGATCGATGCCGATCAGCCGGGCGTGACGATGGGAATCGATCTCAGTGGCGATTTCGGTGCCAATCCCAACTACAACATGGGAGTCATGCAGGCCAGCAACGGCGGGATTCTCGATATCTATGCGACGCCACTGACCAACACCGGCGGTCTCATCCAGGCTTTGGATGGCTCGACTGTCCAGTTGCGCAATAGCACCCACATTGTTGACGGGACGCTGATGACTTCAGGGTCCGGGCTGGTCACGGTGACTATTGGTGCGAGCGCTCGGATCGAGGATGTCATCATTGCAGGTAATCTTGATGTGCAGAACGACGGCACGCTCAACGTCACCAACCTCATCACGAATGAGGGCACCATCTCGACGAATTCAACCGGCTCGTATACCCGCATCTATCTCACCGGCGCTGACACGGTAGTCGATGGCAGTGGTCAGATTGTCATGGGAGACCATGACAACAATCAAATGCGTGGCGACGTGTCCAATCGACGCCTGAGTAATGGGATGAACCACACGATTCGAGGCGGAGGCGGATTGGGTGCGAACTTCCTCGTTCTCACCAACGAAGGCCTGATCGCTGCCGACTCACCGGGCGTCACGATGAAGATTGATCTGAATGGCAATCTGTCAGACACGCTCAATACGAATACCGGCATCATGCAGGCGACCAACGGCGGCACGCTGCAACTTCATGCCACGCCGCTGACCAACACGAACGGGTTGATTGAAGCCCAGGACGGCTCGACGGTCCTCCTGACCGGATCGGCCTCGATCGTTGACGGGACCATTGACTCCTCAGGGACTGGTTCGGTGATCGTTGGCGCGAGTCAGTCTGCCTGGATTGACAATGTGCAGAATACCAGCAGTGCCACGGTGGAGAACAGCGCGTCCCTGTATGCACGGAACTCGCTCGTGAATGATGGGTCGATTTCAATAACCTCAGGCGGGTCGTATACCTACCTGTATACCGATGTGGACAATATGATCCTGAGCGGCACCGGTGACGTTGCCCTGGGCGCTTCGAGTCTCAATGTCGTGCGCGGGACCAGCGTGACGCAACGGGTCACCAACACTGGGAGTCATACGATCCACGGCGGCGGCCAGATCGGATCGAACATCCTGTTGCTGACGAACGAGTCGCTGATTGATGCCAACCTCTCGGGGATCACCATGGAAGTTGATCTGCATGGCGATTTCGGAGCCAACCCGAATATCAACACGGGAACCATGCAGGCGTCCAACGGCGGCACTCTAAAGATCCGCAGCACGCCGCTGACAAACACCGGAGGCCTGATCCAGGCATTGGCCGGCTCGACAGTCACACTGTCAGGCAGTGCCGACATCCGCGGCGGCGTCCTTGCCACGGTTGACGACGGCACGTTCCAGGTGCCCGGGAGTCAGACACCGTCGCTGACAGATCTGACACTCAACGGCACCTACACCGTCAACAATGGTGCCAGTACCTACGCGCTCGGTACGATTGTCAACAACGGAACGATGACAATCGATTCCACCGGCTCGTACACCTACCTATATGCCAATAGTGACATCGTGACGCTCGACGGGTCTGGTGAAGTCGTTTTGCCCGGTGTCAGCTCGCGGATCCAGTCTAATGGGACCACCCGCGATCTCGTCAACGGCGCCTCCCATACCATCCGCGGGCGCGGCAACATCGGTGCCAACAACATGGGACTGACGAATCTCGGCTCGATCGTGGCCGATACCGGTGAGACGTTGACCATCGATGTCAACACACTCGACTTCGACAATCAGGGACTGCTGCACTCAACGGCCGGTTCGACGGTCGCGATCTCGTCGGGCACCTTCCAGACAAGCGGGACGGTGATCGTCGACGAAGGTGCTGCACTCACTCGAAACGGTCCCTACCCGCAGTCAGCCGGCGAAACACGCGTCAACGGTTCGCTGTCCATCACGAGTGGATCAGCCGACCTGACCGGGGGCATGCTCTCCGGCCACGGCTCGATCGCCGCGGATGTCACAGCCGACACCGCCATCATCGAACCAAGCGAATCCGGCAACACGGCCGGCAGCCTTGATGTCAGTGGCAACGTCACGCTCACCAACTGTACGGTGAACATCGAAATAGGCGGCAACCTGGCCGATGAGTACGACCAGATGATTGCGACCGGCACGATGTCAATCGGCGGGACGCTCGATGTGCAGTGCATCAGCGGATTCGTACCGAACTACGGCGATTCGTTCACGGTCATGACCGGCTCCGGTTTGTCAGGGACGTTTGATACTTATTCACTTGGCAGCACCGGCAATCCACTGACGAAGTTCGTGGTGAGTTACACGGCCGACTCGGTCATCGTCGGCGTTGACTACAAGGACGGCGTATACATCGGGCCGTTCGGGGGAAGTTGGTTCGAGCCGACCAACTGGCGCATGAATGCCATCCCGGACGCCGCCACCGAAGTGTACATCCCGACGCTCGTGCTGGTTGATGACCTCGGTGCCGAGGCAGTGCTCGTGTATGTGGCCGACTCGGGTGAGTTATACGTCGGCGGTGCCACACCCGGCTCACTGACTACGCCGAGCGTTGATGTGCAGGGCAACGGGATCTTGTCGCTGGCCGACAACGCCCTGGTTGATGCGCTGTCTGTCACGTTGCGTTCCGGCTCGACGTTAACGATGCTGTCGGCCGGCGCTGAACTGCTGGTCCAATCCATGCATCGTGAAGCCGGCGCGGTCATTGAATGGCATGCCGGGACGATTACGGTCAACGGTGGGACCTACACCCAGGCCGACCCCGATCTGAGTGTCGGTGGCTCCAGCGGTCTCGCAGTTCTGAACCTGATCAACGGCGCTCAGGCAACGGTGACCGGGAACCTGACGATCGGGCAACTGGCCGGCGAGTCCGGGTTGGTGATCGTGGACGGCTCAAGTACGGACCTGATCGTTGAAGGCATCCTCCTGGTTGGTGTTGCCGGTGATGGGTCACTGGAAGTCGCCAATGGAGCCATGGTGTCCGCCTATTCGGACATGATGATCAATGGTCTGGTGACCACCACGGGCGCCGGCATGCTCAGTGGGTCGGTCGAGAGTGCCGGGGCGATTCACCCGGGCGGGTCGGGCTCGGCCGGCAATCTGACGATCACGGCCGACTATCAGCAGGATGCGGCCGGTTCCCTCAATATCGAGCTCGGCGGGACCGTGCCGAACACTGAACATGATGTGCTCGACGTGTTGAGCCTGGCCACATTATCCGGTACGCTAAATGTGTCGCTGATCAACGGTTTTGAACCACGTCAGGGAGACCGGTTCGACATTGTGACGAGTGCCGCGCTGCCGACAGGGACGTTTACCGTTGAGAACCTGCCCCCGATGGCGCGACCGCATCTCGTCTGGCGCGTGATCTATCACAACGGCGGCGTGACGCTGGTTGTGACCAAGGGCAAGGTATTCCAGGGCGGCACCCCGACGTTCGTGCCGGCTGGCTTGTAATTGCCGAGGGTTGACTCCGAGGCGATCGAATCGACACACAACTCCAACAGGCAGCAGGACTTCAGTCCTGCTGTTTTTTTAATGGCTTCGGTGCTGGAGCATGGAATGTCAGGATTGCTCGACGAGTTTCATGATGCCGAGGATCACATTCCCAACGACGCTGATGAATAGCAATACGACGACGAGGAGAAAGGCAGGATCCCCGAATACGGAGCCGCTGCTTTTGTTGGATATTCGGATCGCCGGTGCGACTGCGGTGTCGTCCATGTCCGATCCGTTGCTCGAACCGCCGTTGGAAATTGCATTGCGGCTGCCGGACCCGTTTGGCAGAACGGTGCCGGAGGTGAGTCCTGACAGGTCGAGTTCCTTGTGAGCGATGGACGGAGACTGTCCCTGCCGAGCCATTCGCAGGTCGGCCATGAGATCCTGGCAACTCTGGTACCGCTGCCGGCGCGACTTGGCCATCATCATCTCGATGACTTCGGACACACCGGGTGACAACTTCGGATTCACATGATCCGGCGGGACGAGGTCTGCCTTCAGGTGTTCATGCATGACGGCCGACGGATTGGCACCGTCAAACGGTACCTGGCCGGTGACCATGTGATAGAAGGTGGCACCGAGCGAGTAGATGTCGGTCTGCGGCCCGATATTGACCTCGCCTCGGATTTGCTCCGGGCTGATGTAGTAGGGGGTGCCGAACGCGCGGCCGGCCTCGGCCTCGGCAGCCTCTTTGTCGGACAGGGCGCGGGCCAGACCCATGTCAGCCAACTTGGCGACCCCGTCCTTGCTCATCATCACGTTCTTCGGCTTTACGTCACGGTGGACGAAGCCGCGTGCATGGGCATGGTGCAGGGCATCGGCGATCTGCAGAATGATGTCTATGGCATCCTGTTCGGCAAAGCGGCCATTGTCCTGCATGACGTCAAAGACCGTCTTGCCGTCCACGTACTCCATCACGAAGTAGTGGTACTCGCCGGACTGGCCGACGTCGTAGGCCTGCACGATGTTCGGGTGGTTCAGTTTGGCAGCCGCCTGCCCCTCCTTGTAGAACCGCTCGATGAACTGCGCACTCGAACTGAACTTCTTGGGCAGGACCTTGATGGCAACATATCGGTCGAGGCTCAGTTGCTTGGCCAGATAGACCTTGGCCATCGCGCCGGCCCCGAGTTTCCGCTTGATGACGTACCCCGGAATCTGCTGCGTGGTCCGCTGGGCTTCGACTTCACGCCGGACGCGTGAGAGCTGACGGCCGGTGACAAACTCGTTTTTTGTGAGCAGCTCGGCGAGGGATTGGGTACTCTCGTTGTCCTTGTTCTGCTTTTTGAGATCGAGGCAGAGTTGGACCTCCTCGGAGGTGGCAAGACCCTGCTCGACCACGATGCGGCCGATGAGGGTATCGATCCCGGCCGTCGAAGCGTTCGGGTCCTTGTTATTGGACCCACGGGCCTCTTTTTCCGATGGTCGATTCTCTTGTTCGAGTTCTTGCTCTTGCTGCTCTGCCATGAAACTCGTCTCTCCACCGTGTGTGGTGGGGGGGGACTGTGCCATTATCATCAATCGGCACGTATCGGGCTGCACTTCTTTTTCAGCCCGCACTCAACCTATCTATACGATGAGAAAGGCCCAAAAGGTTCCCGAACTGCCAAATGCTCAGGTGATCTTGGCCTCTGGCTCCTCAAGCACGAAACCGCGCTCTGAAATCAAGTTGTGCATTCTATCACGGATTTGGGCAGCACCATCACTTGTGGGCATGACTTTCCCCTTGCCGCGAGGATTTCGGCCTGTGAGCCCCCACCCGGAAGCCACCAGCAGCAGAACCAGCCCGTGGTAGTCTTCGACACTCACAAATTCCTGTGCGATTCTGGGTCGCCCTTTGAGTGTTCCGGCTTGCAGATCGTCGATCTTGCCTTGGTTGTGGTAGTTGCCCAGCGCCAGACACATGGACGTCGCCTCATATCCAAATGCCTGGAAGGCAGTGGCTTCGCACGCCCCGCCCGGCATGAGTTTGCGTTGCCAGGTGAAGCGGCCGTCTGAATCCGAGACCAGTTTTTCGGCGACCTGGCACGCCAGAAACGTCAGGCCGTGATGGAACACGCTGATCCGATCTCCCACGCGGACAATCGGCCCATTGCCGATCGGGGAATCAGAAAACGTCCGAGAAGTCTCCAGGGCGATCAACTGTGCATTCTTTGGGATGATGCCTGACTGACAGGCCTGGATGGCCCCGACAAAGCCGACTTCCTCGGCCCGAGTCAACAAGACCCGCACGTCCCCGTCCCAACCTCGCTTTTTGCTCAGCACGTCGAGGGCACTCAAGGCGGCTGCTGCGCCGGCCAAGTCATCGCAGGCCGGGCTGTGCATCATGCCTCGGGCAGTGACTCGTGACGGCTTGAGATCCCAGGTGGCCAGGTCGCTCACTTCGATGCCGTCGACCCGTCGACGCCCGGGCCCTGCCACGACAGCCATTGCTTCGCGAAAGACCTTCCCCTTTTCATGGCTGACAATACGGGCTCGACGCTGCGTCCCGTCGCCGGCATGAATGACAATGCGCCCGTTGTCGAAGTACGACTCATGGACGCCTCCCCGGAACTCGAGGTGCACCGTCTTGTCATCCACGATCCTGCGAACCACGAAGGCCGGGTGATCCAGGTGTGCTGTGAAGATCAGCGGCCGACCCCGCCCACGGGAGCGCCCGGGCATGCTCAGCAGCAGATTGCCGAAGCGGTCACGTTTCATGCGGATCGACGGGCGGCGGCTGACCCAGTCGCGGACCCACTTGACGACCCGATGCTCGCGGCCGGCCCCGGTGGGGAGCCCGGTGAGTTCACAGGCCCATTGCAGATGGCGGTCTCGTTGACGATCGGGGACGAGTTTGTGCGTTTTTGTCATAGCGAATAGTGTAGCCCGATGACGGCTGGACACAAAAAAACGAGGCAGCCCGAGTCTGAAGCCGCCGATCCGGGTTGGCGACAGGCAGACAACCACCTCGTTCCTCCCTACGCTTACCGGCTCACGATAACCCTGCATTTTCAATGGATTACCATGGCAGAAATGACACAATCGCCCCTGCTCCGCGTTGAGAATCTCAAGACGTACTTCCCGATCAAGGCCGGCCTGCTGCAACGGACGGTCGGGTGGGTGAAGGCCGTCGATGATGTCTCGTTTGAGATCCGCGACGGTGAGACGATCGGGCTGGTCGGGGAGTCCGGGTGCGGCAAGACCACGGTCGGGCGCACGATTCTTCGGCTCATCGACCCGACCGCCGGTCAGGTGTACTACCGGGGACGCAATGTCTTTGACCTCTCCGGGTCGGAGATGCAGAAACTGCGGCGGGAAATGCAGATCATCTTTCAGGATCCAGGCGGGTCGTTGAATCCGCGCATGCGCATCAGCCGCATCATCGGCGAACCGTTGCAGGTCCACGGCCTGGTGCGAGGCAATGAACTCAGGTCACGAGTTGAGGAACTGCTCGAGCGGTGCGGCATGCCCAAGTCGACGGCCGACCGCTACCCGCACGAATTCTCCGGGGGGCAGCGTCAGCGCATCGGCATTGCCAGGGCATTGGCGCTGGAACCGAAATTGATTATCTGTGACGAGCCGACGTCGGCGCTTGATGTATCGATCCAGAGTCAGATTCTGAATCTGCTCAAGGATCTGCAGGATGAGTTCGGGCTGTCTTACCTGTTTATTAGTCACGACATGGCTGTGATCCAGCATGTGTGCGAGCGCATTGCCGTCATGTATCGCGGCAAGATCGTTGAGGAGAGCGATGCCGAGGCGATCTACCGAAATCCTCAGCATGCGTACACCAAGTCGCTTCTGTCGGCCGTCCCGGAGCCGAAGCCGCGTCAGAAGAAACGTCGAGTGCAATATACACCCGAAGGCGAGAGTGCCGTTGCGGTAGAGCGGTTCAAGTAAAGGGTTGAGCCGGCCCGGCAGCATAAGCGGGTGTGTTTTTGTTCTCGACTCAGATGGGAAAAAGCAAAGTGGGTCTGCCCGGAAACCGAGCAGACCCACTTGTTTTTGTGCTTCATCAGGTCACGTTGAGTTCAGCATCGGTCGACACTGAGTCCGTGACTGCTGACGATGTTGTGGTCGTCATTAGATTTCCACAACGGCTGACTTCTCGCAAGTGCTGCGATTGATCGCCTGAACCTTCACGCGACCGCATGCATTCTGCGGGACCTTGCCGCTCTTGCAGTAGGTGCCGCTGGCGTCTGCAGCGCCTGAGCCGGCCACGACCGGGCTGGCGAGGTCGGTGAAGAGGGAGGGGCAACCGGGGACGGGGCCGGCACTGCCGTAGTTGAACGAGTAGATGATGACAATCTTGTCACCGGCGTTGGCGCCGGTGGCGCAGGCTTCCATGGTGCCCGGGCAGTCGCCGGTCACGGCCAGATCAAAGCCGCCGCCTGCGAATTCGCTGGCTTCCATGTCTTCCATCAGGACGAATGCGCCGTAGCCTTCGCCGATGATGTCAACACTGACGAATCCGGTGTCGGTGGTCTCGAAGCCGTACCAGACCCAATCGGAGCCGTCGCATGCCGGGTTGTCAACGTACTCGGACGCGTGCAGATTGCCGTCCACGTCGTAGAAGTTGAGCGTGCAGCCGTCTACGTTCGTGTGGTTCTCGAAGTAGCCGCCGAACTTGCCCATTTCCATGTCAAACGTGCAGTTGGTGTAGCCGCCGGCTGACCCATACAGATACGGGCTGCTGCGTGCATACACGGTGCAATAGAAACCCCAGCCGCTCGTGGTGTGGGTGCCACTGTTGCCGGGCGTGCACCAATCAGAGGTGCCACCAAAGGTACGCCATGACAGGCACGGCTGGAAGACCACGTAGTCTGTGTTGAAGTCTTCCTGGTAGTCGCCGGTAAACGGACCGATCGCGTTCATGTCTGCCGCAGCAGAACCACACAGAACCGCGCCGGCCATCAGTGCTAGAACCTTCTTCATTCCTTCGTCTCCTTTTTTGGTATAACGAACTCTACAAGTGCTTTCCGTGCAGACGACATACTGCACAGGATCAATCCGAATCCACTCATCTCATCGCCCGAAGCGATCGCAGACGACCGCCTCTCCTTGCTCTTCTCTCTCCGAAGCAGCCCGCTCAGCGTCAGCGCTGCGGCACAAAACCCATGCCGAGTCAGACGCTCAGCCGTGGATGCTGCCTTCCTGTTATGAGGGGCGAAAATCCCTCTCCTTCAGTACACTGAATGTACCGCACAATCATAGAGCAGAGGAGCCCAAAACTACACTTTTTTCAAAAAAAGGTGGCATGGAGAGCAGTTCGGCACACAGGCGAACCTATTGCACTCTACGATTGGCAGGACCTTGCCGGGCCCCGATGCGTCGATCCGACCGGCCTCTCCCTGTCCCCCATCAGGCCGGCCATGCCTCCCGATCAGTCTCCCGCAAGGGCCGGTAACGTGTTCATCATCAAGCAGATAGAGTGCGTGGTCTTCCCAGCCCCATCAGAGGACGGCACCGCGTGGGCCAAGTATTCATCGCTTTATCCGGATGAACGGTTGAATGAGTGCACGCTGTCGTGTACCCTGCTGGCAGAGCCGCGGACTTGCTTCGTCGCAATTCAGGTGCCAGCCTGACCTCAATCATCATTCGAGTAGCGGCTTGCGCGTCCCGGCGCGATGGGCTGGGGGCGGTGGAGCCATACAGGAGACGGATGTGGCAGCACAACTGATTGATCATGTTCGGCAGCGCGTCCTGCTGTTGGACGGGGCCATGGGAACGAGCGTTCAGGCAGCGTCTGACCTGACTGCCGATGACTATCTCGGCTGTGAGAACTGCACCGAGATGATCACCCGGTCGCGTCCCGAGATTCTGCAGCGCATCCACGAGTCCTTCCTGGAAGTCGGCGCTGACATCGTTGAGACCAATACCTTTGGTGCCAGTGCCCTGACTCTGGGTGAGTTCGGGCACTCGGGGCCGGGTGAGGTGGAGGCGTTCAATCGGGAAGCGGCCCAGATCGCCCGTGCCGCTTGTGAATCGTATTCGACGGTTGATCGGCCACGCTTTGTGGCCGGCTCGATCGGTCCGGGCACGAAACTCGTCTCACTCGGCCAGACCGGCTGGGATGAGATGCTTGCCTCATATACCCGGCAGGCCGTTGGCTTGCTCGAAGGCGGCGTCGACTGCTTTCTCATCGAGACCTGCCAGGATTTGCTTCAGTGCAAGTGTGTCGTCAATGCGTGTCTCGCGGCACTGGCAAAAGCCGGCCGGTCGCCTGATGACGTTCCAATCTTTGTGTCGGTCACGATGGAGACGACCGGGACCATGCTGCTGGGTACCGAGATTGAGGCAGCGGTGACAGCCCTGCGCCAATACCCGATTGCAGGACTCGGGCTGAACTGTGCCACCGGGCCGCGCGAGATGGGTGAACATCTGGCCTGGCTCTCGAAGCATTGGGACCGCCTGCTGACGGTGGCCCCGAACGCCGGCTTGCCCGTGATGATTGACGGGAAGGCCCAGTACCCGCTGGGGCCGGAGGCGTTTGCCAACACGATGGCCGACTTTGTCGAGCGATATGGCATCAACATGGTGGGCGGATGCTGCGGGACCACACCGGACCACATTGCACAACTGGCTCGTAAACTGGGAACCGACACTGCCCCGGTTGCCATCCCGACGAATCCCGGGAAGCCGGCCGTCAGCAGTCTGTATAGTGCCGTCGACCTGAAGCAGGACACATCGTTTCTCATCATTGGTGAGCGCACCAATGCCAACGGGTCGCGGAAGTTTAAGAGGCTGCTCGATGCCGAGGATTGGGACGGCCTCGTTTCGATGGCCAAAGAGCAGATCCGCGACGGCTCCCACATGCTTGATGTCTGCGTTGACTTCGTGGGTCGCGACGGCGTGGCTGACATCACGGAGGTCGTCGGCCGCTACACCCGGCAGGTGACGGCCCCGCTCATGATCGACTCAACTGAGGCGACCGTGATTGAGGCTGCGCTCAAGTTAGCCGGCGGACGGTGTCTGGTGAACTCGATCAATCTCGAAGACGGCGAATCCCGCTTCGATGCCATCTGCCCGCTGCTGCAACAATTCGGTGCCGGCGCGGTTGCCTTGACGATTGACGAACATCCCGAGGAGGGGATGGCCAAGACGGCACAACGGAAACTCGAAATCGCCCAGCGCATGCACCGGCTGTATACCGAGAAGTGGGGGCTGGACCCGACCGGCCTGCTGTTTGATCCCCTTACCTTCACCATTGCGACCGGCAACGAGAGTGATCGGCGGCTGGCTCTCGAAACGCTCGATGGGATCGAACGCATCAGCAGTGCGTTTCCCGAGTGCGGCATCGTGCTCGGCGTGTCGAACGTCAGTTTCGGCCTGAAGCCGGCTGCCCGTCACGTTCTCAACTCCGTCTTTCTTCACGAAGCATTGGAACGAGGTTTGACCGCTGCCATCGTGCATGCTTCAAAGATCAGGCCTCGGAATCGCATACCGGACGCGCACTGGAATGCTGCCCTGGACCTCATCTATGACCGGCGGGCCGAGGATCATGACCCGTTGACGTCGTTCATGGCCCTGTTTGAGGATGATGACGATGCAGCACACAAGGCCGATGGGGTGGCTGAGAACGGGACGGCGTGGGCTGAGTTGTCTATTGATGATCGCCTTCGACGTCACATCATCGACGGTGAGCGCGAGCACCTTGAAGAGGATTTGGCCGAGGCCTTGCTGCGGTACACCCCGCTGGAGATCATCAACGACCATCTGCTTGATGGGATGCGCGTCGTGGGCGAACTGTTCGGCTCCGGCAAGATGCAGTTGCCGTTCGTCCTCGAGAGCGCCCAGGTGATGAAGGCATCGGTGGCCATCCTTGAGCCGTACATGGACAAGGCAGCCGACGGCAGTTCCTCGTCATCGGCCAAGGCGTGCATTGTGCTGGCGACGGTCAAGGGGGATGTCCACGACATCGGCAAGAATCTGGTTGACATCATCCTGTCCAACAACGGATTCAAGGTTGTCAACCTCGGCATCAAGCAGCCGATTGCGACCGTGATCAGTGCGCTGGAGGAGCATGAGGCTGATGCCATCGGCTTGTCCGGCCTGCTTGTTAAGTCGGTCGGCGTCATGGAGGAGGATGTACAGGAACTGAATCGCAGGCAACTGAAGGTTCCGGTGCTGCTGGGCGGGGCGGCACTGACTCGCACCTATGCCGAATCACACCTGCGCGATGTGTATCACGGGCCGTTGTATTACGGCAAGGATGCATTTGAGGGTTTGCGTATCCTCAATGCACTGGCAGACGGCACGCTGACCGAGGTCGACCGGCAAATCGAACGGCGACGCGAGCAACGGGCACGTCGGGATTCGGCCGGTGCCGGGGCAACATCTGCTGCATGCAACACAAGTGGTACCTCCGCTGATACGACTGACCGGGCATCGAGCGTCGATGTGATCGACGAGGATGGCAATGCGGTTGAATCGGATCGCGCGCCTGTTGCCATTCCCACGCCGCCCTTCTGGGGCACGCGTGTGGTTGAATCCGTGCCGTTGAAGGAAGTGTACGCCTTTATTAACAAGGTCGCGTTGTTCCGGGCACAGTGGGGGTTCCGCAAGGGGGCCATGTCGTCTGCTGAGTATGCACGGTCGATTGCCGACCAGGCTGAGCCGATCTTTTCCCGGCTGCAGCAGGAGTTTCGGGAGAATAAGACGCTGGCGCCGGCGGTGGTATACGGCTACTTCCCGGTTCGGTCCGATGGTGACGCCGTCATTGTGTACGATCCGGATGATCACGGCCGTGAGGTCGAGCGGTTTGACTTCCCCCGTCAAAACTCGCGAGGCCGCCGCTGCATTTCGGACTATTTCCAGCCTGTGAATGATGCAACAGATGCGCCCCCCGACGTGTTGGGTGTGTTTGTGTGCACGGTGGGCAAAGAGGTGGGGGCGCTGGCCCGGTACCTGTTTGAGTCTGACAAGTATAGTGAGTACCTGTATACGCATGGGTTGGGTGTCGAGTCGGCTGAGGCATTGGCTGAACTGTGGCACAAGCGCATGCGCCAGGAACTGGCGATTGATGCCGATGATGCGACGGACATTCGAAAACTGTTCGGCCAGAAGTATCGGGGCTCACGATATTCGTTCGGCTACCCGGCCTGCCCGGAAATGAGCGATCAGGAAAGACTGTTCCGGCTGCTCAAGCCTGAGCGTATCGGCTGCGCGTTGACGGAGAACTACCAGATTGATCCGGAGCAATCGGTCAGCGCGCTCGTGGTTCATCATCCGGCCGCCAAGTATTTCAATACGTAGATTCCGACGAGCCGCCATGGCCATGCGGCATCGAGCAAAACCGTAGATGGGGTAAGCGCTCCTCGCGCAAGTCCACCGGCAAATGCATCCAGAACTGAGGGTGGAACGGATTACGCTGAGTCGTGGCTGGGCACGACGAAGCAGAACCCGTGGTTGCGCGCGACATGAACGTATTCACATGGATTCTCCCTCGCGTTGCTCGGGGTAACCCATGGCACTCGGCCACACGCAGACGGGCCGCGAGCGGCTCGTCGCACTCAGACACACTTTCTGTGAACAACTCGGATAATTCGGTTGGTAATTCTCCTTCCGGCGGTACACTGTTAGATTGGGCCGCTCGATTCCGTTCGTTTGTTCGTTCGCTCAAACGCCAGTGTGTGGGCGCGTTTCGTTCAATGAAAGATGCACAAATCACCAGCGCAACTGCAGTGGGGCAGGGTGTGTGATCCTGCGCTGCGTGTGTGGTGTTGTTGCGTTGAATGCCGGCTTCTTGCCGCTTTGTTACAACTTTACGTGGAGGAACAAAACAATGTTGACTGCATTGATTCAACGTCGCGTGCAATACGGAGTTCTGAGACCGTTGACGACACTGTTCGCCGCACTGTTCCTGTTGTGTAGCGCAACTACAGTCAGCGGCCAGCATTATGAATACTCCGGTCTGACGGCTTTTGATGCCGGGGCATATGACAACTTCGGCAATGCCGTCGCGGTCGAGGGCGATGTGGCTGTCATCGGTGCGTTCGGGGATGATGCATCCGGCGGGACCGACTCCGGCTCAGCCTATATCTATCGTCGGGAGGGGCCGGACTGGGTGTACCATCAGAAGATTGAGCCGTTGTCGGCCGAGGGCGGGGCCTACTTCGGGTCGGCTGTCGACATCATCGACGACATGATTATCGTCGGGGCGCGCAGTCACCAGAATCGGGGGATGGCATTTGTCTTCCGCTATGACCCGTACAACGACATCTGGGTCGAGGAAGATCAGCTGCGGCCGATGGATAACCTGGGCGGTGATGCGTTCGGGTGCTCGATCGCGGCGTCCGGTCGCTACATGGCCATCGGGGCGTGCATGGAGGACACGATGGGCAGCGGTGCCGGCGCGGTGTACATCTATGAGTACGAAGACAGTATCGAGAAGTGGGTCGAACTAAGCAAGTTCTGGGCATCGGACGGGTCGACGGACGAGTGGTTCGGCGAGTACCTCGACATGGACGGCGACTATGTTGTGGTCGGGTTGTACAAGGATGACCCGAACGGCAGCAGGTCCGGCTCAGCCTATATCTTCCAGCGTTCCGGCGGGTACTGGAACCAGATGACGAAACTCATCCCGTCTGACGGGAGCACCGAGTATTACTACGGGTCCGACGTCGCGATCTCAGGTAACACCGTCATTGTCGGTGCGAAATGGGATTGGCCCGGGGCCAGTCGCTGCGGCTCGGCCTATGTCTATACCGGCAGCGGGTCGTCCTGGTCATTGCAACAGAAGTTGTATGATCCGAACGGGACGCACTGGGACAATCTCGGTTGTTCAGTGGCGCTTGATGGTGATGTTGCCGTGATCGGCGCGCTGAGTGATAATGATAACGTGACCGATAGCGGCTCGGCGTATGTGTTCACGCGCAGCGGCTCGACGTGGACGCAGCGGCCCAAGTTGTATGACTCCGGCGGGGTGGCACTCGATCAGTTCGGATGCACGGTGGACGTTTCAGGGACGGCGGCTGTGGTGGGGGCACAGGCTGACAGTTGGAACGGTACCTATTGCGGCTCGGCTTGTGCGTTTGGCAATGTTTTGATGATTCTCACAGTCGATCCGGACCCGTTGATCGGTGGGCAGAATGCGACGTTTACACTGAGCGGCGGGTTGCCGAGTACGAACTCGTTTTTGGCCTACAGTCTGCGCGGAATCGGGACGACGAGTGTCCCGCAGTTGAACATCACGATCGATCTCAACAAGCCGGCCCAGGCCGGCGGGATCGCCAAGACGAACAGCAGCGGTATTGCCAACTGGACGCTTCCTGTGCCGGGCGCAGGTTCGGGGCGTAGCGTGTGGTTCCAGGCATTGCAGTATGAGTGCAAGAGCAGCGTGCTGGCAACGTCGATTCAGTAACGGTGTGTTTGTGAGTTATAGCCCCCGGCTTTGCCGGGGCGTCAATGCGTCCTCGCATTGTGCGGGTGCAATGGATCTTTGCCCCATCGGGGTGAAACGACTTTCGAACCCGCTTCGTCCGCCCTGACGGGCGGAAAGGACAGGGGAGGTGTTGTGTTGGAGTGGCCCTGTCTCCGGGGGTTGAGGAAACCCCCGGCTACGTTCGTGCGCCCTGACAGGCGAGGAGTGCGTAGGTCAGGACGAGTCCCGAGTCCTGACTCATGCGAGTTATCTTGCTCCTCACAACATAAAGGCCGTCTATAATTCAACACTCACATGTCGCACGCCCGTTCCTCATCCTGCTTCTTTAGTACCCTGGGCACAGAGGTGGCGCTACAGCACCTGGATAATCTGGGATTAGTGCGCGTGCAGGAGCGAGACAGCAGGACGACATTCACTCTTGCCGGTCGTCACCGCAGCATGACATCACCGATTACCACTACTGCTCATTTCGTTGCGTCTTGGCTCGTGGCCATTCTCAGTGTGCGCAGGGTCGGATGGATGATCATGCTCTATGTGCCGTTCCTTCCCGGACATCAACACTGGCTCGAAGTTCGCCAGCGGATTGCTCAGCAGTACGGGCGAGTTCGGCTGGCAGTCAGGCCTGGCAAATTGATGGTGATAGCACGCTATCGACACTTCGTATATCGGCAGCAGTGGAGGATTCCGGCTGACAGCATGATCTACATTTGTCCACATGAGTGTCATCCGCTGTCCGAACGATGGGATTCGCCTGGGGTGTGGCGGAAGATGGGACTTGCAGACCTTCATCTGGTCAGTGGCAAACAGGCTTCGCCAATCGCCCTCAAGTTCCCGGTAGCCTGGTTGATGCCGGTGGCAGAAGCACTTGCCGACTATTACAACAAGTGTCTTCCGCCGATCTGCCGGTCTGATGAATCGTTCCTCTTGTCCTGTGTCGACTTGTATGCTGCGGATACTGAACAACAATCCAAATCGACTCCGGCTCGGGAGGCCAGAACCGGACCCGCCTTTGCCAACAGTAGCCGAGTGACCACACAGGTGGACTCCCCCGGTTTGAGATACGCAAGACAGTCGCTGCTGACTCATCTATTCGTTTTGACATGCGGAATTGCCCTTCTTGGCGTTGCACTGATCTTGAAACCTCCGCTCCTGTTTGCCCTGGCTTGGTGTGCCATTGCGCTTATTCTCGTTTGTGCAGGCATGATGGGCTTGATCGATGCATGGCAAGCAGCCACTCGGCGATGCCGTATTCAGGTTGACGACAATGTAATCAGGGTTTCAGTTTCTGCCGGGGCAAGTGCCTTCCGTGCCACAATGAAGCGCGATGACTCTGTCCTCGCGGTCAGCATGGGGCTCATGGAACAGCAATCCGGGTTCACACTGAATGATGCTGATTCCGGCTGCATGCTGCTGTGTCATGGTGCCTCGGGAAGTACGCTCTGTCTGACCGAGGGGTGTGATTCAAAAACCTGCCGTGAAGTGTTTGCATGGCTGGCGGAACGGATCAAACAACAAAGCGTGCGCAGCCGTCAGCCAATGACAATGGAGATATCGACGGTCACAAAGCAGCCTGTTCTGACCTGCGACTCTCGCGCGCCCTGACGGGCGGAAAGGAAGTGGGAGGTTCCCCTCATCCGGCGGCTGAAGCCGCCGGCTACGTTCGTGCGCCCTGACGGGCGGAAGGGACAGGGGGGGTGTTGTGTTGGAGTGGCCCTGTCTCCGGGGGTTGAGGAAACCCCCGGCTAGAAGCGTCCACCCCTTCGGGGTGAAGCAGTCTGGCGAGGAGAATCACCGGCACATTTCGTGCCGGCCTATGGCCCTCCCGCACCGAGCGGTAGGGGCACGCTGCGGCGTGTCCCCATCAGCCCCCGGCTCTGCCGGGGCGTCAATGCGTCCTCGCATTGTGCGGGTGCTATGGATCTTCGCCCCATCGGGGTGAAACGACTTTCGACCCCGCTTCGTCCGCCCTGATCGGCGAGGGAGGAGAGAAGATGGATTCCCGCGTTCGCGGGAATGACGAGTGAGGGGGGCATGGCATGATGCTTGCGCATCATCCCCCCGGCGGAGCCGGGGGCTGACTCGCGCGGCTCGTCGGACGACCGATCCCGGATTCCCTGCCTACGCTTTACGAATCATGGCTGCCAATACCACCACCCATCGGGATACCCCCACCGCCCAGGTCCTCATCGTGGACGACGAGGTCGAGCACGCCCAGGTGATGGCCGACGCCCTCCGCCGGCCCGGGCATGTCTGCACGATCCGTCACGGCCTGGCCGACGCCGTAGCCGAACTCGAAGGCGGGCAGTTTGACGTTGTCGTCACCGATCTCATCATGAAAAACGAGCCGCAGGGGATGGAGATCCTCGAACAGGCCCGCCGGCTCCAGCCGACGGCCAAGGCCATCATGGTGACCGCCCACGGCGACATTCCGACTGCCAAGGAAGCCATCCGCAAGGGTGCCTACGACTTCATCGAGAAGCCACTCGATCTGGACGTCTTCCGGAATCTCGTGAACCGGGCTGCCGAGACCGTGCTGCTGACCCAGCAGAACCGGAATCTGCGCGAACAACTCCATGACAAATACGGTTTCGAGGGCATCATCGGGGCCAGCACCCCGATCCGCGAAATCATCTCAGTACTCCAGCAGGTGGCGCCGACCGACATCCCGGTGCTCATCCGCGGCGAGACCGGTTCCGGCAAGGAACTCGTCGCCCGGGCACTGCACAATGCCTCACTGCGGGCCGGCTCGCATTTCAAACCGGTCAACTGCGCTGCCTTTACCGAATCGCTGCTGGAGAGCCAGTTGTTCGGCCATGTGAAGGGCGCGTTCACCGGGGCTGACAAGCCGGTGGAGGGTGTGTTCGAATATGCCAACAGCGGGACGTTGTTTCTCGATGAGATCGGCGACATGCCGTTGAGCATGCAAAGCAAACTGCTGCGGGTCCTCGAGTCCGGCGAGGTGGTTCGGGTCGGGTCGAACGAACCGAAGACGGTTGATGTTCGACTCGTGTCCGCCACGCACCGCGATCTCGAAGACATGGTGAAGGCCGGCGACTTCCGGCAGGACCTGTTTTTCCGTGTCAAGGGGGTTGAGATTCGCATCCCGCCATTGCGCGAACGCCGGGAGGACATCCCGCTGTTGGTGCAGCACACGATTGACCAGCAGGCTGATCAGGCCGGCAAGACAATCCCGGGTGTCGATGAGGATGCGATGCGGATTCTCATCACGTTCGACTGGCCGGGCAATGTGCGGCAACTGATGTCGGTTGTGCGGAACATGGTCGTCTTCTGCCCGGACGGCGAGAACTTGTCTGCGGAGCATGTCCCGGAGGACTGTCGGCGTGGTGCTGATGCCGAGGCTGCCACCGATGCCGGCGGGCGTTCGCTGGCGGGCATGGATCTGGCCGAACTCGAAAAGCGTGCCATCCGTGAGACATTGAAGTTGACGGACGGGAACCGTGAGCAGGCAGCGCGCATGCTCGGCATTGGTGAGCGGACGCTGTATCGCAAACTCAAGGAATTCGGCCTGCGCTGAACCCTGTGACTCGCAGGTTCATCAGTGAAAAATGCCAAGGACCCGGTCTGGAATCCAGAACCGGGTCCAAGGTGTGTGTCCGTGCCTTTTCAGGCGCTCGCCATGTGAGACGAAAATGCTTCGTCAAATCGGCGGTTTACCGATCAGTTGGGATACGTCCAGACCATGACGGGGCTGACGCAGCATGTGGACTTGTCGACTGCCTGATGGTAGGCAGTCTTGCCCTTAAGGCCGCTTCCGACCGACCCGCTCCAGGAGGCCACGCCGTTGGCATCGGCTGTCTTGACGCCTGCAGTCTTGGCATTCTGCAGATTCAGGCAGACGCCGGGGCAGCCCGGGACGGTTGTCGTTCCGGTGCTGGTGCTGTAGAACAACTGCACGCTGGCGCCGGGGTTGCAACCGTGGACTTCGACCGAATTCACGCCTCCTGCAAAGCCCGGGGTTGGCGGATGGGTTGTGAGTCGGCCGGCGTTGCCTTCCAGTTTCATCGAGCCGTAGCCCGGCCCATACCCGAGTCCGGTCATCGGGGTCCACGACGTGGTGCCGTAGCCGCCGAGCCCTAACTCGCCATCACGCCCAGCAGTCTCATAGAGATACGAGAGCGTGGTATCACGGGCGAAGTAGTACCAGTCTCCGGCGGTGCCGGTGTGTGACGGCTGAATGGTGACCCAATAGGGGCATCCGTCATCAGATGAGTTGGCACCGAGAGGCATGCACAGATCTTCAGCCACAATACGCTGTCCTGCGTACCCGAAGATTGTGTCGGTAAACGGCGTTGAGGTCACGCTGGCTCCGGTGGAGGCTTTTTCATGCAACGGAGTCTCACCGGGCACGCCACCATTGGACGGGTAGATTCGCGTATAGACGCTGGTCGGGGCCGTCCCGTTGAACGTGAGGAAGTCGGCCGTGACGCGGGTAATGGTGAAGCCGCCTGTGAACACGAGGAAGTCGTCGGCACACCGGAGATCAAACACATCACCAAAGACGGCCCGTCCGGCCCAACCATCGCCGTTGGAGATGTCATGCGTCTGACCGTCAATAATGAAAAGCGAATCGTACAGCACTGTGGTGGCCAGGGCGCTGTTTTGGGGATTGATCGCCTTGTCGCCATTGCCATACGTCCCCCCGGAGGTGGCGCTGGCCGGGGTCTGCCCCAGCGCGGATGTGCCGAGGCCGAGCGCCGTGGCGGCGGTCAAACAGGACATGGTCATCAGTCTCTTGTTTACTGTCATCATTCGAGGTTTCTCCTTGATCTCGAAAATGTGTGGAATCCGGCTGCATGAACCGGCGGCCGGGTTGAGTTCACCGTCAGAGAGCCGACGGGTACGTACATCTGAAAAGCATCGTCACCAGCGGGTTCATGGTCGGCGCTGCACCCTGCCGCGGCCGGCCCGGATGCAACAAAGGCGCACCGACACCGTGGTACGACACGGAGCAACCAGGATCCTGTGCCGGACGCATGCGTTCTTATTAACATTCAGAGATGGTGGCTATTGACGGCCCGGTCGATAGCCAGCCTCAGAACTTGATCACTTTCGTCTTGAAGAGCCTTTTCATCCCTCAGTCAGATCATCATCACCGGGTCGCCTGCGAATGCCGTGGCCGCCTCTTGAAAGGGCGTCCAGGCGATGGCGTGCCCTCACCTCATTCACACAATAGCACATTGCCCAACTAAGGCAATATGTAAATCACGCAGATTGCCTTTTTTTACACTTGGTACAATGTTGTTACATTTGACGCGACACTTCATGATAAGCAGCGCCTTATATCGCCATTATGATCGTCGATCGGGCAAACTTAGTTGCTGTTTGTGTTGGGTGTCGTTATGTTTTCTTGGAAGCGGATATCACGGCATGATTGTCGCAGATACAAAGTGTGACTTAACAGAGTCGCTTCCCTTGTTGCCGCGCCGGGCAACTGCCTGGGTATACACGTCGATCAACGGGGCACTGCCGGGGATCTTCTTCGTCAGGGCTGCTGTGCCGGATGCATCGGCGACGGCCTTGCCGAGTGTCTTGACCGGATCGCGCAGATCAAGGCACAGGTTGCCGAGTTGCGGCGGGCAGGGGCCGTTGCCCAATCCCTTGGTGGAATACACGAAGTACACCGTTTCCCCCGGCTCACAGGCGAAGGCTGTAAACTCGGCGTTGTGCCCGCGCACCAGGTCGTCCTGCGTCAGGTACAGGGCTGCGTCGAGATCGGTCACGTAGATATTGCGGGTGTACCACGCAAACCCGTAGTCGAGATTGCGAGCCTCACTCGTCATGGTCAGATAGCGGCCGTCTGACGTGAGGTCCGGCACGAAGCAATCGTCATTCACTTCGTCTCCTTCGTACCCGAAGTCAACGCGCTGCGTCGTTTCGTTGAGCAGGTCACGGATGAAGATATCCTGCATGCCGTTCGTATCGCCGTCGACCAGATCGGTCGCGAGGCTGGCAAATGCGACGTAGCGCCCGTTCCCGGTCAACGAGGTTGGCGAGCGGGTGTAACTGTCGGCCTGTCCGCCGTCCGGTCGGACGTTGATCCTTGTTGTCTGTCCGTCGGCCATCGTGTGGACAAATGCATCCCAGTTGTTGTTGGAATCACCGGTGACGAGAGTACTGGCCTTGCTGCAGAATGTCACGGCCGACCCATCACCGCTGATATACGGCCAGATTGTCTCGCCATTGGCCTGCGTGCCGGTCGATGACACGTTGACGCGTTCGATCGTGCCGGTCAGCAGGTCCTTGACGAACACGTCAGACCAGCCGTTCGTGTCGCCGGATACGAAGTTCGTTGCCCCGCTGAACAGGACGACAGACCGGGCATCCTCGGAAATCTGCGGCCAGATGCTGTCGCCGTTTCCGACGGTGCCGTCGGCCGTGGTGCTGACGAGCGTGGTCCTGCCATCGTTGAGGTCATGGAGATAGACGTCATAGCCGCCATTCGTGTCGGCTGAGTCGAATGAGACCAGGGAATGGAAGGCGATGTAGCGGCCGTCAGGGGTGATGGCCGGCGAATCGCTGCGGTTGTTGCCCTGTCGCCCATCGGAGTAGACGCTGATGCGCCAGGTGGTCTCGGTGTCCATGTCGCGCACAAAGACGTCCCATTGGCCGTTCGTGTCGCCGGAAATGAGGTTTGATGCGGATGAGGCAAAGACGACGAGGCGGCCATCGCCGGAGATCGTTGGGGCCATGCTCAGCCCGTTGCCGGCGTAGCCGGAGGTGGACACGCTGACCAGGTCGGTCGTGCCTTTGACGATGTCCCGTCGGAAGATGTCGTAACTGCCGTTGGAGTCATTGCCGCTGAGGTTTGATGCCTCGCTTTGAAAGGCGATAAAGCGGCCGTCATCCGAAATGACGGAGAAGTAACTGTCATTGTTGGGCCAGCCGCCTTCGTCGGTCGATCGACTGACGGCCTTGTTTGCCTGGGCACTCGCGGTCGCTGCTGTGGCACACGCGAGGACGATCGCAGGGAGGGCCTTGAGTCCCCAGCGGCCATTGGTCGAGGGTGCAATGAGCGATGGATTGCTGAATCGGCGATTGGACATGCTGTTCTCTCCTCAAGATGGCATGTACGTTGAGCAGGGGCAGTACGGGCTGTGGTCCCGGTCGTTGCCCTCAACAGCGTACCGGCGTTCTCGTTCTCAACAAGGGGCGTTTTGCTCAGAAACAGTGTTTTGGCACCCGGTTGTGCGATCCGGCGGGCTGGTCGGGGCCCTTGCCGACGGGCCTGTGCCATCGTGCGGTATGCACCTGAATTGCCCAATGCCAAACTGGCTGCCGGGGCAGGCCTGACAGCACCGAGGTAGAATCTGCACCTCGACTCGTAGGGGTGGCCTAGCGGTTGTTTTGCGCCTGCCCTGCCACGGTCGATTCCGCCTTGCGTCGTACCGCCACGTGCCGCTCACACCAGACTCGAACGGCCCGCGGCCAGCGTATACAGCCCTGCCAGCCGGAACGGACTGCCAAGTCCCACCCGTACCTGCCGCCGGTGCAACCTTGATAGCAATGTTGATGAGATGATGATGAGGAGAGTCCCATGGGAACGATGAAAGCGGTCGTCAAAACCAAGCCGGAACTGGGCGCTGAGTGGCTCGACAGGCCGATTCCTGAGCCGGCTGCCTCAGACTGGGTCGTTGTCAAAGTCCGAGCGACCAGCATCTGCGGCACCGATGTTCACATCTACAAGTGGGATCCCTGGTCCGACAGCCGGATCGGCGGCAAGGCCCTGCCCCAGACGCTCGGCCACGAGGTGGCCGGTGAGGTCGTCGAAGTCGGCCCGCACTGCAAGCGGATCAAGGTCGGCGACTTTGTCTCGGCAGAGACCCATATCTACGACCCCGGCGATCTGACCACCATGCTCGGCTCGCCCCACGTCGGCCGTAACATGAAGATCCTCGGCGTCGACTTCAACGGCTGCTTTGCCGAATACTTCACGCTCCCCGAGTCCATCTGCTGGCCGAACGATCCCTCGATTACGCCGGAGGTCGCCTGCATCCAGGAGCCGCTCGGTAATGCGACCTATGCCGTCCTCGGTGAGGATGCCGACGTTGCCGGCAAGAGCATGGTCATCACCGGTGACGGGCCGATCAGCCTGTTTGCCATCGGCGTTGCCCGGGCCGTCGGCGTGGCCAAGATCATCCACTTCGGCAAGTACGACTTCAATATGGAAATCGGCAAGCGCATGGGTGCCGATCACCAGATGTACACGAACAAGACCACCGGGGCCGAGCGCCTCGAAGCCGTCCTCGACCTGACCGGCGGCAACGGGGTCGACATTGCCCTCGAAATGGTCGGTTCCCAGGACTCGGTTGACGACTGCTTCAACATGGTCCGCAAGGCCGGCCGCGTGACGGCCTTCGGCGTCGCTGCCGAAAACCGCTTGCCCATCGACTATAACAACGGCATCGTCTTCAAGGCCTGCCAGATTCACGGCATCAACGGCCGCAAGATCTTTGACACCTGGTATCGCAATCGAAATCTGCTGGCCTCCGGCCGGCTCGACCCGACGCCGGTTATCACGAACGTCTTCAAACTCGAAGACTACGCCAAGGGCTTCGGGGCCATGATGGAACGGCCGCGCAAGAGTGCCAAGTGCGTCCTGTTCCCCGACCAGGCCGAATACGAAGCCGCCGTTCGTCGACTCGGTGATCACTGATCAGCGAGTAGCGAAAGACGATGACAGACTGACACAACACAATCCCCCTCCAAGCCACACTGTGTAAGATCGGAGCCCTTGCATGTACGGTAGAATGAAAGACGATTTGCAGAAGGAACTGGCCTCTATCCGTGACGCCGGTTTGTATAAGGAAGAACGTTACATCCTCGGCCCGCAGGCCGCCGATATCAACGTTGAGTATCCCGAAGGCGCTCAGCCCGAGGACGTGATTAACTTCTGTGCGAACAACTACCTCGGCCTGTCGTCGCACCCGAGGGTGATCGAGGCTGCCAAGGATGCCCTGGATACCCACGGCTACGGCATGAGCAGTGTCCGTTTCATCTGTGGCACCCAGGACATTCACAAGAAGCTCGAAGCCAAGATCGCCGAGTTCCTCGGCACCGAGGACACGATTCTATATGCAGCCTGCTTCGATGCCAACGGCGGTCTGTTCGAGCCGATTCTCGGCAAGGACGATGCCCTGTTCACCGATGCCCTGAACCATGCCTCGATTATTGACGGCATCCGCCTGTGCAAGGCCCAGCGGAACATTTACGATCATAACAACATGGCCGACCTCGAAGAGAAACTCAAGGCCGCCCAAGGGTGTCGCTATCGCCTGATCGCCACCGACGGCGCATTCAGCATGGACGGTGATGTCGCCCAACTCGATAAGATCTGCGATCTGGCCGACAAGTATGATGCGCTCGTCATGGTCGACGACTGTCACTGCTCCGGCTTCATCGGCAAGACCGGCCGCGGCTCGGCCGAGCATTGCGGCGTGATGGGTCGCGTGGACATCATTACTTCGACGCTGGGCAAGGCACTCGGCGGTGCGTCCGGCGGGTTCACGAGCGGCCGCAAGGAAATCATTGAACTGTTGCGCCAGCGCTCGCGGCCGTACCTGTTCTCCAATACCGTGTCGCCGACCGTTGTCAAGGCTTCATTGGCGGTCATGGATTTGCTGATCGGCTCGACGGAACTGCGCGACAAGGTGACGGCCAACACGATGCGGTTCCGTGACGGCATGACCAAGGCCGGCTTTGATATCCGGCCCGGCGTGCACCCGATCGTGCCCATCATGCTGTACAACGCGAAACTGAGCCAGGACTTCGCCCGCGACCTGTATAAGGAAGGCATCTATGTGATCGGCTTCTATTACCCGGTCGTCGGTAAGGGTCTGGCCCGCATCCGCGTGCAGTTGTCAGCGGCTCACTCGTTTGACCATGTGGACAAGGCGATCGCAGCGTTCACGAAGATCGGCGAGAAGTACGGCATTCTGCACAAGAGTAAGGAAGACATCATCGCCAAGTACGGCGAATGATAGTGTTCCATTAGCCCACGGCTTTGCCGTGGGGCGATGCGTCCTCGCATCGTGACAACCTTCGTCCAGCGCGTAACATTAGCCCCGGGTGAATCCCACACCCGGGGTCTTCTTTTGTCAGTGGCACGGGCGAGACGCCCGTCCAACAGCGGCCCCCCGGCCCGACAACGAGCCGCGCACGTTAGTAAGCGGGTCTGTGCGAAGCACAGTTTGAACGCACCCCCTCCCTCACGGTCGGGGCTCGTCGGAAATGAGGACGCCCTGCCGCGTGCCCGTGAGCATCCACTGATGACCATGCCTCCTTCGGAACCATCCCAGCGGTGGCAGAACCGTGGGCTAACGGGATGGAATCGATATCGGGATCAAGCGCGTGGCGGGGGCGAGGCATGCAGTGTCCGTGCACACCTGGTATCGAACCTGCAGATGCACGATGGTCTCTTTGTCCTCAACATCGGAGGATGAGGAGTCATCGACACGCGAGACGGTGAATGGAACGCGTGTTGTTCCCGGGCCATACACGTTGATTGCCTGGTCGCCGAGTGTGAATGCCGACGCATCCGGGTATTCCACGGTCAGCGTGAAAGGGCTTTCAGTGGACTGCGATTGCTGCAGCACCACTTCCATACCGATCAGGTCCGGCTGGCCGGGATCATGGGCATTGATGTGGTGCCCGTCAGGGATGTTAATAAGAAGTGCGCCGGTCGATGAACGTGTCTCACCATCGGCGACCATCGACATCTGTTCTGACTCGAGCGCGATGGTCACGCCGTCGGATGCGGGATCAGCATCGGCGGTCTCGTGCGGAGCCAGCAGGAAGACTTCCTGTTGCATGGTGTCCGGTGCAATCGACCAGAGTCGGGCCAGCCCGCGGACGCTCGCTGCCATCGAGGCCGGCTGCGGGACGAGACGTGGCGTGAGCGAGCGGACGGTCTTGATGGCCGACGTGAGATACGCCTGTTCGCCGGTCAGTTCATGCAGGTCAATGAGATTGTTGAGCATGACGCCGTTGGCACTCGGTATTGCCCCGTCATACCCGGAGCGCCCGCGCACAAACAGGCCGGTCGCCTCAGTTGCCGGTGCATCGAAGTAGCCGCCGTTGTCATCGTCCCAGAACAGGGCGTGCGCCTGTTCGGTTAGTGCGACAGCCGCCGTGCGATATGCTTCCTTCTTACCCGGTTCGGCTTCCGCATTGTGCAGCGTGAGCAAACCGTGAATGAGCCAGGCGTAGTCGGCACACGCAGCCGGCGCACTACTGATGTGCCCGTGTCGCCAGGTTCGGGCCAGGGAGCCGTCTTCACGCCGCATGGTTGTGTGAATGAAGTCCCAGGCACGCGCTGCCGCATCGATCAACTCGGGTCGATTCAGGACGCGCCCGGTCTCGGCCAGCCCGGCGATCATCAGGCCGTTCCAGCCGGCAATGACCTTGTCATCGAGGCCGGGTTGCTTGCGCTGGGTGCGGGCCTCGTACAGCGGGGCGTTGACGGCGGCCAGGCGTTGGAACACGTCCGCTACCGTCAGGCCGGCCTGCTCGGCCAGTGCATCCGGGTGTTGCGGCAGGTGCAGGATGTGGCGCGGCGGGTCGTCAGGATGATGCGGGTCCTTGAAAAACGCTGAGCCGGACAAGCCGTAGGAATCGAGCGCCCATTGAATGTCATCATCACTCAAGCCGGCCGTGGTGAGAAGTTGTTTCGCTTCCTCGGGCGTCCAGAGGTAGTTGAGCCCCTCCCGACCATCCACTTCGGCATCCTGCGCAGAATAGAAGCCGCCGGCCGGGTCAGTCATTTCGCGCAGGACATAGTCACAGATCAAACCGGCAACGTGTGCATAGAACGGGTCGCCGCCGGTTGATTCAGCGGCCAGGGCATAGACCTCAGCGAGTTGGCCGTTGTCATAGAGCATCTTTTCGAAGTGCGGCACCATCCAGCGTTCATCGGTGCTGTACCGATGGAACCCGCCCCCGATCTGGTCGAACATCCCGCCCATGGCCATGTGGTTGAGTGTGTTGGTCAGTACGGCATCGACGCGCTGTTGATCACTCTCGGACTTCACCGAATCGCGCAGGTCCATGAGGAGTCGCAGATTCACCGGCTGCGGGAACTTCGGCGCGCTGCCGAGTCCGCCGTAGACGGTGTCGGCCATGTTGAGCAGTGACTGCATGGCCGTGGTCACGGAATCGAGTCGTGGCGGCTGCAGCGCTTCCGGCTGCGTCGAGAGATACTGGGTGACGGCGTCGGCCACTTTGCCGGCCTGGACAATGATCTCGTCATGCTGCTCGTTCCAAGCCTTGTTCACGCCTTCGAGCACGAGTTGGAAACTCGGCCGGCCGTAACTCGGGATCGGGGGGTAGTACGTGCCGCAATAAAACGGGAGGAGCCCGGTCCAGGCAGTTTGATCGGCAGGCAGATCAGCAGGCGGCGGGGGAATCAGAAACGCGTTTAACGGCCAGCCGCCCGATTGGTTCATGAGTTGGCAGGCAGCCATGTACACATCGTCGACATCCGGCCGTTCCTCGCGGTCGACCTTGATGCAGACGAAGTGCTCGTTCATGAGTTTCGCTGTTTCCACATCCTCGAAACTCTCGCGCTCCATCACATGGCACCAGTAGCACGTCGAGTACCCGATCGACAGGAAGATCGGACGTTGCGTGGTCCGGGCCAGTTCAAACGCCTCCTCGCCCCACGGATACCAGTCTACCGGGTTGTGGGCATGTTGCAGGAGATACGGGCTGGACTCGCCGGCCAGTCGATTCGTGTGGGGCGGCTGTTGCTGAGCGTCGTTGTGTTGATCCGGCATGCCTGTGCTGTCCTGTCTGGGTGAAGTGGAGGGGGCCTCCCCATCATACGGCTGAGTGCTCGTCGATGAGTCGGTGGGGGGCTCGTGTCGGTCAGTGCATGCTGAGAGCACACACACCGCACAGAGGATGGCCGTCAGCCGATGCATCATGGGGGGCTGTACGAGCGTCATGGCTGCCAGGATCGTACCAATCAGGATGAGTCCGTGCCGGGGGCATTTCGAAACGGCTGGGCGGTGTAGGATTGCCGTCTGCATCCCCTGTATCCCATGAAACGAGATGAGCCTGCATGGAAAACGAACATCACCGTCCTGATTCGGACTGCCACGGCGAACAGCCGGAGCAATGGGAGCCGTTCGAGCAGCAGGAGCACGATTCGCAAATGGTCGGCTTATTGAAACTCGCTCAGAGGCTGGCAGACCGGTCAGATTCACGATTGCGGGTGCTTGATCTGGGCTGTGGCAACGGCCGAACGCTGATCCCGCTTGCCGAGGCAGGATACGAGTGTATCGGCATGGACAGCGATTCGGAATCCCCGAGTGCCCTGGTCCAGGCGTGCCAGGATGCCGGCCTGAATGCGGATGCGTTTCCATCGGTGATCGTGCACGACTTCCTGACCCGCCCCTGGCCGATCGGTGATCAGCCGTTTCACCTGGTTACCTGTCTCGGGCGAACATTGATGCAGATACATCGGATGCCGGATGCAGTCGGACTGGTGCAGCAGATCAGAGAGACGCTGGTTCGGCACGCACAGCCGGGTCTGTTTGTGATTGATGACATCCCGGGTGAGTTATGGCCGCTGGTCAAGGAAGGATCGTGGTGTTCGGGGATCGCAGAGGACGGCAGTTCGCAGATCGTGTGGGATGAGCGGGACCACCTGTTTACGATCCGGTACGGGTCGGCCGTCAGACCGGGCGTCGAGCAGTTGGATGCACAGGATACCGAGCGGTATCGGCTGTGGACGATGGGCGAACTGTGTCTGCTGGCCGAGGTGTGCGGGCTTGATGCACCACAGGTGGATGAGCGATCCGGGCTGATTTGGTTCGAACGGTCTGCCTAATGTATGTTGGAACGTGGATGGACCCCGAGTAAGGCTTTCTTTCTGATCGGCCTTTCTGCATGAACCTCTCAGCCTGGCTGACAACTCGCTATCCGGCAGAGGAGCGGTTTGCCCAGTTGTTGCCGCGGTTGGCCGTGGTGCTGTTACTCAATGTCGTGACGCTGATCGAGATCGGGTTCTATTCGCCGCCGTTTGGCCCCGGCACGCTGGTCTTTCTTCAGATCATGGGACTGGCGGTCATGTACGGCACCTATGTCTGGGCCGTGTGGCGTGCCCGGCGAGTGCGCCCGTCGCTGTTGCTCGGAATGAAGGCCGAAGTGATCACGCTCGTCGCCGCGACGATTGCCTTGCCGATCCACCACGGGGCCGGCACGGCGCTGTTTGGCGTCCTCGCAGTCTTTTTGTTTACGCGCACCTATGTCCACATGGCCCAACTGGTCCAGCGAGCGAGTCTGTTGTTAGTCAGCAGTTTTGTATTGCTGATTCTCATCGGCACGGTGCTCCTGCTTCTTCCCCGGGCGACGCCGGCCGACAATTCGATCGCCGTACTCGATGCACTGTTCACAGCAACGAGTGCCGTGTGTGTCACCGGGCTGATTGTGCGTGATACGGCCACCGAGTTCACGACGTTCGGCCAGACGATCATCCTGATCCTGATCCAGCTCGGCGGGCTGGGGATTATCGTGTTCGGCTCCCTGTTTGCCGTGCTGCTGAGCGGGACGTTGTCCTTGCGTCATCGAGTGAGCATCAGTGAGGCCGTGCAATCGGCCGAAGGCGGGATCTCAAACGTCGATCAACTCGTGCGCTTCGTGGTGGTGGCCACACTCGCCGTCGAGGCAGTGGGGGCGTTGCTGCTGTATACCCTGCTCGGGACAGAGAGTGGATCGTCAACCGCAGGATCAGGCCGACTCTTTGACAGTGTGTTTGTGTCCATCAGCGCGTTTTGCAATGCCGGATTCTCGCCGTATACCGAGAGCCTCGGGGCATACCGCTATGCTTCGGCTGCCCACTTGGTCGTGGTGCCGCTGATTGTGATCGGAGGGATCGGGTTCCCAGTGCTCTTGAACTGCTGGCAGGTGCTCATCGCTCGGGTCCGGGTGGCGCTGGCACGACGGAGAGGATTGCCGAGGCCGCAGTTTGACCGCTTGATCCGACTGAACCTGCATACTCGTCTCGTGCTCGGGACGACGGCGGCGCTTTATGTGGCCGGCACCCTGGCCGTGACGGTGGGACAACTCACGCCGAATATACATCAGGCACTGAACTTGAATGTCACAGCCAACGCGCCACAGGTTGAGCCGATCACGCCGGCAAATCTGTCAGGGCATGTGCTGGATGCCTCGTTTATGTGCGTCTCAGCCCGGACGGCCGGATTCAACACGATGGACATGACGGAGCTCACGCCGTCGAGCCGGTTCGTACTCATGATCCTCATGTGGGTCGGTGGGTCCCCCGGTTCGACAGCCGGCGGCGTCAAGACGATTGCCGTGGCGATCCTGGCATTGACCATCTGGGCAACGGTGACGGGTCGGTCGGCCACGGAGGCGTTTCGTCGGACGATCCCGGAGGGACTCGTTCGTCGTGCCGGCGTCCTCGTGATGCTTGGGTTTGTCATGGTCAGCCTCACAACCTATTGCCTCACGATCACGGAGTCACCGCGCTTTGCCGACAAACTGTTCGAGTCGATCAGCGCCTGCTCCACGGTCGGGTTGTCGATGGGGCTGACCGAGGAGTTAACATCGGCCGGCCGGATCGTCATTATTCTGGCCATGTTTGCCGGTCGGGTCGGGCCGCTGGCCGTGTTCGGCCTGATTACGTTCCGTCATTATGAATCGGTCACTCGATATCACTATCCGTCGGAATCCGTATTGATTGGGTAATACACCGTGCCGGAAGGATGCGCAGCAGCATGATGAGCGAGACTATGACGATGCAGCGGTTCGCCGTCATTGGATTGGGCCGGTTCGGTTCGCGCCTGGCGATCAATCTGTCCCGGAGCGGGGCGGAAGTGTTGGCAATCGACAAGAATCGGGAACTCGTCGAGTCGCTGAGCGATCAGGTGACGGTGGCCGTGTGCCTCGATGCAACTGATGAACGGGCGCTCCGTCAACAGGGTTTGGACAAGATTGACTGTGCCGTCGTATCGATCGGCGATGACTTCGAAGCGAATGTCCTGACCACGGTGCTGCTGAAACATCTGCGTGTGAAGACGGTTATTGCCCGGGCAGCGAGCTATACGCAGGGGGCGATTCAATCGCGCATCGGGGCGGATGCGGTGGTGAACCCGGAGGATGAGGCTGCCGATCGGTGGGCGCATCGCCTGCTGGCACCGTTTATGATCGAGCATGTTGAAATCGCCGCCGGCTATGGGCTGATCCAACTCCCGACGCCGGTCGACTGGCAGAATAAGACGCTCCTCGAACTCGATCTGCGGTCACGATTCCGGGTCAATGTTGTCGCAGTCAAGAAGGGGAAGCAGGCGGACCCGGACGACGTCAACACGGAGCCGGAGGAGTTTGTCGTCGTCACGCCGATGCCGGATACGGTTTTGCTTGAAGGTGACATTCTCGTTCTGGCCGGTGTGGATGACGATCTGGAGAAATTGCCGCACTAGCACGATGAGCGCGATGCACCATGCCCCATGAGAAGGTGAAGAAGATCGGCAGGATCCTCGTGCTGCATCAGGCAGCGCTTGGCGACTTTGTCCTCATTTGGCCGTTCATCCGCCGGCTCGGTGCCGTCGACGTGACTGTGGTCACGGACCTCGACAAAGCGCGCCTGGCCAAACGGTATCTCCCCGAGTTGCGCGGCATCCGAGACATCGAGTCCCCGTTGTGGAATGTGCTGTGGCGTCGACTCGGCCTCGGTGACGAGTGGCTGGGGGAGTATCCACAGGTCGAGTTGATTGAGTCGTTCATTTCGGAGCCGGGTTCAATCTGGCATGAATCGGCCGGCCAGGTGTTCCCGAACGCGCGCATTACGCATCATCAGACGAAGCCGCCGGTGCGCGTTGACGATCCGGCGTTCCAGCCTGTGATACAACAGAACCCGGGCGGGCCGATTGTATTTCATGTGGGTGCCGGCTCGAACGCAAAGCGCTGGCCGATCGTCAGGAGCATTGAACTGGCTGAAGCGCTTGATCACGCTGTGTTGATTGCCGGCGAGGTTGAGCAGGAGCGATTCACGCGCACGGAGCGAGCCGCGTTCACGAATGACGGCGGGCGCTTCTGTGATTCACTTGATGCGCTGGGTGATGTGATTGAGTCGGCACGGCTGTTCATCGGGTTCGACAGCGGCCCGACGCATCTGGCAGCACAGATCGGCATCCCGACCATGGCGTTATTCGGCCCGACCGATCCCGGCGTGTGGGCCCCGATCGGCCCGGCCGTGCGCGTGATTGCGCCGGATACGCCGACCGCAATGGACTGGCTGTCGCCGAGCGATGTCCTGCACCGACTGTTACAGGATTGACTGTTCACCCTGGCTGACACGGACGAACTCGGCATGGAGGTCGCTGTAGGTCCCTCCGAGTGCGAGCAGTTGAGCGTGCGTTCCCTGTTCAACAATCCGGCCGGCTTTCACGACAAGAATGAGATCGGCCTTGCGAATCGTACTGAGGCGGTGCGCGATCACAAAACTCGTTCGGCCTTCCAGGAGATGACCCAGCGCCTCCTGCACCCGCGCTTCGGTCACGGTATCGACGCTGCTGGTTGCTTCATCACAGATCAGCAGCCTCGGCCGGGCCAGCATCGCCCGAGCAAAGCACACGAGTTGGCGCTGCCCCATTGAGAGCGCTTCCCCACGTTCCCCGACCTCAGTACCCAGACCGTTCTGGAGTTGTTGCATCACATCGAGGCACCCGAGGCGTTCGCAGACGTCGATCACGTCGGCATCATCAGCCTCCGGACGCGCAAAACGAATGTTGTCCATCACCGTGCCGGAAAACAGCAGGTTCTCCTGCAGAACGATTCCCATCTGGCGATGGAGATCAGCCTGCGTGATCCGGTCAATGTCATACCCATCGATGAGGATGCGGCCATGTTCGCCGGCCGAGCCGGCCTCACCGTTGTGTCGATAAAACTTCGACATGAGGTTCACGATCGAGGTCTTCCCGCTGCCGGTATGGCCGACGAGTGCCACGGTCTGCCCCGGCTCGACGGTGAACGACACATCATGCAGGATCGGGCGGCTCGTCGGAGTACCCGAAGGTGACGTTCTTAAACTCGATGCGCATGCCCTGATCGGTACGCGGTAAGGAGACCGCCTCGCTCGGCTCCGGGTCCAGTTCAGCAGGCACCGTATCGAGCAGGCGGAAGACGCGCTCCGCGCCGGCCATTGCCTGCAGTGTCAGGTTATACATATCACCGATGACGGTGATCGGCTGGAAGAAGACCCCGGTCATCACCATGAAGCCGAGTAGATCGCCGACCGTCATCGCGTTCTGCGACACCCGCCAGCCGCCGAGCACGAGCGCGATGGCAATGAAGATCTGGCTGGCAATGTCGAGCATCGGGAGATAGAGGCCGTGCATGCGTGCCACCGACATGTGTCGGGCTCGGTGGAGGTTGCACAGCCGGTCGAACATCGTGGCATTGACGTCCTGCCGACTAAACGATTGTGTGACCCGGATCCCGAGGATCGACTCCGCCAGGTTGGCTGTCAGAATGCTGTAGGATTCCTGGGTCAGGCGATATCGGCTCGAAAGCCGCTGGCGGAAGTACCAGTTGACCATGTACAGCACCGGCGCAACGGCCAGCACGGCCAGACCGAGCACGAGGTCATACGCCAACAGCATGAACGTCAGCGCACCGGCCATCTGGACCACCGCGATCAGTGTGCGCGGGACGACATGCATCACGGCCCCGCGGATGGCCCTGATATCGCTCGTGCCCCGAGCCACAATCCGGCCGACTTTGGTGCGATCGTAGAAGTCCATGCCGAGCAGTTGAAGATGATCGAACACGGCCCGCCGCAGGTCGCGCACGACGAACTCGCCAAGCTGATTCACCCACCACTGCCGGGTGCGCATGATGATGTACCACAAGCCTGCCAGCAGGACGATTATCCCGACGCCCAACCCAAGCCCTGTTTCCGGGCTCAGGCCGAAGCGATCCTGGAACCCCCCGGCATCCCCGATCGGGCCACGAATCGTCTCGGTCAGCACATAGGGAATCGCCACGTTCAGCCCGGCCAACACGACGGCCAGAATGACGACGCCGGTCAACAGCAGCGGGTACCGGGCCATCTGGTCCCAGATGCGGCGAGTCAGGCTCTTGTCAAACGGCCTGATGCGCGCGCCCCGGTCATCGCCGGGCGAGACGGCTGTGAGCACTTCATCAGGTGTGGGTGTCCAACGGAAGTTCATCATGTCCCGGCCCCCTCTGAGTACGATGACGAGGGCTTTGACTCCGCCTCCGCGGCCGCATCAGGCTGACGGCCTTGGCGCCATTCCGCCAGTTCACGCTCAAGTTGTAACTCGGCACTGCGCCGGTAATGCTCGTTGGACTCCAGCAGTTGGTCATGCGTCCCGACACCGGCCACGCGTCCCCGTTCGAGGACGACAATGCGATCGGCTCGGCGCAGCGTACTGAGGCGATGGGCCACGATCAGGGTCGTCCGCCCCATCATGATCCGGTTGAGTGCCTTCTGGATTCGTACCTCGGTCCGGGCATCAACGGAAGACGTGGCATCGTCCAGCAGCATGATCGGCGGTTCGACCAGCAGTGCCCGAGCCAGACTGAGGCGCTGTCGCTCACCGCCGGAGAGCGTCAGACCCCGCTCGCCGACAATGGTCTTGAGTCCCTTCGGCAGGTCATTGACAAACTCATCGGCGCAGGCATCGTTCAGCGCCTGTTCAACCACCTCGGGCGGGCTGTCGTCTCTGCCGAATGCGATGTTGGCCATCACCGAGTTGGAAAACAGATACGGCTCCTGAAAGACGATCCCGAAGGCCCGTCGCAGCGCATCGAGATCCCAATCCCGAGCATCAACGCCGTCAATGAGCACCCGCCCGACCTGCGGGTCATAGAAGCGAGGCATGAGATTCAACAGACTCGTCTTGCCGGCACCGGCAGGGCCGACCACGGCCACCGTCTCACCCGGCTCAATGTCAAGCGACACGTTTTCGAGTACCCACTGCCCGGCATCCTGGCTCTCTGCTGATGGAAACTTGAAACTCACGTTTTCGAGTGTGATCGCACCTCGAACGGTCTCCGGGGCCGGCGTGTACGCGGTGGCAGCCGGTGGTGCAATGGTCGGGTCGGCGTCGATGATCTCGAACACGCGCTCGGCCCCGGTCATCGCTTCCGGCAGGACGGCAGCCACCTGGATCATCGCATCGACTTGTTCGGCCAATCGGCGAATCAGGCTCAGAAAGACCCACAGTGTCCCGAGCGCAATGCCACCGGCCTCCGGCCCGAGCCGGACGAGGAACCCGCCGTAGCCCAGCAGGATCGCCAGTTGCAGAAAGCCGAAGAATGGGATGCTGGGCATGAACGAACTCATGAGTTTCGCAATGCTCAGCCGGGCGTTGTTGGCGTCCGTGTTCCGGCCCGCAAACCGCGCGACCATTTCCGGCTCCCGGCCGAACCCCTTGACCACCTTGACGCCGATGACGCTTTCCTGCAGTGTCTGAATGAGCCGATCGATCGCTTCACGCATGGCCTTGAAGCGCGGCCGAACCCGGCGGGCATACTGCCACATGGCCAACCCCTGGAGCGGCACGACGACCAGCACGGCCACCGTCAGCCCCCAGTGGGCCTTGAGCATGTAGGTGAGAAACAGCGCCAGCGTACAGCCGGACACGAGCACACGAACAACGATGCCCTGCACGAACTGGCGGACGGACTGCGCATCGCCCGTGACGCGGTTGATCAGGCCCCCGGTTTCAAACTCGTCGTAGAACGCGAACGTCTGGTGCTGGAGTTTGTGATACAGCCGGGTGCGCAACCGGACGACGACGGCCTGGACCAATCCTTCATCCGCAATCCGGGACAGGTAGTACGCCCCCGAGCGGATCAGCGTCAGGCCGAGTACGATGCCGGCGGCAAGCATGATCTGCGACTGAAGTGTCCAGTTACTGAAGTCAGCGAGATTGGATAAGCCGAAGGGCCAGGTCGGAGTGGGTGCCTTCTCCGGGCTTTGGGCATGGCGCAGAATATCGAGTGCCAGACCGCTGAAAATGAAGCCACCCAGCGCGAGCAGTTGGACAAACACGGCGGTCCCGAGTGCTGCCAGACAGCGACCCCGGTACTCCCATGCGAGCCCGAACAGACGGGCAACCAGCGACCGGCGCGGGATGGTCGGCGGCAGCCCGACTGCTTCCCCCAGTTCGGGTGTGGGCGGTTGATCGTCCTTGAGGTTGTCGTTGTCGTTGCCGTTACCGGCCCCGTTGCTATCGGCCATAGTGCGTTGATGCTAGCAGCGAGACGGCTTGCCGATGCAGTTGTCAGCGACTTTCGGGTACAAGAGGGAGAGCAGGCTGTGCGTTCGCCGCGTGATTAAACAAGCCCACGCATCCGCATGCGTGGGGGTGTCAGGCGGTGGGCGCAAAAAAAACACCCCGCACGCCCATATGCGTGCGGAGCGTTGGATGGCCGATACTCGTCGTCGTCTCACAGGTCGGGTCCGTGTCGGGTCAGGCCATCAGTGTGTTGCCCGTCCCAGCCTGCGAGGATCCTGTCTCCAGGATTCGTTGCTTACTGATCCGCGTTCGGCAGTGAAGCCATCGTGTCATGGGTCACGCCGTCGATCACGATCGGAGCCTGCGGGAAGTCGTCCAGTGCCGGGGCAGCATCTTCAATGTCGCTCCAGTCGAACGGGTCGTTCATGCCTTCGAGGATGATCCGGCCCTGGGCCACCGAGACGTAGTCGTCTTCGGTCAGTTGATCGTTGAAGGATTCGAGGATGGCTGCATGCTCGTTGCGGACCGATTCGAGGCGAGCGTTCAGGGCATCAAGGCTGTTGATCTGGAAGTGGCCGTTGTTATCGAGCACCTCTTCGCGATCTTCCATCATCTCGATGAGTTCCTTGTCCCGCTCGATCGCAGCCAGTTGCCGCTCGATCTGCCAGACCTGAGCCTGGAAGGCGGAGTATTCGCTCTCGAGTTTGCCGAGCTGGTCACTGAGGCGCTTCCGCTGATTCTGCAGCAGCGTCAGTTCATGCTCGCCCTGGCCCTGCCGATCCTGGTAGTTCACAGCCGCCTGCTTGATGCGGTTGGCCCGTGCATAGGCCTGCTCGACCGACAGGTGCCGGCCCTGGAACTTCACCAGAACGTCCCGACCGCCCGTGTCAGCGGCCAACGTCACCTGGGCCTCATCAACCAGACCGGCGAGCGTGCCGAGGTCTGCCTTGGCCATCGTGACCACCTTGGAGGCCACTTCGATCTCACGCTGCGTGGCAGCGATGTCGCCGTCAACCGCCGTCAATGCCTTGCGCAGTTCGCGAATCCGCTCGGGATACTGCTCCTGCAACTTCTTGAGTTGCTGACGGATGATGACGGGGTCTTCGACGTTACTGTCAAACCAACTCACCAGCGTGTAGCGAGCCTGTGCCGCTCCCGTGGCCATCCGCTGCGGTCCAACGATGAGCGTAAGTCCACCAACTGCCAGCGTTCCGATCAGGGCCGTGCGGAATAGGGTCTTGCCGATGCTCATGGTTCCTGTCCTTTCATCCCCGTGTCTCGCTCGATTGCGTCGTTTGTGCGTTCGAGGTGTCGTCCGGGGCACGTATCTTTCTTATTCAGGCTTGAAATGAGGTCCTGTTTCCTGTCTCTTGCGGTCTCAGGCAGGCGTCCTGCTGCCATCCATGTCCTTGCCCTACCTTGTTGGGTCGATCGGTCGGGCGATTTCACATTGAGGCCCACAGACTGACTCGGGACCGCGCTTTTTTGCAGGCTTGTCCCTGATCACCCACCCACAGCCCATTTCAGCACCGTGAGAACTTGTAGATCGGGGGTTCTGCAGCAGATTCGGATGTTTTAGTTGTGATTGATTGCCGTCTGATAACCGATGGACGGTATGCCCGTGAACGGGGCTGCTTGTTATTGCGTTGCCTTATCCTCGCTCCCAGGCCCTACGGATTAGCCCCGGTTGAACACACCCGGGGCCAGTGAGCAAGCGCCTCCCCCCTCCCCGCGTGGCGAATGCCGCCCGAGGAATGGGGTCGGCACGACCACCCAAGCCCCCGAGAGAGGGCGAAGGTGCCGATTAGCCGAAGTCCATACGCCTGCGCCCCTGCCGGGGCTTGTTGCCTGCATCATTGCTTGACCAGGGGCTGCGTTCGTCGTACGAGCGACTCACTGGCCCCTGGCTACTTCCCAGACGCCACTTCGTGGCTCCGGAGGCCTGAGTTTGAGCGCAGGATGAGTGAACACGAGTCCTGATGGCAACTCTGGCTGCGAGGCCGATCGCACATCGTACATCGCGATGGGTGATCCACGGGCACTGATGGACTCTGTTCAACTGCCCGTCATGGCCCGTCGGTCAGGGATCCTGGCCTCGGTCAACTCCTGGAGTTTCCGCAGGCCGCGGTACTTCCAGTTATTGAGCGTGGTGACCGGGACGCTCAGCGAAGCAGCGGCTGCCTCGTAGCTCAGCCCTTCGGTGACGATGAGCCGGACGGCATCCTGCTCATGCTCCGTCAACTGGGCCATGGCCTGATCAAGCGCGCACAGGTCAGCCTTGAGTTGCTCGCTGATGCCGGCGGCAGTGACTTCGCAGTCATCGCTCTCGGTTTCGGCCTCTGATCCGCGCCGCTCCAGATAGGTGGCAAACCGTTGCTGCCGTCGGTAGCGACGCTTGATGAGATTGTCAGCAATCTTGAGCAGATAACTGATCTTGATGGTCTTGCCCTCCAACTGAGAGTGTTGGAGGAGTTTGAGAAAGACATCCTGGGCAATGTCCTCTGCTTGTCCTGCCTGCAGCGATTGGCGTGCAAAGCAGTACACTCGGCCGTAGTACTTCTCGAACATGGAGAGCACCAGATCGGCCCGATCGCGCGTGGTTTCCACCTTCCGGCTCCTTTCCCAGACACGTCCCGTGACAGTCCTGGTCACAGTCAGACCTTCGTCCACGAAGGGTGCCCGCAAAGCCAACCGGCACAGATGCATGTGCCCGGCATTGGCTCTCACGAGTCTGCCAAACTGCACGGCATTGGTGATTCAGACCCGGTATGGCCACGCGCCCGTGATTGATGCCCCGCCTTGATGGACTACACCGAGGGGAGCAACAGCAGCAGGAGCAGCATGGGAAACACAGTCAGCCTGGCCTCTGCAGCGCAGATAGATAGCAGCCTCTTGCGTGCGTGCTTGCTGGCTTTCCAGCATCATTGAGTTGTCAGTTGGACGAGCCGCAAGAGTCCCACCAGCGGCCCGCTCCCTAAAACAGGGGTGATCCATCGTCACCCGGTTCCAATCTCAGATTACCCAACATACCAGATGTCACACGACGGTGATAGTGCGGCGGCTGATTTTCCAGGTGCTTTTTTCCGGCAAACGTCGCGCAAATACAGCGCGACTGCGATGCGTTTGAATGCCCGTTAGTCTAACCCGCTGTGACATTTGAAGATAGAACGGTGTGGATAACCGGCGTTTGAAATCCTGCGAGTATGGTGATTGGAAAAGGGGTCGGGCGTCGATTCCCACAGAAATGGATTCGCGACCCCTTTTCGTACCACTACAATACCACGATCTGCACATCTCTGGAGCAGGCCCATGTTTCAGATGAATCCAACCGTCCACACCCACGCCCCGACCGCTGTGCCGATATCCCGGCGCCTCGCAGCCTGCCTCGGCATCGCCGTCGTGATGACCTTGCTGATGTCGTGCAGTGGCTATGACAAAGCGGTCGATCGGCCGCCATACTACTCGTATGTCGTGGAGCAATCGGAAATCTACGTTTCAGGTGTCCGCAAGCCCGTCCATGCGATGTTTCATGAGTGTCGAGGTGATCTCATTGGGGACATTGCGGGGAAAACAGGTGGCACTTTCATTACCTATGTGTTCGAACCACCGCCCTGGAAGCATTCACAGACCCAGAGGCTGCTCAAGGATGCCCAGCCTTGGCAGTATCCCTACATATCAGGCGGCCGTGGCGCTTCCCTTCACAGTGTTGCGGGTTGGATTACCTTTTATAGGTATAAGAAGGACCAGAGCTATCTCATCGCCGTTGATCCGTTGGTGATCGCCACTGTGCAAAACGATGAACGTGACCCACGAGCAAGGATATTTGTGCTGCTTGTAGATCCGTCGTCAGCAGAACAGGCCGACACGTTGTATGTCCTTCCAGGCGACTATCCCGCGTACCCCGTCAACGAGAACTACTCCGATTACACCGACGCCGTCCGCGACCGCACGCACGTCATCCCTGTCAATGGCATGACACTCACCCAGATCCTCGACACACCTTCTTTGTGGCAGCATCTCACAGAGTAGGCCGGTTCGACGTTGATCGGCACCGATGGGCAGCCTGTCCAGCCGGCAGCAGGAATTAATTCCTGCTGCCTGACACTACGGGGCACATGTCCTTCGCGGTCGGCGCAAGGGGTCGGGAGTCGATTCCCACAGAAATGGACTCGCGACCCCATTACCTGTCCATTCAGCCCGTGCTAACCGCTACTCCGGACTCTGCTTACCAACGTCTGAGCCTTCACCTGGAGTCCCTTCAGCGCACTGTCCAGCGCGCTCTGGTTCGGGGCATAGATCATCGCGTCGTGCTTCGTCACCCATTCTTTCTCAACCAGGCCGGCCAGCGACCAGGTGTAACTGTGCATTCCTTCCTCAAGGCTGCCGTTGATCACAGCCGGCAGATCCTCGTCTTCACCTTCCCGGATCTTCTCACGTACCACGGCATTGCTCAGCAGCACCTCGGTGGCCGGCACACGCGTCACCTCGAATCCCTCAACAGCCGGCAACAATCGCTGAGCGCAGATCCCCTTGAGCGTGTTGGCCAGCGCGTGACGGACAAAGCCGTGCTCTGATTGCGGGAAGAACTCGAGAATCCGGTTGAACGATTGCATCGTGTCGGCCGTGTGCATCGACCCGAACACAAGGTGCCCCGTCTCGGCAGCCTGGATGGCGGCCAGCACCGTGCCGTGGTCACGCATCTCGCCGATGAACACGACGTCCGGATCCTGCCGCACCATGTACTTCAACGCACTGGCGTAATCGATCACATCGATCCCGATCTCGCGCTGGGCCACAATGCTTTGTCGGGATTCGAAGTGGTATTCGACTGGGTCCTCGATCGTGATGATGTTCTTGGATCGCGTCTCGTTGATATGCTCGATCATCGCAGCGAGCGTTGTGGACTTCCCGCACCCGGTCACCCCCACCACCAGTACCAGTCCCTCGTGCGTTTGGCTGATCAACTTCTCATAGATCGGCGGCAAATGCAGCACTTCATACGTCGGGATGTCGGACTTGACGCGTCGAATGGCAGCGTTCATATGCCCGCCGGCTCGGAAGATGTTGACGCGGAATCGATCCCCCTCGTTGTCCCACTGGGCAAAGTCAACGTCCCCGTTTTCGTCGAACCGTGCTTGGAGCCGTTCGTTGAACAGCGGCTGGAGCAAGTGGTCTGTCTCATCACCGGTCAGCGGGGCGCTGTTGACCTCCTTGAGGTAGCCGCCGATGCGGTAGTAGGGGGGCAGGCCGGCTCGGATGTGCAAGTCCGACGCATCGTACTTTTTCATGGCAGCCATCAGGCCGAAAATAGTGACCGGACCTTGCATAGTCATTCCTCCATGTGTTGTTCGACGAAACCGGAAACGGCTCACTGACTCATACTGTGATCCCACCCAGTGGTTCTGAGTGGAATCAGGGCAAACGTGGAAACTCACCACACCCGGTTACGGGTGTCGTCAGCGCTGAAACTCGCACAGCCGCACCGGCTGCCGTCTCGAACCCCAATCACCGGGCCCTCCCCCGGGGATCGCATCATCAAACACGCCGGCACAGACTGCCCCGCAGTGTGTGCAACACCCCTTTGCATCGAGATGCCATTCAGAGAGCACATACCAATCGCGCCCGATCACGACCTTGCCGCACGCCGGGCAATACGTGCTCTGGCCGTCTCGATCATGCACGTTGCCGGTATAGGCGTGATGGATACCGTTGTTCAAGGCAATATCGCGGGCCATGGCAAGCGTCCTGCTCGGCGTGCGCGGCTTGTCGGTCATCTTCCAGTCAGGGTGAAATGCCGTGAAGTGCATGGGCACGTCCGGCCCGAGGTGCTGGGCCACCCAGGAGGTCATCTCGTCCAGCTCCGAGGCCGAGTCATTCTCGCCAGGAATGAGTAATGTAGTGAGTTCTACCCAGACGCCGGTTTCCTTCTTGAGATATTCCAGTGTGTCAAGGACCGGTTTGAGTTCGCCGCCGCATATCTCGCGATAAAACCGGTCGGTAAACGCTTTCAGATCGACATTGGCTGCATCAATGTGTTTGAAGAACGCCTGCCGCGGATTCGGGCAAATCTCGCCGGCTGTGACAGCCACGGTCTTGATCCCGCGGGCGTAACATGCCTGGGCCACGTCGATGGCGTATTCCATGAAGATGATCGGATCGTTGTAGGTAAACGCGACCGATGTGCACCCGTAGTGCTCAGCCGCAGCCGCAATGACTGCCGGCGAGGCATTGTCTGCCAGCGTATCCATCTCGCGTGATTTGCTGATATCCCAGTTCTGACAGAACTTACAGGCCAGATTGCAGCCGGCGGTCCCAAACGACAGCACCGGCGTCCCTGGGTAAAAGTGGTTCAACGGCTTCTTTTCGATCGGATCGATGCAGAACCCGCTCGATCGGCCGTAAGTCGTGAGGACGACCTGCCCGTTCGCACACGCCCGGACGAAGCACAGGCCGCGCTGGCCTTCGTGGAGTCTGCAGAATCGAGGGCACAGATCGCACTGCACCCGGCCATCGGGCAATGCGTGCCAATAGTCGGTTGGAAAGCATGAGCCTTCAAACTGGCCGGACGATCCGGGATGGCCTGGTTCTGAGGTCACGAACGTGAGTCCTTCCCCAAGGCACCGGGAACGCCGTTATTGTAGCGTGTTCAGTGAGACCGCATGCTACTGGTGTCTTGCCCCATTTGGGAACCGTATGATGCCCTGCACTTGTACGGTGCGTGTTCTGACACTCGTCGGGCTGATTTGAAAGATCACGGGTGACCTCGATGAACCAGGCGGTGACACGTCAGCCTGCGGTCTCGGGCCTTTTCTACCCGGGCGATCGATCGGGACTCCAGCAAACCGTCAGCGATCTCCTTGCCGATGCCCCTCGCAGTCACATGCAGCATCGGTCTCCCAAAGCGCTCATCGCGCCCCATGCCGGCTACGACTACTCCGGCCTGCCCGCAGCGATCGCGTTTGCCACGCTCGAACCGATCGCATCAACGATTCGTCGTGTCATTCTCATCGGTCCGTCCCATCGGGTCGCGTTTTCCGGCATTGCCACATCCGGCGCGGATTGCTTTGCGACGCCGCTGGGCATGGTGGTGCAGGACGCGGCGCTGCGCGAGACTGCCGAGGAGTTGCCGTATGTCACCCGTCTTGATGAAGCACACGCGCAGGAGCATTCGCTTGAGGTTGAGTTGCCGTTCCTGCAGAGCCTGCTGCCTGCGTTTACGTTTGTGCCGTTGGTGGTCGGTGATGCGACGGCCGATGAAGTCGCTGCCGTACTCGCCGGGCTCTGGGGCGACGATGACACCATCATTATCGTGAGCAGCGATCTGAGTCATTTTCTCTCGTATGGGCAGGCTCGCGAGATCGACCGAGCCACGGCGAATGCGATTGAATCGTTGGCCCCGCAGGCGATCAGTTCGCAGATGGCCTGTGGCCATCAACCGATCAAGGGCCTCCTGACACTGGCTCGCACCAGGACACTGACAGCCCAAACGCTGGCGCTGATGAACTCCGGCGACACGTCCGGCTCGCGCGATCGCGTCGTCGGCTATGGCGCGTTTGCGTTTTATGAACCTGAACCGTCCAACTGATCTGCCTCACGAGATACCGAAAGACAGGAATACTCCCGTGGCACACAATCACACCGGTGAGGGATCAGAGCCGCAGACGCCGGCCGAGGTTCGCATTGCCCTGTCGCGATTGGCCTATGCATCGGTGCAGCATGGCATTGATCGCGGCCGAGCGCTCACGCCTGATCTTGATGGGTATCGTGAGTCGATGCCTGTTCTGATTGAGCCGCGTGCGACGTTCGTGACGATTCGGCATCATCAAGATCTGGTCGGGTGCATCGGGACGCTGCAGCCGGTGAGACCGCTGGCGCAGGATGTATCGCACAATGCGTATGCAGCCGGCTTTGAAGACCCGCGCTCGCCCGGCGTGACTCGGAGCATGCTGCCGCACCTGGACATTCATATCTCGTTGCTGAACCCGCCTCGGGTATTAGAATGTGAGACCGAGCAGGACCTGCTGACGCAATTGCGCCCGGGTGTCGACGGTCTGATACTTGAAGATGGGTTTCGACGTGCGACGTTTCTGCCGGCTGTGTGGGAATCGATCGGCGACCCGGTCGAGTTTGTTCACCAACTCAAGCGCAAGGCCGGCCTGGCACCGGACCACTGGTCGAACACGATGAAGTGTTCGTGCTATACGGTCGAGTCGATCCCGTAGGTGTTAGCCCCCGGCTCTGCCGGGGGGGGGTGGGCGACGCGAAGCGGCGGAGTCGTTCTGTGGGTCAGAGTATTTCTTGACCTTACATGCGGACGCCGTCCGTGAGGGAGCGGGTATCGTGACGGTCATTGAACCAGCGTGACGTTGCTTGTTTCGCAGGACGTCAAATCAAGCGCCTGGATCAGCACCTGATCGCAGGCAGCATCGGGCACGCGGGTATTCAGAACGGCATGCCCGACTGCATCGGCCGTGACGATGGCACCCAGTGCCACGGTGTTGTTCAATCCCAGAACCGTCCCGGCACACGGATTCCCGTTCGGGATCGTGAATGATCCGGTTGCAAACGCATACACGATGGCAACGTCGCCGAGCGCGGTCGCGTTATCCATGGTGAGTTGCACAGCCGACGGGCAGGTGCCGGCCACGGAGAGATTGAACTGTGGAACCGGAATGATGCTGCCGCTGATCACGTGTCCCTGATGGCTGACGCCTCGCTGAATCTCAAAAACACTTCTGACTGTGTCGATCGGTGATGCGGCATTGATGGACAGCGGCTCCAGCAGGAACAGCGTCAGGTCCAGGCCGAGGTCGTGGAAACTGCCCTGCAGAGACATCTCGATTTCACTCAGTCCGATATTGATGGTCAAGTCGCTGAAGTCTGAGCCATACCACGGGATGTCCAGGGCCAGGAACTGCCCGGTCCCGTTCTCAAAGTCGCCGTCCTGATACGTCCATTCGAAGGTACCTAGCATTTGCTGCGGCTGCTCCCACGGGTGGCTGATGTCCGGATCAAGCCAGACGTTGTCGAGGTCATACCTGACCGTTCGTTCCTGTGCGAGCGCAGTCGGAAGCGTGCTGGTCAGAAACGCGCATACAACGGTCTGGAGCGTGAGTCTGCATATCTTCGGCACGGGGTATGTCATGTCGTCGAGTCCTCATCAGGGCTATGTGGTCGTACAAGTACTCGTGGTTGGACTGAGGACAAAGGTAGCCGGAGATAATGAAATCAGCAAGGGGAAATGACAGGAGTCGCAGACAATTCATCGTATGAAATAGAGTAGATATAACACTGGATATCTGAATCGAGATAGCGGCAGCAGGGGCGCATGATGTAGAAAAGGGGTCGGGAGTGCGCTGTCGAAATGCTCCTCGGTCTGCCGATGCCTGAAGTATGGGCATGACCAGCAAATCACAGACAGATGTTCAAGCACGCCGATCGCCCCGAACATGATGGCGAGTCGCACCATGTCGGACACCTGGACCCGGGCAATGGGGGAGGTACCGAAACGACGAGAGAACGCGTAGGCCGGGTCAACGCCGCTTTGGGCGGAAGACCCGGCAACGTATGTGTGCACATCACACTGCCTGCTCTGCGATGCTTCGCATCTTGAGCCGGCCTACCCCTGCGCCCCTGTCGTGGCATGTTTGCATGCACTACCGCTTTCCCAGGGGCTGCGTTCGTCGCATGCGCGACTCACTGGCCCCTGGCTACTTCCCGAAGCGCCACTTCGCGGCTCCCGATTGGAAAAGGATAAGCCTCTTGACAGAGCACTCCCGACCTCTTTTCGAAGTCGTGTCAGCAGCGCCTTACGCCGGCGTCGGCACCACATTCCCGGCGCCGGGTTCATCTTCCGGCTTCGAAGGCGCAGCAGCCGGAGACGGTGCGGGGGCATCCTCGGCGGCCTTCTGCCGCTCCGCATCAAGCAGATCGCTCACCGTCGGCCGATCGAGTGTCTTCCCGTCCATCAACTGTCGAACCTCGACGGCCGTCAGTGTCTCGTATCGCAGCAGCGCATCAGCAACCGCTTCGATCTTGGTCCAGTGGTCATTAATAATCTGACGACAATCGGCATAGGCCTGGTCGGCCAGTGCCTTGATCTCCTCGTCAATGATCTGGGCTGTGTCATCGGAATAATCCCGCCCACCGAACGGCATCTCCTGGGACTCTTCGCCCGGGGCGTAGCGTACAAAGCCGAGCCGGTCGCTCATGCCCCATTCGAGGATCATCATGCGGGCCATCATCGTGACCTGCGAAATGTCCTGGGCCGCGCCTGATGACACATCATCAGTCGCCTTCTCCTCTGCAATGCGCCCGCCGCACATGACGCGCATCGTTGCCTTCAGATACTTCAGGCCGAAGCCATAGCGATCCTTTTCCGGCAGGCTGAAGGTGGCGCCGCCGTAGTTGCCGCGCGGGATGATGGTTACCTTGTGCAACGGGTCGGTATCGTCAAGCAACTCCTGGACGACGGCATGGCCGGCCTCGTGGTACGCGGTTGCCATCCGTTCCTTTTCTTCCATCACCCGGCTCTTGCGTGCTCGGCCGAACTTGATCTTGTCTCGTGCTTCTTCGAGATCGTCCTGCTCGACGGCATCCTTGCCGGCCAGGGTGGCGATGATGGCAGACTCGTTAATAATCGCAGCGAGGTCAGCACCGGAGAACATCGGTGTGCCGCGCGCCAGACGTTCCATATCAACCGACGGCGACATGCGCACATCACGCCCGTGGACCTTCAGGATCTCATGGCGTCCCTTGATATCCGGCAACGGCACGACGACCTGCCGATCGAATCGGCCCGGCCGGGTCAACGCCGGGTCAAGGACGTCCTGGCGGTTCGTTGCGGCAATGACGATCACCTGATCGCTCGTCTCGAAGCCGTCCATTTCGACGAGGATCGCATTGAGCGTCTGTTCGCGTTCGTCATTTCCACCGGTGACAAATCCGCTGCCGCGCTTGCGGCCGACGGCATCAATTTCATCGAGGAAGATGATGCACGGGCTGTTGTCTTTGGCTTGTTTGAAGAGGTCGCGCACCCGGCTGGCACCGACGCCGACGAACATTTCGACGAAGTCCGAGCCGGAGATGGAAAAGAACGGCACGTCCGCTTCGCCGGCAATGGCCTTGGCCAGCAGCGTCTTGCCGCACCCGGGCGGGCCGGACAGCAGCACACCGCGCGGGATGCGACCGCCGAGCCGACTGAACTTCCGCGGGTTCTTGAGAAACTCGACGATCTCGCCGAGCTCGTCCTTGGCCTCATCAATGCCGGCCACGTCTTCAAAGGTAATGTTGGTATGTTCCTTGGAGGTTACGCGATGGCGTGATCGCCCGAAACTGCCGAACATGCCGGCACCGCCGCCGGCGCTGCGCAGGGATCGGATAAGGAAGAACCAGATCAGGCCGAAGATGAGAATCCACGGGATCAGGCTGATCAGCAACGACGGCCAGACGGCCGGATTCGATCGATCGATGAAACTGCCGGATGGGCGCCCGCTTTCCTCACTGCCGGCCGACCCATCTTCCTGGGGACTCACGAGCGAGTTCAATGTCGGCAGCCAGAAGGTGCCCAGCGCATTCGGGTTGACCCGGAAGTACAGCGTGGTGCCATCCGGGTGCATTGCATGATTCTGTACTTTGCCTTCGACCCGGTCCGACAGGATGACGAACTGATTCTCGACGATCTGCCGGTTGCCGTAGTAGACCTGCATTTCGGTCCAGGTCACTTCGACGCCGTTTTCGCGCCCCTGGAGCATGAACAGAAAGAGGATGCCGATGACGATCAGCATCACCCACAGCAGGAGCCCGCGTGTGAGTTTCATGCTGTTGGATGGTGGCAACTGCGGTTGTTCACCACCACCACCACCACCACCACCACCACCACCACCGCTGCCGCCATTCCCACCGGTGCTGTCCCTGTCGCTGCCCGGCTGCTTGGGCCGGCCTGACGGATCCTGTCGATCTCGGGAGTCCCGGCCCCCGCGGTCGCGCCCACCACGATTCGACCCGCGCGAATCGGTTGATCCGCTGTCGGTGTCCTGATCACGTTTTCCGTAGTTGCTACTCATTGACCTCTGCTGTATTCCACTGCTGCACAGGCCGCATCCGGTTCGGTCGGTCGGTGCGTCCCGGCGGGGGGTGCCATCCTGCTCGCATCCCACAACGGGCCTGGGTTACCAGGTGCTGACCATCAGGTCCACGACGTCTCGGCCGATTTCGTCGGCCACGGCAAAGGCAGCCAGGTCCGGCATCTCTCCGACCGGACTTGACGGAATGTACAGGTCTCCCGTCTCAAACTGGCGACGTTCCACGATCACCCGTCCCGTGCGCGATTCCGTCCAGGAGAAGTCGATCGTGACCGTGTACATCAACTCCTGTGACAGGCCCGTCCGCCGCTGGTTACTGAGACGCCTTTTTTCGACGCCCTGGATCGTTGCCTCCAGCACCGTATCGGCCTGATCCGAGTCGACCACAAGATACGGAGTACGACTCTGTATCTCCTTTATGACGGCATCCGTCACAGTGCGCTCCAAGCCCGTATACAGCGTCTCATTCGCAAAAATGGGCACGGTCACGGTACGATATTGGACCGGGAAGAGTTCGCCGACGTGATACCCGGTATCGTCATCACGATCCGAAGCACAGCCGCCGACGCCGGCCAGTGCAAGAACCATTACAGGGACGCCCAGGCGGGCCCAGAGGCGAGCCGCACGCCGTCCGACGTTCAAAATGCTGATGCGGGTCATGGTTCGACTCATTGGTTATCCGACGTCTCACTGTCAGCCTGAACCGGGGGCTCGGCCTGCGGATCGTCTGCCGTGTTGGTTGCCTGATCCTCGCGCTGATCAGGAGCCTCGGGTGCTTCCTTGATCCAGCCGTAGCGGACCATCATTTCATATCCCTCATGGGCAGCCGCTGATTCGGGATATCGCCGAAGCAGCCTCTTTATCACGAAGCGGGATGAGACCGGGTCCTTCCGATTCAGATACCACTTGGCATCGGCCATCATCCGCTGGGCATCGGATTCGTCGATGCGGGTCCGGAGCCCGTCGGCCCCGAGTTGCTGGGCATCAGCGGGGAACTCGCGCTCCAGTCGGTCCAGTCTCAGTTTCGCTTCATACAACCCAGACGGGTCAAAGGCCGGCCCCTTAGCCGAAGCGAGATGCGCACTGATTAACAGACGCATCACTTCCGACCGGTCGTCGGCACGCGGGTGGTTCTCCAGGTACAGGTCATAGGCAATGACCGCCAGATCCATCTCGCGCCGGCGGTAGTAGAAGTCGCCGAGCGTGCGGCCGGCGTTCTGTGCCAGTTTGCTGCCGGGAAGTCGCTCCTGAACGAGGATGAGCAACTCCTCTGCTTCGGCATAGGCATCAAAGAGGGCCATCCCCCAGAACTTGCGGCGCTTGCCGTTGGCAAAGGCAGTGGCAATCTCGTATTCGCGCTCGGCAGCGATCTGAAATGCCTCCGTCCCCGGATACTGCTTCTCGATGACTTCGTAGTCGAACAGGGCTTTGTAGGGATCGCCATTGAGGTAGATGGCATCGGCCCGAATGAGGTAGGCCTCCGGCACCAGGCCATGACTCGGGTAGCGTTTGATCCATGAGTCTGCCAGTTTCCGTGCTCGGCCGTAGTGCCGGTCTGCCAAGGCCTCCCGTGCCTCGGCCAGATCGCTTTCCGGTGAGCCGAGTGGCGGGTCGACCGACACCACCTCCCATTCGCCGGAGCCGGTCAGCGTTCGGTCCGTCGACTGGCTGTAGGCCGGCGCCGTGGCGAGAACCGCGCACGCGGTCACGATGGGCAGCAGCAGTGATCGAAGGGTCACTGTGGTCTGCCTGCCGGTATGTACTGCCGTCTTCATGGTCCACCCTGTCATTTGGCAGTTGGGATGTCACGTTTCAGTCAACCATCCTCCACGACCCGTTCTTCAGGCCGTCTCAGGCCCGATTCCGGTACAGTTTCGCATCCACGACCTCGGTCATCTTGCCTGCATCAAGCGCGTTCCCGAGAAAGGCGTTGACCATGCTGATGTTGGCGTGGGGATCCTGGACCATCTCATGATAGGGGACGTAGAGCAGGTCGATGTTCGGCTGGCTGTTGAGAAAGGTGTCGATCTGCCGCAGGTGCTTTTCAAGGAGGGCTCCCAGTTCCTCATCGCTGACGGCTTCCGTGTCCTCGCCGCGGTTTACCAGCATCTTCTTCTGCGACTCGATGTTCTCCTCGAGACGACGCCGCATGAAGATGACCTTGTAGCGGTATTCGGACGGGAGGTACTTCAGCAGGGCTGAAATGACCTTGACGACTTTGCCCTGGGCCATCGGGAGCCACTCGGTATCGCCCTTGTCCAGCGCCTTGACGCGCTCAAACTCGTAGTAGCCCTTTGGATTGTCATCATCAGCCGTCCGGACGTTATCGATCAACGGGTCGAGCCCGCCTGCTTCGAGCATTTTCATCATCATGGACGTGCCTGATCTGGGCAGGCCCGAGACGATGACAATGGTGCCTGGGTCCAATGAACCGCCGGCCTGGTCAGGCCCTTTCCCGGTCCCACGATTCGCTTTGAACAGATCGAATAATCCCATTCACGCGTTCTCCCTGACAGTTGGGTGTTTGCTGCGGATGGTAGCCCTTGCCGTCGCATGTGCCAAAGAAGCCGGCTCCATGATGTGCCCCTCACCCGGGAGTGAGTCAGATCCCTCCTCAGGTGCCCTCAACGTGGTAGACGCTGGCTCTACAAAAAGAGACTAAGTGCTGCCAGATATATGCTTGATTGTCGGGCTTATCGGTCAGCGGAATGTTGCTCTGGTGCTGTGCGCTACGCAAACCGTTGCAGATGATGCCTTTACGAACGTCTCGGGGCCTGGTCGAGATTTGATTGCTACAAGTATTTGGTGACAGTCTTCAAGAAAAGGCCTTGACGTTCTCGGAGAGGGCAGTATTTTACGCTTATCAAGAGAATGGTAGGGCAAAATTACACAATCAAAAGGTGATTTTTCTGGTTTGCAAGACGCTGTTTGTTCTGATAGGATGTCACGGTGACTTTTTTGTAGGAAAAGGCTTGCCTCATCGGTGGTAGGCCGTCATACTCTACAAATGGATTGCTTTGGTAATGAGTTCTCGTTGCCATCGTAGTTCGGTGCAAGTTCGTCAGCGACATTCGACGTTCGTCTTGTGTTGATCGAGCTGAGAGGGGTGAAATCGAGTAGGGGTAGAAACGAGTCTCTTTGCTTTGTTGCGTTCACGAGCGTGACAGGCATAGGTCTTATTGTGATTAGAGTATTTCGCTTTGAATGCATGTTCTGGCATTCCCGTGGGTCGTTATCATTTCGGCAAGGTGTCGAAAGACTACGGGAACGCGTGCACATGACTCGAGGAAGAAGGAATCTGAAGATGCGTAAGTTTTTCTGTCTGTCTGCAGGACTCGCCGTATGTACCATGGCCATGGCCGGAGAGAAGAATCTGACTCCGGTGACTGCTGACCAGGGTATCCAGGTCACTGCCAAGCGGTTCGCCCGAATCGCTCCGGACTTCAAGCAGACCAGCCCGTGGATGGAAGTCGGCGACCTGCAGGGTCCGTCGGCATGCCCCCCCACGGCTCTGGCATTTGACTGCTTCGAGCCCGATGGTGCAATGCCTGGCTTCCCGACTGACGGCCTCTATGGTCTGGACTGCGGTTTGGGTACCGGCCGTTGGTACTTCGGCTCCAGTTACTGCAACATGTTCACCGTCAATGACATGACGGTCGCCCCCGGCTTCGAAGGCGCCATGTCCGAGCGTATGGAAACCGGCTGGTGGTGGTTTGCCGGCGGTCCCGGCACGAGCGAACAGTGCTTGATCGCTGTCTTTACCGCTGACGGCTTTGATGACACCTGTGCCGGTCCCCCGTCGACCAGTGGCTACAGCGGCGTCATCTTTGACTTCGGTGTCCTCCCCTACGGTGGGTACTACTGGACGGACACCGAGGACCTGCTTTGCGGTTCCGGCCTGTTCTTCCAGATGCCGATGGATGGCTCCGGTTCCTACACCTCCATCCTGGCCAACGACTTCAACGGCAACACCATCTTCCTGGCCACCTGTGGTCAGACGATGCTGTGGGGCACCAAGCCGGGCAACCCGAGCCAGCAGGGCCCGATCCAGTGGGACGATGACAATCCCTCTGACGGCACCCACACTGCTCCGGACGAGTGCTACGACTATGCCTTCGCACTCTGCCCCGATCCGCTCGGCGCCATGATGTGCTTCTACGCTGAAGGTGGCTCGGTTGACTGTCTCGATCTCTCGATCGACAACGAGTTCGCCGGTACCCCGTCGACCTTTACCCTCTGTGGCCTGACTCCGGGCGGCACCGCCGCAGTCGTGTATGACTTCGTCGAAGGTTCCTGGAACTTCAGCGGCAACGGCTGGTGTGTTGAGTTCGGTCTCGCCATCCGTAATCCGGGCGAAGCCCAGAGCCAGTTGGTCGGTCAGGGTCGCGACACCGACAACGACGGCTGCGTTCAGTTCACCGTTCCGGTGCCCTGCGCTGCCGGCGGCAAGACCGTCTACTTCCAGGGTGCAGAGAAGAATACCTGCCCCGACGCCTGCATGTCGAACGTTCTCGCGGTCACCTTCGCACCGTGCTAATGCTTGACGAGCAGCGGGGCTGGTGAGGTTTCTTATTGTTAGATAACCTCTTCAGTATTCCCCGGAAGACAGACAGCTCGTACCAAAGACCCCGTCGGCTTCGGCCGGCGGGGTTTTCTCATGCGATGTCTGTGATGTTCCCTGCTGATAGATCCTTGCTACGATGTCTCAATCCCGACCGCCTCAGTGGTACACAGACCGACGATCCTCGAAAGGCAGGGTGACAACATGTGCTCGTGGCTGCGCACACTCGGATTCGGTTTTCTGGTCTGGTTGATTCCATTTGTAGTCGCGGTGGGGCTGAGTGGCGTGCGCGAAACGAACCGCCCGCTCTTTGAATCGATCATGCCGGTCGTCGTGACCGTGTCAGTCGTGGCCTGTAGCCTCATCTACTTCCCGCATGTTCGATCAGAGTGGGCCAAAGAGGCTGCCAGGCTGGGAGTCATCTGGATGATCATCAGTCTGGTTATTGATTTGCCGCTGATGCTGAACCCGCCAATCAGCATGACCTGTATCGAGTACATCCATGATGTCGGGATCACGTATCTGATCATTCCGGCTGTGACGGTGGGCATGGGACTGGCGATCGGGCGGGCGAATCGAGCCTCCGGAGACGGTGCTGCATGAAGAACAAGCCACTGCCGATCGAATGACAGCGGCTCGTTGAGGTGATGTCGTACAAGCGGAGGCAACACCCGGTGATTCTCAGTTGGTGATGATTACATTGCTCGTGCCACAGTTGGTCAGGTCAATTGCCTGTACACGGACTCGCCCACAGGCTGCGGGCGGCACGGTGCCGCGCAGCGTAGCCATGCCACTGCCATCGGCACTGACAACATCGATCAGCGTCGGTTGCAGAATGTCAACATAGAGTCCGGTGCATCCCGGGACCGGCCCTGCCGAACCGGACCTCAGCCCGTAGATAAATGCGACCTGACTGAAGGGCACATCAGTCAGGGCATTGAATTCGAAGAGGCCGGGGCACGTACCCGACGATGACAGGTACACGCTCAGGTGATCGCCGTGAATCTGGAAGGGCATATCGTCATACCAGTCTCCGCCCTGGTCATAGCACTCAACCCAGACGCCTTCGAATCCATCATACATCAGTGCATTGCCTGAGCCGGGTGTGCCGGCCTCAGTCACGGGAGGTGTGTACGGGCCTGCCAGGTTGCGGCTCCCGTCAATCATGTACTCAAGCCAGTACCCATCCCCCCGTTTGATTGCTTCGTCTTTCATGTCCAGAACGAGTTTCATAATCGGATTCTCGCAGCTTCCCGGGTTCGACCGCCTGGCTCGGTAGATGTCTGAAAACGTATTCTCCAGCAACGTCATACCTTCCCAGCCATCGTAGATGATCGTACTCTCGGCCTCGTTGGGGGGGCCGTCCCAGATACGCAGTCTGACGCTGGAAATTGGTGATTGGTTTGCATCGGAGTCAGGTTGAAATGCGTACAGCGTGATCGTGTGCAACTCGCAATGATCATCAAGCGAGAAGTCGTCGGCCAAGTGGTACCCATACTCCTCGTGACACGCATAGCCCATCGACTCAGCGTTCATGTTGTTGTCCTGCAGTTCACTGACATCGGAGTTATTGCATCCACCATCTTTGGTCGTGACGAGCGGCCCGTTGTCGACGAGCAGGCTGCTGGCAGGTCCAAGAAGGTCGTCCCCATGCTCCACCAGAGCGGCAGCCGCACCACCACCCGGCCACTTCGCTCCGTTCGCTGAGACCAAATCGAACCCGCTGTCGTTGTCCGCCTGTTGCGACGCAACGACGGGCGTGACAATCCCGACCGCCAGTACGGTTGCGCCCGTCATCAGAAAACGTGTGTGTCTTGTGCGCATGACAATACTCCTTGCCATAGGTAGGTGTTTCTCTTGATCCTCTGGCCGGTGGTGAGTCAGGATCGGCTTCCATCGGCGAGGATCGTCCTGTTTTCGAGGTCGCGACCAACACGGTGGGCTGATCGCGACCCGACTGATAGACCAGTCGCTCGGAGGCGAGTTGCGCAACGAATCAAATCGTCTGATTTCGAGTGTGCGGCCCCGATGGGTACGATGGAGCGTCTAATCTGTTCTTGAGGAAGGGACGTGTGCATGCAGGCCTGTGCGATTCGATCAGCGGCACGAGGAATTCTGATTCAGGACGGGCGGTTGCTGACGGTGCGATACCGGGACGATCGCCGCGGCGAGTTCTTTGTGACCCCCGGCGGTGGGCAGCGGAAGTGGGAGACGCTGCATGAAACTGTGAAGCGCGAGATGCTCGAGGAGGCAGGGGTCAACGTGACAGTCGGTCGACTCCGGTTTGTGCGTGAGTTTCTCGGGGCGACCGGCGAACACAATGCACTGGCTGACATTCACGGCCTGGAACTGTTTTTCGAGTGTGCGGTTGATGGGGATGCCGGCCAGGGTGCGCCGGCGATGGGGCATGAGCCGGACCCGGATCAGATTGGTGTGGAATGGATGGGGATCCGGCAGTTGAACGATGTTCGGTTCTTCCCGCGCGCGATGGTTGAGCACTTACCGGTTAATGGGGGTGCATGGCCTGCGCCGGGCACTGCCCCGGTGTATCTGGGTGCGACACGGTAGGGGGTGCGGGATGTTAGACCCCACGGATAGGAATCCGTGGGTATGGCCCGGTTGGATCGTTGTCTTGATTCAGACGTTAAACCCCACGGATTGGAATCAGTGGGCTTGCTCGGGTGGACTGATGTTTTGATTCAGACGTTAAACCCCACGGATTGGAATCCGTGGGCTTGCTCGGGTGGACTGATGTTTTGATTCAGATGTTAGACCCCACGGATTGGAATCCGTGGGCTTGCTCGGGTGGACTGATGTTTTGATTCAGACGTTAAACCCCACGGATTGGAATCCGTGGGCTTGCTCGCTGGATGTATGTATCATGGAGTCGGCACGACGTTGGAGGGCGCACAGGTGTCGAGATCCAGTGCCTGGACGAGCACCTTGCCAGCGCACGCAGCGTTCGGAACGGTCCGAGTCAGTTCAGCAATACCACCGGCATCGGCAGTCACAGTGGCTGCCAGGACCGAAGTCCTGTTCAATCCGAGTTGGATGCCGGCACACGGGCCGTTGGGGATTGTGATCGAGCCGTAGTCAAATGCGTAGATGATCGCAACCTTGCCGTTGTGCGATGCGCCGGTCGCCGAGATTGTTAACTTACCCGGGCAATCGCCGGTGAGTGAGAGTGCAATGTCATGTCCGGGTTGCGGGATGTAGGCAGCGCCGCCGGTCGAGTGATAGGCAGGATACGGCTGGGTAAACGGGACCCACTCGCCACCGATGCCCTGACTGATGTCGTAGGCAAAGTATGGGATGTCATCGTCGCCGCGGGTGGCGGTGAGGTACACGGTGTTGCGCCCGACGGCCATGCCGCGCCCCTGCCCGTTGGAGGCCGGGATGGAGCCGGCCAGTTTGATCATTTCGCCGGTGTCGATGTTGATCGAGTACAGCCCGGAGGCCCCGTATTCGGTGTAGCCGTAGAAGAGGTCGTCAACCGGGTTGTAGTCCAGTGCAAAGAAGCGGAAGGACGTGCCGGTGTAGACATCGAGGACCAGGGTGCATGCGCCGGTATTGATGTCGATTTCGTAGATGCCCTTCGGGTCGGCATAGTTCGAGTAGCCGTAGAGTGTGCCGCGCCCGTAGGCAAGGGCCGTCATGTCGAGATCGAGTCGGGCCAGGTGTTGCGGCGGGCCGGTGAGGGTTGATTCATAGAGTTCGGTGGTGAAAGCCCCGTTGCACAGGTACAGCGTGCCGTCGGGGGCAGCAGCCGCACCGCTGACATCAAACGAGAAGTGGTTGTCCCATTGGACATCCGGGAAGCCGGTCAGGTCAGTGGAGACGGTCGGGGGCGCAGAGCCTTCGAGCCCGGCAAAGAGTTGTGCGTGGGCTGAGTTGGTGGTGAGGATGGCTATGAGACCCGCACATAGAAGCGACGACACGGTAATCCAGCGCATGGCTTTCTCCCTCTGCTCAGTCATATGGCAATTCGATTCCTGCACATGATACCGATATCGCCGGGTAACGAAGTGGGGAATCATCCCGTTGTGCTGAAAAAAGGATGCTCAGCCCACGGGGGACACGGGTTGCCCGCGCAGCGCTTGTGAACGTCGTGGCACCCTTGAGTCTGTACTTCCCGCGCGCGGTATGTCGGGTGGATGGCCGGCGAGACAGCCGTCGTCCCAGTTCGATCTTGCCCGTGTCGATCAGAACGGGCTGTTGTTCTGGCGGTACTCGGTCGGGCTGATGCCGACAAAACGGCGGAAGGTTGATGTGAAGTGCCCGTGGCTGGCAAAGCCGGTCTCTTTGGCAATGTTGCTGATGGGTGCATTGCTGGAGCGCAGCATCCACTTGGCCATCTGGATCTGCTTCTGCAACACGTACTGCTTGGGCGTCACGCCGACCTGCTTGGAGAACAGGCGGTGGAAGTGGAAGGGGCTAATCTGCACGCAGCCGGCCACCGTGTTGAGGTTCGGCGACTTGTTGTAGTTGTCGTGGATGTACCCGACGGCCCGTGCAATCCGCTCGTCCGGCACGACGCCGACGGTTGCCAGATCATCCGATTCCAGCGGCCGCATCTCGATGTACCAGTAGACGGCCATCTTGTCGTTGACGGCCCGCTGCCTGCGGAACCGGATCCACCACGGTTTGCCGGACAGTTCGAGGGCAACATCATGCAGCACGCGGTCCTCGAAGTCGGGCCAGCGCTGGGCCATGGTGGCACGGAGTTCGTCCATGATCTGGCCGACGGTGATGCGGCAATCCAGCAGGGTCTGCTCACCCTGGGGATCGGTATAGATCAGCCGATCGTCATGCCCGACCATGAGGCGGCACATGTCCGGTTCCTTCGGCCGATTGAAACGACTCTCCCAGGTCCTGAGCATGAGCGTCAGGGAATGGGTGTCCTGATCAGTAAACGGGCTGGCGGAGCGCCCGGTGATTGCAAACCAGCAACCGGGCTGGACGGCACAACTCGAAATCAGGTTGTAACTGAGCCACTTGGGCAGGGCACCGGTGCGATCAAGCCAGCCGGTGCGCGAGGACTCGGCACTGACCGATCCGACGCGCATGCAGTCCTTGAGTACCTCATCATCGCTGAAGCCGGTTTCGATCCATTGCCGAACGGTATCCTCTGGCATGTTATGGCACACCATGACCTCATCGAGGTTCGGCCGCTTGGCATTGAATACGCCGACCATCATGGAGTCGAAGTTGACTCGTTCACGAACGGCTGCCAGGAATGCCTCGACATCGCTGTCCCACGGCGTCCTGACGTTGACACGCACTTGCTGTTCTTTCATGATGTTCACCACAACTCCCCGTATCTGGGTTATCGAATTGTTTGGCTTCGCAAACAGTTAGCCACAAAAACACGAAACAAACAAGAAACTCGGCAGCAAGATGATATGCATGACTGATACCGGTCAAGCCATCGGCGGACAAGAAAAATGGAATGGGATACTCTAAATGAGTCAAATAACCTAGAGCGAGGTATCAGTATCCTCGATCTTCGCCCGAAAATGGCGGTTCACTGAGGCGGAAGAACTGACTGCTCAAGTGACCATTGTAAATCCGGCCCGGTGCAGTCAATATGGGCTGCAAAGAAGCCATGTCGATACTCGAGGAACAGCGGCCAGATGACTTGGCGATCCGAGTCCGGGATCGGGAGATCGAGTACGTTTTCGAGTGGGACCCATTCGAGCCGGCCCTCGGAAATCTGCTTCGCCTCGACGTTGCATGGGATCATCAGTTCGTAGCAGAACAGGAGCCAGTGTCCCTGGCCTTCGTACCCTTTCTCGCTGACGATTCCGGTGAGGTGCAGGTCGTCCACCGAGACGGTCAGGCCGGCCTCTTCGAAGATCTCGCGCGCAGCACAGCCGGTCGGGCTTTCGCCATCGTCCTGTTCCAGCTTGCCGCCGATGGGAGAATACAAGTCGTGATTTGGCGACTTATGCCGATGAATCAGAAGCGTTTGCCCATTTCGGTCAAACAGAAAGCATAGAGTCGCAATGCGATAAGGCAGTTTCATGGTGTGAGAGAATATGACTGGACCGCAGCCTATGCCAGCCCCATCCCGCGCAGATGAACAACCGGGGCCGAACCCTGTGACGGCCGCCCGCGATTCGTGTGCCTGGCAGATTGCCGGCCGGCACGTCTTCCTCGTTGGGATCGGCGGCTGTGGGATGAACGGGCTGGCCCGAATGCTGGCGGCGCGCGGTGCCATATGCAGCGGGTCGGACCGGGTGCCCAGTCCCCTCACCGATGCGCTCACTGCCGACGGTATTGCAGTCACCTTTGCTCAGGATTCCGGGGAACTGCCGGCACAGTGTGATCTTGTCATTGCCTCGGCAGCCGTGCCGGGGGATCACCCGCAGTTGCAGACGGCCACGTCCCGGTCGATCGAATTGATTCGATATGCCCAGGCCATCGGGGAACTGATGCTCGGTCGGACCGGTGTGTCGGTGGCGGGCACGCACGGCAAGAGTACCACCGTTGCCATCCTGGCTAAGGTGCTGGTGGACTGTGGCTATGACCCGTCATTGGTGGTGGGGGCGACATGCCCGGATCTCGGCGGCGGATCGCGCACTGGTTCGGAGCGGATCAACGGGTCGAATGAGCCGGGGCTGTTGCTGGCCGAAGCCTGCGAGTTTCAGCGCTCGTTTCATCATCATCATCCCACCGTCGGCTGCATCCTCAATGTCGAGGAGGATCATCTCGACATCTACGGCTCGCTTGATGCGATCGTCGAGGCGTTTCATCAGTTTGCGAAACTGCTCCCGGCAGCCGAGGACGAGGGGTATCTCTTAATAGGGCACGAAGGCGCGCACCGGACGGTGGTGGCTGCGGGGTTGCCGTGCAAGGTTGAGACGATCGGGTTTTCCAGCCAGGCGGATTGGACGGTACGGTTCGACCCCGACAGCCGGCTCATCTCGGTCTCCGGGCCGGACCTGGGTGAGGGTCGTGTTACACACGAATGGCCGGCCTCACTACCCGGCGAACATAATGCGTATAACGCTGCGTGTGCTGCCGTGCTGGCCCATCATTTTGGGTGCGAGTGGGATCGAATCTGCCGGTCGATCGAGTCGTTTGCCGGCATTGATCGGCGCATGCAACGGCTCGGTCATCGCACGCTGGCAGGTGGCGGGTCGGTGGTGGTGTACGACGATTACGGCCATCACCCGACGGAAGTCGATGCAACACTGCGTGCATTACAGGCCCATGAGAAGCCGGCCAGGCTGGTGTGTGTATTTCAGCCGCACCAGCACAGTCGGACACGGTTTTTGCTGGATCAGTTTGCGACCTCGTTTTCGTCGGCTGACATTGTGATTGTGCCGCATATTTACTTTGTGCGCGACAGTGAAGCGGAGAAGCACCGGGTGAGTGCTGCGGACTTAGTGGATCGGTTACGGCAGCGCGGCGTGCAGGCGATGCACATTTACCCATTTGATGCGATCGTGGAGCAATTGGAGAACGTGTGCCGGCCGGGTGATTTAGTGGTGGTGATGGGGGCGGGCCCGGTGTGGCAGGTGGCACGGAGGTTTTTGGGAGGGAAGGGGAGTGGGTGAGGGGGCGCGCTCGCTCGCCCATCAGTTGTGAGCCTGCAACACTGCCATTGGACCGCAGCTGTCTATAGAGCCTATGAAGCAAGCCGCAGTATCATCTGTGCCTCGTGTCTCGTCACGGAGTCCCATGCCCTACTCCCGATGGCTGCGACCAGCTCCTGGATTCCAGGGTCTGCGGCTGTACTCAGTTCCTGCCTTAGTCGATCTATGTCTGCGATATTGCGCATTGCAACTGCTACATGGTACTCAAGTGCATGGCGTACCCAGCCCGCATACGCATCATGGCCACTCTCGATCTGTGACAATATCATTGCAGCACCTGCAACACCATGTCTGCTCCTTAGTAGGCACGCAGCTGCGCCTAATCTGAGTATACTCTTGCCCTCTTCGTCTGCAAACTTGCATTTTCGATTCAATTTGCCAATGAGCGACTTGCGGGCGTCGTCATTGCGATCTAATAGCAATAACAATCCGCCCTTTACGTAGTCTCCTATCCATTCATTAAACGCACTTGTCTGACCGACAATTGGGAGTCCATCCAAAGCACCACTCACATCTCCTAGTAATCCGGCCGCCGCTGCTCTGGTAAGACGTGCCTGGTGTGCAAATGGCTTAGTCTGCACAGCCGTATCAGCATGCCTAAATGCCGCCTCGTAATCTGCCAACCGCAAGAGCACATTCGTAAGGGCAAGGCTGTAAATGTACTTAGCTTCATCCCCAATAGAGTCGTACTCTAGGATGCGTTCATATATGGCGCGCGCCGCCTCCATATCCCCTAGCCGCTTTGCGATCTCAGCCCTACCTGCGCAGACCCTGTCGCCGGCAAGGCCATCCGTCTCAAGGAGGTCGTACTCTGCTTCAGCTTCTTCCAATTTGCCCATCCGCCTCAGCAAGTCTGCCTTCGCTGTCCGCAGGGTCGCATCTGTCGCTATGTCAGTGATCTCGTCATATATACGGAATGCTTCCTCGTAGTTCCCCTTCATGGCATATATATCAGCACGTGAACGCTGGGCTATACGGTCCTCGCCATACTTGGAAGCATTGTCCAGGCATTCCAGTGCCTTCTCGAACTGGCCAAGGCGCTTGTAGTGGTCTGCAAACTGGGTATACGCCCACCCATCGGTTGGAGCAACATCAATGGCAGTCACCAGACATGTGTGCTCGAAATCTGTTCGATACATTTCTGCGCAGTGCTGTGCAATGTTGCACAGTGATTTTACTGCATGCTTTTCGCCGTGCTTATAAGAGAGCTGTTCAGATATAAGTTCGCGCAAATACCGGTGTGCCGTCGCATCGTCACCGCGGCCCACGCAATCAGCAATGGCGCGTAGCTGTCTCATAACGCTTTCATACTGTTGGCGTGCTGCGTGGCCACTAGGCAGTGAGCCGCCTCGGTGTTGGCGTTCGTGCAATATGCTCGGAAGGTGCGTCCGGTTGTAGTGGAGGGGTATCTGAGTGTGGGAAAATCGCATGTGCAAGCTGAGCCTGTATTAGGGCGATTGCTGCAAGCTGCTCTCTAACAGTATAGTGGGTAATGAGTTTGCCCCATTCTGCACGCATCATATCAAATCGATCGAGGTGTATAGAGTTCAATACTATGCCACTGCTGACTGCTGCACACCAGACTTCCTGACGTCCTCCGTCAAAGGCTTCAAATAGGTCCTGAGGAAGCGCCAGCCAAGCGTCTGCCAGTCTATTCAATAGTGGTTGCACCTCTCGAACACGGTCAAGCAAGGCTGCCGTGGACTGTTGGCCATCAGAGAGAGACGCTGTGACCAGTGCGCGCAGGTCTATATCAGGGTGAAAAGGTGCCTTGAGTAGTTGTCTCTCGAGCAATTCTGTACCTGCGGCGATCAGGTGCCGCTCCACCTCATCAAGAATCTCGCTTCGAAGGCTAGTGCTCACCCCCACGAGGCATGCTTCTAAGAGGGCTGTTACTTGTGCACAGGAGTGTCTTGAACTGACCTGTTCGATTAGAGTGTCCTGATCAGGGGCATCAATAGTCTCCCAATCGTTACAGGCGCTGTATCGAAGGTGAGCAGTTGCTTCTGGTACACGCGATTTATCAACAGCATCAATGACGACTGCCTGGTGAGAGTCGTCATAGGTAATGCAAACGCCGCCGAGTGTAGAGGCCAGTGCTCTCATGGTTCTACTCTTAAGGACATAAGGCAGAGGATAGCTCTTCTACTGCTCTAAGTGTGAGTGTATCCGCTCGTGAAGCTCCGTCATAGTGGCAGTGCATGGACTGGATAGCGTTGACATCAAACGGGCCGAATATGTGAGCCTCAATAAAGTCGTCGTCACTACGTGAGTTGCCTGGCGTAAGCAGAAGTTGCGGCCAATCCTCGCTCGTACTTCTGCTTGTAATATGCTCGCCGAGCTTTGCGCCAGCCAGCTTGCCTCGCGTGCTCCATGAACAGAGGTAGCCAAGGGGAGGAGGATCTGTACTGCTTGAAAGCCGTCCTACGAACGTGTAGGAGTTCTCGCTGAGAAAACTCGTCCGGTGAGAAATGGCTTTAGGTTTCATCTTCAGAAAGACACGGCCGTAGTTGAGAAGTCCAACATCACTCAGAGCGAGAGCGCCGCACTTGATCTTATTGTGATAACTGCCAAACAGCCGCGCATCTACGCAGAGGCGCAGGCAATCATCATCGTGTTCGGCTGGCGATCTTGCTTCACTATCAACGAGTTGCGAATAGTTGGCGTACAGGTTACTTGTATTCCTCAGCAGAGCCAAAGCTACAATGGGTGGAGCTGCGACAATTACGTGCGAAGAAGACTGCGTGAGAGTCACGAAGCTGGCGAATGCCGAAGAGGCTCCCGATGTCTCGGCATCTGATTTGGCGCTGTGATACCGCTGATCTAGAGCGGCTACTTCATCTCGGGCTTTGGCCGCACGGACGTTTGGGTAGCCGGCCTCTTGGTAACAGGTTGGGCAAAACCGAGCAGCTGCTCCGATTGGGGAGTTGCAGTGTTGGCATATGACAGCGTTATCGGCGGTCACCATCGATGCTGGATGGGTGGTACCCTCTTGACTCATTTGTGTCGTACTCTCACACTTTTCCTTATTGACAGTTCATCCCACCGAACTTGTTATGGTGCGCGAGTAGCGAAGTACGTGTGATGATAGGCGTGGCGACAGGAGCAGTCAGGCCTGCTTGGTGGTTTGGCGCGGGATGCAGTTTCCTCTCTCTACTTTGCCAGTCTCTTCATTGCGCGCCCAAAGCGCTTATGTACATCTTCGAGCGCCTGTTTGAATCGCTCCTCGTCCTTCGGATCGCGGACTGGGCGAAGAATGAGACATTGACCGTCGGTGATGATCTCGAAGGGAGTCTCCGGAGTGGCGCGCAGTAGTTCGAGGATGGGTCGGTCGATGACGAGCGCATAACTGTTGCCGTGTTTGGTAAGGGTCTTGACCATGCGTCGAACTCCTATGACAGCAATGGTTGGTGTCTCATTGTATATCCATCGGATATACGGGACGACATGTGCAACTGTTCCGGCCAATCGGCAGGTTGGCGGTCCGATAAGGGAGGCAAAGACGCGCCTCATTCGCACCTGCACGGGACGGGCGATACACTCTCTTCATGCCTCGCCAGGTTCATCTCGCCACTGCCCTCCGGTCTGCCCCCCGTGCTGCCGAAGTCGCCACTGCCCTGACCCGTTTCGGATTCGGCACACTGCTGCGTGAGATCGGGCTGGACCGCTTCGTGGACAAGTCCGAAGAAGAGAAGGCCCATATTGGCCAGCGCCCGATCGAACTCCGGGTGCGACTCCTGCTGGAGGAGCTCGGCTCAACCTTCATCAAGCTCGGACAGATTGCCAGCACCCGGGCCGACCTGCTCCCGGCCAGTTGGATCTGGGAGCTCAAGAAACTGCAAGGCAAGGTGCCCCCGAGCCCGTGGGAGGGCGAGGATGGAATCGGTGCATTTCTCGAATCGGAGTACGGCGAGCGACTCGCGACGAACTTTCACAACATTGAGCACGAGGCCCTGGCCGGCGCTTCCATTGCCCAGACCCATCGGGCCACGCTCAGCACCGGTGAAAAGGTCGTCCTCAAGATCCTGAGGCCGGGTATCCGTGAACGTCTGACTGCCGACATCGAACTGATGCGGCTGCTCAGTTACCTCGTCCAGTCGTATCTCGAAACCATGGGATTCGATCCCGAGGCCGTCATCGACGAATTCAGCCGGCAACTCCTGCGTGAGACGGACTTCCGGATCGAGGCTCGATCCATGGCTCGCATGGGAGATGATTTTCGCGACGTTGACGGCGTTGCCTTCCCACATGTTTACAAGGACCTGAGCACCGAGTCCGTCCTGGTGATGGAGGAGATTACCGGGACGCTGCTCTCCGATCTGGACGTGTCCCTTCTTGATGACCAGACTCGCGAGGCCATCGTCCGCAACGGAGCCGATGCCGTCTTTCGCCAGTGCCTCCAGATCGGTTTCTTTCACGCCGATCCGCATCCGGGGAACATCTTCGTTCTCGAAGAAGGCAGTCTCTGTTTCGTCGATTGCGGCATGACGGGACTCATCGAACCCCGGACCCTGGACCAGTTCGCTCAGATCACGCATGGCGCCATCACGGGTGACCTTGATCGCGTTGTCCGATCAGCGATCCAGCTGGCCGACGCGGACCCTGCCCTTGTTGACAACCGCGCGCTCCGTGCTGCCGTCTGGCGTTTCATCGACGAATTCCGCCAGGGAACCCTCGAATCACTTGACATGGGCCGGCTGCTCAACGAGTTCTTCACGGTCCTGCGTGAGTATCACCTGCATTGCCCGCCTGATGTCGTCTATCTCATCAAGGCCCTGACGACCATTGAATCCGTCGCTTCTTCCATCGCACCTGATTTTGATGTGGTGTCCCATGTGCATCCGTATGTGGAACGCCTCGTCCGCGATCGTCACGGCGTCCATGCGATCAAGGAGCGCTCCGAAAAGGCACTGTTGAGGTATATTGATCTGGTTGAGGACTTGCCCGACGAGATCAGCCGTGTGTTGCGTTCCCTGGGTCGTAATCGATTGTCACTCCAACTCAATCACAAAGGGCTCGACACGTTTACGGAAGAAGTCGAGCGCGCCAGTATGAACATCTCCTGGTCGCTGGGCATCGCAGCCGTGATTGTCGGGTCGTCTGTCCTCGTTCTGGCCGACAGCGTCGATCAGGATGTCTCCATCCTCACCGCGGTGGCCGTGTTCGGATTCGTCTCAGCCGTTGCAGTCGGATTATTCCGGCTGGTTCGTCTGTGGCTGGGCCGGCGAGACTAGGCATTCACACACACACGACGGCGCGGCCCCGTTGGGTCAATCATCGTCTCGTGGATGGGACTTCGGTTGCAGACGATCGCCTGCAGAACTGAGGAGTCGGCCGACGCTCGAGAGCAGACTCCCGGCTGCCTCGCGCGAGATTCTGGCTGCTGTTGCTGCTGATTCGCCGGCAAGGCCGATCGGGTCGCGTGCCGCTGCCGTGGCTGCGTCTTCAATCGTCGGGCGAATGTCGGAAAAGGTGTGCTCGGCATGATCGCGCACGCTCTGGAGGCGCGCGGCCGTCTGGGCTTTGGCACCGGAGATTCCGCGGGACACGGTCTCGACGAACAGATCGCCGATGGTGCGGAAGTCCTCGGCCACACTGCGCAACTCTTCACTCGCGTACGCCTTGCCTTCACCGGCCGCCTCTTCGACGGCCAGCCTCGTGGCCTGAGCCGTGCGCTGCAGTCCATCGCCCAGCCCGTCCACGACCTGCCGAAGGGTGCTCTCCGGATCATCCGGAGTCGAGCGATCCACAGCCTCAACGGCCCCCGTTATAGCAGACTGGCTCAGGTCCGCCAGCCTCGACGGGGTCGCCTTGACACGCTGGGCGGCACCTTCAACTGCCTCCCTCACTCGATCGCGAATCTGATGACCGTCTTCCACAATCCGGCCGACATCCTGCTTTAATTGTTCGTCCATCATGGCTTCACCTCTCAGTAGTTCTCAGTGTGTTATTCGATATAGTATTGTACGCATTTCGGATCGGAACGCGGGTTCCTCTCGCGGCGCCCCCGGGGGAGGCCGTGGGGATTTCGGCCGTTCGGCTTCGCGCAGCGTCGACGACAGCGTGCCCCTACTGAAGAGGAGCAGCCCTCACCCCCGGGCCCCTCTCACCGCGGGAGAGGGAGCAAGAGGACGCATCGCCCCACGTCAGAGCCGTGGGCTGACATGCTGTGGTTCGGTACTTGTCAGGGTGTCCGTTTCCCGCTATAGTGGGTCGCAATGTTGGCGCGAGTGCAGAGTTTTGTGCTGAGCGGCATCGACGACGGGCCGTGTGAAGTCGAGGTCGATATCTGTGAAGTCGGGATGCCCAAGATCACGGTCGTCGGGCTGCCTGATACCGCTGTCCGTGAATCCATGGAGCGGGTGCGGTCGGCTGTGTCCAACTGCGGCTACGAGTTTCCCGATGCCCGGCTGCTGGTGAATCTGGCCCCGGCCGATGTGCGAAAAGAGGGCCCGATCTATGACCTGCCGGTGGCGGTCGGGTTGTTGCTGGCCAACGGGATGATCATGCCGCCTGGGGGGGGTCGGAAGCGCGAGGGCGCGGATGCGCAACCAGCACCTCTTGATTACCGTGAATATCTGATAGCCGGCGAACTGGCACTGGATGGTCGGCTTCGGCCCATCAATGGCGCGATCGCAATGGCACTGCATGCCCGCAAACGCAAGTTGAAGGGCGTCATTCTTCCCAAAGACAATGCGCGCGAAGCGGCGGCCGTGGAGGGAGTCGAAGTGCTCGGTGCCACGACGCTGTCGTCTGTGGTGGCGTTGCTCAATGGGATTGATGGGCATGGGATACAGCCGGCTGTCCCGCTGGATTTCGAAGCCCTGGCAGCCGAGGCATGTCCTGAAGTTGATTTTGCAGATGTGAAAGGCCAGGAGACGGTCAAGCGGGCATTGTTGATCGCACTGGCAGGCAATCACAACATTATCATGCTGGGCCCTGCCGGGACCGGAAAGACGATGCTCGCCAAGGCGCTGCCGGGTTTGTTGCCGACGCTGTCGCGTGATGAAGCGCTGGAAGTGACGCGGATTTACTCATCCGTGGGAATGATGGATCGCGATGAAGGGTTGAAGGTCCTGCGGCCGGTGCGCACGCCGCATCATACTGCCAGCGGGCCGGCCATCATCGGTGGCGGCACGATCCCGAGGGCCGGCGAAGTGAGTCTGGCCCATCGCGGGGTGCTGTTTCTCGATGAGATGCCGGAGTTCAGTCGGTCGGTATTGGAAACGTTGCGGCAACCGCTGGAGGATGGGGTGGTCACGATCTCGCGGGCCCAGAGCACGGTGCGGTTTCCTGCCGATTTCATGCTGGTGGCTGCGCTGAATCCCACGCCGCGCGGGGCCATGCCGACGGATGCTTATGAACGGCGGACCATGGAGCGGTACTTATCTCGGCTGTCCGGGCCGTTATTAGATCGGATTGATATACATGTGGAAGTGCCGGCGTTGCCGTTTTCGAAACTGCGAAGTCGGCCGGACGGTGAGTCGAGTGCAGTGCTGCGAAAGAAGGTGCTGGCAGCCCGGCAGGTGCAGTTCGATCGCCAGGGGCATGATCATGTTAACAGCCGATTGAGTGGCCGGCAGTTGGACAAACATGCCCCGCTGGATGATGCGAGTGTTTCGTTACTCGGCCAGGCAGTGAGCGAACTCGGGTTGAGTGCCCGGGCCTATGACAAGATCCGCCGGGTGGCCCGGACGATTGCCGATCTGGATGGATGTGCGAATGTGCAGTCCCAGCATATTGCCGAAGCGGTGCAGTATCGGTTGCTGGATCGGATGTTGAGCGGGCAGGGGGTGTATTGAGGGGCGGGCGTCGCGTCTGCTGTGGCTCGACGAGCCGCGCACGTCAGTAAGCGGGTGCTTTGCTCCCCTGTCCCGGCGGGAGAGGGGCCTGGGGTGAGGGCTGTTTCTCCCGTCATTCCGGCGCAGGCCGGAATCCAGGGGGATTCAGCAAGAGTGCACACGCATCGGTCAGGCAGTAGGAATTAATTCCTACTGCCACCCACACGGGGCACATGCAATGTGCCCCTACGCTCGGTCAGTATGCATTTGCCGGTGGGCCGTCGCGGTGCTCCGCCCACCCTACATTTGTTGCCCGCTCCCTCACGGTCGCGGCTCGTCGGAAGGGAGGGCACGCGGCAGCGTGCCCCGACACGCGGTACGGTCACGACCTGACCTACTACAATACTCACACGAACCGGAGTATCACATTGTCAACGAATGAACATCGCGAAGCGGCGGGGAAGCGGGCGGTGCAGCGCGTCGTCTGTCAGGTCTCGGCCAGGCCTAGAATGCTTCGAACGTGGGCAGAGTGGATAGAGCAAGTGGTTGTCCTCCATTGGAGACGTTATGAAGATACCCAGAACTATGTTTGCCATTACTTTAGTCCTTTCTGCCTTTATGTTCTTTGCAGCCGGTGTTCTCGTAGGCTACCGGCTTGGTCAGACTTGGCTTCGCACAAGTTATTACGGCCTCTTTGAAAACAGCGGTAACGCGAGCACTGGTGAGGGTACTCCCCCTCTTGGGCTTCCGCTCGAGTTTCGCAAGATGGACTTGAACACCCTGACGTTCAGCACAGGCTATCCGTTACAGGATCTTGGTGCTGCGGATACGGCGTGGATGTGTAATGACAGGTCAGGTAAGGACTCGCATGAAGTGGATATTGCTTTGCAGGCGGCGAGTGTTTCGATCGATCCGGAAAAGTTCTTGATGTACTACATGGCACAGTTGAAAGTGGTAGGAGATGCAACGACGATAGATGTCCCGATACAGAACATTAGGGGTTGGCTGCTATACCGTGGGTATGGAGTTCTATTCGCTATTGTCTCATATGACTATCGCGGGAACCATGTCACGGAGATACATGAACTTGAAGGGCAGACGGTGTGGAATCGCCTGGTACTGGGATGGGAAATGCCCTGATGGCGGCATGTGTGGCATGGAGCGTGGTACACTGACTTGAGACGCGAGAAAAGAACACACGGTGTGTAGCATGCTGGAGATCGAAGGCCGGCAAGTCAGGTCCCGGCCTGACCTGCAATACTGTGTATTAAGAAGGAGTTGGGTGCCGCGTCTGCTGTGGATCGACGAGCCGCGCACGTCAGTAAGCGGGTGCTTTGCTCCCCTCTCCCGGCGGGAGAGGGGTCGGGGGTGAGGGCCGTGTCTCCCGTCATTCCGGCGCAGGCCGGAATCCAGGGGGATTCAGCAAGAGTGCACACGCATCGGTCAGGCAGTAGGAATTAATTCCTACTGCCACCCACACGGGGCACATGCAATGTGCCCCTACGCTCGGTCAGTATGCATTTGCCGGTGGGCCGTCGCGGTGCTCCGCCCACCCTACGGTCCAAGAGGTCGCGTACTCACGATCGCTGCTCGTCGATGCGGTGTACGTGGCAATGTGCTCCCACTCTTGGTCAGGTCACGACCTGGCCTAGAATGCTGACGTACAGGCAACATGTGAGGGCATACGGTGATTACCGAGATCCTGCATCGTGTGGCGACTTCCCTTGGGGTAGTCATCGGCTTCGTTGCAGTCGTGTATTTCTGGTTCTGGTACAAACGCACAATAGTGAATAGCACTTCGTCGCCGAGCGGTTTATACTGTGGTGCATGTCATTACCCGCTCGCAGGGCGAGAGATCTCAATCTGCCCGGAATGTGGGACCGCGACTACTGATGTGGCTCCAGCCACCACTTGTTTGCGACCAAAACGTACTGCCATACTGCTTTCAGTATGTGTCACCTTGCTTATGTGGCCAGTTGCGGATGCGGCCATCGTTTCGTTGCTGCTGCGAACACACGAAACAGTTTCTCTGCACTTCAGAATGGCTGACGTGCGGCTGCATGTTGAGAGGATGGACGATACTATCTCTCGAGTGCAAGTATCAGCGGGCAATACGACACAATCGTGGCAGTATGTTCCCTCAGAACTTGAGATTGCAACAATCGTGAAGAGGGCAATGTCTCAGCAAAGCCTGGATCAGGCAACTCGCGAGCTGAGAGAAGCTATTGTAGATCCATATTCTCTGGAAGGCCTAACACTAGCAGAGAGTGAGACGCGCATCATGAACCCCGGGTCCTTTTCAACTACTGTGAGTACGGATGCTCCAAGGTGGAGGCTGTTGCTTAGGGCGCTTGTATTGCCGGGTGTCTGCGCCATTGTCTACTGGCCCGCTCGATTGCTGATTCATGCTCTAACTACTATCGTCTGGGGCCGCCGGTGAACCAGCCATGTTGTCCATGCTGATGCTCAACTGGTGTTGACGAACCTGGCGGGTTGACGGGTTTCCCATCCCGTGTACCCGGCTTCGATCAGCACCTCGCATCATATTGAGAGATATGATCAGGTCACGACCTGGCCTACCAGACTGAGCCCAGCCGCGCAACTGTGGTAGGCCGGCTCAAGATGCGGCGCATCGCAGAGCAGGCGGTGTATGAGGTGTGTGCGCATTTATGTTTGCCGGGTCTTCCGCCCCTCTTTGAGCGGCGTTGACCCGGCCTACGGCAACATTTGATGCCCGCTCCCTCACGGTCGCGGCTCGTCGGAAGGGAGGGCACGCGGCAGTAAGCGGGTGCTTTGCTCCCCTGTCCCGGCGGGAGAGGGGCCTGGGGTGAGGGCTGTTTCTCCCGTCATTCCGGCGCAGGCCGGAATCCAGGGGGATTCAGCAAGATTGCACACGCATCGGTCAGGCAGTAGGAATTAATTCCTACTGCCACCCACACGGGGCACATGCAATGTGCCCCTACGCTCGGTCAGTATGCATTTGCCGGTGGGCCGTCGCGGTGCTCCGCCCACCCTACGGTCCAAGAGGTCGCGTACTCACGATCGCGGCTCGTCGGAAGGGAGGGCATGCGGCAGCGTGCCCCGACACGCGGTACGGTCACGACCTGACCTACTACAATACTCACACGAACCGGAGTATCACATTGTCAACGAATGAACATCGCGAAGCGGCGGGGAAGCGGGCGGTACAGTGTGCCGTGCTGACCGTATCGGACACGCGCACAGCGGAGACCGACGTCGGTGGCGATACGGTGTGTCGAATCCTTGAAGAGCACGGGCACACGGTGGTGCAGCGGGGGATCTGTCCCGATGAGGCATCGGAAATAGGGCGAGTGCTCGGCTGGTGGTTGGACGATGAGTCGATTCAGGCCGTCGTCACGACGGGCGGGACCGGCATTTCGCCGCGTGATACCACGATCGAGATTGTGGAACGGTTGTTAACCACGAAAATGGACGGGTTCGGCGAGTTGTTCCGCATGCTCAGTTGGGATGAAGTCGGGGCGGCAGCGATGTTGAGTCGGGCGACGGCAGGTCTGGCCGTCAGGCAAGAGGGGCCAGCGGCTCGTGATATCTTCGTCTTTGCGATTCCGGGGTCCGTCAATGCGGTCGAGACGGCCGTCGGGAAACTGATCGCGCCCGAATTGAGTCATCTCGTGTGGGAGCGGAAGAAGAGGTAGTAGACGGCGCATGATGTGTGGTCATCATGATGCGGGGGCGCATCGTCATCCCATCCCCCCCGGCAGAGCCGGGGGCTCACTCGCACATGCTATTGAATCGTGGTCGCTATGACGTTGCTGACCAATCCGGGTTGGGCAACCTGGAACCAGACGTCCATCCCTCGACTCTTGGCCGGGATCGGGAGGGCCCACTCGGTTGATCCGATTGCATCGGTGATTGTGCGCGGTGCAGCCAGCGATGGGGCTGCCAGGTTCAGTGTCACATCCAGTTGGCTGACATACGTCGAACCGGGCCCGGTTGTACTGTACAAGAGATACGTCGGGGTCTGCGGGGCCGCATCGGTCACGGTGAAGCGCCCGGTTGACATCGCATACAGCGGGCTGACCTCCAGCGTGAAATCGGGCAAGGGCTCGGTGCAGATTGCAAAATCAAGATCGACGTTCGACCCGTTCGGCCCGTGGTACCCATCAATGTACGTTCGGCCCAGGGACGGCTCGCCGTTGTACAGGCCGATGAACGCGCCGATCAGGATGGCCGGATCGTTGCCGGTGTTCATGAACTCGATCTTGTCGATCGGGATGTCAGACAGGAAGCCGTGGCCGACAGCATAGACGCCCAGCCCGCCGCCGAATCGACTCACCTCGCTGACCAACTCGCCTTGTGAATACAGGCGCATGGCAATGGTCGAGGACGAATCAGCCGACCCGTAGTAGGTATACAGGCCGTAGATCGGGGTGGAAAACGTCCAGCGTGATCCGATCCCGCCCGGTCGATAGAGGACGGCATCTGATACCTGGGCCATGCTGCTGGCATCCCGCAAGGCACCGGCAGGTTCCCCGACGCGACGCACGGTCAGTTGCGTGACGCCGAGGTCGATGACCACGGATTGATCGCACAAATCACCCTTGTCGTTCAGCCCGGGATAGAACTCATCGAACGCGAACCCTGCACTGGCAGGGGCTGTGTCGAGCCAGGTCTGGGCATCGCTTTCAAATGTGCGGATTTCCTGTGCCAGACTCGGGGCAGCGGCTGCAGTCAGACCGGCAATCAGTGAAACGGCAGCACCGGTCACGCGGCAATGGGACGCATTCTTCATATGTGATGACACCTTTCGGGTACGGGGGCGGCCGGCAGGTTCGTGTGTTGCTCACGGTGCCGGGACGGACCCGAGTAAAGAGTGCCACATGAAACGCCGACGGCCAATTCCGATGGGAATTGGGAACCGTACGGGGCGCATCTTTATCGATTGACGTGGTAATAGCGGATATGCGGATTAGTCTGGGACTGTCCCGCGCTCAGCAGGCGACGGCAGCCGGTGCGTGCCCGAGCGATTCAGCCAGTTCATTGGCCTTCCGATAATCCGTGTTGATGTCGAGGGCAACATCGACTTCAGCGCAGGCTTCCTCTTTGCGGCCCAGCGCTGCGAGGCAGTTGGCACGATGGTATCGAAGATCCGCGTACTTCGGATTCGTCTTGACGGCCCGATCGAGGACGGTGGCTGAGCGTTCCAGCAACGGTCTGAGGACACTCGTGACCGGGTCCGAGGAGGCAGCGGCCTGATCCTGTGGCTGTGCCCATTGGTCTGCCAGTTCGCGCCCGTACATGGCGGTCCGATGGCATGTTGCGAGGATCTGTGTGCCGTGACGCGACCGTCGCAGCGGCCGAGCGCACAGGGTCGCCAGTCGTCGCCGATTCAACTGGGTACACACGGCTGCCATGATGCCGCGTGCCCGCAATCCGATGGAGCCGCCCGTCTGCCGGCATTGCCGGGCCAGTCGCAGGGCATCGTCCCATTGGCCGAACGAGAGTGCCGCCTGCGCCAGGGCCACACCTTCCTCGGTGCGGCACGGGTCGGTCTCGATCGACTCCGATTCGATCAACCACTCGGATGCGAGTTCCTGGATCCGTGCCAGATCACCGAGTGCGACGAGCCATTCCACGCGCAGCAATCGAGCCTGCAGATACTCGGCCCGGGTGCCGGCTTTACGAAACGTGTGGTGCTCGGCGACCTGAGAGGTCGGTGAGTCATCGTGTGAACACGGCGGTTGCGTGGCGATCAGGCTGTTGATGCAGTCGAGTGCCTGGTGCAGTTGGTGGGACGCAGCGAGCAAGCGGGCCTGCAGGATTCGCGGCGGGTGAACGAGTTGGGACAGTGCTTTCGAGCCGATGTCCGGCCGGCCTGCGCTGAGGGCCAGTCGTGCCACCCGGATCAGGAGCGCGGAGCTGTTCGGGCGTCGCCCGAGGCGTCGCGCTGCCAGTGCCAGGGCGGTGCGGTATTGTCCTTCGGATTCGAGCAGTTCGATCTCGAAGTCGAGTGAATCATCTCGCGAACGGGCGACCATTTCGATCCGCGACCACGCAGTGCGGGCTTCCTTCAGGCGGCCATGGGCAAAGTGGAACCAGGCAGCCTCGAGCGTGATCGGCGCATCGTTGGGCCAGATGAGTGTCGGGAGTTGGATAAGTTGTGCATGCCGATCCCAGGCATGTTCAGCCCGAGCGCCTTTCAGGGCCAGGCGATGGGCTGTGCGGCAGGACGGGTACGTCTCAATAACCTGCTCACACAGGGCACGTGTCGGCCTGGCATTGCCGAGCCGCCATTGCATCCGTGCCTGGCGCAGCATGTTCGATACGGCGAACCGATGCTCAGGCGGGACGAGTTCCCGCAGGCGCGGTGAGCGAGCGTGATCCGGCTGCGATTGCGTGACCGTCATGTCATGCTACCTTGAGGAGTTTGGCGACTCGTTGCACGTCCGGCCAGTCCGGGTGCGCCTGGGCCACCGTGCTGATGACTGCAACCGGATCGATGGTCATGTCCGGCTCGACTTCACCTGACACATCGGCGCTGCTCGCATCGAGAGCGACGATGGCAACAGGATCGGTGATCTGGGTCTTTTCCTCGACCTGCACGGCCGCTCTGGCGACCGTCTCGGCCGGGTGGTCCGTTCGGATGTGCCCGACCGACGGGATCACCTCGCCGCGCCCGGTCACCGGGTCATCGTTTGGCTGCACAGTTGGATCGGCTTCGGTGGGTCCGGTGGCGTCGGCGGGGAGCAGATCGGCCAACAGCATGGCCAATGGTACTGATTTCGGATCTGCGTCGAGTCCCTTGACGATCCACGAGTATGCCTGGCGCTCATTTCCGCTGAGCATCGCCAGTCGGGCCAATGATTCCAGGGCTGTGACGTGATCCTCGAGATTCGGCAGTGCCCGTTGGATGGCTGACTCGAGGAGTCGGCACGTTGATGCATCAGGTTCCGCTTCGGCAGCAGCGATGAGTGACGGGATCAGACTCTCGTCACCGAGCAACTCGACAGACAATCGCTCGACGAGGATTGCAGGAGGCGGGCCGTACTCGGCAGGGCGATGCCGATAGCCGAATTGTTCCAGAATCGATTCGAGATGGGGGTGCGAGATCCAGGCACACGGGGTTTGTGCCAATCGCTCAGCCCATTGATTTGCCAGTTCCGTCATGCCGGCCTCTGCGCTCATCAGCAGCAGGCCCTTGATGGAGCATGCATCGTCAATCTGGTCGATGTTACGGCGGAACGCAGCCAATGCTGCATCGCGTCTGCCCTCATCGGCCTCCATCAGCGCCAGGAGCCGTCGTGCCTGGACCGGGCAGGAGTCATCAGCCGACCACGCTGCCAGATCAAGGTGGGCCGACGAGCGACACCCACTGAGGCAGTGGGCCACATTCAACAGCAGACGCCCGCTGGACGACCGGGTCAGCAGGTATCGATCAATGCAAGTGACGGCACGATCCGGCTCCTGGTGTCCCAGGTGCCATCGGGCACAGAGATCGGCCACCTTCGGCACAGCCATTCCTGACCGGACGGCAGCCGTAATCAGCGCCGAGGCCTCGGTGTCATCTCGTGCGGGGGTCTTTTTGAAGGTATCGGCCAGCATGGAACAGGTGGCCTTGAGTGGTGACTCGGCCGGTTCACCATGACGGCCTGATGCCCCTGTCCTGCGGCCTGCCATGAGCCGGAACGTGCGCATCCCGTGCCAGAGAGACGAGGCATGTCGGAGCCCTCGTGTGAGGGCGCGCTTCATGAGTCGTGTAATGGGTGCCGGCTGTACGGATTGCTGTAGAGAAGGCATATGCGCTCATCCCGATCTGGATTGCGACCGCAAGCGATCTCGACGCTCACTGTCACATCATGCCGTCTGTCGCAGAGCACCGACTGGGGGCGACCGCATACCGACCGCTCCCGGACTGTGCCTGAGACAGGAATCGGTTAGCGGGCCATCCGTATTGAGTCGGTATCAGACTGAGCACCCAATTATGGGCAAACGGGAGTGGGGGATGGGGCAGGGGTATTTTAGGTAAAAGTTTGTACTCTGGGCTTGAAGTGCGGTAAATGATAGGGTAATGTTATCCGAACGGGCCTCGGCCGAAGGCGGCATGGAGTGAGGCAGGACGACAGGAGTTGTGACATGGGACGTCCGCTGGTGCGTATCGGGCCGGGTCAGGAGTATGAGACGTGGATTGTGGGGTCCGGTGGGAAACTGGCGGCGATTCAGGCCCCCTGTGACCCAGACACCGGGCCGCAGACTGTTGCCGGAGGCGGTAACGGAGGTAGGCGGTCGAAACGCGGCCGGGGTGCGCGAGTCGCATATCGAATCGGCGATGTTGCCGGCTCAGCCCTGCTGGCGGTACAGGCCCAGAGGCTGGCACTGATGCAGATGATCCAGCCTCAGCGACGTTGGATGCTGGCTCCTGAGGCTGCTGCGGTCAGCGCGGGAGGGCTAATGCCAACTGCCGCCGATTCGCTGAGGAGTTCATCAGTATCAGCATCTCACGGTGATCGACAGCGACAGCAGCAGCAGAGCGTGTGCGGATCGTTGGTCACTCGGGTGCAGCAGCCGGCCGATCGTGTGCCGGTTTCGGTCGGGGCAGACCCGATGGAGGGGACCGGCAGGAGCGAGCATCGACACGGGGTACGGGGAGGTACTCAGGAAAGGACGTCACATGAATCTCACGCCGAAACAGTTGCGAATCCTTCAGATCGTGCGCGACTGGAGAACTCGGTTTGGCTATTCGCCGACGTTGCAGGAAATCGCCGACGAAGTGCAGGTCAGCAAGGTCACGGTGTTCGAACACGTCGAGGCACTCATCAAAAAAGGCGCACTCGAGCGCGATCCGAACAAGGCACGCTCTTTAACCATTCCTGACGATGCCGTCGTGCCGGATGAGTCGCGGCCGTTCCGCTTCCCGTTGGTGGGTCGGATTGCAGCCGGCTATCCGATTGAGAAGGTGGCCAACCAGGACGAACTGGATCTCGAATCATTCTTCGGGCCCCAACGAGGTCGCAGCGGGGCGGTCTTTGCGCTGCGCGTCGAGGGTGATTCGATGCAGGATGAGGGCATCTGGGACGGTGATTATGTCCTGATCGAGCGCAAGGACGTTGCCCGCAACGGCGAGCGAGTCGTGGCCCTGCTGCCAAACGGCGAGACGACGCTCAAGACGTTTTATCGGGAGAAGGATCACATCCGGCTGCAGCCGGCCAATGACGCCTACGAACCGATTCTCGTCAAGGACTGTACGGTCCAGGGGATTGTCGTCGGGGTGATTCGGTACTACGGGTAGCAACACCCATCCGAGCCGACAGCGTCAGCAGGGGCCGGTGCGCCCATCACCATCAATGATGTCACGAGTCCCCCTTCCCCCCCTCCAAAAAAAAGCGGGCATCCAGGAAAGTTCCCGGATGCCCACATCTCTCAGCGAGTATTCAAATGAACCGGTTATTCAGAGTGCCGGCACGTCAGGGCTGAAGTGGGGCCCCGTCGGCTCAGCGCTCAATCCGGTCGGGGGCATTAGCCGCCCTTTTCGTCTTTTACCTGATCCACAACGCTACGAATGAACTCATCGTCAGATTCGTACTCAGCCACCTGCGCACGGGCCTTGACGGCTGCAGCGGTGTCCGGATACTTGTCGACCAGCGCGAGCATCTTGCGGTAGGCAGCCTCATGTTCGTCAGCGGCCGCATACTTGGTTGCTCGTTTGAGCATGTTGGCTGCCAGTTTCTCATTGGCTGCCGATCGCTTGGCCTTGAGGACGGCCGGGTCATTCTCGAGTTTCTTGAGTTGCTCGGCTGCCTGATCGGCCACCGGGATGGACAAGCCCTTGAACTTGGTTGCGACATACTCGAGTGCCGTCATGGCTTCGACGTAGCGCTGGGCCTTGACGTCCTCCATGGCCACGTTGAACTTGGAGCGGGCGACCGGCTCGAGCTGGCCGCGCACACTGCGGAGTCTGGCAGCGTGGCCTTCGCCCTCAGGGATGGAATCATGGTCGAGCCGACGCAGTGAAACGAGGGCACCGTCGATGTCGCCGGCCTTGAGGTTGGCTTCCGCCTTGGCCAGGACGCGCTCGTTGTGCTCCGGGCCGCCGCCGAGACGTCGTGTGGGCGGAGTGTCCTTGAGTGCCTTCTCGATGGCCTTCTCGAAACCGCTGTCCTGGGGATGGCCGTCCCACTGCACGATGCCCTTGGCATCGACGACGAAGGCATGCGGAATCCCACGGATCCCGAAGTCCTTGTTCGCCTGCCCGCCGCCGGAGGCGACGATGTAGTCCATCGGCATGGTCTTGATGAACGGTGCCACCTTGGAAGACGGCTCATCGGATACGCCGATAATTACGACTCCGTCATCGGCATATTCGTGATGGAGTTCGTTCAGATGCGGGATGCTTCGCTTGCACGGTCCACACCAGGTTGCCCAGAACTCGACGACGACGACGTAGCCTTCGAGATCATTGAGATCGACGTTGTACTCATCGTTGTTATGCAGGTCAGTGACGCGCACCGCCGGGAGTTTGTCCCCCTTTTTCGGGGGTCTGGCCATTGCTGACGATGTCATCAGGGCCGCGGTGCACAAAAGCGCCACGGAACTCGCGAATGCTCTCTTCATCGCTATATCCTCTCTTTTCGTGTCCTCGAATCCGGGCCGAGCCTGTCTACCGATTTGCCCTCGCCCTGTCACCACCTGACCTGTGGCCGCTGGTCCCTGTCACGGGCCGGTGCGCGGTCGATGGGTCTGACCGCATCATAGGGGGGGCAGATACGAGTATGATACCGTCAGCATACCGGGAATGTTCAGGGTATATGATTCATTACAAGGCGGTTTGGCATAGATATCGGCCGATACTGGTACCTGCTGCCACGCTTTTCTGGGTTGGGTGTATCTGTTGAGCCAGGAATCCATCATTTCGGTCCGGCAACTGGTCAAGCGGTTTGATTCCCGAACCGTGCTTGCCGGCGTCGATCTCGAGGTCATGCCGGGCGAAATCATGGTGGTCATGGGGGGGTCCGGGAGTGGAAAATCGACCCTGCTAAGGCACATGATCGGTGCCCTCCGACCCGATGAGGGGTCGGTGATGCTGCTCGGGCGCGATCTCTCAGAGGTGGACGAGGACGGAATGAACCGGCTGCGACGCCAGTTCGGTATCCTGTTCCAGTCCGGGGCCCTGTTTCAATCCATGACCGTAGCTGAAAATGTGGCCCTGCCGTTGCAGGAACACACAACCCTGGACCAGAATATTATCGACATTCAAGTCAAGATTAAACTGGAACTGGTCGGGCTGCGCGAACATGCCACGAAGTACCCGGCCCAGATCTCAGGCGGGATGAAGAAACGGGCCGGGCTTGCTCGTGCCCTCGCGCTGGACCCCAAGATCCTGTTTTACGATGAGCCGTCAGCGGGTCTCGATCCGGTCACGAGTGCCGGGATCGACAAGTTGATTATCGATCTGACGCGGAAACTCGGCGTGACGAGTGTGGTCGTCACCCACGAAATGGACTCGGCGTTTGCGATTGCCGATCGAATGGCCATGCTCGACAAGGGCCGAATGCTCGTGGTGGCCGAACGGTCATACTTCGAGGATCTGCGGGACCGGCCGGCCGACGGCTTGTGCGAGGACAAGGCCACGGTTCGACAGTTTGTACGCGGTGATGCCGAGGGCCCGATCACACAGCGGCGCGAGGTGACCAACTATGCCGAGGCACTGATCGGTCTGCCGGAGCCGAGGCTCTCCTCGGAGCCGAGCGTGCAGCCGACGCGGATTGCCAAGTGAAGGCCGGGAGCCCGGCCGCGACCGGATTCAGAGTCAGAGGTGGTATCGCGACGATCGTCAGCGGATGTAGCAAAGGAATGCCGGAGTCATGACGACCAGCACGAGACAGCGAAACAACACGATTGCGGGCATCTTTGTGCTCGCATCCATTGTGGGGTTTGTACTCGTCACCTACCTGCTGTCCAACATCGGCGGGCTGATGGGCAGTAACGAGTATGTCGCCCACTTCCCGTTGAACCTCGGCGTCCCCGGGTTGCAGAAGGGGTCCGATGTGACCGTCGGCGGCATCCGAGGCGGGTCGGTGCTTGATGTCGGGCTTGGGCCGGTGCTGGTCGAGTCCAAGGTTCCCGGGCAGATGGTGGAAGAGGAGCGTGTGCTGGCCACGTTCCGGCTGGAAAAGAGATTCGAGCTGCGCACCGGCGCTCGGGTGGGTCTGGTGCTGCCGCTGATTGGGAGTGGGACCACGCTGAACATTGACAATCTCGGGACGGGGCAACCCATGGCCGCGGGCGATATGCTTGCCGGCGATATTGCCGAGTCGTTGTTGCTCAAGAGTGCCGGCATCGATGTCGAACAGGTCTCGGTGATCATGGGCAATGTCGAGGACATCTCTGCAGACCTGAAGGAACTGGCCGGCCGGTTCAACAGTCTGGTCGAGCAGAATGGTGATGCGTTGGTCCAGTCTGCCAAGTCTTCGCTGGAGCGCGTGCGCGAAATGATCGCTGAAATTCAGCAGTACTGGCCGCAGTGGATGACGCGCGTCGATCGGATCGCCGTGAACATCGAGCAGGCCAGCGACAAAGTGCCCGGTGTGGTCGATGATGCGGACCGGGTACTGGTCGATGCCGATCTGGCCATCAATGAGGCCCGTGAGGCTCTCGCACTGGCCAGGCCGGGCGCGTTGGAGACCATTGACAATCTCAAGGAGACGACGGCTCACTTTAACAGCGTCACCATCGGTGAAGTGGACAGTGCCATTGCTCAGGGCAAGAGCGCGATGGAGAGGGCCAATACGGTGATCGGGCACATTGATGAAGGCTTGATCGCCCGGCTGCCTGAGGTGTCACGCATCCTCGGGAACATGCGGATTGCCTCGAACTTCCTGAAACTCGCCATGATCGAGATTCGCTCGCAGCCCTGGAAGCTGATCTATGATCCGAGTCGGAACGAAGTGGCCGAATCGGAACTGCATGAATCGGTCCGGACCTATGCAGCGGCGGTGTCCGATCTGAACGCCACCGTGATCGCGATCGAGGCACTGCAGGCTCGCCAGGGGGCCTCAACCGATCCCGATTCTCCGGACATGAAACTCCTTCTGGAGGAACTCCAACAACGTTTCAGCACGTATAAGGAAAAAGAGCAGGGCATGTTTGAGAAACTGCTCAACCAATCAAGTGGGACGAACTGATGCGGATGTTGACTTCGAAGGCGACTGATACTCACTCAAATAGCAGGCAGCCCGGTGTGTGCACCGGCTCGGCTCTGACCATCGTACTGGTGGTTGTCGTCGTACTGATTCTGGGCCTGGCAGCCGTCTCGGTGGCCGTCATTACCGGTGCCTGGATGCTGTCGCCGACTCCGGGTCCGAACTCGAACACGCCCGCAGCCGGGCAGGCAACAGCCTCATCAGGCGGCAGTGAGCAGATGCCTGCAGCGACCGCGTCCGACGGATCCAACGGTGACGGGGCCTTGATGTCCGTGGTCGCCACCCAGGTTGAGTCTGACGATCCGACGATTAAGCGCGTGGTGATCCCGCTCAGTGACGGTGCGCTGGACCTGGGGGTCATGCTCGGGGTTCTCGGCGATGAACTCGGCTTGAACGGGTCGGCGATCACCCAGGCAATCAAGTGGCAGATTCCCGTCAAGGGAGGGCAGACGGGTCTGGGCCTGATGGCAATCGAACAGGTGACACGCGGCGTCGTGGCGTTTGACGTCACAGACGATCAGATGGTCATGGAAATCGACCAGTGGCGCCTGCGACGTGATCGGTCGCAGATGCAGGAAGGGCTCCGTCGCCTGCTCGGCACCATCTTCCCTGATGCAGCGGCTGCAGCCCAGGCGCAGTTCGGAATCACGGTGCACCGGGCCGACGGGTCGGAAATGCCGTTTGACGCCTTTGTCACTTCGGACGCGGCCGAGGGTTTGCCGACGCATGCAGTCGTTCTGATTCACGGCCTCGATGAACCGGGGAAGTTATGGCGTTCCGTCATCCCGCCACTGCTCGAAGAAGACTACTTCGTGCTTGAACTCGATTACCCGAATGATCAGGCAATCCTCGACTCGGCTGACGATGTGGCGCAGAACTTTGCACAGTTGAAGGCAGCCGGCATCGAGCGCATCAGCCTCGTGACGCACAGTATGGGCGGCCTGGTCTCGCGGGAGATCCTGACGAACCCGCAGTACTACGCTGGGCACGGGTCCGGCCATGAAATCTACCCGGATGTGCAGCGACTCGTGATGGTGGGCACGCCGAACCACGGCTCCACACTGGCGAAGTTGCGCATCGCGACCGAGATTCGCGAGCAGTTCGAGCGAGCACTCAGTGGTGAGGGGCTGCTGCTTGGGGCCCTGTACGACGGCTCGGGCGAGGCGGCCGACGACTTGAAACCCGGCAGCCCGTATCTCACCGAACTCAACAGCCGGCCGATGCCGGATGGGGTGCACCTGACGATTATCGCCGGGATGGCATCGCCGATTACTGCCGATGCCGTCTCGGAACTTGAGCAGCGCCTCAAAGGCATCACACCGGATGCCATGAATGAGCCACTTGACGAGACCGGGCAGGCATTCACCGAACTGGTCGGCGGCGTCGGGGATGGGTGTGTCACACTCGATTCAGCCCGGCTTGATGCCGTTGATGACTTCACGATGGTCGATGGGAATCACCTCTCGATGATTCGCAACTGGACCTCCGGCAGCAGCCGGATCCCGCCGGCCGTCCCCATCATCATGGACCGACTCAACGCCGATCGCCAGGCGCGTGCAGCCCCTGCTGCCGACGGTGGGTAGCGTCGGGCACGCAGAGTAGCCTGCTGTGTGTGTGCCCTGCGGCTGCGTACATCGTGTTCCTGCTTCATTCGCGTCAAAGGTCAGACGGGGCACAGTCGATGAAAAGCAAGGCCTCTGACGTATTTGGTTATCAGCCGCCGCCCACTGCCGCCGCCTGAGGGACTCCAGCGCATGCGTGTTTTGCTATTGAACCAGACGTTCTACCCGGACGTGGCTGCCACGGCTCAGCATGGCACCGATCTGGCGCGTCATCTGGTCGCCCAGGGTCATCAGGTGGTGGCCGTCTCATCGCGCTCGATCTACGGCCGCAAGGGTGCTGCCCTGGACGCCTACGAGAACGTGGACGGCATCGAGATCCACCGCGTCGGCTTCAGCCTGTTCGGCAAGTCCTCCGGCATTCTCGGGCGGCTGATCGACTTTGTGCTGTGGTACATTCTGGCCGGTTGGAAGGTGCTGACGCTGCCGACCTGTGACGTCTGCATTGCCTTCACAACACCACCGTTCGTGGCGTTGATCGGGTTGCTCATGCGTTGGGCCTATGGAACGAAACTCATCTACTGGGCAATGGACCTGTACCCCGACGTCCCCGTGCTGTACGGCATGATGAAACCGAATGCCTGGCTCACGCGGGTGCTGGAGCGCATTCACCGGTCGATCCTTCGTCGGGCTGATCGGACGATCGCGCTTGGGCGCTGCATGCGCGATCGCCTTGTTGCCAAGGGGATTGACCCGCACCGGATCACGATTGTCAACGTCTGGGCCGACCGGAATGAAGTGACGCCGGCCGGGTCGGACGGTGCCTCGAACCCATATCGCACAGAGTGGGGGCTGACGGATCGGTTCATCGTGATGTACTCCGGCAACTTCGGGATGATGCACGATGCCGCGACTTTTGTCGAGGCAGCCCGGCTCCTGAACGATCAGCCGCACGACTCATCGATCGAGTTCCTGTTTGTCGGTGCCGGGGCCAGAACGGATGAAGTGAAGCAACAGGCTGAGTCATACGGGCTGACGAACGTGCGGTTTGAGCCGTATCAGCCGCGCGAACGGCTCAACGATCTACTGACATTGGGTGATGTTCATCTGATCTCGATGATTGAGGGAGCCCAGGGGTTGATCGTGCCGTGCAAGTTATTCGGTATCCTGGCCGCGGGTCGCCCGGTGCTGTTCGTCGGGCCTCCTGAGAGCGAGATCGGGCGGGTTGTCAATGAGGAGGATTGTGGGTGGGTCGTGCCGATCGGGGAGGCATCCCGGCTGGTGGATCACATCAGGCGACTCGCCGCTGACGTTGAACTGGCTGCACAGATGGGCGGCAACGGCCGCACGGCCTTGGAACAGCGATATGATCGCTCAATCGCCTGCGCTTCGATCGAACGGATGATTCGGGAAGTCGTGACCGGCACGAAGCGGTCGTGCGGCGGGAACGGAGACGGCGTGGGCAAGCAGCAGGAGCGGAGCCAGACAGGAACGGAACACACGGTGCACGATGAAGCGCGTCCGAATGGCAGCGATGAGGCCATGTGTCAATCTGTCGGCGGGGAGGCTGCGTGAGCAAGACCGACCAGAGCCATCTTGACGTACCGGTGGGCGAGGAATGTCTGACTGCCCAGGCGGGTAGCGGTGGCGGTGCGCGTGACCTTGCCTCATCGGGCATGCCCGAATCCGAATCGCTTATTCCCAGTTTGGAGCAAGGGGGTGCCGCCCAGCCGGAGCCGCGCCATGCTCTGACGAATGAGATCTATGAACGCTGCCCGACGTCCTTTGACCCGCCGCCCGGGCGCTGGCCTGAGGCGGGATCAGTCCCGGTGAGCGTGCTCGTGCCGGTGCTCAACGAGGAGCAGAATCTGGTCGAGTGCCTGCGTCGCTTGCAGTGGGCTTCACAGATAGCCGTCGTCGATTCGCAATCGCGCGATCACACCGTACCGCTGGCCCAGGCGATGGGCTGCGAGGTGTATCAGTTCCACCTCTCACAGGACGGTTGGCCCAAAAAGAAGAACTGGGCGCTGGCCCGCATCGGCTGGAAGAACGAGTGGGTCCTCATCATGGACGCCGATGAGCACATGACGCCGGAGTTGGCTCGCGAAATCGAGCAGGTGGTGTCCGGCAACTACCCACGTGGCAACGGTTGCGGGGATGGATACTGGATCAATCGCCGCTTCATGTTCATGGGCAAGTGGATTCGCCATTGCGGCTACTACCCGTCCTGGAATGTTCGATTGTTCAAGCACAAACTCGGGCGCTACGAGCGGTTCGGCACGCTGGGCGATACCGGCTCGGGGGACAACGAAGTCCACGAGCATGTCGTTTTGTCAACCGGGGAAGCCGGGTACCTGCGCCATGAATTCCTGCATTACGCGTATCCCGACGTGGCGGCCTGGGTGGAAAAACACAACCGGTATGCCACCTGGGAAGCGCATGCGATGCAGGTCGGTTACGGCGGGAATATCAGGCCGACGATGTTCGGCGGGCCGGTCGCACGTCGGCGCTGGCTCAAGGCCAAGACCACCTGGCTGCCGTTTCGGCCGACGTTCCGGTTCTTGTACTCGTATGTGATCAAGGGCGGATTCCTGGACGGGTATCCCGGGTACGTCATGTGCCGGCTGCTCGCCTGGTATGAGTTCTGTGCGACGGCGAAGTACCGTGAAATCGTCGGGAAGAAGGGGGAGGCGATGAGTACGGAGAGTGGGCCGCTCGCCATGGTGGAGCAAGCCGATTCACCCGTTCAGGATCAAACAGGCAGGATGGGCGCGATGGATAGCAAACCGGATTCCAGCGGCGATGTGCATGCCGATACTGAAACGCGGTTGCCCCCGCCTCCGGTGCCATCGACCGAAATCGACGACGAGGCCATCGTCGCCCGCCACACGAGCCCGTGGTCCATGTGGGAAAAGATCGGGCGCATGCTGTGGTATCTGACCGAAGCGACGCTGTTTCACTGGAGCCCGAGGCCGCTGTATCGCTGGCGGAACTTCCTGCTGCGCCTGTTCGGTGCCCAGGTTCACAAGTCTGCGCGCATTCGGCCGACTGCGACGATTGAGGTGCCATGGAATCTCACGGTGGGGAGGCAGTCGATCGTCGGCGACTTTGCCATTTTGTACTGTCTCGGGCCGGTATCAATCGGGGAGCGCGTGACGATCAGTCAGTTCGCACACCTGTGTGCCGGCTCGCACGACTTCACCCGCTCAGACATGCCGCTGCTGAAGCCACCGATTGTGATTGAGGATGACGTCTGGGTCTCGGCCGACGTCTTTGTCGGTCCGGGTGTGCGGATCAGTCGTGGCGTGGTCGTCGGGGCTCGCGCCAACGTCTTTAACGATCTGCCTGCCTGGAAGATCTGCGTCGGCAGCCCCGCCAAGCCGGTGCGCGACCGTGAATTCGACAGTGCCTTCTCCCCGGAACTCCGTCAGAGCGATTGATCGACCGTCTCTGTGCTCACCGATCTTTCCGACAACACGGGATATCGCCGAAGCAGGTGCCAACCGCACGGGCTGACTCGATCAGTGCATCATCAAGCGGCACGATGCGCTGCTTGTTGGCTGCATCGAGAATCGAGACATCGGTCACCGAGTGGTTCCGCATGACCACGAGGCGATTCCGTTTCCCTTCACTGAGTAACCGGACGGCGTGATAGCCGTAGCGCGTGCCCAGCAGCCGATCGTTGTGGACCGGTGTGCCGCCGCGGATGATGTGGCCGAGCACGGTGGTTCGGGTCTCGATCCCGGTGCATTCCTCGATCGTGTCCGCCACCACCTTGCCGATGCCGCCCAACCGCACGGGGTCCGGGCTCGACGGGTCGAGTTCGCGCACCACCTGTTGGCCGCCCTTCGGCGTCGCACCCTCGGCAATGCAGATGATGGACGAGCGTTTGCCGCGCCGCTGCCGATCCTGCACGAAGCCGCAGATGACGTCGTAATCGAACGGGATTTCGGGGATAAGGATGACATCCGAACCGGTGGCCACACCGGTGTGCAGCGCAATCCAGCCGGCATTTCGCCCCATCACTTCGACCACCATGACCCGGTGATGGCTTGCTGCGGTCGTGTGAATTCGGTCGATGCACCATGAGGCCGTTTCGACGGCCGTCTGGAATCCGAACGTGATATCCGTGCCGACAAGATCGTTGTCGATCGTCTTGGGAACACCAATGCAGTTTATGCCTTTTTCGACAAACGCCTTGGAGACGGACATCGTGCCGTCGCCGCCGATGACAACGAGTGCATCGAGATGATGATGGTGAATGTGATCGAGACAGCGGTCGGTCACGTCCTTGTGGATCGGCTTGCCGTCGTCATCGGTCCCGGTGTAGTAGTGGAGGGGGTCGCACTTGTTGGATGACCCGAGGATCGTGCCGCCGACGGTCAGGATATTGGAGACCGAATCCCCGGTCAGTTGGGTGATCCGGTTTTGCACGAGCCCGAGGAAGCCGTCCTCGATGCCGAAGACTTCGTACCCGTGGTTCATAATGGCCGTCTTGGTGACAGCCCGGATGACCGCGTTCAGCCCCGGGCAGTCACCGCCGCCGGTCAGGATGCCGATACGTTTGATATCGCCGGCAGATGAATCGCAGGATGTGGTGCTATTGGTTGAAGTCGATGCCATTGGACATGGCCTTCCCGTGGTAATCAGGGTGGTCTGGTTGGACATCATATCGGACACTGGCGCTGCAGCCTTCAATCCGTCCCGGGGCTGAGTGCCGAGAATCCGCGGCTATGATGGGCCGACAGGCATGCTCGACGGGGACGTGTGCCCACACAACCGAAGTGACCGCGTGGAAGCAGCAGGATGATGGCCAACATACTCGTGATAGGACCGCACCCGGACGATCAGGAAATCGGTATGGGCGGCACAATCGCCCGATTCGTCGAGCAGGGGCACAATGTGCTTCTGATTGATGTGACCAACGGCGAGCCGACGCCCTACGGCGACCCGGAGACGCGCGCCGTCGAGGCTGCCAAGGCGGCTGAGATTCTGGGCGTGAAACGGAAACTGCTCGGCTTCCCGAATCGCGAAGTTCAGCACACACTTGCGTTGCGTCATGCGATTGCCGCAGCGATTCGCGAGCATCAGGCTGAGATCGTCTTCAGCGTCTACTTCGATGATGCCCACCCGGATCATGTAGCCGTCGGCCGGGCAACGATTGATGCCCGATTCGATGCGAAGTTATCCAAGATTGATGAGCCGTGGGCGCAAGCGGGCCCGCCGATCTACCCGCGCTGGCTGTTCTTTTACTATGCCATGCACTTGCGCAAGGTGCACAATCCGAGTTTTCTCATTGATACGACCGGGTATGAACAGCGCAAGCACGATTCGATCGAGGCGTATCACACTCAGTTTGTATTGCCGGAGAAGAATCGGCAGATTCTGAAGGCGATTGATGCGATGGGTGTGTACTTCGGTTCGCGCATGGGGACGGCGTCGGCTGAACCGTTTTTTGCGCAGGAACCGATCGGGATCACGTCCCTGGATGGGCTGGCGATGGGATGATTTGTCAGGGGGAATGGAATAAGGGGTCGGGAGTAGTAGGTCAGGACGAGGTACGAGTCCTGACAGGACCCAACAGCCCGACCTCACTTGTCATTCCCGTGTAGACCGGAATCCATCTCCTCCACTCCCGTCGGTGGCACGGGCGTCTCGCCCGTCCCTGGATCGACGAGCCGCGACCGTGAGGGAGCGGGTTCCGGTAAGCCCCTCGCCGGGTGCCACGGGTTACCCCGAGTGAAACGAGGGAGAACCCGTGCGAATACGACTCAGCGTAACCCGTGCCCCCCAAAGTCCTTGCCGGTGGGATGCGCTCCGTTGCCTTCGCTTATCCCACCCTACAACACTTTACTCAAACGCCTGCACAACGAGATTGCTGATCTCGCAGGAATCGCGAACAAACGCCTGGAACAGGATCTCCCGGCCGGCCCACTCATCGGGAATCAGGCCTTCAATGACTGCCACACCGCCTTCGTCCGCAACCGCCGTCCCGAGTTGGCGCGGGTCCTCGAGTTGCAGCGCGTTCCTTGTGACATCGCATGTCGGAATCAACGCCCCGCCGCCCCAGCGGGCACCGAGAAAGTGGACGGTCGCGCCCGGCGGAACGTTGTGAGCTTCAATCGTACTCATCTGGCCGGAAACACCCGGACTGAACTCGGTCAGGTCAAAGGAAGGGTAGACAGGCGTGAGGAGGAAGGCGTGCTTATGGAACACTCCGTCACCCGGCCCGTAGTTGCCAAACCCCACGATCTGATTCAGATCGTTGATGTCCTGCAAGGTACCAATGTAGTGCCAGCGACTCAGTGGAGGAAGTAACCTGTACACCGACACAGCCATATCATCCGGGCTCGGCCAGACAATCGGGCGTGTATAATCGCTGGCCCACTTATTAATGTATCCTGTGATCACACCGTTGTTGTTAATATGTTCTGCCACAGCACCGTGATACTCTCCATAAAACACCGGCGGATACTGCAGCCGCTTGATACCTCCTCGGCTCCACATGACGGGCGTGATCTGTACCTCCCATACCCTCCCGACCACTTCGTTTTGATCATTGACACCGTAGGCAAACGACGACTTGTCACCAAGATCGGGCAACTCCTCAATCACACCAACTCGCCACACGCTGGCACGACTGGTTCCTTCAGCATTCTCGGCGTACCCGACAATGAGCCCGTTCTCGTTGATTTCGTATGCAATGCTCACGTCTCCGCCCAGCGTGCCCAGATCTGTCAAGACGCCGTCCGCCCAGTAGAAAGCGCGCGTAAACCCGTCCGTATCGCTGGCACTGCCCACAATCTGATTGCTATCATTGATAGACCGCGCCATGGAGTAGTTGCCGCCAAAGTCCCCAAGCAGAACAGGAGGGGTGTTACGATCCCAGAAGGTCGCGTGCAGTCGATAGTCGCTCCCCTCCGAGCGGCCGGCCACAGCGCCAAACGAGTTAATGGCAAAGCCGTCGGAATCTACCATGCCATCAGGAATGTCAAGCACTTCGATGCGCCCGTTGTGAAAGATATAGGCATAGTCATCCAGACTCGACGACCCGGTCACTGCACCGAGGTTGTTGATGCCACGTGCCGTCGTGTATGTCCCTCCATCGTCTGGAATCATAATAATGGCAAATGGATCAATGTCGCATAGGGCTGTGCCGGACGTGCAGAGCACAGTCATCGCCAACAGGATAGTGTCTGGTAGCCATCGGCTTCTTGTATGTGTCATAGCAGTCACTTCCTCCGGGCTGTGCTATCAGAAGTACGGTTCAGCAGTCGTAGGCCAGGACGAGGTACGAGTCCTGACACGGTGCTGGACTGACGGGCGAGACGCCCGTCCCACCGGGGGAGCCCGCTTACTCACGTGCGCGGCTCGTCGGAGTCAGTCCTTGCCGGTGGGGTTCGCTCCGTTGCCTTCGCTTATCCCACCCTACGGATTCGGGGCACATGCAATGTGCCCCTACCCTCGAACGATCTTCGCGCTTCCTCACCGCGAAGCGGTGATCGTGTGTAGCCGGGGGTGAAGCGAGTCGGAGACGAGCGCCACCCCCGGAAGGGATCGCACACAAAAACCTCTCCTCACCCCGAAGGGGTGGTCGTAACACACTCCGACAAGCCGCGCGCGTGAGGGAGCGGGCCTCCCAATCTGTTGGTTTCCCAAGTCTCTCGCTCTCGCCCCTCCAGGTCAGGTCGTGTATCAAGGTCAGGTTTCAACCTGACCTACTACGAGACTCCGTCATTGCTCCGAACGCGGTAATCCATCTTCTCCACTCCCGTCGGTGGCACGGGCGTCTCGCCCATCCCCACTTTACAAGGTACCACAAATGAGTATGGCTGTCCAGAGGAAATCTCGTTTGAATGTGGAGACCCATGTAGGACGATAAGAACCCGCTTACTCACGTGCGCGGCTCGTCGGAGGCGATGGGGCCCGCTTACTCACGTGCGCGGCTTGTTGTTGCTACTGCGCATTGAATGTCCAGCGGACGGCGTTCGATCTTGCACAGTCCGGCCGTTGCACGGCCTGCATATACACCGTCTTGCCGCGGGCGCCTGAAGGCACACCGATCACAATACACGCTGTCCCGTCCGCTGCGACCGTCGTCTGGCCGGCCAGTGTGGGCGGCTGCAGTGACAACGGGCCGCACACCGTGTCGTACATCCCCTCCGTCAAACTGTACAGGAACAGCGTGCGTGAACCCGGAACGCCTGACTCAACACAGAGTGTGTTTTCCTGGCCGGAAAACCCGGGGATCGGATCAAGCAATCTGAACGAGCCCTGCGGGACTTCCACCCGGATCTCCGGCAAGGGCGTGAGTGTGACGGGGCGGATGCCGTCGTCGACCACAAAGACGTATCGATCCGTGCCCTCGCGCATACGGGCCGTCACTTCCATCTGATACTGTCCCCCGCCGAGGTCGATGATCTGGCCGAGCGTCGTGACGCCGGCACTTGTGTCGTGGCGTGACACGGAGATATCGGCCAGCGGCACGTCAATCGGGTTGCCCTGCCAGTCGAGCACCGTGATGTCGAGCATTGCGGTGGCCTCGCCGTCGGGCGGGAGGGTCGGCTGATCGACGGTCACAACCGATTGCACGCCGTCCGGTCGGCCGACCAGATCGGTGCGCCAGGCATTGAACAGATCACGGAGTTGGAAGACGGGGTCCGGGTCATTCGCATTCTGGCGTGCCAGGTTGTACGACATGAAGTAGTCGCCGTTGGCACATCCATCCTGGTTGCCGCAGGTGCCGTCGATATCGCCGATTCGAGCCACGACCATGTAGCCGATATGGGCCGACTTGTCGAACACCGGCGGCGGGCATCCGCAATCTTCCGCCCCGCCGTCTTTACAGGAGCAGCGCCCGTCCCCGCCGGTGTCGCGGGCTGCTTCCATGGCAGCCATCAGTTTCTCCGGTACGTCGCCGGGTGTGTTGAGAATGGCCTGCTCGGCTTCCTGGATGACACACTCGCCGGTGAGGATGTTGCCCTGAATGGAGTACACGAGCGTCCCGACCTGCCCCGTCACGCCGCCTGACCAGCCATAGGTACTCGTCCCGGTGAACGTGGCCGCGCGTCCCTGGACGTCAACAATCCCATACTGTCGGCTCTGATGGGACGGGTCCTGTCCTTCGAGGCCGATGATGATGTCGGCCGGGTCCCAACCGAGGTACATTTTCTGATGGATGAAACTGCGGTTACTGGCCCCGCTGTCAATCTGTGCCTGGGCTGCCGCAGCCCCGATTCCGACGATCACAACCGGTGATAGCTGCTTCAGGTCATAAAATGTCAGACACGTTGCGGACCCGATGGCCACCTCGTGTGTACTCGTGTCAACGATGACAATGGACCAGGTCGCACTGGCATCAGGGGCGCTGACAACGATCGCAGCTGCCCCGGCCATCGCGCAGCACGCATGGCGGATTCCGATGGGGCAGAACAACCTATTTCGGGCCGGCTTCGTATTCATGAGACAGTCACTTTCGATTGGATTGCACGCAGGGTCTGTAATTCTGACTCAGTCGCAAGGCGATACCTGGTATGCGGTTATACTGAATTCCGGCAGATAATGTGCAGGTATCCCCTGTTTGCGAGGGCTTTCCTGATCCATCACCATACCAGACCTCTCATCGTCCAGTCGTCGGGGTGAATTGACGATTCAATACAAGGAAAGCGGCTCGGCAATCACGATTCGTCTATGCTCAGCGACGAGAGGTGCCACCGCAGGCTTTGAACAGGCATGAGTACGATTCCGTCAACAGTTCGAATCACCGAAGTCGGCCCACGAGACGGGCTGCAGAACCAGCCGGGCACCATCCCGACGGACGTCAAGGTTCGGCTGGTTGATGCGCTGTCGGCGTCCCGTCCGGCCGAGATCGAGGTTTCGAGCTTCGTCTCTCCCAAGTGGGTCCCGCAATTGGCTGACGCCGCCGACCTGCTGGCTCGAATCAAGCGTGTGCCCGGCATCGTGTACAGCGTGCTCGTGCCGAACATGCAGGGTCTTGAAGGCGCACTCCAGGCTGAGGTCGAGAAGATCTCGGTGTTTACCGCTGCCTCGGAGACATTCAACCGCCGAAACGTCAATGCCACGATTGACGAGTCGATCGTTCGTTTTGTCCCGGTGATTGCCGAAGCGAAGAAGGCCGGCAAGCAGATTCGCGGCTACATCTCGTGCGCGATTGCCTGCCCGTATGAAGGGCCGGTGGACCCGCAGCAGGTGGCCGAGGTTAGTCGGCACCTCGTGGATGCCGGGGTTGATGAGATTGATCTTGGCGACACGATCGGGGTGGCCGTCCCATCCGATATCGACCGCCTGTATGATGCCGTCGGCACTGTGGTCGAGCCTGCCGCGACGACGCTGCATATGCACGACACGCGCGGCACGGGGTTGGCATGCATTGTGCGCGCCATGGAACTCGGTGTGGCCCGTTTCGACTGCTCCGTCGGCGGGTTGGGCGGCTGCCCGTATGCACCCGGAGCGGCCGGCAACATTGCCACCGAGGACGTCGTGTACTGTCTGCATCGGATGGGGATCGACACCGGGATCGACTTTGATCAACTCATTGAGGCGGGCCGAGTCATCGCCGCGCACCTGGCCGGTGAAGGCCGGTCATTGCCCGGGCGCATGTTCAATGCCCGTTGTGCCGCCCAGGGATTGCCATAACGATGGTCGCCTGATCAGGACCGTGTGCGAATCGTCAGTTCAGTGCGCTGTGCATTCTCGATGATCACGACATCAGCCTGCTCCACAAACAGACCGTGGCCGACCACGCCGGGGATCAGGTCGATCGCATTGGACAGATCCTTGAGCGTGAGCGATCCCGGGGCAGCGACATCCGGGTAGGCGCAGTCGAGCACGAGATTCCCTTCGTCCGTCAGGTAGTGGGGGGCTGTGCCGATTCATCGTCGGCAGCGGCGGCCGGCCGGACACAGGGGTTGAGGCCGACGGCGCGCAGTCGGGCCATGACCGCCTGCACCCCGAAGTGCAGCAGCTCGACCGGGAGCGGAAAACGTGTCCCGAGGTGATCCACGAGTTTCGATTCATCGATGAGGTAGATGCAGTGATCGGCCGCCTCGGCCACGATCTTTTCGCGCGTCATGGCCCCCCCGGCGCCTTTGGTCATGCACAGGTTCGGGTCCACTTCGTCCGCCCCGTCGAACAGCAGGTCAACACGGGTGACATCGGACATCGGCACCACGGACAGCCCAAGTGACCGTGCCAACTCAGCCGATCGAATGCTGGTGGCCACGGTGACAATGCGTTCGAGCTCGCCGTCGCGCACCCTGGCCGCCAGTGCCTGAATGCCTCGTGACGCCGCTCGTCCGGTGCCGAGCCCGACCATCATCCCATGCGTCACGTCTTGGACGGCTGCCATGGCCAGCGCGTCGTTGCGGACCTGTGCATCAGCGAGTCGTGCCTCGGTCGGCGGTGTTGCGTCCGTCATTGCTCTCAGTCCTGTGATACGTGTGAATCGTCTGACTCGATCGCATTCCGGTCGTGCCGTGTCGGTGCTGCAAAAAACAACGCGCGGCCCTGCACATGCTGTGACACCGGCCGCGCGCCTGCTGGCTGATCGAGTGTGTGCGAGTATCGAGAACGGTCGGAGCGTGACGTTCCCAAGTTCTCAGCAGCGTGACCAACCGTTCCTCGCCGGTGCGGCACACAATACTTCAGGGTATGCCTGTCGCCTGACGAAGTACCTCGACAGATCCTGTCTTCCAGGATACATCAGAATAATACCAGTGAGATTGGGTCTGGCGATCAAAGGCACGCTCCTGCAGCAACAAGTTTTTTTCACGATGTGGGCCCGTCATGTGCGCCGATCTCGCCCGATAAGCACGTCAATCCACCAAGTTGGAACGGTTGTGCCGAGCACGTTCGCGCCGGACGCCCTCTGCAGGCACATTCTGCTGTGTTCTCTTACAGTCTCTGAATACCGGATGAAACACGACCGATATATGGCACATGCAACGTTGCCGATTCACTCTCATGCATGGATGTGGTGGCTGCCGTGCATTTCTCACACGGTGCCTGGCTGTGGTCCCAGCCCTCGTGTGCCTGACGCTCGTATTCTGTGCCGGATGCGGGTCCGATGCCGATTCGCCCAAGACGGTATCAGAAGTGGCTGCCAGCCTGGCCAAAGCGATGGTTGGGGGATTCGACTACAACGGGCGCCACGTCAGTGCCGAGCGGTTTGACCCACTGACGAGCGAACTGTTCGAGGTGCGTGTCAGCGGGGGCGACCAGGTGCTGTTTGCCTCCCGTGCCCGCATCCGGGTCGATACCGGGCGCAATGTCATGTGGCTCGAACTGAGCGGTGTCACTGTGGCCCGCCCGGACGAGACCGGCAACGGCGGCGGGCTGTGGTGGACAAGTGATTCCATGACCCTCGATCCCGTGTCGCTGGGCGATCTGGCTGCCGATGTCACGTCCGGCGAGAAGTCCAGACCGTCCAAGTAAGGCGCACTCGCGCACTACCTGCTGGTTGCCAGGCTCACCACTACGGGTTCCAACCCGGTCACAACGTGCGCCAACCGATCGAAGTCGAGATGGTCGGCTAGGTCGTTTTCCGTGTGGTAGTACGGATACCGGTTCGGGGCTGTGTCTGTGATCATGATCGCCGGGTACCCCTGTTGCCGAAACGACCAGTGGTCCGACCAGCCGACTCCGGGAAGAAACGACGGCAGCGCCCCACCCTCGGACGGGAACTGGGCGTGTTCTCGAAAGACACCGATGGCCTGGCGCACGAGCGATCCGGCTCCGATGTCGCCGACAAATGTGATGAAGTTTCCCGTGTTCGGATAGAGCATCCCGAACGGGGCCGGGTACTGCTGACTCTTCGGCTCATCGGTGTAGTAGCCCATCGTTTCGAGGCTCAGCATGGACGCGATCCGCTCGTTTCGTTGTGCACAGGCTCGGGCATACACGAGGCTGCCCATGTCGCTCGTCTGGAAATACGGCGGCTCCTCATTCACAAACAGGACGAAACGAATCGTGCGCTGCAGCGGCGGGTGTTCGGCGAAGTGGCGTGCCAGAGCCAGCACGGCTGCCACGCCCGTGCCGTTGTCGTTGGCGCCGGGGCAGTCGTCTCCGATCCCGATCTGCACGGAGTCGTAGTGCGCGCCGATGACGACGATCTCCGAGGCGACGTCCGGCGTGCCGGTGCCGGTCAGGGCCGCTTCGATATTCCAGACCACCCGGTTGTTGACCTCGTACTCCTGGCGTGCAGGCGTGTAACCGGCATCCGACAATGACCGTTCGATGAACTCGGCTGCGCTGACCAGCGCGTCATACTCGAAGACGTGGCGCGGCCCGATCGTCTCCGACAGCAGCCGCACATCACGCTCGAGCTCATCGCGGACCTGTTGCTGATGGGCTGTGAGCGGCGGCAGCGGGCCGGTGTGCGAAGAGCCCGGCATTCGGATCATGAAAACCCATCCGATCGTTAACGCAGCGGCCAGGAACACGGCCAGGAAAGACAGACGCTTGAACGCTCCCCGTGAGGCGAATCGGAGTCGTCGCCGTCGCCTTCTTGATCGGACTGCCGCCGGGCTCGTCATCAATCGGCCCCGTTGCGCCGGGCTGCTGCTCGTTTCCGCCGCTGCCGGATCATCCCTTTGATCACTTTCAGGTTCAGCAGTTCGACGGCGAGCGAGAATGCCATGGCGAAATACACGTATCCCTTGTTGATGCCGATTTCCCTGACTTCCTGCCCGTCGGCAATCTCGATGTGCGCCCCTTCGACAACGAGCACGACGCCAATGAGGATCAGGAATGCAAGTGCCAGCATCTTGAGTGTCGGGTTCCGCTTGACGAACTCGGCAATGGCATCGGCAAAGATCATCATCATGCCGACGGCCAGCATGACGGCAATCACCATGATGGCAATACTGCGCGCCATGCCGACGGCTGTGATCACGGAGTCGAGTGAGAACACCATGTCAAGCAGCATGATCTGAATCATGACGCCCCACAGCGAGACTCCTGCACTCGGCACGTCATTCTGATCCGGCAGGATGTCGTCCTCACTGACTTCCTCAAGTTTCTCGTGAATCTCGATGGTTGCTTTGCCAATGAGGAAAAGACCACCCAGAACCAGAATCATGTCCTTCCCGGTCACGTCATGGTCGAAGACGGTAAACAGCGTGGTGGTCAGCCCCATGACCCACTTGATGGCAAACAGCAGCACAATGCGCATCACCATGGCCAGCAGCAGACCGAGTTGTCGGGCTCGCTTCTGCAGGTGCTCCGGCAGGCGGTCGGTCAGGATGGCAATGAAGATGATGTTGTCAATGCCCAGGACCACCTCGAGGCCGGTCAGGGTGACCAGCGCAATCAGGTTCTCGGTTGTCAGCCATTCAGTCACAATGAGCCTCCTGTGACGCGGATTATCATGATGATGATGGACGATCATAGCAGATTGACCGGTCTGGTATCGCCCCTGCACGGCCACCTTTGATGCCGGCCGGTCGGTGATACAATCAGATGCTATGACGGAAACAGATCGTACCAATTCACAGCTGGCCCGGCTGTTCGAGCAGATGGCAGCGGCCCTCGACCTGCTCGGTAAGAATGCATTTCGCGTCAATGCCTCGGCGCGCGTGGCCCGGGTGATCCGCGATCAGGCGGACCAGATAGCCAATGTCATCGCTCGCGCGCGAGAGGAGGATACCAAGCCGCTGGCGGTTCTGAAGGCCATCGACGGGATCGGCAAGGGATCGGCCGAGAAGATCATCGAGTATGTCGACACCGGCACGATTGCCGAGCACACCGAACTCATGGAGCAAGTACCGGCCGGATTGTTCGACGTGCTTGAGATTCCCGGCCTCGGCCCGAAGACCGTGCGCCTGATGTGGGAACAACTCAGCATCACCTGCGTTGCTGACCTGAAGGGCAAACTCGACAGCGAGGAACTGGCTGCCCTCCCGCGCATGGGCAAGAAGACCATCGACAACATTCGGCAGGCGATCACGTTTGCCGAGGAGTCAGCCGGCCGCACCCCGCTCGGGATTGCCCGCCCGATCGCGCTGGCCCTTGTCGAGCATTTGAAATCCGTATCCGGTGTTACGCGGGCCGAATACGCCGGGAGTCTGCGACGCGGCTGCGAGACGATCGGCGACATTGACATTCTCGTTGCCTGTACGGATCCCGAGGCTGTGCGCGAAGCGTTCTGTACCCAGTCGCGGGCCGTCCAGGTGCTGGCACGCGGCGAGACGAAGTGCTCGATCCGCATTCGGTTTGAGCATGCCACCATGCAGGCCGACTTGCGCATTGTGCCCCAAGAGGCATTCGGCGCAGCGCTGATGTATTTCACCGGTTCGAAGGACCACAATGTGCGCCTGCGTGAAGTGGCCATCGGCAACGGCATGAGGCTCAACGAGTATGGCCTGTTCACCACGACGGACGAACGCCCGCAGGATGCCGGGATCAAGCCCACGGCCGCTCAAACAGAGCAGGACGTCTTTGCTGCACTCGGGCTCGAGTGGATCCCGCCGGAGATGCGCGAGGACCGGGGCGAGGTTAAGGCCTGTGCGGAAGGGATGGGGGTCCCGCACCTGATCACACGTGGCGATATCAAGGCAGAACTCCATGCACATACCGATGCCTCTGACGGCAAACAGTCGCTTGAGGAACTTGTCGCCAGCGCACAGAAACGAGGCTATCACACGCTGGCAGTCACGGACCATTCGGTCTCGTCAGTGATCGCCAACGGGCTGGACCCGAAACGACTCCGACGACACATCAAGCGCGTCCGCGCACTGAATGAGAAAACCGAGGGCATCACGATCCTGGCCGGCTCTGAAGTGGACATCCATCCGGACGGCCGGCTTGATTATGATGACGATCTGCTGGCCGAACTCGATGTCGTGGTGGCCTCGCCGCATGTGTCGTTGCGGCAGGACCGGGCTGCCGCGACCAGGCGCTTGCTCGCAGCCGTCACCCATCCCCGTGTACACATCCTCGGGCACCCGACCGGGCGCATCATCAACGGCCGGGCCGGGCTCGATCCGGATCTGAATGAACTGTTCGCGGCCGCAGCCGAGCACGGGACTGCCCTGGAAATCAACTCGAGTTGGAAGCGACTCGATCTGCGTGACACCCACGTCCGGGCCGCTGTGCAGGATTTCGGGTGCCTGATCGCCATCGACACCGACGCCCATTCCGACGGGCACTTCGAGAATATCGAATATGGAATTCTGACGGCCCGGCGAGCGTGGCTGGAGCCCGAGTCATGCATCAACACCTGGGCGGCCGGCAAACTTCATGATTGGCTGGCAGGGAAAAGGGAGAGCAGCCGGAGATAGTCCGGTGCCAGGACGCGGGACGGCAGTATCTACGGGTATCGTACACGGGGGCTGATAGACAGGCAGGAACCGTATGATGATCGCTATTGTGCCGTTATTCATACTCATCTGTGCCATCGTGGCCGGAATTGCGACCATGCTGGTGATGCGCCGCAAGCCCGCCGGTCAGCCGTATCCGACGTGCTATCGTTGCGATTACAACCTGGTCGAGACAATCGGGCAAGCGACTCGATGCCCGGAATGCGGGGCCGAGTTTGCGAACCACGGGATTCGGCCGCCTGTCACGGATGCACCGAGAAAGCACCGCATGGTGATCGCCGGTGTCGTGGCCGGCATCCTGCTGTTGGCAAGTGGCGGAGTGGGCATGGCCCTCGTGATGGCCGGCCGTGCCCGGGTTGCCCAGCTGCAGGCGATCACAGCGCGCCAACAGGCCCTCCAGCAGCAGCAGGCACAGCAACAACAGCAGCAGCAGGCTCAGGCATCAGCCGTTGAGCGTGACGGCACGCAGGACGGCAAAACAGACTCCGCTGCCGAGCCGGATGATCAATAATCAGGCATGCTGGTCACCGTGCGGCAGGAGGCGGTCGTGAATCTCACGAACCGATGCGGGCTGCTGCCGTACTCAGATACAATCACCCAACTCGTACCCGGGTGATGTCTCTGTGCACGCCGATCCATCAGAAGGACAGCCTTCCCATGTTTATCGCCATGAATCGTATCTGTGTCCGCAAAGGTGAAGGAGCCGAGCTCGTCGAGCGGTTCTCACAGTCCAGCGGCCTCGAAGAGCAGCCGGGCTTTGTCCGCTTTCGCATGCTCATGCAATCCTGGTCCATGAGCAAGGACGGCCCGGGCGAGACCGATGAATACATCTCAATGACCGAATGGGAATCGGCCGACGCCTTCTTCACCTGGACCCGCAGCGACGCGTTCAAGAAAGCCCATTCACGAGGCCGGCTCGACGCAATCGTCAGCAGCCAGCCCTGCGGGTACGACGTCGTCCTCGAACGCTCATAGCCCCCCGGCCGAGCGACCGACGGAACCCGACTCACCGATCATCATCATAAGTCTCACGTGACGCGCGAATACACCGTCTCGACCGCCTTGGCCTCCTGGCCGTCTGGGGTCACGTTGTACGCTGTGATCGTGACGTGGTCATGGTCGATGAAGGTAAACTCGGTTCGCCAGCCCCAGGCAGGCTGATCGGGTGCCATGCGGTAGTGCGACAGCACCGAAAAGCCGTTCTCGGTCTTCTCGCCTTCCGAGAACAGGAGCCCGGAGTTCATGTGGTAACTGTCGAACCATGAAATCTGGTACTTGCCTTCACCTGAACTGAAGGTGATCGTCTGCTCACCGGTCAACGGCTTGCCCTGCATGCTCCCCTCGTAGGTGTGTCGCATGAATCGCCCGTCGAGCAGCGGCGTAAACTCACCGGTGGTCGGTGATTCATCGCCGAGTTCCCCAGGCCGGAACCAGGTGCAGGTAGTGCCCTCCCATTTGCCGGTCAGTGCTTGCAGTGCTTCCATCGGTGTATCCTTCCGGATTGGTGGGGTGTCAGTCGTATCCTGCCGGACCGCAGCCGTCACAGGTACCCGGGATGGTACCGTCGCCACCTCGTTCGGGTCAGCCCTTTTTTGCGGCTTGTGCTCGCCACTTCGATATCGCCGTCAAGGTCATGCAATAGTCGGCAACGCTATGGTGTTATCTCCTATGTATGGACGAACTGAAGGAGTGGACCTCATGCTCTGGTTAGCACCGCGAAGCCTGTCATTGCCTGCGGCGAATGCGATGCGCGTTCTCTGTGTTGTCTGGCCGATTGCCCTGACCTGCTGGGTATCGTCGGTCACGGCTTTGGCTGACCAATACGCCTCGGAAACACTGGCCGACGTCGACTTGCTCGACAACGGCAATCTGCTGGTCACTGATGCCGGTCGCAGCCAGGCATACGACGGCGGCGGTATCTTTGAAATCGACCGCAACGGCACCATTGTCCGGTCGTACACAACCGGCCTCCGCTGGGCCCACAATGCAGACCTGCAGCCTGACGGCTCGATGATCATCTCCGACACCGGCCACAACCGCGTCATCATGATCGACAGTGCCGGTGCGATCATGTGGAATACCGAGGCACTCGTGTTCAGCGACGGCAGCGATCTTCGGTATCCGAACGATGCGAACCTGCTTGCCAACGGCAACCGGCTGATTACCGATCGGGATAACCATCGCGTCTTTGAGTGTGATGAGAACGGTGTCATCGTCTGGCAGTTTGGAATCACCGGCGTGGCCGGCCGGGATGGGAGCCACCTCTTCGGCCCGCATAACGGTGATCGTCTCGACAACGGGAACACGATCATCTGCGATTCCAATAACAATCGGATCATTGAGGTGGATGCAGGCGGCACCGTTGTCTGGGAGTATGCCGACGGCCTCTCCTGGGCGCGCGATGCGGATCGTCTGGATAACGGCAACACACTGATTAACGACAGCAACCACCGACGATTGCTCGAAGTGACACCGGCCGGCAACGTTGTGTGGGAGCATGCCACCGGGGGCATGAGTTATGATTCCGATCGACTGGCAACAGGCCACACGCTGTACAACGCCGGCAAGTCACTGTTCGAGGTGGACGCTGCCGGGCAGATCGTCTGGCAGTATCCGTTCGATCTGCTCGGGCTCGAGGTCAGCGCCATTGTGCGAGGGCAGCCTGCACAGATCACCGCCAGCGGTTGTCTCCCGGCGCATGCTGTCTTCTTCCTGTACAGCTTTACAGGCCGAGGTTCGACGTTCGTCCCGCAGTTGGATATTACATTGGATCTGGCGACGCCGATACGATTGGCAGGATATAGCGCTGCCGACGAATCCGGCATTGCCCGGTTTGTTGCTCGTGTTCCCGATGGCACGCCGTTGTTGCCCGTGTGGTTGCAGGCAATGCAGGTGCTACCCGGCGGCGATGGTGCGCTGAAATCGGTGGTGGTGCAGCGGGAAGTGATGCAATAGAACACACGCGCTCGGCTGCGCCTCGCGGCTAACAGGTTGTCATTCGGTCAGTTAGCCGCGACGCGCAGCGGAGCGCGTTTCTTTCTATGATCATGCATGATCGTCGGCTACCATATTGTGTTTGGAATGTATGGATTTTGGCTCCCAAATGATCCAAGAGGATCATGGTCAGCCTTCGTGGGTGCCTGGGAATTGTTTCGTGCCGGGGGGCGGGCCACACGGACGCAGTCGCGGCGATCAGTCGCTGCCGATTCGCATGATGCAGCGGTGCGAATCCGGACCAAACTCTCACTCAAGTATCCCCCTGTTCGACTCACACATAAGCAACGTCTCGCGGTGGCCGGCGGATTTGGGCAGTACTTCCGGGAGCGCGGCTTGAGGGCGTGGGCGTGTGCAATAGTTCCGGACCACATCCATCTTGTGCTTGAGTCTGGCAGTTATGATCCAAAGAGGTTGGTCGTGCAGTTGAAGGGTGGTGCAACGCGGGCACTCAAGCAGCAGGGCATACATCCCTTGAAGCAGTATGCCGATGAACACGGCACTGTTCCAAAGTGCTTTGCGAAAGGACAGTGGGTCGTCTATCTGGATCCCGACGATGTGGGTCCGGCAATACGGTACGTCAATAACAATCCAGTCAAGGAGGGATTGCCGAGCCAGGTCTGGCCGTTTATTGCAGAAACGATGACATCGCGCTCGGCTCCGCCTCGCGGCTAACCACTTCGCCTCGCGGCTAATAAGCGACCTACGACATCACCTGGCGGATCAGTCCCGTCACATCGTTGTAAAACGTCACGACGAACAGCGATCCGATGATGAACAGGCCGACATACGTTGCTGCAATCTGCACACGTTCACTCACCGGCGATCCCTTGATCTTCTCGATGATCAGGAACAGGAACAGCCCGCCGTCCAGAATCGGAATCGGCAGGAAGTTCAACACCGCCAGGTTCACACTGATGATCCCGAGTACCATGAGCAGATACGCCATCCCGCGCTTTGCGGCACGCGTACCGAGTTCTGCGATCCCGACCGGCCCCTTCAAGTGCGACACCTTCACGCTGCCGCGCACGAGCCGATCGAGCGTGAGGTATGTCAGAAGCAGTGTGTCCACCGTCTCGTGAAATCCGAGTTGTACGGCCTGGAGCGGGTTCTCTGCCTTCCGGTCATACCACAGTTGCTCAAACAGAGTCACCGAGATATCAGAGTGCCACCCGAGTACCTGGGCCGATGCGATTTCCTCGGACGTGATGTTCCAGTGCTCCTGCTCCACCGGGTGACTGACAATCGGCAGTTTGATCCCCAATGTAATATCAATCCGTGGTGTATCACCAGCGTGCTGGGCCATGGCATCCAGGACTGCTACATGGAAGTCGCGCCAACTCGTGACCGGCGAGCCGTTAACTTCCACAATCTGCGAACCGGGCAGCACTTCGAGTGCGGCCGAGGAGAAGGCAGGCCGTCTGGGTTCCGAGTTCCCGTCGTCACCGGCGCCCTCATTCGTGTCGCCACTTGGACCGGATGTGGCACGCGCGATCTCATCTGCAGTCAGTGAGGCGGCAAGCAAGGCCGAGTCGGAGTGATATTGCAGCGGGATGCCCATCGAGCCTGCTGCATTCACGCTCAGCGTCACGGTATGACGCGCGGCTGTGGTGCCGTCGTCTGCGTTCTGCTGCCGCCCGACAACGAGTTGGATATCACGTTCAGCATGCTGCTTCAGCAGGGCTGTAACGTCGTCAGGCCTCGGCCAGCTGATCTCACCAAGCCGCACAACCAGGTCGCCGGTTTCAAGACCTGCCTTGGCTGCGACGCTGTCCGCTTTCACATAGCCCACTTCCAAGACGGGGCACAGGCCCAGGAAGTGTTGCAGCGGAACGCCCCCGACGTAATCAGTCATCATGTCCGGGTCGGGAAGGACCTCAAGATCGATGGTCGTGTCAGCCTCAGTATCGGCAAACGTGAGACGCATCAGATTGCCGTCAGAGGAGTCAATGGCTGCACTGAGTTGCCACAGCGACGAAATCGGTGCGTCATCAACATTCGTCAGGACCATTCCCGGCTGGACACCGGAATCCTCGATCCCTGCCAACAACAGGGCTAAGTCGAAGTGATTCTGCTCGGCGGCACTGGCCGGCGTGAACAGTTTTGTGCTGTTGGTCGGCAGGAAGCCGAGATCAAGCAGCCCCGTCACCGAGTCCGGTTTGGGCAGCATCCGGTACGTCCGGGTTGCCCCATTGCGCTTCACCTCGACGAGCATCGGCGTATTCGGCTTGGCGATCGCTGCAGCCATGCGAATCTTCGGGAACGAATCAATGGTCTTGCCGTCAATGGACACGATCCGATCACCCGGCTGCAGGCCGAGCGGCAGCGTCTCATCAACCGTGCCGGTATTCGTCAACGGCTCAGCCAGCGCCGCAGGCGTCCCGGCCGGGACGAGCCCGATCACGGCCGACTCAAACTTCACACCCCATTGGAAACAGACCATGAACAGGACAATTGCGAAAAGCACATTCATGATCACGCCGGCTGAAATGACGGCCATCCGCGAAGAGATCGGCTTGGCCGAATACGAGCGGCTGTCAGTGGCCGTGGCGGACATATCCAGATCATCCTGCCCCAGCATCTTCACATAGCCCCCGAGCGGCAGCCAGTTGATGCGGTACTCGGTTTCGCCCATCGACGATTCCGGCGCCCCGTCGTCCAATCGCTTCTGATATTCCGGGTACGTCGAGCCGAACCGCCAGCCGATCCCCTTGCGCCAACTGAAGGCGGCCGTCCCGATGCCGATGGCAAACTGTTCGACCTTGATGCCGACCCACTTGGCCACCGCAAAGTGTCCCAGTTCATGGACGAAGATCACCAGGCCGAAGCCGATGACGAACAGGATAAAACTTCCAACGTTTGCGAGCATGGCCATTCAGGCTCCTGCGTAGAGACGTAGCATTCTCATGTTTGTATGCGTGGCTGCATTGCAGACCGTGCATTACCCGAGGTCTGTGATCGATTCCACCATGTGTGACAGTGGCGACAGCATGAGCCACATTTCGAGGAGTGCCGAACCCATGAAGATCAGGATTGCAATGAGCGACAGCGCCCGCACCTTTGAGGCTGCGAACCCGAGCATCGAAATGACTGCCAAGCCGACAATGATCAGCCCGGCAAATCCGACAATGGTCCCGAGTTGATCGATCTGGGCGTTGAGTGAATCAAAGATCCGAAACATCCCACTGCTGGCCGTGGACAGTTCGATGTCCATTTCGGCATAGATCTCAAGGAGTTTCGGGGCCGTCTGCAAGAGGACGCCCTGCAGGACGAACCAGACGGTACCGATCAGAACCATGTATGTGACGCCCGGCATCCGGGCGATCATGCGGCCCGGGCCGGGATTCCGATGTCCAGATTTGCCGACTTCGTACATGGCCTAGCCCCTGTCAATCCACGCCTGTACCGTGGCCCTCGTGAGCCGATCACGCTCCAGGATCGCATCAAGCGTCGTTGCTGCCTGGATCTCGATTTCATCAAGTGCTCGGGCCACAAGTCTGCTGATACTCCCGAACCTGATTGTACCAGCCAGAAACGCGTTCACCGCAACTTCATTGGCAGCGTTAAAAACCGCACCGGCCGTCCCGCCGGCGTCAATGACCCGGCGAGCCAGGGCCAGGGCCGGGAACCGGTCATGGTCCACCGCTTCGAAATCCAGCCGGCTCATTGTTGCCCAATCCAGCCGGCTGCTGCCGTTTCCGGGAAGTCGATCCGGGTATGTCAGCGCATACTGGATCGGCGTGCGCATGTCCGGTTGACCCATCTGGGCAATGATCGATCCGTCGACGAACTCCACGAAACTGTGCACGATCGACTGGGGGTGCACGATGGCATCAAGACGATCATTCGGCAGGCCGAAGAGCCAATGGGCCTCGATCAGTTCGAGTGCCTTGTTAAACAGCGAGGCCGAGTCGATTGTGATCTTGCGGCCCATGTTCCACGTCGGGTGATTCAGTGCCTCTTCAACACCGGCCTGTTCAATCCGTGATTTCTCCCACGATCGGAACGGCCCGCCTGAGGCCGTCAGCACCACCTGCCGGACTTGTGAGGTCATCCCGTGGCCACAGGGGCCATGCGATTCGTTGAGAGCATGAGGCGCGCACGCATGAAGACACTGGAAAACCGCGGAGTGCTCGGAGTCGACCGGCAGAACGCGCACCCCATGGTGTTCCGCCAACGGCATGACGCAGGCACCGCCGGCTACGAGCGTTTCCTTGTTGGCCAGCGCGATATCACACCCGCGCGTAATGGCCGTGACCACTGCCTGCAGCCCCGCTGCCCCGACCATGGCCGCCACGACCAGGTCGGCTTGGACCGTCTCGATCAAATCGACCACGGCTTGCTCGCCACATCGGACGGTGCAGTCCGTCACGGCATACTGGGACTTGAACACCGATGCCGCGTCCGTGTCCGCGATCGCCACGTGCTGCACCTGATGCTGCTGCACCTGCTGCGACAGCGTGTCAATACTGCTGGAACATGCCAGTCCCACGATCTCGTACTTCACAGTGCCCCCGGCATTCAGATGCTCAATCACATCAAGCGCACTCGTCCCGATTGAGCCGGTTGAGCCGAGGACGATGATGCGCTTCGGGGGCTGTGGCATTCCCTGTATCCTGAAATGACGGTCACGGATCGGTCGGTTGGTGTGAGTCGATCAGGCACCGTGGGTCCGGCGTCGTCGTTGAGAGCCATACAGGCTGCGCCCGCTCTTCTTCTTCGTTCCCGTACCATTTCCCGTGACAACCACAGTCTGTTCACCGGCCGTCTTCGATTCAGATGCCGGGGGCGATGCTGGAGATGATGCCCCGGCCTCGGGTGCCGACTTCCGATCGGCTGACTTCGACCCGGCCGTCCCGTCTGACTGAGCATCAGACGAACCGGACGTCTTCTTCCGGGAACGACGAGAACGAGACTTCTTCTTGGAGGTCGACTTCGACTCGGGCTCGCTCCCCGACTGGGCCGCCTCCTTTGGTTGTTCGGTCGTGATCTGATCGTCGGAAGTGGCAGCCGTGTCGCCTTCCTGCTGGGACTCGGCGTCGGCTCCCTGTGCTTTGCTCTTTGTTGTGGTCCGCTTCGAGCGACGACGGGTCCGCTTCTTCTTTTTCACAGGCTCCTGCTCCTGGTCATCCGGTTCACGGGCCCCATCCTGCGTCGGGTCGGATGTGCCATCACTGACCGCCTCTGCCGTCGTCTGCTCGGCCGCTGATTCAGGATCACCGGCAGCACCACTAGCCGCCTTGCGGCTTCGTCTCTTCCTGCGGGTCTTGCGTTTCTTCGGTTGGCTTGTGGTGTCAGCCTGCTCCCGGTCATCTATCGCCACGGGTGTTGCCTCTTCGGCGACCGTCTCCACGCTGCCTTCAGCCTGCGATTCAGCCGCCTTCCTGGCCGAACTCTTGCGGCGCCCTCGCCTTCGCCGGCCCTTGCCGCTCGATTCCGCCTTCTCATCCTGGGTGTCGTCCGTGTCCCTGGCATCACTCTGTTGCTTGCTCGGTGTATCCTGCCTCGTCCTGTCGGATCGTCTGCCGGATGAGGCTGATGTGCCGGTACCGGATGTCGACTTCGTCGGTGCCTTCTTCGATGCGGTCCCGGCGTTCTGATGCTCCAGCCGGTCGATATCAAGGTCGGCATTGGCGTCGTCATAGATGTAGAAGTCGACTCGGTCGGTCGCGATGGCCTTGCTGATCCGGATCAGGACCGTTGTCCCTGTCGCATCCTCGAGCGTCGTCAGCGGCCTGCGGAACCGACTCAGAATGGTGGCAGCCACCGAATCTGCCACGACCATTTCTGCCCGAGCCACCTTGGGATGATGCAAGAGGTACGCCAACTCCCGCATGGACTCGACGGCCGTCGTATCCGCATTCTTCACATGCCCGCGCCCCTGGCAGGCTGGGCACTCAATGAAGTACGATCGATTCAGCGAGGGCCGCATCCGCTGCCGGGTCATTTCAAGGATGCCGAAGCGGCTGATCCGGAGAAACTCCGTCTTGGCTCGATCCCGCTTGAGTTTCGCACGCAGTTGGTTTTCCACATCACGTTGATGATTCCGCGATCGCATATCGATCAGGTCAAGGACGACCAGGCCCCCCAGGTCGCGGAGCCGGAGTTGTCGCGTAATCTCATCAACGGCTTCGAGATTGGCACGATAGGCCGTCGTCTCAGCATCGTGGCTCTGTCGCATGCGCCCCGAGTTCACGTCAATCGTCACCATCGCTTCCGTTGAATCGATGACGAGGGACCCGCCTGACGGCAGTGGCACGGTTCGAGCGTGAATCTGCCGGATTTGTTCTTCAATCCCGAAGTAGTGGAATATGGGTACCGAGCGATCAAAGGCTTCGATGGAGGCGGATCGACGGCGTGGGGCGACGACCCCGAGAAATTCGTCGACGCGCTTCAGGGCACCCTCATCATCGATGACGATGCGCTTCACATCCGGCGACATGACATCGCGGATGGTCCGGATCAGCAGGTCCGACTCCGCATACAACTCACAGGGCGCCTTCTGCGCACTTTGCTTTTTCGTAATGGCTTTCCACAGACGCTGGAGATACGACAGGTCACGCTTCAACTCCGTCTTCGGGCGCCCATATGCGGCCGTGCGGACGATGAATCCGAACCCCTCCGGGAGTTCGAGTGAATCCATGGCATCGCGCAGCGACCGGCGCTCTTCGATATCCTCAACCTTGCGCGACACACCGGATCGCTCCATGTGGGGCATGAGGACAAGGTATCGGCCTGGGATCGACAGGTAGCTCGTCAGCGTCGGGCCTTTACTCCCGATTCCTTCCTTGAGCACCTGCACCATGATTTCCTGGCCGCGTGACAAGCATGATTGGATCGGCGGGCGATGCCGATGCGGGGTCTTATGGCCGACCGTCTCTTTCTCTTCACGGTCTGACGAGGCAAAGTAGCGAGGATGCAGGTCGGAAATATGGAGAAAGCCGTTCCGCCCGATCCCGAAGTCAATGAAGGCAGCCTGAATCGATGATTCGACGTTGACCACCTTGCCCAGATAGATGTTGCCGACGTGGCCGGCCCCATCCGGAGATTCCACGCGCTCGGCGTAGAACTCCTCGAGTCGTCCCGATTCGAGAATGGCAATGCGACATTCCTCGTCCGGAACATAGTTCACGATCATGTGTTGTGATGGATTACTCATTGCGTACGATCTTCTTCCTGCGATCGCACTTGCCCGTGGTTCCCGCCGTCGTTTCGTGGCACGGCGCGATGGATCTGCCGCCGTCATTCCTGTCTTGACATGATCCGACTCCAAGTGGTTCGAGATTCATCTCTGGAAGTGCGACTCGGCTCCCGGTGCAGTGCACCCTGGCCGGTTCGCAGTCCCATCGCGCTGCAGATCAGCGAAGACGTCAATCGTCATCGCTGTCGGGGCGCCACCCACCTCCCACGTTCGTTCGGACTTGAGAGTCCGCTGGAATCCGAACCAGGCCGTGCCTGATTCGTGGCCTCACTTGTGATCGGCATGCAGCCGTGCCCCTGGACTGGACGGCTGTCTCAGCAGGGGCGCACCGCTTCAATCTGATCAGAAATGGGCTTCCATGACGTGGCTTTGGCGTGTGAACAAGAACCTCCGGGCAAATGAAATGGCTGTAGTGGCTCGCCGTGAGGCGATGGCAGGCGGTCTGATCCGCGAGAAGTGTCGCACCAGCGCGACCCAACGTGTCCTGCGTCATCCTGCGCGTGCAGGTGACGGTCTCAGTCGGGTCCTACTGGGCTCTCTGCCCTTGCGGTACTTACGCCCGGGTGTACGCTGGTACACCGCAAATGGGTACAGTCGCAGCAGGGAGCATGTGCGTCGCCTTGTCGAGCCGTTGTTGTGTTGTGTGTCCTTCTGTGTGTGTTCGGGTACCTGGTAGTACTTTTCTCGACCGACCGGGATGGGAACGCTCTGAGTTTGGTGTCGGTGCTGGAAACGATCTCCACTCGATCATTATCGGTGGGTCCTGTCTCTCCTAATCACCGGAACGCCCGCTACGGTCCCCGTCGGGGGTTACTTTGCGAGTCTCCTCCCGAATATAATTCAGGACTTGTCTGTCTGAATCAAATGATCCTGCCCTGCGGGCAATCCGCTGGCAGCGGCTCAGTTCGACTGAGCGGATAATCCTCTTAACGTCAGGAATTGCTGACGGGACCAGCGAAAGGCTACGCAATCCCAAACCAAGTAGCAACATGACGTAGTCGGTGTCGCTGGCAATCTCGCCGCACAGGCTGACCTCGACGTCATGGCGGCGACCGGCCCGGATCACGTCCTTGATCAGCCTCAGAATGGACGGATGGGCAGCAGAATACAGATTCGCGACCCGTTCATTCGTTCTGTCGACTGCCAGCGTGTATTGGATCAGGTCATTCGTGCCGATCGACATGAAATCGACCTCACGCGCAAAAATGTGTGACATCAGGGCTGCAGAGGGGGCCTCAACCATGATCCCGATCGGGATATTCGGGTCATATTCAATCCCCTCATCATCCAGATCCTCCATGATGTCATGGACCACCATCCGTGCCTGACGCAGCTCAGACGGGCTTGTAACCAGGGGAAACATGATCCGCAGCGGCCCGAGAGCCGAGGCCTGAAGCAGTGCTCGAACCTGTCGTTTGAACAAGGGAAGGTGCTGCAGGCAATACCGAATCGACCGGCAACCGAGTGCCGGATTCCGTTCCGGAGACACCGCCCGGCTCTGGGTGTACTTGTCCGATCCCAGGTCCAGTGTCCGGATCGTGAGCGGTCTTCCTTCGCTCAGACGGACCGCCGTCGAATAGGCGTCATAGTGCTCCTCAACCGATGGCTCCCGATCGTAGGCAAGATACAGGAATTCGCTGCGGAACAGCCCGACTCCGTCGCCCCCATTCCGCTTGACGATTTCGACCTCGCTGGCGAACTCGATGTTCCCGTACAGGTTGATCCGCTCGCCATCCAATGTTTTGGCCGGCAGGTCTGCGAGGTCACGCAGGCTGATCTTGTAGGCCTGGTGCTGGTCAATTCGCTGCCGATAGCGTTCAAGTGTCTTCTCATTCGGGTGAATGATGAGCATACCCTGATCGCCATCCACGATGACTTGATCATCATCCACCGTCTCGGCCACGGCTCGGCCAAGCCCGACAACCGCCGGAATCCCGAGTGACCGGGCCATGATCGAGGTATGACTCGTCCGCCCGCCGGCATCAGTTGAAATGGCTTTGGTATGGGCGGTATCGAGGCCAACGGTCTGACTCGGCGTGAGATCTCGGGCAATCAGCACTGCCTCGCCGGACAGGTGTCGCAGCCGATCGCGCGTCTCACCGATCAAATGACGCAGCAGTCGCCGATCCAGATCCATCAGATCCGACACCTTGGATCGAAATGCCTCATGGTCCATCTCAAGGAACCGGTCTGCCAGGGCCTGGATTTCCTTTGTGACGGCATACTGGGCAGTCACATGCTCCGTATCGATCCGGGTCAGAATGGGGTCAATAAAATGCGCATCCGAGAGCAGGCCAATATGGAAGTCGAGAATATTGGCTGCCTCAAGATCAACTTCGGTGGCAACACGCTCTCGCAGTCCCGATAACTCGGCAATCGAGTTCGCCACCGCATCGCGCAGCCGATCCTGCTGGTGTTGAACGTCATCGGCAGGGATCAGCCGGCGTGGGACATGTTCCGTAATGTCATCGAGCACAAAAGCACGACCGATGATCACGCCTGGGGAGACCCCTATGCCCTTCAGTATCTTCATTGGATTCGCGATCCGTACCTTCTGTTGCCCATCACGCCCTCTCTCGTACACCAGCGGTCACGAGAGATGCACTGTCAATGCCATCAACATTACCGGGTTCTCCCTCACGGTCCAGATTACCAGACCTGACCCCGGGGTCTCCCCTGCTGTGTCACCTGGAGGATACCACAGTAGCAGTTTCCTGCAATAATATCCAGCAAATAATATTTTCTTGCTATTGCTACCCACTCGAGCCGTTGAGTGGGCCCCAGGACGTGCTGAACGCGTCTGTCGGGGATGTGTGAGGTCAGATCATCATATCCCTACGTATGTTTTCGGGTGCCGGCATTAATAAGTACTGCAAAAAGCACCGATGACTGACAGTATGCTGTTCCCGTCAGACAATGGTGAGGCCAAGCAAGCCCCTGAATCGGCCGGCGAGAAGCGGCGACACGGTCGCCTGCGCTGTCATCTCCTGGAGACCAATCTCGGCCCGGTGTTTGACATTTCTGCCTCCGGGGTCCGCATCGTCACAAAAAAGAAGCCGCACGTGAAGTCCGGTGATATCTGCATTCTCAGGTTCGTCAACGTGCCCGGTGATGTTGAAGTCCGTGCCAAGGTGATTCGCAGCACCAAGCTCCGTATGCGGCAATACGAACTCGCACTCGAATTCGATGCGCTGACCCCCAGCCTCGGGACTGCGATCCGCAGCATTGCCCAGGCATCGGCCAAATGGCAGGCAGACCGCACCGGGACCGCATAATCTCGCTTGGCTGCCCCCCTTCCAATATCGCTACGACAAAGCAGCACCGTCTGCTTCCACACGGCTGCGCTCTTTGGCGATCAGCCACAGGTTTCTTGCATAGATGGGCCAGCCGAAGGCCTGACCGGCCATCCCCACCGGGTCACCTCGCATCGCGAAATAGCACAATAACATGGTGGCCCCGGCAAGACTAAGCCACCAGAACGAGACCGGGACCACGCTCTTTTTCCGGATCTCGCTCGCAATCCATTGGATTGCAAAGCGTCCCATAAACACGATCTGGGCACAGAATCCGAAGATTAGTAGCCCGACCATCCAGCGATTCGACTTCCACAGCGCGATCAGTGATGGACTCGCATCATCAGCAGGCACGTACACCCCGCTGCCGTCATCGGCTGGCCGATACCAGGCTTCGAGACCGCTGGGCAGATGGATGAGAATCCGATCTGCCGATTCGGTCGACTCAGTCTCATCAGGATCGCCGGCGGCGGGTGGTGACTCTGCGGCAGCCGGGTCGCTGCTGTCTCCGGTCTCGTCCTGTGGGACTGCCAGGGTTGACGACGTGATCGCCGTCGCAGCCAGGAGGACCATGATGATCTGTATCAGGGCCGGCAATACCATGCCGCGTCGATGGTGGGGGGATTGGGTCATGCACACATCCTCAATGATGGGGCAGAATCGTGGGGCTGAGTCGCGTCGTGCCGCGGCCTGCTCACAGTGGACGAGTCTGAATCCTCGCTGACCAGAGCATAGGCGGCAGTCCCCACAGGGCTCACATCTGCAGCGGCCGCTTGCCGATCCGGTCTGTCTCGGTACGATGCAGCCATGTCCAAAGTCCTTGTTACCGGCGGCGCTGGGTTTATCGGCTCACATCTGTGCGATGCACTGCTTGCGCGAGGGGATCAGGTCACTGCCGTCGACTCGTACACGACGTTCTACGACAAAGCCGTCAAACTCGAGAATACTGAGTCGGCGGTCAAAGCCGGTGCTGACTTCATCGAGGCTGACGTCACGAACCATCAGGCCATGCACGATGTCTTTGCTCATGCCCGTCCTGAGGCAGTGATCCACCTGGCTGCCTGGGCCGGGGTTCGACCGAGCATTCTCGCCCCGGCGTTGTATGCGCACCAGAACGTCTGTGGGACGCAGAACATCCTTGACGTCTGTATCAAGCACGGCGTTGATCGCGTCGTGATCGCCAGTTCATCAAGTGTTTACGGCAACAACAAGAAGGTGCCGTTCGCTGAGGCGGACGATGTCAGCAACCCGATCAGCCCATATGCTGCCACCAAAGTAGCCACGGAACTGCTTGCTCGCACGGCCTCGAATCTGCACGGGCTGCCGACCACGATCCTCCGGTTCTTTACGGTGTACGGGCCCCGCCAACGGCCTGATTTGGCCATCCGGAAGTTCATGGCTCTGATCGCCTCGGGCAAGCCGATCCCGGCTTATGGGGACGGATCGACCAGCCGCGACTACACCTATTGCGACGATATTTGCAGCGGGGTGCTGGCAGCCCTGGACCGGTGCGGCTCCTGCGAAACATGCCGAACCTACAACCTCGGCGGTGAGCACCCAGTCACCTTGCTTGACCTGATCCGTGAGATTGAGCAGGTGATGGGTCGATCAGCCGACATCCAGTGGATGCCGGAGCAGGCCGGCGATGTGACGCGGACGTGGGCCGACATCTCCCGTGCCCGTGCCGAACTCGGCTACGAGCCCCGGACCACACTCAGTGCCGGGTTGGCCCGACAGTGGGGATGGCTCAATGAGCAGCCGTCGCGCCTGTCGGTCTCCTCGGATGTGACGGCCGGCCTGTCTCGGGCAGCGGCCTTGCCCAGCACTTAGAATGCATATATCATGACTCGTTGATATATTGACGTGTTCTGAGGAGCATTGGGCATGGTTCAGCGGAAAAAGGAGGCGGCGGCAGCCTGTATTCGGGATCAGGAGGGCATCCCGATGGACGTGTTGACGCGCGTGGCACCGGTCATTCGGGTGCTGGGCGCACCCTCAACGGCTGAAAATGGTTGAGTTGATGCTGAGCGGGCCCATGTCAGTGGGGGACCTGGCATTGGCCGTCGACCTGGCCCCGGCGGCAGCCTCTCAGCATCTGAACAACATGAGAGCCCACGGCATTGTCGACAAGCATCGGGACGGGCGGGCGGTGTTTTACAGCGTGATCCACCCGGCGGCCGAGTCTTTGCTCCTGTGCATCAGCCGCTACGGTGATGGAAGGCAGGAATAGACGGCTGGCAGTCCGGTTTTTGTCATCGGCATGGGTACATGGGGAATCCCGGTGCCTGAAAAAAGATGATTCATTTGCAGGACTGCCCCTAAGATTGCTTGCATCAGATCGTAATTATGGTACGAATATGCAGAGAGCAGAAGATGGAGAACCCACCTCCCGTGCCGGCACCCTTCTCCATCGGGGCCCGGCAGGCTGTTGCCTTGCATCTGCTGCTGTAAACCTGCGGGTTACTGGCTCGCCGGTTTGCAGGCTATAGTGGAGCACATACCCACACAGCCCTGACTACCTACTTGAGGAGTACTGTCGAGACAAGAAACAAAAAGCATCCGATCATCACGTGCAACGAAGCGATGATGGTTTAGGACCGGGCGCCCCTGGCACTGTGTCAGGCCCGCCCACCGGTGAGCACCTCCCGGCATCCAGACCTCCATACGAGTTGCGGTGTGCTGCCCGTCGGCGAACGGATCATGGCCCAGCCCCTGTGCTGCCCACCCTCTTGCGACCGTCAATCACGCATCAGGAGTGCCCAGCAAACACGCTGCCCCATCATCCGGTCAGGCGCCCAGCCAACCCGCGAAGATTCGATGGACCTCTGGCAGGGGTGATTCGACGGTTCAGTCTCGTTCTCATTCAATCAGACAAAGATGCGTCACGGTCACTTGCCGGGCCGAGGCAGAGGTTGTGATGATGCGCGCAACCGACGCTGGCGCGAGCATGAAAGGAGCCATGCCAATGGCAGGCGAACGGACTGCATGGGGCATCGAGATTGGTGCCCAGGCGCTGAAGGCACTGCGGCTGGAGCGGCAGGGCGATCAAGTACAGATTGCCGACTTCTCCTACATCCCGCACAAGAAGGTTCTCTCAACGCCGGACGTGGACTCGGATGAGGTCATCCGACTGGCTATCGGCCAGTTTGTCAGTCAACGTCCTGATCTGGGGGATGGGGCCGTGGTCGTTTCCGTCCCGGGAAACGCGGCCTTTGCACGGTTTGCGAAACTCCCGCCCGTCGAGCCGAAAAAAGTGCCCGACATCGTCAAGTTCGAGGCGGTCCAGCAGATCCCATTCCCGATCGATGAGGTTGAATGGGACTTTCAGACCTTTGCAAGCCCGGATTCCCCTGACGTCGAAGTCGGCATCTTTGCCATCACCAAGGCCAACATTGCCGGGCGGATTGCCCTCTATCGAGAGATCGGTCTGTTCCCCGACGGCGTCACCCCTGGCACCCGTCTCGACCTTCAATGCGATGCAGTATGATCTCGACCTGGGCGAAGACGTGCCCGGCATCATCATTCTTGACATCGGAACGACGAGTACGGATCTCATCATTGCCGAGGAAGGCCGGACATGGGTTCGGACGTTCCCCAGCGGTGGGCACACGTTTACCGAAGCCTTGATCGAGACGTTCAAACTCACGTACTCGAAGGCCGAGAAGACCAAGGCTGAGGCCCAGACCAGTAAGTACCGACGTCAGATTCTCAATGCACTTCGCCCGGTCTTCAGCGACCTGGCGCAGGAAGTGCAGCGTTCGATCGGCTACTACCAGTCCACGCATCCGAACGCGAATCTGACGAAGCTCGTCGGCGTCGGCTCGACCTTCAAACTGCCCGGCCTGCGGAAGTTCCTCAGCCAGCAGTTGCAGATGGAAGTCGTGCGGCTCGATGAGTTCCAGAAGATCAAGCCGTCCGGGCGCGGTGCGGAACTGTTCTCGAATCATGCGGTGAACTTCGCATCTGCCTACGGCCTGGCCCTGCAGGGGCTTGGGTTGGCTGACATTGATGTCAACCTCATCCCGGTCTCGGTCGTTCGAGATCGGCTGTGGGCCAACAAGATCAAGTGGTTCGGTGCGGCCGCTGCGCTGGTCGTCTTCGGCTCGCTGTTGAGCTTTGCCCGGCCGGTGCTTGACGGCCGGTACAGCGAGCAGCCGCCGGAGTTTGAAAACGACATCAAGCGCATCATCGATGACGCGAAGGCGCTCAAGGGCCGGTTTGAAGAGATCCAGCAGGAGACCGACATCAACGCCAAGGCCGGCAACATCATCCAGACGCTCGACCATCGGGATGTCTGGAAACATATGTATTCCGACCTGTCTCAGATGCTGGCCTCCGGCAATCCACAGCCGGAGTTGTTCAGCGGTGATCCTGATCTGGTCAGCGCGATCCCGCCGGCCCAGCGTCGCGTTCTGGATCTCGTTTCCTTTGACAGCGAATACCCTACCGTGAATCGGAATGCGAGCAGCAGCCGAACGACGGGGGCCTCTGACTCCGATTCGGGCAACCCGATCGTGCGCTGCAAGATGGTGGTCGAGACGCCGAATGCAGAGGGCGTGTCGTTTATTAACTCCTCGATTCTGAACTGGCTGCGCAATAACCAGGATCGGGACGGCGTCCCCTATCGCCTCATTGTTCCCAGCGGCTCGAGTGCGCTGATCCCCGGCGCAGTGATGGTTGTCCCCGGCGGTGATGAGCCGGTCGGCGACTCGGCACGAGGGGGCGGCAACGGGGCGACTCACGCTCCGGCCGTGGCGACTTCGGCGGCAAGGGCGGTGAGTACGGGTTCTCAGAAGGCGGCGACGGCATGGTCGTCGGCGAGGGCGGCATCATTGCGTCGACAGGCGGGCGGTTCCCCAGTAGTCGAAACCGGGGGAACAACGCCTATATGAATGTCGGCAATCTGGACCAGCTCGCACCGCTTCCGGACCCGATTCAGTTCCTCCCGCCTGGAACGAAGTACAACCAGTACACCATTACCTGGGAAATGGAGATTCTGCCTCCCGACCAGGCAGCAGATGAAGAGACCGACAAGGAGGTGAAAGGATGACACTCATCCTTAACTGGATCAAAGCGAACCTCATTATCGTCATTCTCTGTGCTGCGATGGTGATCTGTCTCCCCACCTTCTATGTGTTGGGCGAGATGATGAACAAGAACCTTCGCAGTGATATTCAGAAGCGTGCTGACAACCAACTGTCCACCCTCAAGGGCGTCGAATACGCGACCGTCGAGATCGACCCGCTCTTGCCGGGGGCCGAGAGTGTCAGCGAAAAAGTCACACTCACCGATGCGGTCATTCTTGAGTACGAGCGTGTCCGGAATCAGATTAAGTCGGATTCGGAAGCGATTGTGGCCGAGGCATTGGCCGTGAACCAGAAGCCGGTGATGTCAGACCGAATCTTCCCGAAGCCGAGGGACACGGAGGCACATCTGCCGTTCGAACTCCACGGGATGTATCTCGCTGCCCACGATCAGTTGATTCGCAGCGCGAATGCCGGCATGCCGATGCTTCCTGAGGATGTCAGTTTCCAACTCTCGGAATACCGCGACACGTACCTCCGCACTCAGTTGAATGTGGAGCCGGGGATGCAGTTGAAGCCGAGTGAGGAAGACCAACTCGAAGAGGCCATGACGCGACGCCGTATGTCGCTGTATTCGCAGACGGCCACGGAGTTCGCGGTCTATGCCGACAGTACGGTGTTTGTGCTGGCCGACTGGAAAATGGAAACCGGGAGGCCCCCGAATGAGCGGGAGCGGTTCGATTGGCAGCACCAACTGTGGGTCCATACCGACCTGATCGACTCCATCTCACGAGCGAATGAGATTCCCGGCGGTGGTGGTGAACTGGCCACAATCGTGGGCCAGCCCAGCAGTGTCGTCAAACGGATCCTGAGCATCACGCTTCAGCCGTTGGCATTCGGTGTGAAGTCCGGTGGCTCGTCCGGCGAATCCGAGATGATGATGGGTGAAGGCGATCCTGCGTGGGGCGGGGAATATGGATTCTCCGAAGGCGGTCCCGTGACTGGCGGCAAGGGCGGCGGCTCAAGCAGTCGCCGTGGCGGCGGTACGCGTCGTCCGGAGAAGCCGACGCCGGCGTCGAAGCCGAAGTCAGACAACACGGATCCGACGAAACCGCTCGATCGGGACTATGCCCAAGCCATCTCGGGCCGGACCACCAACGGGCTGTACGATGTACGCCGGGCTGATGTCGTTCTCATCGTGGACAGTGCTCGCTTTGATCGCCTCATTGATGCGATCAACAGCACGAACTTCATGACCGTCACGAACATTGAGATCCTTCGAATCGAGCCGCGCGAACATCTGGCTCAGGGCTTCTTCTACGGCAATGAGCCGGTTGTCGAGGCTGCGCTCGAGATCGAGACGCTCTGGTTCCGCGACTGGACGACGCAATGGATGTCTGATGACGTCAAGGAGTGGCTCGGGATTCCGGTGGAATCCGATGATGCATCGGGTGACGGCGGCTGATCGCTGATCATGGAAGCAGTCGGCCCGTCGTGCCCCGGATTTACTATTCGGTGAGAGGTGCGGTCCGGCCGAATGCTTGCGAGTGACCTGACACAAACCGTCTGAACAGAAGAGACGGAGGAATAACAGATGAGACCAAAGGGAATTAACCCGCTTGAACTTCATGTCGAGAAGATCGTGATGGCTGCTGCAGTCGTCGTGGTCGGGGCGCTGGGTGCCCGGCAGTTTCTCCTGCCGCTGAACGAAGTATCGCTTCGCGGTGAGAATGATGCGAAAAAGCCTGAAGAGATCGACCAGTTTATTAACCAGAAGGCTCGGCAACTTGAGACGGCCATGCAGAGCAATCGGTCGCTTGAGAATGTCGATGCCGGCAAACCGATGGCCCAATGGTTCCAACAGCAGTTTGATATGGATGCGGCGGAGCCGGTGCACGCGGTGGTGCCGCTGACGGTGGCCATGCCGCTGAAAGTCGGCGGGACCGATGTGGTGGATACGGCAGCCCAGGCCTATGCCGAGTTCACGCCGCCGGCCCCGTTCGAGATGATGGTTACGACGCGGCAGTACAGCCTGTGGCCGGAAGTCGTTGAAGAGGACTACCCGGAACTCCAGACGATCGTCGGCGAGAGTGAGCCCTATGACCTGCCGGTGGTCCATGCGATGGCCAAGATTGACGGGACCGCCCTCCGGCAGACGCTCGAGTCGCCGCAGGAGGAACGTCGCACCATCCCGACCGTGTGGTGGCAGGATGATATGGCCATCCTCGACGTTGCGATGGAGCGGCAGGAGCTGTTGGCTGACGGCTCGTGGTCCGATCCGTTCGTCGTCCCGCATATTCCCGGTCGACAGGAGCTGCGCGACCGGATGGAAGGACTGAGGCCGAACGAGAAGGAGGATCTCCTGCGCGAGATGATCTCACTGGAAGAGAAGCTGTACCAGGAGCCGTTTTTTGATCTGAACGACGGCACGGCCTGGACCATTGATGTCCTGCGGGCCGACCAGCCTCTGACCCCGGAGCAGGAAGCAGCCGTCAAACGGTACATGATGGCCCTGCGTAATCGGAATCGGGCTTCTGACAAGCTCGATCGCTACTACCTGGTTCAGGAGCGCGAGCGTGATCGAGACAAGCAGCAGCGCGGAACCGGCGGTCGCAACCCGGGTCAAATGTCCGGTGGTGAGGGCGGCGGCGGAGGCGGCGATTTCGGTTCAAAGGGCGATTCCGGGAGCGGTTCCGACGATCAGTCGAAAAAGATCGATACTGAGGAGCGCCTGGAGAACGACCTGGCCGAGGCCGAAGATGCCCTGCTTGCTGCCAAGGATGAAGTGCTGGTTCTCAAGCCTGATTACCGGTTCCCGGATGAGGAAGAGCCTGATGAGCCCGACCCACGCGACGGGCGTGGCGATGACGGTGGCAGCGGTGGCGGCAAGGGCCGGTACAGCGAGGATCCCGGTATGGGCTTTGAAGGTGATGACGGGGGGCAGCGGTGGCGGCGAGTACATCCCGATGGAGGGCGGCGGTGGCAAGGGGTCCGGAGCCGGGCGACCCGGAAGCCGCAGTCGCACCGGTTCTCGCGATCCGAGGCGGGCAGCCGAAGCAGCAGCCTTGCTGGACAATGAGACACTCGAGGTCTGGACCCACGACATCAATGTCACGCCTGGGAAGACGTATCGCTATCGCTTGATGGTGAAGTACTACAACCCGTTTTATGGGCGTGAGGCACGTCTGGATCCGTCTCAGAGCCTTCTTGCTGAGTCCATTGCGTATGCATCACAGCCGACTGAGTGGTCGGAGCCGATTCGGGTGTCGCCGCCGCAGCAGTTCTTTGCGGTGAGCGGTGCTGCTGATACGTCGATTTCGGAGCGTCGAGCCACATTTGAGGTGTATCTGTTCAGCGGTGGCGAGCACTGGGTGTCGAAGATGAGTGCTCGGCCTGGCGAACCGATCGGCGATGTGAAGTTTTCGACCAATGAGGACAATGAGCGGGTCGAAATCGACTTCTTTACGGGTGCGGTGTTGTTGGACGTTCTGCCGGGCAAGAAGACAGCCGGCGGGATGTCTGAGAGTGTGCAAGTGGTTGTCGCATTGGAAGATGGGACAATCGTGACACTGGACACTGAGGCCCAGCAGAACGATCCTCAGCGTGAGCGCTTGCGAGAAGCCGTCGAGAAATCGGCGAAATCCTGAGCCTGTTTGAGAGGCTCTCTTGACCCCGTTTCGCGACCCGCTACCATAGCCGTCGCCCACCGGGGCAACACGGAAATACTGGCCGTGACGACATCGGATCGTCGGTATTTCGCTCTTTGACAAGTGAACACACGTCAGGTGGCAAAACGCGTTTCAGCCCCTGTCAGGAATGCTCGAGGCCGATTTCTGCGGCTGGTGTACGGCATCCGTCGTGCAGCAGAGGTGGCAGCGGGTTCGAGATTGATTCTGGCGATTGAAGGGTCTGAGAAGGCAGTGCCACCAACGCGATGTAGTAGGCATCAAAGATACCATCACACAAAGATCTCTGATCTTCGAGTTGATCGTTACGAGAGTGGCTCGTGGTTGTGGTTCATGCCGGGACATGCAAGCGTACTCCGGTGCGGCTTGTGGGTCGGTGTGACCAAGCGAACCAAGGGCACATGGTGGATGTCTTGGCGTCGAGAGGCGATGAAGGACGTGGGAACCTGCGAAATGCCCAGGGGAGTTGGTAACCGAGCTGTGATCCTGGGATATCCGAATGGGGCAACCCGGTCCGCCATTGGCGGATCACTCTTGTCTGAATGCATAGGACAAGAGGGCGAACCTGGTGAACTGAAACATCTCAGTAACCAGAGGAAAAGAAAGCAAAAGCGATTCCGTAAGTAGCGGCGAGCGAAAGCGGACCAGCCCAAACCAGGCTTAGGCCTGGGGCACCATAATCGAAGTGAAAGCGTTACGAACGTTCTGGAAAGTGCGACCAAAGAGGGTGACAGTCCTGTAGTGACGTGGAAACGGAGAGGGTGCATAGAGTAGCGTCGAGCTCGTGAAACTTGGCGTGAATAATGCGGGGTCCACCCCGTAAGGCTAAATACTCCTCGACGACCGATAGTGAATCAGTAAGGCGACTGAATGATGAAAACCACCCCTATAAGGGGAGTGAAATAGGAGCTGAAACCATGTGCTTACAAGCGGTCGGAGTCCGCCATTGGCGGATGACGGCGTGCCTTTTGCATAATGAGCCGGCGAGTTATCTTTTACGGCAAGGTTAAGCCTGATCCAGGCGGAGCCGAAGGGAAACCGAGTCTTAACCGGGCGTTGAGTCGTAAGGGATAGACGCGAAACCAGGTGATCTACCCATGGGCAGGTTGAAGGGGGGGTAAGACCTCCTGGAGGACCGAACCCACCAACGTTGAAAAGTTGGGGGATGACCTGTGGGGAGGAGTTAAAGTCTAATCATACCTGGAGATATCTCGTTCTCTCCGAAATAGCTTTTGGGCTAGCCTCGCGTTACAGCGGACGGGGGTAGAGCACTGAATGGGGCTGGGGCTCGCAAGGGTACCCACTTCAATCAAACTCCGAATACCGTTCGCTTTTGTCGCGGGAGTCAGTCTGCGGGGGATAATCTCCGTAGTCGAAAGGGAAACAGCCCTGATCATCGGCTAAGGTCCCAGATCTCATCTTAGTTCATAAGGTAGTTGGATCGCCATGACAGCCAGGATGTTGGCTTAGAAGCAGCCACCATTTAAAGAGTGCGTAATAGCTCACTGGTCGAGGGGTTCAGCGCCGATAATTATCGGGAATAAGGTGAGAACCGAAGCCATGGGTTTCCAACATTAGTTGGAAGCGGTAGGAGAGCGTTCCTGTCGGCGTCGAAGCGATCCCGGAAGGGTTCGTGGAGCGGCAGGAAGTGAATATGCCGGCTTGAGTAACGATAAAGCGGGTGAAAATCCCGCTCCCCGAAAGCCTAAGGTTTCCTGGGGAAGGTAAATCCGCCCAGGGTTAGTCGGATCCTAAGGCGAGGCCGAAAGGCGTAGTCGATGGACAGCAGGTTAATATTCCTGCACACCGATGTGCGGTTGAAGCGGCGTGACGGATCCCTCAGCTCGGCAGGACGGCTAGAAATGTCCGGGCTCTTTTGAGCCCCGCCGGGGGCGGGGGTTCCAAGAAAAACCGTCCGTGGACAATCATCGGTTCCGTACCAAAACTGACACAGGTAGGCGTGGCGAATAGCCTCAGGGGCTCGAGAGAACGGTTGTGAAGGAACTAGGCAAATTGACCCCGTACGTTCGCAAGAAGGGGGCCCTCCTTGCCTTCGGGTGAGAGGGCGCAGAGAAAAGGCTCTGGCGACTGTTTATCAAAAACACAGCACTGTGCTAACTCGCAAGAGGATGTATACAGTGTGACACCTGCCCGGTGCCGGAATGTCAAGGGAGTAGGTTAGCCTTCGGGCGAAGCTTGCAACTTAAGCACCGGTAAACGGCGGCCGTAACTATGACGGTCCTAAGGTAGCGAAGTTCCTTGTCGGGTAAGTTCCGACGTGCATGAATGGTGTAACGACTGGAGCACTGTCTCCACAACCGACTCGGTGAAATAGTAGTGGCGGTGAAGATGCCGCCTACCCGCGGCAAGACGGAAAGACCCCGTGGACCTTGACTGTAGGCTCATATTGATCACGGATATGTTCTGCGTAGGATAGGTGGGAGGCTTTGAAGCCCGGATTCTGGTCCGGGTGGAGCCAATCTTGAAATACCACCCTGAATCTATTTGTGACCTAACCTCGATTCCCGTGAAGCCGGGCGAGGGACCGTGTGTGCTGGGCAGTTTGACTGGGGCGGTCTCCTCCTAAAGAGTAACGGAGGAGCACAAAGGTTGGCTCAGCGCGGTTGGAAACCGCGTATCGAGTGTAAGGGCACAAGCCAGCTTTACTGCGAGACTGACGGGTCGAGCAGTTGCGAAAGCAGGTCCTAGTGATCCAGCGGTTCCGAGTGGAAGGGCCGTTGCTCATCGGATAAAAGGTACCCCGGGGATAACAGGCTGATCGCTCCCGAGCGTCCACAGCGGCGGAGCGGTTTGGCACCTCGATGTCGGCTCATCACATCCTGGGGCTGAAGGCGGTCCCAAGGGTTCGGCTGTTCGCCGATTAAAGTGGTACGCGAGCTGGGTTCAGACCGGCGTGAGCCAGGTCGGTCCCTATCTGCCGTGGGCGTTGCAGTATTGAAGGGATTCTTCTTTAGTACGAGAGGACTTGGAAGGAGCCACCCCTGGTGCGTCTGTTGGCATGCTCATGCCATCGCAGAGTAGCTAAGTGGCGCAGGGATAACCGCTGAAAGCATCTAAGCGGGAAGCCTCCCCAAAGATGAGTACTGCTGGCCCGACTCGATCGGGCGAAAGACCCCCGGAAGACTACCGGGTTGATAGGCCGCAAGTGCAAGGGTCGAAATACCCTCAGCTGAGCGGTACTAACGGTCGAATGCTTGGTCACTCCGACCCCAAGCCGCATTCGTAACATAGCATCATCTCGAAATGTGATACGATGGATATCGCCTCGCTACATCGCAGGCAACACAATGACGTGTGTTCAACGTCTGACCCAAACACTCCTCCGGCAGACGCGAAAGCGTCTGCCGGCTGATTGTCGGTGACGATAGGTCCGGGGAAACACCTGTTCCCATTCCGAACACAGCAGTTAAGCCCGGGCCGCCGATGATACTGCTCTGCGGGAAAGTAGGTCATTGCCGACGCTTCAGCCCCATCTGCCTAAAGCAGGTGGGGCTGCTTTCGTTTTCAAGACGGATGCGAGCCAGCACGTAGGCCGTACGCCGGCTCAAGATGCAAAGGGGTCGCAGTAGGTCAGGACGAGTGTCTTGCGAGTCCTGACGGATATCTGATGCCGGGTCTTCCGCGCGCCCTACCGTGCTGCGTTGACCCGGCCTGGGTTATTGTCAAGAGTTGTGTATCGAGTGTGCATGAATGACATGATCAATCAGGCGGCGACCTCCGTGGGTTTGATTCCGTCGGCGAACACGACGCCGGCGATCACATCGGGGATGAGGGCGGGACCGTTCAACGCCCGCCAGCGCTTCGAGGCGCTCTGCATCAACTTGAACACCATCGTCAGGCACGCCCGACGGCTCCCGTTGCCCTTCGTGCGTCGGTGTCTCAGCCGCACGGTCGCGAACACGCTCTCGATCGGGTTCGTCGTGCGAAGGTGGATCCAGTGCTCAGCCGGGAAGTCGTAGAATGTTAATAAGTCGCCCCTGAATAATTCGATTTGATCGGTGAATCCAGGTTGAAAGTGGCTTCGGGATGTGGCATACTTTGCAGGATATTGTAGGGATACGTTCCGAAACCTTGCAAATTCGGAGTCACGGATGAAGCCCCAAGCCCAGCCTGATGATGAGCTGTTCCTGTTCCAATCTCATTTCGATCAACTGCTCAATCCGACCCATCCGCTGATCAAGTTATCGAAGCAGGTCGACTGGGATCACTTCGATCAATCGTTCGGCGAGTTCTTCTGTGAGTCGGTGGGTGCCCCGGCCAAGGCCACGCGTTTGATGGTCGGCCTGATCTACCTCAAACACGCGTTCAACGAATCGGACGAGTCGGTCGTCGAGCGCTGGGTGGAGAACCCGTACTGGCAGTATTTCTGCGGATACACGCACTTGCAGCACGAGTGTCCGATTCATCCCACGACGATGACCAAATGGCGAAATCGTGTGGGTGAAGCGAAACTTAATGAGTTGTTGAAACAGACCATCGAGGTGGCGGTGAAACACCATCGATTGAGCGAACGTGAGTTGACCCATGTGAACGTGGACACGACGGTGCAGGAAAAGAACATCACGCACCCGACCGACTCGAAGCTGTTGTACCGGTCAGTTGTGAAGCTGGTTCGGGCCGCCAAGGGACGCGATATCGTGCTGCGCCAGTCGTATGTTCGAGTGGGCAAACGGGCTGCGGTAAAGGCCGGTCGATACGCGCACGCGAAGCAGTTCAAGCGAATGCGTCGGTCGTTGCGTCAACTCCGGACGTACGTGGGGCGTTTGGTCCGTGACATCGAACGCAAAGCACCGCCATCGAGCCGAGATGAAGAGTTGTCGATGTTGCTGGGACGGTGTCAACGGTTGATCGATCAACGACCGAGCGACTCGAACAAGTTATATTCGCTGCACGAGCCGGAGGTGTGCTGCATCAGCAAGGGCAAGGCGCACAGGCGCTATGAGTTTGGTCAGAAGGTGGCCTTGGCGACGACGAATCGAGGGAACTGGTTCGTGGCGGCCATGTTGTGCGAAGGGAACCCGTACGATGGTCATACGCTGAATGCGACCTTATGTCGTGTCGAATCAAACACTGGCGTTGCGCTGACTGATGCGTATGTTGACAAGGGATATCGGGGTCACGATTACGAAGGCGAGGCGGCGGTACACATTGCCGGCCGTGGAAGCAAGCGGGCGACGCGAGTTCAACGGAAGCGTCGCAAGCGACGCAGTGCGATCGAACCGAAGATTGGGCACGCGAAATCGGAGAGTCGTCTGGGACGTTGCTACCTCAAGGGCCTGGCCGGGGATGCAATCAACGTGGTGCTGGCGGCGGCGGGAGCGAACTTCCGCAAGCTGCTTCGGCTCTTGCGATGCGCACGTGGCGTCGAACAGACGTTCCAGCTCAACTTCGCCTGGCTCTGGCACCTATTGCGTTGGCCAAACCATCACCCGCGGTTCAAAATCGCCTGATCGGCGGTGTTTTTCAGGGTCGACTAATAACTGATCGCGATCCTTCGCCAGGCAGGCCGTCGCCTTCGGGTACTTCGCTTCGTAGGTCGACAGGAACAGGTCGAACGCCTGCTCCGCCTCCCGCTTCGTCGCGGCCATGTAAATCTCGTGCAGCATCCGCTTGGCCTGCGGCTGCACCCGTTTGGGAAGGCAGTCCAGCACGTTGGCCGTCTTGTGCACCCAGCAGCGCTGGCTGCGCGTCGTACCGAACACCTGCGGCAACGCCTTCCAGAAGCCCAGGGCCCCGTCGCCGGTCGCCAGTTTCGGGTCGATCTCCAGCCCGCGCGACTTCAGATCCAGCAACAGCGTCTTCCATGACTGTTCACTCTCGCGATAGCCGTCGGTCACCGCAATCAGTTCCTTCTTCCCTTCCGGCGTGGCTCCCATCAGCACGAGTATGCACTGCCGATCTTCCTCCAGCCGGATATTAAAATGCACGCCGTCGGCCCAGACGTACACATACTGTTTGTCAGTCAATGAGCGCTTCGACCACGTGTGATGTTCCTCCTGCCACGACTCGAGCAGGCGGGTGATGGTGGCCGCCGACAGGCCGGCCGCCTGCGATCCGACCAGAGCCTGCAACGCTTCACCGAAGTCGCCGGTGGAGATCCCCTTCAGATACAGCCAGGGGATGAGTTCCTCGATCGCCTTGCTCTTGCAGGTAAGGAGGCAGGATCGCCGAGGTAAACTGCTCGGCCTGGCCCGCCGGTCGGCGATCCCGCACCCGCGGCTGTCTGACCGTCATCGGCCCGACCTGGGTCACGAGCGTGCGTTCCGGCAGATGGCCGTTGCGGACCACGTGCCGGTGGCCGGTCCGTTCGTCGACCAGATGAGCACGGGCCTCGATCCAGGTCGCCACCTCGGCCTCGACGGCCTCGGCCAGCAGCCGCTGAGCCCCCTGACGCAGAATGTCGCCCAGCACATCGCGACAGCCGGAGGGGGCGGCAGTGCCGGTGGTCATTGGAAATGGCAGTGAGTCGGTCATAGTCTCTGTCATGGTGGTGTACTCCTGGCCCGCGTGGGCCGCTGGGGGGTTTGCAGCAGCAACTACAACAAACCCAGAGTACGCCGCCTTTTTCATTCACGCCTCCATCCACAACTTTTGGTTATATCCCACCCGGCCTATGTGTGCTCTTGTAGGCCGGCTCAAGATGCAAAGCATCGCAGAGCAGGCAGCATGAGATGCACATAGGTTGCACCGGATCCATCACCTTGCCTGTGGGCGTATGCTGCTTCAAGGTGTCAACATCACAAAGTGCCACAAGAGCCTCATCGTGCCGGTCGAAGAGGCAACGCGTGGGTCAGATGAAGGATTTGCATCTGGAATTCAACGGGCCAGCCGTCTGTTTTTCATTGCGTCTACACGTCTGTCGTGTAGAGTGTGTGGTGCGAATACCCCTGATGCAGTTATCTCTTGTCAATGTCGATACTGACGCGTATCGACCGCCGGATTCTGTGCATCGACAGCGCCAACCCGGCCAGTTTATTACACACTCTTTGCAGGAATGCTTATTATGACGATCAGGCGATGTGTAAATACGATTATCCTGTGTTCATTGGGGCTGCTCACAGGGACCGGGCATGGGCAGATTGTCTTCGTCGATGTCGATGCGGTGAGCGGGAACAACGACGGCTCCTCCTGGGCTGATGCGTATGTCTCGCTCCAGGACGCGCTGGCAGGCGGCCAGGGCACCGAAGTCTGGGTGGCTGCAGGAACCTACGCGCCGGCCCCTCCCAACGGCAGCCAGGCGCTTGCCTTTGCACTGCGCGACAACCTCGGGATCTATGGCGGGTTCAGCGGCACCGAAAACGCACGCGAACAGCGCGATCCGGTGATGCACGAAACGGTTTTGTCAGGAGACCTCAACGGGGACGATCAGCCCGGCTGGTTCAACATGCAGGACAACTCCGATCAGGTCATCACTGCCAACGGCGTGTCGGAGACGGCCATTCTGGACGGGTTCACCATCACATCCGCCCGGGTCACGTCGGCCTCCGGGGCGGCTGTGATCGTGATCGATGCCTCGCCGATCATTCGCAACTGCTCGATCGAGAACAGCATCTCGGACTTTGCTTCCGGGGCCGGGTTCCTGATCAATGGAGGAAGCCCACTGATCGACTCGTGCTCGATAACCGGGAACTACTGCTGGCTGGCCCGCGGCGCGGGGGCTTACATTATGTCATTCAGCACGCCGACCTTTGTTCACTGTTCCTTCAGTTACAACCAGGTGTATGGCGGCGGTGCGTCCGTGGCAGATGGTGCAGCAGTGTTTATCGAGTTCGATGCACCGGCCGTGTTTGATCATTGTTCGTTTTCCAACAACACAGCCGACCCGAACTACCCGCTCTACTCCAACGGCGGGGCTATCTGCAGCCTGGCCGATGGTCTCACGATCCTTCACTGTGACTTCGTCGGCAACACCGCTGACATCGGAGGGGCCTTATGGCTCGGGCGGCCGGCACGAATTGAGAATACGAGGTTTACCGGCAACAGCGCGATTACCGGCGGCGCCATCACCAACTTCATTGCGAACCCGACAACCATCGTCGGTTGCTCCTTCGTGTTCAATGATGGTCAGGATGGCGGGGCCGTCTCCAACTCCACCAACGGCGTCGTGAACTTCAGCAATAGTGTTCTGTGGGGAAACACGGGCGTCGGCGATAACCGGTTCAAGGAACAGGTGCACAACAACAGCGCCACTACCGAGTTCAGTTACTGCTGCATCGAGGGCGTCTTCGATCAGATTCAGGGCGAGGACCCGCCGAACCCGAAGGGGTTCCCCGGTTGCACCGATCTCGATCCGCTGTTTGTGGACGCCGATGGGGCTGACAACCGAGGCGGGACGGCCGATGATGATTCCAGGTTGAGGCAGTGTGTCACGGTCAGGTTTTAACCTGACTACGATGCTGACGGCCTGCTCGTGGCCAAGGCTGCCTCAACCTCCATGCTCCATGGCCTCTCGAAGCACTTGAACAAGTTCGTTCCTCAAGTCCCCCATGGTTGCTTCTTCTGCCACGTCAATGATACTTTGGCCCGCGCCATTTCGCAGGCTTAAGTCCGCTCCATTGTCAATCAGGAACTGTACGACGGTGATATCCTCTATCTCATGGCAAAACCAGACCGCACAAAAGAGAGGTGTAACTCCGTCATGCTGCCCATTAATATCGGCACCTGCATCAATTAACCTTTGAGCAACTGCAATAGCCATTTCCGGCTTCCTGTGGACGATTGCGTATGACAGTGGGGTCTTTCCATCGATGTCTGCCTCATCAATCACCGCTCCTTCGCTAATCAGATAGTCCAACACCTGCAAGTCCGGAAGATACCGGGCGGCATAGTGGGTCAGCGTCCCTCCATCACGATCAGTATGTCTCGTAGAAGGATCATTACCGGCGTCAACCATCAGTGTCACACATGCCATCGTGTCATCGGACGCGGTTGCGTTCGAATTCATCATCTTGAATAGTGGGCGGCTTTCCTCACTTATCGCATCAACGGAAGCGCCGTTGTCAAGTAACCACTGCATTGCCTCTCTCTGGTAGTTCATTGCGGCTGCTGTTAACGGCGGAAAGGCGCCCTCATGCTCAAGTTGCGGGTTGACCGATGCTCCTGATTCTACCAGACGCTGCATTATCTCAATATCTCCGAACGCCGACGCTGACGCAAGCGCGGAGCCACCCTTAACAGTCAACTGGTTGACAGAGGCACCGTTGTGCAATAGAAGATCAACAATGTCAGGTGCGCGAGAGCACACAGCGTATATCAAAGGCGTAAAGCCGGTAGCGTCTCCAACATTCGGATCTGCGCCGTGAGTCAGCAGTAGTTGTACGATATCAGCATGCCCTGCCTCCGCAGCATTGATCAGCAGCGAACGATTGCCTTCCTGTGAATGCACGAAGGTCAGGTTCGCGTCAAGCCCAGTATTCAACAGTGACGTAAGGTCAGCGGTATCATCTTCCTGGATTGCATCAATCACACGCTTTTCGAGGGCTGTCTCACTGGCAACATGCTGCGAGGCGGCCGCGCTCCCATTGTCGTCTGTGCTATCATGCCGTCTTCCAATGAAGTTAGTCACCGCAGTCAGTACAACGAGAACCAGGACTACGGGCAAGCACAGGTAAGTGCACAGGGCCGTCTTTGAGGACATAAGCACTCTCCTGCTACGATGCCGATGTCAGGTCTTCCGCCTCAAGCGGCGTTGACCTGACCTACGAAAGATGCACCACTACTGACCTACTTCGTCAAAGATACTCCGCCACCACTTCCTTCAACTCGCCCAGGTACTTCTCGAAATGGCGATACCGTTCCACGCTTGTTGTATACACCGGCTTCGTTACCTGGTCGATGCTGGCGGTTTTGGTCAGCCGTTTGCTTTCATGGAACTTCAGGCAGTCCGGGTGGAACTCGAGGCCACAGAAATCGAGCAGTCGGCGCACCTGCGGCTCGGGATCGGTGACCACCTGTTCGTATTCGATATCGAGAATCGGAATCGATACCGCTTCGTGCCAATGCTCCATGATCTTCCGGTAGGCTCGGTACGCGAGGCCGAGTGATCGCAGCTCGTTGGCGTACAGGTGGCCGGGACCGAGCCGGGTGGCATAACACGACCAGCAGGTGTCCAGCGGATTGCGCAGACTGTGAATGATCCGTGCCTTCGGGAACAGCAACGAAATCAGGCCGACATGAAAGTAGTTCGGCGGGTTCTTGTCCGTGAATCGCGCAGCATCCGGGGCCACGTCGTGCAGTTTGGTCAGGTGTGTGCCGGCAAGCCGGTCCATGAAGTCAACGGTTGTCATTGAGAGGCAGGCCGGGTAGGGCAGCGACTCCGAGCCGTATTCCGTGGCGATGGCCATCGACACGTCATGGATTTCACGCCGCTCGCCGCCGCCGTACACGTCCGGGTGGCTCGCCAGGATCTGTTCGAGCAGACTCGTGCCGGAGCGTGGCATGCCCACGATGAAAACGGGGAGTTCCGAATCGCTGTTGCTGTGCGCATAGCCTGTGAGATTGTCAACAGAAAACACCTGAAGCAACGATGCGACCTGGTCGTTGAGTTGCTTGTCCTCTACCTTGTTCCCGTATAGATCATTACCGGTCTTGTAGGCTTGGAATGCCTGGTCATACTGCTGCAGATCCTCATACAGTGCGCCGAGCATCATCATGACTTGTGAGCGATGCTGCTGCAGCACACTGATACCGGGGTCAGCCAGGAGGCGGTTGGCATAGTCGATCGCGTTCTGTTGTTGCTTTGTTCGTCGGCTGATTCGGCCGACTGCCAGCGCCAGGTCCGGATGCAGCGGTTGGCCTGGCCCGGTGGCTTGCTCGGCCAGTTGTTGTGCTTCATCACGGCGGCGCAGGGATTCGAGCGTCTCGATCTTGCCGGCCAGAGCGCGCGGGTTGGGCATGCCGGCCCGCAGTGCCCGGTCATAGCCGGCCAGCGCCTCCTCTAATTCACCCATGCTGCGGAGACAGTTGCCCAGGTCGGACTCCAACTCGCCGGCGATTTCAGGTCGAATCTCAAGGAGTTGCCGATAGTGCCTGGCGGCTTCGCTGAAGCGTCCAATATTGCTGTAGGCATCAGCCAGTACCTTGACCAGATCGGGGTCCTGCCCGGCCTTTTCGATCCCGGTCAGAATCGTCTGAATCGCTTCGGTCGGCTTGAGCAGGCTGACGTAGATCTGTCCCAGGTGGAAGTACCCGATCGGGATGGCCGGGAGTTTCGCGATGGCCTGCTGTGCCACCTTGATGGCTTTCTCGGGCTGCCCGATCGTTTGATGTACATAGCAGAGATCGTTGTAGATCTCGGGTTGCTGCGGCCGGATTGCGAGTGCTCGCTGCAGAAAGGGGACCGCCTCGGCCGGGCGATCCAATGCTCGCAGAACCATCGACAGGTTGTACAGCGTCGAGGCATGCTTCGGCTGTGCCTGGAGGAACTGCCGGTACAGTCGCTCGGCTTCGGGCAATCGCCCCATCCGGTGCATCTGCTGTGCCGACGCGAGTGCTTGTTGTGCCTGTTGGTTCGGTGCCGGTCGTCGTGCCATATGCGGGGCCCGCCAATTCGCTGCAGGAGAATAACGTCTGATCGAGAACGGTCAGACTCTAGCGGATTGGGCAATTGCGAGCAACGCGCGAGCGGCAATCATGCATCGCCGACTGTCACGACATCGGGCGGTCAGTTTCCGGGTACCTTCTGGGCACCTCCGGGCATGATGTGGGTGCCGGGTTGTGTCGTCTGCTTGAGTTTGATAAGTTTCTGCAGCAGGCGACCGTCGGCCGCATCAATCACCCCGTCGGCTACGAGATCGGCGGCTGGATTGAACAGCAGGTTCCCTTCGTAGACGCCCAGCATGGTTTGCAGTGCCAAGAGGTCAGCGGAGTTGACCTGACGGTCTGAGTTGACGTCCCCGCGCTTTTCATACCCGATGATGGCCAGGTCGACGGCATTGATAAACCCGTCGTAGTTGATGTCATACAGGGAGAAGTCCTCGCCCAATGTCGGCAGGTACAGTTGCCCGTTTGCCGTCTGATCGCCATCGCGCCAGGTGCCGTCTGATTTGCTGATGACCGACATGACGGCATTCTGGTCGCCGCCGCCGATTCGGGAGTCACCGTTCAGGTCGCCGGATTCAAAGTGCGGGCCGATGTCCGTCCAGACGTAGAGCGCATCGTTTTGCCGCTCGCTGTAGGTGGTGCCGACGACTGCCAGGACGTTCCAGCGATCGACCTCCAGGAACCGATCGAACTCGCCTTCCTGGTGATTCTCATCGCCCCATCCCTGGAGCAGATCATAGTTCGTGCACGGCCCGTCCGAGCTGTACAGGGCCGAGAAGCGCATCTCAGCCATCGCTTCGAGAATACTCGTCTGGTTCCCGACATTGAAGTCAATCTGCTCTTCGCTCTCGCCTCGGAGCAACGCTGATCCGGCATTGGTCTGTGCAAACACGAGCGAAATCGTGGTCTGGTCGCTGCTCGGGCTGTGACGGAACCGCAACTGAATCTCGGGGTCGTAGTCACCGAATTGATAGCCGCCATAGGCGAAACTGTACGGGATAAACGCATGGGTTCGGCGGAACAGGCGGCCGGTGACGATCCAGGTGTCCCCTTCGTCAAACGTGGCCGGCGTCGGATCATTGATCGGCATCATGTACATGTATTGACAGGCGCACAGGCTCAGATGAAACTCCTCACCTGATCGTTCCACCAGCGGGTCGGAACACAGGTCGTTATCGAGATCATCAGCCGTCTCGGCCTGACGCTCACCGATCGAGTCGCTGAAGCGGCCGCCGAAGCGTGAGGCATTGGCCAGCGGGCGGTGCTCGACGCCGTCCACTTCACCGCCGGTATCGGATGACTCATCAATATCAAACTCAATGAAGCCGTACACCGGGTGTGGACCATACTTATACGGGTTATACCCATCACCGAGCAGATCGATGGGGCCGGGTGGGTTAACCAAGCCGTCCAAAACAACATCGATGCGGAAGAGCACGGTGTTGCGCGGATCCTTCCACTGACCGGAATACGGATTCGTCGTCGGCGTCGAGGTCTGCCACCCGCCGATCGTCACGCTCACCAGGTCCGGCAGATGGGACTGCGCGTTGATCGGGCCGTCGTTCCCGGCATCGGTACGCCGAATGACTGCGTCCCCGACCGAATCCGAGTGGACCTGCGGGTTGTCATCAGCCCATGCAGCCGGTGCCATCATCGTCATCAGAAACAGCGATGCTGCGCCAATCGTGCTCAGATTTGTGTGCCGAAGAGCCGGTCTTGCAGCAGGATGGGAGGTGCAATAGATCATGGCGAACTGAGCTCCTCAATCAATGACTCGAGCTCATAGCGCTCAATGCGATACCGGAACGAACTCCGATTCATGCCGATCAACTTTGCTGCCCGGGAAACATTGCCGTTCGTATGTTGCAACGCACTCCTCATCAGGTGCTTTTCCACTTCCTCTGCACTGAATCGCCCGGACTTGAAATCGAATGTCAGGTCCGCAGGTGATTGGGCTGCTGTTGCCGTGAACCCGGTGTTCAGCCGTCCGTTGCTGTCGGCCGGCGACGGGGCAGGCACCTCGTCAGGCAGTCCGCTACTGCTTAACCCGAGATCGGCCGGTGTTATTTCATCGCTGGCTGATAGGAACGCCGCCCGCTGCATGGCATTGACGAGTTCGCGAACATTCCCTGGCCAGGAGTGCTGTCGAATGGCCTCGATCGTGTCCTGATGAAACGTGAGTCCGGGCCGCTGTGCCTTGCGCCGATGCGCTTGCCAGCAGGTGCTTGGCAAGAATCACGGCGTCATCCCCGCGCTCACGCAATGAGGGGATGCTGATGGTCAGCGGGTTCAGTCGATAAAATAAGTCACGGCGAAACGTGCCGTCCTCAACTCGATTCATGAGGTCGGCATTGGTGGCTGCAATGATGCGTGCATTGGCCTTGCGTTCGCTCGTCGCGCCGATCCGACGATAGACACCCTGCTCCACCACTATCAGGAGTTTCGATTGCGGCTCCAACGGCATGTCGCCGATCTCATCAAGAAAGATCGTCCCGCCGTCTGCGAGTTCAAACAAGCCCTGCCTCGTCTCGCGTGCGTCGGTGAAAGCGCCCTTCTGGTGGCCGAACAGTTCACTTTCGATCAGCGTGGGAGGGAGGGCGGAACAGTTAACATGGACGAACGGGGCCGACGGGTCGGGGCAGTTGTCATGGATGTAGCGTGCGAGTCTCCCTTTCCCGACTCCGGTTTCCCCCATCAGCAGTATGGCTGATAACTCATTGCCCGACGCCACCGGCAGATGTGCCATGCGCTGTGCCAAAGAGACGACATCCTGCCACGCCGGGCTCTCCCCCAGCAATGACCGCTCCTTTGACTTGGAGCGTGCGAGTCGCTGATACAGCGTCAGTTGATTCCGTACTTTGTGATTGCCCAGCGAGCGATCAAGGACGAGGCACACTTCCTCGAGCGAGATCGGTTTGGGCAGATACTCATCAGCGCCATCCTTGATGGCTTCGATCGCATTCTCGATGCTGCCGTATGCCGTCATGACGATAACGCTGCCGCCGAACCCGTTTTCGCGCACGGTCCGCACGAGGTCCAGCCCGTTGAGTTTCCCGGCCAGGTTGATGTCGGTCAGGATCGCGTCGGGTTCGTCTTTCTCGATCAGGTCGAGGGCTTCCTCAACCGTATCGGACTCAACAGTCGTATGCCCAGCCTTCTGCAGCCGCTTGGCAATTGAGAACCGCAGGTTCTCTTCATCTTCGATGATGACAATTTTGGCCATCTCTGTCTCCCAGCGGCCGGCAATCAGCCTGGAAGTGTGATAACGAACTCAGCGCCGCCCATTTCTGACCGCTTCAGTGCGATTCGGCCATGATGAGCCTGAACGATGTTCTTCACGAGTGCAAGCCCGATGCCCGTGCCGTGTCTTTTCGTGGAGTAATATGGCTCAAATATCTGATCGTGATGATCCGGCTCGATTCCCGGACCATCATCCGCGACACTGATAATGCAGATACGTTTGTCTTCATTTCGCTCGAGGCTGATCCGAACCTGCCCTCTTTCATCCACCGCCTCGATCGCATTGCCCACCAGTGCGCTGAGTGCCTGCTCGAAGTGCATGGGATCGAAGCAGGCGTCAACCGAGTGGCTCGACAGGTCAACCAGTGAGACAGCCTGCTGCTCGACCGCGACGCTGACGGTGATCGATCTGGCCAGTGCCTGAGCTTCATGCGCCTCAATGACGTGCTGAATGGTTGGCGCTATGTTCTGCAGCACCGGCTTTGCGTCCATCGGCGAGGTCGTCCGCAGCAACTCCTTAAGCCAGCCCTCGAAGCGATCAACAGTGGCCAGAATGCGGCGCTGGTATTCGGCCGTGTCCTGTTCCGCGGGAAGTTCGGCCGCGGTCAGCTCTGCCAGCCCGCGAATGCCTGCCAACGGATTTCGAAGATTGTGGACAATCCGACGGGTCATCTCGCCGACGGCAGCGAGTCGCTCACGTTCAACGCGTTCCTGTTGCATCGACAGAATCGTGGAGGCCATCTCGTTCACCTCGGCAGAGAGCAGCCCGAGTTCATCATCGCTGGTCACCTGGATCCGGTAATCGAAGTCGCCGCTTGCCAACCGCTCGGTTGCATTGCGCAGCCGGCGAATCGGATCGCGCACCCACCGCCGCAACAGCAGCATGCCCAGCACGGCCACGAGCATGGAGCCGAGCAGGCAGCCCAGTAACACACGCATGACCAGGCCTCGTATCACCTTGCCGTGCTCGAGCGCCACCTTGATGTCATCGAGCACCCGTTTCTCGATCTGCTCGGCCAGGAGATGAAATCGCTCGAACTCAAACTCGGCATCGCCGAGTGCCGACGCGAACTCAACGCTGGAGCCATCATTTCGAGCCGCAATGGCTTGGGTCATTGCCCGGATGGTCTTTCGCCCACGGCTCAAGAGTGCCCGGCTGGTTGTTTGCCCGATCCGCTCCCGCAGCGATTCGAGTGACTCCAGGTCATCCAGGACCGCTTCCATCTCGCTGATCGGCAAGGGAGTCGGGCTGTGTTCGGCAGCATCAGGGCCACTCTCAGATCGTTGGCCATCCGGACCGGGAGGAAGCAGGGCAGAATGCAGCGATTGGAGACGAGGGTCGAGGATACGGATCTGCTGCTCGAATCGTTGCTTGGCCACATCGAGCCGATCCAGCACGAACGCCAGGTTGCGATAGGTCTGCGTCGCTTCTCGGTCCAGCGCCAGCACACTCCACCCGGAGAACACGACGCTGATGACGACGGCCAGTCCGAGCAGAAACAGAAGCAGAATGAATTTGACCTGCAGACTCACGCGTGACTGTAGGACAAATCAGCCTGGAAGGACGGCCGGTTACCGGATGGATGTATCTGAGATTTCAAGGTGTCGGCACATAGAGGGAGAAACTGAGACAAGCCGGAGCGGTGCTTCTCGGCGACATCGGGGCCATCGCTCACGGGGTGTAGTCCCACCGCCATGTCTCATGGGCCAGTGGCTTGGTCGTGCACAGAACCTCTCCGCTGACAAATGCGACCTGCATGCGGCCGCCGTGGCGGAATCCAGGGAACCAGACTCGATTGTCGCTGTACGGCGAGTTCTCATCCAGACCTGGGGCCGAATAGTGGGGGGTGACGTCATTCTGTTTGGCGACCGTGCCATCAGCATCCCACAGCAATGGGATCAGCCCCGGCTCCGACAGCATCCGCTCCGATAGCGGCGTGTGTCGTGGGACGCGGTGACCGCCGACCATCTTGTCCGGGTAATCGAGCCGCAGATTGAAGGCATATGACACAGATTCCGACGGCTGCATCGCCCCACCTCGGCATGGGGTATTCGAGTTGATGACAACCCGCCCCTTCACATCCGGGCATGCCATGACACCGAGGTCGCCGGTCGTTCCCTCGTAGCGATCGTTGCTGCGATCCCAGAACTCGTCCATCCGGTACTGTGATTCCTGAAACGTCTCCAGCCAGAACTCATCACGTCTCAGTGACGAGTCCATATCGTCATCGCCACGACCGCCATGCAGCGTCGGATCAGCAAACACGGACAGGTCAAAGGCGACGCTTCGCAGATTCATTTGGCACTTGAACTTGTGCGATCGGGTCCGCACGCCGAAGTAGCCGGGCATTGCCAGCGCCAACAGCATGAAGATAACGGATATGGAGATGAGTAATTCAAGGAGGGTAAAGCCCCGGGATGCGTGTGGCCTGACAGGCCACCGTCGAGGACCGGGCGTTGCTTCTGATCTTGCCACGTTCACGACTTCTCTCCTTTGCCGGGCATATTCCGCCACGAATGCACTGCCGGCATGTGTCAGCGAACCAGTAGATGTCATACCACTGATTGACTCCTGCGCACATTCTGAATCAGACTCGCAGGTAGCCTTGACCGGTGAACTGCTCGCTTTCTCAGAGTCCCGCATTTCACCGAATCGCTCGTGCTCTATACCGCCTCGAATCGGCACACGAACCACGTTCTCTATTAATACCAGCAACTCCCTGCATAGGGCAATCGCTAAATCCTCTTTTTTTCAGTTTTTTAGTCTTATCTAATACGATCTGAATATCCATCTATCAGGTTGCCGACCCAAATCGTGTAGAGGTCGTCATGAGCCGTCGGCTCGCTCGTCTTCGTGTGCAGGTCATCACTGCGTCGTGCGATGAGCGTGAAGCGGCTGTGCATCAAGCCTGGCTAAACGTTACACCACATGTCTCAGTCTGTGCAGTGAAACTAAGTCCGGTTGCCGTGCGTGCGCCGGCCCGGATGATGCTCAGATGAAAAACACACAAATCTGCAAACACTGTTTTTCTCGGGCTTTCCCGTTGTATTTGGCAGTTGCGCTCTCGGTGTGTGGCAGAAGTTTCACGGCGCGCTGCGGCGTGTGGCACGGGCGTTGCAAGTACCCACTCGGCTGCAGCGGGATGCAACGTCAAGCATCCCAAACACACTGACGAAACGTACTTCAGAAAAGACAGACAGAAACAGAAACCTTACGAGACAAAGAGATCAGGAGACTGAAATGAAGAAGTTCACGACTTACGTATTGACGCTCATGGTTGCCATCTTCGCACTGAGTTCGACCAAGGCCCTGGCCGGTGATCAGGATAGCATCTGGGAAGCGAACGCGAACCAGAACGGGACCGTGCTCAAGGCGAAGTACAAGGAATCACCGGACAATGGTCTGGTTGACCAGACCCTCGAGGTCGAACTGAATAACGCCCCTCCCGGTGTTAAGGTGTCCGTTGCCATCAATGGCTTGGTGATCGGCTCCATGACGACCGATGGCTTTGGCCGTGCAGTCCTGCGTCTTGACAAGTTTGGGCAGATCCCCGGCCCGGACGGTCGCCCGACCGGCCCGCGCATCGAGACCGGTGACACGATCCGCGTCTTCCGCGGCAACGCCGGCATCGAAGCCGACTTCGTGCAGACGCAATAACAAGCGTCCGACGGTTCTCTCCTTCACCCGAGCCGGGCTTATCAGTCCGGCTCGGGGCTTTTTGCATTTCGGCGGTCGGGGAGCACAATGCGACGGGTACTCATCAGCATCCTCATCTCGGCTCCCGCATCCCTGTTCTCATCGGGGTGTGGGTTGAGGGCGCTCCAGGCAGTGGCGCGCCGACTCATCAGTGGGTCGGCCCTCCAGAAAAGAGGAAGGATGAAACAGATGAGATCACAACAGAGATGGCGTGCAGTCACAACGACGACCGGTTTGGCTGTGGTCCTCACGGCTGCTTTGCCGGCACTGGCAGAAGAAGTCAGTTTGAGCATGACGCTCGATGGCATGCAGGAGACCCCAATCTCCGACACACCCGCAACGGGGACCGGCACCGCAACACTCGATACGGACACCCTGCTGCTTACCTGGCATTTGGAGTTTGCCGATCTGCTTGGTACGCAGAGCGCTGCTCACTTCCACGGGCCGGCAGCCTATTGCGAGAGCGGCGGCGTGCAGATCACCCTCCCGGTCGGCAGCCCGATCGACGGGCAGCAAACGGTCTCCTCACAGCAGGCCGCTGACATTCTGGCTGGCCTGTGGTATGTCAATGTTCATACCAGTTCCTTCCCCGGCGGGGAAATTCGCGGGCAAGTCATGCCGGCGATCCTCAGTGACCCGATTCCTGAGCCGATTGAAGTCGGCGGGATCGATGCCCGGCTGGAGACTCTTGCATCCGGACTCACCGCCCCCAATTGGGCCACCGGCGCCCCGGGCGATGCGCGTCTGTTTGTCGTTGACCAGCCCGGCATCGTCTGGGCGATAAACACGGCAGATGGCACTCGCAGCATCTTCCTTGATGTTTCAGGTCGCCTCGTCTCACTCGGCGCTTTCGGCCAGGATACATTTGATGAACGAGGGCTTCTCGGGCTTGCTTTCCACCCCGATTATCAAAACAACGGCCTGCTCTACACCTACACCTCTGAACCGGCCGATCGCGTCGCCGACTTTTCAACCATCCCGCCGGAGCAGGTGGCCAATCACCAGTCCGTCATTCTGGAATGGACCGTACTCAACCCGAGCGACCCGGACTCGACGGTTGACCCGAGCAGTGCCCGTGAACTGTTCCGAATCGATGAACCGCAATTCAATCACAATGGCGGCTGCTTGAACTTCGGCCCGGATGGCCTGCTGTATATCTCCGTCGGGGACGGCGGCGGCGCTGATGATCAGGACGGTCAGGAGTTCGTAGACGGCCCGATGTTCGGGCATGGGTGTCGCGGGAACGGCCAGAACCTCGACTCGGCACTCGGCAAGATGCTCCGCGTTGACCCGCTTGGGCGCAACTCCGTCAACGGCAACTACGGCATTCCTGCTGATAATCCGTTCAATGGCCGTAACGGGCTTGATGAGATCTTCGCCTACGGGCTCCGCAATCCGTTTCGCTTTTCCTTTGATTCAGTGTCCGGCACACTGCTGGCAGCCGACGTTGGCCAGAATCACATTGAGGAAGTCAACATCATCACGTCCGGCGGGAACTATGGCTGGAGTTACAAAGAGGGGTCATTCTGGTTCGTGCCCAACGGTCACCTCTCCGGGTATGTCACGGATCGCCCCCTCGATTCGCCGCCGAATCTGGTAGACCCGATTGCTCAGTATGATCATAATGAGGGAATCAGCGTCATCGGTGGCTTCGTCTACCGTGGCACGGCCTTGCCGGCCATGCAAGGACGCTATGTCTTCGGTGAGTTCGGGCCGACTTTCGATAATGACGGCCGGCTGTTCTATCTGACCGACACAAACGCTATCAAATCGGTCAATGTGGGCGGTCAGGATACCATCGGCATGTTCCTGCTCGGCCTCGGGCAGGACAATGACGGTGAAATGTATGTGTTGGCAAATACGACTGCCATCCCGTTCGGCGATACGGGCGTCGTCATGCGCCTCGTCCCGTCACTCGACCTTGAGTTGTCCGGCGATTGTCCCGGTCAGATGACGGCCACCGCTTCCCGAGCCACCCCCGACGGCGTGGTCGCCTTTGTACGCGCATTCGGCACCGGATCGGTCACCATCCCCGGCGGCTTTGTCTGTGCCGGGACACTGCTCGGCCTGGATGCAAGCGCTGCCTTGATTCAGACTGTCCGTGCAGATGCCGGCGGAGTCGCGCAGATTGTCGGCCCCGTGCCCGGTGCCGCCTGTGGGGGCCGGGTCCTGATTCAGGCACTTGACGTGTCGTCGTGTCTGACCAGCGGCGTGGCAGCAACTCCGTAACAGAGCCTCGTTTCCACATATTGATTGATGTGTGACATAAGGCACGGCCCTCGGTTCAGAAACGAGCCGGGGGTCGTGTCGATTCATACGGCGGCTGTCGTTGCATACCAATGAACGGCTGACGACTCTCGAATCACTGCGACACCGGCGGCAGCAACTCCCGGTTCCAGGCAAACTCACCGTTGCCGACGGACCAATCGTTACCGAAGAAACCGGCCACCAGGATCGCGTCCGCGCCCTGTTGCAATACATCGGGAGACATCACCAGGCAGTCGGGGTACCCGATCCCGGAGACGAAATACGGCAACCGGTCGGCCAGCCGCATCCCCGAAACGCCCGTCCCGCAGATTACACCTACGCTGGCCGTATTGCTGTCGGGCCGAGGCCGAATGAACAGACACAGCAGATCGTCCCGATTGTCGATGACCTGCTGGCCGACCGTCAACCGGCCTCGCTTCGCCTGCACCGGACTCTCGGCCAGCAACGATTCCCACGCAGCATTCATGTCAGCGTGGCCGTACAGGATCACATTCCGGTTCGCATAGCGTTTCGCATCAAACTCGTGATCCGGAATGACGTCGACCGAGCCGTTGCCGCGATACCAGAACGTCTCAGCATCGTAGCGGGCCTTCTCGCGCGCCCAGTCGTTCTCGTCGAAAGTGCCATTCGTCCCATACACGAACACCATGTGATTCCGAAACGCTGCCTTGAACTGACCCGCCCGATGGGCGCCCTTGTGAGTGAGTGGGGGCTGCTGATCAAGAAGCGACCACACATGAGAGTCCCGATCGCGCTCAAACCAGAGTCGAGTGGCAGACCCACTCACTGCCTCGATCGTCATCGGTGCCTGGCCATCCAGGACGACCTCAAACGACCGCCCTGCCTCGGGATGGATCGCATCAATGGCCATCGTCGCAATATTCTCGGTGACGATGTTATATTGCAGAGAGGACGGCAAGTAGTCTGCCACGACCCGGCTCGGCTGCAGGGGTTGCAGTTGCGAGTTGATCGTGCACCACCGTGAGGCACTTGAAGATGCCGGATTCACCGTCACAAACTCAACGTGCATCGACTCGGCGTCGGCCGGCCGAGCACGCTGCTCAAAGAACTCCATCATCGGCGGCCAATCGCAGCAGCGGTTGCCCCACCAGTGCCCTGCCCCCGGCTCTTCGTGATACATGAAGTCGGGATGGTAATCGGACAAGTGCTCAACCATCGCATGCGCCTCAGTGGCCGGGACGTTATCGTCCTTCTCCCCGTGCAGAATATAGATCCCGTAGTGCAGATAGTTTCGTGCCAGCGCGAGCGTATCGCTCTGTCGGACGGCCCGCATGAGGATCGATGGGATTGTTAAGTCGCCGCTGTCATCAAACTCGGCCGCCCCGACATATGACCAGAAACTCGTCCAGCCGGCACTGGGGCCGATGGCAGCAAACGCATCGGGAAGGGTGGCGCCGATCTGCCACGTCCCATGCCCACCCATTGAATGTCCTGTCAGGTAGAGACGTGCAGGATCGGGGTCGTACCGCTTCACGGCCCGGGCAAACACCTCCTGGAAGTCGAGCCGACCCCAGTCCTCCCAGTCAAAGCCGAAGGGGCGGCGATTCGTCGGTGCCACCACATGCGCCCCACGGCTTGGAGCCGTACACCGCTGCCTGTCCCGAGGCCTGCACCCCGGCCCCGTGCAGTGTCATGATCAGCCCCGGCGAAGAAGCCTGCGGTCCAAACAACTGCCCCTGTCCCGGCGTCACCGCATAGTACTGGACGGACCCGTCAATATCACTGACAAACGTTCGGCGATGCCGGCTGCGGGCACTCGTCACATCAAGCGATACGTCAGTGGTATCCAGAATCACATCGTGCTGCCCGATCTGACGGCGAATCAGGGAGACGGTTATATTACATCGTGTGACATCGTCCGGGATCAGGCCGCCGGTCCAGAAGGCAACCTTGCGCACCGTGAACGGCTCAATGCGCGGGACGAGTGTGTCATAGGTGGGAAGACCGGGCCCCCCCGACGTGCGCAGAAGCAACTCAGTCTGGGCTGCGGCTGATGCATTGCACACGAGCAGCCCGCCGCAAACCGGCCCGGGTTCATCGTGTAACAGTGAAGGCAGGGTGCGGTCCCCCGGATTGAAGAAAACGTCGCCTGCTGCGTCGGTCAGCTCAGCCCGCACCTGGCCCCGCCCGCAGACGAACAGGAACTCGTTTCGGCCGGCCTGCAGCGAGACCGGCAATCGTACAAAGCCGGTTCGATACGGATCGCCTGCGCGCAAGCGACCGTTGACATAGACCGAACTGTTCCCCTGTGCGTGAAGCAGCATAATGCGCGGTTCGTCCAGCACCACCGTGCAGTAGGCATAGCCGCCGCGGAGTGCATCATGTTGAATCCATCCGCCCTCGTTGGCAGTGACGTGTTGCCATGCCTGCTCCGTCCCGTCCGGCAGCACGACCACATCGCCCTCAGCCTCGGGTCCCTCCCAGGTGCCGGCCACAATGAGCTTTTCAATCGCATCGACGTGAATCGGCCGACGGCCGTACTGGCCCACGCCGCCGATCACGAACGCCTCGCGCAGCAGAATCGGCCCCGAGTCCTGCGCCTGAATTGGAATGGCTGCGAGCACCAGGAACATCAGCAGCGAAACAATGCTGATTCGGCGTGCGGTCGTGCAGCGGCGAGCGAATGGGTGCGGATATGAATGACACGTCACGGGAAGCCTCCTGAAGCAGTCTTGGATGTGCAGCATCGGTCGGATGCCGGCCGGTCCGATGGCTCATTGCAGTGTATGCGGTCACATATGTGTAGTGTCGTGCGGAGCGTGTGCGTAGAATACGCCACACCTGACGGGATACCGCTGATGCCATCAAACTCGTCCATGGTCCCGCTCATCGTCGTTATCGGCTCCACGCTTCTTGCGGTGTTCGGAGTTCGCTATCTGGTCAAACGGCTCTGGGATACGGCAATGTCGGCATACCCCCGGCAGCAGCCCGCTGCCGATGCGGTGTACCGACGGCATCAGTCGTTTTACGTGAACTACATCAACATGGCGATGGCCATTCATGTGGCTGTTGACGATCAATACCTGCACCTCACCCCGATCATCCTGATGCGCTGGTTTGGGACCGCACCGGTCAGCATCCCCTGGGAAGACATTCGATTGGTGAAGCCGGGCGGCAGGATTCTCCCGGCCACTGCCCGCCTTGCCAACGGGCGATGCATCACCGGCCCACGTTGGTGCCTGCAACTGGCAGCCCCGATTCAGGATGCCCAGACTCCAACGCCAGATCGCGCAGCAGACGAACAAACTCCTCGTCCCGCAGCAGGAGATCGCGACTCGTCTCGATGATCAGATCGACGTCCGGCTTCGGGAGCGTGAAACGAGTCGGCATCCGCAGCAACCGCTCCCGCAGGTCCTCGTCCGTCACGTCATTCAACGAAACATGCACGACATACGGCTCCACGCGAGCCCATCCCGGCAATGTGGGATCCGGCACCTCGGGGACATGCTCGCGTAATGCGGCTGCATACGAAAGAACCTGGTCTCGCGTCCGTGGGGCCGATTGAAGCAGCGATTGCAGCAGATCAATCCGCACTTCGGTGTGGTTATCAATCCCGATGGTGGCCGTCTTATATCCGACGACGAACAGCCCCGGTGCTGCCTGTCCCCTTTCAATCTGCGACGGCAACTGATTGCCGGCATCCACCACGATGACAACGAGCCGCTTGATTCGACCTTGGTCAATGAGGTGTGCAATCGGCCCGTTGCGATACGCATTGATGACATAGTCAAGACCGAGGTTGTCCGAGATCCCACCATCGAGCAGATACAGAAACCGGTGCTGCTCCGAATCAAGTTCATGCGCCTGCCACGCACCCAGAGGCGCCTCACCCTCATCCGTGCTCGACGCCGGTGCCTCCGGAGAACGCGCGATCATGCGAGCCCAGTGATACCGCCTTCGTCTTCGCTCATCAGCGCTCGGATCATTCAGGATGTCCATGATGGCGGTATCGGCAGCGGCCCCGGCGTGGTACTGCAGCCGCAACGGGCTCAGCAGAAACGGGAAGGCTGAGGAGGCAGCCGTCGCCCAGCCGCACGGCATCGTGTTCATATCCGAACCAAGCAGGTCGAAGTCACCCTGCGTGAACTCGAACCGTCGGCCGGTGGCCATGTTGGTGGCATTGACCACCACGAACGGTCGCGTCCCGGGCGAACTGATCAGATCGCCGAACGTGTGCGATTCGAAGATGGTGTCGCTGTACAGATCAGCGGCCAGGTCGATCCGATCCAGGCCGATAAACGGCAAACGCACGAGATTGGCCGGGTTGAACGTGGCCACCATCAAATCACGCTGGATATTGCGATACAGGAACGCATCCTTGAACTCCTCATCGAATGTCCGGTCGCGAAACAACGCGTAGTACATCGCCACGAACGACCCGCCTGACACCGAAGAAATCAGATCCACTTCATCCAGCAGACTCCCTGGCCCCTCGAACTCACCACGCGCCGATTGATCCCCCAACGGGAGCGCAGCGTCGCGCAGGCCGGTCAGCACGCCATAGGCCATGGCCCCGGCACGCGTCCCGCCCCCTGAGAACGTCAGGCAGACAAAGACGTCATCGGTGTTCCCGGCCCCGACGTCGAGATTCTCGAAGCGATAGCCGTGGGCCGGATCACGGTCTCCGGCCAGCGGCTCGTTGGGGCACTGCGGACTGGCGCACCCTGTCAGTGTCAAGACAACGAAAACGAAGAGGAGGAGTAGGATGGGGGAACTGTCAATCCAGGTCCACCCGCTGCGATGCCATTGTCCCATAGATCAGGCTCCGGTTTGGTAGGCGGGACTCCTGATAGTGTACGGCCTGGATTTCGGCTCGTCGGCTGAAGGCAGCAGTGGCCCGCGGGACACGAGATTCATCCTCCCTATGATGCCTGCGATGTTCGAACGCATTCTGGGACATGTTCAGGCCATCGAGTCACTCCGGGCAGCGCTTCGTGCCGACCGGATCCACCATGCGTGGATTTTCCACGGCCCGGTCGGGATCGGTAAGTACACCACCGCGCTGGCCTTTGCTGCCGGCCTCCTCGATCCCGATGCTCAGATCAATCTGGCCGGCGAGGTCGATATCGATCCCGACGGCACAACGGCCCAACTGGTCCGCTCAGGCCAACACCCGGACCTCCACATCATTTCCAAGGAACTGGCCCGCTTCAGCGAGCATGCACCGACGAGGGACCGCAAGCAGACCAACATCCCGATCCAGGTCGTCAGGCAGTTTGTCGTTGCCCCGGCAGCCCGCACCGGCCACGGCCGGTCGGCTGACACCTCCTCGGCCCGCGCGACCAAAGTCTTCATTATTGATGAAGCCGAAATGCTCGATGGGCGGGCCCAGGATACGTTACTCAAGACGTTGGAGGAGCCGGCCCCGGGTACCGTCCTTATCCTCGTCACGAGCCGGGAACACGAACTCAGCCCCACCATTCGCAGCCGTTGCCGACGCCTCGCATTCCATCCGCTGACCGAGCCCGAGTTGGACCAGTGGCGTGACGGGCTGACCGATGGTCTGGCCACCGACCTCACCGATCACCAATGGGATGATCTGAAACGGATCGGCCGCGGCTCACCCGGCCTCGTGCAGACGATGATGGCAGGGGGGATGCTGGGCTGGCTGGAAACGATCCGATCAATCCTTGCGCAGCTGGACGATGGCCGGCTCCCGGCTGATGCCGGGCCTGCATTGGCCGCCCACATCGAGGAGTTTGCGCAGGCGACGGTCAAGCAGAACAAGCAGGCAAGCAAAGACGCAGCGAATCGCCACGGCGTAAGCCTCTTGTTTACCATGATGGCTGAGGAGTTTCGAGTCCGATTGGCCCAATCACTGGCCGGTAGCACCAATGATCCGCGCGCTGCAATGCAGGTCATTCGATGGATCGAGTACATAGAACTGGCGCAGCAACAGCTCAGCGACAATGTAAACCTGAAACTCGTACTCGATAATCTCGTGATTCAACTGGCCGGTGCGGCCTCCGATGAGCCGCACGACCCGGTGTGCCCCGGCTGGTTTGATACAGCCGGCTGCATTTGATTCTGTTGCCTGCCCGGTGTGCCTGTTTCAGGCTGCCATCCCGCCGCCGTAGTCATCATCCAGATCGTCATCACAATCGTCCTGCCACAGGCTTTGCCAGCCCTGCTGTGCGCGTTCCTCATCGGGCAGGTGGCGGTTGTGGACATGAATGATCTGGGCCAACTGACGGGCCAGCACGATTGACATGTGCCCAAGAACGGCAGCCAGTTCTGCATCGAACGGCGTCTGTGTATCCCGGAACAGTACGATCGCTGCCAGGCACTCGTCATTGTGATGGCACCCGAACGCCAGCACATGCGAATCGCTCAGCCATGTCGCATCCTCACCGATCCACTGCTCCAGGGCCCGGTTCGATGTGAACTCCAATACGCGGGTTTCGTCAATCAGCCTCGGCGCGATCACACCGGCCAGATGGTCCAGCAGGTAGTCCACCGTGTCCTTCGGGCAGTCGTAGTTGACGTAGGCACCGAGCGAGAACTCGTCATCATGGTCCGGCAGGTAGATGGCTGCGTTCGTCGGGCCGATCTTGCGCAACACGTACTCCAGGACGGTCCGCAGCAGTTCCTCAATGTCCAGTTCCTGACGAATGATGGCTGAGAACTCGGCCACGGTTGCTAGTTGCGTCATGTGTTCGGCCATTTCCTGATAGGCGTCCGCAAGGTCTGTGCACAGCGTATCAATCTGGCCGACGACCTGATTCCGAGTGCTGTGGAGTCGGCGGCACAGGTTCTTCATTCGAGCCAGATGGTTCTCTCGTCGACGATCTGAATCGACAAGTTGAAGCGCTTTGGCAATCCGAGCGCGAAACTCGGACGGTTCGGCCGGCAGCGGAATGAAATCAACCGCGCCGGCCCGCAATGCCTGGACCGCCTCCTCGAAGTTGCTGGACTGACTGACGACGACCGTCCGGCCGATCGGGTTCCGACGCCGAAGGGAATGACGCAACTCCATCCCATGACCGTCGAGCTGGGACGGGCTGACGATCATCACGTCATACATCAGACTGTCAATCAGAATCCGCGCATCGGCCGCCCGCGTCACGACATCACACGCGTAGCCGGCTGCCCGCAGCATCGCGCTGATTCTCTTCGATTCCAACTCGTCCGGGATCACCAGCAGCACACGCCCCGTCTCCTGAGACGACAGACTCCGGCCCGGCAGGCCTGTCTGGTCCATTTCACAGTGAGCCGTCAGTGAAACCGGCTCGTGCCCGGAGGTCGGGACGGACTGCTCGGTCCCTGGGTCAGACTGGATGGCCGACAATGGTCTTTTTCGCACGGTTGACCCCACTCATGTTCATCGTGAACTCGTCGCCGAGTCCCACTCCTGTCGAACGCCCGGGAACGTCGGCTTCCTACGCAGCAAACGGCTGCTGCGGCCCGTGGCTCCCGGCGGCCTGCGAGTCCTCCCCGCAGGCACGGTGCTCTTCGCTCTGCTCCGCCTGCTCAGGCGGTCTCCACTCGGGCAGCAGAATGACCGCTTGCGTGCCGCCGTCCTGCTCCGAGCGAATTCGTATTGTTCCCCCATGCCCTTCGATCAACCGTTGGGCCCGAGACAGACCCAATCCCGGCTGACGTCCGGCCGGCTTGTCCGAGAAAAACGGATCGAACGCATGCGCCAACGCATGGGCGCTCATCCCACACCCATCATCCTCGACCTCGATCACAAGTCGGTTCGACGGATCATCAACGTGAACGCTCACCGTGACATTCCTATTCGGCGATGACTGCAGCGCGTTTATAATCAGTTCAAACAGTGCCAAACCGACTTGCTCGTCATCAATCCAACAGGATGGCAGTTTTTCCTCAATCCGCGTCTGCACGTCCACCTCGCCCCCTGCACGACGCTTCGCTTCGGCAATCGCTCCCCGGATCATCCGACCGATACTGACACGGCGTCGCTGGGGCTTCGGCGGCTCTGCAAACAGACGGAGACTTGAGATCAGGTCCGATAGACGATGGGCCTGCTCACAGATCTGTTCCGCCATCGTCCGGTGCCGATCATCCTCAAGTTCTCGGGCCAGCACCTGTGTTCGCCCGGAAATGACGGTCAACGGGTTGTTCATCTCATGGGCTGCCCCGGCTGCCATCTCACCAAGCGCAGCCAATGCCTGCGTGTGGGCCAGTCGTGCCTGTGTCTCGGTCAGAATTCGGTTTGACTCTGCCAACTGCTCGCCGAGACGACGTGCGCCTTCATGTTGCCCTGCTGCCGCAATCGCCGCAGCCCACGTCTCGCACAAGGCGCGCAGGTGTGTCCGGCTGAACCCCTGTCCTGAGAGATCCCGATCATGCAGTAAGACCGCAGACAGCCCCCAGCCGCAGCGCAGCGGCAGTAATCGGACCGAACGAACATCCCGCGAATCACCCACAAACTCCGAGAGCCACGGGAGCATCCCGAGCATCCCGACGGATACCTGCATGTCATGGCCGAACGATTCGAGCGTCTCCATGCCCGGCGGCGGGTCGATGATCTGACTGCGAATCAGTCGCCCATCCTGATGGAACTGACAGAACTGCCAACTCCGACCACCCCGCGTTGGGCAGAATACCGCATAGAACCCCGGGCCGAACTCACGCGCTGCCGAGGCGACCACCTGGCCGCAGGCACTGACCATCGTCAGCCCCGGGACCGTCTGCTGATGAAACTCGCTGATGGCATGCAGCACCCGTTCATGCCGACGCGAGGAACGGCTCCGACGGTCCAGAACTTCATTGATCCGACCCAGCGTCACATTGGCACGCGCAATCGACTCAAGGAACAACTGTTGTGGCGCTTCGGTTTCCAGCCCAAGCACCTCAGACTCGGCCGATACGGCTGCATGAAGATCATCCGTAACAGCCTCAACCGTTGACAGATCCAACTGCAGATCGCCGGCCATCTTGGCCACGTCGCCGGTACGGGTGTGGTTTCCTGAGTAGCCGATGTGCTGCTGGCGCACGAGCAGATCGCACAAGCTGACAAGCCCGATGGCCTTTTTGTGCGGCAGGTCCGGGACGCTCGAATACGGCTGCCCGTGGAGCCACAGAACATCCTGAATGACGTGCGGCAGACCCCACTTCTCAGCGAGACGACGCCCTGCCGTGTGATGGTCCAGCCCGATGACCCGACGCTCGCACTCGGCGATATTGCCTTGCTGTTGGGCTGCCAACTCGACGACTCGGTCGTAACTGCGGGGCAGGAGTCGGTCCAGCGCAATCTTGCCGATGTCATGCAGCAGCCCGTACACAAACGCCTCAGCCGGGCGTGCCTCGAACGAGCCACGGGAAGCCGTGCACAACATCCGGCAGGCTGTCGCCACGCCGATGCAGTGTTTCCAGAACCCCACTCGATCAAAACGGCTGGTGGGTGCCGGCTCGGTATCCTGAAGCGGCCGACCCTCCAACTCATCGTCCGATTGGCTGTCAAACAGGTTGTACACTTCGACTGAGAGCACAATGCTCCGCACGGCCTCAAAACCGAGCATCACCACGGCCCGCTCGACGGTCTGGATACTGTCGGCCAGCCCGAGATCGGCCCGGCGACACAGGCTCAGCACCTTCGTCGTCAGCGATGGATCGTGTTCAATCAGTGATACGACCTGACGGACGTCGGCGCGATCGTCGGCTGTCAGTGTGAGAAGTCGGGTCGCTATGGTGGACAGCGTCGGCAGCGACTCCAGTTTCTGGAGGATCAGTTCAACACGCTCTGCTCGACCTGGATCATGGGATTCGACGGTCACGACGCTTCGGCTCCCTGATATCTCATTGTGCTGCCCACTCGGGGAGCGGGATTCATGCGATTCGGTCCCGGCGCGGCCCGGGTTGATCAACTCCGGTGCCGGCGACATCAGCTACGTCCGGATCGGATCCTGCGGCTGCGTGCTCCGAAGTCTGCTCCAGCCCGAGACACGTGGGCCTGAGAACGAAATTGGCACCCTCTTCCTCGTTTACTTGCTGCAAAAAGGCGCACTCGAGACACGACAGGAGTTTCCGGGCAAATGTCCCCTGGACCTGACCATGGCAGCAGGTTCCAGCAATAGCCCAACACACGCGCCCGGCATGTGTTCCTTTATTGACCCCGTCGACAGCCCCGGGAAGGGCTGCAGGGCAGACACCCAGCTCCGCCACGTTTGCTCCTCCCGGTTCCCGGCCGCACTGCTTGGCCTCCCAGCAATTGATTCGTTCCATCGCCTGGCTCCTACCCAGTGTGTGGTCGTTGCCTGCCAGCCTGCCTGCTGCGGGCCGGGAGTGCGTCGGCCCGTCCTCACTCACCGCATCGGCACCTGACCTCGGCAGCAAAAGTCCGGAAGACAAATCTCAGGGACTCACACAATCGGGGCACGTCACTTGCGGCATAGACACCCAAATCCGTTCCGCTGTGATTTTCGGCGGATCTTGCTGACGGCTTGGGCGAAAAGTGCCCGATAACCGTCATTTCGTGCGCTTCGCATTAACAAGGTCAGCCGAATGCCCGAGAACAGATGGCGGAGCGACTCCAGTGCCGTCCGTGCGCGCCACCTGTGTGCGTCTGCATCGGGCGACCACTCAATGGCACGCTGACCTGGCCCGAAGGGCGTCAGATGTGCAGGGCCTTGAGGCTGTGCGGCCACGCGTCGCACGGCTGCCAACTGCTGGGAGCCTGGAATGACTGGCATTTCAACCGGAATCGGATTGATCAGCGGGATCAACACGGCCAGCCTCATTGACCAACTGATGGCTATCGAGGCGCGGCCGAAAGTTCTGGCGATCAGTCGACAGACCCAGTTGCAGGCCGAGCAGGCTGCTTTCATGGGTCTGAACTCGAAACTCCTCTCCCTCAAAACAACTGCTGCCAAGTTCTACAACAATAAGATTTTCAGAACGAACACGGCCACCAGTAGCGACAGCAAAGTCCTGACCGCCTCCGCCGGGACCACTGCCCAGCCGGGCGTATACAACTTCGTCGTCAACCGCCTTGTCTCCTCCAGTCAGATGTTGTCCAAGGGATTCGCCAACTCTGATACCACCGAACTGGGAGCCACCTCCCTCAGTTTCGAATGGGGCAACGGCAAACTCACACGCGATACCGAATTGGCATCACTCAATGAGGGAGAAGGCGTCCGCCGTGGGTCCATCGATATTACCGATGCTGATGGCGCAACTGCCAGCGTCGACCTGTCCACTGCTTTTACGGTCGGTGACGTCCTCGATGCCATCAATGGCGAACTGACGCTCGGCGTGACCGCATCCGTCAGCGGCGATCAGATCGTGATCAGCAACGTGGACGAGATTGATGATTCCTCAGGCTATTACACCGCGACCGACCTCGGCATCAACGCGACGGCCGTCGGCAACACCATCACCGGATCCCAGATCAACCAGGTGTATGCCGACATGGCCCTGGCCGATCTCAATGACGGCAACGGTGTCTACATCGCCGGCGGACTTGGGACAACCTCGTTTTCAGTCGACCTGTCAAACGGCGAATCCTTCGACGTGGTCCTGGGCGATCGCGATGACGGCGGCGGCGGGACCGAGTCGTCCGTCACGACGATCCAGGGCGTGCTCGACCGCATCAACGAGCACGACACGGCCAAGTTCGAAGCGGCCATCGGTGATGACGGGGTCAGTATCAAGATCACTGACAAGACCGGGGGCGGCGGGACGTTCGAAGTGACCGCCGGCACGAGCAACAACGAACAGACTGCCCGTGACCTCGGCATCTTCACCACCGGCGTAGCCGGCGTCATCGACGGCGACCGCATCCTTGCAGGCCTGAACTCCGTCCTCACCAAACACCTCAACGGCGGGGCCGGACTCAGTGGCAATACCGCACTTGATATCACTGACCGGGCCGGCAATACCGACAGTTTCACCATCGATGAGAACTCGTCGATCACCGATATCATCGCTCAAATCAATGCATCGGGATCCATCAGTGTCACGGCGAGCCTCAACCAGTCCGGCAACGGCCTGCTCATCACGGACACGACCGGCAGTGCGGTCAGCAACCTCATCATTGACGGAACCGCAGCAAGCGAACTCGGGATCAGTACCGGGGCCTCTGGGGTGGCCGCTGACTCGTATGCCGGCAGCAATGTTCAGGTCCAGTATGTCGCACTGTCCTCGCAACTGGATGACCTCAACTACGGCCGCGGGGTCGGCACCGGGTCGTTCCGGGTGACCGACGGCTACGGGAACCAGATGACCATTGACATCGGCTCCGATGCCGACACGCTGGGCGATGTGATCAGCGAAATCAACTCACTCGCCAGTGCGCAGGATGTCTATGTCCAGGCGCGAATCAACGACAACGGCGACGGCTTGATCCTCGAAACCGAACTCGACGGTGACAGCAGCCCGCTCGTGTTGCCCATGGAAGTCGAATCCGTCAGTGGTACGACCGCCAAGGATCTCGGCATTCTCGGCGAGGCATCAGCCACCGATCAGGCAGACAACTATATTGACGGTGCCTACGAGAAGACCGTGACGCTCGAAGCCACCGATACACTCGATGACGTGATTACGGCAATCAACAATGCCGGCATCCTGGTCAATGCAACACTGATTAACGACGGTGGCAGTTCGAATCCCTATCACCTCTCGATTACGAGTAAACTCACCGGCTCATCCGGCGATCTCATCGTCGATTCAGGCGGCCTCGACTTCGACCTGAGTGTCCTCACCGAAGCCCACGATGCGATTGTCTTCTTCGGGTCCACCGATCCTGCCAAAGGGATGGCGATTCGATCCACGACCAATACCCTCGACGATGTCGTGGCCGGTGTCACCATTGACCTCAAGGCCACCGATACCGATGCCGTTGAACTAACCGTCGCACGTGATATCGAAGGCATGATCAACTCCGTCACCGAGTTTGTCAGTTCCTACAACTCCGTACTCACCGAAATCGGGAAACTCGATTACTATGACACTGAAAACGAGTCGCGCGGCATTTTGCTGGGCAACTCGACGATTGCACGCATCCGCAGCCAACTCCAGCGGACCATTCAGGAAGATGCGATCGGCGTCGAAACGCAGTATGAGAACCTCCTTGATGTCGGCATCCGTTTCGGCGAAGGAGGACAACTGACCGTCGATAAGGATGACCTGCGGGATGCGTTGAATGAGGATCTTGAAGCCGTCGAGAACCTCTTCGCTGCCAAAGTGCTGTCCGATGACCAGGGCGAGGAGATCGAGGACGGCGTCACCATCCATAGTGATGAAACGCTCTACGACGAACTGGGCATCGCAGAGCAGATCAAACGGCTGGCCGACCAGCTGACCGACTCGGTTGACGGCACCCTGACCATCGTCAATCAAAACTATGACACCCAGATCAGCCTGCAGGAGAAGCGGATCGAGTTGTTTGACGACCGACTGGCTGCCCGACGTGCCTACCTCGAAGCCCAGTTCGCATCGATGGAACAGGCACTCGCATCACTGCAGTATCAGCAGTCCGCTCTGTCAAGCATCCAGCCGATCAAGTCGTCGTAGTCCGAATAACCGGAATCAGCCGATTCGTGACCGGAAATCAAGGTTTCACGTCATGATCGGCCTCTCCTTGGACCGATAGCACGCTCTGATGACCACAAACGACCAAGCCGTTACGTACCTCAAGACACGCGTCATGTCCGCCAGCCCGGAGGAACTGCGCCTCATGCTGCTGGATGGGTCGCTCAAGTTCGCCCGCATGGCTCAAGAGGGCCTGCAAGGTGGTGACTACGAGAAGGTGTACGATGGGGTTACGCGCTGTCAGGCAATTCTGATCGAACTCATCAACTGCCTCGATCATTCACAGGATCCGGACCTGTGCGACCGACTCTCCTCGCTCTATACCTTTCTCTTTCGCCGCCTTATGGATGCCTCGACCGAGCGCAATCCGGAGATCGTCTGCGAGGTGATCAAACTGCTTGAGTATGAGCGCGAGACGTGGGTGCTGCTCATGGAGCAACTCGTCAAGGATCGACGCGGCTCAGCGGCTGCCGAACCGGACAACGGTGCGGCCACTCCCGAGTTCACCAACACGGATCAAGCCGACGGCGGTCAGCCGCGCATGCTCAGTGTCGAGGGATAAGCAAACGCAGCGCCCTCCACTCTTAGCCTATCACACCAGTTCACCAAACAGCGCCAGCGGAGCGTGATTCGTCACATGAACCTGTACAATCGCCCCGATCAGCGAGTCCGATGTCGTGGCCGGGACATCAAACATGGTGATCAGGTCACCGGACGTGCGCCCACTCATCTGCACCGTCTCGTCGTCAGACATCGTCGGTGCCACCTCTGAGTTAATATCATTCCCGTGCACGGTGAGACTGACAGCCCCCCCGAGCGAACCGTCCCGTGCTGCCCGCCGCTGCTTTCGCGCTTCACGACTCGACACCCCCTCGACAAACACCTCGACCGTGCTCCCGAGATACGACTCGTGTACAGCCCGTGAGATCGCAGCCTGCTCAGACAGCATGACGTTGTTGCGCCGCTTCTTCTCCTCCTCCGATATATCGTCTTTCATCTTGTCAAACGCCGGCGTGCCCGGCCGAGGCGAATACTTGAACACAAAACAGTTCTTGAATCGCGACCACGTGAGCAGTTCCACGCTCGCCTGGAAGTCCTCCTCCGTCTCCGTCGGGAATCCGACAATAAAATCACTGGCTAACTGTGCATCCGGCAAATACGCACGAACCCGCTCGATGAAATCCTTGTACTCCTCCACCGTATACCCGCGATTCATCATCTCGAGAATCCGGTTCGACCCACTCTGCACCGGCACATGCAGATACCGGCAGATTCTGGGGCAATCCCGCATGACTTCCAATACATCATTGCCGAAGTCGCGCGGGTAACTCGTCACAAACCGCAACCGTTGCAGGTCGGGAAGTTCCTCGTGAATCCGCTGCAACAACTTCGCAAACGTCGTCGTGTGCCCATCATCGGTAAACGGGTCGCGATCATGCCCCCCAGCATACGAGCGCCCTTTCTGCGGCTGAACCACGCCGTGTACTTCCACGGCATGCCCATGCTCAAAGCGATAGTGGTTCACCGTCTGGCCAAGCAGCGTGATCTCAACCACCCCGGCCTCAACCAGTCGTCGACATTCGTCGAGAATGTGATCCGGCGGCCGATGAATCTCAGCCCCGCGCGTAAACGGGACGACGCAATACGTGCAGAACTTGTTGCAACCGCGTGTGATTCGGACATACGCGCTGCGTGCCTGGGCCTGGGCTGCCTCCGGATTGAACCGTCGTGACAAATCCAGAAACTCAAGCCGATCCTCAGCGGCCGCCAACGTACCCGATCGACGTGACGCGCTGCCCTGGAGTGCAACCGTCTGAGATACGTTGACCGGATCGTCGGCCATGGCCGTTTTGAGCGCGTTGTCAATGAGCATCGGCAACTTGTCGAGTTCGCCCGGCCCACACAGAAGATCCACCTGCGGATACCGGCGAAGGAGATCGCGACCGTCCCGCTCGGCCATGCATCCAATCACACCAAGCAATGTCTGCGGCCGATCCCGCTTCCGCGACCCGACCCGACCCAATCGCGAGTACACCTTTGCCTCTGCATGTTCGCGAACCGAGCAGGTGTTGTACAGCACGATGTCAGCCTGTTTCCAATCGTCCGTAAACCGATAGCCCATCCCCTCCAACTGACCGACGATCAGTTCCGAGTCCAACTCGTTCATCTGGCAGCCGAACGTTTCGAGGAAAACGCGATGCGTTGTGGGCAGGTCACTCTGATTGGGACAACGACTCATCATCATGGTAAAACGGACTCACAAATGGGCAAACTCACCTCAGGCCGATCCCGTATACAGGCCGGCGCAGGTGATCCGGCTCAGGCGTCGGCCTTGAATCAGATTGTAGACGTCGGACCACAGCCGCTGCCTCGCTCGGCTCGTTTCCCTGGATTGGTGGTGCCATGCTGCGATACCTGCACTCCTACGTCCAATGGCTCCACACACGCTGGCCGGCCGGGACCGTCGAGAAACTGCCGAACGTCAACGAGGACGGCTCGACCAACGTGCCCGGTCTGTATGTCGCCGGCGATCTGACCGGTGTGCCGCTTCTGAAAATGGCTTCCGATTCCGGTGCAAGAGTCGTTCAGGCCCTGGCGCAGCGACACGCGCTGCCTGCCGATCACGATGACACGCTCGACCTGGCCGTCATTGGCGCCGGGGTGGCCGGCCTGGCAGCCGCACTCGAAGCACGCACACTCGGCCTCCGCTTTGCCATCTACGAATCAGCCGAGCCGCTGGCCACCATCGCCAACTTCCCCAAAGGAAAGCCGATCTTCACCTACCCGGAGGACATGACGCCGGCCGGCTCCCTCCAGTTTCACGAGCAATCGAGTATCAAGGAAGGACTGCTCGACGATCTGCGGCAACAGGCGTTGACCGGTGACCAGGCCATCACCCCGGTGATTGCACATGTCGATCATGTGGCTCAATCGCAGTCAGGCACTGCACTCGAAGTCCACTTCGGTGACAAGGACATGCAGCCTGTGCGTGCCCGTACCGTCCTGGTGGCCATCGGCCGTTCCGGGAACCATCGCACGCTCAACGTGCCGGGCGAAGACCTTCCCAAGGTGTATAACCGTCTCCATGATCCGAAGGACTATGCCGGTCAGCGCGCACTGGTGGTCGGTGGGGGCGATAGCGCATTGGAAACGGCCATTGCACTAGCCGAAAACGGCGCATCCGTCACACTGAGTTACCGCAAGCCTGAGTTCAGCAGAGCCAAGCCCGACAATGTGGAGCGGGCAGACCGGCTGATCGGTGACCTTCAAGATGCTGTGCCGGGCCGTATCCGGACCCTATTCCGCAGCAGTGTCGCCGAGATCCATGATGATGATGTGGTGCTCAACACCGATGGTGCCGGCCACACCGAATCGATCCCCAATGACGTCGTCTTTACCATGATCGGCCGGGAGGCACCGCTTGATTTCTTCCGACGATCCGGTGTCCGCATCCGTGGCGAGTGGTCCCCGTGGTCAATCGCGTCCCTGTGCCTCTTCTTCCTGTTCTGTGTGTTCATGTACCACTGGAAAAAGACCGGCGTCCACATCATTGACGTCCCGCCGCTGTCGTGGGTGACCGGCATCGGTGACTGGTGGTCCGGTCACGGCTGGTTCCCGTACAACCTGCCGGACTGGTGGGCCTCGCTCGGGGGCGTCTTTGCCGACCCGACCACTGCCCTCGGTACGCTCAAGATCAGCATCGGCGAACCGGGCTTCTTCTATTCGATCGCCTACTGCCTGGCCGTCATCATTTTCGGCATCGACCGGATGCGACGGCGACGGACTCAATACGTCCGCGTCCAGACATTAACATTGATGGCTGTCCAGTGCATTCCGCTGTTCCTGCTGCCATACCTCCTGTTGCCGTGGCTGGGCAACAACGGCTGGTTCGATTCGGGCGCACATTCCTGGCTCGGCTGGATCGGTGATCAGTTATTCCCGGTTGTGAATTACGGCCACGGCCGCGAGTATTGGCGTGCCTTCGGCTTGATCCTGGCCTGGCCTTTGTTCTTCTGGAACGTGTTTACAAGTGAACCCCTGTGGGGCTGGCTGATTATCAGCCTCATCCAGACATTCGTGATCATCCCGCTCATCGTCTGGCGCTGGGGCAAGGGTGCTTACTGCGGCTGGATCTGCTCCTGCGGCGCGCTGGCCGAAACATTGGGCGATCGCCACCGCCACAAAATGCCCCACGGCCCGAAGTGGAACCGTCTGAATCTCATCGGGCAGGTGTTCCTGCTGTTTGCGTTTGCTTTGTTCGTGCTGCGAGTAGCCGGCTGGATGGTCGGCTCGGACTCCTGGCCCAGCAGAGGGTACGGCTACCTGCTGCACGATATCCCGGTTATTAACTATGTCTGGTTCGTTGATCTGTTCTGGGCCGGGATCCTCGGCGTCGGGCTGTATTTCCATTTCTCCGGCCGAGTCTGGTGCCGCTTTGCCTGCCCGCTGGCAGCGCTGATGCATATCTACGCCCGCTTCTCACGTTTTCGCATCTTTGCGGACAAGAAGAAGTGCATCTCGTGTAATGTCTGTACCAGCGTGTGCCACCAGGGTATCGACATCATGAACTTCGCCAACAAGGGCGAGCCGATGATCGACCCGCAGTGTGTGCGTTGTTCCGCCTGTGTCCAATCCTGCCCGACGAGTGTCCTGACCTTCGGTCACTTGACAATCAACGGCCGCGAGATTCACGATCGTCTCCGCGCACAGTAGGGGCACGCTGCCGCGTGCCCTCTCCTCCGACGAGCCGCGCACGTAAGTAAGCGGGTTCCTCTCCGAAAGTGGTAGGTCAGGACGATGCACGAGTCCTGACGGCAACTACTCTTTGATGCCATCGGTCGTAGGGGCACATTGTCGAAGACCCTGAGCCATGTCGAAGGGCATGTGCCCACGGTGTGTCCACGCGTTCTCTGCCCTCACTCGTCATTCCTGCGGAAGCAGGAATCCAGGGAGACGTTCACTCGGCTACTAACCTGCAAATCACATCAATTGACTCTTGCGGTTCATGTCGAGTCCCCCTGGATGCCCGCGTGCGCGAGCATGACGACGGGAGGCAAGACCTGCGGCAGAATCGTTGACTGATGTGGACCCCTTCCCCTACTCCACACTTCTCCCTATCGTCAACTCCTGAAAGACACGACTCAGATTGCGGGGACGTACTGGCATGACCACCACATTCGACATCAACACACCGTTTCCCCTCTACCTTGCCAACGAACCCCACACGCCGGACAACGCCGACTACCTGACCGTCACCGATAAGTACACCGGCCAACCTGCAGCCCGCGTCGCACTGGCTGACCCATCCATCATCGACTGTGCCATCGGCGCTGCCGTCAATGCCACCGAGCCCATGCGCGAACTGGCTGCCTGTGATCGGCAGGCTGTCCTCATGCACTGCGTCCACCGCTTCCAGGAGCGATTCGACGAACTGGCTGACGGACTCTGCATCGAAGCCGGCAAACCGATCCGGGATGCACGGGGCGAAGTCACCAGACTCATCGACACCTTCCGCATCGCAGCCGAGGAATCCGTCCGGATGATCGGCGAGGTCATGCCGTTGGACATCAGCCCCCGGGCACGCGGCTACACCGGGTACTGGAAGCGCATCCCACTCGGCCCGTGCTCGCTGATTTCCCCCTTCAATTTCCCGCTGAACCTCGCAGCCCACAAGGTGGCGCCCGCGCTGGCCGTCGGCTGCCCGTTTGTTCTCAAGCCTGCCAGTCGCACCCCCATCGGTGCGCTCATCATCGGCCAGGTGCTCGCTGAAACCGATCTGCCCAAAGGCGCGTTCTCCGTCCTGCCATGCCCACGTCAGGGAGCCGACCAGTTCACGACTGACGAACGCTTGAAACTTCTCAGTTTCACCGGCTCGCCCGATGTCGGCTGGGATCTCAAAGCACGGGCCGGCAAGAAGAAGGTCGTCCTCGAACTCGGCGGCAATGCCGGCTGCATCGTCGATGCCGATACAAACCTCGAAGATGCCGTCAATCGCATCATCATCGGGGCCTTCTACCAGTCCGGCCAGAGTTGCATCAGCGTGCAGCGCATCATCGTTCATGCCGATGTCTACGACGAGTTCCGTGACCTGCTGGTGGCCGCTACCAAGACACTCGTCATGGGCAACCCGCGCGATGAGAAGACCTTCATCGGCCCCATGATCTCTGAAAGCGAAGCAGCACGTGTTCACGACTGGATCGCCGATACTCAATCCGGCGGCGCGACCATTCTCTGTGGCGGTAACCGTGACGGTGTCATGATGGAGGCCACGCTGCTCGAAAACGTCCCGCGCGACTGTTCACTCAGTTGCCGCGAAGCCTTCGGCCCGGTGGCCATCCTCTCGAAGTTCACCGATTTCGATGCGGCCCTCGACGAAGTCAACGACAGCCGCTACGGACTCCAGGCCGGCGTGTTTACACGTGATCTCTACAAGGCCCATCGTGCCTGGGAGAAACTGGAAGTGGGGGGCGTCGTTATTGGCGACATCCCCTCCTGGCGCGTCGATCACATGCCCTACGGCGGTGTGAAGGACTCCGGCTTCGGCCGTGAGGGCATCCGCTGGTCCATGGAAGACATGACCGAACCGCGTCTCATGGTCGTCCGCGATGTCGATGCCGCAATTGGTACCCGGTCAAAAACCTGACGAACCCACCCGATCGCCCTGCTATGATGGCACACGATGGCGGTCCAACGAACAGTCTCAGCGCAATCACTCTCGCCCACCGAAGAGCAGGCCAACTGGTCACTTCGGCCGCAGTTGCTTGATGAATACATCGGCCAGTCCCGGCTGATTGAGCGCCTCCGCATCGCGCTGCAGGCTGCTCAGATTCGCAAAGAGCCGATGGAACATCTCCTCCTGTTCGGCCCACCCGGCCTCGGCAAGACCACGCTGGCCCACGTCATTGCACACGAACTCGGCACCCGGCTCCACACGACCTCCGGCCCGGCGCTCACCAAGCCCGGCGACCTGGTCAGCACGCTCACCCGCATCGAGCCGCGCGATGTGTTGTTCATCGATGAGATTCATCGCATGCCCGCTGCTGTCGAAGAGTACATCTACCCGGCGATGGAGGACTTCAAGGTTGATGTCATGGTCGATTCCGGCATGCATGCCCGCTCCTTCACCATGAACCTCAAACCCTTCACGCTGATCGGTGCCACCACACGAGCCGGCCTCGTCTCCGGCCCGTTGCGCAGCCGGTTCGGCATCAGCAGCCAACTCGACTTCTACAGCGACGCCGACCTCCACGTTATTGCCAAGCGCTCGGCCCGACTGCTCACGCTGAACCTGGACAATGACAATGTCCTCCACGGCTTGGCACACCGCAGCCGCGGCACCCCGCGCATCATCAACCGGCTCCTTCGACGGGTGCGCGACTATGCGCTCGTTCACAATAATGGCGTCGTGGATACGGCCGTGGTCGATGCAGCATTGAAACTCGAATCGATCGACGATCTCGGCCTGGACAACCTCGACCGGATGTACCTCAAGATCATTGCCACCGTCTACGACGGCGGGCCGGTCGGCCTTGAGGCGGTTGCAGCCACGCTCAACGAGGACGCCGGCACACTCGAGGATGTCGTCGAGCCGTACCTGCTCAAGATGGGATTGCTTGCCCGGACGCGGCGCGGCCGACAACTCACCGCACAGGCACAGGAACACCTGCAACTGCGCAGCACACGGCTGGGCACATCAAAGCCTGCGCTATTCGATCAGGATCAATCAGAAAACGATGAAGTGTGACGGCTGTTTACTGAGGCTGGCTCGGACCGGCAGCCGGTTGACGTGCGACTTCCCGATTCGACACCCCCGGCTGCGATTCGCCGCCGTTGTTCGACGGCTGACACAGGCTCGGCTCGCCGTCGCCCTCTTCCACCACGCTCGTCAGCGTCATGCTGCGCAGGCTGTCTTCCAACTGTGCGATCACTTCGTCAATCCGGCGATGCAGAGCACACAGTTTGTCCTTGTGCTGGTCACGCTCCAGCGGGCACGATGTGATGCGCTGCAGCGGGTCAATCACGTTGACGATATCCAGCAGCGATGTCGCGTTCGGATCACATGACAATTTGAACCCACCACCTCGGCCACGACGCCCTCGGACGAGCTGCGCTCGACCCAGCCATTGCAGAACCTTGCCGGCGTAGTCTACCGGAACGTTGGTAAAATTACCTATCTGCTCGGTCGTCATGGAGTCGCCCCCAGCCTCGGTGAGCGCGATCATGATCCGCAGTGCGTATTCGGAAGTAGTGGACAGCATATAACCTCTCGCATTCACAACGGGTTCCGTTTTCTTAGTGGTCCTGCGAAGTGTGGAATACCTATTAGTACTAAAGCACCAGTATAACTCGTATTTACTGGTCTATCCAGCGCGGATTCCGTGGCAACTTTACTGAGCCCAGGTGGTCACCCAGGTGAAAAGCCATCTCACAGCATGGGAAGCCGCTTTTTGCTCAGTCAAAAAGCACTCAGAATCTCTCTTTTTCGTACCCTGTCACCCCCGTAATACGCCTAAAACGTCGGTTTACCTGATTTCCGGGGCTTCACAGTGCTTAACCAACCGCACAGCCAGTCACGAAAAAGCCCCAGGGAGTAAGCCCCGGGGCGTCGAATGTCATCATTCGAATCCTCGTACCCGGCACGAATCGACCGGCACGGGGGATGGCGTGGTGTCATCGCCGATCGGTCGGCCTGTCAATCCAATGGCTTACGCGATCGTCACGTCCTTGTCCATGTACACGTTCTGGATCGCGTTGAGCAACTTCACCCCGTCAGCCATCGGCTTCTGGAACGCCTTGCGGCCCGAGATCAGGCCCATCCCGCCGGCCCGCTTGTTAATCACAGCAGTCCGAACGGCCTGCGACACATCGTCCGTCGCGCTACCGGTTGAGGCCCCGCCGGAGTTGATCAGGCCGGAACGACCCATGTAGCAGTTGGCTACTTGGTAGCGGCACAACTCGATTGGGTGGTCATCCGGGCACAGGTCTTCGTAGACCTTCTTGTTCGTCTTGCAGAACTTGATCGCATTGAACAGGCCGTTGTTTTCAGCCTGCTTCTGCTTGATGATGTCAGCCTGGATCGTCACGCCCAGGTGATTGGCCTGCCCGGTGCCGTCGGCCGAAACGTGGTAGTCCACGCCGTCCTTCTTGAACTCGTTGTTCCGAAGGTAGCACCACAGCACGGTCACCATGCCCAGTGCATGGGCTTCCTCGAACCACTCGCTGACCTCGACGATCTGCCGGCGTGATTCCTCCGAGCCGTAGTAGATCGTCGCGCCGACGGCCATTGCCCCCATCTCATATGCCTGCCGCACCGAGCCGAAGCCGACCTGATCGAACGTATTCGGATAACTGAGCAGTTCATTGTGGTTCAGTTTGACGAGAAACGGGATCTTGTGAGCGTACTTGCGGGCGACGGAGCCGAGCACGCCGAAGGTCGAGGCCACTGCATTACAGCCGCCCTCGATGGCCAACTCGACGATGTTGGCAGGGTCAAAGTAGATCGGGTTCGGTGCAAACGAGGCCCCGCCCGAGTGCTCAATCCCCTGGTCCACCGGCAGAATCGAGACGTAGCCGCTCCCGCCCATGCGCCCGGAGTTGAAAAGCGTCTGTAAGTTGCGCATTACAACGGAGTTACGGTCGCTGTTGGAGACCACTCGGTCCACATAATCCGGGCCCGGGAGTTGCAGCTGGTCGGCATTGATGCCGGTGCACTTGTACGACAGCAGTTCGTCAGTTTCGCTACCCAGATACTCGCTTACGCTCGATGCCATGTCTTGCCACTCCGTCGCTGGTGAATCCAGTGGAAAAGGTGCATTTGAATCCTGTTTGGATACAGTGGCAAAGGGCCTCCCTTTGCCGAAATTTGGCCCATTGTAGGCCGGCAACGCATCATGCCAAATCCGGGAGTCCGATACCACACTTGGCCTGACATCTTGTTGCTTTTTCGACTTGTGGCAATTTGCAGAATCTGTATACTGAAAACTGTGCACAGGAAGGCATTTACCATGCCGGCCCGGCACGCTCATCTGCGCAATGCCGTTTCGCGCATACTAAAGAATATCCGCTCAACTGCCTTGATAACTCACAATGGGAGCATGCTATCTGCCGCCTGCAACGACGACATCCGCTCTTGCCGATCACGATTTTCGGTCTGACCGTGGCCGCCGCGACCACCACCCTTGCCCAGGACGGGTTGCCGTATGACATCGAGGCACCCGATCTGGACAACGTGTGGTGGGCATCGGCCATGTCGTCCGGCTGGGATGTGAATCATGATGGTTGCGATGATCTGTTCCTCGTTGATGCTCTTCATGAAAACGACTTGGGTGAACCAGTCGGCGAGTGGAGCATGTACTCCGGGGCCGACGGATCACTTCTGTGGGTGACCGAAGGGCCCCTGATCAACTCCCAAGTCCATGGGAAGTATGAACAGGGGATGTACGGCACCTTCGTCGGTGACGTCAACGAAGATGACGTTCCCGACTTAATCATCGGGACCCCCGCCGCGCTCGACGCGAGAGGCTATGTGGCAATCATCTCGGGCGCCAATGGAAATATCATCAGGGTGTGGGAAGGCCAAGCACCGTATCAACTCCTGGGTAGAGATGTAGCATACGCTGGTGACGTCAATAACGATGGGGTTGCAGACTTTGCCTATATCTCGGTGGTAGCCCCGGAGGATGAAGGGCGCGTGATCATCAGATCAGGTGCGGATTTTGCTGTTCTCCATGAGTGGAGCGTTTCATATCCTCGTCGGATTCGCTGGGCCGGCGACATCAACAACGACAACTACGACGATATTGCCATCGGTTCGTACATGAGCGGGTGGGAACCGTCGCGCAAAAACGTCTTGGTCTACTCAGGGAAGCCCAATCAGGGAGTCATTCTCGAACTCCAACAGCCCGATTTCGAGCAGGACTATGACTTCGGCTATGCGCTGGCTGCCGGAGCAGATGTAACGGGCGATGGCACTTCTGATTTTGCAGTTGTCGGATGGCTGTCTACCCGCGTATACCTGTTTTCCGGTGCGGACGGGGATCCTCTTATCTCATACACGCATGATGCACCGAAACCCTCGTTCGGCAAATATCTTCGATTTGCAGATATGAATGCCGATGGCAGGCCCGAACTGGTTATCGGCAGCACGCACTTGATCGAAGTATTTGAGCCGCTCAGTGGAACACTGATCTACTCGCTTCCCTCACACCCGGCGCTTGTTAGATACCAGTTCGGCAATGAGCAGACCGTTGGCGACTTTAATGGCGACGGCTGTGCCGACGTCATACCTGATCATGTGGCCACGCTTGAGCCGATCGCGATTGCACTCTGGGGAGGCGGGCGTCTCCTGCTGTCCACGCCTTGTATGGATGAGGCCTATTTTGGCAACTCCTGCGACTTCAACGTCTACGGCGACTTACCCGGCAGGACGGTACACCTGTTTGCAAGCAACTCCGGTTGCGACTGTACTTATGTTAACCGACTCGGTATCTGTATCGATCTCGACACCCCCATGAGGCATAAGGGGTCAGCTGTCACTGATTCCGATCGGTGGGCACGTATTGAGGTGAACTCGCGCGACGAGGCCAAGAGCGGCTATCGTTGGCTCCAGGCCATCGACCCGAGTCACCCGGTGCACGGGCCGATCAAGTCGAATGTGTGGAGAGTTTGGGTGGAGTGACAGTTTTTGCCATGTGATCAATGGTACGCTCCAAGATGCACAGGAGGCCGAGTGCATTGGGCCGTGTACATCTGAGAATGCCGGTGACCGCAGACCCGCGATGGAGGTGTGTTATGAATGCTCAACACTCGGCAGTCCTGTACAGTATTGCCACGATCCTCATGTTGAGCCCGATCACGCTTGCCCAGGACGGGTTGCCCTATGACATTGCCAACCCGGATCCGAACAACGATTGGTGGGCCGAAGCCGTGGCCTCCGGCGGCGATGTCAACCACGATGCCAAGGATGACATTCTGCTGATAGACCCGGCCTATGTCGATGAGTTCGGGCAGGAGGTCGGCAAGTGGTGGATGCACTCAGGAGCCGACGGCTCGCTGCTATGGTCGATCGTCGGAACTGTGTCGTCCGGGGGCGATGGAGCGTGTGCCGCGTTTGTCGGCGATGTCGATGGTGACAATTGCAGTGACGTGCTGTTGGGGGTCCCGTTGGCTCGGGAGAGCAGAGGCTACGTGGCACTGCTGTCAGGCAAGCGTGGCCGAATCCTCAGGGTTTGGAACGGGACCGAGCCTGGTCAGCGCATGGGACGGGATGTTGCAGCGGCAGGCGATGCCAACAATGATGGTACTCCTGACTTTGCGTACATCGCAGAGTCAGTTGACCACGCACTTGGCACCGCGGTAATCCGGTCAGGCATTGACGGAGCAGAACTCACCCATGCGAGAGTTGACGCTCCCCGGCGACTTCGATGTGTCCCCGATTTGAACGGCGACAATCACGATGATTGGGTCGTGAGTTCCTGGCCGCAGGAAGGATACGATCCGGTGGTGATCCGTTCAGGCATGTTTGGCAGCGAGCACATTCTGGAGTTGAATCCTCCAGACCCTCCGAGGGATTGGGAATTCGGCTACGCGATCGCTGCCGGCCACGATGTCACAGGTGATGGGATTCCAGACATCGCATTATCAGGCCGGCTTGGCCGGCGCGTGTACCTGTATTCCGGCGCCACGGGTGGTCTTGTACGTACATACGAGAATGAGAATCTGAGTGAGAGCCTGTTTGGCGTGTACCTTGCGTTCGTCGATATGAATGGCGATGAGGAGTACGAGCTCCTGATCGCATCTGAGTATGTGCTGCACATCTATGAGCCGCTGTCCGGTAACGAGCTCTTTCGAATTCTAGCAGGCGGTACTCAACATGGTCGCTGGTATGGAAACGAGTATGCCTACGGTGACTTCAATGGAGACGGATCAACAGATCTTATCCCTGGACACACGGGCAACTCTGACCTCTCGGTCACCCTCTGGGGCGGCGGGCGTTTATTACTGTCCACCCCGTGTGACTTCACACTCAGACGACGATCATCCTGTACGTTCTCCATCTATGGCGATGCGCCGGGGCGGACGGTGCATCTGATGGCAAGTCACGCCGGCAATGGGTGCACGTTTATCCCGAAACTCGGCTTGTGCCTCGATCTCGATCAACCGTTCATGGAGGTCGCCACCGCCGTCACTGACCTGGAGGGCTGGGCTCGAATGGAAGTCAAAGTACCGGCCGATGCACCACCGGGAACAGTCTGGCTCCAGGCGATCGACCCCAATCACTACTGGCTCGGTCCGATCACGTCGAATGTGTGGCGGATGATGGTGGGTTAATTGCGGGTGATCAACACCCTTTACCCAATGACCTTCAACCGTGCATACTCGGCCACCAGCGTCTTGGTACCGATCCCGCCCTGGAACTTAACTCGAACCCGGGCCGTCGCCCCCTTTCCGGTTGATGATTCAATCGTCCCCTTCCCCGAACTGCGGATGAACGACGACCGCCCCGACCGGATACGTGCCTCCGGTAGCCCTGCGTTGGGTGCCGGCCCCCCGACCGCGCGTGATCGTCGTGGCCGTGCTGTCGAGCGCTGCCTGCGCATCGCGATCACGCTTCTCGCCCTGTCGTGATCCACGCGCATGTTGCTGATGGAACGAGCGCTGCCCGTCATCACTCCCAGCATCACCCACCCGATCAATCCGCTCCATGCCCTCGATCGTCTGCCCGCACTCAAACAGAAATCGGCTCGCGATCGTGTACTCGGGGATCCCGCGCATCGTCCGCAGCCTGGCACATGTTAATCGAAGATACTCCTGTGCACGGGTGATCCCCACAAAGCACAGCCGTCGCTCCTCCTCCAACTTCATCTCGTCATCCCGACTCTGCATGTGCGGCAGCAATCCCTCCTCCAGCCCGATGATGGCCACCATCGGGAACTCCAGCCCTTTGGCAGCATGTAACGTCATCAACTGTACTGCCCCGGCATCCGGGTCAACGGCATCCGCATCCGCCACCAGTGCCACCTGCTCCAGGTACGCACGCATCTTGTCAAACAACGTCAACGGTGCCCGCCCGTTTCCCTCGCTCCCGGTATCCTCATCATCAGACTCCGACTCTTCCTGCTCACTCCGAATCACCCCAACCCATCCGAACGGGTCAAACTCGCCGTCATCAAGCCCTGGAATGTGCGCATCACTCGATCCGTTTTCGGGCCCGTTGTGCGAGGTGGCCACCACCTCCTCCAGATCGCGCTCAAACTCCGCTGCCGATGAGACGAGTTCATCCAGATTATCGAGTCGCTGGCGGTCCTCATCCGCCTCCGACTTCTTGTAATGCCCTTCCAACCCGCTCTCCACAATCACTCGGCTCACTAACTCGGCCAGTTCCCCGACCACTTCGCTGCCCATGAATGAGCCGTCACCGCCCCAGTTCGAAAACAGATTCAGGAACGAGCCGATCGACTTGACGGCCCGCGCCGATACGCCGTTGATCTCACGCGCCTGTTCCAATGCCGTACGGAAGTTCAGGCCCCGCGCTGCGGCAAACGCCTCGACCTTCTTCACCGTCGTACTCCCGATCCCGCGCGTCGGGAAGTTAATAACACGTTTGAGCGAGACCGTGTCGGCCGGATTCAGCAGCACCCGGAGATAGCACAGGACATCCTTCACCTCCTTGCGGTCATAAAAGGCTGTGCCGCGCACGATCCGATACGGGATCCCGCGATCGCGCAGCGCCCCTTCCATCACGCGGCTCAGTGCATTCGTGCGATAGAAAACAGCCATGTCCTTCCACGACAGCCCATGCTCCTCGGCGGCCTCACTCAGCGCATCCACGACGAGCATCGCCTCATGATGCTCGTCCGCTCCCGCCACGACTTCAGGCAATACCCCGCCGTCCCTGCTCGTAAACAGCGGTTTCGGGTGCCGGTGCTGGTTGTGCTGTATCAGCGTGTCTGCGGCTGCGAGTATCGGTGCCGTTGACCGGAAGTTCTCCCCGAGTTTGATGATGCACGCATCCGGGTAGTGTGTTTCGAAGTCGAGGATGTTCCGGATATCCGCACCGCGCCAGGCATAGATCGACTGGTCCGGATCGCCGACGACGCAGATGTTCCGGTGTCCCGCAGCAATCGTGTGGGCAATCAGGAACTGGGCGTGGTTCGTGTCCTGATACTCATCGACCATCACATACTGAAACCGCTGCTGCAGGTCAGTCCTCACGTCCTCGTGGTTGCTGAGCAACTGCGAGGTGTACATGAGCAAGTCGTCGAAGTCGACGGCATCACGCCGGGCCAGTTCCTCCTGGTACGCGCGGTAGCACTGAGCCGTGTGCTTCGCCCAGAAGTCGTGTGACTCAGCCAACATCTGTTCCGGTGTGACGAGTTCGTTCTTGGCACGGCTGATGCCGGCCAGCACGGCAGCCGGCCGGAAGTTGCTCGACGACAGATCGAGTGCAGCAATCACTTCCTTGATGCATGCCGTCTGATCCGAGGTATCGTAAATGCTGTAGTTCGGCGACAGGCCCAGCCGATCGGCATACCGCCGCAGGAGTCGGGCACAGAAGCTGTGAAACGTCCCGACGACCAACCCGCGCGATGTTCCCAGGTGTGGCGGGATCATCGACTCGACCCGCCGGCGCATCTCCTCGGCTGCTTTGTTCGTAAACGTCAATGCAAGAATCGACCACGCCGGAACCCCACTGGCCAACAGGTTCGCAATCCGCCGCGTTATAACGAGTGTCTTGCCCGAGCCCGCGGCTGCCATGATCAGCACCGGGCCTTCCATATGACACACGGCATCCCGCTGAGCATCCGTCAGGCCGGCCGTGATATCGGTGTCAGGATCGGGATGATGTGCTCCCGTCGGTTTGTCAACCGGCGGCTGCAATCCCATGTGCTGAGGCCTCGATTGGGCCGACTTGGGTGAATCAATCTTGTGCTGCTGAGGTTGTTCCAACGACGTTCTCTTCTCATTCCCGGAGCAGTCGGCTGCAGTGGTCTCCAACGCACGCTGCAGCACTCAAACGGTACTATAGCGGGGCGTCTCCCGACCAATGTTCGTTTCGTGATCGACACCTCTGGGAAACCGTCAAATCATGACTGTCAGGCACGACTGATTGTGTCTGTTTTTGTGTGACTCTGTGGTATATCCAACATCTGGTATGCCCGTTCTGCGAGACGCGCCCAAGTTGCTGAGTTTCAGTGGTTTAGGCGCATCGTGAAAAAAACGGCAGATTTCGTACCCTAGTCACTTGAAAGCACAAGATATTGCGGTATCTTCATACTTGTCGGCTCTGACGATCATCCGAGGCTTTCGTGACCGGGCGGTGGGTAGTGCCTGGGCACCAAGGGCGGTCGGTGGGCGTTTGAGATTGTTCGACTGGTGATATCGGAATTTGCAGCAGCGGAGACCTGAAAGTCCGGCACGTTCTTGGGCCTGATCAATAACCGACGGGTGAACCCTGGCCGTGCGGCGACTCAGCGGAGCAATGGGACCAATGGCTCCGAACGCTGTCCTGCGCGCCGGATTGGCAAACCGTCCGGATCGCCAGGGTTGAAAAGGGAACCCAGGCCGGGGCTTGGGAGGACGAGCCGGTGGGTGCGAGTCAGCCGGCGACTGATTGGACTGAAGGAGAGCCGTTTTCCATGCACGTCATTTGTGACGCTCCGTTCACAACCCGTCGCAGACTCGACCGAGGCAATGATCGCCTCTTGCATGGGACATGCTCCAATGGTGGCACGTGGGTGGCGAGGACCGTAATCCAGGACAGAACACAGAATCCGCAATGTGACCCCGCAGCAGCCGACGCAGCGTGGCTGGCAGGTGACGCGGTTCGGGCACCCCATGCCCGCGCCCGACACCGCCACGCCCCGGTCGGCACAACCACGTTACTCCCGAGCGGGCAACAGCATACACACGTTTCTTCATTCGCACTTGAGCCTTCATAACCCCCTTTCGTCGACAGGACGTTTTGACGATGCGGATTGACCGACGATTCACAAAACAGGGCAAGGATGTGCATTCCACCGTTGAATGGGTGGAGCGCACCAGCCGAATCTCACACCCCGACGGCTCGGTCGTCTTCGAAATGAAGGACGCCCGCATACCGGCTCAATGGAGTCAGTTATCCACTGACATCATGGTCAGTAAGTACTTTCGCAAGGCCGGTGTGCCTCAGTACGATGCCGAGGGCAACATCGCACGCCGACCCGACGGCTCCGTCATCACCGGCCCGGAAAAGAGTGCCAAGCAGGTGATTCACCGGCTGGCCGGCTGCTGGCGCCATTGGGGCGAATCGCATGGCTACTTCGACAGTCGGGAGGACGCCGAGTCGTTCTACGATGAACTGTCGTACATGCTCCTGCACCAGATCGCGGCCCCGAACAGCCCGCAGTGGTTCAACACCGGGCTCGCATGGGCCTATGGCCTGACCGGTCCGGCACAGGGGCACTACATCGTCGATCCCGTCAGCAGCGAGATCCAACAGGCGCACGATGCCTATACCCACCCACAGCCGCACGCCTGCTTCATCCAGGCCGTCAGCGACGACCTCGTTAACTCCGGCGGCATCATGGACTTGTGGGTGCGCGAGGCACGGCTGTTCAAGTACGGGTCCGGCACCGGGACCAACTTCTCTGCACTCCGCGGCGAAGGCGAACCGCTCTCAGGCGGAGGCACCAGCAGCGGGCTCATGAGTTGGCTCCGCATCGGCGACCGCGCTGCCGCTGCCATCAAGTCAGGCGGCACCACCCGCCGCGCAGCCAAAATGGTCTGCCTCGATGCCGATCACCCTGATATCGAACACTTCATCAATTGGAAGGTCCGCGAGGAGATTAAAGTCGCTGCACTCGTCGAGGGCATGGCTGCCTTGCCCGAGGAGCACCGCGAAGTGGCCGACCGGCTCGGCCTGCAACTCGACTACGACTTCAACGGCGAGGCCTACTACACCGTCAGCGGCCAGAACTCGAACAACTCGATCCGTATCCCGGACGACTTCTTCGACTGCGTGGACAGCAATACCGAGTGGGAGACCATCCGCCGAACCGACGGCTCCACCGCCCGCGCCCTCCCGGCCCGCAAACTCTGGGAACAGATCTGCTACGCAGCATGGCGTTGTGCCGACCCCGGTCTCCAGTTCGATTCGACCATCAACTCCTGGCATACCTGCCCTGAGAGCGGCCGAATCAATGCGAGCAACCCCTGCTCCGAGTACATGTTCCTCGATAACACGGCCTGTAACCTCGCATCCATCAACCTCTTGAAGTTTTACGACCGCAAGAACGGCACTTTTGACCTCGAAGGCTTCGAGCACGCCATCCGCCTGTGGACCATCGTGCTCGAGATATCGGTTCTCATGGCTGCCTTCCCGAGTGCCGAGATAGCACGCCTGAGTTATGAGTACCGGACCCTGGGGCTCGGCTTTGCCAACCTCGGGGCCATGCTCATGCAGTTGGGCATCCCCTACGACAGCGAGGAAGCGCGGGCACTGTGTTCCTGCATCACCTCAATCCTCACCGGCAAGGCCTATGCCGTCAGTGCCGAGATGGCACGCGAACTCGGCCCGTTCAAAGGGTTTACGAGCAATCGTGCGCACATGCTGCGTGTCATGCGAAACCACCGTCGGGCTGCGCATGGCGTCCCCCGTGATTCCGATCACTACGAGGAACTCCGCATCAACCCCGTCCCGATCGACGAGGCCGCCGTTGAAAAGGCCCGCAATCGGATGGCCGATGCAGGTCAACTCCACCAACGGGCCATGGATGTGTGGAACGATGCCCTCGATTCCGGCGAGAAGTTCGGCTACCGCAATGCGCAGGTCTCCGTCATCGCGCCCACAGGGACGATCGGTCTGCTCATGGATTGCGACACCACGGGCGTCGAGCCGGACTTTGCACTCGTCAAGTTCAAGAAACTCGCAGGCGGCGGCTATTTTAAGATAGCCAACAACAGCCTCAAGCCGGCCCTACAGTCACTTGGCTACTCCGATGATCAGATCAAGGACATCCTCCACTATGTCCTGGGGTCCCTGAAACTCGATGTGCCGATTCCGGACATGCCCGAAGAGCCGGCTGCTGCCACCGATTCCGAACGCGATCCCGATGCTGCCACCACATTGGCAGACGTACTGAGATCAAAGGGATTCTCCGACGATGACCTTGACGGCATCGAGCATCGCCTGCCCACCGTCTTCGAGTTCTCACAGGCCTTCGGCCCGTGGAACCTGCGCCCGCAACTGCTCGAAGAACTCGGCCTCGAGGTGCCTTCGGAAGATGACGAGGTCGACAAACTGACCGGGGCAGACATTCTCCGACACATCGGCCTGTCATCCTGTCAGATTCGGCAACTCGATGAACTCATCTGTGGTTCCCAGACCGTCGAAGGTGCCCCCCACGTCAAAGTCGAGCACCTGCCGGTATTTGATTGTGCCAACCCATGCGGCCGCAAGGGGCACCGCTACATCCGCCCCGAAGGGCACATCCGCATGATGGCCGCTGCCCAGCCGTTTGTCTCGGGGGCCATCAGCAAGACGATCAACCTGCCGAACCATGCCAGCGTCGAGGATATCAGCCAGGCCTATCGCCTCAGTTGGGAACTGGGACTCAAGGCCAATGCGCTCTATCGCGATGGATGCAAACTCAGTCAACCTCTCAACACGCGGACCGACAAGACCAAGGAAGCCAAGGACGTGCGCGGCACCCAGGCGGTTCTGACCGACGAAGAGGTCGAAGTGGCCGATCTGGAAGCCACCGCGATGGCACACAAGGAAATTCTCACCGACGTCGGCCTCCTGGCCGAAACCGTGGCCGACCAGGAGGACGAGACAGCTCCCGCAGTCGCGTCGTCTGCCGATCAGACAGGCTCCGCATCGTCAGCAGCAGCAGCAGCGGCAGACGCAGGGGCGACCGGGGCTGGGACGACTGCCGGTGGGAAGAGTGGATCCACTGAAAAGGTCCGCACCGTTGAGAAGATTGTGGAACGGATCGTGGAGCGGCCGTTGCGTCGTCGGCTTCCCGACACACGTCGCTCCATGACCCACAAGTTCAATGTTGCCAGCCATGAGGGATACCTCACCGTCGGACTGTATCCGGACGACAAGCCCGGCGAGCTGTTCATCACCATGAGCAAGGAAGGTTCGACAATCGGCGGCCTAATGGACTCGCTCGGCACGGCCATCTCCGTGGCGCTGCAGTACGGGGTTCCGCTTGAGAGCCTCGTCGGTAAGTTCTCGTACCAGCGCTTTGAGCCGGCCGGCATCACGGCCAACCGCGACATTCCATTTGCCAAGAGTCTCGTTGATTACATCTTCCGCTGGCTCGGCATCCAGTTCATCCCAGGGTTCCGCGAGCAGCACGCCCCTCACACAGTTGCCCGGCAGGAAGAGAACGCCGGCAAGCCGGATCTGGCTGAGACGAAACCGGTTCAGCCTTCGTCCTCAACCCCGTCGGTCTGGAAAGAAGCGCCGGCTGCGCCCGAGACTACAGCCGAATCGCCCAAGTCAAAGCCCACCGAGGCCGCCCTGACCGACCGCGAACGTGCCATTGCCGCTGCGGCCGCGTCCGCCTCAACGCCCTCATCTTCGGATGACGATTCTGATTCAGGACCTGATGAGGTGACATCTGATTCAGACCAGCCGGGAACTGCCACCGCGGTCGCCAAACGAATCGGACTTGATGACCCCCAGCAGGTGCGCGAGGCCGCCGCACGACGCAGCCCGATTGCCAAGTTGCAGGCAGATGTCCAGACCGTCGCTGCCATTGCAGACAAGGCCAACGCCCAGGCATCAGCCGTCGGTGTCGATCCCAGGTCCGCGGCCCTTGAGCGTGCCATGGCCGGCATGATGGGCGATGCCCCGCCGTGCGATAAGTGCGGCTCGATGACCGTGCGCAACGGCTCATGCTACCGATGCCTCAACTGCGGCAGCAGCATGGGCTGCAGTTAATACATGGACCATATGCAAGGAGTGGATGACCACATAACAAACGAATCTTCACAGACATTATGAATGCATGGCACGGCACGAGTCCGCCGCATTGGATGCCCGACACAGGCATTCCCTCGACTTCCTGAGTGTGAACTCATGTGCACGAGCGGCAGCAGCAGGCGACTGCCAGAGGCGCAGGTACCGCACCGTACCCCCGTGCGTCAAACAATCCGATGTGCATCGTCAAGACGTGTATCCGACATGGACCGTCATGCCGGAACACTGTGAGCGGCGAGTGGATGGAACCCGACCGTTTGCACCGGCACCACACGCCGGCCCTTCAACGACGTTGGCCGAAGGGAGCACACCCGGATCCGAGACCGCGACGGAGCGTGCGTGACCACACTCCAGCGATTGGTACGAGCGGGCCTCGCCTCCGGCAACCGACGCGATTCGATGATCCGCCGCGACCCGTGCATTCCCACAGTCTCCCTCCCATCTCGGGGCATACCGCCATCCCACAAGGCGGTCCTTCTGCCCCACCGGTTCCCCGCGACGGTCCCCACCACTGTCGCGGGGTCTTTTCTTTTCACAGTACCGGCCACCTGCATCAGGTTGCTCAGCGGCCGGCCGGTCCCCACCGGCCAACACACTATCGACCCATCGGCCTCGATCAGTTGAAAACCGGCGTGCCCATTCCCGAATCAATCAAGAGGTACGTCCGATAGCGCAGATTGACACCGGAATCGGTCTACGATGACCCATCACGCCACGGACCACACTGCCCGCAGGAGAGACACCATGGATGGCCACGACGAGAACGCCGACCTCGATTCGGGACCCGACACGCCGCCGGAGTGCGACTTTGATGCCCGGGCCATTCAGCGCCCCTGCGAGGAACTGCTGACGTACTACACGATTGTGAGTGCGTGCACGCTCGTCCTGTTTCCCATCGTCTTCATCCCGCACTACTTCAAGTACCACACGCTCCGCTACCATTTCGACGATGAAGGCGTCTCCATGTCCTGGGGCATCCTCTTTAAGCGTGAGACCTATCTCACCTACCGTCGTATCCAGGACATTCACGTAACACGAAACATCATTCAACGCTGGCTCGGGCTGGCCACCGTCGGCATCCAGACGGCCTCCGGGTCGAGCGGCATGGAGATGAGCATCGAGGGTATTAAGAATCCCGAAGGCCTCCGCGATTACTTATATATGCAGATGCGAGGTGCCCGAGGCGAGCGCACGAGTGTCCCGGCCACCGGCACCGAGACAGTTTCGCCGGAGACCGGCCCTGATGTCGTGACTGAAATACTCATTGAGATTCGCGATGAAGTCAAACGCTTGGCCGGCGCACCGCACGGCCGAAGTGATTCAGTGCATGACCCCGCAGACTCGAACGCGCACACTGACGAGCGTGGGGGGGTGGAGTCATGAGCAACACACTCGCATCACAATCAGCAGTCGACCGTGCCGGGCAGGCAATGTACAGCGGCCTGTGGAAAATCCTGGCCGACTGGTTCCGTGTCCCACGCGAACCCCCGAACCTCCCTGCCGATGCCGATGAGGAAGTCCTCATGCTTCACCCGGCACCCGGTTTCCTCAAGTACCTCAAGTTCCAGTTCTGGATTGTGCTCACCTTGATCGACTGTGCCATCCTCGTCGGCTGGATTGTCGTCACCATTGCGATCCCCTGGCTTGGGATTCTGCTGGCTGTGCCGGCGCTCATTATTGCCGTCGTTCCCGACATTGTTGCCTATGTGGCCATCCATCTGCGCTACGACACGACGTGGTACGTCATCAGCCGGCGTAGCATGCGCATCCGCCGGGGCGTGTGGACCATCAGCGAAACCTCCATCACGTTCGAAAACGTCCAGAACATCAAGGCCTCGCAGGGCCCGCTGCAGCGGTTCTTCGGCATCAAGAACCTCGTTGTTGAAACGGCCGGCTCCGGTGGCGGGCAGTCCTCGCAGCAACATGGCGCGTCACAGTCAAATCAGGGAATCCTCGAAGGACTCGACAACGCTGAGCACGTTCGCGATCTCATCCTGGACCGACTCTACGCCAGTACCTCAGCCGGACTCGGCGACGATCATGGTCACGAACACACCCATCGTCCTCGCACCGATGTGGACCCGATTCCCCTGGTCGCGGCCGATCCGTCTGTTGCCGGTTCGTACACGGCCGGTCGTCAGCGCTGGACGCCGCAGCAGGTTCTGCTGTTGCAGGAGATCCGTGACGGCATGCGAATGATCCCGGCGCCGTAGCACGATCTATTTCATTGATGGTCGTGTGCTCGGCGCTTCGAGTCCGTCTGCCGCCCATAGATACCCGAACACGCCGCGCAATCGGGCGGTCAGGAAGATTCTGGCCATCAGCCGAGCCAGCGGTCGGCTCCAGAAGCACCCGAGCAGACCGAACAGCAGAAACACGGCTTCATAGTTCAGAATGTAGGTCAATCCCCAACGACTCAAATGTGGGGCAATATCATAACACCACATCCATGACAACAAACCCACCCCGACACATGCCGGCAGGCAGACCCAAATGTAATACCCCCATCGCCGCCAATGTGGGAACACGACCGTGGCCAGCATGGCAATGGCAAATCCCAGGGCGGCTTCAGCGGCCACGCTCAACCCGACAACGAGGAAGTATGCCGGCGGGTCGGACGCAACCGTTCGCGGGCCACCTGAGGATGTCATATATGTCACGCCTTGGTTTGTGACGATCCGGGACATCCCATAGTTCGTAAACTCATCCAGGCTTGCAGCCACGAGCCCGCCGCTGCCCAGCGACATCATGAAGTACGCAAACAGCACCGCGCACACCCAGAGAGAGAACGCGAGCGGTGCCAGCCGTCGTGCCCACAGACTCAGCGTGGTAATCGATTCATGGGCTGACATGAAGCGGCTGCATTCCGGGCATCTGACCGAGAGCAATTGCGTCCTCGGCTCCGTCCGCACCGGCTGCATCCGCAGGTTGTAGCCGCAATGCACGCAGTAGCGATCAATCTCGATGGACCCGGTCGCGTCCCACGACTCGAACTCAGCGGCTGTGATCCGGCCATCTGTGCCCTCGGGTGCCGATGGCTCGCTGCCCTGATGCCCCGATGTGGGCTGATCGACGGGCAGCGCCTCCTCGGGCGGCACGGCAATCGTGCCGGAGGGTGCCGGCTCAGTTTCAAGATTCGGCATACAACCACGCTCCGTCCGGACAGGAGTTGCCGGCCATCGTTTCGCTCATCCTACCCTCCACAAGATCACCAACGGGCGCGCACTACAAACACGAGCGCACCCTCACTCTACTTCATCTGTATTGGGAAACACCGGCCTCTGGTTGCACCTGGCGGCCAACTTGCTCTGGGGCACCTGCCTCATTCCCTCACGGCTGCGCCACCCGCTCCGTGAGTTTCCATGCCCCCCCGCATTCGGGGTTTGGGCACACGACACACCCATCCTCCTCAACCGGGAGGCCCCGCATGTCACCCAGGCACGCAGGGCACTTCGACTCAGATAGGCAACGCCGCTTCTCGCGCGCGAACCAGGTCCGAAGCCGCCGTCGCAGAACGTAAATGTTGACCCACGGCATAACAATGAAACTTGTCACCAGGAAGTAGATCAGCATCACCAGACCGACCGGCTCGGACGGGGAGCGGTTGGTAGCGATATAGACCAGAACCAGGGGACTGTAGAAGATCGGCACTATTGGAAACTGAATCATCATCGCGTACAGAGCCCATTTGCTCCGAAGCGAATCAAGTCGTTCGCTATCATACTCTTGTCCACAATCATCATGGAATGAGTGGTATGAGAAGAATTCAGAGATGCTGCCCACGTCACATGACTCCCGGTTCACATGAGGTTTCTGCGAGTCTCACGGCTGCGCCACCCGCTCCGTGAGTTTCCATGCCCCTCCGCATTCGGGGTTCGGGCACACGACACACCCATCCTCCTCAACCGGCTGCCCGCGCATGTCACCCAGGCATGCCGGGCACCTGGATCGCGACAGGAGTCGGACCTTCTCCTTGGCAAACCGACGTTTCATCAAGTGGCGGTCAATGATCTGTTGGACCAGCAGAAAGACGAGTGTGGAAATACCGGTATAGGTTGCAGATGACCCCGGACCAGTCTTTGCATCAATGTAGCCGAGTGCTATCAGCAGCAGGTACGGGCCGAATACAAGAGTGCCAACGACCGGCAGCGTGATCAGCATGGTCGATACCAGCCATCTGAACCACAATTTATCGAGACGATCGTTCGTGCACCGGCGATTGAGATCGTCGCAAATAAAGTAGAACGGGCAGCACCAATGTGAGGCGCGCATGAGACTTCTCCTGCCTGTCTGGCGGGCGTGCTAGTTGCCGCCGTAGTCTCGCCTACACCTCACAATGGCTGTGTTCAAGTTACGGACACACGCCTGCCGCGCCAACTCATACTGGGTTGTGGCAGGTACTCACACACATCGCCTTCTTCACTCAAACGTCTTGCACTTCCTCTGCCATGAAACAGAACGACTCATGGCCTACAGCACTCCACACTATACAAGCTCCATGCGCATCGCACGCTGTGATTGCACAAATGTAATGCAAAAACCCAATGTTTACTGTGGTGTGAAATGGAGTGTGAACTGTAATGCTCGGCAGCACTGGCACTTACATTACATGCCCCCGGAATGCCAGGCGAAAGGAGCCGAGACTACATCAAGCCATATGAAGCGAGGCAGGTCCGAACCTGATCGGCCGGGTCACCGGCCGGGTCGATCTGATGCGCATGCCACCCCCGGCTCCGGGCTGCTGCCACGTTGTCTTCCAGGTCATCAAAGAACAGAATGGACGGGCCGTCGCATTGCATGGCTGTTTCAAATGCCTCGTATATTCCGGTGTCCGGCTTCGCATACCCCATCAGGTGTGATGCGTGACGATGCTGCAGCATGCGGACGGCCGGGTACCGCTCCTTCATCATGCGCCAGTGACGCGGGTTCGTGTTCGACAGGCACGCGGTGCATACACCCTTCGTCTCATTTAATATGCTGACGACATCATCAATCCCCGGATACTGGTCCCGCAGCCACCCCTCGTGAATGCGCTCGACTTCCTCGGCACTGTACAGCCCGTCCAGGGCCGACACCATTTCCCGGGCCCACAGATCCTCTTCGAGTCGGCCTGTTGCAAACGCCTCCGTCACGCTCCGTGTCGCTGCCAACCGCTTCGGCTCATGGGCCTCCTTGCGAACGGCGAGGCCGACCGATTTGCAGGTGTCCTCCCAGGTGTAATGAATGCGAATGATCACACCACCGAGGTCAAAGCACACAATCCGAATTGGCCCGTTCTCACCCACGTTTCAGTACTCCGCGATGTGTCGTGTTCTCGTCATGACCAAGCTGAGTCACGACAGAGCATACCCGAATTGCTGCATCACTTCCCCTGCCACTTCAGCACACCACTGCGTTTGTTCCGGGGTCAGCCAGTTTTGCCAGTCGCCGGCGACGCCCATTCGATAAAAACTGCCCCGATCCTCACAGCCGCGTGCCCGCCCGCCTGAGAGGGCCTCGAACGATGCTGCCTCGACGCATGACGTCACCGTTGCCGCATCCGTACTGACCCCGATCAGCTTGAGGATGTGTGCCAGCCCTTCACCGGGTTTGTCAAGCAGATCCTCGTACCGCAGCGTCAGCGAGTGGTCCGGGAACAGCGCTTCACATGCGTGCAGGCCCTCAGCCACCGACTCCTGCCACAGCGCGGTCCATCGCTCCAGTTCATCCTGTGGCATCGTCTGCTGCTCGATAACCTGCAGGAGCCGCTGTGCCTGGTCCGGGTTCCCATCCTGTGCAGCCTGCTTGCCCCGATCGCGGTACTGTTGTATCAGCCCCGATACAGCCACGTCGCGCGGATCACGAACCAGATGCACAAAGCACAGGCCAGGGTTATATTGCTGCCATCCTGCCAGAATACTCTGACACGCGCCGGCGAGCGACGGTGGCGTTGCCTTCTCCCCATACACGCGCTTCCCTGTGCCTGCTTGATCTAACGTCACCCGCGCAATCGTATTGACGATCTCATGCAGCATCATGTCATAGAACGCAGAACCATCCTCCCCGGCTGCGGATTGCACCGGGCCGTGGTGATACCAGCGCAGGAAACTGACATACTTCTGCAGTGATAGATGCGGCTGGGACGGGTTGTCAGGATTATAAAAGTCACCGAACGCGCGCGATTCAGAGCAGTGTACTTCCGGATGGGCACACAGCATGCGCTGCATCCACGTCGTCCCGCTCTTGGGGCACGCAAAGACAAGAAACGAAGCGAGCGGGCTGCTTGTCACACCGGGAGCCTTGTATCGGTTGGGGGCAGGCATGGGCGTCGGTCATCTTCCTATGCGACGTCGGCAGCCAGTGTCAGCTCCACCTCAGTCGACTCAATCTCATCGGGGAGATCCGTCATCTGGGCGGCCGGCTTCTGTGCCATCGAGTTCCCGCAGACCAGGACGTCAATCCCGGTCCGCTCGAAGCACCGCCGCGCATCCTCGACAGTTTCGACAATCGGCTCGCCGGCATCATTGAAGGACGTGTTCAGCAGCACGCCGAACTCGTCAATCTCCTCATACTTCTGCAACAGTCGATGGAGCCGGGGGTTTTGTTCATGCCCGACCGTCTGCAAGCGGGCGCTGCCGTCCACGTGGGCAATCCCCGGCAGCAAGTCACGATAGGCAGGACGTACCATCGTATTGATCAACATGTACGGTACTGGATAGTCAACATCGAAATACCGTGCTGCACGCTCTGCACGAATCAGCGGCGCAAAGGGCCGAAATGCTTCCCGATGCTTCACTCGGGCATTCAAGTGGTCCTTCATCCCCGGGTGTCGCGGCGAGCACAGAATACTCCGGTTTCCCAGTGCCCGTGGCCCGTATTCACTGGCCCCCTGGTACCAGCCGACGATCCGGTTCGATGAAAGATGGTGTACGACCTGTGCGAGCAGATCATCCTCATCGGAGAAGGTCTGTGCCTGTTGCCGTTGCATCGAATCGTCAATGGTGTGGGCGGCATAGTCAGGCCCGAGATAGGCCAACTCGCGCTGAAACGGGAGGTCCCCCTCAAGTATGTTGTAATACCCGTACAGCGCGCACCCGAGCGGGATCCCCATGTCACTGGCTGCCGGCTGAATGAACAGGCGCGAGTCTGTACTCAGGTCATCCCGGACGGCACGGTTTGCGACCACGTTCAGTGCCACCCCGCCTGCCATGCACAGGTTTCGTTCCTCACATTCGCCCATTGCATAACTTGCCAAATGGCGAACAGCCATGCGCAGCACGCAGTCAGCCCAATGGGCCAACCCGGCATAGTACGAATCCGTCGGTTCCTGTGACGCGCGAAGTGGGGGGTTGAATCCGATCTCTTGAAGTCGCTCCAGAATCGGCGTATCAATCCCGGCAAACATCTCGGCCGTCGGAATCGGATACACTGATCGATCAGAGGCAGCCCCCCAGCCGGCCAACCCCATCAACTTCCCTTCCTGGTGCCGATCAAAGCCGACCACTCGCTCCGACGCCCATGTGTAAAAGTGCCCCACACCCGAACGCAGTGAGACGGCCACTCGATCCAGCGATCGACCTCGGCCTGCAAACAGTGTCTGCGTTTCCCGCCGCCGGTTCCGTGACAAACGCAATCGGTACTCGGAATCGCGTCCCGGTGTGCCGAGCACCATGTTACGTTCCGGGCCATCCTCCAGCGGCCAGGCCGATCCCGAACCGTCCACAACCAACACGGCTGCTCGATCCATGCCCGAAACGTGATAGGCACTTGCTGCATGGGCCAGGTGATGATTCACGACCACCGTCCGGCAGGTCTCCAGTGCCTGTGTAAGAAACCGCTGATTCTCTTCAACATCCTCCGGATTCAGCACCAGAGAGGCATCATTCACATCCCCACGCAAGTCAAGGGGCGTGAGCGTATCAATCACTATCAGATCAAGATCAGACAGCCGCAACCCCTGCTGTTCGAGGCAGCAGGCAATACTCAACTCAGGAAACGCACGTGAGTGCTTCTCACGGCTGAGACGCTCTTCCGCAATGGCTGTGCCGACCAGTTCATTGCCAGACGTTCGCACCACACAGGCACCCGTATCGTGCTGTGGCCCGAGTTTCACACCAAGTACCGAAGTCATCATTTACTCCTGCATCATCAAGCGAGTTCCCGTTTCGACGCTGACGCTGCTGCTGTCGTGTTCGTCATCCCCTGCCTCAGGGTGCAGTATCCGCTGATACCGCGTCAGTGCATACTGTGCGATCACATCAATCGACAGCGCTGAAACGATCCGTTTTCGCATCGGCTCAACGAGTCGGCCTCGTGTTTCTGCGTGATCAAGAAGCCGATCAAGTTGCTGCCCCAGGGTCTGCTCATCCCGGAACGTGATCTGCTCAATACTGCCGGCCAACTGTGAATAAGACCGGAAGTGGCACGGATCGGCCGGCCGCAGGAAGTGGTGCCAGGGACCCCGTTCAAGATCGAATGGACGGTTCGGGTTCCTGTCTGAGGAACCGGCCCCGTGAACCTGCTCCCACTGATGTCGAAACTGTTTCGTTTCATGCATACGGAAGTGTCGTCGGCCGAGTTCATTCGATGCTCGGAGGGCCTGTTGAAACAGTGCGTACGATGCATCGGCTACCGTGCGCCGACACAGTACCATACCGCCGCTGGCAAAGCCGTCAAATACACGCTGGTGCAGCGAGCCGAAACTTGAAACGTGCAGATTCACCTGGGCGGCCTGATACACGGCCCGCAGCGCCCGCCCGTTTTCTACCTCACCGCATGCATACGGCTGCGTCAGTTGATGGTTCTCCCAGCCCTTCCCATACAACTTCAGCACTCGCCCGTTCTTCTCGCAGTAGTCAATCACCCACCGCAGGGCCTGATGACGGTACATCCGATCAAACAGCGGCAGGCAGAAGAAGTCATACACCTGGTTCAAGCCGTCATCCGTGAAGCGGCCTTTCGATTCGGACTGCATGATCTTCAGCAGCCGCCGGCGCCCGATGCGGCTCGTCGGCTCGTGTGCTGTATCATTAATGATCCCGGCGAGCAGATCATGTACCCATACCAGAAACGCACGTTCCTGTTCGTCGTTGGCAATCGTGTTAATAAGGCTGTTCGGTAGTTCCTCGGCCGGCTCGCTGTGATTGCAGACGTAGGCAATGTCACATCGGTGCGGCCTCAACGCTTCCTCCGGCAACGGCTCCGGGCTATACACCTGTGTATCCGTCCCGTTAAGCACCGGAACGCATTGATTGGCCGGGTACCCGTGCTGACGGACCAACAGATCAGCCCCCAGGCCCAGCACCATTTCGAGTTCGTTCACCTTTGAAGCAGCGATTGGGTTGAACAAGTGTGAGAGCCGATCCTGCACCCAGCACCAGTGCGGTACATTCAACGGGATCAGGCCGCGCGATTCATGACGAAGATGATCAATCTGGCATACCAGATCCGGTTGCCACTGGACAAACGCCCGTGCATATGCCGATGCCGGCAGAACACAGTGCGAGTTCGGCTCCGTCAGAATCTGCGTTTCACACCCGAGCCGTTCCAGTGCCCTTGACAGTTGGCCGGCCGAATGCCGAACATACGTCGAGTATCGACTGACCGGGATCAGGACCCGCAATGGCCTGCCGTTGTCCCCATTCAGTGCCTGCGCAAAGCGATGCACCCACCAGGCGCGATCACGACCCGCATACACCGACTCTGCCTGCTGATGCAGTTGTACGGTTCGCTGCGTCCGCTTCTGGTCGAGATCGCTGATCATCGCATCAAGTGTTTCACCGCTGACTGAGAGACCCGACGGGAGTGCCATGTTGTACTTCGGCAGACTCACCGATTCGGTCTCATCATCCAGAATTGTCTCGAGCCGCCGCACGAGATCACTGCCCACGAGAATGACCACCCGATCATCGTCCAGTACCGCTGTCAGATCATGCGCATGCATTGCTGCGATCAGATGGTCGAGCATCGGCTCCAGCACGTAGATACACGGGCTGTACCCGTTGAACAAGTCGATCGTTTCGGCATGGACGCGCCGCAGCAGATGAGCCGGCCACAGTCCCCGAATCACATACGGCCGAGGGCACAGCGAGCCCGCATCCTGCGTATGCGGCAATACCAGGGCGTCTACCTCCGCTGCCCCGACGTCTGAGGGTGTCCCGGCAGCATGCTGCTTCCGCCAGCGTTTTGCCAGCAGGCGCAACTGTCCTGCCGTCACGCCCATCGCCCGACAGCGCTGTGCCGTCAGTCGTGCAAGGTTGGCGTCGAAATTCCCCTTCATTTCCGCATCAGTGAGTCGGTTGCTGCCGTCGTGTGGTGTATCCATGCTGTACTTCATTGTCGGCCAGATGGCATTCCACACGCGATTTTCACCCGTCCTCCCCCCCGTCCTCCCCCGTGGCCGACACCCCATCCGCTGCCTATGACTTCGAGGCAATGGAACAACCACCCCGTAGAGTGGGTCTTGTACCACACTCCCTCCTACCCTCTCATATGCACAGGACGAGATAACCAGGGGCGAATCACCATGACCACTGCACTCTCTGTAACCGGCTCAACCTTCCTGCTGGCATGTGCCATAGTGTCGGGTAGCCTCCCGACACCGATGGTGACGGCGGCCGCTGCCATGACGCCGGGCCCGCATCTCCAAGAGCAGCAACAGCAGCCGAAGGCTCCCCCTGCACCACCGCCGGTCAACTGGGAGAAGAAGGGGCTTTCTGCGACCCCAATCATCCTCGAGAGCATCGGGTTTTCCATCCACCTCCCGCTGGATTGCAAGGTCTCAAAGCACGTCCAGGGTGCTCGCCGATTGTTCATCACGTCAAATGATGGGCGATGGATGGCTGCCGTGGATGTTGATCGTTCTGCGAACCCTGCCACCACGGTCGACGATGTCGTCAAGAGCACACAGGAATCAATTCAGAAAGCCTCCCGAGAAGGCGGCGGAGTCACATCAGATCAGGCCATGCCATTCGCCCGTTCCGCTGTCGTCGTCAATGGGCGCCCTGCGCGACAACTCCAGGTCCAGATCAAGCGACCCAACGGTATCATGGAAACGAGACTCTTCACCATCGTCAGCCCAATGCCCAGCATGTTCGTCGTCTACACCATCTGGTGCGGCTCGGATGCTGCCGAGGAGGTATCCAAACTCTACCAGGCATCCGTCGATTCCATCACATTCGAGGATCCCGGACACGTCCTCCTGGACCGGGAAAACGCGACCGCTGCAGTGCAGAAGTGCCTTGAGCCGCTAAACCAGGCCACCTACGAGAAACTGCTCTGCCCCGAGCGCTGGTATCGCATCTACAAGTACGACGACCGGCGAAAGGAGCAGGAAATCGGCTACTACCGGGTCACCGAGGAACTCGCCCAACGTGGGCGCCTGTCCCCGAGCAGAGCCCAGGATCGCTACACCCGGGCTGAGCGCGAACAGGGAATCCTCGTGACACTCGTGGCTCGCTACGTCCTGCCCGACGGCACGATCTCAGAAGTCGACAGCCGATCGTGGTCCTCACTCGACCGAGAATCGGAAATCTGGTCGATTCGATCTTCGAGCTACCAGTTTGTCGCGACCGGCCGATATCTCCCGGCCTCCATCTCAGCACTTACCGGGGCGCGCGCCGGGGACATGATTACGCTCACACTCGAACTCCCGAATCAGCCCGTCAATGAGCGGCAATACCGCAAGCCGCAGACCGCCTACGTCACCCAGGCCGAGCGATTCCTCCTCTACCGCATCCTCAAGCCGTGGGACCAGGATGCCTACGGCTCCTACTACCTCGACCCCTCAACCATGAAACTTGCCTTCCGGGTCGATCGCTTTGAGCAGCCGGTTGCGACGACAGGGGACGTCACCTGCGAGCAGCACCTCCGCCAGGACGCCCCACCCAGTACCGTGACCCTCGACCAGGACGGACTCATCAAGCGCATCGTCGCATCCACCGGGGAAGTCACGGTGCCGTCGACCCTGGACGCCATCCATCGACTGTGGACCAAGGCCGGCCTTCCGACCTCGTCCATGTCGAAACTGATCTCCAACTCAGGGGGAGCCGGCCGCGATTCCGGCCGAGGCCGCTAGGCATTGCACGGTAATGAGGGTGCATCAGCCGCGCGAACCACATACCATTGACGAGTCCCGTCTGCATCTCATGCAGACCATGCCATACTCACGCACCGACAGACCACTCTGCTGAGGAAAGAGCACGCACTTGAGCCATTCATGGATGAGCAAACTGGCCGGGCGCTTCATTGTTTTTGACGGCCCTGATGGGTCGGGAAAATCGTCCCAGTTCCGACGGTTTTCCTCGCTCGCTGAACAGATGTCCGGGATCGATGTCTGCGAAGTGCGGGAACCCGGCGGGACCTCCATCGGCGAGCAGATTCGCGACATCCTCCTCAATCCTGAAAACGTCGAGATGGACCTCACCACCGAGATGCTGCTGTACATGGCCAGCCGGGCCCAGCTCGTATCACAGCGAATCAAGCCGGCACTCATGTCAGGCCAACTCGTGCTCGCCGATCGCTTTATCAGCTCCACGCTTGCCTATCAGGGTACGGCAGGAGGCGTCAGCCTCGATGGTATTCGGGCCGTCGGCAATATCGTCTGTGAGGAAGTCAGCCCCGATCTTGTCGTCCTCTTTGATGTCGATCTGCAGACCGCAGCCCATCGCCTCAACCCGCTGCTCGACCGTATGGAGGCAAAGGGTGCGGAGTTTCATGAGCGTGTACGCCACGGTTTCCTCAATCAGGCCCAGCATGACCCGGATACCTATCTGGTCATCGATGCCACCCACTCCGAGCAGGAAGTCTTTACCACACTGCTTGATCAGATGGCACACTTCTTCGAATCCAAGCCAATCCACTCGCACAACGGCTGAACCGGCAGGCAAAGAAATAGAACTTGGTGTTTTTATGTTGATCTAGTGATTGGCTCTTATGCCTTTGTACCATCCTTTTTCACAACACGGTCAGCAGATGGATCGGACTCATCCCTTTTTCAGCGCACCCGTTGCGGTTTTGAGGTACACTGTGAGTGTTCCCTTTCATTCGGATGAGCGGGCAGCGTGCGCGCTGGAGATGGTGCACAGGCATATTCTGCATCCAGTAGCGGATGGCGGTTGAGTTTGGGTTGCAGCGGTCCTTCGGCCCTTTTGCCGGGTGGCCGGTGATATGTATCAGCGTTTGTATGTCGCAAACCCGCCTGCAGGAATAGAGAAGCAGACCGATCAGCCGGCGGCGGGCAAGCGAGAGTTGAGCCTTCGAATAGGAACCCTCCGGGCACGTCAGGCGAATAGCCTCTGGTCAACAACACACGGTGTACGTGTCAGACACACCCGGATTCTGGAAAGGACTCGTCAATGCCTGGTCGACCCCATGTCACCGCAACGACGACGAAAGCACGCCCCTTCAGCAGCCGACCGCAAACCGTGTGGTCACGCGGCAGCACTCGAAGACGAGCCGGTTTCACACTCATGGAACTGCTCGTCGTCGTGGGCATCATCGTCCTCCTCATCGGACTGCTGATCCCAGCCCTGTCGGCCGTTCGCAGGCAGTCGAAGTATGTCACGACCAAGACCCTCATGAAAGCGCTGGGTGATGCAGCCGACAGCTTCTTCCTCCAGGTACAGCGCTACCCCGGCGTCCTGCCGGAGCGTCAGCTCAACGACCCCAATGAGCAGTACTTTGCCGAGTGGAGCAGCACCGAGAACGCGCTGGCCGAACTCATGGGCGGCCTGGAACCGTCGGGCAGCAACAGTGAGGATGAGTTCAAACTCGCCGATACGTACCTGTATCGCTACGACATCGGCCGAGGGGCCACCATCAATGCCGTCAAGTACGATGCATTTCTCAAGCCCAAGGCCAACGACCTCTACTATGTCCAAGGCCAGGGCCATCAGGATGACGTGATGGACAATCAGCCCCAGGTTGGTGATGATGCATTCCCTGACCTCATCGACGCGTGGGGCACCCCGATCATCTTCTGGCGTTCCAGTGGCGAGAAGCCGGAAGGCCTCTCCGGCGACTACATGGTCTCAGAATTCGCGGCCCCCGGGTACTCTGCACCCTATTACTACGCCGGCTTCCTCAGTTACACCGGTGCTGAAAGCCTCAAGGTCGGAAAGACCCACGGGCTCGAGACATCGCAGGGTGGGTCGGACTGGAAGAGCCTTCTCTCCCGCGAGAGCAGCGACCGGATCGACCTGGCCCAGGAGATTGTCGAGCACCCAACGCTGACCGGCACTGCCCGCGGGTCCTATGTCATCATGTCGGCAGGCGACGATTACTACTACTGCCACAAAGACCAGTTGCCGGACAACGTCGATTGGGATAACGACAACAGCATCCTGTCAAACTTCGACGATGCCTTCATGTGGGGCGGCTCGTAAGCGACCGGAAAATGACACCGAACCAACCCAACAGGCCCCCGCGACACCATTGTACGTGGGGGTCTTTTTTTTGTTGCTCATTGGGTATGACCGCCCTCAGATCCCCAATTCTCTGACGGATGCACCCGTACCGGCCCCTTGCATCTGGATCAGGAACCTGTTACCCTGCCTTGAAAGAACGCCCGATGCATGCGGTTGAATGACTGCTGAATCCGGCTTTTGACGATCGTCTCTCTCGCTCTTGCCCTCTGCCAGTGCCAACACGCCTTGCCTTGCCAGTGTCGAAGGGAGCCCCCATCCATGACCGTTGCCGACCGGCCGGACAAGCACAACCGCACGTTTCTCTCGGTCATTCGCTGGCCGGACACCATGGATGTCCAGCAGATGACCGCCCGTCTCTGCGACGCGACCGGGCGCGATGAGTCGATCGTCTCGCGCCGAGTCCGTATCACGCCACCGGCCATCATCGGGGTCCTCGAAGAGGATGCTGCCAGATCCGCTGCCAATGTCATTATCGAACTCGGCGGCAGTGCTTTTTCACCCACGATCGCAGATATCGAAGCACTCGGCCCGACGATGAAGATCAAGGACATCCACCTCGGGGCCGAGGGCATTGTCTTCGAACTCTGGCGCGGCGAGGAACGTGAATGCTCCATTGATCCCGATCAGATCGACGTTATGGTCCGAACCAGACTCAGCGAGGCCCATTTGGCCAGCCCCGGCGACAGTGCCGTCGGACTTGTGCTCGATCCCGGGGGCAGTGGGGAGGTTTCTGCCGGCTGGGGGTTCGGCGGCTCCTACGGCCTGGCGTCTGCCATGCATGCCTACAGCGACATGGAAAGCGGCGAGCACTCCGGCCAGCTCAAACTCCCGTGTAAACTCGATATCCACGTGAAGGATGGGCGCGTCTTCCAGATTGATGCCGAGAAGTTCGGCTTCCAGGTGCTTGGCGGACTCAAGGGCATGCGCGAAAACCAGAAGATCGATAAGATCTGCGAGTGGTTTACGAGCCTCACCCAACGCACCATCCTCGATCCGTTCTTCGGATACTGGCGCCCGCCGGCCGGCATCGACCGTATCAGAATCCCGCTGATGCGCGTCAACAACGATGACCCCGGGTTCGTGTTCTATTCGCGCTGGGTTGCCCTCTTGTACCGACACGTCCTGAGCGGCTCATAACGCTCCCGCTCGTTCGAACCGGCCGGATGTCCTGTTACCGGTCGCCGAGCCTCAGCCGATACAAAAACCGCACCGGCTCCTCGTCCGGCCACGACATCAGGGCCCGACCGTGATCCTGGACGAGGCGACGAACATCCTCGATCGTCACTCGCTCGTCATACCACCCGTCCACGACAGTCAGGCGATGCAACTCGGCAAAGTTAACCAGCAGATAGTCGACGCCCTGGGAATCAAGATACGACGCCCACGCTGATGGATCATCAGGGGCCGATTCGATGGCCTGTCCCAACAACGACTGATCCCACGTCGTGTTCCAGATGATCTTCGGCGAATTAATATAGAACGGCGTCGCATCGCCGATGAGGTACAGCGTGTCCGTCTGCTTCAATGCGAGGTTCAGAAAGCCCTCGTGATACACGGCTGCCAACTTCGTCTGCTTGTCCGGTGTCAAGGCCTGCCAGCCGCTGCCGGACCGGAGCCCGACGCCGTCGATCAGTGATGCCGGCCGACCTTCCTGTTGGCCGAGATACATAAGGACCGTCCACGACCCAAGTGCCAACGGTATGACACAACAGACAGCAAGCCGGACCCGGCGATATCGAGACAGGCCCAGTAGTGCGAACGACACGGCGGCCACCAGCGGCACCACTGCCGGGATCAAAAACCGGCTCTCAAGATGCGTGGCCGTCATCCAGAACCCAACCTGAAGGACCACCGTGCTTGTCAGTGTCACGCCCACTCGACGCCCGCGCTCGGACCGGGCGAATCGCCACCACACACCGATCAACCCAGCGATCCCGAGTACCCACAGCCCGGCATACTGCCGATGAACGATCAACTCCCCCCAGACTCGTGCCATCCGCTCAGCAAACGGCATCAACACCATGTGTGCTTCATCCCACCGCTGCACCTGCGCCGTCGACCACTCACCCGTCCCGAACAGGCTCGTTGCAAAGGGGAAGACCGGGTTCCCGCCTGTGACAAGCGCATTCTGGACCAGCCACGGTGCCAACATGAGCAATGCCGTTGCCAACGCAGCCCCACCGCATGCTGCACTTCGACCAGCCATGGCTCCCCAGTGCCGGCCATCTCGTTTAAACCCGCTGACCAGGGCGATCGCATATGTAACCAGCAGAGGGGCTGCCACGAATCCGGCCGATGTTAACTTGGCCCCGCACGCTGCCCCGGTCAGGAGTCCGAGCGCTGCCCCGACTCTCAGACAGACGGCCGTATCGCGATAGTCGGCTTTCACGATGATACTCAGCCCGAGTGCCAGAAACAGCACGACAGCCATCTCGTTATATGCCATCGTCCCGACGACAATCGTCCACGGGACTGAGATCGTGATCGCAAACGCACAGGCGGTGATCACTCGGGCCGTATTAACACCGGCATACTTGGAATCAACCGTGGCCTGCAGGCAGACTCGGACCAGCCGTGCCACCGCCCCCGCTGCGGCCAGCAGCATCAACCCGTGCAGCATCTGGCAGGCAATCGCCGCATGGACTGCTGCATTGAGTTGCACGGCCGACGGCTCCGGTTCCACGACGAAATCCGGCAACGTGCTGTAGAGCACGGCCAGATGGTAATAGGCACTCTCCACATATGAGGGCAGATGCCCGTAGACATTGTGTGCAGGGGGGAGGATGCGGCCTGCTGCCAACCACTCGGCCGGCAACTGCAGGTGATACTCGAGCACGTCATAGCCGGCAAACTCACTGTCCCACAGCCACCCGGGAATCGAGCAACAGGCGACCACCAGCACGGCCAACGCTGGGACGGCCGGGAGCAGCAGTGCCACCCACGACACCGACCCGGCGCCGGAGCCGGCCTGTTCTTCATCCGACGTGTTACGACGGCCCCGGCCACGATGGATCACCAGTCGGCAGGCCAGCAGCCCCCAGCCGACGATCAGCACCGCCCACGCCCCGATGCCTCCTGCTGCCTGGAGCCACCCGAGGGCCCCGCACAGCCGATCGAGCCACAACATCGCTGCTGTTCCCAGCCCGGCCGCCACCGCCCACTCCCACGGCCCGGAATCGTCGGATGTTGCACTGGGGACGAGAATTGAGGCCAGCCAGACCCCGAACCCGGCTGCCGCTGCCATCCAACCCAGGGGCAGCCAGCACTGCGAAAGCGTCAGATAGCAGACACTTGCCAGCGAGTTGACCTCGTGATACGACAAGTCTTCCCGGCTCAGCGCTGCGATCAGCGCGCCCAGCCCGGCAACGACTGCCAATAACCAATAGAGCGATCTTCGTGACGACACAGTGGACCATTGTACCCGCCATACGGCGAGCCTGGGTTGACGTCAGCCCCCCGAGACCTATCCTTGAGTCGCAGAAAAACCTGATCCGTGTTCCTGCCGATGCCGACCACCGTGCCTCGGCCGGACCACGCATACCCGATCACGGGGCTGTAGCTCAGTTGGGAGAGCGCTTGCATGGCATGCAAGAGGTCGTCGGTTCGAGCCCGATCAGCTCCATTTCGCAGAATCAGCCGTCATTCTGACGGTTCGCATATTCCGGCCGACCGGCTCCATCGGCAACGGCACACCAGCCTCATTTAGACGATTTCGACTTTCGCTATACCCACGATGCGTGGAATCGGCTGGTGAAGGTCGAAAACGGGGCCGGCCAGACCTGGTACACCCGCAACGAGTTTGAATACAATGGTCTCAATTGGCGTGTGATCAAACGCGAGGCCACCACAACGCCGTTCAACACGCTGGATGAAGAACGGACCATGTACTACTCTGCCAACTGGCAACTTCTGGAAGGGCACATCGACGGAGACTACGTGTCAAGTCCCGGCGTCGATGCAATCGCCCAACAGGTCTGGGGTCTGCGGTACATCGACGACGCTGTCATGAAGCGGATCGACGGCAACGCAGACGGCGACTACGGCGATGAAGAGGACAAGGGACCATTCTACTACTTGACCGATGCGCAGTTCAGCACGATCGCGATGGTCGATGAGACGGCCGTCCTGATCGAGCGCGTGGAATACAACGCCTACGGCCTCGCGCGCCATCACTGGCCAAATGATCTCGATGGGGACGGAGATGGGAATGACTCTGCCGATCAGACCGTGTTTACGACGGCTCAGGGCAGCGCCATCCACGAGTCAGGTTATCGTGCGAATTGCGACTTCGACCGTGATGGCGATGTTGACGGGACTGATGCGTCGTATGCCAACAACCACTATGGCTCCAGCGTACTGCCAGCGTTGGCAGCCGGCCGCATATCGCGGTCGCAGAGCACTGACAACTCAATTGGCTATGACGGGTACATCTTCAACTGGCCGGTTGGGATCTATACAGTTCGGTTCCGGCATTATGATCCGCTGCTGGGGAGGTGGTTGGAAAGGGATCCGATAGGGTATCTTGCGAGCCTACACCTATACGAGTATGTGTCCTCCCTGCCGAACTGCCTAAATGATCCCAGTGGGCTAATCCCGCCCTTTGACTGGATAGCCGAGAAGATCTGCCAATGGTGGTACGAATGTGATAAGTCTGAGTGTATTGATACACCACTTGGAGACGGTACTTATCTTCGCAACTACCGTAACCCCAAAGGTGGATACGAAAAAGGTGAAATTTATGACCCCAGTGGCAACGACCTAGAACTTGTCTCAGAGGAATTCGAGGGGCTGTTGAGGAATAGAGAGAGAGTCTTCGAGAGCGGGCGACGAGACATTAGCAATGGACTACAGTGTGGCCTCGTGGTCATTATGGTTGTGACACCGGGCCCTGAAGACCTTGCAGTCGCTGCCGGGCTGAAATTGATGTTCTGCGGTGGAAAATGGTACAAGATTAGCAAAGGACGCAAGTGCCTTGCAACAGCAGACGAAGTGGCCGAAGCCATGAAGCTCCTTGATGCAGGAAATGCCACAACCATAGCAAGGTGCGGCAAGAAGATTGAGAAGCAAATGGCCGACAGAGGGTGGACACTTGAAGATATCCATAAACTCATCGAGAATCCAGAATGCAGGTACCGTAATCCAACAGGAGACCGCACTCCCGGTGGTGATTGGCAGCCCGCGACCATTCATGTACGAGATGACGGGGCCTATGTTTCTGTGAATGATGCCACTGGAGAAGTAATACAAGTATCTGACTGCACTGATCCCGGGTGGCTACCCGAGTATAACAATCCAGGGTGGACAAAGGAGTAAAGGCGAAATGCATCAGTCTGATATGATATTGCGCAAATTCGCCTCTGATGCCGTTCACAGTCACACTAACCCTCACGGGGGGCGCCAGTTGTATTTTGATGCACCCACTGCAAATAGAATACTCGAGGAATGTGGTGAACTGACAGCAATGATAGGGCTTGAAGCATTTGAGGTTCTGGAGGATGGCTTCCTGCCGAACTGTCAGTGGGTGTTCGATGAGAGTCGCATGGATGACTGGCCGCCAAAGTATGTGGAATGGCGAGAGTATGTAAGGGCAGTTAACCGACGAATGGGTAGTCGGATCAGCGAGATTGGCCAACATGATACCGAAGTTATGTTCAGCATAGTTTTGTTCTCTCAGGACGAATTGTGATCTGCCTACCCTAAGATACACGCGTTGTCTTGGAGATGGCGTGTATTGTGTAGGGCCCGCACACATGAGTGACCCTTCCCCCGGAAACTGACCCAGTTCTAGGCCCTGTCTGAAAACAGTATTCTGAGGTATCGTTCGATAATGGCAAGGTTGACCATGGCGTGGAAGTTGATGTTGAGCTTCTCGAATCGTGTGCCGACGCGGCGGCATTCCTTCAGCCAGCCCACGCACTGCTCGACCACGGCCCGTCTTTTGTACGCGTCTTTGTCGAAGCGAGTCCTTCCATCATGGTAAGCATGCTCGTTGATCTTGTGAGGAATGACCGGGCGGATGCCGTGCGCCCGCAGCCAGTCGCGCACGCTTCGCACGCTGAACGCTTTGTCGCCCGCGAGTCGCTTGGGCCGTCGACGCGGCGGGCCCAGCCGCTGCGGGATGGCGATGCCGTCCATCAACCAGTCGACTTGCGTGGACTCCGCGACCTGGCCGGCCGTGATCTCGGCGACGAGGGGCAGGCCTCGACCGTCAGTAACCAGATGGAGCTTGGATCCAAACCCGCCTCGGCTGCGACCCAATGCGTGGTCGAGCGGCTCATCGGGGTGGCGGTGGACGCTTTTTTGCCAGCGCCGGCAGCGGCGCGTGAAGCGCGGATGTTGGTGCCGTCGATGCACCACAGATCCCAGTCGATGTGCCCCTCGCGATCGAGCCGAATCTGCAGCGCCTTGAGGATGCGATCGAAGACGCCGGCTTGCCGCCACCTGTTGAAGTGGTGGTACGCAGTCTGCCACGGGCCGAAGCGTTCGGGCAGGTCGCGCCAGAGCGCGCCGGTGTGCAGAATCCAGAAGACGGCGTTGAGCAGCGTGCGGCGATCACGCGCCGGCCGACCGGTCCTGGCGCGCGACTGGAATGAGCGGTTCGATCAGATCCCATTGCTCATCCGTGAGCTCGTGGCGTTTCATGTGCAGAGACCTCCATGTCAACCTCGGCGGCCTCCATGCCCCCACAACACATCATCGGCACATCAATGGGTTTTTCAGACAGAGCCTAGTACTACAGTTGCGTTTGGTGGTCTGGGCGCTCGTACACGGTAATGCCAGCGTCGCGCGACGGCTTGATGACGTCGTCGCCAAGTGGACCACGCCAGCGTGCGCTCCTGATCGCTCAGACGTGGCCAGACGATGGCGATCAGCAGCCGACGCACTTCCGGCTCGGTCAGTGGGACCAGCGAAGTTCCCCCTTTTTACCGGATTCATTCGCCTCGGCGCGCACCGCGGCCAGGAAGGCCAGTGCTAACATCGAAAGGGTGATGTGGCGATGCCAGCCGGTCCAGGAACGCACTTCGTACTCATCGAGTCCGACTTCCTGTTTAGCGGTCTCGAAGCACGTTTCGATCGACCAGCGTTGACCGGCGGCGATGGCCAGATCCGCGATCGTTGCATCAGGCGGCGCAGCGCACAGGTAATACGCACGCTCGCACGGATCGTCCACCCGTCGGCGTATTAACACCCACCGACTCAACCCCGTCGGCGTCGGCACGCCGAAGCGGCCGGCCGCCCAATCGTACACTCGCGGCCTCTTGGCCCCTTCCGCAATGCTCATACGATGCCACTGACGATCAGGAATCTGTTCGGCGATTCGGTCAACACGTTGCTGCTTGAAGTCAACCCACAGGCGCTGTTGACTGCTCACCGCCACCACATATGGTTGACCACGTGATTCCAGAAAACGCCTGGTTTTGCCGTCCGATCCGTACACCTCGTCGGCCAACACCCACCGTGGACGCAGACCCGCATCGAGGGCTCGACCGATCATCGCCTGCGCCAGCTGCGGTTTCGTGGCAAAGTGCACCGACGTCGGCACTCCGGCTTCACGCAACCGCACGCGATCTTGACACCACCCTTTGGGCAGATACAACGCGCGATCGATCAAGGCTCGGCCACGTGAACCGCATAACGCCAGGAACACGCCGATCTGGCAATTCTCGATCCGTCCCGCCGTGCCGGAATACTGACGCTGCACCCCGACTGACTTCTCGCCCTTCTTAAGAAAGCCGGTCTCATTGACGATCAGAAAACCGGCTTCATCCTTGGCAGGCAGGTGGGCTTTCGCATACGCTCTCACCTCGTCACGCACCGCCTCCGCATCCCACTTCGCCCGCCCCAACAGGCGCTGCAAGCCATACGGCTTCGCATCGCCGACGTGTTCGGCCACCTGCCAACTATTCTTGCGCTGCACCGGTCCCAGCAACCCGCGCACATACGCTTGGGCTCGGGCCTGCAGATCACACCGGCCGAAGCACCCGGCGATCTGGTCCCACAGCCTCGTGAACTGATCACTCCAACGCTCGACTGTCACGGCATCCATGCCATCGCCTCCAATAATGACCTTGCAGCACTCTCCTTATCGGCAAAATCATAAACGCAACTGTAGTACTAGAGTGGTGGTGACGCCTGGATCTGGATCGAGAACCACACCAGGTGACCTTTTCCAGCACGTTGTACCGCCTTCAATGTTGCCTCCGAACGCTGCTGATACGGAACAGTCACGCAAGATGAGAGCTTCATAGCGAAGCAGAGCAGTACTCAGAACTTAGCCCTGTTGACTCCCTTCACCGCCCCGAACTTCGCCAGCGGGCATACCAGTGCCGGATACGCCAGCTTGCTGGTCGTCCAGTCGCCGGCCCCCCCCGTTTTCTTCCTCGGGTCGAGTTGCGCAAGGCGTCGCCGGCCGCAGCCGCATGAGCCGCAGTAGTCATGGCCATCCTCGGCCTTCAGATCACTGCCGCGACACGGCTTGTCATTGACCGGCAGCCCGTGAATGGTGGTGCCGTAGCAACAGGAGTGCCGGAAGTTGATCACGTGCAGCGGGGCCGGCCCCTCGATCATCTTGCTGCCGACTGCTCGGGCAAGACTGACTGCCTTGCCCACCCCCCCGCTCCAGCCGTCGACCCACTTGCTCGCGGTTTCCCACTGGTTTTCGGGCTGCTGTTGCTCGCCACCTGCTTGCGGATTAGGAGCACCGGACTTTTCCGCCGCGCGAGCCATTTCACGAGCGCGGTGTTGGACGCGGGCGGTGGCGGGATTGAACGCTTCGAAGCCCTCCGGCGTCCCTGCCACGAACTGTGCCATCACCGTCCCGTCGGCCCGGCAGTCATCATTCTGGATGGTATATGTCCCGTGTTCACGAAGAATCCGGATTTCCTCCGAGACCACGTGGTCATCTGCATCTCGTCTCACTCTGGCTTGTGCGCTGAGCGGTCCTTGCACGCGCTCTCCCCTCTTTCTATATGCAGTTGTTGTCCGGCGGATTCACGTAGTTGACGCGCAGCCTCGCCTCGAACTTGAAATGAACCCACACGCAGAGTGATGGATTCGACTTGTCCACATGACAACCGGAGTCGAAGAAGAAGTCGATCTCGTAGCAGTCTTCGTCACCGCGTGCTTCATACACGCCGTCCTGCCAGGCGTTGTTCAGCCAGGTGGCACAACTGGATGAAAAAGGCCCGCCGCCTGTGAACTCCCATTGAATGTACTCGGCCGGGTCGGCACTGCAGTTGGCACGGAATAGACCGTGTCCATCCTTGGCGCGACAAAGCAGAAGCCGCGGGTGTGTGTGGGACATCGACGTATTCGCACGGGTTCTCCCTCGCTGCGCTCGAGGTAACCCGTGGCACCCGGCAAGTCAAAGGGTCCCGGGTGTTACAAGTTCGACTTTGGATACTATGATTACAAGCACAAGCGCTACTACCATGCAGACCACCTACATGATCCATTGGGGAACAGAAATATAGGACCGATGACCGTGAAGTGTTCTACAGAAGCATATTGGCTGCAGGATTACGTTGATGTTGACAAAGTCGTGTGGTGCGTGACATGTGACAAGTGGGGCTTTGGTGCGCCAGGGCCAAAGCCGGACCCCGCACCGCGTGAACGATGGCTGGATGATAACTAACAAGTGAGTACAAGAGAGCATTACCATGCCACAGCATGCTTTGAAATACCTGTGCTACTTAGCTCTGATAGCCGCTGTTATTGCCGTGCTGGTATACTGTCGCAATTATGCTGCGACTCACACAAGCGATGGAACGCTGCTCGATCCCTGGAAGCATCGAGGAGAGAACGTGTGCGTGCGGGGTATAGCACAGAACGCAAAGAACAATGCCTTGATTATGACGACAGGGAATATCATTCATATTCCTGAGGTCGAGAGGTGGAGTGATGAGATAGTAGGAAGGCAAATAGAGGTAACAGGCAGGCTTGAGCAGGCACAGAGCACACAAGGGGCGAGAGACAGTGAGGGGCATCGTGTGTCAGCACCAGGCGCTGGAACTTGGTGGACGCTCTGTGATGTTACTTGGCGCCTGGTGGACAAATAATTACTCATTTCTGTGCGTAGAAATGGTGCGGACACTGTACAGCCAATATCTAGTGAAGCAAGCGTGAGCTGTTTTGTTCGGAGGAGATGCTGACCGTCCTACACGATTTGTCTCACTTCCTATTTAAGTCTTTGGTTCCTCCTGGTGCTGAGGTGCCGGTTCAGTCGAGGCTATGGAGCGAAGCGGAACAGGCTTCAGCATTCGCTCATCTTCACTCCCTTCACCGCCCCGAACTTCCCCAATGGGCACACCAGCGCCGGATACGCCAGTTTGCTGGCCGTCCTCGGCCTTCAGGTCACTGCCACGACACGGTTTGTCATTGACCGGCAACCCGTGGATGGTTGTTCCGTAGCAGCAGGAGTGCCGGAAGTTGAGCACGTGCAGCGGCGCCGGCGAGACGTGGCGTCTGGTACTCGATCGGGATGGCATGCAAGAGGTCGTCGGGTCGAGCCGATCAGCACCATTCCTTCAGTTGTCGCCGTTTCGCAAGCACACGGATTCCTCATCCGTGGGGTCGGCTCCAACAGAATCAAGCACGAGTGCCAGCGCCAGCACGAGCGCGCGCGCAACGCCGGCGCTCGCCTGCCCCCCCTCACCGGGAGAACGGCCGCCGTGCCCTGTGCCGCTCACTGCGTGTGAACGTCGGGAAGAGTCAATCCCAGGTGTCGGAGATCAGATCGACGCTTTCGCAGTCGGTCCACGCTTCATCCGGTACATCAAGATCTCCCCGGACTGCCTCACGTACCTCTTGGACGAGGCGTTGGCAAATCAAAGCGCGTTCCAGACCGTCTTCCTCCAGATCGTGCATGATCTGCAGGAGGTCTGTCGAAAACTCGTTCCGATCCTCTTCCGGCAGAAGCATCGCCAATGCGTCGATAACTTCCTGCCTGGGACCGCCGTCATGATTCCAAAGTAGTTTTTGCCACATGCCACCCCAATCGGCCATCGAAGCACGCTGCTCATCAGCATATTCGACTCGCGAGGCACCTGAAGCCTCGGTCCCCTGTCATCGCCCGTTCAAGTCCTACAAATCGACCATCACACATGCCCCCACGCACCGATAAGACCGCGTGATACGTGACTCCCCACCCGGTCCGGGGTGCCCCGCATCCGATTTGTCCTCGTACACATACACCGGTAATTCAACTCAGACCCTTCCTCCTTATCCTCCTTCACTCATTCCTCTTGTTGCACCCTCCCTGTTCGTCTCACATTCCCGCGAAAGGTCAACCATGGGACCGGGGCAACGGCACTGGAGTGTGCCGACTCGGCCGCTGGGATCTTCCACACGCTTGCCTGCCCGTAGTTCTCGCCTTCCGTTTCGCCGCTCAGCCCGCGCCCGCTCACGACAAAGATGTCCAACTGTCCGTCGCCGTCACAGTCAAGCAGCAGGGGGGCGTGATCGATCCCCTCCCATTGGGCGTCCCCGCTTCGTATCTCATGCTCCCACACGGTGCGCCCGTCTGCCGCATCCACGACGCGCAGCATTCGTCCGTGCCCCATGACCAGATTCGGCTTCCCATCGCCGGTCACATCACCAACCGCCACCCCACGCGCGATCGATCTGCCGACCGCATACTCCGAGCGCCACCGCAATGACCCATCGCCAGCATCGAGCACGTGTAAGTGCCTGCCTGCGATCGCAATTTCAAACACCCCATCCCCTTCGACATCAACCAGCGACGTCGGCCCGAACACCATGCCCTCAGCCTCACTCTCCAGGCTCGCCTTCCACTTCTCCGACCCGTCCTCCCCTTCCAGCATCCACACCGTACCACGGCGATCGGCCACCACCACCTCGGGCTTCTCATCTGTGTCAAAGTCGGAGACACTCACACCGTGATAGACCGAATCGCCCGTTGTGAAGGCCCACAACTCGGACCCGTCAACCCCGTTCAGGGCGCGCAACTGATCATCGCCGTGCCAGTTCGTGACCAGCACATCAAGGACACCGTCCCCGCTGACATCCACGAGGGCCGGCTCGGACTGAACGTGGCCGGGCACTTCAGCCGTCCACTTCAGTGTCCCATCCTTGCCGTTGAGAACATTGACGTGCCCGTTCCCGCTGCCGTTTGTATTCTTCATCGTTCCATAGACAACCTCGATGGTGCCGTCCCCGTCCAAATCGGCGGCAGCCGGCGGCGAATCGGTCCCGCTCTGGCCCTTGTATTTCCACACTTCGGTCCCATCGCCCGCAAGACACCAGAGGGTGCCGTAGGCTGAGTCCCCGTAGACCATCTCCAATGCACCGTCTGAGTTAACATCAAACAGCAGGACCGAGGCGTCAAGCGGCCCGCCGATCGATTTGCGCTTCCAGACGATTGAGCCATCCTCGCAGTTGAGTATGTACAAGTGCTCATCGTTGAAGTAGGTGCCAAAGACGATCTCGAGTTTGCCGTCGCCGTCAATATCGCCTGCAGACGCCGAGCCATAGGAGGGTGCAGACGTCGGGACGGTCCAGAGCGGCTCGGGAGCCGGTTCAGCCTCCTGCGTATGTGCCATATGCACGCTCCCACCCCCGACTGCCAGACAGCACATCACCCATCGTCGAAATGGCGTACCCATTCACTTGCTCCATATATATATGAAAGACAACCAACTTCCACTCACTCCACCCTCCCCACGAGTCTGTCCCACGGCTTCCTATGGGAGTGGAGGCGGTTCGTCGGTTCGCTTGATCCCTTCGTCAACATCTTCGTCCTGCTCCTCCTCCTCCTCCTCCTCCTTCATCTGCTCCCTTTCCCGCTCCTGCTCCCGAGCCAGCAGACCCGGTGCCAGTTTCGCATAGGCGATCGAGGTCCCGACCAGCAACAGCCCGACTGCCATCAGTGACAGCACCCGATACACCATCTCCACCTCAGCCATGTCGACCGTCAACACCTTCAAGAGCGTCAACAAGAGCAAACCCAGGCCGATCCACCGTGCTGTCCGTGCCTTGAAGTAGAATCCCACTGCGACAAGGCCAATCGAGTACAGCCCCCAGTACACACTCCAGGCGGTGTGCCGGGCCATCTCCGGATCAGCAACCCGTTCTCCTTCAGGAGCGCAGAACCGGTCAATCTCAAGTGTCCCGAGCCAGAACACGATGGCTGCAATCAGTGGCCATGCAACACACACATTGATCGAAGTGCTCCGTCCCGTCACGATCGGCAGACACGCATGTTCCAGCGTATTACGCCTGAGTCCAACCACGGCCCCAATCAGCAGCAAGCCAATCAGTGCACAGCCAATCAAGCACTGGGTATTAATAAGCACACCGGGGCCGGCAAGCCCTTCAGCGCCGACACGCGGCCCGATGGTCCCGATCGTCAGCCAGGCCAACGCCGATCCGGCCAACAAGAGCCAGCCACCGCGCCCGACCACGCCAAGTTGCTGTGGCCGCAGTGCCCCGGCAATCGCCGACGCGCACCCGCCTGCTCCCCACACAAACACAAACCACAAGATTCGTGTCGTGGCCGGGGACCAGCCCGCGCCCGTCGACCTGACCCCCGACTCGGATCCGGAAACGACCAGGTCCACTTGAATGGAAATCGCCAGCAGGATGAAGACCACCCCTGCCAGCATCCAGGCCTGCCCCAATACGCTCCCTGCCCGGGCCGCAACGCCCGTCAGCGATTCACCATCCTTGAGCAAAGCCCGAATCGCCCAGACCCCGACAGCCACAATCACCAGCGCGGTCCCTCCCTGTGCATTCACAAATGGCGCGATCGCATCGGGGCTCCAGTTGGAAGCAAAGCGGGGCCCGAGCGCATCAACGGTAATCCATCGTGCCGCCGTCGCCAGAAGGACGAGACACGACAGCGAATCATAATGCAGACCGACGCGCACTCGCCTCAGCAGCACCAGCAGCACCGCTCCTGCCAGCCACGCATACGTCGGCGTCAGCCCCTGGCCAACCACGGTCCACCACCAGCACCAGCCGATGGTTCCAACCACGGCCAGCAAAATTGGCATGCCCTTCCAGAAGAGTGCCGTTCCTTCTCGCAGCCGGTGCGAAGCCACGTGCACCAGTATCACCGCCCCGAATGCAAGCACACTCCAGATCGTGACATGCAGCCAGCCCGCATTGATCAGCGGATCAGCGCTGAGCAGTTGCGTGGATCGCCATGAATCGACCAACAGCACATGGGCCGTCCCCAGCGCCCCGACAATCAGCCCGAATACATCGAGCCCGCGCGAGGGTAACCGTCGACCGACTTCGATCCCGGCAATACCGATGAGCAGCCACGCAATCGACTGACCGTAATCTGAAAACTGCAGGGCGACGGCAACCGGGATCAGAATCCCCGTCTGACACCACAGTTCAAATGCCAGTTTGTCCATTGCCGATTTCGGCCGGCTCCGCAACCCGTCGAGGCCAGGCCCGAACTGCAGCGCCATCGCAGCCGCGAGAACACCGACGGCCAGTGTATAGACACCACGAATATCGACCCATGACACACCGCCCCCGCCCGCCGAGGTACTTGAGAACATCCAGCACGTCAATGTAATAAACCAGGCAGTGGCACCAAGGCTGGCAATGGCATTGCCGATGGCTGACTGCTTCCGCTTCGCTGCATACACAGCCTCAGCACTGATCATGCCCCACCACCCGCACATGAATACCAGCGCCCCGGCCACTTCCACCCGACCTTCTGCCACAACCCAGATGCCGGCAACGATGGCATGTGCGCCCAGTGTTACATACCGCAATGGGCGGAATGGTTGCGGCAGTACCCCCGAGAGCACCAGTCCGATCCCATATAACATGGACAGATACAACGGGAACGAGACGTAGAACGGAGACCCGGCCTGCACCGTGAACGGCACTGCATATCCCGCCACGACAGAGAGTACGCCGATTGACAGTAACCGCGCCCGTACCGTGACCGCCACACCGATCAGCGCGACCAGTGCCAGCAGCCAGAATCCGAGATCGTCGGAAAGCAGCCCGACCGACGCCCATGTGGTGGCGTGGGCTGTGAGATACAAGACAGCCAGCCCGCCCCCGAACAATCCGACTGCTGCCATTCGGCCGTACTTTCGCAATGCCACTTCACCACCGGCCAGCATTCCGATCCCGAAGCACGCTGCAAATGCACACCGCAATTCCGGGGTGATGTATCCCCACCATCCCTGCTGAGAGCCCAGCGCCAGCAGCGCTGCGATCGACATGACAATCACAAACCCGCCTGCCCATGCCATGAACCGACCGCCGATCAGCACCTCAAGCGACATCGGCTTCGACGGTGCTTTGCGATCCTTCTTCCTCCTCTGCTGCATCCACGGTGCGAATGTTGCAGGTCGATCAGTGGCCGCTGCCGACGTGCTGACCGGATCCGGTTGCCGAAACGCAGGAGCCGATGCTGCTTCGTGCGTGGATGGGGGGGCAGACGGGGGAGTGGGGGAGGATGCGGTGATGGAGTCTCGTCAGACGGCGGTGACGGAGGTGCCGGGGCCGAACCTGGGCCTGATTCTGCCTGATCTGGTGCAGACCGTTCGCCGCCCAGGCCGCCAAGCTGCCGTTCGAGTCTCCCCAGCCGAAGATGCAGCCGGGCCACTTCGCTCTCCAGCCTGTTCAGACGCTCGTCGTTGCCCATGGCCGTGACTCCTCTCAGCCGATCGAGGCAACCCACTCCGTATATGCCGACCATATCATCCGCTTGACGCCAAAGCAAGCGATCACTGTATCTGCATAACAGATTAGATGGGCTGAATGCTCATCATTAGGTTATGTGGATCGCTGAAACTTGCTTTCATTAACTGGATGAAATCATCTTGGAATCTTCCGTCGTCCGCGTCGGTTATAATCAGACTGGCGGGCTGTTGTTTCACTGCCTCACTGCACACATCCTGCCCCCTATCGCGGTTACACATCTACGCGCTCGAATCGCTGTACTTCGTGCTCTTGAAGGAGATCTTTTCATGTCCGTATCTCGCGCTGCTCACACCCGCTCTCGTGCCGCCCGCCTCACACAGACTCGCCTGGCGACGACCACGGCGGTGGCCACGGCCATCACACTGGTCGCTGCATCCGCCTCGGCACAGTATTCCTCGGACAAAGTCTCCATGTATGATCAGATTACGGTCTCCGGCTTCGGTACCGGGGCCGACAACGGCAATGACTGCTGGGGCTACGTCTCGGCATCCGGCCGCGAGTATGCCCTCATGGGGATTTCCAATGCGCTGGCGGTTGTCGAAGTGACCGACCCGGCCAACCCCGTCGTCGTTGATACCGTCTCCCACACGAACAGTCTCTGGGGCGATGTGAAGGTCTACCAGGATTATGCCTACTTCGTCAACGAAAGTGGGGGAGGGATCGATGTCATCGACCTGAGCGATGTCGATAACGGCACTGTCTCGCTCGTCCGCCGCGTCACATCCGATGGGCTGCGGACGTCACATAATGTCGTTGTTAATACAGATACCGGATATCTCTACACCGTCGGATCGAATATCTACGGCGGCGGCCTCGTGGCCTACGACCTGTCCACCCCGTCCAACCCGGTACGCGTCGGGCAATGGACCGGATCCTACATCCACGATGCCCAGGTTGTCAGGTATCCCGACGGGCGCGAGATTGCATTCTGCTTCTGCGGCGAGAACGGGCTGTATATCGTCGATGCGTCCAACAAGAACTCGATGTCCACCATAAAGCGCGTCACCTACTCAGGCCTCAGCTACTGCCACCAGGGATGGGCCGACGAGGAACTCAACTATCTCTACGTCGATGATGAACTCGATGAGTACTATGGCTACGAACCCACCACCCGAACCATCATCGTCGATATCAGCGACCTGCCCAACAGCGCCTATGCCGGCGAGTTCACCACCGGCCTGCCGTCCTCTGACCACAACCTCTATGTCAAGGGCGACTACATCTTTGAGGCCAACTACACCTCCGGCGTCCGAATCTTTGATGCCTCTGATCGCCTCAATCCCGTCGAGGCCGGCTGGTTTGATACCTACCCCTCGAACAACAGTGTCGGCTTCAACGGAAACTGGAACGTCTACCCCTACCTCCCAAGCGGCACCGTCCTTGCCAGCGATATGCAACGCGGCCTCTTCATCCTTGATGCGAGCGAAGCCGTCGATGACATGAGGCTCTCCGTCGACCCGCTCTTTGCCGGCCAGATGGCAAACCTCTACGTCACCGGCGCCACCGCCTCAGGGCCCGTCTACTTCGTGTACAGTCTTGCTGGGACCGGATCAACGTATCTCGCAGCCCTGAACGTCACGCTCGACCTGGCCAACCCCGTCCTCGCTGGATCCGATACGGCTGATGTGAACGGCGATGCGACACTGAGCAAGATGGTGCCCAATGCTGCCAAGAACAAACTCGTCTGGATTCAGGCCTGTGAGTATCAGGGCAAGACCAATGTCGTCAATGAGCAGGTAAACTGACCGACGGCACCAAAAGAGATCCACACTTTCTGAAATGAGACGGTAAGATCGGGCGATGGAGATGGGTTGCATTCGGCCAAGATGTGAAGCAGTTCACCAGCGCACATGGCGTCGGCGGTCGGTCTGGCCGGCTGTCGCGTCATCGATGCTGGCGATCGCAGCGCTCACACCCGGCGCACGTGCCCATGATCCCGGCTACATCGTCCATAACCTCGGCACCTTGCCCGGGGCCACCACGACCATCGCGACCGCGGTCAATAACAAAGGACAGGTGACCGGCTATTGCTGGTACCCCGACACCAGCCGTTGGCATGGCTTTCTCTGGGAGGCCGGCTCCATGACCGACCTCGGCCCGGCCTTGCCCGATACCTCCTTTCTCGCAGCCGGCATCAATGACCACAGCCAGGTGGCCGGCTGGATGATCGACCACACGACCGAACTCGAACAGGCTGCCGTGTGGGCGAACGGGGTATTCACGCCCGTCATCGAGCATCCGGCGGCACAACGCAGTTTCGCCAATGATATTAACAATGCACGCGAGGTGGTCGGCTCTGCCGTCGTCCCGTCACTCGGCAAGGAACTGCCCTACCTGTGGTCCAATGGCACGGCACGCAAACTCGCATTGCCCGATGCGATGGTGTCAGGTCAGGCCGTCGGCCTGAGTGAAACGGGGGACATCGCCGGGGCCGGCTGGGATCCGACGACCCAAACCTGGACCGCGATCGCCTGGGTCGGCCCGAACCACACCCCTCGGAACCTCGGCAGTCTGGCAGCCAATGGCAGCAGCAAAGCAACGGCTGTCAGCGACATCGGCAGCGTCACGGGCTGGACGGATGTGGATGATGCGAATCCCGCTGCCTTTCTCTATCGCGACGGACTCATGACCGCACTGCCGTCACTCGGCGGCTCCAGTGCCCATGGGAATGCGATCAACGAGGCCGACGAGGTTGTCGGCGCTGCCTGGCACGAAGGAAGTCAGGATTGGCATGCGACGGCCTGGCGCCTCGGCGTGATCTCAAACCTGAACGGAATCCTCGTGCCCGGTTCGGAATGGGATTCGCTCACCGAAGCAACCGACATCAGTGATATCGGCGAAATCATCGGCTACGGCCGGCATGAGAGCGGTGACATCCAATCGTTTCTCCTCGAACCGTTGTTAACATTGACGACCCCGATTCCCGGCAACTCCGGCGAGGTGAATACGTTTGACTGTGCCGGCGCGACACCCGGCAACGAAGTCATCTTTGTCTACGGCTTTAACTGGGGAACCTTCGACGTACCCAACTGTCCCGGGGCCGTGTTCGACATTCAGACACCGGCCCTCCTCGACTCAGCCATCGCCGATGCCCGAGGCCATGCCGTGTTTGACAAACTGGTTCCGAGCCAGGCCAAATACAAAGTTGTGATCTTCCAGGCATGGGAGCCGGCCACCTGTGATGTGGCCACGGCCGTCATGTGGACCTTCTACTAGCAAGCGAGCGCCCACTCACAAACGCATGGCGTCCTGAACGATTTGAGAAGAGGAATAGAGAGAGGGAGTCTGATGAGATTCGGCCACCACCTACAATACATCGCAGCCACAGTCGGTGCCGCAGCACTTGTATGTCTTTCGACAAGCAACGCCCACGCTGATGTCTGGCACCTCACCTGCTCCCTTGACGGGCAGCAGGTCACTCCGCCAACAAACTCGCTCGCCACCGGGGACGGCATACTCCGCTTTGACGATGAGACGAACCTGCTGGACCTCGATGTCATGCTCCATGGCATTACGCCTGACACCTGGACGGCTTCACACATCCACGTCGGGCGACTCGGCTTCAGCGGCCCCTGGAATATTAACCTCGGTCCGGTCGAGGACTGGTCGGTCGAGGGCGACGGCATGCGCCGGGTCATGACCGACGTCCCATACCCGCAGGACACGGAGTTCAACCTCACGACCGACGGCACCTTCATCATGGTCCACACGATCGATTGGCCCAGCGGTGAAGTACGAGGCCAGATCGTCGCCGGCCCACGGCTCTCACACACAGCCATTGCCCGTGGGTGCCCCGCTGTCTTTCAGGTCTCCGGTGCTCAAGCCGGCGAGACTGTTACCGTCCTGTACTCCGATGAGGGGCTCGGTGACAGCCCACCGATCTCACAACTCGGCGGGATGACCATCGATATCCTGCCACGCATCTCGATCATCGGGAGTGCCCGGGCCGACGCCTCCGGGACGGCCGTCCTGCAGATTAAGATCCCCTCATCTGCTCCCACAATCGACATCTGGACTCAGGCAGTTATACGCCGTGGGCCGAACGGCCAGGACTCTGTTAAGTCCAACACGCTGTCATCTGCAGTATTGCCGTAAGCCGACGACACGGGTAGGGAACGAAAGATGAAGCACGCGCAACACTCACAGACTGACAGCCGATCTTATCATCGAGAACTCGCATGGGGCGCAGCCGTCTCGTGTGGCTTGCTGGCTACAACGGTCCTTTTGCCACCGGGCACCCCGATGGCTGCTGCCACCTCACTGCTGGCCCAGGAAGCGCCGAACGAAATCAAGCAACCCGGCACCCAGCCGAATGAGATCCAAAGCCTCGATCATGCCGATTCCTGTATTGCCTGTCACGGCATGTACGACTCGGCCGTTGAGCCGTCACACAACTGGGCCGGCGGCATGATGGCCCATGCCGGACGCGATCCAATCTTCTGGGCTGCCATGGCCATCGCCGAGCAGGACGTCCCCGGCTCAGGCGACCTCTGCCTCCGATGCCATACACCACGGGGGTGGATTGACGGTCACTCCACACCGACTGACGGCTCCTTCCTCTTTGATTCCGAAGCAGACGGCGTCACATGCACCATCTGCCACACGATGACCAATCCCGACAACTCCGAGCACGTCGGCAATACCCATCAGCCCTTCGTCCCCAACGACGGCGGCAACCCGGCAATCGGCTACTACGGCAGCGGCATGCTCTCGCTCTGGGGCGGCAATGAGATGCTCGGCCCGTATTCCGATGTCATCCCATACCACGAAATGCTTGCTTCCAACTTCCATCGAGATGCAAACTTCTGCGGCTCGTGCCACGATGTCTCGAACCCGGCTGTCGGCGATCTTGCACATAACTCCGGAACACTCGACGGTGCAGACCCGGTTGTACGCAACGGCATACCCGGCGGTCCGATCGAGGAGAAGGCAGCCTTCAACAACTTCCCCTATCAATATGGCATCGTCGAACGAACCTTCAGCGAGCATATGAGTTCAGCCTGGCCCACACTCCGGGTTGCTGACTACAACGCGCTGCCGGCCGAACTGCAAGACGGGGCGATCCAGCATGCATACGAAAGCGCCATGCTTTCGGGCAACAACGGTGACTACGTTGACTCAACACCACGCTTTTTTACCTGCCAATCATGCCACCTGCCACCCGTTACCGGGCAGGGCTGCAGCTTCGGCGATGAGCGCACCGACCTTCCCCTGCACGACCTGACCGGCGGGAACTACTGGGCACCCGATGCCATCATCTGGCTCAATGAGCAAGGCCTCCTGCAACTTGGTGAACCGTTGTCTCCTCTGCAACTGGCAGCCATCGCCGACGGCAAATCCCGCGTGTTTGACACACTCAATCGGGCAGCCTCACTCTCACTCGACGGCAACACACTCCGTATCGTGAACCTGACGGGTCACAAACTCATCTCCGGGTATCCCGAGGGCCGGCGCATGTGGCTCAACGTCAAGTGGTATGACCACGGCAACCAACTCATCCGTGAAGACGGGGCGTATGGAACACTTACCGTCACACTCGACGGCAGCGATCTCGATGTCGAGACCATCCTCAATCCCAATGATCCGAATACGAAGATCTACCATGTTGACATGGGCATGACCCGCACCTGGGCAAAGCAACTCCTGGCAGGTGGCGTCTCGCCCGATCTCCCACTCACCTATGACCACGTCACCGGCGACGTCGCACTCACTTTGCAACAACTGGCTGACAGCCCCCCTGACTCTGCAGTCGAAACCTTCCACTTCGTCCTTAACAACACGGTGCTCATCGACAACCGGATCCCTCCCTATGGCCTGCGGTATGACGATGCCCGTACGCGCAATGCGCTGCCCGTGCCCAATACCCAATACGGCAACCCCGGCCCGGGCGGCACATTCGACTACTGGGACACCTTTACACTCACTCCACCGGAAGGTGCCGAGTCCGCTTCGATCGACTTGCTCTATCAGCCGACGAGTTGGGAGTACATTCAGTTCCTGTATCTCGCCAATGACCGCTCAAACAGTTTCCTCAAGGACACCGGCCGGAACAATCTCGATGCCTGGCTCAACAGCGACATGGCACTCCCCCACGCAATCGCAAGCACCACCTGGGGTAAGCGACCGATTCATGGCAATGACAACACTCCCCCGAACCACGTCTCGCCCCTCAGTGCCGACCCAATCAAACGCTGATCGTGCCCAAGCCCATGGATCTGGATCCGTGAGGTTCCCGCCACCATCCACTCCCGGCGAATGATCACCCTGTACACGCACTGTACAGAGGCGTTCATTGAGTGCCATGCCGGTGCGCGGCTATCACGATCAAACAGGCCGAATCGGTGCCAGGACGACGATTCATGCTCCCCCGGCTGACTGGCACGCTGCTTGTCTATCTCTGTTGTCCATTCTGCGGGCAAGGAGTATCCCCCATGCAGCGAACCCTCTCGTCAACACCACCGTCAGCCCTCCGACTCATCGCCCCCGTGCCGGCAGACACACCCCGGCCAGCCAATGGAGCCGGTGTCGGCACGCCCGGGGACTCATCCTCCCTCGTTCGTATCGAACTGGCCGACCCGAACCAACGCTCGGAACTGGCTCGCCTCCGCCATGAGGTCTATGCCGAGGAACTCGGCCAGCACGACGTCAACCCCGAGCGAGCACTCTCCGATCCGCTTGATGCGTTCAACGAATTCATGACCGCGACCGTCAACGGCCAACTCGTCGGCTGTATCAGCATCACCCCGCCTCATCCTGAGGACCCGACGCGCAGTGCCTTCTCGATTGACAAGTACACGACCCGCGAAACGCTGCCCGTCACTGTTGATGCCGGCCTGTTCGAAATCCGCCTGCTCACCGTCAGGCAATCCTCGCGCGGCAGCGGCATTGCCTTCCTTCTCATGTACGCTGCTCTCCGCTGGGCCGAGTCGCACGGGGCCACCCATATCATGGCCATCGGCCGACATGACATCATCGACATGTACTACCGCCTCGGCCTGCAACCCATCGGAATACACATCCAATCCGGGCGCGTTCACTTCGAAGCGATGCATGCCACCATCCGACAACTCAACGACACGATCCGCGCACGAACATCGGCCCTCCGGCGTCTGCGCGATCGCGTCGAGTGGCGACTCGATGTCCCTTTCAACAAGGCCGGAGAATGCTATCACGGCGGCGCGTTCTTCCGGGCCATCGGCGAAGATCTTGCATCCACCGACAAGCGGCACGACATCATCAACGCCGACGTCCTCGACGCCTGGTTCGACCCCTCCCCGGCAGTCACCGAGGCACTGCGAACCGATCTCGATTGGTTGCTCAAAACGTCTCCACCCACGACCTGTGCCGGCTTGACCGACGCCATCGCACACGCCCGCGGCGTCCAGCCGGAGAACATCCTCCCCGGTGCCGGCTCGAGTGATCTGATGTATCTGGCACTCCCACGATGGCTCAACCGATGCTCCCGAGTTCTGATCCTCGACCCGATGTACGGCGAGTATGCGCACATTCTCAAACACGTCATCGGATGCCGCGTCGATCGACTCCAACTACACGCCGACAACGACTTCGATGTCGATCCTGCGCAACTCGCTACCCGGGCTCAAGGACGGTATGACCTCATTATCCTGGTTAACCCGAACAGTCCAACCGGCAGGCATCTCGATCGTTCGCTGCTGGAACGCGTCCTTCTGAAAGTCCCAATCCGAACCCGAGTCTGGATCGACGAAACGTATATCGAGTACGTCGGGTCGTCACAGGCATTGGAGCGCTTTGCCGCCCATCACAGTCAGAATGTCGTCATCTGTAAGTCAATGTCGAAGGTCTATGCACTCAGTGGAGTACGCGCTGCCTACCTCTGCGGCCCTCAAGCAGTCATCGACGAACTCCGACCATTCTCGCCACCCTGGGCCGTCAGCCTCCCGGGGCAAATGGCAGCCATCCGGGCCCTGAACGATCCTGAGTACTACGGGCAACGCTACCGCGAAACACATCACAATCGAAACGAACTGGCACGGGGCCTCGTTGATGTGTGCGGGCTGGAAGTACTCCCGGCTGTGGCCAACTTCCTCATGGCACGTATTCCGAGCGGTTCGACGCTCAACGTCTCATCCCTCATTGCCGGCTGCCGTGAGCACGGGCTGTTTCTTCGTGATGTATCAAACATGGGCACCGGAGTCGATTCGCGCTGGCTCCGCCTGGCTGTGAAGGACCGGCCGACAAATCGCCGAATGGTCGACATTATTAGAAAGCAACTCGTCTCCCTGCAAGCCCACGGACTTGAATCCGTGGGGTAAGGTCCGCAGGAGCAGTGCCTCACGTCGCCCTTTGCGAGCGGCCCACCTCAACACGAAGTGGATGGCTCTACACTGACTGGGCATCATTGCCTATCTCTGCGCGCGTTCGCTTCCTTACACTGACACCCGAGCACGAATACTATAGTTTTTTTTGCACACCTAACTCTGTGACAGTCATTCGGTTGCGACGTGTTGGGGCCGTATATCGCAAACCGAACCTTGTAATCCGCTTCAGTTGCCGTATACTCGGTGGATACACATATCAAGAGAGAGATGCCATCAACGAACTGAACAGGTCTCGTAACAGTTTCGGGATGTCGCGCCGGTTGTGTCACGCCATAACAGCGTGCACCTATAGTATTGTGTAACGTGTCAACATGAGAAGATGATACCTGTCTTGGCAGGAGGTATGTCATGCATTCGCGATTCAACGCGTGCAGCCGCTTATCGTGTGCGCCCCTCGCACAAACGATCACTCTCGCCTCTGCGTGTGCTGCATTGTCAGTCGCAACAGCGGCACTGGCACAGGAAGCCCCGCGCTTCGTGTCCGACCGAATCCCGACACTCGGCGGGAAGATCACGAGGATGGCCGCTGTCCGCGATATTAACAATCACGGTGTCGCGGTAGGAACCTCACTCCTCAAAGGCAACGGTGAGTACCGCGCGTTCACATGGGTGTCGGGGGATGAGCCTCCTGTTGCCCTCCCGCCTCTCGAGGGTCAGACACATAGTTCCGGCTGGTCAATCAATGACTCCGGTGTCGTTGGGGGGTACTCCGCAGATCAAGTGAGTATGACCGGAACAATCTGGAGTGCTGACGGTCAGCCCACCGCAGTCGGAACGCTCGGGGGAGCATTCAGTTATGTCAATGCCATCTCAGAAGCCGGAGATGCAGCAGGCGGATCAACCACCGCAGACGGCGAACTCCATCCGTACTTCTGGAAGCATGACACACAAACAATGATCGATCTCGGGCTGCCGCCGGATTTCGTGATTGGTGAGGCTTGGGGAATCAACAGTCACGAACCGCTCCAGATCGTCGGCATGCTGCTCGGCAGCAATGGCAGAACAGCCTTCGTCTGGACCGAGGCTGGCGGCTATCAGTTCCCGGGGACCTTCGGTGGCCTTGAGAGTACTGCGTGTGCCGTAAACGACCTTGGTCAGGTCGTCGGAGGGGCGACCACGCCCGACGGGAATGAAGTGGCATACATCTGGGATGCTGACAACGGGATGGTCAGCCTCGGCGTGCTTGATGAGATGACCGACAGCACGGCCACCGCCATCAACAACACCGGGCAGGTCGTCGGGCGGTGCTGGAACCGAGACACCCAGGAGGTTGAGATGTTTCTCTGGGATGACGGCAAGATGTACGTCCTCGAGAGACTCCTGGGAGGATGTGATAGCTGGAGATTGATCGCGGCGCTCGGAGTCAATGACGACATGAGCGTCGTCGGAACCGGTGACAACGCCGGCATTCGGACCATGTACTGCATGACAGCAGTCCCACCCGACGCCATGCGCCTTGCAGGACCGGCTCCAGGCGATGCCTATAGACAAAGCCGGTTCTGTGTCGATGGAGCCGAGCCGAACAGCCCCCTCTATCTCATCGGCGGCTGGAGCGAGGGGCAAGCAACATTGCCCGTCTGCAACGGATTGTCCGTCGACATGGCCTTCCCCTGCTGGTACTGGAGGGCACGAGCCGATCGCTTCGGCGATGCACGCTGGACCATCGCCATTGGCAGCATGAATGGCCGTATTCTGCGCTTTCAGGCTGCAAGTCCCAGGACTTGTACTCTGAGCAATCTCCGCATTCATCGCTTTGAATAAGAAATGTACCATGTGCGTGTGCGTGCAGCACCAGCGTGATAGAGCCGACATGGTGGGCACGCGATCATCTGATGGACTAAAGATAGGGAAAAGTACAATGCAGACAACAAAGCAGAAATGCCTGATGCTGTGGATGGGCCTCGCCGTACTGATAGCATTCGTATCACTGAACAGCACAGCGCTGGCTCAGGATCTCCTGCTCGAGTGCCCTGATTTCGTAGCAAGTGGGTCAATGCAGGAGGCCGTGCTCTCAGAGTGTACGCCCAATGAGGTGGCACACCTGTACTATTCGACACACGGGCCCGGCGGAACCTTTATCCCGGAGCTCAATGTCTATCTGTTCATTAGCAATGCGAAACTGGTAGGGACGGCACTCCCCGGGGATAGCGGCGTGTGCATCGTCTCACGACGCATTCCCCATACGTGGTTCGGCAAGTACTTCTGGCTCCAGGCGGCTCAGTACGGGCGAACGAGCAACATAAGACAGGTGTATGTAAACAACTGAAGCCGAGCGAGCGCTGATCACCCTTGTCCGTCTTCCGATACGAGACCCGCTTGCTACACGACCAAGTACACGATACGCCAACGCTCGAGGAGCTAGACCATGCGATACGAAATGTCGAGCCCGGTGTTCGGACTGATGATCGGTGCCGCAATCACCGCATCAGCCGCCGCCGACATCCACCCAATCAGCCAGTTCTCAGGCCAATACCAGGAATCTTTCGAGGAAATGGCCGTGCTCGGAACCCCATGCCTGCCCTGGCAGGCCTTTGACGGTATTGCCGAACTCTGCACCCCCGATGCCGACGGCTGCCTCGTAGCCTCGTGCTGGCTGGAAACATGCGATGCCTGGCCGGCCGACGGCTTCTACCTCTTCGGTGCCATCGAAGGACCCGTCGAAGTAACGTTTGCCGAACCGGTTGACCGCTTCGGGGGATGGTTTGCCAACAACTACTCGCAACGCGGCGCTGAAGTCAGTTTGTACGATGAGTTCGACGAGCTGATCGAAACCTTCCTGTTACCCAGCAAGAACGACTGCGACTGGCGCTGGTATGGGTGGGAATCGACCGACGTCGCCATCTATCGAGTCCGCATCACCGGGCCGGACCCATCAGGAGGACACGTGTTGCTCGATGCGCTCCAGGCCGACCTGCCCGGGCAGGGCTTCAGACTCGCATACGAGGGTAACTGCCCAGGCTTGGTCAGGTTCCTGGTCACTGGCGCCGAGCCGGGTGACTCCATTCTCGTGGCCGGCAGCAGCGAGCCGGGCCGTATCCCCGTACCCAACTGCCCGGGACTGTTCCTCGACATCGCATACGAGCAGGCACAAGTACTCGTTTCCGGAACCGCTGACGAACTCGGCGAATTCGTTTCCGAACCGTTCCGTGTTCCCAGCCGTGCCTGTGGCGTGGCCGTCATCCAGGCCCTGAACACCACCCAGTGCACGAAGACACCTACGACGCTGATCAACTAGCATGCCGGGGGGGGGACAAGCAGCGCCCCACAGACCACAACCTGTGGGGGTGTTCCTGCTCCCCCCTCCCATCCTCCCTCCTCCACAAACGGGAAACCGCGGGGAGGAAGGCGCTCCTCCCGGTGTCACGATCTGCACGATGTACGCTTGATCTCGCTGACTTAATACACACCAGCCTCAACCCCGAAGCATGCCATCTGTATGCTGCGGAAACACGATGCTCTATCAAATCCGCAAGCCGGAGGTGTTGGCATGCTCTCCCCGCGCACATGGTGGCTGCTCGGTATCATCATTCTCACTCTCGCATTGCCGGCGCCTTCCGTTGCTGTTGCCCAGGAATCGGACTCGCAAGAGAGGCCGAATCTCTCACCGGCCGACTGGAGCCCCGGTGACCTGCAGCAGTACATGAAATGGCAACTCAACCCAGCCACAGACCGCCCATTGGTCAAGGGTACCTCCGGTGTGATAGCGGCAAGTTCCTCTCCCATCGCAGCACGGGCCGGGCTGGAAGCACTGAAACAAGGCGGCACGGCTGCCGATGCTGTTCTGACAACAGCGCTTGCGCAGATCACGATGAGTATGGGAGCCTCAATCAGTTACGCCGGCGTCTTCGAACTCGTCTATTACGACGCCGAGTCTGACCACGTCTACGCGCTCGATGCCGGCTTCCAGACCGTCTCAAGCGAAACTGATCCGTTGACCATTCCAACCCTCTCCTATATGAACTCGGACCGGCAACCGCCCGATCCCAAGCAGATCGGCCGAACCGTCCTCGTCCCGGGCTTCATGGCTGGTGTCGAAGCCACACACAGGCGATTCGGCAAACTTCCTGTCAGTCAGGTGTTCGCACCTGCAATCTACTTCGCCGAAAACGGGTTCGAAGTCAGCGATCGACTCGGCAAGATGATCGCCTATCGACCGCAGTTCCTAGTACGCCGCGAGGAAACGAAGGCTGTCTTCACGAATCCACGTACCGGCGACTTCTACAAGGCAGGCGACACCGTCAGACAACCGGAGTTGGCCCATACATTGCGTCAGGTGGCCGAACTCGGCGCTCCCTATATGTACACCGGTGCGTGGGCTGAAAAACTCGTTGCCACCGTTCAGGCCGACGGCGGGCTCCTGTCCATGCAGGACATGGCCTCATACCGCGTCCAATGGGCTGAGCCGTCACAGGCCACATACCGCAGTACAGAAATCTGCTCAAACCCAAACGCCTACGGCGTGGCGGGCGCCCTGAAACTCATCGAGGAAGGCCACATCGCGGGGATGGGACACTACACAGAGTCCCCGCTCGCATTCTTCTGGGTACACAACATACTCCGCGCCGTCCGCACACACCCGCAATACGGCTGCCTGATGCTCAACACGCAACCAGCCAAGTGGCTCGACGATGGGACGGCACAGCAGGTCTGGCAGGAACTGGCCGACCAATACACAGTGCCCACCCCCTCGCCCCCGCTACCGATGTCAGATCACACCAGCTCGGTCGTCGCTGCCGATCAATACGGCAATGTTGCCGCCCTCGTCCACTCCATCAACACCTCTCTTTGGGGCGAGAGCGGCATCGTTATTGACGGCGTGTCCATTCCCGATGCTGCCGGCTTCCAGCAACAACTGATCCAATCAGCCGGGCCTGGCAGGAAACTGCCGAATGTAACACAGCCGCTGATCGCCCTCCGAGACGGGCATCCCATCCTGGCAGTCGGTGCGATCGGCACTGCCATCGATTACGATACGACAAGAGCCGTTCTTAATATGCTTGCCTTCGACATGGACCCAAAGGCTGCGATTACCGCTCCGAGTCTACTTGCCTCGCTGGATGATCACGAGCGAGCTCTGGCCGGCGACTACTCCGACGACTTCGTCTCACAGGTTGGTGCGCTCGGCATGCAGGTTGAAGTCGTCGATGCACGGACTGCCTCCCGCTTCCGAGGTGCCGTCGTTGCGCTGGCGATTGATCAAGCCACCCACACGATTTCAGGATCGGCAGCCTCAGCCACACGCGGGGCATCCTGTGCCTATTGACACCGCGCCGGCACCAAAGCCCTCGGATCTGAATTCGTTGGGAAACGGCCCGTGGGGCTCGTTCCCCCTCAGCATCGCACGCACGAAGGTACAGAAACACCGCACCGCCGCGGCCAGAATTCCGACAGCAGCATCACAATATCATGGGGATAGCAAGGAAAGGGAGAGAAATGGGCGATACTGGACTCGAACCAGCGACCTCTTGCGTGTCGAGCAAGCGCTCTAGCCAACTGAGCTAATCGCCCCGGTGGTCACCAATCAACGCCTAAAGGTATCAGCAGCCACTCGCGGGGTCAAGCCACGCAATCCACACTGCCTGCCCGGTCGCATACCCTTATCGCATGTCAAATCACCACCCACATGCCCAACACGCCCACGGCAGCCACGCTGATCCCGACCCCGGACCCACTGCCCAAATCGAGATCGAGCGCAAATACCTCCTCACGGCCGCCCCCGATCTCACCCAACTCCCCCCCGGCCACGTATTCAGCACCTACACCATCACGCAAGGCTATGTCAATGCCGAAACCGCATCGCCAGCCCTGACCCCCCATTTCGCCGAACTGCTCGCCTGCCCTGCTCCGTCGGCCTCGGCCACCGCCCCAGACGCCGCTGCCACTTCAGCCAAATGGATCAGGATCCGCTCCATCGAGCAGGACCGGCAACCGCCGCGATGCATCATCACATATAAAACCGGCTCCGGCGCTGCCAGGCTCGAACGCGAACAGCCCATCAGCCAGGAACGCTTTGCCATCCTCTGGCCGGGCACAGCCGGCAAACGACTGCGCAAGCGACGATACCGCGCCCTATCTGAGTCTGATCGCTCACGCGGCATAAACTGGGTGATTGATGACTTTCTTGACCGATCCCTGGTCCTGCTGGAGGTCGAACTGACATCGCTCGACACCACCTACAACTTCCCAGACTGGCTCGCGCCCCATGTTGACCGGGAAGTCACTGACGAGGCATCCTACACAAACCTGTCGCTCGCCCGATAACTGTGCGGAGGAGGACCTGATCGTGAGTCGCAGTGCCCGCAGCAGCAAGCAGAAGCAACAGCAGCAGCAACTGCTCAGGCTGGCTGCCAACCAGCTCCAGGCCGGCGCGCTGGACCAGGCCGACCAACTCTGCAGAAAACTCCTCCGACTCGCACCCAGCCACTTCGAGGCACGATGCCTCACTGCACAAATCGCACAGCGTCGCCACCAGCACGCCAAAGCGATGCAGATCGTCAACCAACTCATCGAACAGTTCCCCAACCGAGCCGAGCCATCCGTCATTGCCGGCGAGATTGCCCAGGATGCTGCCGGCCCGCAGCAGGCTGAAGCATGGTTCCGCAAAGCCGCCCAGGCACCGGATGGTGACTCCTCCCGCGCCTGGCTTGCGCTTGGCCACGGTGCCATGCAGCGCTTCGACTCGGAAGCCGCAGTGGTTGCCTACACGAATGCACTGAAACAACGCCCCGATGACCCAGCAATCGAAGCCGCACTTGCCAATGCCCTGACGACACACGGCCTGGCAAAACAAGCAATCCCGCACTATGAAAACGCACTGCAAGCCGAGCCGAGTGACAATACGGCCCGCGCGCACTATGCCTCAACACTGAGACAGATCGGCCGCTTTGACCAGGCTCGTGCCAACTACGAGCAGGCACTGAAAAACGATCCGCATGCACTGAACGCGATCGTCGGCCTCATCGAACTCGAACTGGCCGTCGGCGACTCCGACCGAGCACTGACCCTTGTTCAACAGGCACTCGAGGCCGGGCTCAGTCACCCCGACCTGACCGTCTCCTATTCACGACTCCTGCAACAGGCGGGCGAAGTCGATCAGGCGATCGCATTCGTCGAACAACAACTGAACAACGCTCAAAGCATGCCGGCCGGCTACCGTTCAATTCTGCATATGACGCTCGGATCACTGTACGAAAAGGCACAACAATACGAACAAGCCTTCACACACTACCGCCGCGGCAATGACCTCAACCCGCGCCGATTCGAGCCCGCAGACTATGAGGAGTTCATCGGGAAGTTTATTAAGTCATTCGCTTCCGATGTGATGAAGACGATCCCCCGCAGTACCTGCGAATCAGCCGTGCCAACCTGTATCGTCGGAATGCCGCGCTCCGGCACAAGTCTGACTGAACAGATCCTGGGCTGCCACCCGAATGTATACGCAGCCGGCGAATTGAACCGCTTCCATCAACTCGCCCTCAACCTGCCGAGTGCGCTGAACGCGTCAATCCCCTACCCCGAGTGCGCCACACACATCACGCAACAGGCACTCGATACACTCGCGCAGCAATATCTGGACCACATTCGAGCACTGGCCGGTGATGACACCATCACCTGCATCACCGACAAAATGCCGCATAACTTCATGCACCTCGGCCTGATTCGTAGCGTCTTCCCCAACGCCCGCATCATCCACGTCATGCGACACCCGCTCGATACCTGCATGTCAATCTATGCCACTCGGCTCAGCCCGGCCCACTCCTATGCCCACCGACTCGACGACATCGCTGCTGCCTACACCCAGTACCGCCGACTCATGGCCCATTGGCAAACCGTCCTGCCCGGCACCGATGACTGGCTCCTCACCCTTCGCTATGACGACCTTGTGACCGATCAGGAAAACCAGACCCGCCGACTCCTGGAACACTGCCGATTGCCCTGGGATGATCGATGCCTTGAGTTCCACAAATCCGAACGCGTCGTCACGACCGCCAGCATGGACCAGGTGCGGCAACCGCTCCATACCGGCTCGGTCAATCGCCATGCCCGCTTCAAAGCCCACCTGCACACAATTGAAAAGTCCCTTGCTCCCTTCGTCGACCAGTGGCACACCTGACTTCCTTCCACCCACCCGTCTCCGCCGCGGTACCGGCGCTTCACGGATTGCCCGGGGCCGCACAGTAGGGCTTCAAGGCTTGGGCACGTCGCGCCACTATCCCACCGACCGACCGACCGACCGACTGATCGACCAGCATCACCAAATCAGGTCAGACAAAGACCTGCCCGACCGACTCCGGTATGATGCCGTCAATCAGTAACCATTGCAGGAGCCTGGGTGGATGGATTCCCGAAGTTCCCGGCTCGATGTCATCATCGCTCTGAGCAATGACGAACCGGCGTATTCACTTCCGGCTCGCGCGGTCACACTGTCTCACCTCCATCCGAAGAGGGATACCCCATGAACCACAAGCGCTTGTTCATCGGCAGTTGCTTTTCGCTCATTTCGACGTCGGTCGCCTTTGCCGTCATCGGTGATGTCATGGGCCCGCTGAAAGATCAATTTGTACTGAGCAATGAGCAGATCGGCTATGTTGGGGGTGCGGCCTTGTGGGGCTTCACCATCTCGATCTTCGTCCTCGGGCCGCTGGTCGACGCGCTCGGGATGAGAAATCTGATGCGCTTTGCCATGATCTGCCACGTTGCCGGACCGCTGATCATGATCTTCTCTCGCGGCGAGGCTGCTTTCTACATGCTCTTTGGAGGTGCATTGGTGCTCGCGATGGGCAACGGTACGGTCGAGGCTGTGTGCAATCCCTTGGTTGCCACGCTGTATCCGGACCAGAAAACGCGAAAACTCAATCAGTTTCATGTCTGGTTCCCCGGCGGGATTGTCATCGGCAGCCTGCTCTGCTATGGCATGGGCCAGGTGAGTGAGCTCATGTCCAACCCGGCCATCAATGACTGGCGGATCAAGCTGGGTCTGATCATCGTGCCGACCGTTGTGTACGCGTTCCTCTTTGCCGGGCAGAAGTTTCCTGCGACGGAGCGAGTCCAATCCGGCGTTTCCTTTGAACAGATGATCAAGGCGGCTGTTCGTCCACTGTTCATCGTCCTCCTGCTGTGCATGTGCATCACCGCCTCACTCGAACTGGGCCCCAACCGCTGGGTCATAGCGGTGCTGGGCGCAGGTGGGATCGCCGGCGCACTCGTCCTGGCGTATATCAACTTCATCATGGCGGTGCTCCGTTTCTTTGCCGGGCCGGTCGTTCACAGACTCTCACCAACTGGCATTCTCGTCACCTCGGCCATCCTGGCCGGCATCGGGCTCTGTTGGTTGAGTTTCTCGCAGACGACCGCGATGGCCTTTGCCTCTGCCACCGTCTTTGCCGTCGGTGTCTGCTACTTCTGGCCGACCATGCTCGGAGTCGTCTCTGAACGCGTCCCACGAAGCGGCGCCCTCGGGCTGGCCCTGACGGGCGGCATCGGCATGCTGGCCGTCGGCCTTGTCACCTCGCCTCAGATGGGACATGTGGCCGACAAGTACTTGCTGGAAAAACTGGATTCGACTGCCACCAACGCCGTGCTCACCAAGGTCATCGAGGTCTATCCGCAGGCTGCGGCAGACAAGCCCGACATTGTCAAGGAGGAAGCACAAGCGGCAGTGACGGCGGCTCAGACTGCGCTGTCGGACCCGACCATTGATGCCCAGGACACCACAGCGCTGCGATCCGCCATCTCCAATAACCCCGGCGGCGATGCCGATGCGGTCGTTGATGAAGTCAACGCCATCCTGAACCCGGCCGACAACTACGGCGGCCGAATCTCGTTCCGCTTCGTCGCACCGTTCTCAATTCTGATCATGATCGTCTTCGGGATTCTCTACGTTCGTGACCGTGCTGCCGGCGGATATGCCGTCGAATCAATCCACGAAGAGGACCAGGCCCCCCCGGAATCGTAAGTAATCCGGAACCGTCACCAATCGCAGTGCCCGGGATCTCACCTTGCCGGCACTCCGGCGCAGGCCGGACTGCATCCCCGCGCCATCCTCACTGCTTCATTCGCCGCAACCTCCGCAACTCACGCTCAGCCCGTGTGGCCGCGGCTGCCACCTGGGCCACCGTTGAAGGCAACGCATCAGACATATGTGCCAACTCGCCGTGCGTCCTCGGTCGCTTGCCATCCAACCCGTACATCCCGGTGATCACGAGCCGCTGTTGCTCATCCTCCAGGTGTACGACCTGCTCCCTCAGGCTCCGTGGCAAGTCCATGTCAACATACCACGAGCCGATCAATGTGACGGCGTCCGGGAGTATTAATGATCCGCCGGCACGACGAGCGCGGGCCGATGCGCGATCCGATGCGTCCGACAAACCCTCAACCTGTGCCAGTGCCCGGGCCATCTGAAAACTCATATAGGCGGTAAAGTGCTGGCCTCGCTCGGGGTGATAGGTGTCGACCGCCGAACTGATCGTCTGGATCATCAAGTGATGAAGCCCGATCACTTCACTGCGGCCGCGCCCCGTGAGCGGTCCTCCAAGATGCTGCTCAACCACAACCAGTGCCGGCCTCAGATACCGCTCCACCAGGCCATGCTTGATCCGCCCGGCCCACAGCAACTGCGTTTCCAACTCATTGAGCAACCCTGCGCTGACTCCGCGCCGCTTCCCGGTGTCAGCAAACGCAGCCCGCTGCCGCCCGACTTCATAACATAAGTAAAACAGCGCACCAAAAGCCGTCAACTCTCTTTCATCATCCGGTGACTCAGTTTGCATCACGTCTGCATGCCAGGTCATCACGTCGCCGCCGAGCGCCCCCTCACGAAAACCCATCTCATCAGTGACTCGGGACGGTGAGAGCAGCACGTCAGCCGCCCCCTCCAGATCAAAAGTCGGCAATACCACCGATGGCAACTCGTATGACTGAAGCCGCGCAGCCCGAAACGCATTCCACACACGGTACACAGTGTGTCGACTCCGGCCGGCGTGGTCGGCAATCTCACCGGCCGATACACCATGACCCATGGCCCGCACAATCAGCCGCCGCGTCCGCTCATCAAGCCGCCCCGATACCTGGAAAATCGCCTGCTTCGGATGCGCTGCATCGTGCTTTTTCAGTAGCAGGCGCACTGCTTCCTCGCTGCGCCCGAACCGTGCAGCCAGACGCCGGGCCGACTTCTGTAAGGTCCAGCCGAGCCGCTCACGATACCGCTGAGCACGCCGAAGCATGTGCGCTTTGGTCTGTGCGTCTATCCGACTGAAATGGCCGGCTCGTGTAACCGATGCCCGGTGCTGCTCCACAAAACGCTCAACCGCATCCGCAAAGAAGACGAGCGATCCCCGGCCGTCACCATCACGCACCGTGTGCGCCACCAGCCCATGCTGCCGATATCGATGGATCGTCGTCTTCCCGACCCCGAGACGGTCACACGTCTCCTCCAGCGACAGCGCCAGCCGCGGCTCGTAGGCATCCACGGGCAATAACAGCGAACTACTCAGCCGCTCCACGAAACGAGCAAGGTCGCCCAGCAGTGCCGTGCCTGAAAAAACATGTTCACTCGATTGCTCCGGCCGAAACGAGGTCACTCTGAATATGACATACTCCAGCGGATACATGCGGTCCGGGACAATCTCCGCAACCAATGCCTCAGCCCGCTCCATCTGCTTCCGCTTCGTCGCTGCCGGCGCATATCGCAACTGATCGAGCAAATCTGCAAGAGACTCATGACTGAATCGCGGCGGACGAGCCACACGACAACCCCCATACTAAAGCGGCACCCAAAACGAATATCAGGACGAACAGCCAACCTCATCCGACCACGGCACGCCTTCCAGCGGCTGGACCGCATCGATCACCCCGAGTCGGCATGCGGATTCAAAGAAACGCATCGCGCCCAAGTACGCCGCTTCCGTCCACTCATAGGTAATCATCTCGTGAACGTAGATTCGGGCCAAGTCCACAGGCCAGCCGTGGTGGGCGGCATGGGCAGCCATCATCCCGTCTCGTCGCTCATTGTTGTGCCGACGCTGGCGATCAAGAATCACGCCGGCCTCGTCCGCTGCCGTATTGCCAGGCTTGGCCAGCCACGCAGCAAACACAAACGGTAAGCCGGTGTGCTCAAACCACTCAGCGCCCAGATCAGCCTGATACGGGTACCGCACCGCCGGTGCCGAATCCGACACCACCTTGTCACCAATCAATAACATCGTCTCCGGCCACTGAAGCACCTCACCCGTCTCAACCACGCGACGATTCCGAGCATCAAAATGAACCAGAGCCGGCTGCAACCCATGCACTTCATCCAGCAGCACACGCAATAACGCCACCGACGTATGACTGTCCGTATCACAGTGAACCGCTGTGATACGACCGATCGGCACCTGGCTGAACAGCCGCACCGTCATCGTCGAGCCGGCACACCCAAGCAAACCGCACGGCACAATCCGCAACGGCTCCGGCGAACGCTGATAATCAATCAGCGAACACAATGCAATATCCACTCGGTCTGCCAGCAACTCCCCGATCAACGCACTCGGCACTGCCCGCTTCAGCTCAATGTCTGACAGGTGCTCCAACCCGTCGATCAATGGCAACGTATTCAGAAAGTCCACCGCACCAATACGCACGTACCTGTCTCCTCTTGCTCCCTCACCCTTCACCACCCCCAGCAAACACCATATATGCCACGCCGAATCCGACTGCCAGTGCGTGCAGCACGACGATCATCCCATAGCGAAGCAGGAACTCACGGTCCATTGTTTTGTGTCGACGACCCAGCATGGCTACCAACGCCCCGACCGTCCCACCGATCAACGACAGCCACAATAGCGCAAACTCTGGAATCCGGGCACGACCCCGCTCAGCCGGCGGCCGATCAGCAACCCGAACCGCGATCTCCTTGTCAATCACAAACGCGCATGCCGTCACAAGGTTGATAACCGCCACCCACAACAACCACCAGGGATACGAGCCCAGAAGCGTCATCTTCAAAACGACCACGACAACGATCGCTCCGATCGTCAGTCCTGCCGACCAGACTATTTTGGGTGATTTCATCCCAGCACCCTATCCCCGCTGATTCCTCGGTCACACGACACAGGTCAAGTCGAAAACACGGACCGGCATCACTCACATGCCCATGATGCTATAGCCGGAATCGACGTAAATCGTCTGCCCCGTCACACCGGTCCCAAGATCAGACAGCAGCCACACCGCTGCATCGCCGACCTCTGTGCCCTCAATGTTCCGACCAAGCGGTGAACGCTCTGCCACCAGATCTAGCATCTGCCCGAAACCACCGACCCCCATGGCCGACAGCGTCCGCAGCGGCCCGCCGGAAATCACGTTTACCCGAACCCCATCACGCCCCATCTCCAGTGCCAGATATCGACACGTGGCCTCGAGCGTCGCCTTGGCAACACCCATCACGTTGTAGCCCGGAACCACCTTCTCAGCCCCGTAGTACGACATTGCCAGAATCGACCCGCTGCCCTTCATGTGTGGCCGGGCCGCCCGTGACATGCTCAGCAACGTGTAGGCACTGACCTCAATCGCCTGCAAGAACGCTTCACGCGTCGTCTGCATGAACCGACCGATCTCGAGAAACTGCCGGTCTGCAAATGCGATCGAATGCACCAGGTAATCGAGCTTACCGCCCGCAGCCTCGGCTGCCTCAGCAAAAACCTCAGCAATCTGATCCTCGTTGGTCGCATCCAGCGGCCGCAGCCACGGGTCCTTGTCCTCCAGCTCCATTGCATCGAGTGCCAACTGCACTCGGCGGGCCATTTTGTCCCCCGGCAGATGGGTGAACATCATCTTCGCACCCTGAGCCGCCAGGCTCTTGGCAATGTACCAGGCGTAACTGCGATCGTTGGCGACCCCAATCACGAGTCCGCTCTTACCCGTCATGACACCCATCAAAACCGCTCCTCAATCCCGTGACAGACTGCACGGGGAGCCATCCGCAGCCCCGGTCGTCACACGAACCCAATCATGTGCTTCGTCGTCGATGATACAGATCAGCGATGCAAAAATCCGGGTGCGCTGCCTGCTCCCGGATCGCTTGAGCCATTATTGGCCGCATCATGCCCGTATTTCCACACAAAACCACATCTGCCCTTCACCCGACCATTCCCGGATCACCCCCAGCCCACCCCCGTGGGCTGCGTATCATCAGTCGGCCGACGTCTCAGCCTCTCACAGGCCGGCCGGCTATGAGCGCGTTTGAATCTGACAGAAAAACCCGTCTTCTGACACACGCAAGGAGCGGTCCCCATGCCGGATTTCGATCAGGACCAGGACAACGACCAGTCACAGCAGAAGCCGAAGATTCGCTTCAACAACCCATCAATTGGCTCCTTCGGCCCCTCGGATGAGGCCTCACCCTCCGACGATGAGTCGGCACCATCAGAGCCCGGCCTCCCACCCCAACAGGAGTCGCCCGAACCCCCACCCGAGCAGGGCCCCGCAGCCGGCGGCATCCAGTCCGTGGCCGGCAGCAAAAAAATCCGGGCCTTTGTCAAAGACTCCAGGCACTCAGAAGCCTGGCTGCGAGAGCCCAACGCCGACGGGTCCGGGGCCACCCATGTCCGCACCTTCCACTCCAAACTCAGCGATGAGTCCCTGGCCTATATGGACCGCGTCATCAATGAATGGCTTGCCGACCACCCCGAATGCGAAGTCAAATTCATCTCCACCACCATCGGAATGTTCACCGGAAAAGTCAAAGAGCCGGCCCTGATCTGCCAGGTCTGGGTCTAAAAGCGACATGGCGGGGGCCGGCCCATTTTCTACCCCCCCGAGGGTGGCACGGATGGTACGAGTCGGGGCAGCGACGAGGACCACCCGTGTATCTCACGCTCCCCTTCCGTAGGGGCACGCTGCGGCGTGCCCGCTCCCTTCCGTCATTCCTTCTCCACCTCCGTCATCCCGGCGTTGGGTGCCACGGGTTACCCCGAGCGCAGCGAGGGAGAACCCGTGTCGGGTGACAGCTTCCCTGCCGGATCTTCCGCTCAAAGCAGCGTTGATCCGGCCTACTTTCCTCTCCGGCATCCCCCCCCTCCTCTGCCATTCCCGCGCACGCGGGATTCCATCTTCTATTCCTCCCTCCCACATGTTCACTCGGGGAATGTGCGGGAAGGGGGTCACCTTCCGACGCGGCACAGTGATGATCCCTTCGGCCCACCTTACATTCGCATTGCGCACCCGCGTTGCCGGCTGCCCATGCCCACGGGGCAGGCTACGTCGCTGGATGAGGCCAAGTCACTCAAAAAGGAACAAGGGGCACGCCGAAGCGCACCCCTGTTCCCTCTGTCTGACCGTACCCGATGCCGTGTCCGTTAATACTCAGTGACCGTCACGCGGCTTCGCAGTCCTTCGCGATCCAGCTGCCCGGACTGGAAGCGGCTCAGATCCGACTTGGCAATCTGAATGACCACATGCCGCACGCTCGCCCGCTGCACTGATCCCATGCTGCTGACGACATAGGCACGCAGGGCATTGGGGGCAGCCCCGGACTGCGTCGTGGGTTCCGGTGCGGTCGTCTCGTTATCGGTCATGACCGGCAGCGTCAGCCCAGGCTCGAACCGGAGGCCGACGGCAATCGTCTCATTCCCCGGCAGTTGATCAAGGCGCAGTCCGTATTCCTGCAAGGCTGCGATGATCGCATCGACCCCTGCATCCACGTATTCATCTGCAATCTGCCACTTCCGAATCGTCTTGGTACGATCGGTCTCGCCGAACACGGAGGGGGCACTGTAGCCGCCGCTGCCGCGTCCCTGGACTTCCCGAGCTGCCCGGTCCCATTCATCCGGTTCGACCTGCTCCGTCGAGTCACGATTCTCAATGACCATGACCGTCGGCGTGCTGACCTCGGTTGTGAAAAAGACGCCGAATCCGGTTGTGTAAAACCCGCGAGTATGCGAGGTGTACTGGGAGCCGTACAGCGTCGAGACAGATGGGACACCGGTCGACCATAAGTCATTCCCGTAGTAGGTCACATACGAATCGCTCGACTGGCCCGTCTGCGAGAGATACCGCAGATACTCGGAGGAGTCGGGGGGTGCCTCGGCGGCCGATTTGTCGCTGGGATCCGTCTCCCCTTCGTCCTGTTGCCCGAGTGCCTTGCGCCGGGCACGCTCAGCCTCATCGGCCACCTTCTTGAGCATGCCGGCATACTGCTCATTGATCGAGCGAGTCAACACGAGCCGCATGATGTCAATCTGTTCGCCCATGACGGCCAGATCAAGCTCACCCGCTGTAGCCGGGTTCTCCTGGGCAGGGGCCGGCGTGGGGGTGAACAGGCAGCACAGCGAGAGTGCAGTCGCAGCCGCCACAGCAGCAGCAGGGGGCATGAGAAATGCTGTTATCCGTTTCATTGATACATCTCCGAGTCTTCCTGGAATGTTAGTTTCTGAAGTTCAAACTGACCGGTCTGTTCGTTATACACAGCCTGATAGACATGATTATCAATCACAACCCGGCCGGGCTGCCAGTCGGGCATCGTGCGTTGTCTGTCAGGCTGACCGTATGGCATTGAGGGGTTTTTAACGGATGATCCGGGCTGACGCGCAAGGATCCCAGTCTCCTCAAGCGCGTTGAGTCGCATCGTGACCTGGCCAACGTCCTGCTGTCTCAGTTGATTCATCAGCGTGAACAACTCGAGTTGCCGCTGCTCCTGGGCGACGGTCCAATCGTGAATGTACTCGACCAGCGCCTCCCCGGCAAGCGAAGCGGAGTGTTCTACACGGTCATCAACGTATCGAATGAGATCCGGATTGTCTGTGGCCTGCTGTGTCAGCAGATTCGCATCAGTCGTGGCGACGACCGGGCGACGACCGATCGACAGGATGAGGCCGCCGTCATGCGCCGAGACATGGACATTCAGTGCCAACAAGCCGAGAAAGAGGATCAATCCGGCTGCGAGCCCGGAAAGGACCGGCCGTCTGAGGATCCAGTGGCGAGGTGTCGGGCGCGAGGCAGTGCCTTCCAGCAGCCGGGCCAGCTCAGCCGTGTCAGCCGGCGCTTCTGTAGGCGGCCACTGGTCCAGAACCTGCACCGTGCGTTTGAACGATTCATACTCAGCCCAGCACGAAGCGCAGGTCACCAGGTGTTCGCTCACCTGTTCACGCGATTGCGCATCAATCTCGTTGTAGAGCATGTCAGGCAGCAGTCTGATGACGTCATCGCATTGCATGGGGGTCATCCTTATATCCAGGTGCCGCGCCCGGGCCGGCAGCCCGATCGTCAGCGTCTTGAGTCAGAGTGGCCAGATCATGGCGCAGCCGCTTCAAAGCGCGCATCATCCGCGATTTGACGGTGGTGACCGGTGAGCCCACCACCACGGCGATTTCGGTAAACGGCATCTGCTGATAGTGACGGAGCACGATGATCTCGCGCTCAACGGCCGGCAGTGCCATGATGGAATGAGCCACGAGTCGATAGGCTTCGCGCTGCTCGCAGAGGTCATGCTGCGAGGGGGCCGTCCGCTCGACCGCAGCCCCGGGAGTCAGTGCATCATCGTGGGCACGGTCGCGTGTCTCGCTTGATCGAAGATGGTCGCGGCAGGTGTTGACGACGATGCGATAGAGCCAGGTGGAGAATCGTGACTCGGCCCGAAAGGCCGGGAGCGCGTTGTAGACCTTGAGAAAGGTCTGCTGGCGAATGTCCAGGGCGTCCTCTCGGTTGGCCGTCAGCCGATAGGCGAGTGACAGCACTTCGGTGTTCCAACGCTGCAGCAGCCGTTCGAGTGCTTCTCGGTCGCCGCTGTGGTAGCGTTGAATCAGGATTTGGTCCGCCAGCGGGTGCATGTGTGGCGTTCTCTCCGTTCGTGGGTCGGTCTGCCGCTGTGTCTTGCACATTTAGACGGGCCTCAGGATGCCGACGACGACGGTTTTGGAAGTTTTTTTGATGGCAGTCAGAACGGCATGGGTGACGATCGGGCGTGTCTGTGGTGATAGAGTGGGGGGAGTGGGGGGCACCGAAGGACGGAGTAGCACGGCATGGCTGCAGCAGCGAGTAAGCGTTGGATGGAACTCGGGCGTGTGTCCCTATGGGCTGGGAGTGCCGGCATGGTGCTCGTATTCACGGCCGGCGTCGGCGGCTGGTGGCAGGATGACTCGACCGATGACCTGAATGCCGTAGCCATGAATCAATCCGATGATCCGGAGCGGGAACCGGCACAGGGGCTTGACTATGTCGGGTCGGCCCAGTGTCTGGAATGTCATGAGGAGGAGGCAGACAAGTGGCACGGGTCGGACCACCAGCGGGCCATGTCGCATGCCACGAGCGAGACCGTGCTGGCGGACTTTGATGATGCCACCTTCGAGTACAACGGGGTGACATCGCGAATGTATCGGGACGGCGAGCGCTACATGGTCGAGACCGATGGGCCCGACGGTCAACTGCATGCCTATGAAGTGAAGTATACATTCGGGTATCGGCCGTTGCAGCAGTATCTGCTCGAGATGCCGGGGGGGCGGCTGCAAGCCTGGACGATTGCATGGGACACACAGAAGGGCGAGTGGTTCTTTCTGTATCCTGACGAGGAGTCGATTGACAAGGACGACCCGCTGCACTGGACGCGCATGTCGTTTACGTGGAACCTGATGTGTGCCTCCTGCCACTCGACGAACGTGCAGAAGAACTATGACCTCGAAACGAATACCTATGACACGACCTACACAGATGTGAGCGTCGGGTGCGAGGCGTGTCACGGCCCGGGCTCGAAGCATGTACAGTTGGCCGATGCCTATGAGGAGAGCGAGGGTGTGGCCGGATGGGGGATGCCGAGCGAGCAGGCAGAGCGCAAGGGGCTGACGGTGGTCTACCGTCACGGGGAGCAATCGAATCGAAATGAGATTGACACATGCGCCCCGTGTCATTCGCGGCGGATGCAGATTACACACGACTATGTCCCGGGTGATCGGTTCTTCGATCACTTCTCGCTTGAGATGCTCGAACCGGATCTGTATTACAGTGACGGCCAGATTCAAGATGAGGTGTTTGTCTACGGCTCATTCCTGCAGGCACGGATGCACCGGCAACACGTGCATTGCACAGACTGCCACGATGCCCACACGACGCGCATCAAATTGGTCGGGAACGCGTTGTGTACACAGTGCCACGAAGCAACGCAATACGATGCGGTATCCCATCATTACCATGAGGCCGGGACCGATGCGTCGCTATGCGTTGAGTGTCACATGCCGAACCGGACGTACATGGTGGTTGACCCGCGCCGTGATCACAGCATCCGAGTCCCACGGCCGGACTTCACGGTGCAGTACGACATCCCGAACGCTTGTAACAAGTGTCATACCGCTTTGAACGAGACGGCCCAGTGGGCTGCCGATGCCATCGTGGAGTGGTACGGGCCCCAGCGGGCGGACGAGCCGCATTTCGCCCATGCGATTGAGGCTGCAATGAATGACACGCCCGAGGGGCTGGCGTTGATCAAGCAGATTGTTGAACTGGATCGTGACACGCTTGGCCCGCAGGGTCGGGCGACGGCTGCCAGTTGGCTCGGCATGTATTCGAGTCAGCCGGAGGCAGTCGAGGTGGTCCGCGAGGCATTGGCCTACCCACACCCGCAGGTTCGGCTTGGGGCCCTGCGTGCGCTGGAGTACTTCCCACTGGAGGCATTGCTGGACTTGGGGGCCGGGCCGTTGCAGGACCGGTATCGAAACGTTCGGGCCGAGGCAGCGCGAATCCTGTCGCAGATTCCCGTGAGTCTGTACCCGGAGGGGTTGGCAGCGGCGCTGGCGGGACCATTGCAGGAGTACGAGGCAGCCCAGAAAGTGAATGCAGACCACCCGGGGGCCGAGTTGAATCTCGGTGTGTTATATACCTGGCAGGGAAAATATGCGGAGGCAGAGCAGGCCTATGTCCGTGCCTTGAAACTCGAACGGGCGTTCCTGCCGGCCCGATTCAATCTGGCAATGCTGTATTACAATCAGGGGAACTTCGAGAAGTCGGAGCAGCAGTACCGGGCCATCATCGAGATCGTGCCCGACGATGTCGATGCGCTGTTCTCACTCGGGCTGCTGCTGTATGAAAAGGACGGCAGCGACGAGGTGTCGCCCGAGATGCTCGAACTGCTGGACCACGCGGCCGAGATCGCCCCGAAGCGCGGGGATGTGCAATACTCGCGCGGCCTGCTGCATCAACTGGCTGGCAATCTCGAACAGTCCGAGCAGGCCCTGTGGAAGGCGAGCAATGCCGATCGTCAATCGGCTGAGCCGTTGCACGCACTCGTTCTGCTGTACCTGGACCAAAAGAACTGGGACCGGGCCCAGATGTGCATCGATCTGATCCGGGAGATCGAGGAAAGGTACCCCGAGCGAGCCGTGGGGCGGGCCGACGTCCTCCAGCGAGTGCTCAACGAAGCGAAGCAGTAAACCCGCACGACGCGGCCGGTCACTTTGCCATCATCCCCGTTCTTGACCCGGTCGCCCCGAGTATCTACAGTGCATCCGTTCATCCGGATCAACGGATGAAACAGTGTCCTCAGAGTGCTCTGAGGGTGATGGCTATTTGACTATCAATGAAGGTGAATCACGATGGCAACGACGACAGCGGCGGTGACGGACGCGAAGACGGCAAATGTGGCAACGGCGGATGAGCCCGACACGGCCTGTTGGTTCAAGGTGGCGGATCTGACATTGGCAGAGTTCGGGCGGAAGGAAATCGAACTGGCTGAGCACGAGATGCCGGGACTGATGGCCGTCCGCCGCGAGTTTGCCAAGACCAAGCCTCTGGCCGGCTGCAAAATCACCGGCTCGCTGCATATGACGATTCAGACAGCCGTCCTGATCGAGACGCTCGTCGAGTTGGGCGCGAAGGTCCGTTGGGCCAGTTGCAACATCTTCTCGACGCAGGACCATGCTGCGGCTGCGATTGCGGTCGGTCGGCCCGCAACAGGCGGCACGCCGCAGGACCCGCGCGGAATCCCAGTGTTTGCCTGGAAGGGTGAGACGCTCGAGGAGTATTGGTGGTGCACCGTGCAGGCACTCACCTGGACCGATGAGCAGACGGGTGAAGCGTGCGGGCCGGACCTGATTGTCGATGACGGCGGTGATGCAACAATGATCATCGCCAAGGCGGCTGAGTTTGAGAAGAGCGGTCAGATCCCGGCGTTTGATGCAGACAACGACCCGGAGGAGTGGGGGATTGTTCTCGATGTCATTAACAAGGAACTGGCCGCATGCCCCGGCAAGTGGACACGGATAGCCGATGGCTTGAAGGGGGTCTCGGAAGAAACGACGACCGGTGTCAAGCGGTTGTATGAGATGGCCAACGACGGAACACTCTGGTTCCCGGCGATTAATGTCAATGACTCGGTGACGAAGAGCAAGTTCGACAACCTCTACGGGTGTCGGCACTCGTGTGTGGACGGCATTGTGCGGGCCACCGACGTCATGCTGGCCGGCAAGACATGTGTCGTGTGCGGCTACGGCGACGTCGGCAAGGGCTGCGCCCAGGCACTGCGTGGCCAGGGTGCGAAGGTGATCATCACAGAGATCGACCCGATCTGCGCTCTGCAGGCGACGATGGAGGGCTATGAGGTCAAGACGCTTGATGATGTGGTCGAGAAGGCTGACCTCTTCGTGACCGCGACGGGCAACCGCGACATTCTGATGGCCGGTGACATGGCCCGGATGAAGCACAACGCGATCATCGGGAACATCGGCCACTTCGACAATGAGATTGACATGGCCGGCTTAGGCAAGATACCTGGCATTAAGAAGGACACGATCAAGCCGCAGGTTGATCGGTGGGTATTCCCGGATGGGCACGCCATCATCGTGCTGGCTGAGGGTCGGCTGTTGAACCTGGGTTGTGCCACCGGCCACCCGAGTTTCGTGATGAGTAACAGTTTCACGAACCAGGTGCTGGCCCAGATCGAACTGGCTGTTAATAGCGATCAGTACGAGAACCAGGTGTACATGCTGCCCAAGCATCTTGATGAGAAGGTGGCCCGCCTTCACCTGGACCGCCTCGGCGCCCGGCTGACGACGTTGAATAAGAAGCAGTCGGATTACATTGGGGTGCCGGTGGATGGCCCCTACAAGCCGGAGTTTTACCGGTATTGATTCCCGTTCGGGGCCATTGCATGTGCCCTCCCTTCCGACGAGCCGCGACCGTGAGGGAGCGGGCAACGAATGTGGCAGGTCAGGTCAACGCCGCCTGCGGCGGAAGACCTGACACGCTGGGGGCGACGAGACGGCTTTGGTCAGAGGAGGGTCCGGGGAGGGGGCTCACGGTGGGACGGGCGTCTCGCCCGTCATTCACTCGCACAAGCCGAGCACGTAAGGAAGCGGGCCCTTGCTATTTTCCGATGTATCATCTGCCAGGACGCGACGGACCTCGTCCTGGCCTACGACTATGACCCTGATATCTTCAGAGTAGGGCGTACATTACCACAGGTCCCCTCTCTGCATCACGCCCCCCCCGCATTACAAAAGGCAGTAGGATTTAAATCCTACTGCCTGAGTTCATTGCACAATTCAGACAGCCGCCTCTCAATCAAACCGGAAGACGCCCTTGCGCCAGGCGTAGGCGTAGGCGATGACACTGGTCAGCAGGAAAAACAGGATGCGGCAAACGAACATGGTCGCCAGCTGACTGTCAGCATCGATCTGACGGAAGGTGGTCGCCCACGGGTACAGGAAGATGATCTCGACATCAAAGACGAGAAACGTCATGGCCAGCAGGTAGTAGCGAACATTGAACCGCTTGCGGGCAGTGTCGACCGGGTTCACGCCCGACTCGTAGGTGGTTTCTTTTTCGGGGCCGGTCCGCTGCGGGCCGAGGATATGGGTGCCGATCATGACCAGGACGGCAAAGCCGACGGCGATCGTGAGCAGCAGGACGATCGGCCAATAGTTGAAGGCGACGGGGTCGATGGCGAGGGGGAGCGGGGTGAAGAGCGGGGGCACGTGCATCGGTCAGGTCCTCGTGACAGGTTCTCTCTTCATACAGCGGGCCGTGAATGGCCGGTTTGGCCAGCACTGTAGGCAACAGGGCCGCGAAAGCGTACTGCCGGATCCCGAACAAGGAGAGGCCCTGAGTTGGCCGGCAGTGAGGGTGGCGGATGGGCTTGGCCGGCGGGAGCAGGGGGCTATGCTGAATCGGCCGGGGATGGTTGGTGCTGAAGTGTCGTGCACGTGGCAGGAGTGTGAATGATGCCGTGTCTGGTTGGTTGTCTGGCGTTGATGGCCCCGAGGATCGCAATTTTCCTGATGGTAATCTTCTCGGATTACCTGGGAAAGGCCTACGAGACGCTGATTTGGCCGCTGCTCGGGTTCTTCTTTCTGCCGTTGACGACGCTGGCATATGCCTGGGCGTGGCATTTCGGCAACGGGTCGATTGAGGGGGCTGGGATCGTGGCCATCGTGCTGGCAGTGCTGATCGATCTGGGCCTGATGGGGGGCAGCGGGTCGAGCGGTCGGAGGAAATGGCGTGTGCTGGGCGGCAAAGCCGGCCCGGGGGCGCCGGGGCGCGTCAATGTGCATGTGAAGCGCTCATGATGCATGGCTGCAAGGGTCGGGCTAGAATGGGCTGGTTCGTGTACATCTCGAGCCGATTGCCGGGGCGTAGCGCAGCTTGGTAGCGCGTCTGCTTTGGGAGCAGAAGGTCGCAGGTTCAAATCCTGTCGCCCCGATTCAGTGAAAGGTCATGCCACCAGGCATGGCCTTTTGCTGTGTCTGGTGTCATGTACTGAAACTGCGACGGCAGCGGTGAGCCGCCTCGGCGAACCGATGCATCGCACGTTCACGCCGTCCTCGGCGCTGCGAGCGAGCGGGGGACGAAGTCCCAAGCGACGCACAATCCTGTCGCCCCGATTCAGTGAAAGGTCATGCCACCGGGCATGGCCTTTTGCTGTGTCTGGTGTCATGTACTGAAACTGCGACAGCAGCGGTGAGCCGCCCTACAAGACTCCACAAGGCGCCGAGCGCGGCCGGCGGAGCGAAGTCAGCTGCAATGCCTTGTTAATAAACCGCTGCGCATCACGTGTTGGACTGTAACGCGAAGTAGACACCGACCGGGTCCCGAATGACAGCGTGTCTGGCCTCTGTCGCTACCTCCACAACGACCTCACCGCCACCTTCGCGAACCTGCTTAAGACTCTCTGCAAAGTCGTCGACGGGCAGACTCAGTAACCAGACGGATGGGATACCCGCATTATCGTCATTCATTGGGCACATTTCCGCCACGGCGACACCATCCGGTCGCCGCATTTCGCATCTACCATCGGTGGCGGCAGAGGCTGCCGACCATCCGACAACTTGCTCGTAGAACTTGCACATCGACGAAACGTCCGAGACGACGAGCGAGAGCCAAGAGATGCAACCACGTCCATCGTGCAGACGTGCACCGTTCGATTCATCGGCAACGACGGGGATGACGCCGAATGCAGCGCCATTGGGATCGACGAGCACTGCCCATTGACTTGTCCCATCGTCGTCTTTGCCGTGCATCAATTCCTGCCCGCCGAGCTCGAGTGTACGCGCGGCGCTCGCGGCAACATCGGCAACCTGGAAGTGCGGCATCCATTGCAGTGGGAGGGCTTCGTACTCAGGTGAACGTGCCCCTAAGCCGATGACCGGCGTCCCGTGGTTGTTGGTCAGGTCGTCTCGCCACAGCGGCACCGGTCCCGTCGTAAGAACCTTCGAGTAGAACTCGAGTTCCCGTTCATGGTCCGGCACCGCGATATCTGCGCTTAGAACTCCGCCGACGCCGTGGAAGAATGGATTACGCATGACTACCTCATCTCATCTCATCTCATCTGACAGTTTCCATGTGAAACGCTCTTCGGCTACGCCGTCATTGTACACGGCATCGAGTGTACTCTATTGGGACTGCGGAGGCTTCGCACCAATCGTCGCTGCAAATCTCAACCGTGCACCAGGCGATGGTCGAACGCAAACCGCTCGTCGCAGGCTGTTAACCGATGATACGGGCCTCGGCGAAAGGTTCGGACCGGTTCTCAAACGTGTGAGACCGTTCGTCTCGGCCAGTTTTACGGCCCTCGTCAAACACGACGACGAGGGCCTGTTCGTTTACTGAGCGAGAGCCAGATTGGCCCTTCTGGCAACCCCGTGGCGAAGAGTCAGCGCTATCGGTTTGCAACAGAGAGCCGTGCGTGCCGATTGGAACGTGTGGAATCGGTGCAGGAATCATACCGCCTGTCACGCTTTCCGATTTCAGTTTACAGGTTCGGCGGATCGGGGGTGAGAGCAGAGCGGGCTTCGAGCAACTAATCTGGGAAGAGTTGACCGTAAACAAGCCTGTTGTGGTAATAGTTGGATTCCGGTTACCTCCGGCTACTTCCCCATGTTGCTCGACGTGAGCCGTATTGCGTGAGAGTCGCGTATCCCCGCGAGCGCGCCCAGTGCTTCCAGACAACACTGTTGTTCATGTCTCGGCTCGCGTCTTCACCGATCCCGGCGTCAAGAGCGCGAGTCGTGTGTGCGATTCGGAATTACAGGGGCGCCGCTGGGAAACTGGCCAAAAGTTTGGCCAGGAACTGGTGAGCTCGCACGAGTCGCAGATTTCGCTGATGAGGCGGAACCTTGCAGCAGCAGCGTTTTCGTTGACTTCGGAGACATTCTGAGGCTTCATCTTCTATCAACGCCGAGTTGGCATCGCGCTTGCAATCGTGACCAACGGCCACATCGAGAGCGTGGTCCACGCGAGAATGACTCGCGATTCAGATAGAGAGGATCCATTCCATGAACCGCTGCCTCACATCCCTTGTCGCGCTTCTCGTCCTGCTCGCTACCGCGGTCGGCGCTCAAGGCCAGGATCCGGGTACGGTGCTCTGGCGGTTCCAGACCGGTGCCGAGATCTTCGGCGCGCCGGTCCTCGATGACGCGGGCAACGTCTACATCGCGTCCCGGACCGGCCTGCTGTACTCCGTCGACCCGGGCGGCAACCTGCGGTGGACCTATCAGACCGGCACCGTTTTGGACAGCACGCCGGCCATCGACGACACCGGCCACCTCTACATCGGAGACGGGCTGGCCTGGGTCCACAAGGTGCGCATTTCGGACGGCTCGCGGGTCTGGCGCGTCAACCTTCCGGGAGCGCTGCACTCGGATCCGCGCCCGGCGATCTCGCACGACGGAAGCCTGGTGTGGGTCGGCAGCGTGGACAACGGTCAGGAAGGGACACTATGGGCCCTGAGGACGAGCGACGGAAACATTGAGTGGACAGGAACCGTGATCCAGTGGGGAACGGTCGATGACCGCTTCGAGCGGAACGACATCGTGACGGCACCGAACGGCAACGTCGTGGCCATGGGCTGGGACCAGGGCTCCCTGGTCACCTTCGAGCCCGACGGCACCGAAGTCTGGCATCTCTCGTCCGCCTTCAACGACTACCCGTCAAATCACGTCGTCGATCCACAGGGAAGGGTGTTCGGTTACTCGTATTGGGGTTTCCGTGCCTTCGACTCGAGCGGCAACGAGCTCTGGTTCAACTGGTACTACCTCTACGCAGGCCTCAATGCGTTGGCGATCGGCCCGGACGACCTGATCTTCGCTGCCTACGGCGGTCGCATACGGGGTCATGACCGGGACGATGGCAACATCCTCTGGTCGCAGCCATGGCACTTCGGGGCCATCCAAATCCTGTGGGAGCCGGTGCGCGGCGTCCTGTATGCGGTCGGAACCGACTACGAGAATCGCCAGATCGTCGCGTTGAACCGCCAGGGCGCGATCCAGTGGCAGGTCCCCTGGCCGGGCTTCGCCTACCGGGCGCCCGTCGCCTCGGCGGACGGAAGCGTCCTCTACGTGGCCGATGAGGCCGGAGCGCTCTACGCCATCTCGACCGGGGAGGCTCCGCCGGCTCTCGACCTGGAATCCGGGCTGCTGATCCGGGGACTGCCCTCAGATCTGACGGTTCGGCTCGCTGACCCCGGCGAGACCATCCACTTCCTCTACAGCCGAAAGGGCACTGGAACCGGGCCTTGTCCGGGCCAACTCGGAGGACTGTGCCTCGACATCCTCGATCCCATCCGCGTGGCCGGCGCTGCCGCGGCCGGCTCGAGCGGCACTGCCGTGCTGCGCATCCAGGTGCCTTCGTCGGCTCCGCTCATCGACGTCCACCTTCAAGCCGTGGCTCGGCGCGGCGACGGCGGCTCTGCCTCGGTGAAGTCGAATGCTCTAACCGTTCCCATCCAATAGCTCTCTGGAGGTCCATCGATGAGAACCATCTCCCGAATCTTTCTCTTGCCGGGTCTGGCAGTGCTGCTGTTTGCCCCCTACGTCTTTGCCCAGGAGCACCAGTATGACGTCATCGACCTGGGGGCCATTGCCTACGACGTAAGCCGAGGCCACGACATTAACGAGATCGGCCAGGTCACGGGCGACACCCTGAACACTGACGGGAACTGGCGCGCCTTCGTGTGGACCTCCGGCAGCATGTTCGAGGTCCCCGCGCTCACCGGCTACGCCGGCGACTACGGCTACGGCTACGGCATCAACATCCACGGCCACGTCGCGGGCGAATCCGGCTACACCAACCCCTTCCTCTGGGACGGAACGAACACGATCGACCTTGGGAACCTTGGAGGGATGAACTCAGGCGCTGCTCACGCACTCAACGACTCGACTCAAGTGGTGGGTTACGCCAATCACAGCAGCGGGTACGACCACGCGTTTATGTGGGAGAACGGGGTCATGAACGATCTGGGCGTTCTTTCCAGCTGGGGTGGAAGGAGCGAGGCCCGGGACATCAACAACGCCGGCCAGGTGGTTGGTGTATCGGCCAGCAACACCGACCCCCATGCTTTCCTCTGGGAGAGCGGGATCATGACCGACCTCGGCGGGCTGGGCCCGGGCTACTCCATCGCCTACGCCATCAGCGAGGGCGGGTTCATCGTCGGCTCGTCGACCTCGTCGAGCTATCGCTCCCACGCGACCCTCTGGACCGGCGGCGCCGTCATCGACCTCGGCACCTTGAATGACCCGGACCCGGGGGCCAGCGAGGCCCGCGACGTGAACGATGCCGGCCAGATCGTGGGATGGTCACACGCCCACAACACATTCAACCGGCACGCCTTCCTGTTCGAGGCCGGCATCATGCGGGATCTGAACGACTTGATCGATCCGAACTCGGGTTGGGAGCTGCAGGAAGCCTACGGCATCAACGAGCAAGGTCAGATCGTCGGCTACGGCGACTACCAGGGCCATCTGCGGGGCTTCCTTCTGGAGCCGACCACCGGCCTGGCAACTTCCAATCCGGTGCCGGGTGTCGCGGGTGAGGTGAACACGGTGACGGTAAGCGGGGCCACGCCCGGCGAGCGAGTCTACCTCGCATACGGCCGCCAGGCCGGCAGCACTCCCGTGCCCGGCTGTGGGGGCTTGTCGGTGCGGATCGACTCGCCGCAGGTAGCGCCGCCGAAGATCGCCGACTCCGGCGGTCAGGTGAAGTTCAGCAACAAGGTGCCGTCCGGCGCGACAGGCAAGACCTTCTACATCCAGGCCGTAGAGCCCTCCAGTTGCTCCATGAGCAACCTGGTCGTCTACACCTTCCCGTAAGTAGCTGGGCCGTTGCCGCCTCGCGGGTGCTGGAAGAGCGAAGCAGACGCCCGTGATGATCAGTATCTTCATCAAGTTCGCCGCCGGTTCTCCAGCTGGAATATGCGATGGTGCCGCTCAAAATCGTCCCAGCGATGGCCCATAAATGATCGCATTCAACAGCAAGCGCATCGGAGCATGCTGAAATCCACGAAGCGTGACATCGTCGGCCAGCAGGATGACCGCACCTCGCCCCATCCGATGATGGGTCATAAACGCGAGGCGTTCGAGATTGTCCTCGCTCTTCTCCGTAATGACGCCGCCGATCCCGGGTTCGTCGACAAACCGGGCGACGACATAGCCGGTATCGCGCACCGGAAGGGCGCGCCCTCCGCGCTTGATGATCCCCATCCAGTCCCGCACGCCTGCGGCCAGTGGATGAGTGGTGTCCACAGCGATCTTCACCATGGCCCCTGAGATTCGTTCCTCGCCAAGGCGGTCCTTACGCTCACGCCAGGATCGTTCGGAATCGGGCCGATCATCATCCTCATCTTCTGTCTCATCTTCTGTCTCATCATCATCGTCGGCATCCTCATCCTCATCCTCGTCCTCATCATCGTCACCCGGGACACCCTCTTCGTCAGCGTCCTCGTCCTCCTTGGGTTCCGGCGTTTCCAGTTCGAGAATGGACCGGTACGCCCAGCCGGCCGATCCGCCGGACGCGACCAGCGCCCCGCCGGAGTTGATCCATGACTTGATCCGGTCGACGTTCGACAATCCGCCGCCATCAGGGACAACGATCACGGTGAAGTCATCGAGATCGACTCGGCCAAGTCGGTCCGCGTCCACCGCGGTGTACGGCACCGGGGATGCAACATCAAGCAGGTGCCAGTGCTGGCCGAAACTGTTCGAACTCGTCGGGCTCCCGCGCACGAGGAGGACTTTCGGCAGGCGCATCCGGGCATGTTCATTCGCACCGAGCACCGGGCCCTCTTCCGTCAAACCCGTATCCGTTCGATGCACGTTCAACCCGGCGGCAAGCACATCATCCAGAAACGCATCGAGATCGCGCTCCGGGTTGTCAACAAAATGGACAAGAAGGCTGCCGGTGGGAAAGGATCGGCCGTCAATCGCAATCGGCTTCGCAATGGCCCGGGCAGTGAGGTCATGTGTGACCGCCAGGCCGATCGCGCGCGGGAACTCGTGCTGACCCGAGTCAACGAGAATGGCCACATTTCCCTCGCCGCTCAACGCAGCCGGTGTCGGCTCGAACTGGTTCACTGAGTGCGTCGGGCCCGAGTACGGTTCATGCGAATAGAACGCATCCAGACCGAACGCAATGGGCACGCTCCAGCCGGTAATGTCGTAGGTCCGCTCATCGTCCACTGCCGTCTCGCGCTCAAAGAGGGCGCGAACGAGATTCCCCATGGGTTGCGCCGCGGAGATGAACCAGGTTCCCGCCGGGAGGGTGATGTTTGATGCTTCTTCACCGCTGTCGTAGCCATGCAAGCCGTTCGGGGAGGCCGCTCGCGTCAGGGCCTCAATCCGGATCCCGTGACTCGAACACAGGTCCCAGACCTTTTTCAGGAGCGCTCCGTCGGTGTCCATGCGAATAAAGAACGCGTTTGGCCCGGAGCCTGTGCCTGCATTGGCGTCGCTGTAGAACCGCCGGAATCGCTCGAGCTGTCCCCGTCGATTCGCGGCTGTGGTTTCGAGATTGCTCATGCTCAGGAGGAAGTGGTCACGGGCCCGCTCGGTCAGCGTCAGCGTGTGCTGCTCCGTCAATTCGATGGCCAATCCTGCACTGCTGTGCCCGGCTTTCTCAGCAAGCATCCCGACCGCGCCGTAATACGTGGGCATGACCTTGCCGTAGCCGGGATACAAATAATCGAACCGTTCCTTCGTGGCGTAGATGCGCTGGTAATGATCAAACACCGCAGCGTTCGCGTCACCGTACAACTCGATCCATTCGCGCGTCTCCGCCGGGATGTTGTGGTTGTACGGATCATCGCCCGCTCCGAGAAAGAACGGGCTCGTCGTACCCTGCTCGTGGTAGTCGATATGCAGTTGCGGAAGAAACCGCTGGTACCATTTCAATCGAGCCTGGGACTCCGGGTGGACGAGCCAGACCCAGTCACGATTCAGGTCAAAGTAATAATGATTCGTCCGCCCGCCCGGCCACGGTTCATCGTGCTCCGCTGCGTCAGGGTCGGAGTTCGGATTCATGCCGACGACTCCGTTGTACCAGTTCACGTACCGCTCGCGCCCGTCGGGATTAAGCACGGGGTCAATGATGAGCACGACGTTGTCAAGGATCTCAAGGACCTCGGGGTTCGCCGCCGCCGCCATCGTGTAGGCAACCTGCATGGCCGTCTCAGTCGGGGACGGCTCGTTGCCGTGCACGTTGTAACTGAACCAGACAATGGCAGGGTTGTTCTCAATGATCTCACCGATGCGCCGATCATTCGAGAAATCAGGATCGGCGAGCGTGCGGTTGGCTTCGAGAATCTCATCCAGGCGGGCGAGGTTCGCGGGCGACGAGATCGTGGCCGTCCACAGCGCTCGGCCTTCGTGCGTCTTGCCGTAGGGGGCAAATGTCATGCGGCCCGAGGCGGCGGCCAGGACCTGGAGATATTCACCAACATCCGCATGCCGCGTGAATCGCTCGCCGATCCGGTATCCGAGCACCTCCTCCGGTGCCGGGATGCGCTCCTGAAATGTGAGGCCGCCGAAGTAGTCGTAGGGGGTGTCGGTACCTGCGAGGCAGGATGGGTCTGCTGACACGGTCAGGAACACGACAGCGGCGACGGTCATTCCCTTGAAGATCGATTGGAGCATGGGACTGATCCCTCCTTTTCAACAGGTACGAGGCAGGGGATTGTGTGGCCAGAACCGGCGATCATCAACCCTGCCGTGAAAAGATGGGGTGAACCGGCATTGAACGCCAACTCCGGTCCAATACCCTGCTTTACGCCCGCAGCCATCCGACGAACTGATAGGAAATACGATTCCAGGCTGTCCGGGGTCAGAGGCTTGGGAGGGGGGTAGGGGATAGGGAAGAGAGGGGAACGACGAGGTTTGCCATTGTTCGGAATCGGCATGTCAACTGCCCCGCTCGCTATCCGAACCCTCCGGTCTGGCCCATCGGATCCGGGATTCTTGCCGGGGGACCGTCCCAGAGCCGTCACCGGAATCGATACAGATACTATGACAGCCGGCTCCGAGTCGGGCAAGAGCAGATTGTGACCTGGGGTCTTGAAATGGCTCAGGCGTCTCAGGGCTGCTCTCGCTGATCATGTTCTTCAGGGGCTTCACGCCGGGCGTGCTCGAGACACCTGATTGGCTTGCTTGCAAAGGTGTCGCGAGCACGCCATTGACGTATACATGGAATAGACTTGGCGCTTGAACTAGCAGGGGGGCAACAGCCCGGCCGCCATGTCTCCATTGCAGTGCCGGCGCGCGATCGCCGCAATCCTGGCCCGCCAGTCAGCGGAAAGAAGGTATCGGCTCTCCTGCTGAGCAATCGGGGGGTGTACGCTGTCACATTCTTGGGCATGGGCATCCTCGCCTGGCAGCCAACGTTATGAAGAAGGTTCGTCTCGGGGAGTTCTACCGCCTCCGTCAAAATCGACGGGGGCCTATTCGTTTACAGGCCGTGGTGGAGAAATGCCCCTCTGACAGCCACATGGCGGGTGTTCAGCGCTCTCAATTTGTGGACAGAGAGCCAAGGGTGCCGATCGGAACGGTTCGAATCGGGCCATACAGACGTATCCCTTCGTACGAGCTCTCGCGAAGCTACTTCCAAGTGATAATCCAGCCCGATTCGTCCCTTGCTGCATAGATCCGGCCTTTCTCACAACACTCTTGCTGTTGGCCCATGACAGTCACTGCAAGAAAGATTCACACAATCTCGATTCTGCATGTAGAATAGACTCATCCTGTGCCTTCCTGACTAAGCCATTCGTTGCGGGATCAAGGAGGAATCGCCTCATGTTTCAGTACTTAGAGCGTTCTCATCATGCAAGATCAGGAGTGATGGATGTATCAAACCAGCCAGTGTGTCCCTCTTCTGGCAGGCTGATTCTCACCCTCTGTCTTCTTCTGGCTTTATGCGGCCCTTTGCAGGTTGCCCTGGCCCAGTGTGAAACGAAGCTACTCGCCTCCGATGGGAGCGACTATGACTCGTTTGGCACTTGTGTGTCCATCGATGGCGACTTGGCCGTCGTTGGCGCAGACTTTGCGGATGGAGCAATGGGCGCAGCCGGTGCTGCCTACGTACTGCGTCATGATGGATCAGCCTGGCATGAGGAGGCAAAGATCTTCGCCACTGATGGTCGGGGCTCTGACTACTTCGGCAGATTCGTCGCCATAGATAATGATGTGATCGTAGCTGGTGCGCCGAATCATGAGCCTGACTTACATGGACAGGGAGCTGCCTACATCTTCCGGTATGATGGCTCATCCTGGCTGCAAGTTGCCAAACTGAGGCCCTCCGACTTGCAGCAGCATGACTCCTTTGGTGTGCGCGTCGCCATCGACAGTAATGTAGTTGTCATCGGAGCAACGGGTGTCAATGGAGATAGGGGCGCCGTGTACGTGTATCGCAACGATGGAGTAGGCTGGTCCATGGAAGCAAAGCTGCTCGCATCCGATGGAGTGCCCGAAGATCGCTTCGGAATCTCTGTGTCGGTAAGCGGTGACGTACTAATCGTCGGCGCAAATTATGATGATTCACGGACTGGTGCAGCATATGTCTACCGTTTCAATGGCACCACATGGCAAGAGGAAGCGAAACTGATCGCAACCGACGCACAGACATTCACGTTCTTTGGTACTTCCGTATCTACGAATGGTCAGGAGGCAGTTGTCGGAGCATTTTCTGCTACTGGAAATGCGCTCTCGTCTGGAGCAGCATACGTTTACAAATGTGACGGCTCTGATTGGGTTGAGGTTGCGAAACTGGCTGCTTCCGATGGAGAATCTGGTGACTACTTCGGTGAATCCGTCTCCATAAGCAGCAACCTGATAGTGATTGGAGCGACAGTAGATTCCCACTCTAATGGGTCGTTCGGCTCAGCATACGTGTACAGGTATGAAGATTCACATTGGCTTCAAAGCGCAAAGCTGACTGCATCAGACGGAGATGGTCGCCATGGATTTGGCCTTGCTGTATCTCTGACTGATGATGCGACCACCGTAGTCGGATGCCGCCACGACGATGACTTGGGCACGAAGTCCGGATCAGCGTATGTGTACCAACTGGCGGAATGCCCAGTACTCGAGGTTTCGCCTACACCGCTCGTCGCTGGTGAATATGCTTCATTCGGCTGTACGGGCATGACGCCGAACACACAGACGTTCCTCGCCTATTCGCTGAGAGGGCCAGGCAGCACCTACGTGCCGCCGTTGGATATCACACTGGACCTCAAACAGCCGGCACAGGCAGGCGAGGCCACACTCAGTGACTCAACTGGCACAGCAGGCTGGCGGATTCGCGTTCCGAACGCAGGCGCCGGCCGAGAGGTCTGGTTTCAGGCGTGCCAATACCAAGTGAAGTCCAATGTCGTAGCAACTTCAGTAGAGTAGAAGGCGCCAATTCTGGTCATGAGCAGTAGCTGTTTGTCCAGAGCCGAGGCTCGGGCCGCGTGCCTGGCGATGGGCAGCATACTGCTCCTGAGGAGTGCTATGACTATGCCTTTGGTCTGTGCCCTGATCCCCTCGGGGCTGCGAACTGTTTCTACGCCTCGAAGCCCATGTGTCTCCAACTCTCGATTGACAACAACGACTCCGCTACCCCGTCAACCCTCACGCTCTGCGGCCTGAAGCCGTTCGGTACCGGTGCCGTACTCTACAGCCTCAAGACCAACACATTTCTAGGCCCCGTCCGAAAAGTGGATTCATTTGTGTCTGCTGACCGATGAGCACCATATTCCTGCATGCGGAAAGGATGCCTCATGCCTCGACATCGGCTCACGGATGAGCAATGGGCGTTGATCAAAGACCTGTTTCCTCTTCCCAAGCGTATGGGTCGGCCGCCCAGCGATCCACGCGACATGATCGATGGGATTCTCTGGATTCTTAATACCGGCGCCCAGTGGCGCGACCTGCCGCCGGACTTCGGCCCCCGGTCCACCGTGTGGGACCACTTTGATCGATGGAACCACGATGGGACGCTGCAGGCGGTGCTGGATCGGCTCCGCGATGACGTCGAGATTGACGAGGAACTGTGGTGCGTCGACGGCACCACGGTACGGGCGGCCAAGTGTGCGGCGGGCGGCGGAAAAGGGGGGATCCGGAGGAGCCCGACGATCACGCGCTGGGGCGCAGTCGCGGCGGTTTGACCTGCAAAATCCATATTCTGTGCGATCGGGTCGGTCATCCGTTGCACTTTCATCTGACGGCCGGCCAGACCCACGAAGCCGCCGTGTTTGACACGCTCATGATCGGCGCCGACGACCAGTTGATCGATGCGGACGGCGACCCGATCGCCTGGCCGGTGGCGATGGCCGGTGACAAGGGGTACCGGGCCGACTGGATTGATGAATACCTGCTGGACCTGGGCATCACGCCGGTGATCCCGTCGAAGTGCAATGAGGACCGTGACAGCAGGCAAATCGACTTTGATCGCGAGGCGTATCGAGATCGGAACATCGTTGAGCGTCTCATCGGGTGGCTGAAGGAATGCCGACGCGTCTTCTCTCGCTTCGAGAAGACCGCCAAGAACTTCGGCGGCATGATCCGCATGTCATTCATCCAACGTTACCTCCGATTATTAACATGATCACTTTTCGGACAGAGCCTAGTTGCTAAGCATGGATCGCACTGTGTTGACTTCGGTACATGGTGGCCAAGCACGTCGAGCGCTTTTGATCATGTCCTCGGCGTAAGAACGGACACGACTGGCAACGGGTGCGTGGAAATCACAGTGAACAATCCATTGGCAGCGAGGGGCTACACGCTGTTCTTTCAGGCGGCTGAGGATGCGACTTGCCCGAGCCCATGCATGTCGAACATACGTGAGGTTACCTTCAAGTAGGCGAGCCGGGTCATCCCTCGCCCACGCCTGCAGGGCACACCACAGTGAGGCCAAGTGCTGCCAACACGGGTGCGATCGGGATTGCCAGCGAACGCTCCACGCCGCCCACGTTCCCCTCGGAGTGCATGGCCACCGGGGCGAGCGTGCCTTCTTCGAGCCAGATGGCGCCCGAATCACCCGACTTCGTCAGCGCCTTGGTTTCGCCCGGACGCGGACCGACCTCGATGGTGTCGGGGCCGACGGCCGTCACGACTCCGTACGTCACCCCGGTGCGTGAGCCGGACTTCACCACCGGCATGTCAATGGCAGCATTGGTCGGCACCCCGATCGGCTGATCAAGATAGAGGACATCCGAGATCGCATCAATCCCATCGACGATGCGGGCTGCTGCAGCGTCAATCACATCAAGTGTGCGCGATAAGTCGGTCGTCGCAACGACGTTGGCCGGGTCATCATCCTTGGGTTGATAGATAGGCTCACCGGTTGCTGCCGGCGTGCCGTTCCAGTTGGCTGACCGAGCCAGCACATGGCGACACGAGACGATCCAGCGCGAGCCGTCGGCCAAATCGTACCCGATCAAACCGATCGTACCGAGCGTGCGCGGGATCGCATTGATGATGCGGATACCCGGCTGAATCGGCCGCATAACTGAGACGCGCTTGGGTCTGGGCATGACGGTCAGATCCTACGGCATAAATTCCGGCCAATCGGTCAGCACGGCCTCGGCCGTCTCGAAGTCGTCCGGGTCCACACCAACCTCATCAAGCAGCGGCATGAAGTCCAGCCCGGTGCGCTGTTCGATCCAACGGATCGAGCGAGTATGCTTGGCCTGGAAGCGCGGCCCATCGACACTTTTTACATACCGCCGATTCTCGAGGACGAATCCGATGGCCGACGGGCTCTCCTCATCAGTCGCATCAATGACAATCTTGTAGTAATACGTGGGGACGGCCACCATGTTAGTGCCGATTACATAATACTCCACGATGTCGTCGTCATAGGCAGCGTCATACTCAGCGGCACTCTCATCATCAACCGGGTCATAGAAGATGGGGCCGGTGATGATAAAGACGGAGCCGCGTGCCTCGGCTGCATCCTGGCAATCTGCTTCGAGACTGCTCCAGATGCCGCTGTTAAACCCATTCTGAATCTGCGGGCAGCAGTTGGTAAAGAAGAACGTCTCACACGTTTCGGTTTGTGAGAAACTGTAATCATTGGCCGGGGCCATGTGCCCGCGTGCATAGCCGGAGTGCGTGTAGTCCGGGTCGGTGGCAGTGGGGCCGTCGCCGAGTTGCGGATCAGAATGCCAGGAGCAGGAATCTCGGTCCGCATCGCCGACGGTATCGGTCGAATCGAGGCGTTGGCAGACCCACAAGGGGATGCGGTCGAGATCGCTATGCAGGGCGACCCAGCCGTCGCGCTGTACAAGTGTGGTGGGCGGCTGGGTGAAACCGGCCGCGAGTTCAGGCAGCCCATAGGCCGCCAGGGGATGGTCGACGCCTGCTTCCTGGCCGGTGACTTGCAGCAGGCTTGGCCGGCGCGCGATGATTTTGGCAGGCTCGCCGGTCGGGCCGGCACAGGCGGACAGGAAAAATGAGCAGAGGAGAGCGGCTGCGTAAAGTGTTGCCGCTCTTGCTGTTGTGGTGCGCGCGTCGTCATTCATGGCAGTGTGCGCTCCTTCCGGTTGATCGGGTTCTGTCATTGCAGTCGATTCGCAAACAGAGGGCGCACAGCATCAATGCCCACACGGAATCGTAGGCAGGAGGTGGGGCGCAGACAGCGGGGAGGGTCATCGCCCCGGCTATCTCGTGTGCTCCAGCCACAACATTAAAAAAACACAGCCCCGCGCGCTTCCGCACAGGGCTGTGGTCTGCGCGTTGTCAGTATTGCTCCTCGTCAGAGAAGCATATCAAACATCAATGTACGCGGCTTAGTGGCACGGGGTGCAATCTACCATCGGATTCGGAGATCGGGAGTACGACTTCGAAGTGTGGCTCTTGCCGTGGCACAGAATGTAGCAGTTGCCGCTGTTGCCGCTGAACCAGAACGAGTTGCTTCCGTCGTAGCCGTTGTAATAGCTCGCATCGTGGTTCGGGCTGAATACGGCGAAATCGAAGTTGATCAGGCCGGACTCGGCAACGTCGCGCGGTGCATGGGTGTCATGGCACATGATGCACGGGACGTTGTCATCCATGTGAAGCCGGTGACGTGATCCGAATGCATTCGTGCTCTGTGTCGTGGCATTCTCATCATGGCACTGCCAGCACTGGGCATACTTGCCGTCGCCGACATAATACCGCATATTGTCAATGGTGTTATATCGGGAGTGCAGGAGGGAGTCCTGATCGCTGCCGTGCTGTGAGTGGCAGTGAATGCAGGATGACCCGCCACCCATTTCGGTGTCATGGGTTGCGCCCACAAAGCTCGACTTGTCATAGCCTGTCCCGTTGGCCGTAGCAGGGTAGGCGACGTTGGCCGGCGGGTCACCGTCGTGGCATGTCAGGCAGAATGCTTCCTTGGTGCCGCCCCAGGGGGTCCAGCCGCCCGAATCAGGGTCGGCAATGCGGTTGGCTGAGTTGGCAGCATGGGGGTTGTGGCAGTTGAGGCATTCGACTTTGGAGCCGTCTGCCTGCTGGTCGATGAGGCTCACATTGTGATGCGAGTTCATGCCGAACGAGGACTCCTGGTCATAGATCGAGGGTCCGTCGGCATCGTGACAGGTGTAGCACATGCCTTCTTCTTCGCGGAGGGGATCGCCCTGGACCGGCGGCTGGCCGCCGTCGAAGGGTGCCAGATGCTGACGCTTGATCGAGCCGTGGCCGCTGCTGTGACAGCCGAAGGTCTCGCCGTCTCCGAAACAGGTCATCGGTCCGGCACTGCCGCCCGCATAGTGGGAACTCTGGACCCACAGGGTGGCGTCGATCTCCCAGGGCATGTTGTTGTCACTGAAGGGCGGCTGACCGTTGGCACCGTTGCCGTCATGGCAGGCAAGGCAGAACGGTTCGAGTTTGGCGGCCTCAGCCGGATTCGTCATCGGGTCGCCGGTCAGCATGTAGACCTGACCCGTGTCCACGTTGTTCAAACGCACATTCCCCTCCCGGTGGGCGCTCAAGTCGTGACATACAACGCAGTCTTTGATTCGCAACGGATCCGTCGAGAGATGGTGGCTGGCAAGCCCGAACTCGTCAATCACCGGGCGACGGTTGCCCTGTTGGACACTGTGACAGTCGATGCAGGTCTTCGGGAACTGAGCAGCCACAAAGCCGGCTGCATCGTCACTCGTGGGCGGGGTGCCTTTCTGTTGCTGTCCGAGGAGGGGGGTTGCTGCAGCGGCAGTGGCTACCGCGGCGGCAAGGGGGAAGTAGGTCATTTTTCGTCTGTGCATAGAGACCTCCGGTGCACTCTGGGTTTGTGGCAAGGAAGACCCCACCTCTGCCGTCTCCCTGTGCCGGAAGCGATGAAAAGATACAGTTGTCGGATGATATCTGGTATCATCCTCCCCAGGGTGGAAGAAGGCGCACTGGACGGTGAATCGAAACGAATAGGGTGTAGTACGTGGGGCGAAGTATTCACGTCAGAAAAAGGTGATTGCGGTTCTTGTGAAGGACCACTTGCTTGGTGATCTGTGGCCACCGGTGGGCTGCGCAGTCGGTTCACTGTCTTGCAGGCACTGACGGACCGTGACGAACAAGAACAAACAAACGCCCCCACGAATCCGGTACGATCCGTGGGGGTGCTTATTGTTTTTTTCAGTTTGATGTGTTTTCCTGGCCTTGTGTGCCTCAGCCGCCGGGGATGACAGGCAGGTTGTCGGCCAGCGATGGCCATAGCCAGCCGAACGTCCCGGCAGCAACGAGAGCATAGACCACCCCGTCGATCATGAACTTGAACGTGACCGACCATGCCTGACCCCGCCAGATCGAGTCGTTCATCACGCCGAGCGCAAACGCAAGGACGCCGATGGCGCCGGTGATACGGAACACCGTGATGTACTCAGCCGGCCCGCCGAGGCTGTGCCAGGATGCATACGCAATGACGAAGCAGGCAATGAGAATGAAGATGAACCACTGCATGAGGCTTTTGCCCATGTTGAAGCTGTCGGCCGAGACGACGGTCAGGAATCCGACCGGCCCCTGCTTTCGCTTCTCGACCATTTCAGGCGAGCCGCAGTCCTTCATGTTGGCCGGGCAAGGAAACATGTAGGCCCCCGGCTTGACGCCGTTGGCTCGCATCGACTCGAGTACGCCGTCTTCGCCATCCATCTTGCCCATGTCGTTCTTGTGGAATGGCAAAGCCATGTGCATGATTGAACTGACAATGAAGATGAACACCGCAGACAAAATGATGGGGAGCCAGAGTTCCGTGATGAATTCCATAGTCACTCTCCTTGCTTTGTGAGATGGCTGGGCCTGCACACGCGCAGGTGCCTGCTGCCACGACGGCACCGGGAATCCGGGTCTGGCGCACAGCCACCGTGGTAAAACATGTAATCCTGAGACTTTAGCACTTATCGGGCTTCCCGTCGTAATCTCTCGATGAAAACCACCCCGGGGCCATGTGATGAGCCGGCTCACGGCACGCCAATCACACCCCACACACTCCGTGCCACATCGCGTGTGACCCCTTTTTTGACCAAATTGCCAATTCGGACGACAACACACTTGACATTCCTTTGCACGTTTGTACTATTGTGCAAATGAGCAACGAAACACCACAACCCGAAACGTGCTGCTCCGGACCATCATCGGTCGACAGCTGCTGTCAGATGCTCGGAGGCCTTTTGGAACCCAGGTTCTTCAAGGCACTCGGCGACGGCAACCGCATTGCCCTGCTGGCCCGATTGGCAGCCCTGTGCCGGCCATGCACCGTGTCCGAGATTGCCTGCTGCTGCCCGGTGGATCTGTCCGTCGTGTCACGACACCTGGCCATCCTCCGCGAGGCCGAGATCGTGCAGATGGAGAAGCGCGGCAAGGAGGTGCTGTACACCGTGCGGTACGACGTCCTTGCTCAAACATTCAGACAAATCGCAGATGCGATCGACGCGTGTTGCGTGACGCCTGCTGATGACTCAAGCACATAAGTGATGCCGATATAGAAATAGGGAGACTTTTGCCATGGAAACAAAGGATCAGATCAGAGAGCGCGTGGCCCACGATTATGCCAAAGCACTCCAGCGCAAGCCGTCCGGCTCCTGTTGCGGGGCCGACCGGGTCGACACGAAAGGCATTGCTGCCAAAGTGGCCGGCTACGCGCCGGATGAACTGGCAGCCCTGCCCGACGATGCCGTCACAAACTCATTCGGCTGCGGCAACCCGGTGGCCCTGGCGCGACTGTCCGAAGGCGATGTCGTACTCGACCTCGGCTCCGGTGCAGGCATCGACATTCTGCTGGCAGCCAAGCACGTCGGCCCGACCGGTCGCGTCATCGGCATCGACATGACCGACGAAATGATCGCGCGGGCCAATGAGAACATCAAGGCATCCGGCCTGTCCAATGTCGAAGTGCGTAAGGGCTTGATCGAGGATATGCCCATCGAGTCCGGGACCGTTGACTGGGTGATCAGCAACTGCGTGATCAACCTGTCGCCGGAGAAGGACCGTGTGTTTGCCGAGATCGCACGCGTGCTCAAGCCCGGCGGCCGTGTGGCAGTCTCTGACATCGTGGTCGAGGAGATGCCACAAGTGGTCCGAGATGATCCGCGCTTGCACAGCAGTTGTATTTCCGGGGCCATCAGCGAGGATGCATACATCCAATGCATCAAAGACGCCGGCCTGACTGATGTTGAGGTCACCGACCGGATCGTGTATTCCGAAGATCACCTGGCAGCACTGGCTGAATCGGAGATCCCGGCTGAGGTGTCAGACTCTGGAGGATCATGCTGCTCCGGGGCTTCTTCCGATTGCGACACGCTCAACGAGGTGGCCCGCAATCTGGCCGGCAAGATCTGGAGTTCGTACTTCGTGGCCCGGAAGCCGTAAGATTGTGGTTGTACCTGGCTATCTACTCAGCCACGAAGTGGCGTCTGAGAAGTAGCCTGGGGCCAGTGAGCAAGCGCCTCCCCCTCCCAGCGCGGCGAACGCCGCCCCAGGTTAAAAGTCGACGCGGCCATCGAAGCCCCTGCCGGGGCTCTCTCATGTTCTCTCATCACATACCGCGGGTTGCGCGCATCGATGCTTTCCTGTGCCACGCTGTGGCTACGGAAAGAGGATTGGGACGCACAGCGACAAGCCGCTCAATTCACCGACAACACCGTGCGTGAACCAGGAATCCGTAGAGCCAGGACTCAACGCCCCCGTCATGCATTGTCCTCATTCCGACGAAGACATTGTCCAGGCTGATCAATGCATCCAGCAGGCAAGAGCGCTCATGGAAGGGCGCCCTTGCTTTGTTACAAATTTCTATGATGTGACGAGTCTGGCGATCAGTTCTACTTATTCGCCTTCTTCATATGCCTGACCGACTCGGTGATCAACTGCTTGAGTACCTTGCGGTCCACATCAGTCAGCCGCTTGATGTACAGACATGACTTGCCGGTCTTGTGTTTGCCGAGTTGCCCCAGCAGGTCGCCGTACTTGTCAAATCCCGGCATGATGTACAGCGTCAGGTCGTTCTTGCGTGGTGCAAAACCCACAAGAAACCAATCCAGTTCCCGGCCGCTGGCATACTTGAGATGGCAACTACCGAACCCGACGATGCTCGATCCCCACATGGACGGCTCGGACCGCGTTGCCTGCTGCATCATCTTCAGGATGGCAAAGCAATCCTCCCGCCGCCCTTCGTCCTTCACGCCGTTGAGAAACTTCTCAACGCTTGCCCGGGTCTTTTTTGTCTTGAGTTCAGCCATCATTGTGATTCTCCTGCGACACTACTGCTATTGTAGTACCTGACCTGCTCAAGGAGCCAGGTGCAGGAGTGGGCCGTCCGATGGACCTGGTCAGGCGGAGCCGCTTGAGTATTCGTCAAAGGCCAGGCACTGTCTGTGTGATACGGGAGTAACGGCATGCGGCGATTACCCGTAGATGTTGATGAGTTGACGGGAATCATGAATTACATGCCCGCGGAATTGCTGGACCGGCAGTGTCCCTATCTCGATCTGGAAACCGGCAACATCGTCTGGGTGTGGGAATCGGATCTGGACTATGCCGAAACGCTGAATGCCCCTGCTGATGATAACGCAGCCAACGCGGCCTTGGTCGAATCGAATCCAGAGCGCTTTGCCGAGGTGCCCGATCTGGGGCCTGCGGATGACAATGCGATGCTCAAGGAGTTTCTGGGCTCGGATTGGACCCCAGACCAGTCCTTGTGGCAATGGGCGTGTGACGCCTACCGCGGCTCGGTCGGCCGGTGGAGGAGGGCCGTTCGCGGTGAGCCGGATGTCATCAAGGCATGGCACGAGTTTGAGGCCCAGGCAACGCGATCTCGCGCTGGAGTTCCTGGCAGACAACGACATCGAGCCCCACGAGCCGCAGTGAGCATGTCGGTGCCGCTCACGGCTGGAACAGAGAAAGATCGTTCCGGCTCCCGAGACGGCGACCAGTACACCATCGCCATTGCCATGAGTCCCCACGGCCGACGTGACGAAGCCGAGTAACTGTGCTTCTTGCCTTTGCACATCCGTTAGTACAGTTCGTTGCCGAAATCTGAGAGTCCCACAACGGCCCCCGACCGCCCCCAGTCATTGCGCGTTGCCCATCACCCGGCAGTGCCTACCCGGCCATTTCCCCTGCCAACTTGGCCACCGACGGCCTCGTATTGGCCCGCTGCCGCTTGATGAACCGCTTCACATCAGGGCGAGTCATGGCTGCATCGCCGATATCCCGGAACACCTCCAGCGCCTGACCAATGGCGACATTGCGGCACTCCGGCTTCTCATACTCCGTCTTCTCCACCGGGAGAACTGCCGTGATGATCCGGTCAGCCAGATCAGGCCGGGCTTGTGCAATTCGAGCAGCACCCTGCATCGCATTGGCCGCCGTGATCAGACTTCCGCCGCAGATTCGCCCGAGGTAGGCATCGAGCAGGGCATCGACCTTCTTTGATGAGTCAACCGCCGCCATGTGACCGATCAACTGCATTGCATTCCATGTGATCACTTTACTGTCACTGTCCAGCAGCATGGCGATCTCGTCGAAGTGTGGGTAGACGCGGGTTGCATCACGCTCAGCCGTCGCCACCAACGCCTTGCCGGCAGCGAACCGGTCCGATCCCTTCGGCCCACCCATGCGCTTCACGGCCCCGGGAACCTGCCTTCGAGCGAGCGCTTTCACCGCCGCCTTGGCGCTCTTTCTTGTCTTTGACTTCGTCACCGCCATGGCTCAACCCTTCCTCATAATTCCGAGCAGCAACATACAGCCGGCGCTGCATTCTATTCATGGTGAAGGGCACGGTGGAGTCAAGGGCCAATGTTATGTGAACCTGTGCCATTGGCCCGCACCAAGCATTCATAGGCAAACAGGAACTCCAGGCATTTCAACTGCTCACTGCGCCACTCAGCGGCGTATTCGGAAGTGCTGCGGATCGGGATCGAGTCAGCGAACTCTCGGAGGTATTTGCCGGCATCGCACTGTATTTTGAGAATGTATTTGTCGGGCCGTCTCACCAGCGACTCATCCGGCAAAGGTAGTGCAAGCAGTCCGTTCAGCAGCGACTGGTAGCATGCCCGGCTATCATCTAGGGCCTTGGTCATTCTGACAGCCACATGCATCAATGGCGTGCAGCCCTGTTCATCAGTGACGAACGGATCTGCACCGGCTTTCAGTAGCACTGCGGTCTTATCGTCACTATCGACTCCAATGCCGACGGCCGCGTGAAACAGCAAAGGAAGATCAATACACGAACACTGTTCTTTCCCGCATTGATGCATCGGACAGACCGCATTCACGTCCGCTCCCAGGTCACACAGCACCTGCACCTCAATGGAAGTGCCTTCCATGAGTGCCTTCGCCAACGGTGTATGCTCTAACTTGTTGCGTCGCTCAAGATCAATTCCGAGTTCCTTCAGGTAACACAACGTCTCCCGAACGGACTGTTCCTCATTGGCCTCCCCATCGACATCGACCCCAGCATGAAACGCATTCCACCCGCGTTCAGTCACCGCATGCGGATCAGCGCCTACTTTGATCAGCAGTTTGAGAACGTCGAGTGAACGTTTCATCGAACTGACGGCCGACATGAAGACGGTATACCCCCGGTCGTGCGTTTCATTCACATCTGCTCCGGCGTCAATAAGGGCTCGAATCCGCTCGATGTCACCATCGCTCACGCCATTGACGAGCGGTGACCAGCCCAGTGAGTCGGTATCCTCAACCGGAACCCCGGCAGCAACCAGAATGCGCACTGTGACAGAGTTGGCTGCATCGTACAACGCCGTTCGTTGACAATAGTCTCGCGCCAATGGATCCGCACCTGCGTCAAGAAGCATTTTCAGACAGTCTGCGTGGCCTTCGGCTGCAGCGCAATGCAGAGGAATCTCGTGAGGGAGCGGGCCGCAGGCAGCACGCTTGAGTTCTTCCCTGTTGGCCTCGTCCTCTACCTGACTTGCCCACACACGGTCCTCTTCATGCTCAACGAAGTCCCACTGCTTCATATACTCCTGAGCCAACTTGGCTCGCTGCACTGACTCCTCAGGATTGAAATAGCCACCCGGGCCAATCCGGCCAACCAGCAGCACGCTCAGGCGCTGCGCGTCCCCGACTGAAGCTGTACGACAGAGCATTTGATTGCGAAGATACGGATCAGGAGGAAGAGGGCTGCCTGACTCCAGGAGCAGTTGCAGACGTGAGGCATCGCCTCCTGCTCGATACGCCCATTCGAGCGACCCGTGACAGGCATGACTCGCTGCCGTTTGCTCATCGACGACCAGTACCGGATCAGCCCCGAGTTCAAGCAGCGTTCTGACGGTCTCGACATCGGCCCCGTCTTCGCTGCCTGCCGCCGTCATCAATGGCGTCATGATTCGTGGGTACGCTTCCAGATGGCGGCCGACATCAAAAGTCGTATTGACATCTGCACCTTTGTCAACCAAGCGTCGGATCGCTGCACAGTCACCGATCCGTGCTGCGTGGTGAAGTGGCGGCAAGTCATCAAGATGAGAATTGCCAGGCGGGTTAGTATTACTTGACTCACTCATGTCTTGGTCATGATAGGAGTCCAGGTGACCAAATCTCTCTCTCACACGCCCCCCGGCACTACCATCGAGGATCGCACCTGGCTGCCAGATGCCACGATGTCATCCTCCAGTCGCGTGCGAAACCGGAGATGCCGTCGTCTGGATATCTCAATCAATGGCCGCCACATTCGATACTTCTGTAAATCGGTCAGGCGCTATCAGGTTTCGTATCGGGAGTCGTGCGCGCCGGGCCTGGCACTTCTGTGCGGTCTTCCCCATTCCCGCCCAGATCGGTGTCATCTGAACGGGAGGACAAAAACCACCGCCGAGTCACGCGACACAGCCCAGCCAGCACCCAGCACACCGGAACATAGAAGCACAGATTCGTGAGTATGCCGCCCCAGATCGGCCGCGTCGGCAAAACGATCAACGAAGTTCTGTCTGCAGGATCCTGCACAACCACGATCCCACGATTGACCGTGATGCGACGAGCCTGGTCGCCGTCGATCGAATCCTCACCGCTCCATGCCAGAGCGCACAACGGCCAGCCGTATCCATAATCATAGTGAAACCCCTTCTCAAACGTCGGCGGAGTACGCAGGGCAGACCACCTGGGTGGCGTGAACGCCGCATGCTCCAGTGCTTCCGGGCCGATTGACGGATTCACATAGGCTGCGATCAAGGATGTGCCTGGTCGATGATACACTTGCACCAGCCAGCGCCGTGCCCCGTCGTCATAAACGTACATCTCCGGCTCCGGGAGCAGCCGAGCGTTCACAAACCGAATCTTCCAGGATAAAACGCAGCATACCACGAGCATCAGAATCACAGCCCCGCCGAGCAGGAACAGCACCTTCTTCATCAGATTCAACATACACCTTGACCTTGCCGAATAGTGATGCAGGGTACCTGGGCTGTGACGTCGATTGGGATCACGGCTGAGGGTGGATTCAGTCTCCAACACACGGAAGCCGGGCAGCATTGAGCCGACAATGCTATTCCCGGTTTCCTCCCCCGACCTTCCCCGATGCCAACTCCGAATAGACACGAAGGGCGTGGATCGCATGTGCCCGAACGATCGTTGGGGCGTCGGTGTGTGTCGCTGCTGCATCGGCGAGGTCGAGAATCGCGTCGTGAAGTCGTGCCCCGCCGACGGCCCGAAGGGTGGCCGGGCATGCCAGCATCCACTCAAGCACATGCGCATTGTACGAAAACTGCAAGTCGTCACGAAGCGGCCCGTCGTGAGGGATGAAGCCGCCTCCGGATCGGTCGTATCGGCCCCAGGCCTCATTTGCCTCCCGTGCGAGGAGGTCATCAAGTGACCGGGCTGTCCCGCGTGCAAGACAGTCACGAACTTGATCGGCTGCGCAGGCGAGTCCGTAGAGCCGATGCTGACCCCAGCAGGGGGCAGTCAGCGACTCCCAGGCCAACTCGTGCTGTACGAGTGAATCAATCGACCAGGATTCACCGAACCGATTGGTCCAGGGATCCTCATGCTTCATCTGTGCCAGGGCAGCCAGCAGCCAACTACCGTCAGTGCCGGCATGATAGATCGCTTTGGCTGATTGGAGCAGATCCTGCAGCGAGATGTCCGGTTGGTCGGGAATCGGCAGCGACACGTATGTGCTTGACCATTCCAAAGCCCGATCAGCAGAGAGAAGAAGCATGAACTGGTTGGCATGTGCCTGGTGATTGGTTCTGAGTCGACTGCTGCGGGGTCGGAAGAAGGTCCAGCCTGCCGGCTGGCGATCGAGCACCGGGAGGCCATAGATCGCCTTGGAACTGGCCTGGGTGAAGAGGAATGTCAGGCACGTGTCAGCCTGGCCATCGCCATCGCGGATCGGGTAGTCTCGTCCAATTGCATAGTACCGATGCAGCAACTGATTCGGTCCCTCGTCCGGGACGGTCGGTACTTCCGTAGCGAATGCAGCGACGGCCTGCGCCGCCTTCGTGACCACCTCATCGGGATAGTGCTCGACAACGCCCGGTTGTCGGCCCGCCTGCTCATGGCAGCCGCCGATGAGCAGACCGATGATGATGACGATAGGAAGTGGAACGCAACAACATCGCTGCCTGCTGTACAACTTAACCTCCCTGCGCGCGTGGGAGTGCGATCAAGCGCCGGCGCAACAGGACGGCCAGGACGATCGGAAGTACCGGCAGCAACACCCAACGCCCTGCACTCTGAATCACCTCTCGAAGGCTCCGTTCCCTCGCACCGATTCTGCCTGCAAATGCAGGATCGCTTCCCGATGGCCCTGACACCAACAGTGCCTCACCGGTCCAGTACTCGAGTGCCCGATCTGCCGACACCCAGCCGGTACGATTGCTTCGTACATCCGGGTTATACAAACAGATCCGATCCCCGTCATAGGCAATGACTATGACAAAGTGCGGCTCCTGCACTTTCGTTGCACCGTCAACAAAGGGGCGCTGCTCATACAGGATGGCAGTGGGTTGTGTCTCCATCAATACAGTCGGGCTGGTTTGCACACCGGTCACCTCCAGCCCCTTCCTCGTCAGGAAGTTCATTACCGACTCTGCTGAGATTCGGCCGTCGGCGTCAACCGGCATCGCCTGCTCGAGCTCGGCGTTGGTATAGGCGATGTCGTATCGCTCCAGGGCCATCGCGGCACAGGCACGCCCACATTGCACTCTGAAAGACTCTCGTTCACCCGGAATGCCCGTCTGGTCTTTGCCAGGTGCGGGATTATGGTCCTGCTGTGCACCCGCGATCGGCCCACCGATCATAAGTGCGAGCAGCACCAGGCACACAAGACTGACATCGCGGGACAATGAGAGACGCATAGGCTCCCCCTCAAGAGGTAGATGGAGTTCCTGACATCACGCCCGCGCGATGCGCTGCAGACTTGCGTTTCCCGCCGCGCGGCAAGAGGAGGAACGCGGCACCGGCAATCGAGCACGTCATCATCGCGGACCACGTCATGCCAGGTTGTGTACCCGGACCCGACATTGAGACCAGGAAGGACTGTCCGGCGGCACGGTCAAAAAGCCCATGATCCTCGCGATCCCCCTTCAGCAGGAGCGTGGCAAGAAACTCAGCCGCAATGCTCTCAATATCGTCAGCCTTCGCAATCCACTGCTCCTGGGTGTCAATCATGACACAGGAGGTGCCCGGCGGAACACGATCCCACAGTTCATACATCCCGGGGTCGACCTTGTGATTGACTGCCAGCAGCAGGGACCGCGATTCATCCGTATCGACCTCGATCTCCCATTCTCGCTCCGGTATTCCCGTCAGACTACGCGTCTGGAATACATGCTTATAACCCTTCGTACCCATCCACACGCCTGGCTCCACCTCGGCCGCTGCGAGCACTTGGTACTCAGCCATTGGCTCAACTGTCTCATCATCAAACCGTATGTAATGAACGTGACGGATGGGCAGGCAGGAGCGCTGTGCATCAACCCATACCGTCATCGCGATTTGGTTGCTTCGTTCACTCGGGTCCAGGAGGTCAACCACATGGCACTCATGCCCATCAACAACTTCCGTCGACTCGCGGACGACGGCTGTCTTGGCACTCAGCAATGAAAGGAGACTCATGTCACTCTCACCGGTGCCGTCCGGGCGTGACGGATTCAGCAACTGCATGTCGAAGAACTCAACCCCATACGTCCGTAACTCAGGGGCGAGTTTCCTTTCGTTCGCATAGTCAGGCGGATCGCTCGTCACGGCAAGATCAGGGTGCCTCGGATCGCTCCCCGGCGTGTAGAGACACGCCACGACCCCGTTGTATGACACCCACCGATTCGCAATGCGATCGTTCATGGACAGATCGCCCTGCGTCTCGTTTTCATTCAGAAACCCGTCTTCTGAGAATACAATGCGCTGCCTTTGGTACACAGCCGCACCAGCGGCGACATGGCCGTCCGGCATGACTTGCTCAGTCGGGCCTGATATCTGATCACAGGTAAATGTCACATCGATCGCAGCGATCGCATCATGACGCTCGAGCGCCTCCTTCAGAAGTTCCTCCTTAGTGAATGTGGCTCGATTCTGGCCCAGGGCCGCTGCCGAGATGAATAGCGTCAATATTGCAAGCACTGAAACACATACAGGGCCACGCAGGAGGGGACAATGTGGCAAATCTGACATTGCGGTGCTCCGATTAATATTCGAGTTTCATTTCACGTATGGTCTACAGGTGCCATCGCAGCATGCGACACGGCCAAGCACGACGCAGGTCAATCAGGTGTGTCACAGGGAATCATCTCTGTGAATGAGAAGATGGAGCACGAGTGGGTACCGGTCATGAAGGGGCCGTCACAATTGCAAGTTCCCGACCACGTGCAGGCTCGAAACCGGAGCGTGCTGTAGTTACCGGTGCCGTCATCGCACGCTGTGCCGACAACGGAGCCATACTCGGCCGGATCGCCGACCGCAGTCCACCGTGTGATCGGAGTGCATCCAACTGAGCAACCCATCGTGGTGGGCCATTCGCACGGCGGCATCCACCCGTCACACTCAAATACCCCGAGGTCGGCACATACATCCGTCCTGACTTGACCGGGAACGAGCCTGCACGCCCCCTCACCTGCAGCGATCTCTCCGAGCCTCGCCGGTGTGAGTCGTGCGATGCCATCCAACGACGAACTTGGCCGCAGCCCATGCCAGAGTGGGGATGAACAGATCCCCATGAGAGCAGCGGCAACGATCCGGGTGGATAACTCCATGCGAACGCCTCCCTTTCGCAAGGTATCCCGCCTGCCTATAAAAGCCGAACGTCTAATAGCTTGGGTTTCACAGAGTGGATCCAGAACGGCAATCCACGTTCTCAATCTATCCGATCATCGACAGCCTGTCAAGTGCATTTCTCGGATATACATAAGAGTTTGATTTAGAAAACCAACCAACCCGCTTGAAGGACGCGATGGGTCTAATAAAACGGAGTTTGGCCACCCCTCAGGATTACAGCCCCGTGACGCGCGTTGTCGTGCACGTCGTCAGATCAACGGCCTGTACCAGGACCCGGCTGCAAGCCGATGATGGAACATCAACATCGATCACGGCCGTGCCATGCTCATCTGCGACAGCGGTCTCAATTAGAGCAGCGCCTGAACCAAGATTGATCGTCGTCCCGGCACACGGGAAGCGGGGCGGGATGACAGTCGTACCAGCGCTGAATCCGTAAAGGAAGGCAACCGATTCGTGTGAAGTCCCATGAGATGTACTCAACCGCATCGGGCCGGGGCAGGGCCCGGACACAGCCAGCCGAAAGGTTGGCTGACAATTGATTCGAAACGCGTAGGCTGAACCGGAGGAATCTCCAAGAACATCCGAATAGTACGCTCCGATCAATGCCTGCTGGCCGAACAGCGAAACGGAACACCCGAACTTGTCGTAGAAGCGACCGTCTGAAGCCGTGAGTTTGCCCTGTTCAGCCCACTCGATGCCGTCGTAGCGGTACAGGTACGCTGCTCCGGATCTCTCGGCTTGATCATTGTCGAAATACGCCCCGACCAGCACCACATCAGTATCGACAGCAAGCGATGACCCGTAGACTCGGCCACTTTGCTCATCCAAGGCCGTGAGAATCGATTCCTCACCCCACTCCAGCCCGTTGTATGCGAATACATACGTTGCCCCGCCGTCCGGAACCGATCCGTTATGTCCCGGGGCACTGATCACCGCCAGTCCGTCCCGAACCGCAACGGCTCGCCCGAAGTAGTCTAACACGGCCGCGTCCGAGGCAGTCAGCGTTGCTTCTGCAACCCAGCGCGAGCCGTTGAACCGGTAGACATACGCGGCACCGGACGCCACCCCACGGTCGTCATTTCCGGATGCACCAACCAGAATCACATCGTCCCACACACTGACCGCCTCGCCGAAGGTATCCTCAGGGCCTCCTCCAGGCGCTGTCAGAGTGGCTTGTTCAATCCATCGTGTCCCGTTGTAGTAGTAGACATAGACCGCCCCGGAGTTATGGCCGAGCGGGTTGGCCAGCGATGCGCCCACCACGGCGATGTTCCCGGAAATGGAAACGGCACACCCGAAGTAGTCGTTGTTCTCGCCCCCGGATGGGAGGAGTTTGGCCTCAGGCTTCCACTCCAGCAACTCTGAGTCATACCGGTACACATAGGCAGACCCTGAAAGCGTACCGTCATGTGTATCCTGCGGGGCACCGATCAATGCAAGCGATTCCGTGCACGCGACGGCATACCCGAAGTACTCCCACGGTTCGCCGTCCCGGGCAGTAAGTTTGGCCTGCTCACGCCAGCCGGTCCCATCCCAGTTAAACGCATACGCGCTGCCTGAGCCGCCCCCGTTGTCCTCGTCAAAGTACGCGCCGATGACTGCGGTCGAACCGGACATCGATACCGAACACCCGAACCGGTCGGAGGAATCCCCATCCGACGCAAGAATCTTCTGAGACTCGAGCGGGTCGCAGTCCTGCGCCAACCCGGCTGGGACAGCCAACACAATGAGCACGGCCACGGACAGCGGGCGGAACCTGTGCCGGCTGAACGGGGTGCCGAGTCTTCGGTGGTTCGAACGGTCAATCATCAGCGTGGATCCCTCACGGCGTGGGTAGAACTGAACCTGGTATAACTGAAGCCTCGGGCCGGGTCAACGGTTATTCGCCGGTTTCGTCGTGCTGCCGGTCAAGGGAAGGTGAGGCCAACAGAGTCGACATGCACGATCTGCCTGCAAGGAGGGATACGCAGGTCAGCCAACGAGAACGTATCGCGCAAGCGGTTGATCTGGCAGAAACAGCAGGGGGGCGGGAGCATGGGTGGGGTGGGAGGACCGGTCAGATCAGATCAGGTCAGATCAGGTCAGATCGCGGAGCAGGCGGGCGGTGATGATCTCCAGCGCATCGTCAGAGATCGTGTCTGCGTGATCGTGACGGAGCCAGTACAGTGGCCCGCGTGTGGTCAGACTCTTGGAAAGCGACGGATCAGCATTGCTGTCAGCTGGGCAGACACACTCCGTCGCGACAGGGGCCGGGCATGCCGGCACATCACACTCGGCGTCGAATCGGCTGCCTGGCGATGTCACCTGATTGGCAGTGGGTCCACGGCGCTGCGGGCTCGTCGGCCGAGCCCCCGCCGGGTCACCGTGTTGCAGCATGAACAAGAGATAGTCTCGTCGTGGGGTATTGTGCACGGGGCATCTCCTCCCCATCGCGGGGACGGTATTGTGCATCAGGCAATCCATCGGCAGTGGCCTGATACGGGGGCCGACTCGTCGGGGGAGTCTGCCCGGCCGGGACAGGTGCTCCTGTACCGACACCCTGGGCGCTGGCACGCACGCGGTGCCTTACCCCAGCCTTCTCTCGTTCTTCGGGGGCATACGTGGACTCGGCAAGTCGCACTGACGACAACTGGAGACACGTGCGTGGAGCCCACATTCCGTGTCCGCCGGTCATCCCACCGTCAGGCGACTCTTGGCCTGCATCCGCAGGGTCTGCCCGGTGCCGGGGTCATCAGACAGGTCTCCCTGCACGCATGACTCCGACTTGCGGTCCGCAATTATCATCGGCCTCGAGTCCGCTCCTGCTTGAACTTTCCAGCGAATGTCCTGTGCGCTCTACCACATCCTGTGGTGCGGCCAGAAGCCCACCCCGAGATGACGAAATGATCGGTGTTTGTAAGGTATTGTGCCGAATAAACTTACGGTGTTGATACTCTCAACGCCCCAGCCCGTGCTGCGCGCTCACTCTTTTTTTGATTCGAGCAATCGGGCGACCTCATCCACGTCCTTGTCACCGCGGCCGGACAGATTGATGACAAGGTTTTCTCCCGATTCGAGCGTTGGTGCGATCTGGGCAGCGTGTGCGATCGCATGTGCACTCTCGAGAGCCGGCACGATCCCTTCCAGGCGTGAAAGCAGTTCAAACGCAGCCAGGGCCTCGTGATCCGTGACGGACACATACGTGGCGCGCCGGTATCCTTCCAATGACTGTGCTCCGGCCCGACGCCGGGATAGTCCAATCCTGCTGAAATCGAATGCACCGGGCACGTCTGACCGTCCTCAGTCTGCATCACATATGACAAAGAGCCGTGCAGAACCCCGGGCGAGCCATGATTCAAGGGGGCTGCGTGGCACCCGACCTGGGTTCCTGTTCCCCCAGCCTCCACGCCGATCAGTTGGACACCCTCATCCTCAAGAAACGGCTGAAATATCCCGGCTGCATTTGATCCCCCCCCAACGCAGGCAACCACCTTGCTCGGCAGCCGACCATCCAAAGCGTCGAGACACTGCCGGCGGCATTCGTGCCCGATGACACTCTGAAAGTAGCGGACGATCAACGGGAACGGGTGCGGGCCCACCACGGAGCCGAGGATGTAGTGCGTGGAATCAACCGACGCCATCCAGTCCCGCAATGCCTCGTTCGTCGCATCTTTCAGTGTGCGCGATCCTGTTTCGACCGGTTTGACCGTTGCGCCGAGCAACTCCATCCGAACCACATTGATCCGCTGTCGCCGCATGTCTTCGGCACCCATATAGACGGTGCAGTCAAACCCGAAGTGGGCACAGGCCGTCGCCGTGGCCACCCCGTGCTGGCCGGCCCCGGTCTCAGCGATGACTCGCTGCTTGCCCATCCTTTTGACCAGGAGCGACTGGCCGATGGTGTTATTGATCTTGTGGGCCCCGGTATGGGCCAAGTCCTCACGCTTCAGCCAGATTCGGCCCTTTGTGCCCAGGTATTCGGTCAGGCGATCTGCAGGGTACAGCGGCGTCGGCCGTCCCACGTACCGTGACAGCAGGGAATCCAGTTCGGACTGAAATGAGGGATCAGATGTGGCCGCAGTGAAGTGATGATCCAGGTCATCGAGAGCCGAAACCAGCGTCTCAGGGACGTAGCGCCCCCCAAACCGGCCGAATCGACCTGCCTGCAACGTCTCGGAAGTGGCAGCATCCCTGTGATGGTTCTCTGTCATATGCGCGAAGTGTAGCCTCGGCTCAGCGTGGCATTTCGTCTGGGCGCGTCATAGAGATGTGGATTCGTGTTTTCGGACGTAGGTGAAATTGGACGGTCTGTGGAACCGTGCGAATGTGGGCTACGAATAGGCTCAGGAGTGCAGGAGGGGAGAAAGATGATCGATCGGGCTTGGAGGAGACAGGCAAACAAGGAGCCGTTTGGCGAATTCATGCATTCGTTTGCCATTTGATAGGGTTCGAATGGAGGCTTCCGGTACCCGGTGCACGGGAGTGTGGATTCACTGTCGTGAAATTGCGAGTAGCCTGCATGCGATCTGCAGGTACGTAGGAGAAATAGTCTTTTTTTGTGGACGTATGTGAGTGTCCGGGTTATGCTGGAGTGACGCCTCGTGCGGTGTTTTGAGCACGGCACTCATGTGCCAAGGCGGAGTTCAACAGCCTCACTCGTCTATTCTCGTACTTGTCGTATAGGAACTTAGGGAAGGTCTACGATGTCTGAGCAATCCAGAATGCCTCGTAAGATGCGGGCTTTTACGCTGATTGAGTTGCTGGTTGTCATTTCGATCATCGCCTTGTTGATCGGATTGCTGCTGCCTGCACTCAGTCGAGCACGATCTGCCGCCCGTGTCGCCGTCTGTTTGGGAAACCTGAAGAACATTTTTGCCGGGTGTGAGGCGTATTCCTCAGAGTATGACGGCGTGATCGCCATTGGCGTGCCGCCGGCCCTTCTCAAGGAAAACGGAGAAGAGTTCCGTGAGCAGTCCTCGATGCCCGACGCGTACTACATTGGCTCGAAGCCTGCCTTCAGCATCAACTGGAACCGGCTGTTCGGGTACGAGGGTGGTGGAAGCCCCATGCAGTACGGCGTCATGCAGCGATACTGGTTCTGCCAGTTGTCACGCTGGATCGCGAAGGCTGAGGAGCACAAGGCCGTCTGGGACGAGGTCTTCTTCTGTCCCGATGACAAGTTCTATTCCGGGATGGCGACCAAGATCCGCGATGAGCAGACCAACTTCATTCACCGAATCAGTTACCTGATGACGGACGGTGCCTTCTGGTCCCCATCCATGTTCACTGACGCCAACATCGATCAGATTCTGGTTGATGATGAACTGTACAACGATGGCGAAGGCAACGCGACGCCCAGCCCCGCGAACATGGGCACGCCAGGCCGTATCTACCAGCCTCGCAGTGCTGTCAGATTCCCTGAGATGAAGGTTTATGTCTGGGAAGTCAACGCATTCCACGAGGAACCGCTGCACGGCTACAACGAGCGCGGCCTCAACGCGACCGCCATGTTCTTCGACGGCCACGCTGCCAAGACGTCGGCTTCGAAGACCGAAGACACAGACCTGTACCTCGAGGTCACCTGCCAGATGGGCTGGACCGACCTCCCGTTCGAAGAAGATGACCCGCTCTGGTGGTACTATGGTGCCACCAAGAACGGCATCCACGGGCGCGACTTCCTCGAAGTGCAGTAAACCGCTGCACCGACAGTGTGATCCGTCACAGAGAGGCTGAGTTGCGGTTCCCGGTAGATCCGAGTCCGCGCCGGCTCTCAGCGGAGGGCTCAACGAGTCCGCATCACGCTGATCGCGCCAATCGATCGTAGATTTCCTCAACGTGCAGGCTGCAACGCAGCCTGCACGTTTGCTTTTAACCATGAGCGGCGGATGGCATCAAACGAGGCTCACACCTCCGGAACTCTCGAGAGTTTCCACACTTGACCGACACGGCCGGCCTCAAGTGTGTATCCTTGTGAGTAGGGGGGATGCCCTACTCCGACAACATGGAGGTCTCAACATGGCTCCCGAGACGCGATGCCGACAGCACTCAGCCCGGCGACTCATGCCCGGATTCACACTCATCGAACTCCTGGTCGTCATCTCGATCATTGCACTGCTGATCGGGCTGCTGCTGCCCGCGCTCAGTCGCGCTCGCAGTGCGGCCCGCGTCGCACGGTGTCTCGGCAATCTGCGCAACATATCCGCCGGCTGCGAGACCTACACCTCCGAATACAACGGGGTGATTGCCAACGGCGTCCCACCGGCGCTGCTGGACGAGAGCGGCGACGAGATACAGGAACGGGGCTCCATGCCCTCCGGGTATGCCATCGGCACCAGACCCTCATTCGAAACGAATATGGAGCGACTCATTGACTTCAACCACGGCTCCATTTCCTACGGTGTCATGCAGCGCTACTGGTTCTGCATGATGTCCCGCTGGGTCGGGCGCGCCGACGGCGGCAAGCAGGCATGGAACGCTGCCTTCTTCTGCCCCGATGATCACTTCTACTCCGAAGAAGCGCGAAAAATCCGCGACAGCGATGCACACCTGACCCGCGTCAGTTACCTCATGACCGATACAGCCTTCTGGGCACCGTCGATGTTCACCTCACGCGCCAACGTCGACATGATCATGGCCGAAAACGAACTCTACAACGGCGGCGATGGGCGCGCCACACCCAGCCCTGCCGATATTAACACGCCGGGTCGTATGTACCTGCAAAAGAGTGCCGTCCGCTACCCGGAGATGAAGGCCTATATCTGGGAGGTCAACGCCTTCCACGAAGAACCGCTGCACGGTTTCAACGAGCGCGGATTGAACAGCACCGTCCTCTTTTTCGACGGCCACGCCGCCAAGACGCAGGCCTCACAGATCGAGGAGGATGATCCGCCGCTGTACTGGGATCTCTACTGTCGGATGGCCTGGACCGATCGGCCGCTGGATGACGAAGACCCACTCTGGTGGTACTACGGTGCCACACGAAACGGAATCCGAGGCCGCGACTTCCACGAAGTGCAATGAGCGTAGGGGCACGCTGCCGCGTGCCCTCCTCCGTTAGCCCCCGGCTCTGCCGGGGGGCGATGCGTCCTTGCATAGGTGACAGCTGTCAGCCCCCGGCTCTGCCGGGGGGATGGTTCCATCGGAACCATGTTCGAAACCCGGTGCGAAAGACATTGGGGGTCACCAATGCGTGAGCCTGTACGACACTCAATCGGCCTGCGCGCTGCCAAGATCACGCTCATTGAAGTGATTGTGATTGTGGTGGTGCTGGTTGCAATTGTGTCTCTGTTGATCCCGATACTGGACGGCACGCAGGATCAGTTCCGTGTATCCGTCTGCCTCGGCAATCTCAAGAACATCTATGCCGGCTGCGAGTCCTATTCGCAGGAGTACGGCGGCGTGATTGCGACCGGAGTCCGACCGGCACCGTTTCCGGCTGATTGGTCGCCCGGAGTCAGCCCGGATGCGCGGCCTGCCTTCGAGAGTAACCACAGCCGCCTCTTCGGCTGGGAGAGTGACCAAGGCCCATCGGTCACATACGGCCAGATGCAGCGATACTGGTATGTGATGATGTCACGGTGGATCGCGACAGCACCCACTGGCGGGCCGGGGGGCCGGCGCAACGATCTGTTCGATGCCATGTTCTGCCCGGACGACAAGATATACCCGGCTCTGGCAGAGGCGAGTGAGTCCAGTGATGAGCCGCAGTTTCTGCGCATCAGTTATCTCATGACGGAAGCAGCCTTCTGGTCACCCGCCATGTTTTCATCTGAGGAGAAGGTCACTTCGATCTTCGCTGCGAACCAGTTGTACGAAGATGATCAAGGCAACACAACCCCCAGCCCGGCGACGATCGACACGCCAGGGCGCATCTACATGCCGATGTCTGTCGTTCGATATCCTTCCATGAAAGCCTATATCTGGGAAGCGAACGCCTTTCACGACCAGCCTGCACATGGATACAACGAACGGGGCCTGAAGGCGTCCGTTTTATTCTTTGATGGTCACGCGTCGTACACGGAAGCATCCAAGTCCGAAGACTGGCAGCCGCGCCTGTACTGGCCGGTCCGCAGTCGAATGGCCTGGACGGACAAACCGCGCGACAAGGATGACCCGCTGTGGGCGTACTACTCACTGACCGTCGATGGCCTCCTCGGCCGCGACTTCTACGAAATACAATAAGAGTAGACACACGCTGCCGCGTGCCCCCGTACACATAGACACCATCAGGCAGTAGGATTTAAATCCTACTGCCGGTTGCGAGTTGTCACTGCTTGCTGATGCTCCCCGGATTCCGACGATCAGTGTTGCTGTGAAACCGGAGAGGCTCCAGGGCGAATAGGTGTATGGCACCTGCCTATGGTTGCGCGCCGTGCGCAACCTGCCGGGACTGGGGACTGCACCATTGATGAGACGATTCCTGCACAATCTGATCCGACTGCGTGGCAAGCCATCGGCAGACCGGCAACTGACTCTGTTTGCAGAGCAGACGGATCGTGTGCTGGAGGAACCCACCGCGCCTCCCTCCCCTCCGCCGAGACCGGCATCCTCAGCCGTGACGAAGCAACCAACAACCGCTCAGCAGCGATACGATGCGCTCGTCGTCGAAATGAAGGACCGTTACGGTCTGCGGGTGCGGAAGTGGCGATCAAACACGACCGGCTGTGCCTGGGCCGTCACCTATACCGACGGCTCCCGGAGTCGGCTGATCGAAGCGCCGTACCCGAAGGGGCCGGTCAGTGCAGCCGTCTTTCTCCACGAGGTCGGCCACCATGCCATCGGGCTCGGGGCAGTCAGACCTCGCTGCCTCGAGGAGTACCGTGCCTGGCAATGGTCGCTGCTGCAGATGGAAGCCCACGGGATCGACGTTACCTCCAGGCTCAAGAAACGGGTCGTCGAATCCCTGCACTATGCAGTCAGCAAGGCTGCCCGACGAGGGCTCAAACGCCTGCCCGTCGAACTGGCCGGCTTTGTTGATCGCCATGCCATCGGCACACCCGGCCACATCGATGCACTCATTGACGGCCTGATGAGCAATGCCCGTACCGTGCCCTCACTCGTGGGCTGATGATGGGGGCCCATCCTGCCTGCTCATCATTCGCATCGGCTGCCGTTTCCAGTATGTGAGCGAACGCCACAGCCATTCAGCCGGCCCGAACCGGAAGTGCCGCACCCACCAGTACGAAACACACAATTGCACGATCCACATGCAAAGAACGAGAACGGCTTGCTCGGATCGTTCAATCTGACCGTAGTACCCGAGGCCACGACCATTGGCAATCGTCGTAAACACGATCGTGTGCAGCAGATAGTTGGACAAGGCCGTCTGCCCGACCGCTGACAGTGCCTGCATCAGCCAGTTCGAGGCCGGGTTGATGACGCGGCACAGAAACATGACCATCCCAATCCATCCCAGCGCCACCGGGATGCTGGCCCAGTAGTTGAACTGGACGCCGACCATGTGATGTGCCAACATGTCCCAATCGGTGGCGTGCGCATGGTGCACGCCATATGCCACAAACGGCAACCCGATGCCCCACCCCACGAGCCACATGGCCGCGTAGGTGCTCGTCTTCCACCGTGCCGAGAAACACCCGAGTTTGAACAGGCCCATGCCGATGAGCATGAGTCCCCCAGCCCGCCAGATGAGAAAGAACGGGATGAAGAAGGCGTGCATCATGGCGTTGAATGGTGCCCGGTAGGCAATATCGGTCCACCATGAGCCGCGCATGGCCGTCACTTCCTCCTGAATCTGCTCTTCCGTCGGATTCCAGAAGGCTTGTCGCATCGCCAGCGTCTCGACGGCCTTCTCCGGTGTCATTTCCCAGGGGCTGCCTGATTGCTCCACCGGCGAGCCATCGTCGTCTGATGTCGAAGTGTCACTGTCCGCTCCAGTGCCGGGCACAGACTCGTCATCCTCCGGGATCGGCTCGTCTCCGTGTTGTTCGATCGCTGCTGAATCGGCATTGTCCACTTGGGAGGTCTGTGCCGTGGAGGCGAGGTTCTGAATGTTCTTCAAGTTGATGCCATCCAGTGCGTTCATGCCGGAGGCCACCGCAATGAATACCACACCTATGCCAATCAGCGTAAGCGGCCTGCGTCTGCGGAACAGGTACACGACGGCAGCGCAGACTGCATATGGGACGAGGATATCGCCGGTCCACAAAATGTAACAGTGGACCAGCCCGATGAGCAGGAGGAAGAAGGTGCGGCGGTAGTGGATACGGGCCGGGGGCCGTCCGGTCTGTTCGAGGCGCGTGGTAAGCAGGATGACACCGGCACCGAAGAGCATCGAGAAAATGGACATGAACTTCATGTCAAAAAACAGATGACTGAAGTACCAGACCCAGTAGTGTCGCCCCTCGAGGCTGCCGTAGGCGTTCGGATTCATATACGCTGCAAACGGCATGACAAACGCCTGCACGTTCATCACGAGAATGCCGAGCAGGGCCACCCCGCGCATGATGTCGATCGATTGAATCCGGGCAGTCTGTGCAACCGGTGCAGCGAGGGCTGCAGTCGGCGATTGGTCGTTGTTCGTGTCAGTCGTCATACTTCGTGGTGTCCTCGCTCGAACTGGAATCTTCGTGTGTGTGCCCGAGATCGCTTTTCCCGGGAACGGGGTCATATCCGCCTTCTCGCCACGGGTGGCATCGACCGATGCGCTTGATGGTCAGCCACGAACCGTACCAGGCCCCGTGTCGAGCCAGGGCCTCGATCGAGTAGTTGGAACACGTCGGCCGGTAGCGGCATTGCCCACCCATGACATGGCCGAGTGTGTGCTGGTAGCCGCGCACGCACAGAATCAGGATGCGGGCTGCCCAGGTCCCGGTGGGTTGGGCAGGGGCTTGCTCGGCATGGCCTGGCTGGGTAGCACTGTTGCACATATGACGCGTGGGTTTCGTTCCTGCAGACGTGATTGTCTACTCAGAGTCTACTTGGGAATCCGACGTCGGCAATTCTGGTTGTTCCGGCTCGAGGAACGTCCCACGACGCTGCCATTCCCGGAGTACCTGCCGGATCGCCTTGTGATACAAACGCTGGTACTCAGCCAGAGTCAGCCGCGTATGTGGCCGCACGACCACCACAATATCAAGACCGATCGGCCACAGGTGCCGTGACAGCCGGAAAACCTCTCGGATCGCCCGTTTGGCCTGTGACCGCCGCACGGCATTGCCCACCCGTTTGCCAACGGACAGACCGAGCCGGGACTCCCCCAGCCCATTCGGGAGGGCATGGATCGTCAATGGGCCCTGGTGCTTGCAGCACTTGGCACTGAATACCGCATCAAACTCACGGGCATGACGCAGACGGTGACGCTTGCGAAACGTGAACGTCCGGCTTCCTTCGGGCTGTCTGTCATGCTCTGTCATGGCCGCTGTCCGGGCATCGCACATATGACGACAGGACACAATGCCTGTGCATCGTATGGTCACAAGGGCCTGCCGGCATCCTGCCTGAAATCCCGGCCGCCGGAATCCGAACAAACCACTGTGACTCAGGGCGATCTGACGGCTGCGGTGCGCGCCGCAGACCCTGGGGAATACCATTGATTGATTGACCCGATGAGCCCCGCCGGCTGTCTTCGAAGGAGCGATCCCATGACCAGACCTGGACGACCAACGACACTCCGTACGATCACGAACGCCAGCCTCCTGCTGACCTGTGTGGTGGTCGGATTGGCCGGCTGCGTATCGAGTATCTCCTACCCGTACAAGGCAGAGGAAACCCGCGTCCAGACCATCCCCTATGTGCAGGACACCGGCATTCAGGTCGACACGGCCAATGGGCGCATCGAGGTGACTGCCGACCCGAGCCGCTCGGATATTGAACTGACCGCCAAGGTGCGGGCCAGCGGCTCGTCGCAATTCGAAGCCGACGAGCGCCTGGCCAACATCGTGATCCAGGTGGAATCGCGGGTCGATCCCGGCACCGGCCGACCCCTGTTGGACGTGTCCGTGAAATACCTGGATGCACGTCGCGGCAATGAAGGATGCTCCTTTGCCCTCAAAGTCCCGGCGGCCAACGGGGTCAACCTCGACTCGAGCAACGGCTCGCTCACCATTGCCGGCCTGACCGGTGAAGCCGATCTTCACACCTCCAACGGCAAGGTCCGGATCACCAACCATGAGGGCGGCAGCATTGCAGCCCGGTCATCCAACGGCTCAATCGAACTTGTCAACGTAACCGGCGACACGGCAGTACTCGATACCTCCAATGGACCGGTACGCGTTGAAGGGATCTTTGCGTCGCTCGATGTCGAAACCTCCAACGGCGGGATCACCTACACGGCACCCATGATCCCCGGCCTCGGTGGCAGTGAGGCAGCCTTTGCGGCCGACTTTCAGAATACCGATCAGCCGGGACACTTCTCGTTGCGCAGCAGTAACGGCCCGGTGACCGTCAAGTTGCCGGTCTCGCTGGCACCGGGCGTGGTCAAGGTGTCCACCAGTAACGGCAAGGTCAAAGCCAGCGGCACCACGATGGCGATTTCCGGGTCAAAACACGAGCGCACCATCGTCATTGGTCATCCTGAAGATTCCGGTACCGCGACCGAAACCGCAAGTCGGATTCGGACCTCCAACGGCTCAGTGACCGTCGAAGTCATCGATTAGCCTGACTGACTGATACGGGGGGGGGAAAAGGGGTCGGGAGTCGTTTCCACGCGAAATGACTCCCGACCCCCCTTTTCTACCTGCCTACGATCGGCCATCGAGTTCATGCTGGAGTGGACCGAACGACGCTGTGATCTAGACTGACGATGGGTGGCACAGAAGTGGCAGCAACAGGCAATGCCGACCGGCAACACGGCAAGACATACATCCTCGGGGCCGACGGGGCGACCTGGAGTGTGATCTCGCGACTGCTCGACGGGGGCGAACTCCCCAACTTCCGACGCGCCATGGATCTCGGGGCCTACGGGCCGCTCGAATCCATCCACAACATGCGATCCGCCTCAGCCTGGACCAGTATGTTCACCGGCTACAACCCCGGGCGGCATGGGATCTACGAGTTCTACGAGTTCCTCCCGGAGTCGTACTCACTCAAGTTCATCCACGGCGGGTACAAAAAAGTCCCCGGTTTCTGGCGCTACCTCGAACAGGCCGGCCAATCCAGCGGCGTCATCAATACCCCCATGACCTACCCGGCCGAGCCTCAGGTCGGCTCCAACGGCTACATGATCGCCGGTCTCGACGGCCCAGGGAAGGCCTCCCCTCGCTTTGCCTATCCTGATGACTTCATGACCCGGCTCGAACACGGCATGGGCTGCGAATACGTCATCGAACCGGGGCTGACCGGTGCCATTGCCGGGGGGCACCCGGAGGATGCCGTTCGCCTGCTTGAAGAGGAACTCGATTCGAAGCACCGAGCACTCCGCGTCATGGTCAACGACATGCCCGTCGAGTGTCTCCTGTTCGTCTTCCGATCACTCGATGCTGCCCAGCACTGCTTCTGGAAGTGGATGGACCCGACCCATCCGAAGCATGCCAAGTGCACGGCTGACGAGATCAATCGGTTCAAGGGCGTGATTGATGACGTGTACCGCAAACTGGATGACGTGCTCGGCGATCTGCTGGACCACATGGGCCCGAATGACTCCGTCATCGTGATTTCCGATCACGGCTTCGGCCACAAGTGCCCGGTCAGCAGCCAGTTGAACAAATGGCTCGAAGCGCACGGCTACCTTGTGTATGAGGAAGGCGGAAACAAGCCCAATGCCGTCAGCCGCGCCCTGCGCTTCGTCGCATCACATACAAGCCGATCCACCAAAGAGCGGCTGGCCCGGATGCTGCCGGGTGTCCGCAACTGGGCCCAGAGCAAGGCCCTGTTCTCCGGCGTGGACTGGTCAAAGACCCGCGTGTATTCCGATGCCCAGTTCCCGCGCCTGCGCCTGAACATCAAAGGGGCGCGAGGGACACGGCATCATCGACCCGGCCGAGGCAGCCGCGCTCACCGCTGAACTGTGCGAGAAACTCAAGCAGATGCGCGACTCCGTGACCGGCGAGCCGATCGTCCGCGATGTCCTGCTGCGCGACGACATCTACCCGGGGCCGCATACCGGGCCGGCCGAGGACATCCTCGTGCGCTGGCGCGAAGACATCGTGATTCACGGCGTGCAGATGCCCGAGGGCTTCGAGATGCCCGCTGAGGAAGATGAACTGTCGGTCATGCCAGGCGAAGATCCACGCGTCATCTCCGGTGACCACCAGATTCACGGCGTCTTTGTCGGGGTGGGCAACCCCTTTGCCGGCGTCGGCCAGGTGCCACAGGGCAACATGAACCTGCTTGATATGACGCCCACCATCCTCCATCTGCGCGGCCTGGCCATCCCGACAGCGATGGACGGGAAAGTCCTGACCAGTGCGATGAACGACCAATGGCTGGCATCGAATCCGGTGCAGACGACCGAGGTCAGCGGCATCCAGCCGACGGCAGACGGCTCCGATGATGGGGACCCGAGTGACTTCGACCCCGAAGAGCAGAAAGTCCTCGAAGAGCGCCTGCGCAGCCTCGGTTACATCGAATAGAAAAAATGGTGGAACGGGCGTCTCGCCCGTCTTGAAAAAGCATGGTGGGACGGGCGTCTCGCCCGTCTTGCTTCGCCGCGGCCCTGAAAACCGGAGCGCTACCTTGCTACATCAGCGGGGGCGTCCAGTCGTTCCACGTGTCCAGATTGGCCAACACATCGTCCCGGATCAGTGACACATGGCCGTCAACAAACATGGCATTGGACCCGTTGGCATGACGGTCCTTCTGCGTTCGCCGGCCGTTCGAGTAGTTCTCATTCTGGCTCGTGATGTGGTAGTCAGCCCAGACGTCATACCACGCTGCCACGCCGCGATCCCCGAATGAACTGAACGCGTACCCGTAGTTGTTGTTGAAGAACGAGGCTTGCTGATCATTCACAAAAGCCGTGAGATAGATCGTATCAGTCGGCCTCAGGAAATCGGTATATGGTGTGGCAATCCCGAGGTAGTCAATGCCGTTCGAGCCGAACTTGATCCCATTGTTGACATAATGGATATTGTGTGCCTGACGTGGGAACGCCGGGTCGCGGTACACCTCGACCGCCTCGAATTTATCGCCTTGCCCGCCGCGCTGGGCGCGTGTCAGGTAATCGCCGCCCGCTCGGCCGTCAATGTACTTGCGGAACGCGAACGCCCACGGGATTCGTGACGACCGATCCGGCTGCCACGCATAGAACTTGTAGTCGTTGTAATGACCTTCTCGCGGGACGTAATCGTTGTTGTCCGTTGCGTAGTAGTGCAGCCCGTGGCCGATCTGTTTCTGATTCGATGCGCACCGGGCACGTTGTGCCATTTCACGGGCCTTGCTCAAGGCCGGCAACAGGATTGCAATCAACAGGGCGATGATCGAAATGACCACCAGCAACTCAATCAGCGTAAAACCGGCGTGCCTGAAAGAACGTCGTACAAGCATCATAGTGACTCCCGTGCATGAGACTGGATTGTCCGCGCAGCCTGACGGCTGAGACACAATCCATCTGGAACTTCAACGGCCCATCGTCCAACGGGTTGCGATTGCCCATGATCTGGCAGGGCTGGCAGCAGGATCGCCGCCGGCGACTTGATTAACAGGATACCGGCCGTGACAGGTGCTGTCACGGGCAAACAGGGGCGTAACCACAGTTTTTAATCACAGTTACGGTAACCAGATTTGGTTATCTGGTTTATTTCCGCCAGCCCAGTAGGCCAGGACGAGGTCCTCCGAGTCCTGGGCGCAGCACTGTCACCAGCCGGGTAGTAGGCAAGTAGGCCAGGACAAGGTCCGCCGAGTCCTGCGCATCACGTCGCATCACTTCACCAGCCGACACGTCCCGCCGGGCCGCCTCACCGCCTCTGAAACCAGCGCTGCCGCACGCCGTGCCCCGTCACGATCGCGTCAGCCCACGTCGCCTGCCCCCAGCCATTCACACGCCAGCACAGCCGTCACAATGTCGCCGGCCCCGCTGGTCGTCCCCACCTCGGCCGCATCCACCGGCGGAGCAGCCGGGATATGGTGCCCGCCGGGGAACAGGTACATGCCGTCGGCCCCACAGGTGATCAAGACCGATCCCTGAAGCCGCGCAGCCAGCCCCGGCCCGATCATCGAGACCACTTCCCCAACACCGGTACACCCACGCGAATCCCCGATCCCCAGTTTCACAGCCAACTTCTGCGCTTCCGTCACATTCGGCGTAAACACCGTCGCCCCGGCATACCACGGGATCGTGCACGGCTTGCCGTCCACCACCACGGGGACCCCTGCGCGATTTGCCACCTGCACGATCAGTCCTGCCACCTCCTGCGACACAAACCCTTTGGCGTAATCCGACACGACGACAACATCCACCTCGGGAACCAGCGCCTGGATCCGTTCGTGCAATCGCTGTTCCAATGAAGCAGACAGCGGGGCCACGATCTCGTGATCCAGCCGGGCCAGATAGTCGCCGGTCGGCTCAGCCACCACACGCATCTTCTGCGTCGTGATCGTTGACTCATCCGCCAACCAGTCGGCTGCCATCCCCAGCGCCGTTGCCTGCTGCTGCACCCACTGGCCGTCCTCATCATGCTCCCCGATGCGAGCCACCAGATGGACATGCCTGCGCGCATGCAGCGCGGTTGCCGTGTTCAACATCCGCCAAACTCGCGCGTCGTACCGAGACAATCAGCGACGACGACCGGTGCCTCATCCGAGATGCCGGCCGGATCGACGGTCAGGTAGGCATCCACCATCGCATCGCCCAGAAGCAGTACCTGCTGCACTGCATCGGTCTGCTTGCCTTGGAGTTGATCTCGACCGTTCGCTCACAGGCTAAATCTCCGTTGCAGCCGGATGCACCCGCCCCTGCGCATCGAGTCGGCTTTCCAGCATGTCGCACAGGACATGAATCACAAACAGATGGGCTTCCTGAATCCGCGGCGTGTATGACGAGGGCACGGCAATCACGACATCAGCCAACTCATGGATCGCGACGGCCCGATTCCCCGTCAGGACAATTGTGCGGGCATCATGGTTCCTTGCTTCCTTCAATGCCCGCAGTACGTTTTCCGAGTTGCCGCTCGTTGTCAGGCCGATCACGACATCGCCGGGACGGCAGAACGCGCCGATCTGGTGCGAAAACACATCGTCATACGAGTAGTCATTCGCAATGGCGGTAATCAGCGAATCGTTGGACGAGAGCGAGATGGCCGGCAGACTCGGGCGGTTGGCCCGGAAGTGGCCGGTCAACTCCGTCACGAGATGGTTGGCCTCGGCAGCACTCCCACCATTGCCGAACACGAGGTAACTGCCGCCCCTGTGCGTAGGCATCCAGGATCAGGCGGGCGGCTGCATCGATCGACCCGAGGACGCTCGACCGATCCCCTCGAACACGTCCGATCGCATCGCGCACGTGGCTCTCAATCTCGCGGTAGGCGACCTGCAACAGGTCGTCCCGTGCCACCGTCTTCGGCCCCGGCCTGCTCACGGCTATGCTCGACGCCTCGCCGGCCAGGAACGCTGCCTCGGCTGCACTCGCCCCGGCTGCGACGGCCAGCGAATAGACCCCGGAAAAGACAAACCCGACCCCGCGTCGTTCGGCCAGTGCCCGTCGGGTCGTCCGAATCGTCGTGGTATCGGCGTCATCGTCACATTCGCCCCGGCCGATACGGCCGTCACGCCGTTGGGCCCCTGCGTCAGGACGACATGGCGACTCCAGGTGCCGGCCAGCCCGCGCGCTGCCTGCAGAGCGTCAGGAGCCCCATGACCATTGCCGGTCCGCGATTCGTTCAGTGCCCGGCATTCGGTCTCATTGCAAATCAAGTGGTCGAATGCACCGTCACGCAGCGGCTCCCTGACTGCTCCTTGCCGCGGGCTGCATCGAAGACCGTCGAGATGCCCTCGGCTCCCGGCTGCCTCAATCAAGGCCTGCACCATCGTGCCGTGATTCATCCGCGGCTGACCATCGACGACACACACACAGCCCAGCCCATCGTCGCCCGATGCCATGATCCGTTCGATCTGTGATTGATCAAGCGTTGGGTTCCCATCGCCTGCTGCTTCAAATGCATGCCAGTCGCGGCGGAGTTGCAGTAACTGACGCTGATGGGCCGTCAGGAACCGGGCCAACTGGGGGCACGATACCGCTTGGCTGACATTGACGATCTCGACATCGTTCAGATCAGCCACTGCGGCCAGCCGTTTGCCGATCGCACCGGTCCCCAGCGGCGTCACCAGCGTGACATGACCGCCGAGGGCGGCCACCGTGGCAGCCGTCAACGCAGCACTTCCCGGATGGTCTGAATGCTCCGAGTACGCAATGGCCGGCATCGGCCGATCCGCAGCCAGGTGCGGCATGTCGCACGGCACGTCCACCTCCAGCACGCTCGGGCCGATCACGATCACCCGGCACGAGGGGAAGCGGTCAACATACTCAAGAAATTGCGAACGCCTGATCACGGCTTCGGACCCTGCTCTCTGCAATCAACGAATCACACGGCATTCCATGCCGCTCAGTGAATCAACAGCAACTTGAACGGCCCATCTCCTGAGTCATCTCCACCGTCGTGAAGCGCATCCCTTCTGCGGCCCGCCCGTAGATTCGCATCTCAGATACTTGCCGCTCTGCTTGCTCACCACATTCGGGGAACTCATCCCGCCGGACATGCGGTTCCAGCACCAACAACACATCGCGCAGATTATCTGGCTCAATCAGCACATTCCTGCAGGGTCAGCCCGCGATCCGTGGCGTCTTTTTTCGTCTCTTGCGCGATCAACTGCTCCAGCAGCAGATCGTAATTCAGATCATAGAGGCACTTCCGGGTATGTGCGATCACGTGAGCCGGCGTCGGCGTCAGGAGTCTCGTCGACCCATCCGGAAGTTTTTCCACGACCGTCTCGATGGCCATCGAAGCCGGCTGGCTGCCGTTGACCGAGACCTGGCCCTCGCCGCTTGGCAGTCGTTCCAACCCTGAAACCTGGTTCTTGCGCCTGTCGGATTCCTTCTCAGGCGACCCGCACCCGCACAGATGGCCAACGATCATCAGCACGCGATGGCCGGCACACCGTGACGGCCCAGTAACAAGCACCGTCGCACCCCGGGGGCGGCGCCGCTTACTGCTGCCCGAGCATGATGATGTTGATCAATCGGTCGATCCCACGATCACCCCTCATGCCCGCTTGCCCAACGACGGCATCTGGAGTCGGCAGCCGCATCTCCGGCGCACGGGACACATGCAGTGCACATCCCTCAGGCCGCTGCATCCTCGACCAGAGATCATGTACGCAAAAAGTCCGATCGCCGTGCCGGTTCGTCCGCCCTCGTGTGTGTGCCTGCTCTCGCGTCGCCATCGGGGCGCTCGCAGATCAGGGAGCAGACGTACAGCATGTTCTCACTTCCCAGCCCTTCGGATCGTCGAAGATCTTATCGAGTGTGTAGCGTCGCCAGAACTCGAACATCTCGCGCACATCATCCATCAACGGGCCGTCGCGCATCGATCCCAGATGACGCCATACATCACACTCCGCAGACTCGACCGCACATCGTGCAGGTCCAACTAGCCGCGATCCGACAGCGGTATGTCAGAAATGATCAGCTTCGATGACTCTGACAGACCGGCCCGCCCACCATTTTCGTTTCCATTTCGGTGACGGTCGGCCGGCCACTCCGCCGCTCATCCTCCCCGGCGAGCTCCCCGTACACAAGAGCCCTTCGAGCAAACTCGTTGCTGGCCAGTCTGTTGCCTCCATGCAGGCCGCTGCATGATGATTCGCCGCACGCGTAGAGCCCAAGGTTGATGGTACTTCGGGCGGCATCTCCACCCAGATCCCGCCGATCGTGTAGTGTGCCCCGGATTGACCGGAATCAGATCGTCACCGGGATCGATCCCGGAATCCGGGCCAGTTTCTGAGATCCCCGGGAATCGTTTCTGAAAAGAAGCCCGGCTTGAAGTGGCGGGCATCGAGAGCGCGACGTTCGTCTCCCGGTCTCGACCAGATGCTCAATAATCGAGCGACTCACCACGTCGCGCGGGGGCCAACTCCAGCCATCTCATGGCGTCCCACCATGAACCGGTTTTCCCGCCGATCGACCAGATAAGCCCCTTCGCCACGCACCGCTGCTGATCAACGCCCGTTCCGGAGCCGGCAACGTACAGCGTGGTCAGGTGAAGCTGCACAAAGGCCATGTCAGCCAATGCAGCCCCGGCCCGATAGGCCATGGCGACCCCGTCGCCCGTACAGACCAGCGGATTGGGCCGTCTCCGATACGCCTGTCCCGACCCGCCCATCGCGATGATCGTGGCATGAGCTGAATCACCTGCAGACCATACTTCCGGGTGATGGGTGATGGCCCCGACAACCGAACCGTTGCCGCTATCGGATGTCGTCAGCAGATCGAGCGCGAAAACAGTGATCAAAGATCCGGATGGCCGGCACATCGCACGCACGGCTTGACAGGCACCGGACGACTTCCTTACCGGTGGCATCGCCGCCTGCATGGAGTGCTCGGTGGTCGCGATGCGCCCGCCCTCTCGAGCCCGGGCCGGCCGACCGTTCTCATCCAGATCAAACACGTACCCCAACTGAGCAACTCCTCGATCCGGGCCGTGCCAAATCGTACGACTTGCTCAACAACCGAGGAGTGAACAGAGGCCGCACCCGGCCGTCAATGTGTCCTGGATATGAGATTCGACGGCATCGTCCGTATCGGTCGTTTCGAGGACGGCTGCCACCGCCCGAGCCCGTGGCCGACCGATCGACATCCGACTTCGTCACCGGAATCACTTCCCGTGTTTGATGCCAGCGCGCGCGCAGGCCAGCCACACCGGAACCGATCACGAGCGTGTGGAGATATCTGTGGCAACAATGTAGCGAAACAGGATCGAAGTACCGACGATTCTGGAACTGTGCATGCATTGGCGATCCCACTCTTACGCGGCCCACAGATCGCAATCCGTGGAGTCATCCTTCTCAACCTCAAGTCGTACCGAAACCCGACCGATGCGAAGAACCCGGCATCGCCGTCGACCGTGGTCCCGTTGCGCCCCATCGCGGTCCTCGATATCAAACTCACGACCCACGATCGCCCCGGCTGACAGATCCAGACTCAGCCCGTTGCCCCTTGCAGCCCGTCTCAGATGCAGGTACACCGGGATAGCCGTCTCCTCGATCACCGAACCGAGCCCCAGCACGTCATCTTCCAACCGGAAGCGCCGGTTCTCCCATCTTCCACAGCCTTCGATCCACGTCTCATCATCAATGGCATAGGACAACTCGGCCCCCAGACCATCACCCTCAAGTCAGCGGCTCGTTGATGTTCCACATGGCCGTGATGGCCGGGAGTATCAGCACGTCGTCCTCGGTCACAGGTTGACACGACAGCCCCGAAGGTCATTTCAAGTGAATCCGAAAACCGATACCCGACTCCGCCTCGGCCGGAGGAACGTGGTCATATCGCCCGTATCAGCACCCGACTCCCCAGCCATCCTGACCCGCCGCTTGACATACCCGACCATTCCTCGTCCACCTGGAACTCGCCGACGGCACTGAGATTGAGGTCGCGAATATCGCTGAACGGCTCGGCAGCCAGCGTTGCCCGAAACTGTTGGGCTGATCGAAGTCGTAGTTGTTGTACTCCTTACCCGAGGCCGAGTTTCCAGTCCGGGCCGTGTCGGCAATGGGAAATCGCAGCGACG